>NZ_QMDX01000020.1 GCF_007421925.1 Haloglomus irregulare
CGGATGGCGAGCGCGCTGGGCGTCCCGCGCTCGGTCCGGGAGGTGGCCTCCGTCACCTACCGGCGCTGTCTCGACGAGGACCTCATCCGGGGGCGCTCCATCGAGGGCGTCGCCACATCCGTGCTCTACGCCGCCTGCCGCCAGGAGGGCATCCCGCGGTCCCTGGAGGAGATCAGCGACGTCTCCCGCGTCGAGCGCAAGGAGATCGGCCGCACCTACCGCTACGTCTCCCAGGAACTCGGCCTGGAGATGGAACCCGTCGACCCCAAGCAGTACGTCCCCCGCTTCTGCTCGGAGCTCGAACTCTCCGAGGAAGTCAAGGCCAAGGCCGAGGAGATAATCACGGAGACCGCCGAGCAGGGACTCCTCTCGGGGAAGTCCCCGACGGGCTACGCCGCCGCGGCCATCTACGCCGCCTCGCTGCTCTGCAACGAGAAGAAGACCCAGCGCGAGGTCGCCGAGGTCGCGCAGGTGACCGAGGTCACCATCCGGAACCGGTACCAGGAGCAGATCGAGGCGATGGGGCTGGCCGCTTGAGACGGGCCGTGGCGTGGATAGGTTTAACACTGTCAGTTCCGTCATCCGAGACGGTTCCGGATGAGTCGAGGCGAGCCGACCGAGGAGACGGGGCTGCTGGCGGACAGGTCGGACCGCGGCGAGCCGTGGCCGACCTCCGACCTCCCCTTCGGCGGCGAGGTGGCGGTGGGCGCGGTCGCCATCCTGTTCGCGGGAGCTGGGGGTCTGTCGCTGGTCGCGGGGGGCGACGCCCCCCTCGTGACGCTGCTGTTCGACGCGTTCATGCAGGTCGGTCTCGCGCTGGGCGCCGTCCTCGGCGCCGTCGTCCTCCACCGCGAGTTCGACGAGCCCCGGCTCCGCTGGTTCGTGACGGCGTGGTACGCCGGCGGTATCCTCCTGCTGAACGTCCTCTACACGTGGGCCAACCTGTCGGCCCTGCTGACCGGGACGACGACGGTTGTGGCCCTGACCGACGGCTACGTTCTGTTCGGCAACCTCGGCGGGGTCCTGGGGCTGGTCGCCGGGTTCAACCGCGGCCGGGCCGCGCAGAACCGACGACTCGTCCGTGAGCTGGAGGCCCGCAACGACACTCTCGAACTCGTCAACCACATGCTCCGGCATGACGTGCTCAACGGCACGCAGACCATCCAGGGGTACGTCGACCTCCTCGGCGAGGACCTCGACCTCGACGCCGAGAACGAGCGCTACCTGCGGAACATCAGGCAGGGCGGCACCCGCATCACGAACCTGGTCGAGGACGTCCGCGTCGTGATGGACACCATCACCGAGGGGGGTCACCGGACGACCGTCGACCTCTCGGAACTCGTCGCCGAGGAGGTGGCCCACACCCGCGACCGGTTCCCGGGGGCGACCGTCGAGACGGACATCCAGCCGGGCGTCGAGGTGGTCGCGAACACGACGTTCCGGGCCGTCGTCACGAACCTCCTCGGGAACGCCATCGAGCACAACGACGCCGAGACGCCCGTCGTGGCGGTGGCGGTGTCCCACGGCGATAACCGGGCGTGCCTCCGGGTCGCCGACAACGGTCCCGGGTTCCCCGACGGACTCGCCGAGCAGGCGTTCGGCGAGGGCCGACAGGGGCCGGGCAACCGGGGACTGGGCATCGGTCTCTACATGGTCCAGGTACTCACCGAGAAGGTCGACGGTTCGGTCACCGTCGATGACAACGACCCCCGCGGGGCGGTCGTGACGGTCGAGCTCCAGCGCCCCCATGAGCCCCACGCGGGCTGACTCGGTGGGACGACTCCCCGCGTAACCGGCTTCTGTAGCGTTCAACCCCGAAACGGTCCGTTTCTCCCCGAAAATAGCGACAAAAACGAGTTATATCGGGTTCCCTCCACGAACGAACGGCCCCGGATACCGCACTCCGTCCGGCCGGAGCATCCAAGCCCGCCCGCCCCGGAGCGGGCGTATGGACGGACGGCGGGTCGCGGTCGTCGGGGCTGGTGCGGTCGGGGCGACGGCCGCACACGACCTCGCGACGCGTGGCGACGAGGTGTGGCTGTTCGACGCCGGGACGGTCGCCTCGGGGGCCAGCGGTCGGGCGGCCGGGGTCTGCTACGACGCCTTCGCCGAGGACGTCGACGCCGTGGTCGCCGAACGCGCCCTGGCCCGCTTCCGCGAACTCGACGCCGAGGGGGGCTTCGACTGGTCGTTCACCGACCACCCCTACGTCTGGTTGGCCCGCGAGGGCGATGGGGGCCGGGCCGAGGCCATCCGCGAGCAGGTCCCGCGGATGCGGGCCCACGGCCGTCGTGTCGACCTCCTCGACGGGGACGCCCTCCGGGCGGAGTTCCCCGCGCTCCGGGCCGACATCGAGGTGGCGGCCGTCGCCCGGGACGCGGGGTACGCCGACCCCGGGAGCTACACCCGGGCCATGGCTGACCGCGCCGTCGACGCAGGGGTCCGGCTCCGCGAGGGGACGCCGGTCGCGCTCGCGGCGCCAGCGAACGACGGTGCCGAGACGGCCGCCACCCCGCGACTCCGGGTCGGCGGCGAGTCACGTGCCTTCGATACGGTCGTCGTCGCTGCGGGCGCTCACACGGCGCGACTGCTCGGGGACGCGGGCCTGCCGGTGCCGGTCAAGCCGTACCGCGTCCAGGCCGCCGTCACGGCCGCGACGCCGCTGGCCGACCGTGTGCCGCAGTTGTACGACGCGACGGGGGGCTACTACTGTCGGCCTCGCGAGGATGGACTGCTCGTCGGCGACGGGACCGAACCGATCGAGCGTGACCCCGACGACTGGCGCGAGGCGGCGGACGGATGGTTCCTCGATGACTGCGCCGACCACCTGCGCGACGCCGTCGGGACGGCCCCGGCGGTCGAGCGGGCGTGGGCCGGGCTCTGCACCGCCACCCCCGATGGCGACCCGCTGCTCGGCGAGCGCGCGCCCGACGTGGTGGTCGCCGCGGGATGGCAGGGCCACGGCTTCATGCGCGCGCCGGCGCTCGGGGAGCGGATCGCCCGCGGTATCCACGACGGCGACTGGTGCCGCCCGTTCGACCCGGCGCGGTTCGACGGGGACGAGTCGTTCGATATCGTGGAGGGGATGCTGGTCGGGGAGTAACGGGGCCGGGCGCCGTCCCTACTCCTCCGCCCCGCCGGTGTCGTCTGCCGCCTCGTCCGCGCCCTCTGCGTGCTCGTCCGTCCGCTTCGGGACGCGGACCCTGACGGTCCCGTTCTCGGTCAGCGTGGCCTCGGCGGCGTCGACATCGACGTCGGCGCCGACCGGGAGCGTGACCTCGCCGGAGAGCGAGAGGCCACGGCCGGGGACGCGCATCTCGAACCCGTCCTGGAACTCGCGGAAGCGGTCGACCCGGACGCCGACCTCGGCGCCGTCGTATCGGACCTGCACGTCCTCGCGCTCGGCGCCGGGGGCGTCGAAGACGACGAGGTAGGCGTCCTCGGATTCGAGCACGTCCGCGGCCAGCGGGCGGCGCTCCTGCAGCCGCGCGGAGGCACGGCCGACCCCGTCGAGGACGGCCTCGCCGACGGACTCGCCGAGGTCTCGTAGCGACGGCAGGTCCACCCCGCTCCCGGAGTCCTCGGCGTCCTCGAAGTCCTCCTCGAACGCGTCCTCGAACGAGTCGTCGAACTCCTCGGCGAAGTCGTCGTCCGAGTCGCTCACGCGTCGATCGCCTCCACCGAGCCGCCACAGTACGGGCAGCTGAACGCCTCCGAACCGGTGCCGTCGGGCATGTTGTAGGTGTAGTGGAGTTCGGCCATGTCCAGATCACAGTCCGAATCCGCACAGGTGATCTCCAGCGTCTTGGGCATAGACGGCTGTACGCCGCCACGACGTATCAAACTCCCGGGAATGGCAAGCTCCACGCGGAGCGACGGGTTCTCACGACCACCGGCCCAAGCCGGCCCGTGCGCGTCCACGGCATCGATTTCAGCGGCAGCGCGGCGCCCGGCGAGGACATCTGGCTCGTCTCCGGCGAGGTCGCCGACGACCACCTCCGGGTCACCGACGCCCGGCCGGCCAGCGAGGCGTTCGACGGCGAGGGCCGTACAGCGGTCCTCCGGGACCTCCGGGGGTTCCTCGCGGGTGACGGGCCCGACGGCGGGGGTATCGCGGGCGTGGACTGCTCGCTCGGACTCCCGCGGGCGGTGCTCCCGGACGACATCGCCCGGACCGACGGCTGGCGGGGCGCCCTCGACTGGGTGGCAGAGCGGTTCGCCGACGCCGACGGCCGCTCGTTCCAGTCGGCGCTGAAGGAGCGGGCCCGAGCGAGCGACGCCGACGGCGTCGAGCTGAAGCGGGCCACCGACGGCCCCACCGGCGCCTCCTCGCCGTACTCGTTCATCACGCGGTACCAGACGCTCCACGGGCTACGGGACGTGCTCGCCCCCCTCGTCCGGGCGGACCGCGTCGCGGTGCCACCGATGCTCCCTGGTGACGACGGGAACGCGGGCGACCGCCCCGCCGTGGTGGAGGTCTACCCGGCGGCGACGCTGCGCGCGCTGGACCTCCCCGACCGGAAGTACAAGGACGACAGCAAGTACCCGGAGGGGCCGGCCCGGCGCGAGCGCATCCTCGACGGCCTCGTCGACTGGGGGGTCCGCCTCGACGGCGTGCCTCGCGAGCGGCTCCTGTCGGACGCGGGCGGGGACGCGCTGGACGGCCTCGTCGCGGCGGTGGCCGTCGCCCGTGCGGTCGCGGCGGACCTGTGCGTGGACGGGACCCGATACGACCCCCTCGAGGGCTACATCTACGTCTGAGCCGTTCCCCCGGCGTACGATTTATAATTGAGAACTCGCTAGATGCGACTGGACATGGGCTTCGGGAGCTACGACGAATCCGAACAGGAGAACCAGGAGATCGATACCGATCTCGAGGACGAGGGGATGAACGCCGCCGACCACGACCACAGTGGGGAGGTCGAGTACGAGTTCGGCGACACGGACAGCGAGGACCTGCTGAACAAGCTCGAGGAGATCAAGTCCGACCAGGGGGAGGAGCAGGGGTCCTGAGGTGAAGGGCGGGGTCCGCGCGCTGGGCGTCGCCGAGTCGGCGGCCGGCGACCGCCGCGCTACCGTTGCGGGGGCGGTCGTCCGCGCGGACCGCACGTTCGACGACCTCGTCCTCGACTCCTGGACCGTCGGGGGGACGGACGCGACGCGGACCGTCATCGACTGCTGGCAGCGACTGGACCGGGAGGACGTGCGATACCTGCTAGTCGCGGGCATCGCACCGGCCTGGTTCAACCTGCTCGACCTGCACGCCATCCACGAGGCCGTCGATCGGCCGGTCCTGTCGGTCTCCTTCGAGACGAGCGAGGGACTCGAGCCCACCCTGCGGGATGCCTTCGCCGGGGAGTCGGCAGACTGCGACGAGCGACTTGATATCTACGAGCGCCAGCCGCCCCGCGAGCCCGTCGAAATCAACGGGGAGACCTGTTTCGTCCGGGCGGTCGGCTGTGACCCCGGGACCGCTCGCGAGGTCGTCGTGGCGTTCACGCCCGAGGGCGGTCGCCCCGAGCCGGTCCGGGTGGCACGCCTGGCCGCCCGCGCCGGGGACGACTTCGCACGACGAGGGCGGGACTGACGCCCCCGCGCACACGGAGGGACCGCCCGACCGCGGGCTCTTAGTGGCCGCCGCGAGTGACACCGGTAATGAGCGAACCGCTCCCGGGGGAGATGGAGGGACTCGACGTGACGGCCTGCGAGGCCTGTCCGGAGCTGTGTGCGTCACGGTCGCGCATCGTCAACGGTGTCGGGCCGGCGGACGCGGACCTGCTGTTCGTCGGTGAGGCCCCCGGCGCCAACGAGGATGCCGAGGGCGAGCCGTTCGTCGGCCGGTCGGGCGACGTGCTGACCGACGCGCTGCGGGACCGGGGGCTGGCCCGGCAGGACGTCCGCATCACCAACTGCGTCCGCTGTCGGCCCCCGGACAACCGTGACCCGCACAGCGAGGAGCTGGCGAACTGCAAGGGGTATCTGGCCGCGGAACTGGCCCGCGTCGACCCCGAACTCGTCGTGACGCTGGGCAAGGTCCCCGCCGAGCATCTGCTGGCGCGGTCCGTCGCCGTGACGAGCGAAGCGGGCGACGTCCACGACGCGCGGGTCGGCGAGGGCAGCTACCGGGTGCTCCTCTGCGTCCATCCCGCGGCGACGCTGTACGACCGGAGTCAGGAGTCGACGTTCGCCGCGGCGCTGGACGAGGCCGTCTCGCTCGCGGGACTCGACGAGGACGATGGGGGCCAGTCGCGGCTGGGCGAGTTCTGAACCGTGGCTCGGACGGGCCGGGGGGTCAGTTCGTCCGCGTCACGATGATGCGGACGTGCGACCCACTGCTGGTCCGGCGGGCCTCCGGCGTCCGGTTGCTGCCCGTGAGGACGTACTCCGAGGGATCCACGGCCTCGCCGCCGACGGTCACCTCGACGTCGTACTCGGGGTCGGCGTCCTCGTAGGTGGTGCCCTGGAACGTGACGGAGTCGCTGGTCACGCCGATGTCGAGGGTGTTCATCGCGTACTGGAGCGTGACGCCCTCGCCGTGGACGTGCCAGATGCGGCCGTTGCCGCCCTCGAAGTGGAAGAAGCGGTTCTCGCCCGGGCGCTGGTACTCCGGCCGGCTGAAGTCGACCTGCTGGCCCGTCACGGTCATGTTGATGGTGCCGTGGCCATGGACGGAGCCGAGGCCGGAGGGGCCGTCGCTGGCGCTGCCCGACCCGGCGAAGAACACGAGATAGGCGATGGTGGCCCCCGCGAACAGGACGATGGCCCCGAGCGCGATGGGGCCGGCGGCGTCGGCCAGCGAGCCGTCGTCGTCGTCCGCCTCGCCGATGCGACGCTTGTCGATGGGGCCGAGCTCGCCCTCGTGCGTGCCCGCTAAGTGCTTCAGGTAGGCCTCCTCGCTCCCGAACGACTCCTCACAGTAGTCACAGTCCGGCATCCCTTGCCGCTCGTTGACCGGCGACCGGTTCAAGCGTTACGGTGGTGTGCCGGCCACGCCCTGGCGGTCCCGGGCCCGAGTCGTCAGTCCCGCCGGAGCCGGTACCGCTTCTCGCGGGCGTCCGAGAGCGCCGGTCGAACGTCGATGACGTCCGCGCTCTCCAGTTGGTCGACCGCGTACCGGACGGTCCGGGGCGGGAGCCGGGTCGCGTCGGCGAGTCCCGTCCCCGTGAGTGGCCCCTGGTACCCCAGGGTCCGGGCCACCAGCTTGGCGCTCGCCGGGAGCGAGGCCACCGTCTCCCAGTCGGCGGTGGCGTCCGCCTCGGCGGCCTCCTGCTCCCCGCTCCCGGACCCGGCGGGTCGGCCGGTCTCGTTCGGGTCGCGTGCGTCCGTCGCGGTGTCACCCGTCGCCATACTCGGGTTCGGCGACCCACGATTATAATAATTACGAGTTAGAATATGATTCATACGCATCCATCCCTCGACCGCCCTGCAACACCCGAAGTCGACGCCCTCGAGTGGTCTCCGGCCGCGGCGCGGGGTTCTCGGGCTGTCCTTACCCGAAACCTCTTATGAGCCTGCGGCCCTATATTCGGGTAATGTCCGACGCCGTTGACGACGTCGAGATGCCGTACGACGAGAACGCCTCCCAGCAGGAGAAGGTGGAGGCACTTCGAGAGCGGCTGGAGGTTCTCGAGGGCCAGAACGAGGAGATGCGGGACAAGCTGCTGGACGCAAGCGCCGAGAACAACAAGTACCAGCAGAAGCTGGAGCGGCTCACCCACGAGAACAAGAAGCTCAAGCAGTCGCCCCTGTTCGTGGCAACCGTCCAGGAACTCACGAACGAGGGCATCGTCATCAAGCAGCACGGGAACAACCAGGAGGCGCTCACCGAGGTCACCGACGAGACGCGCGGCCGCGTCGAGCCGGACGACCGGGTCGCGGTCAACAACTCGCTGTCCATCGTCAAGGTGCTGGACGACGAGACGGACGTCCGGGCCCGCGTGATGCAGGTCGAGCACAAGCCGGACGTCGGCTACGCCGACATCGGCGGCATCGACGAGCAGATGGAGGAGGTCCGCGAGACCGTCGAGCTCCCGCTCAAGAGCCCCGAGATGTTCGACGAGGTCGGCATCGACCCGCCCAGCGGCGTCCTGCTCTACGGCCCGCCGGGCACCGGCAAGACGATGCTCGCGAAGGCCGTCGCCAACCAGACCGACGCCACCTTCATCAAGATGGCCGGCTCCGAACTCGTCCACAAGTTCATCGGCGAGGGCGCGAAGCTGGTCCGGGACCTGTTCGAACTCGCGCGTCAGAGCCAGCCCGCCGTCATCTTCATCGACGAGATTGACGCCATCGCGGCCAAACGCACCGAATCGAAGACCTCCGGCGACGCCGAGGTCCAGCGGACGATGATGCAGCTGCTCTCCGAGATGGACGGCTTCGACGAGCGCGGGAACATCTCCATCATCGCGGCGACCAACCGCTTCGACATGCTCGACCGCGCCATCCTCCGGCCCGGCCGCTTCGACCGCCTCATCGAGGTGCCCAAGCCGGACGCCGAGGGCCGCGAGATGATCTTCCAGATCCACACTCGCAGCATGAACGTCGCCGACGGCGTCGACTACGAGGCCCTCGCCGAGGTCGCCGACGACGCCTCCGGCGCGGATATCAAGGCGATCTGCACGGAGGCGGGGATGTTCGCCATCCGCGACGACCGCACGGAGGTCCGGATGGAGGACTTCGAACAGGCCTGGGAGAAGATCCAGCAGGAGAGCGACGCGGACGAGGAGGCGGTCTCGAAGACGTTCGCGTAACCCCCGAACCGGCGCGATAACTTCGGAGAACGGGTGTTCGCATGGTTAGAATCCGAACAAACAGCTGGAACCTGCTATATTCTGATATCCGTCTGTCGTCCGAGCCCTCGCCAGGTTCGCCGATCACCCGGAGTCGGCACTGACGGCATCGTCCGCTCGCGAGATCCGGCCCCACACTCACCCGGGGCCGGGGATGGCGTCCGGCCGGAGCCCCAGGCCGGCCACGTCGGGGAACAGTTCGTCGAGGTTCGCCGTCCCGTCAACGAGCGCGTATCGCCGACCGTCGCGCTCCACGACGCCGGCGTTCGCGAGATGCTGGAGGTGCGCGTAGGCCTCGCCGGGGCCGTGCAGGATGTGGATGTTCGAGAGGTCGCCGAACAGATGGGCGGAGACGGACCAGGGGTCGGCCGGCCCCGACGCCCGGAGGTGGTCCACGATGCGGCCGGTGCGCTCGCGGTGGTGGACCACGATGTCCGCGGCCCGGCCGACGGGGTCGACGATGGGGCCCCGGTGGCCCGGCCAGGCGCGGGTGTGGCCCGTCTCGACGATGCCGGCGAGGGTGTCGAGGTATCTTGCCAACGGCCGGTCGACGCGCGTGTCCGCGCCGCCGACGTTGGGCGTGTAGTACGGCAGCAGCGCGTCGCCGCTGAACAGCTCCCGGCCGTCGCGGCCGTCGAACGCGAACCCGGTGAGGCCGGCGGAGTGGCCCGGGAGGTGGACGGCCTCGAGCGTCGTCCCACCGGCGTCGAACGATTCCCCGGCCTCGAACGGCGTCACGTCGGGTGGGTCGCCCGCACCTCCCTCGCCCATCTCGAGGAAGGCGAACAGCTCCTCGCGTGGCGCCTCGGGCACCCCCCACTCCTCGACGAGCCGTTCGAGCGTCGCCTCGGATTCGGCCTCGGCGGCCTCATCACCCCCGATGAGGCCGGCGTCGGCCTCGTGGGCACGGACGACGCAGTCGCTCTCGGCCTGGACGGTTCCGGCGAGGCCGACGTGGTCCATGTGCCAGTGCGTGAGCAGGACCTGGTCGATGTCGGCGAACCCGAGGTCGTACTCGGCGAGCCCCTCGCGCAGGTCACGCTCGACGTCGGGCATCGCGATGCCGGTGTCGACGAGGGTCGTCCGGTCGGTGTCGGCACCGATGACGTAGCAGTTGTTCGACCCCTCGAACGCGTTGTTGCCGAGCTGGACCGCGCCGAGGGTGAACGGGAGCCCGGGGTCGGTCATCGCTCGCCCTCGAACGTCACGGGCGTCCGATCGTCGGTCATACCGACCGCAGGCGTGGCACCGTCAAAGACCTAGGCCCGACGGCGGGCCCATCCGTCAGTCCTGCGCGACGGCCGGCGGGTCGTCGGCCTCCGGGGTGGGACTGCCGCCGCCCAGCGTCTCCTCGACCTGCGTGACCGTGAGGACGAGCGCGACCACGGCGAGGCCGGCGCCGAAGGCGAAGGGGGCGAGCAGCCCGAACGAGAACAGGAACCCGGAGACCAGCGGCCCGAAGGCGACGCCCAGCCCGAACGCCATCGTCAGGACGGAGAGGGTGGTGCCGGACCGGCCGTCGCGCGCGAGGTCGCCGGCGACGGCGAGTCCCGGCGCGAACACCATCGCGACGGCGACGCCCTGGACCAGCCGCGAGGCGAGCATCAGCCCGGGGCCGACGAGGGTCCCGGGCGTCGTGACCAGCGGGATGAGCCCCTGGGCGAGCACGGACGGCGCCAGCAGCGCGAACCCGGCGATGATGAACGGCCGGCGGCCGTACTCGTCGGCCCAGTTGCCGATGGGCACCTGCAGCAGGACGTTCGCGGCCACGACGGCGGAGAACTGCAGCCCGAACAGCGTCGAGCCCTGGCCGAGCGCGGTGTTGATGGGCTCCTGCAGGGTGGCGAACAGCGCGATGGTGAGCGCCATGAACAGCGTCCCGATGCCGACCGCGAACACCGTGTCGATGCCGCCGTCGGGATCGAGGACGGATATCGAGAGGTCGTCGGCAGCGTCGGCGCCGGCCCGCGGCGGTTCGTCGACCAGCCAGACGACGAGGGCGAAGGAGACGACCGCCCCGAGGACGGCGATGGCGAACGCGGCGTTGAACCCGGACAGCGTCAGTCCGCCCAGAACGTACTCGGTGACGGTCTCGCGGCCGAACCCGCCGGCGACGACGATGCCGGCGACGATGGGGCCGAAGCCGAAGCCGATGAGTCGGAAGGTGTTGAACACGCCGAAGTTGCCGCCGCGCTCGTCGTCGCTGGTCGCGTAGTCGTTGACCAGCGCGATGGTCGCGGGCACGGTGAGGGCCGCGCCGAGCCCCTGGACCGCCCGGACGACGAGGATGGCGGCGTACGAGGAGACGAACGGGTAGGCCGCGCTGGCGACCCCGAAGACGACCAGCCCGCCCAGGATGAACGGCTTGCGCGTCCCGACGCGGTCGGAGATGCGGCCGGTGACCGGCTGGCCGAAACTGTTCAGAAAGCCGAAGAGCGAGAGGACGAGCCCGATGAGGAACTCCTCGGTCAGGGTGAAGCCGAGCAGCCGGCCGCCGACGATGCCGTCGATCGCGACCTGTCCGCTCGCGATGTACAGCGGGAGGACGATGATGAGAAAGGAGTTGCCAAGCGCGTCGGCCATGCGGGCCATGGCCAGCGCCAGCACGCGTCGATCGGTCCCCAGAACCATTACCGATAGTTTCGCCGGGGACCCGTTTGACGCTTTGCATCCGGGAACGGGCCAGTGACACTGGCGTAACCGGCATCTCCGCCCGTGTCGCTCAGAAGCCCGGAAGCTCGCCGCGGAAGTCCGCCCAGACGGTCTGCGGGGAGACGGTGGTCCGGACGACGAGCGAGCGGCCGTCGGGTCCGAGCCGCACCCCGACCACGCCGTTGTCGACCGTGTCCGACTCCTCGGTGAGCTTGTCGGCGGCGGCCCGGAGGTTCTCGTTCTCGGCGATGGCACGCGGGTCGTAGACGAAGACGAACTCGGTGAGCGTCCGGTCGGGCCCGAAGCGGAGGCCGACGCCGAACGCCCGCAGGTCGTCGACCGCCGCGGCGAGCGTCGGCCACGCCTCCGGGATGGCCCCGGACAGCCGTGAGGCGAGGGCCCGGTCGAAGGTGACCCCGCCCGCGACCGGCGGCAGCCCGAGCGGGGACGCGGCGAGCGCCCGCCCGACCGACCGGATGTCCCGGTCCGGCTCCGACTCCGCCGCCCCGGCCCGCGCCCGGACCATGGCCGCCACCGAGTCCACGGCGCGCTCCTCGCGTGCGAGCAGGCCACCGGCCACGGCCCGCCCGTCCGCGACGGCGAGGCCCAGCGACCCGCTGGTGAGCTCGCCGTTCCGATCGATGCGGCCCAGGAACCGCGGCTCGTAGCCGAACAGTCGGTGGCCGGCCACGGGCTCGTGCTCCTCGACGGTGCTCCCCTGCGCGAACTCCCGAACCACCGGGCGCGCCTCGATGTCGCCGGTGAGTGCAACGGTGGTGCCGGCCGTGGTCAGGTCCGCGGTCCCGAACCCCTGCGCGGTCAACCGGTCCAGGTCGCCCCGGTCGACGGAGGTGACCCCCCGGTCGAAACTGGTCACGGTCGCGACCCACTCCTCCGGCAACTGTTCGCGTCGCGCCCACGCTCGGGGAACGTCGACCGACACGAACCCCCGCCACGGGAGGTCGAGCCCCAGCGCCGCCCGTGGGTCGTACAGCCAGGCCTCGTGGGGTGGGCTCCGGCCCCCGGACCCCGAACAGCCCGCCAGCCCCACGGCTGCCGCGGCCGCGCCCATAGAGGCCAGGAACCGCCGCCGGGAGGGCATTAGCACTCCGTTGACCGTCGCGGAATAAGTAGCTTGAGACTTCGGGAGTGTTCGACCCGGGGGCGAGGGGAACCGGCCGGTCACTCGCTGCCCGCCGTCTGCATACGCAAGAGCCAAGCGAGCACGCTTCCCCGGGACGAGGGTGCAAAGTCCGAGTGCCGGCGGGTTTTCCGAGGAGCGGTTCGCGGGCGCCGCCCGCGAACCCGACGAGGAAACCGCTCGTTCAGAAGAACACGGTCCCGTGGTGGCGCGGGCGCTCCTCGCGGGTCTTGTTGCCGCAGTAGGTGTCGAGCCGCCGTTCGAGCTGCGTCCGGAGGTCGCCGGCGGGCAGCAGCTCGTCGACCTGCATCGTGCTGGCCTGCGCGCGGATGTCGATGTACTTGTCGAACTCCTGCTTTGCGGACTGGATGAACGCGTCCTTGGCGGATTCGTCCATGTCCTCGATCTGGTCGGCGAACAGGGCGTTGACGGCGGCGTCGGGCCCCATGACGCTGACCTCGGCGGAGGGAAGCGCCAGCGTCGCGTCCGGGGCGAAGGAGGGACCGGCCATCGCGTAGATGCCGGCGCCGTACGCCTTGCGGGTGATGACGCAGAACTTCGGCACCTGCGCGTTGGAGGTGGCGTAGATGAACTTCCGGCCCTTCCGGAGCACCCCCTCCTTCTCGACCTGCGAGCCGATCATGAAGCCGGGGGTGTCACAGAGGTAGACCAGCGGGATGTTGTAGGCGTCGCAGGTCCAGACGAAGCCGGCGCCCTTGCCGGCCGAGTCCGGGAAGATGGCGCCGGAGACGTGGTTGGGCTGGTTGGCCACGACGCCGACCGTGCGCCCGTCGATGCGGCCGAGGCCGGTGACCAGTTCGGGGCGGAACTCCGGCTTGAGTTCGAGCCAGGAGTCCCGGTCGACCAGTCGGTCGATGACGTCGTGCACGTCGTAGGCCTTGTTGGGCTCGTCCGGGATGACCTGGTCGAGACCCTTCGGGTTCCGTCTGGGCGGGGCCGCGGGGACCGTCGGGGGACGCTCGGAGTAGTTCTGCGGGATGAGCCCGAGCACGTCCCTGACCCGCTCGGCGGCGGTCTCCTCGTCCGGGACGACGACGTCGGCGCTGCCGGAGTGGCGGGCATGGAGATGTGGGCCGCCGAGCTCCTGCATCCCGGAGACGTCCTCGCCGGTCATGGCGCGGACGATGCGGGGCGAGGCGATGGCCATGCCGGAGATGTCCTCGACCATGATGAGGTAGTCACAGAAGACGGGGGTGTAGGCCGAGCCGGCGACGTCGGGCCCGTAGAGGACGCCGATCTGGGGGACCTGGCCGGACATGATGCACTGGTTGTAGAACATCTTGCCGCCCCGGTAGCGGTCCATGTGGGTGTCCCCGGGTTCGCGCTCCTCGGCGTTGAGCCGGGCGCCCGTCGAGTCGACGAGCCGGAGCATCGGGACGTTCAGGTCCATCGCGCGCTCCTGGATGCGGATGACCTTCTCGACGCCCATCTGTCCGAGCGAGCCGGCTTTGACGGTGTAGTCGTTGGCCGTGAACGCGACCTTCCGGCCGTCGATGGTGCCGATACCGGTGAGGAGGCCGTCGCCGGGGAGGTCGTCGTCCTCCGAGTGCCGGGCGAAGGTACCGTCCTCGTACTCGATGCGGTCGAAGATCATGTCCAGGCGGTCCCGGACGAACAGCTTCCCCAGGTCCTCGATCTTGTCGTGGCCCCGCTCCGGGCCACCGCTCATGATGGCCTCGACCTCCCCGCGGATGGTCTCCTCGCGTTCCGTGACGACCGCGGCCTCCTCGTCCCAGTCCTCGCCCGCGGCCGCCAGCGCGCCGCCGCTGCGGTCGGTCAGCTCGACGGGGGTCCCGAGGTGCTCGGAGACGGCGGTGGCAATGGCCTGTGCGATCTCCTCGTCGGTCTCGTCGTCGATGGTGATCTCCATGTTCGTTGGCTCGGGCAACTTGCCGTGAGTTCAAAGTTGCACCGGTTGCGTATGGGGAGCTACCCCGCCCGCGGGCAAATAGTTCAGGGTGGCCGAGGGGGGCGGACCTGCTCTCCGGGGTCCCGCCGGTGGCCGAGTCCGCGATGCCGGTGGCGCTCTACATCGAGCGGCTTCGCCCGCAGGGGGCCGTGGTCGGGGCGGGGACGACGGACGAGACCACCGTGCCGAACGACCGGGCCCGGGCCGGCGCCGTGGCACCGGTCGGCGTGGCTCCGTGCGTCTCGGGACCGGCTGGACGGGAGAACGGACGGGACGGCGCGGCCGGGAGTCAGTGCGAGCGGGCGATCTCCGAGAGGAGGCGGGCCTCGATCTTCCGGAGGTGTTCGCCGACGGTCGTCGTCGAGAGGTCGAGTTCGGCGGCGATGTCCTCGTGGGTGGCGCGGCGGGGGACCTCGTAGTAGCCGACCTCGACGGCCGTGTCGAGCAGTTCGCGCTGGCGCTCGGTCAGCAGCGCGGACAGCTCCTGTGACTGCGGGTCGTACTCGGAGAGCTGCTCCAGCTCCAGCCGGACGTCGTCGGGGACGTCCTCGATTGCGCGCTGGACGGTCTCGTCGTCGCCGATGAGGCCGACCTGCACGGCGCCGCCCTCGTCCGGGTCCCACCGGATGGGCGTGTCGATGACGAACTCGTGCTCGCGGGTGAGCCCCAGCAGGGCCCCAGTGGTCTCGTTCGGGCTGAAATGGATGTAGGTCTGGATGCCGTCCTCCGTGTCCAGGACCTCGAAGTCGAGGACCTCGTCGCTGGTGTCGAGGATCTCGCGGAGCCGGTCCGAGTCCCCACGGTGGGTCGCCAGCGACACCGCGGTCCCGTCGTCCAGCAGGTTCAACTGGAGGATGACCTCCTCCGACACGGCCGGCTCGTTGCGTAGTCGCTCCTCGGCCGGATGGAGCCCGCCGCTCTCCGGGATGAGGACGATCTTGACGTACCGCATGTTCGTCCGCTGCGGTGCGCGTAATAAATAACTACCGTGTGAACGGGGAATCCAGCACAAATGGGCCCGAATCCGGGCGTCGCCCACGGTGGACGGGCGTCGGGGAGAACCGCCGCAGGGCGCGGAACCCAGGAGCCCGCGCCCCGGGACCATTTCAAACCGGGGACACATCCGGGGCAAGGGGTTTGCACGGCGCCCGATAGACCACGCTCGTGATCCGCCGCGCTGGATGGCGGCCGGCGGCGGCCGCGACGCTCTGGGTATGGGTGCTGTTCCTCGCCGCCGGACTCGGTGTCGCCGGGGGGACCGGCACCGCCGGCACCGCGACGGTGACGGCCAGCGCGACCACCGCGTCGGCTGGGGGGCCATCCGGCGGCGATACTGACGCGTCCGAGGGTGGGGCCGGAGCGACGACGCCGACCGACTCTCCCACGGCGACCCCGCCCGGAAACTGGTCGGCCGTCGTCGAGCAGTCGCCAACGGTCGCCGACGGCCCCGGGTTCGGCGTCCTCGCCGCGCTCCTTGGACCGCTAGCGAGCGGCCTCCTCGCCAGGCGGCGCTGACGCGAGCGGTCCGGGGAACACCCCGGTTTCAATACCCCCCTGATACGGGGGATAACCCCTACCCGGCGGGGACCCTACCGTACCGACAAGCGAGACGAACATGGACGGAACACAGCCGATGGCGGTCCTGTTGCTCGGCGCGCTGGTGGGTGGCGCCGTCGGGCCGGGGCTCGTCGCGCCCGCGTTCGACGGAGGCGCCGGCGTCGCCGCTGCCGACCACGGGGTCGAGGAGAAGGGGAACTTCACCGTCGTCCCGAGCCGGCAGCCCGGCCTCGACGACGGCGAACTGAGGAGCTTCGGGGTGCCGAACCGCGGCTTCGAGAAGATCGACTAGGTCAAGGCCACCTGGGAGGAGGGTGGCTTCGCCGGCTGCGGGCCGAGCAACGGGGAGGCGTTCGGCATCGACCGGGGCAACGACGACCCCGGCACCGAGACCGACGAGAACCTGGCGTCGCAGGTCAAGTCCTCGACCGTGACGGAGGACGTATTCAAGGCCGACTTCTACGACGAGGGCGACTTCGGCGGGTCGCCGCCGACGCTGAACGAGGGCGACCAGTTCGTCAACTACGTGGTCGACTGCATCAGCACGCCCGACGAGCCCGGCTGGTACCAGTTCACCTCGACCACCGCCGGCCAGGATGGCGCGTCGACCATCACGTCGCACTACTTCTACATCTGTGACTGCGCGAACGAGCGGGCGGCACGCCAGCAGCTGGGTCCACCACCGTCGGAGTCGACACCCACGTCGACGCCGACGCCGACCCCGACGGCCACGCCCACCCCGACCCCGGAGCCGACGCCGACGCGGACGCCGCCCGAGGACGGAACACCGTTCCCGACGCCAACGCCGACGGCGACCCCGACAGCGACGCTGGAGCCGACCGCGACGGCCACCGCGGCCGCGACGGCCACCGCGACCGCGGGGAACGACGACCCGGAGGCCAAGGCTGACGGCGGTTCGACCGGGAGCACGTCGACCGGGACGGCGACCTCGACCCGGCCGGGCAACTGGTCGGACGTCGTCGAACAGTCGCCGACCGTCGCCGAGGGGCCCGGCTTCGGCGCGGTCGGCGCGGTGCTGGCGCTGCTCGTCGGTGCCGTACTGGTCGCGCGGCGAGGGCTGTAGCCAGCGCGTCGCCTACTCGTGCCCGGAGACGGGCACCGGTTCGTACGGCTCCTCCAGGTGCTCGATCTCCGAATCGGACAGTGAGATGTCCAGCGCGGCGACCGCCTCCTCCAGATGCTCGATGCTGGAGGTGCCGATGATGGGCGCGTCGACCTCGTCCTTGTGCAGGAGCCAGGCGAGCGCGATCTGGGCCATCGAGGCGTCCTTCTCGGCGGCGAGTTCCTCGACGCGCTCGTTCACCTCGCGGCCGCCGTTGTCGACGTAGGGGTGGGCCTCGGCGTAGTCATCCGTCTCCGCTCGGGTGGTCGTCCGGTACTCCTCGTGGGGGCGGGCGAGGAAGCCACGCGCCAGGGGCGACCAGGGGATCACGCCGATGCCCTCGCGCTCGCAGAGCGGCAGCATCTCGCGCTCCTCCTCGCGGTAGGCCAGGTTGTAGTGGTTCTGCATCGTGGCGAACCGCTCCAGGCCGAGGCCGTCGCTGGTGTGGAGCATGTCGGCGAACTGGTGGGCCCACATCGAGGAGCCGCCGATGTAGCGGACCTTCTCCCGGCGGACCGCGTCGTCGAGTGCGCGGAGCGTCTCCTCGACCGGCGTGTCGTAGTCGTACCGGTGGGTCTGGTAGAGGTCGACCGTGTCGACGCCGAGACGCTCCCGGGAGGCGTCGAGCTGCTGCTCGATCGTCTTCCGGGAGAGGCCGCCGGAGTTGGGGTCGTCGTCGTCCATCGGGAAGAACACCTTCGTCGCGACGACCTGCTCGCCGATGTCATCGCCGAGCGCGTCGCCGAGGATGCGCTCGCTCTCCCCGCGCGAGTACATGTTGGCGGTGTCGAAGAAGTTGATACCCAGCTCGCGGGCCCGTTCGACGAGTTCGTGTCCGAACTCCTCGCCCCGGACCCACTCGCGCCAGTCCGGGTCGCCGAAGCTCATGCAGCCGAGGCAGAGCCGCGAGACCGTCAGCCCGGTGTCGCCGAGCGTCGTGTACTCCATGAGGAGTGAACACGCGGACGGAGCAAAAAGATGGGACCCGGCCACGGCCGCGTCAGCCGTCCGGGCTCCCGGTGGCCGGCCCCGTGTTACCGGCGCCCGCCCGCGGGTCCGGAACGAGGTCGACACCGGCGAGCGTCTCGAACGCCGGGAGCCCGCCGAGGACGTAGCCGAACAGCAGCACCGACGGGACGACGCTCGCTGCCACCACCCGTGCGGGGGTCGTCTCGTGGACCACGGTCAGCCCGACGACCAGCAGCGTCGCGCCGTACAGCGCCGCCACGAGCCGGATGCCGGGGACCGGGAGCGCGGCGAACACCGCCGGTGCGGACGCGTACGCGACGACCTGTACCGTCTCGGAGACGCCGGCACGGTCGGGGACGAACGGGCGAAGCAGGACCGTCTGGATGGCACCGACGAGATGCAGCAGGACGGGCGCGACGAGCAACCCGGCCACGACGACGGTGAACAGCGCCGACACGACCGGCCGGCCGCTGTAGACGGGGAAGAACCCGGGAACCAGGGCGCCACGGACGACCACGTGGACGAGCGTCACCGCGATGGCGAAGACGAGCCCCGGGGCCTGGTCGCCGGGCGCCACGCCGTTCTCGAAGAAGCGACGGGGTCGCACCAGCACCTCCGCCCACGCCCGGGCGAGGCCGACGGGGCCACGAGCCCGCCCGCCCTCCGGGTTCTCCACCCACGTTGTCACGCTCCCGGGTAGGAGCGACCCTCGTTTGAGCGTTCCGGGGTCGGTCGGGCTCAGCCCCCGGCGCCCTTGTTCTGGATGGCCTCCGCGCACCGCGGGTCCGGCTCGATGTTCGCGTACTCGACGACGCGCCGACCCAGCACGTCCACCCGCTCTGCCAGCCCCTCGTCGATCAACTCGCCGTCCTCGAACTTGCCGGAGACGCCCGGGATGCCCGCCTGGTGTGGCACCACCCAGGCGTTGAGCGCCCGGCAGACCGACCGGAGGTGCTCCAGCGGCGTCGTCGGGAACGACCCGCCCGCCACACAGAGCAGCCCGACGGTCGTGTCCTCGAACTCGTCGAACCCGCAGTAGTCAAGCGCCGTCTTCAGCACCGAGGAGTAGGAGCCGTGGTACGACGGCGTCCCGAGCACCACCGAGTCGGCAGCCCGCACCGCCGCCGCGAGCCCGGCGGCGTCGCCCGGTTCGTCCGCGTCACCGTCGTAGACCGGCAGGTCGTACTCGCGGAGATCGAGTAGTTCCGTCCGGGCGCCCCGACGCCCGGCCTCCCGGAGCGTTCGCTCGACGCTGAGGCGGGTGTAGCTGTGGTCGCGGAGGCTCCCGGCGATACCGACGACGCGTGGCTGTTGGCTCATACCGCCGGCTACGACGGTCGGCGGTTTAGCTTCTCGGTGAGACTCGTTCCAGCGCACTCCCGCCGTCCTCACACGTGCAATCGCGACGAGACGATACCGCCGGCCCGCGGCGGGTCGACACGTTCCCGGCCCGGCCCTCGCACGCGCGAT
The DNA here is from genome assembly GCF_007421925.1 of Haloglomus irregulare. GTDB lineage: Archaea > Halobacteriota > Halobacteria > Halobacteriales > Haloarculaceae > Haloglomus > Haloglomus irregulare. The sequence continues at coordinate 19,632 of NZ_QMDX01000020.1, forward strand.
GTCGGCCATCGTGGCGGTGACCGGCGGACGGGGGTCGCGGACGTATCCTGGAACGCCCGGAATATCACCGGAACTGCGACCAGAAGCCGATTATTACCGGAACAGCGGTCGGGATGTGGTCTCCAGTCGCTTGTACCGGTCCTATCGCGCTTGCTCTATCTCCTCCAGTGCCTCGGGGTTCTCGATGGAGGAGAGGTCGCCGAGGTCCTCGCCGGTGTGGGTGGCCTGGATGACCCGGCGGACGATCTTCCCGGACTGGGTCATCGGGAAGTCGTCGACGAAGAGGAGTTCGCGGGGGCGGAACGGTTTGCCCAGCTCCTCGCCGACCTGCGCGCGCAGGTCCTCGCGGAGGTCGTCGGACTCGGCGTAGTCGGACTCCAGCTGAACGAAGGTGACGACGGCGGTCCCGGTGGTGTCGTCGGGAACGCCGATGGCGGCTGCGGCGTTGACGGCGTCGTGGTCGATGAGCGCCCCCTCGACCTCGGCGGGGCCGACCTTCCGGCCGGCCACGTTGAGCGCGTCGTCGGCGCGCCCGTGGAGGAACCAGAAGCCGTCCTCGTCCTCCTGGGCCCAGTCGCCGTGGTCCCACATGTCGCCGAAGCGCCCCCAGTACTCGTTGAGGTAGCGCTCGTCGCCGCTCCAGAGCGACTTCGTCATCGCGGGGCAGGAGTCGCGGGCGACGAGGTAGCCACGCTCGTGGTCGTCGCGGATGGACTCGCCGGTGGCGTCGACGATGTCGATGTCCATGCCGAGGCCGGGGGAGCCGAGCGTGCAGGGTTTGAGCGACTGGCCGGGCAGCGGCATCAGGAAGCAGCCGAATATCTCGGTGCCGCCGGAGATGTTGATGATGGGACAGGTCTCGCCGCCGACGTGCTCGTGGAACCAGAGCCAGGACTCGGGGTCCCACGGCTCCCCGGTCGAGCCGAGCAACCGGAGGGTGGAGAGGTCGTGGCCCTCGATCCACTCGTCGCCCTGCTTGCGAAGCGCGCGGATGGCGGTCGGCGAGATGCCGAAGACGGTGACGTCGTGGCGGTCGATCATCTCCCAGAAGCGGTCGGGTTCCGGGTGGTCCGGCGCGCCCTCGTACATGAAGACGTTGCCGGCGAAGGTGTGGTTCCCGACGAGGGTCCAGGGGCCCATCATCCAGCCGATGTCGCTGACCCAGAAGAAGCGGTCGGCGGGGTCGTGGTCGAAGCCGAAGTAGATCTCCTTGGCGGCCTGCACCTGCCCGCCGGCGTGGGTGTGGACGATGCCCTTCGGCTTGCCCGTGGTCCCCGAGGAGTAGAGCAGCATGCACGGGTCGGAGGCGTCGGTCTCGACGGTGTCGAACTCGTCGGGCTGTGACCCGACGGCGTCGGTCCAGAACTCGTCGCGGCCGTCGGTCATCGGCGGGTCCGAGCCCTCGAACCGCCGGTAGACGACCACGCTCCCGATGTCGGTATCGGCGTCGTCGATTGCCTCGCCGGCGGGCTCCTTCAGCCCGACCTCGGACCCGCGCCGGTAGAAGCCGTCGGCGGTGAACAGGAGGTCGACCTCGGGGTCCTCGATGCGGGTCGCGGTGGCGTCGACGCCGAAGCCGGAGAAGATGGGAACCGCGATGGCGCCGGCCATGAAGACGCCGTACATGATGGCGGCGACCTCCGGGACCATCGGCATGTAGAGCCCGACGGTGTCGCCCCGCTCGATGCCGCGCTCACGGAGGCAGTTGGCGACCTGGTTCGACTGCCGCGCGAGTTCGTGGTACGTCGTCTCCCGGACGGTGCCGTCCTCGCCCTCCCAGGTGATGGCCACGCGGTTGCGCTCGGGGGCGTCGGCCTCGGCGTACCGGTCGACGGTGTTGTGTGCGATGTTGATGCTCCCGCCGGGATACCACTCCGTGAACTGCGGCCCGTCGCTGTCGTCCCGGACCGCGTCGTACGCCTCGTACCACTCGATGCCGAGGTACTCGGGAAGCGCGTCCCAGAACCACTCCACGTCGTCGGTCGAGGCCTCGATGAGCTCCTCGAGCGAGTCGTAGCCGTGCTCCCGGGCGAACTGGTAGGCGTTCGTCCCCTCGACGTACCCCTCCGGGGGTTCGTAGACGACCCGGTCGATATCCTCCAGCGCGGAGTCCGCGTCGGATGCCATGTTCACTGCTGGGACCGGCCGTGACAAGAAACCTTCCGACGGTGGGAGACGACCGACGGGTTCCGCACCTACCGGGGGCGCCGCCCGGCCGGCGGCCGGGTCGTGGCCCGGCCCATGGCCTGCACACTTTAGACGGTCAGGGGTCAATGGTCGGGTATGTACGTTCGGGACGCGCGCAACCGGGACGAGGCCTGGCTGCTTGACGGGATCGAGGCCATGGGACTCGACGAGACGGCGTTCCGGTCGCGGGACTACGTCGTCGCCGTCGATGACGGGTCCGACACCCGGGCCGGCTTCGGTCGGTTGCGCTACCATCCGACCCCGAGCGACCCCGAGGTGGCGGAGCTCACCAGCATCGGCGTGCTCGAGGGCTGGCGGAACCAGGGCGTCGGCGCCCACGTCATCGAGCGGCTCGTCGACACCGCCGAGATGGAGGGGTTCGACGAGGTGTACAGCCTCACCGGCGAGCACGACTACCTCTCGCAGTTCGGCTTCCGCCCGGTCGAGACCGAGGACCTCCCGGAGCCGCTCCGGGACCGCCTGGAGAGCAAGCGGGCCGGGTCCGACCCCGACGCCATCCCGATGGTCATCGACGCCGAGCGGTTCCGGATGCCCGAGGAGTACCGCGAACGCTTCAAGCGGGCCGCCGAGGCCACCGAGGAGTCCGCCGAACCCGAGGAGTCCGCCGAGGACTTCGGTATCGACCCGGACGAGGCGACGTACAAGTACGACACCGGGTGAGTCGGTCTCAGTCGAACTCGTAGGTCCGTGGCGGCGAGCACTCGTAGCGTTCGTCACCGAGCAGGACGTAGTAGTTCCGTGCCTCCGGGTCCTCGATGACACGCCGGTCGCTGTCGATGGCGACGTCGACGAGGTCGGCCAGCGAGTCGACCCGGACGGCGGGACGCTCCAGCGCCGCCCGCGAGGGTGTCCCACGCGAGATGAACTCGTCGAACTCGTCGCGCTCGCGGGCGAAGGCGAGCGCCCGGCGCTCGGCGGCCGACACCGCGAGCAGTCCCTGCTGCCAGCCGAAAGCGAGCGACGCCAGCCCACCCAGCCCCAGCAACAACAGGAGTGGTCCGCCGACAGTCCGCAGTGGCCCGTACTCCCGCGTTCGCGTCTCCACTGCCGTCACCGTCCGCCGGTTCGACTCCCCCCTGGGCCCCGTGACGCTGTAGGTGCCGGTCCCGAGGTCGAACCCGAGCTGATACCGCCCGCCGGCGTCGACCGACTCGCCGAGCGTCTGCCCGTCGGCGGTCACGCGGCTGACGACGAACACCGACGTCTCACCCGGGGAGGCACCCACCTCCGAACTGATGCGGTCGAGCCGCGCTGTCGCCCGCGTGGTGTTCACCTGGAACGCCGTCGTGACCCGCTCGCCGGGTCCGAGGGTCGCCGACGTGCTGTTCAGCGGCTCCTCGACGCGCCAGTACTCCCGCTCCTCGTCCGCCGAGCGGAACACGAGCACGGTCTCGACGGTGGCGTTGACCTCGCCCCCGGGCGCGTCGAACCGGTAGCTGAACCGGCCGTCCAGCACCGGCGCCACCTCGGTGAAGTACGTCTCCCGGTTCTCCAGCACCGTCCCCGCCGGGAACGCCTCCGTGTCCTCGGTGACCGTCGCACTGTGCGTGTATCCGGCGGTCGTCGCCCACTGGCCGACGGGCTCCGACTCCGTCACCGTCCCCGGTTCGACGTAGGTCGCGTAGCTGACGCCGCCACCCAGGGCGGCCAGCACCACCAACACGCCGACCAGTAGCGTCAGGTTGTCCGACAGGAGCAGCCGGCCGCGAACCCCCACTCGTCCATCGCTACCCAGGTCCGACGGATGGAACAAAAGGGTTGCTCCACCGGGCGAGCGCGGGGCTCAGAGGAGTCCGCCGGTCCCGGAGCGGCGCCGGGTGCGGACCGTCCCACGGAGGACGACGACCCCCACGACGAGGAAGGGAAGCGCCAGGACGCCGCTCGTCGCGACGATGGGAAGCCACGGGTGCGCCCCGTACAGCCACGCGATGACACCGACCGGGAGCACCGCGAAGTAGCGGTACTCCGTCACGTACTGCGGGTAGTAGCCCGTCTCCGGCGGGGCCCGGAGGGTCACGGTGACGTTGCGCTGTTCGCCGCGGTCGAGCCGTATCCGTTCGGGGGCGACCCCGACGTTCTCGCTGGCGGGCTCGTAGAACGCGACGACCGGGAGCTGGCCCCCGTTCAGCGCCGGATAGGTGAGGTTCGCGCGCTCCCCGACCGGGACCGTGGTCGGACTGTCGGACTCGAACTCCGCGCTGACCATCCCGTACTCCTCCGTGCCCGAGAGCGACAGCATCGTCCCCGAGGCGCTGAGCGCGACGATGAGGGCCAACGCGGCGGCCAGCTTCAGTCCGTCGTAGACGCCGGCCCGGTTCCGGTCGCGGTCGCGGTCCCCCCCGCGCCTCTGCCGGCCTCGATCGTCGGTCAGCGCGCCGACGAGGAGCACCAGCGCGCCGGCGCCGGCGACGAGCAGTGCCAGTCCCTGCGAACCCAGGAACGCGCGGCTCCCGAACGTCGTGGCGAGCGTCCGCTGGACCGTCTCCATGGTCCCGCCGACGGCCCCCACGGGTACCGATGTCTTCGAGGTGCTGAGCAACGAACGACGGCAGTGCATCCTCCACTATCTGAAGCGCCAGGACGACCGGCGCGTCTCGCTCCGCGAGCTGGTCGACCACGTGGCCGCGTGGGAGAACGACACGACGGTCACGGAGCTAGAGAGCGACGAGCGCAAGCGGGTCTACACCGCCCTCCGGCAGAACCACCTCCCGAAGCTCGACGACACTGACATCGTCGAGTACGACCACATGCGCGGGGAGGTGGCACTGACGGAGGACGCCCGCGAGGTGGAGCTGTACCTGGAGTACGTCCCCGGGAACGACATCCCCTGGAGCGAGTTCTACCTGGGGCTGTCGGCCGTCGGCGCTGCGCTGGTGTTCGTCACCTGGCTGGAGATCGGTCCGTTCGCGGGCCTCTCCGGGCTGACGCTGGCGGCCATCCTGGTCGGCGTGTTCGCCCTTTCGGCGGCGGTCCACACGTATGACGCGGCCGGCAGCCGTATCGGGTCCGAGGAGTTCGAGGTGGGAGAGCGGTGAGGCTCCCGGTCCGCCTGGGGCTGGCGCTGCTGGTCGTGGCGAGCATGAGCCTCGTCATCGGCGCCTCCGCGTTCACCGGCACCGAGGCGGACCGGACGGTGTCGGTGAACGTGGTCGCGGACGGCGACGCGTATGTGAGCCTGACGTACGACGAGACGGTCTCTGTCGGTCCCAACAGCAACGGGAACGGGAACGGGGCCGACAATGGGAACGGGGCCGATACCGAGCCCGAGTTGACCATCCGGAACCAGTTCGGCACGGATATAGATATCGAGGTGCGCGGCGACGAGAGCCTGTATCCGAAGCTCCGGTACGAGAACGAGGACGGGAACACGGCCACGCTGAGTTCTGGGGAGGAAGTATCGTTCGACGCGGTCGTCACCTGCGAGAACCGGAACGAAGCCGATAACCGAACGGTCGATGTGACCGTCACGGCAGAGGGCGACGGGGTCTCGGCCGAGGTCACGCGTGAGGTGACGGTCATATGCGAGTCGAACGCCGGGAACAACGGTGAGGGTGCGGGTGAGGACGAGGGCGAGGGTGCGGGTGAGGACGAGGGCGAGGGTGCGGGTGAGGACGAGGGCGAGAACTGAGCTCCAGCGGTACGGTTTTATTCCACACGAACGAGCGTCCTGACGATGCCCTCCAGACGACAGTTCATCGCCGGTTGCACCGCACTCGGACTGGGAGCCGTGCCGACGGTCGGCGCCGCGGGGAGTCGTCCGACGGCCGACTTGGACGCCGCGCTGGATGTCTTCGGCTCCGGCGACGTGACCGGCCGCGTCTCGCCGCGGGCGCTCCCGCGGCTGGGCGAGGCCGTCGCGACCGTCGCGGACGTAGCGCCGGACCTGGCCGAGACCGCCGCGGGACGACTCCCGTCGGCCCCGGAGGCGCTCGCGACGACCGAGTCCGGACTCGGCGCGCTGACGGACGCCGACGTCCACGCGACGACGGTCGCGCCCGCCATCGGGGGCGTGGACGCGCTGGCCGTGGGCGTCGACTTCGCGGCGCGTGGTCCCGTCGTCCGGGCGCGGGTGGTCGGCGTCGACGGGGCCCCGGCGCGGGACGGGGCGCTCGCCGCGCTGTCCCGCGCGGGGCTCCCGGTCGCGGGGCTGGAGCCGCTCGCGGTCCGTGACGGTGACGCGCTCGCGCTGTACGCGGGCGTACCGGACCGCGGCGACGAACAGCCGGTCCTCCTGGCGCTCGTCCTCGTCGTCCTGGCGGCCGTCGTCGGGGCGTTCGTCCTGGGGATCGGGGGCAGCGCCAGCGCGGGCGGGAGTAGCAGCGACCGTCGCACCGAGGCTCCCCAGGTCTCGTTCAGCTTCGAGTACGATGCGGACGTCGAGCGCGTGACGGTCACGCACGACGGTGGCGACAGCGTTCCCGCCGAGGAGTTGCAACTCGCCTACGAGAGCGGCGGCGGGATCACGGTCGACACCTGGGTCGACGAGCGGGACGACACCGTCACGGCCGGGGACTCGTTCACCACCGAGAGCACGGTCGACTCGGGGGGCACGGTCCGGGTCGTCTGGCAGAACTCGGACGGGAGTGGCGCGGCCACCCTGGCACGCTTCGACGTCCCGTAGCCGGTCCGTCCCGTCCCGACCATTCAAGCGGCCCGCCGTGGTATGGCAGTGTATGTTCGATGACGAGGACCTCGAAGCCATCCGGGAGGGCCACGAGGAGTGGAAGGCGGAGACGTACGGCCCGACCGTCGACCGCTTCGGGGAGCGCAAGGAGTCGTTCACCACCGACACCGGCGGAACCGAGGTGGACCCGCTGTACACCCCTGCGGACGTGAGCGACCTCGACTACGACGAGGACCTCGGGAACCCGGCCGAGGAGCCGTACACGCGCGGGGTGTACTCGACGATGTACCGCGGCCGGCTGTGGACCATGCGCCAGTACGCCGGCATGGGCACCGCCCGCGAGACCAACGAGCGGTTCAACTACCTGATGGACGAGGGCCAGACCGGGCTCTCGATGGCGTTCGACCTCCCCACGCAGATGGGGTACGACTCCGACGCCACGATGGCGGAGGGTGAGGTCGGGAAGAGCGGGGTCGCCATCGACTCGCTGGACGACTTCGAGACCGTCTTCGACGGCATCCCGCTGGACGAGGTCTCGACCAGCATGACCATCAACGCGCCGGCCTCGGTGCTGCTGGCGATGTACATCGCCGTCGGCGACAAGCAGGGTGTGCCCCGCGAGGAGCTCCGGGGCACCATCCAGAACGACGTGTTGAAGGAGTACTTCGCGCGCAACACCTACATCTACCCGCCGGAGCCCTCGATGCGGCTCATCACGGACATCTTCGAGTTCTGTGCGGCCGAGGTTCCCAACTTCAACACCATCTCCATCTCCGGCTACCACATCCGGGAGGCCGGCTCCACCGCGGCCCAGGAGATCGCTTTCACGCTGGGCGACGGCATCGAGTACGTGAACGCGGCCATCGAGGCCGGGCAGGACGTCGACGAGTTCGCCCCGCAGCTCTCCTTCTTCTTCGCCTCGTACAACAACATCCTTGAGGAGGTCGCCAAGTTCCGCGCGGCCCGCCGGATGTGGTACCGGATCATGGACGAGCGGTTCGACGCCGAGAAGGACGCCTCCAAGCAGCTGAAGTTCCACACCCAGACCGCCGGCTCGACGCTGACCGCCCAGCAGATCGAGAACAACGTCGTCCGTGTGGCCTACCAGGCCCTCGCCGCAGTGCTCGGCGGCACGCAGAGCCTCCACACGAACGGCAAGGACGAGGCACTCAGTCTCCCGACCGAGGAGTCCGTTCGGACGGCGCTGCGGACCCAGCAGATCCTCGCCCACGAGTCCGGCGCGGCCGACACCATCGACCCGCTCGCCGGTAGTTACTACGTCGAGGCGCTCACCGACGAACTGGAGGAGCGGGCGTTCGACATCCTCAACGAGGTCGACGAGCGCGGTGGGATGAGCAAGGCCGTCGAATCGGGCTGGGTCCAGCGGCAGATCCAGGACACCGCCTTCGAGCGCCAGCGCGAGATCGAGGAGGGCGAGCGTGTCATCGTCGGGGTCAACGAGCACCGCGTCGACGACGAGGAGAAATCCGAGGACATCGAGGAGGTCTCCGAGGAGGAGCAGCAGCGCCAGCGCGAGACGGTCAAGCAGCTCCGGGCGGACCGCGACGACGCGGCCGTCGAGGCGGCGCTCGATGACCTCCGGGCGGCCTGCGAGGGCGACGAGAACGTGATGCCGTACCTCGTGACGGCGGTGAAGGCATACGCGACGACGGGCGAGATCTGCGACGCGATGCGGGACGTGTTCGGGGAGTACCGCGGCGCCACGATCTGAGCGGGACGGCAGGTCTTAGTCGCAGCCAGGTGAACGCCGGGTATGGATATCGACCACGCCGGCATCGCCACCGACGACGCCGCGGGGCTGGCCGACCTGTACGTGGACCTGCTCGGGTGTGAACACGTCCACAGCGAGGCGTTCGACGGGATGGACGTCCACTTCCTCGACTGCGGGAACGGCCATCTCGAGTTGCTGGAACCGCTGGACGACGGCGCCATCGCGCGCTACCTCGACCGGAACGGTCCCGGCATCCAGCATCTCGCCTTCGCCACCGAGGACGCCACGGTGGCGCTGGACCGTGCCGCCGACCTCGGTATCGAGGCCATCGACGAGGAGCCCCGGGCGGGTGCCTGGGGCCACGACGTCGCCTTCCTCCACCCGCGGGACACGGGCGGCGTCCTCGTGGAGTTCGTCGAGCACTGACCGGCGCTACAGCACGTCGGCGGCGGCAACGGTCCGGTCCTCGGGCGCCCGATCCACGCCAGGACCGAGAACGGCACGGTCGCCCGTCGACCCCTCGTCGGGCAGCAGGATCGTCCCACCCGCGGCCAGCGGCGCCGCGATACCGGCGGCCACCACGCCGGGATGCGCGAGCGGCCCCCGGACCGCGACGGTCGTCCGGTCGTCCAATCCCCACCGCTCGACGGCCGCCATCGCGGCCTCCATGACGGCTCCGTGCGTGACCGACTCCCCTTCGACCGAGAGAAGCGCCGTCCCGGGTCGGATCACGTCCGGCGGTGCGGTCGGGTTCTCGCTCCAGACCTCCCGCTCGAAGTACGCGTACGACGGGTCGGCCGGCTCCTCGCCGTACGCCACGTACCGCGTGCCGGGCGGGTAGTCGTAGTCCGTGACGCTCGTGGTCGGGACGACCAGCGCCTTCAGGTCGTCCGGGCCGCCCGCGGCCGGCGGGTCGAACCGGACGGTCGCGCCGAGCATCGAGACCCCGGCGAGCGTCAACACCGGCTCGGGAACACGGTCGGCGGCCAGCCCCACGGTCGCGCCCTCGCGGACCCCCTCGTTCCGGAGGTAGTTGCCCACCTTCCAGGCGGTGGTGCAGAAGCGCCGCCAGTCGTAGGCCCGCCCCGAGGCCGGGTGACGGAGCGCCGTGCGGTTGCTCCGGCGCTCCCGGGTCACGCAGTCACCCAGCACGGCGAACTCGTCGGTCATACCCCCTTCCTACGACCGCCCCCGCAAAAAGCGGTGCGACGGCGGCACCGCGGCCGAACTGGCGAACAGGTGATGCCACCGCTCACGCCGGACCGTGGCACCGCGCTGGCGGAACCGACCGCGAGGTGGCGTCCCCCACGGTCGGGTCGGCGGTCCGGCGTCGACTCGTCAGGTCACGGGCCGGGTTGCCCGCGGTATCATACTTGAAACTACGTTCCAACGAAATTCGGGCACAGAGTGGGCCTTCAACGAGATATATCGGACCAATCCGAATACAACCTGCAGGAATCGGGAATTATCCATTTATATACAGAGGAGCCGAAATATCGGAGCAGCATGCATACCGCGCGAGCGAAGCGAGCGCGCGTTTCACCGGCACGAGCGCCCGGAGGGCGCGAGTGCCGGCCTTTTTCTGAATGTTTTTTACCGCGAGGGGTTCGCGGGCTCCGCCCGCGAACGAACAGCTGGTCGGCGGAGCCGGCCAGCCGGTGCCCGCAGGCTCGCGCCGGAGGCGCGAGCTGAGGACACCCGAGCGGAAAAAAGCTCTTTTAGAAGCCCTTGCCCTGCAGTTCGCGGGCAATGATGTTTTTCTGGATCTCGGTGGTGCCCTCGTAGATCTGGGTGATCTTGGCGTCCCGGTAGAACCGCTCGACGTCGAAGTCGTTGACGTAGCCCGACCCGCCGTGGATCTGGACGGCCTCGTTGGCGACGTCGACGGCGACCCGACTCGCGTACTCCTTGGCCATGGAGGCGAGCTTGGTCACGGGTTCGTCGGAGTTCTCGACAGACCAGGCGGACTTGTAGGTGAGCTGGCGGGCGGCCTCCAGCTTGGTGTGCATGTCCGCGAGTTTGTGCTGGATGGCCTGGAACTCGCCGATGGGCTGACCGAACTGTTCGC
>NZ_QMDX01000021.1 GCF_007421925.1 Haloglomus irregulare
CGAGTTGGGAACCTCTCCGCCGTGGGAGCCCGTCTGTGACGGGAACCCCACGACTGAAGTCGTGGGAGGAAGTCAGTCCTGCCGAGGACGTCGACTGGCAGACGAAAGGCATCGATCGACCGAACATGACCACATTTCGGATTACGGCGGACGGTCGGCTCCTCAAAGAGGAGTGGCACACCGAAGCGGTCCCGCCGGAAGACCGGCCATACGCGAACCGTGACGACGTCGACGAGGAAGATCTCCTCTACATGGCCGGCTGTCGGAACCGAGTCCACGACGGCTGGATCGAACGAGACGACTACCACGGCCGCTTCGAGCTCAAACACTCCTTCGAGAATCTCGATACACTCGTCACGTATCAAGTGACGTTCACGCACGGGCAACTCGAGGGGTTCGAACGCCTTCGATAATCCGTGCGTATCCGCCGCACCTCAGCGCTTGATTTCGTCCCTACTGCGCTCCCGGAGTCTCCGTTGGCGAGAGACGCCACCTCTTCAAGGTGGAGGTCAGGGGTTCGATTCCCCTCGGGAGCACTCGGGGGGCTGGCTCTGACAGCGTTTTTCCGTGTCTGACATAGCGGGCAGCCACGGATCCGTGACGCTGTCACGGTCGGCTTTCCCCAAGCGTGTGGTCGTCCAGGTGGTGCGTTTCTTCGCCCGCAAAGCACACCAACGGGAGTCATAGCCCGTCGCACCACCGGTTGCCCGACCGCACGTGGCGACCGTCGAGTCGGAGCGTTGCTTCGCTAGGAACTCGCAGGTTCAAATCCTGTCGGTGGCGCAGTCCATCGAGAACATCCCGGACAAAGAGCGTCCGAGAGGACGCTCGACACCGGTTCCGCTCCGACAGTTTTCCGGTCGCCGTGTCGCCAGTGGCCGTCGATCTGGAGCGCTACGTCGATGGCACATTACGGGTTCGAATCCCGTCGTTCGCTCCAGAAATTGTCCGGCCACTCGTGTTCCCGTAGCTCAGTCAGGACAGAGCACCGGCCTTCGAAGCCGGGTGTCGCACGTTCGAATCGTGCCGGGAGCGTCCAGCCGAGCGATGCGAGGCTGGGTCGGGAAATTTCGCTCCCGAGACTCGCTGCTCGCACCACGTGTGAGCAGCACCAAAATCGGAGTCGCCTGTTGCGGCTCCGGGTGATAGGATGGAATTCAACACGCCAAAGCAAACGGTCGCGGAGGCAACGCGGACCACCAACTACGAAGGTGGGGAAGCGTTCGAGCCTGCCGACCCCCGACTCGCACTGTACAAGCGCACGATCAACCAGCTGCTGGAGGGGTCGTTCTACGAGACCGATGACGAGCAGCTGGCTGCTGTCGTTCGCCAGTTCGATGCCGCCGCAAACGAGGACCCGGAGTTCGTCCTGAAGCTCGCGGCCTATGCTCGCCAGGAGCTCTACTTGCGGGACATCCCACAAGTGCTACTGGTACTGGCAGCCAACGACGACCGATTCAAGGACGACTCCCCCGAGTCGCTCATCCGTGAATGGGCACCAGCGATCATCCAGCGGATGGACGAGACGGCGACCGCCCTCGCTGTCCACGACCAGCTGTTCGGCGGGACTGCGCCGTGGCCGCTTCGACGCGGGATCGAAGACGCGCTGGTTGAGATGGCCGACGCCTACACGCTGGGCAAGTACGAGCTGTCGCGGCGCGAGGTGACGCTGCACGACGTCTTCAACCGCGTCCACCCCACGCCCGTCGACGCCGAGCAGGAAGCGCTCTTCGAGCGGTTCATGCGTGGTGGCCTCGACGATTATCCCGACGTCGACCCGTTGCCGGCGCCGAACACGTGGGAGACGGTTATCTCCGAGCGCGGCAACACCCAAGCCGCCTGGGAACTGCTCATCGAGGACGACGAGTACACGTTGCCCATCTTCGCGTCGATCCGGAACCTCCGGAACATGCTCGAAGCCGGCGTGCCGGAGGACACCGTCGTGGATCACCTCGACCTGGAGGCAGTCCGACACGCGCCGCTGTACCCGTTCCGGTACTACCAGGCCTACACCGCGCTGGAAGACGCGGCTGTCCAAGCACCGACAGTCGAGCAGTGGCTCGAAGACGCAATTGATGTCGCGGTCGAAACGGTGCCTGGCGGATTCGGCGATACCTTTGTCGCGGTCGACCTGTCGGAATCGATGGATCAGCCGCTGTCCGCGAACAGCACGCTCCGACTGAAGGAGATCGGTGCGTTGTTCGGTGCGATCCTGGCCGACCAGGGTGCTGACGTCGGCGGGTTCGGCGACGACTTCCAGACCGTTCCGATGCACGTCGACACGCCAGTCCTGCAGCGCCAAGCAGCGGTGTTGGCGATCGACGAGGACGTCGGGAACTCGACGAACGGCTGGAAGGCGATCAAGCACCTCCACGACCGAGGGGATGCTGTTGAACGGATCGTCGTCTTCACCGATATGCAGATCTGGGACAACACGCCGTTCACGGCCCGCGATTCCCAGACGGTCAAAGACGCGTTCGATGCGTATCGGGACGAGGTGTCTGCGGACACCGCGCTGTATCTCGTCGACCTCGCGGCCTACGGCGACCTGGTGACGCCAGAAGGCTACGAGAACGTCTACAACATCTCGGGATGGTCGGAAGATATTCTTCGCTTTATAAAACAAGCTGAGAAACCAAATCAAATCATCGAGAAAATAGAATAGGTGGATAATTAGTAGCGATTCTCGTGATTTATTACTTTTCAATTGTGAGGTTATATATGACTACGGCTGAAAATACCTGTCCCACGTGTGGGAAGAGTGGGTTTTCGAGCTACCAATACGTTCGTATCCACCATTCCAAGGTCCATAATGAGCGGATCCCAGAGACAATGGATTGTGAGGTCTGTGGGGATGAATTTGAAATACTCCCCTCTCAACGGGATCAGCGCCGAACATGTAGTATGGACTGTAAATCAAGACTCCACGAGAAGGAGGGGACTTTTGCTGGAGAAAATAATCCTGCGTGGAAACCAAAGGTTCAGAAGGAATGTCGCTGGTGCGAAGGTCTGTTTGAAGTTCGTCCATCACGTATCGATAGACTCCACTTTTGTGGTGATACGTGTCGCTCCAACTGGCGGTCGGAATGGGCCTCTGGTGAAAGTTCACCAGTCTGGAGTGGTGGAAAAGAGACGCTTAGCTGTGAATACTGCGAGGCAAAATTCGAGGTAAAACAGTCCGGAGCTCCATCAGCACGATTCTGTTCGATAAGATGTCGAGCAGATTGGCAGTCAGAAAACCAATCTGGTGAGAACAGCCCTCACTGGAAAGGTGGTCACGCAAAGAACTACGGTGATACGTGGAATCGCCATCGACGAATTATCGCCGAATACCATGATAACTGCCAGTTATGTGGAGGGGATGGGAAAGATGTTCATCACATAATACCCTACAAAACCTTTGACTCGGATAAAGAGGCGAACCAGCTTACCAATCTCGTCTATCTTTGCCGTGACTGCCACGCTAAAATTGAGGTGGGCAAGAAGGAGTGTCCCCGACCCGACGCTCTGGAAGATATTTTGATCGGTGTTAATTAAATCTGTCACGAATCGTGTGTTCAACACGCCGAGAAGCCGAAGCAGGTCATCTATGAAATCGAGGCGTTCGAGCCGACCTAGCCCTGTCCGTATTTTTTGTTTGAGGATGCGCGAGTGGTAGAGTTCGGAAACACGCGGTCGTGCCACGACCGAGACGGGCGTTCACGGCTCCTGCGGAGCCGTGAGCTCGGAGGAGGTTTCCTCCTCCGGCGTTCGAATCGTCCCTCGCGCACTCGGAGTACAGTTGTCGAACATCTGGCCCGTGAGACGCGCCTCAACGGAGATGAAAATATGGCAGTATCCAATACCACCGACCCAGAATCGACGACAATTGCCGTCGTGACGATTCGAATCCCCTGCGGCACGGATGGGGACCTCGTCACTGACGCTGAGAAGCGTCTCTCGCGGCCCGAAACTATCGATGCCGTCACTATTGACGAATTGGATAATATCGATCCACAGCTGTCGGCAACACTCATTACCGTCGAAATTACGGTCCGGTGGGCTACGGCAATTGGCGAGGACGAGGTCAGAGACAGACTGGCTGGTGTCTCGGGACTTGAGTCAGTCAAACGGATTAGATAGGCCGTTCAGAACGGCATAGCCGAAAGTGTAGTGATCTATTTGATTGTTCCCAGAATATTGGTATCTATTAGATGTACGAACCGTTTGATGAGACTGCTGTTAGAGTGTTGCTCGCAGTCAATCCTGGAGATTCGATCCGAACGGTAGCCCAACATCTCCACACCCCCTACGAAACGGTTCGACAAGCAGTCAATCAACTAGAGGATGCAGGGTATCTTCGATATGATGATGGACTGTTCGTGACCGACGATCGCGTCCGTAAGGCGGCACGAGACCTGCTGGCCACCAGTGCCGCCGTGAATCCACCGTCCATCGAAGAGGCGTACGTACTCCCACAGTTCGGTGACTGGCCCTTCGCCTTTACACAGGTGGACGCCGTCTACGTGTGGACCCAAGGGGGCTATCAGGTTGGTCGCGAGCCCGGAGACTACCCGCTCTTTCTTGCCGTCCTTGAGAAAGACATCGACGCCTGGCAGCGTTTTTTCGAACGGTTTGGAATCCCAACAGGGTTTGAGCGACAACCGGAGGACTCGTTTGAAGATCCTCTCCAAGTCGTCCTCAACGAGCGTTCGATGCTCAACCCCGACCACGTCGAAGGATATCCAGTCATCTCTCGGCGCGAGACGATAGCGTTCATGCGGAAGCATTATGCGACGTTTCAGTCAGCACTCGCTATGCTCGATCGCATGTACGACGATCTCGATCTCGACGCTTCCTACCGTGAGTCAGAAAGAGCATGGTCGTGAGTTTCACAGCAGCAATTGAATTATCGACCTCCTCCACGGTGAGGTTTAATTGGTTGCCGTTGGTTTGACATCGACAGCGTTCCAGGGTTGCTATTTTTGAATAGTTTGCTATTCGTACTCGTTAGCCCGTGGCGTTACGATATCCGATTAACCAACAAACCTATGTCAATACGTACTCCGTTGGTTAACACGAGGCGACCGCTAATGTCCTACGAGCCACCGACGCCGCCGGCGGAACTCCCGACAGACCTCGTCAATACGCTCAACGAGTCCTCTTCTGAGCAGCTCCAGCATGTCGCACGCTATGCCGAGGAGCTGGCAGAGCACAAAGCTCGCGAGGCCCGTCTCGAGGAGGAGTCGGAGGACGACGAGATCGACGACCGACCTGATGATCTTCCGGACGAGGTCCCGTCGAAGGCAACGATCACGATCAAGGAGATCAACGACAACCGCTACTATTACTGGCAGTGGAGAGAGGGGGACAAGGTCACGTCCAAATATAAAGGGCCAGTCAATCCGGACGAATGAGGGGTCAATACATCCGATTATCGATTTCCCACACCCCGTGTGCTATTTGATTTTGGTGCACTTGGAAAAGGGGGTGGACACACCCCTCGTCCAGAATCAACTACCCTACCCTACTTCGCTTGGTCTGACGACCTCGCTCGTTGAGGGAGGGGTTTGTCGGTGGACTCCCCTTCTGCCGACAAACGGTCGGAGGCGTGGAAATCGCCGTTCAGGTTCAGCATCCCCGACGTTAGAGCCAGTTGATAGGTGGCTCCTCCACTCGGAGACGTCTGCTCCGAGTGGAGACGTTTAGCAAGCTTGCGAGCGATGTTCTTGCTCGCGTTGTAGTCGGCGTTGAGTTCGTACCCGCACTTTTGACAGCAGAATTAATATTTCGACGGCCGGTTCTCCTCCAGCGTACATCCGCACTTCGAACACCGCTGACTCGTGTACGCAGGACTCACTTGTTCGACAGCCACACCTTCAGCTTCGCCTTTGTACTCGACGTACTCGTAGAGTTGGCGGAACGCCCACGCGTGGAATCGCCTGGCGTCCGCCATTCGGTCGCGAATACCCGTCAGGTTCTCGAACGCGACGTGAGTCGCGTCCACCCGACAGGCTTCGCGGAGGATGTCGTTCGCAACAGAGTGGAGTACGTCCTGTATCCAACGGTGTTCGCGGTCGCTCATCTGCTGGATGGTCAGGTGCGCCGAGCGGGTGCCTGTATCTTGGAGGCTTCCCCGTGTCTTCTCAAACTCACGCCGACGGTGGTTGAGGTAGTCCGCTGATTCAATAAACGCGCCAGTGCTTGTGACGGCGAAGTACCCGTCAACGTTCAAGTCCACGCCGAGAACCGTCAGGTTCTCGCTGTGCGTGTCCGAACTTGAACGCTCTTCTTCGCTATCTGCTATGGTGCGTTTCATACGGGCGTGGAGGTAATACACGTCTTCAAAACGGTCGTACTGAAGCGTGGACATACGGAACTCGAAGTCCTTGTTCAGCAGGTAGTCACCAATCGGCGTTCCATCCGTGTCGTCGGGGAGGACGTATTCACATTCGACGCGTCCATTAACGGTTGAGAGGGACACGTGGTCGCGGTAGAAGGTTGCACTTCGCTTGTCGTAGACGACGCTCCACGAGTCGAAGTGTGGTTGACTGGTACGATCGCCGCGCTTCCACGCTTTGACACCGCTTTTTATTGCCTCGACAGCACGCCGAATCCCCTTCTGGACGAGATTGGCCGTTAGGTCGGTTTCCTCTCGAAGACGGTCGTAGAGAGCGTCTTCGGCTTTCGCTTTGCTGGTGACGCAGTATTCGTTTGAGGAGTCTCGCCACGCCCATTCACTGGTTTGGTTAGCACAGTAGCGGAACTGATCAGCGGTTTGATGGAGGGCGTCCCGTCGCTTCTCAGGCACATTGAGCTTGACCTTGACGGTGCGAATGACCTCCATCTCTATTTCACATATCGAATTATTTCTTTATTAGCGTTAGGCTCGTACAGGAGTTGGATCGATATAGCCCGGATTGGGTTGAGGTGTTATCGACTCCCCCGCGGCCTACTGCGCTACTCGCTCCCATTGGTCGCTCCGTTCTTCCTCAAGAACGGGACACCCCTCTCGCAATTAGATGAAAGTAGTGAAGAAAAAAGAATTTGAGATTAGATTAAGCCGTTAATAGTCGATAGAGCCGTTTTAGGCACAAACAGTCGAATAGGGTTCCACAATTGAAGCATGGGTTTTCTATTTGAGACAGACCACACCCCTGATCACGAGTGTATCCACTGATAGGTTCTCATCACACACCCCGTGTGCAAAGTGTGAACCACCTCGGGGTCAAGCCCCGAGGCTTCCCGTTTCAACGACGCGACTTGCAGGAACCGACGAAGACCGCCCTCCATCGGTTTCCACAGCGGTCGCAGTCTCCACAGGCGTTGATTCGGCCTGTCCCAGACCTAACTCCTGAAGACCGCGAGAAAGAATGTTGTACGACGCATTCGCGTCTCTATCCGCCTTGAACCCGCAACTCGGACAACTGTGTTCCCGCACCCACAACGGTTTCTCCGTCTCGACACCACATTCAGCGCACTCTTTGGTCGTCCCCACAGGGTCTACTTGCACGACGTGCGTACCGTACAGGTCGCCCTTGTACTCCAGCATCTCGATGAATCCGCGCCACGCGGCATCCTGCTTATTCCGAGCGTTCCCACGCTGTTGAAGCATCCCCGAGACGTTCAAATCCTCCACGAATACAGCGTCGCGCTCCTTGACGAGCCACGTCGTGAGTTTGTGTTGGAAGTCTTCGACCTTCCGCTTGATCCGATGCTTGATCTTGGCAACCTCACGGCGCTGTTTCTCCCAGTTGTTACTACCGTGCTCCTTCCGGGAGAGACTGCGCTGTTCCCGGCGTAAGCGGTCGTACTCGTCGGAGAGGTCGAGCCAGTCCACGCTCCCGCCATCCGACGTATAAATATAGTTCTGGATGCCGAGGTCAAGGCCAACGCAGTCCTCAACATTCACATCGTCTACGTCAGGTTTCTCGGGGAGCGTGGCGTCCTTGACTTCGAGGCCGAACGTGACGTACCACTCACCCGTCGTCTCTTTCTTCAGCGTCACCTCTTTGATGTCTGCGTTGTCGGGAATGGAGCGGTGGTATCGGATGGGGATGTCACCGATTTTGGAGAGCCAGATTGTGGCAGTCCGACCACTCGTGTTTTTGAGTTCGAAGCCAGACTGCGAATACGTCATACTCTGGTACTCGCTTGGGGACTTCCACTTGAGCCACCCAACCTTGTGACCGTTCTGCTTCTTTTCGGAGAGGTTCGAGAGATTGTCGTAGAAGCGTCCGACGGTCTTCTGCAACGCCTTCGAGTGGACTTCGGAGAACACAGGCCACTCGTCCTTCCATTCGGTGAGGCGTTTCTGGTGTTGGTACGCCGAACCGATGTTGTCCTCGCAGGTGTCGAGGACGTTGTATTCGTAGCGGGTGTGGTTGTAGGCTTGCCGGTGGATGTCGATGTGGCGTTCCACCTCCGCAGTCACACCTGTTCGGTCAGGGTAGGCGCGGAAGCGGTAGTCGTACCACATCGTCGTACCTAGATTACCGTCGTGTTGCTATTTAATGGCTTGTGTCACGGAGTGTCGGCTTCATCCATGGGGTCAAGCCTCATAGTATTCGCCTCGACAGCGTGTAAATGTGCCGTATTCCGACGATAGAGAATTATTAGGCTGGTTTTGTATATTGAAGATGGCCTACAATCCGTGGGATGACACAGATGTACCGGACTCCGTATAAGAGATGAATTGAGTAACAAGTCGAGCGGGAACACCCCGTGTGCAAAATGAAATTCGAACGGTGAACATCAAGAGAACCGGAGACTGAACCGATTTTCACTTCGATGACGGGGGGATGATCGACCCTGCGTTTACACTTCGATGACGGGGGGTGTCAGACGTGCGGCTTGCACTTCGATGACGGGGGGTGGGACAACTAAGTCCAATCACAGATACGCAAATTCACATGAGGGCCGCCGATTCTGCGTTACACATCGATGACGGGGGGTCTTCCACCAGATGTACTTCGGTGATGGTTCTTACTATCGAGTCGTGAAACCACGGAATTCAAGCGATATATTGGATACAGCGGACGAATAAACATCGACGAGGGTTAATCTTTTTAATCCTCCGGCGTACAGCAGACATATGGCCGGTAGCGATCAAGAAGGGGCGGATCAATCCACCCTTGATCAAGGAACTAGTTCTACATCGGATGGACAGCAGTTAGGATCCGCCCGCGAGGATGCTGCCGGAGACTCAAGTCAAAATCAGGAATCGACTGAAGAGAGCCCTCAGCGGTCGATTCGTGATATGCTCGATGATGAGGGGGAGGCATCAGTTTTCGTCAACCGGGACCTCGTCGAGCCTGACACCATTATCGACGAAGAGCGAATCGTCGGCCGTGACGACCAGCTCGAGTCCGTCGTCTCGTTTCTGAAGCCGACTCTCCAAGGAAATCGGCCGCCGAATATGCTGCTGTACGGTCCCGCAGGGACAGGTAAGTCACTCATCATCGGGGCCGTCACGCAACAGATTATCGAGCTCTGTCAATCCAAAGGCGAACGGTTCGGCGTTGTCGATATCAACTGCCAACCAATCAATACGCTCGATCAGGCCGTCTACGAACTCGTCCAAACTGTCGCCCAGGACGTTGGTACTGAAGTCGGAGTTCCAGAGACCGGCGTATCGACGAAGCGCAAGTACCGACGTCTGTACGAACTCATCAACGAGCACTACGATTCGGTCATCTTCATTCTCGATGAAATCGATCTCTTGGT
Source organism: Haloglomus irregulare (assembly GCF_007421925.1). Classification (GTDB taxonomy): domain Archaea; phylum Halobacteriota; class Halobacteria; order Halobacteriales; family Haloarculaceae; genus Haloglomus; species Haloglomus irregulare. Next base: position 9,706 of record NZ_QMDX01000021.1, read on the forward strand.
CGGCCGGCGCGAAAACGACGAACCCGCATACTCAAAGCTTCTCTATCAGCTATCACGGGCGAGTAACACGAACGAAATTGAAGGGCGCGTGTCCGTCGCAGCACTGACGAACGATCCAAAATTTATGGAAGACATCGACGGGCGTGCCGAGAGTTCATTCAATCCACGTGACGTCTACTTCCCAGACTACGACGCAAACCAGCTGCGCGAAATTCTCGAAAATCGGCGCGATGCGTTCCGTCAAGATGCTCTCGAGGACGACGTGATTCCGCTCGTGGCGGCGTTCGCTGCACAAAGTCACGGTGACGCACGGAAGGCGATCGACCTGTTCCGCGGTGCTGGTGACCTCGCAGACGAACGGGCAGATGAAGAGGTCACGGAGGACCACGTCCGAGAATCTCAGGAGGAGATTGACAAAGACCGGTCGCTGAAGCTCGTTGAGGGGCTTACGACACAAAAGAAGATTTCACTGTACGCAACCGCAGCCGTTGCGTATCACTCGAGCCGGACGGGTAGTTCCGTCCCAAGTCCGGTTGGATTCAAAGTTTATCAGTGGGTCACGAACGAACTCGACGCGGACCAGATGACTCGTGAAACGTACGTCAAATATGTCAAAGAACTCTCGACATACGGGTTGATTTCAACATCCCGGAAAAGCCGCGGACGAGGCGGCGGGATGTATATGGAGTTCACATTCACGGGTGATCCTGAAGCGATGATGACTCGGATCGTCGATGATACACGCCTGGAAGGAATAGCCCAGCAGGAAGAACTCCTCAGTTCAGTCGTGAATGCGCAGCTGAAAGAATTTCACGAAGAGTGAGAATCTCGGCGAGCACCCGGTGGAGGACACACCCCCCGTGTTCGATGTGTAAAGTCGAGATAGTAGCGGGGCAGAGGTCGAGAGAGTCCTGAACTGGAGTCGGTGATGCAGCGAACAGGAGTAGTCGCTTCCACACCAAATCCCCCGAATGGATAGAAAATGAGATCAAGACACGGGGTCTCGTGACCCCCACCCCCCGTCATCGATGTGTAAACAACAAAAGGTGGAAGGGGGTACTCATGTAGAACAAATCACGAAAGTCGGGTTTGGCGCTACGAGACGGCTGAAAACAAGAGAGATGGCGTAGGAGATCGAGAAGCGTGATAGGGACGCCCCTGTTCGGTTAGTCGAAGCGTCGCTTCTCCTAACCTTCACATCCAAATGCAGTACGGTTCTGGTTGTAACGCACTGCATATAAAACTTCGTCAGACAATATGCATTGGTTACAAGAATATAGATTACGTCGCTGAGACGCTCTTCTTCGTGTTAATGGTCTCATCGTCGGTTTTCGCCATTCTGTTCCCGTCACCCCCTCCCTCCTCTCATAGTTTTACACATCGATGACGGGGGGAGGGAGTGTGACCGTGGTTCTCTATTGAACCATTCGCTGCCCGGTCACTGGAAATCGGTTAGCTCTGGCTCACGTGTCCCTGCGAGTCCTTGGTGTATCTCCGTGCGGTCCCACCCAAGCGGTGACAGTACACTCTCGACAGCTCTGACGAGTTGCGTCTCGTAGTACGACGCATCGTACGATTCCATCTCTTCGTGCGCCAACGCGACCCGCTCTCGCGAACTCTTCTCGTCGTCGACGACCACGTACTTGATGTCCTGTCCCGGGTGAATGGCGAGGTCCTGGTCGCGAGCCCGCTTCAGCGCCGCCACGTTCTGTGTGTTTTGTGTATATCCTTCCAGTGGCTTGGAGACACGATTCCGTTCGACGAGATCCTCGACCGGCACCGTTCCAGCGTGGAGGCGACTGATCGCGTCCTGAAGACAGTCAAGCACGGCATCTGGAGATCGAGTCGCGTCGAGCCGTTCGAGACATTCTCGTTGGACGTCCTCGATGAAGGATGGGGTCGAGCGCTGCCGAGCTTCGATACCACGTATATTAAACTCGTCGTCGCCGGCGACCTTCCCGAAGTACTTCGTCAACGCGCCGGCGTCGCTCTCGCGCTGCGGCACGAACGCTACCCAGTCGTAGTGGACTTCGTGTTCGAGCCGAATCTCGACGCGTTCCGTGATCTCCGTCGCGAGCGTCTCGAGGTTCTCGCGGTCCTCGTCGTCGACATCGGGGTCCGGCGTCACCCAGATGGAGTCGACGATGCCGTGGACGACCCGCCAGCCGCCAGCTTCCAGCCGTTGTTTCGCCGTCAGCAGGATCTCGCGAGCGAACGCGTTGATCGCCTCGTGGCACTCGATGCGGCCGAACTTCGCGTTGCTGAATCCCTGATAGCCGAAGCAGGCGACGAGAATCCACTTCAGCGCTCCCGACCGCCCCTCGAGTTCTGCCAGTCGGTCCCCGTCGGGGTCGTCTCGATCCTTCTCGCGACGGATGGCCGCCTTGATCTCGTCGCGAGCGTCGATGATCGGCTGGAGGACGTCGACGAGGTAGCCTCGCTCGTCGCAGATCGAGTACCCGAGCCCGGGGACATCCTCGCGGTCGCCGTGGCAGTCACATCGGATGATGTCCGGCGAGACGTTCCGGGTACAGATGATGTTCGGGTACAACGAGGAGAAGTCGAGTTCGTGGACGTTCTCGTGGAGGCCAACCTCGGGAGCGAAGATGAAGCCGCCGCGGTCGGCGTCGTGGAGCGTCCCCATCGGTTTGAAAAACTCGTGGCGCCAGGAGTTCCACGGCACGAGGACGCCGCGGTCGTGGGCCTCGCAGATTTGGATCGCGGTGAGTACGTTCCCGATGGACGCCCACGCGAGCTCCTGGAGGGCCTTTTTCGAGCGCGACACGAGGTCGAGGACGCCGTCGAGGTTCGTCTCCCCGTAGAAGAACGCGTTCGACTCGTCGATGATCGCCCGGCCGTGCACGTTGTACCGCGCCGGCGAGTGACCGACGCGACCGTAGCCTGAGTACGTCGACCGGCTCGCAAGCTGCTGGTAGTCGACGTCAGGCCACCGACTCAGCGAGAAGTCGTCAACGCCGGCGTCAGTTGCCATTTCGTACAGGGTCGGGACGATCTCGCTGGTTGAGCAGACCAGGACGTCCGGATCATGCGCTTCGAGTGCCCCTTGGACGGCGGTCAGGATATCCGTCGGCGAGCCGGTGACGGTGTCGCCGGCGACGGACAGCTCCCCATAGACGTCGTTGCTCGTTTCGGTCACCGGGACGCTAAGCCGAAGCGTCGACAGCTCGCTCGCCGGCGTCGGATCGACGCCGGTCTCCAGACAGTATCGGAACTCTCGCGAGAAGTCGACGTTGAAACAGGCCAGATCCCCGACTGGATAGTGCGACAGTTGACGCGCCTGCCGGGCGAGTGGAGTGACGCGGTCGATGTGGGTGACGTCGACGGCGAGGACTGTCTCCTCGTCCCGTCGAAAGCCCGGCCGTCGCGTAACCATCTCGGTCGCGACGACGTCCGGGTGCTGGTCGTACACCGACTGGAGTGTCGTGAGGTCGAGGTCGGACGCTGGGTCGCGAGGGGCAACGTAGAAGCGTGGAGTATAGTCATGGTGCTCGGTCGCGACGGCGCCGTCGGCGGTTGCCTCCCACTCGAGGATGCGGCCGTCGGCAAGGAAATCGATGGTGAACGACATTTGTTATTCACCAATCCACTGGGCATCCGAATCCGATAAGCGACGGCGTGTCACTTCCGGGCTTCAGCAAACGGGCTCGAAAAGCGTCCTCAACGCTATATTCTAGCTTGTTGTCCGTCGTCGTCCGCTTCCGGAACGATTTCCGGAATCCGTTAGTCGACGTTAACCAACATATCCAGAGATACGCACCGAATGTTGGTTAAGACATAGCAACGTAACAGCTGCCGCGGATATGCTGTGAAAGCCGATTTTTTGACGAACCCTTTCGCTTCACTCTTGGCGACACACCCGCCACAATTTGACCACATACCGCTAGTCCCTGTCGTCAGACGCTATCAGATGATTCAGACGAACTCGAGGCGTTCCATTCGGCAACCCCGCCGTCGTAGAAGGAATCATCGCTTGGGAGATCATCCTTGAGTTCGGGTATGGCGGATGTCTGGTCAATCGATTCACGGAGGAGTTTCAGGCGCATCGCTTCCTCACGATCAAGAATCGTTTTGACGGTATCGTAGCCGGTACGGTCGTCGTAGTAGGCATTGCTCAACCGCCGACGGAACGTTTCCTCGTTTGCGAACTCGTCGAGTTTGTTTTCTAGAGCGTCGGTGAGAAGCCGAGTTCGTGGGATCTCAAGTACCTCAGCGACGGTATCGATGCGGTCAACGAGAGACTTCGGGGCGTCGAACTCGATCCGGGTTTTTTGATCAATGCTCCGCGTGCTGGGGCTACGCGCTTACCGATGGTTCATCCCCATCGATATCATTGATAAGCGGGTAGTCGATGTGCATCTCGATCCGGTCGAACGGGACGATGGGTTGCATTGCCCCGCCGGGGCCGCCTTCTTTCAGTTCAAGAATCCCTAGCGTTTCCAAGTGCTTCAGATCCGAATGGACGTCGGACACATCACGGTCGACGAGGCGTGCGGCCTCCCGCATGCTTTCGGGTGCGTGTTCGGCGATCGCCTGAGTGAGTTCGAGACGAAGCGGGGTGAGGCTGTCGACGAGATCGCCGTAGGTTCCGAACTGTAGTGTCGCCGCCCCGTCTTGGTCGTCGAGCGTGTCCGTCTCAGCGGCCTGGACGAACTGGAGTGCGCCCTCACGGACCTGTTCTCGATCGCCAACGGTGATGTGGAGCGTGGTCATTTTTGAAGTGTCGTGGTGGCGGGTGGTGTATGGTCAGTACGGCCGCGGCGGATCGCCCCCGACGGCCTCCCAGTACTCGTCTGCGCTCGCCCAGAAGTCGACGAGTCGTTCCTCCATTCCGGGGAACGTGACATCGTCGACGTCACCAGCGGCGGTGTGGTGTTCGTGTCCCTTCGTATCTTCGTGGGCGTTATCGAACCGGACGAGCGTGAGGTCTTCGAGGGTGCCCAGATGGAGCGTGTACTTCCAGCCTGACGGGTAGATCTCGGTCGCCTCAGTCGGCCGGAGTACGACGTTCTCGACGAGACCGGCTTCGACGTGTGTGTACTGGAAGACCGACTCTTGGGCCATCCCTTACGTGTTGGGTGAACGCCCAACATCATAAGACCAGCGGAGGTTCGTCGATACGCTACCGACCTACAGAACGGCGACTACCTGTGCTTCCGGTACGGAACTCTGGCCCCGAAAGAGTACTCCGCTCACGCCACTGGATCGAGCGATTTCATCGAGAAGTCAGATTTCGAACAGTATCGCTCTGCTAACCGCATCAAGGCTCGTGTCCGCCGGATATCCGCGACGTTGTGGCGTACGAGCGACTCGAAGTCCTCTTCTTCCCACGCGCCAACCGCTTCCTCGCTGTCTACGAACGGATCGAGTCCGGTTAATCCACTCCCGATGAGTTCCTCGTAGACGGCGGTCAAGGTGTCTCCCGACGTGTTGAACCGTGTCTCGAAGACGTCCATCGCGTCGATATACGACAGTTCTGCGAACGGCCAGTCGATATCGTGGTAACAGAGCCGCGTGCGGAGGAACGGGAGATCGAATCCCCCGTTCCATCGTTCGCCATTGTGCGCGACCAGCTTCACGTCTTGGTGAGTGAGTGTCGATTCGACGAACGCATCCATCTCGCTTAGCAAGGTTCGTTCAGTCTGCTGGACCGAGATCGAGACTGCGGTCGCCAATTCCTCGTTGACCCGTGCTTCGAGATTTGGCGGCGGTGCCCGCCCGTCCGTATTCAGAAAAATACGAGAGCCAATGTCTGCGTCGAACCTGACGACCGTCAGCTGGTCGTCCATGTGAAACCCGGTTGTCTCGATATCGAACGCAATGGTGTCGAGTTCCGTCATTCCGTGGCCCCATCCTGGTGGTGCTCCCGCTCGTGGCTCCCTTCCCGCTGTTCGAGTGCCCGTTCGAGCTCCTTGAGGCGTTCCTTGTGGTCGTCGAGGCGGCCCTCCTGTTCGAGATCGATGCTGAGCAGCGCCGGCAGCAGCGGATTCTGGTGGTTCAACAGCCCGCTCGCGTCAGCTTGCTCGCGGGCGTACTCGAACAGCCGGTCGAAGCGTGGTTGGTCGCGACGCCGCAGTGCCCGGCGGAACTCCGCCCACCGCTCTTCGATGGGCCCGCAGTGCATCACGGTAGGTTGGGTTTGTGCGCCCCATCGCTATCGTCCTCCTACCCCAGTTGCGGTCCACACATCGGGCAAGGGATTTGCAATGGCCGCCACCGTCTCCCCGTCAGTTGTGACGCCCGTCCTGACGCCTTCCGGGGTCGGCGTCGACGGTTCCACGCTGACCTGCGTGGCGCGTGCCGCGAGCAGCTGCCGCCAGTACGTGAACGTCGTCTGGTAGTACGCGCCGTCGTCGACGGGATAGACGAGCGTCTCGAAGTCCTCGCCGACAACTCGTGACCCAATCCGGGTCTGCTCGCACTCCAGGTGGTGGTCGGCGGTCGTCGCAACCGGCGCCGTGAAGTCGTCGCGCTGCGTCCGGGTGACGAGCACCGAGATGTCGTATCCGTCGGCGTAGGTCGCCAACCGGGCGAGGGTTCGGGCCTGGAGGGTTTTCACGTGAGTCTCGCCGAGGGTATCGTCGGCGCGGTACTGTGCGTCGATGGCCGGTGCGACGATGAGGGCGGCCGTGTGGGACGACGTGTCCTCGTCGCGATTCGGTGCCCGTCGACCGGCAACCGGCCGAAGGACTACTGGCTGCATCCCCGCTGCTGGTCGAAGCTCTCGGCGGACTGGGAGTCCCTCGACGGGGTGTGACGTTCAGGTTCCGTGCTCCCCGCCGTGCGAAAGGATCGAGAACGTGGCCGCGCCGTGAACGGGGGCGCCACACTTCTTCGACTGGACCTGATTGTGGCACCATTTGAGGCCGACGCGGCACCTACTGCACAATTCGGGTCGAGATGACCCCTCCACGACCATGCTGATATTAAAAATTATAATACGTGACCCGATACGACGCTGGCCATCAAAAAGAGAGCGACAGCCCCGTTCCCTGTATATTCATACAAAATCGAATGCTCCAGTACCAAGTAGCAGATAAATCCACAAAGTATGATTTAACCAAGAAAAGTTCGATTCACGTGGGCTATCGAATACTCCACGCCGAACTCCTTCACGATTTTGTCTCGAAGTTCCCTAGCGGTCCAGTTGCGTTCCGGCGATCCGGTGGCCGCGTCCTTGTCGACCCAATCAGCGACCGTCGCGCGCTGCTCCGGGGAGAGCTTCGAGGGTCGCCCTGGTCGGTTGTCGTCTTCCAGGGCCTCGGAAAGGGGTTCCTTGTCGAGACGGTCGAGCCAGTAGTAGATGGTCGACTGTGGAATGGCATAGCGAGCGGCGATGGTCTCCACATCCACCCCGTCCTTGTATGCGATAGCCACCATCAGCCGTTTTGCACCCTTCGCACTCTCGACGGACTCCAGCTCCGCGTGAAGTTCCTCAAGGGGCACCGACCCGAGCTTCGTCATCGACCGCGGATAGGACCTCGGATTATAAATACTTTTGCAACTCTATAATAAACATTACCCTCAATCGCCGCGCACTGACGGTTCCGCAAGCAGGGTGGTAGTAACAGACTCGATGTTGGTATCTCTGAGGGAGGTGTCCCAACCCGAACGCGTCAGATTTCGGTGATTCGCTCGTACTCCTCCGGGAGCGCGGCCGCGTCCTCGGGGAGGAGGGCGACCAGCAGGTAGTCGGTGTAGTCGGTGAAGTAATCGACCACGGCGGCGATTCGGTCGGAGTCGATGGCCTCGAGCGAGTCGAGGAGCATGAACGGGAGTTCCCCGTACACCTCGTGTGCCAAGTAGCCCGCCAGGGCGAACACGAGACCGGTCACCTCCCGTTCGCTCTCAGAGAGATGGTCGATGGTATCCTCATACGAGACGCCCGACGCCGAGGTTCGGATGACATGGAGTTCGAAGCCCGCCCTGTCGATCTTCTGCCGCCCCTCGCGGACCTCGCGCTCGACACGTTCGAGCCAGATGCGGTCGAGGTTCGTGTAGTCGAGGATGCCGAGGAGGTTCTCCATGTGCTCGTTGAACTGTTCGACGACGCGACGGTCAAGACGTTCGATTTTCGTCCGGAGCGACTCTATCTCACCGTTCAGTTCCTCACGCTCGGCCTCCAGGTCCTGCTGCTGGGCGATACGAGCCTCCAGCGCCTCGACCTCGTCGTTCACCTGCTCGAGGTTCGTCTCGAGCCGGCCGAGTTCGTACTCAAGCTGGTTCGCCTCCTTGTGCAGGTCGAGGATGGTGTTGTCCTCGGCCGCCTCCAGCTCCTCTATCTCGGCCTCCAGCGCCTCGATCTCGTGCATCACTTCGTCCCGTCGGTCCTGCAGCCGTTCGACGTTCGCCTCCCCCTGCTCGATCTCCTCGGCGATCTCGGAGCGCCGGCGCTCGATCCGATTCTGCTCTCGCTGTGCACGCTCGAACTCCCGTTTCTGCGATGTCAGCTCGTCGAGCTGGTCCTCAAGATCGCTCACCTCGTTCACCCTCGACTGGCTGCGGTCACGGAGGTGGTCCAGGGTAGTCTCGAGTTGCTCCTGCTCGACCTGACTGCCACAGGTCCAGCAGGTGAGTTCCTCGTCGTCCAGTAGCTGGTCGGTGAGATCGTCGTCACCGTCCGCATCGGCGGACGGGGCGTCGAAGGCCATCGCCGCATCGTCCTCCAGCATCTCCTCGTTGAACCCGATGACACTCTGGAGCTCGTTGATCTCTCGTTCCACCGCCTCCTTCTGTTCCCTGAGACGCTTGATCTCCGACTCGACCTCCTGAAGCTCGCCCGTCGGGAGATCCGGGAGATTGGCCTCCTCGTCCTTGAGCTCCTTACGTTCCTGTTTCAGCGCCTCGAGGCTCTCGCGCTCGGTTTCGAGGTCGTACCGGATGTCGTCGAGCGTCGAGCGTTTCGCTCGGAGGTCCTCGAGCTGGGACTCCAGTTCGGATTTCTCCTCCCGGACCTCCTCCACGTCCGCGTCCGCGGCCTCCAGCTCGGCTTCCTTCGCCTCGAGGCCCGCCTTCGTCTCCTCGATCTCGTCCTCCAGCCGTGCCTGCTCCGCCTCCAGTTCCGGAAGCTCCTCCTTCAGGGAGTCGATCTCCTCGAGTTCCTCCTCGATGGATTCCCGCTCCCGGACGAGCCGCTGTATCTCCGATTCGATCTCAGCGGTGTCGACCGGCCGCATGATGAGCTCGCGGAGGTCTACCCCCGCGGTGACGGCTCGGCGCGCCTCGTTGGATTTAATGAGGAACGCGAACAGGTCCGCCAGCGTCGGGTCCTCCAAGAACGGGCGCCCGTCGGTGACGATGCTGGTCCCCTGACGGCGCAGGTGCCTAGTGTACGCCTCCTCGCCGAGCGTGAGTTCGACCTCGGCCTCGTCGGCGTCACCCTTGATGCTGACGTTCTCGCTCCCGAGCGCCGCCATCACAGCCTGCAGGAACGAGGTTCGGTTGGTCGCGTTCCGCCCCACCAAGAGCGTTACACCGGGCGAGAACATCACTGAAGAGTCTTCTATCCCGCCGATGTTCTCGACGTGAACCTTCGCCGCCGAGTACTTGCTTTGATTTAATGGCATTACATTAAAGTGGACCTTGCAATTTATATACCTACTGCTTCTATCCGGTGAGGCGGCCGAAAAATAACAGACGTACGTTTGTTATCTAATACATCTACGTTGCGCACTCGCAGCCCCCTTCCTCAATGAGGGTGGTGAACGATTGCTGTGTCCCGCAGTCCTCACAGACGACACGGAGATCGAGAATGATGCGGGACTCACCGAGCGAGATTTCTCCCGCGGACTGAAGACTCTCTAGGCGGTCCTCAGCGACGGTGACGAGACGAGTACGGAGGCGCCGGACGGTCTCGACCGCCTTCTGACGCCGATTCACCTCGTCCGTCTCCTGTTCCACTCCGCGATGCTCCTTGAGATACGTCCGGATGGCTTGGTAGGAGACGAAATCTGACCGGAGCGCGTCGATATCAATCCCCTGTCGTTCCAGCCGCCGTTCGGCACGTCTCCGGTCGCCAGAGCTGACCGCATCGTCCGTCAGAAGGTAGTACGTGTTCTCAATCTCCCCCTCGAGAACGGCGTCACCGGCATCCCGGAGCACCGCTTCGAGCAGTCGCTCGTTGAACCGTGTCGCCAAGTCACGGAGGCTCGCCCGCTCGTCCGGATCCGTCGCCGTCCAGGCACGCTCCAGCTCGTTACCGAGTTCAGCCAGCTCGTACTCCTCCAGCAGGCGCTCAACCTTGCCTCGCCGTCCGCCCCCGTCTGTCCGTATTCTGTCGCGCATACTACTCAACAGAACGTGACCCCGAATGAATCATTCCCCGGAGTCGGCGGTCGGCGAGGAGAAATCTCGGCGACACCGGGAGCTGGTCCTCACTGGAGACATCGATAGAGGCAATCCAGTGGACACCCACGGCGACTGCTTCACAGGGCAGCTTCCACAATAAGCGTGCGATTGTTATTTTAGAACCACCGCCGATTCTGTCGCCAAAGGAGACGCGCTCTGGTATATCTGAACAAGAGGGAAGCGACTGGGCGTACACCTCTATTCCACATTATATCAAGATACCAGGTTAAAATAGCCGTAAGAAGCGGCGACACCGCCCACACACTCACTCTCGTCGTCGGTGTCGCTGCCAACGGGGAAGCGAGGGCCTATCCGCTCGGCGCGTTCCCAGAGGGCGGGCTCGTGAACGACGAGGTTGGTGGCCGACCGGTCGTCGTCGCGTCGCGACAGCCCAGCACGCCGATGACGTACACACGACTCGCCGACAGGAACAGCTACCGGTTCACGCGCGTGGACGCCGACCGCATGCGAGGGGCGAGAACGACCTGGACGTGCGCCAGAACTGCCCGGATTTGGTCGTCGAAGTAGTCGTGCTCGCCGCGCCCAATCGCGCGGATCGTCTCGGGCCTGACGCCGGCCTCGGCCCCGATATCGACGTGCTGCTCTCACTCGTACCGGGAGTTGAGTTCGCGCGCGACAGCGAGGATGGCGACTTCTCAATCGTGGGGCGACAGCCTGCAGTCGTCCCACAGCGTCGAACTGTACAACATGTACGACCGCAGAATCGACGGGTTGTTCGCCATCGTGGTGAAGATGTGGCACTCGGCGAGCGCTTCCTCGTCCAATAGCGACTGGTACGCGTCTGGCAGGTCCGACTGGCTGACCGAAGGCACACGGGCCATACTGATGTGAACCATGTCGAACTACGAGAAACCAGCGTCAGATTCCGCTCGGGAAGTCGACTCTCGCCGATAATCGGATAGCGCCGTCAGTCCCGGCGCTCGTCAAAGGAGAACTCAGTGCCACATACCGTGCAGTAAGAGACAATGCTCCCGCCGTCGTATGAGTGAATCCCGTGCAGCGTCTCGGCCTCGCAGTTCTCACATCAAGTCAGCCACTCTGTCACCGAGGCACTGGAGGCGGGGACCGGGACACCCAGTGTGATGGCCCGAACCCACTCGTCTGAACGGTTCCTCCCGCACTGGAATTCCCCCGGAGCGAATCGGATGACCTCGTCCGGGCCGAGGACAGCGGACTCGCGGTCCAAGGTGCATTCGAAGGTCACGGTCCCCTCCAGAACGTAGAACACCTTTCTTAATCGTGGTGGGTGTGGAGGCCGCCGGAGAACTGCTCGCCCGGTTGAAATTCGTAGTACACCACCGCGAGGTGGTCGGTGTCGAGGATGTCACTCAATTACTGTCGGACCGAGTTCACCCCGGCTCGTGGAGGTCATTCGGGACGGTGTTGACGGTGACCTTCTCCATGTGGCTCGCTCACAGGCAGCGATTTTATCTGTACCGGTCAGGACGAAAGCAGGAGCGACGCGTCGGCCGGGGGGAACGCCCGAGATTCCGTTCAGGCGAGACCGATTTTCTCTTGATACGCTCTGTGTCGCTCCTCAAAGATCTCCATGATTTCGCTCATCGTGGCATAGGCCCTCACCGCGTCGATGATATAGCGCATCACGTTCTCACCGGCCTCGATGGCTTCGTCCAGCGCGTTGAGGCACGCCACACGCGATGTCCATCAGGTCCAGTCCGAGTTGGTCCATGATAGGCTCAGCGGCCTCCTTCGCGTTGTCGATGTCGAGTGACTCTCGGCCGCCGAGGAAGTTGTCCGGGTCAATAGAGCCACGTAACACATCCGCGTCGATGATAGTCAGATCGTCACCGCCCTGCGCATAACACGTCGGCCTGGGGTCAGCGCCAGCGCTCTGCGGGGCGACCCGGAGGCGGTCTGTTTCCGCCTTAATCCACCCGACGGAACCGCCCTTGGACTTGACTTGCAAGCCATCATAATTCATCAGCCAGAAGCGACGTCAATATGCAGGCATTTGTTGCATGAGAATATATGCCGGGGGCAGATGATGTATAACCGAAACCGCTCTTACCATTCGAATAGACTGCTGGTAGATTCAATTATAGTAAATAACTATGTTCCGAGTAGCAATATAAGATTTACTATTTGTGGATAAACTTGCCAGTTTACAACCGAAGCCCTTGCGGCGGCTGTAGCCCTTCTAATTCACCATCAAGCGGGTTACAGCCGGCGTCCAGCGGCAAATACGCAGAGGACATAAAAAGCCAATAACGAAATCCACTTCGGTGCATCGGAATACCGTACGACTGCCACCGGTGGGCTATACAATTAGTGGATAATCTCTTAGGCGCTCGCACGTGGTTAATCCCATATTGTCTACTATTAGCAAAAGAAATATCAGGACCAGCCCTCATTATCACCCATAGTGCTTGCAAATTCACCATCCAGACAGGTCAAATCAGTTCAGAAGGCACTCGAGTTGCTCGGCCATCTGCAGGAATTTGGCCACGCAACGCCAAAGCAATTAACGAAAGAGTTGAGCCTCTCCAAGAGTTCCGTACATAATTACCTCGCAACGCTCGAAATGAACGGATATGTTGAAAACGATGACGGAATGTATCGACTTGGTCTACGATTCTTAACACACGGGTCGGCAGCAAAAAGTATAATCGGAAATAAACGCCCGATTACGCGAGCGATTGGAAGGCTAGCTGAGGAGTTCTCCCAGCCGATCTGGTGGATAACCGAGGAAAACGGGCGTGGATACTTTATCGAGGGAGAGGCTCCCGACGATGCCAGTAAGATGTACGGACGCCTCGGTAAACGGTCGTACCTACACACACATGCACCGGGAAAGGCTATTCTTGCACTCTGCTCTCGGAAGTATGTCGAACGAATATCCGAGTACCACGGGCTTCCGGAGCAGACACCCAGAACCACGACTGATATCGATGCGTTGCAGGAGGAACTGACCGGAATCCGGAATCGTGAGTTCGCGGTCAGCGAGGGGGAGAACATCTTGGGGATTCTCTCAGTCGGTACCGCGTTTGAGGACGGGGACGGTCAGCGTCACGCTATTGGAGTGTTCGGCCATTCACGAAACTTCGCGGGCAATCGCACCAATAATATTGGGCGACAACTCGTCAGTCAAGTTCGCGAACTCGAACGAATACTCGCCGATGGGGGCCAGTGACATGGCAGCCGACCCAGACTCCACTAACTCTCTCGGGGTATTTTTAGAGCGTCAGGCAGACGAACTCGGTGACGACCCGTTCGTTTCGTTTGACGGTGAGCGGTTCTCCTACGACGAGGTCAACCGGCGAGCGAACGCCATTGCAAGTACATTGCGTGCGGGCGGTACGGCCCGGGGGGATGTCGTCTGCCTGTACATGTACAATTGCCCGGAGTTCCTGTTCACGCTTTTCGCCCTCGCAAAGCTCGGAGCCGTCGCAGCCCCAATCGATACGCGGTTCTCTGGCGATGCCCTCGCACATGTGTTCAGCGAGACGGACTCGGACGTAGTGCTTATTGACGATAACACGGAGTCAGCATATGATGCGGTTCGCAACGACCCAGTAAGTATCAGTTCAGAGTTCTTCGTCGGTCAGGAGAGAGCGACGGAACCGTACCGAAAGTTCGACTCGCTCTATGACGGCGATGAGTCGACACCCCCGGACATTAGCGTTGAGCCGTCGGACCCGTGCTCGGTGCTCTACATTCAGCGCTACCAACGGACCCATCCACAAGGTGTTGTCCTTCCGCACTACTCGTACCTGAATACCGGGCGGACATCATGCAACGACCTCTTAGAACTCTCCGACGACGACTGCATCTTCACGACCTTACCGCTGTACAGCAGTTACCCGATGCAGATCGGCGTCACTGGGGCGCTGGTTGCAGGAGCCGAGTTCGCGTTCGAGAAGCAGTTCGATAGCGACCGCTTCTGGGACTGGATTCGGCAGTACGACGCGACGGTGTTTCTCTACCTCGGTAGGATGCTATCAGTCCTGTACAATCAGGGAGAACGCGGCGAAGATAATCAAAACCCGGCGTTATACGCCCTGGGACACGGGTTTGGGTACGAAACCGACGAAAGCATGATTGCCAGCTTCGAACGCCGATTCAACATCACCGTTCTTGAAGCGTATGGTATCACACCGACCGCGACCCTGGCGACGGCGAACGATGCGGACAACCGTCGGCTCGGTAGTGTCGGCTCACCTACTGGCGATGCGCACATAAAAATTGTTGATGAGAACGACTGGGAGGTCCCAACGGGAGAGACCGGAGAGATACTCGTACGCCCTACTGAGCCGAACGCCATGTTCCAAGAGTTCTACCAGGACGCCGAACTCACTGCTGGTGTGTGTCGGAACCAGTGGATCCATACCAACGATATCGGTTACGTCGACAAAGACGGCTATCTTTATTTCGTTGCGAGTAAGCGAAACACGATTCACCTCGGACGTGTCGCCGGGCGAATCTCATCACTTGAAATCGAGAGCGTCATTAAGTCGCACCCTGACATCTCTGATGTCGTGGTGTTGGGCGTGACGGACAGTTCCGGCGAGGAGATGATTAAGGCCGCCGTCGTCCCTCACGAGAGGAACACGGTGAGCCCGATCACCGTCAGCGAACACTGCGAGAAACAGCTGACATATCATAAACTCCCACGATACATCGAAATTCGGGACGAACTCCCGCGGTCCGCGTCCGGCAAGATAGAAAAAAACCTGCTTCGGGACACCTCGTCCGAGAGCACATGGGATCGGAAGAACGGGTACGAACTGAACCGATAACAACCACGTAGAGGGTTGGTGGCCGGATAGTCCCGATATCGTTCTGACCGCGGCACGCCGCCCGGGCGCGTGCTGATAGATCTAATACGATATATTTGCGCCGCGAAGGCATCCTCAAAGCGGTGGAGTTACAGCGGATCCTCGCCCTCAATGATTCGCAGCGCCCAGTCAACCATCGTCGGAACACGCTGCCGCATCTTCGGATACATCGGATTGTCGGAATTCCCCTTGAGATATCTCCGGTAGAACATCTCACAGATACCGGCCAACTTGTAGATCGCGAGTGCGCGGTAGAACCGGTCATGCTCGAAGGTGGTTCCGGTCGCCTGCTCGTACCGGTTCACGAGGGCTGCCTTGGTGGGGTACCCCTCTTGCCGTGTGAATGTTGGAATGAGCTCTGGAATCGCACAGTCGTCGTCATCCGCGTCCTGCCAGTAGGTGAGTAACCAAGAGAGGTCTGTCAGTGGGTCGCCGAGCGTGCTCATCTCCCAGTCGACGATGGCCGCGATTTCCGGCGACCCGTTCGGCTCGAAAATGACGTTATCGAGCTTATAATCGCCGTGCACCAGCGTCGAGGGTGAGGACTCCGGAATATTCTGGTCAAGCCACTCCCGAACCGGTTTGAGGGATGGGATTTCGCGCTCCTCGGCGGTGATTTCGCGCGCCCAGTCGAACTGCTCGCGCCAACGACTGACCTGTCGGGTCAGGAACCCATCGGGACGACCGAAGTCAGTGAGACCGACCGCCTCTACGTCGACGGAGTGAATTTCCACGAGCCGGTCGATCAGTTCCTCGGCGATAGCCCGGCGCGCATCGGCGCTTGAGAAGCGCTCTATCTCATCGTTCCGCAAGACCGGACCCTTGATACTTTCCATAATATAAAACTCACTCCCTATGACAGAGTGGTCAGCACACGCCAGAACGGTCGATGGAACCCGAACGTCTGTGCCCCCGAGCGCGTCCATCACGTGATACTCACGCAAAACGTCGTGAGCGTTTTTAGCCGTCTCGCCAGGCGGTGGCCGACGTAGCACGAGGTCGTGGCCGTTCCACGCCACGAACAGGGTCTCGTTCGAGTGACCGCCGGGGAACCGTTCAATCTCATATGTTTCCGCGGGGCCGAGTTCAGCGGTCAGGCGCGTTGAGAGCGCCTCCGAGTCAACCAGCTGACTGACCTTCTCTTCGGAACTCATATGTCTAATGCTATTGATATTCCGTAGTCTCGTGGCTGAGTGCGACTCATTTCTGTCATACTCTGCTCTTCTCTCGACGCGAGCCCACTAAACTATATGGGTGGAGTCGGCACATTGGATATGGAGTACAACGACTCCGATGCTGGACGTGCACTCGGTGAGCGCGCACGGGAGTTCATGGACGAGATTGTCCTACCGGTCGAGAGGGAGCACAGTGGCGATGGGCCAGTCTCCGATGCTATCATCGAGGAACTCCGGCAAGAGGCCCGTGAGCGCGATGTTTACTGTCCGCAGATCAATAAAGAGCACGGGGGGCTCGGCTACGATTTCCGCGATGTCCTTCCGTTGTTCGAGCAGGCGGGTCGGTCATTGCTCGGTGGGCCCGCGATGCGTGTTGCGGCCCCCGACGAGGGGAACATGCATACTATCGAACTCGTTGGAACGGATCAACAGAAGCAGGAGTGGTTGGAGCCGCTCGTCGCCGGTGAAATCGATTCCGCGTTTTCGATGACCGAACCCAGAGGCGGCGCCGGCTCCGATCCGAAGATGATGCAAACGGTCGCAGAAAAGGACGGCGACGAGTGGGTAATTAACGGCCACAAGTGGTGGACCACACAGGGCTCGGAAGCGGACGTATTCATTGTGATGGCCCGAACGGACATGGATGCTCACCCGTACGAGGGAACGAGCCTGTTTCTAGTGCCCGCGAACATGGATGGTGTCGAGATTGTCCGTGACATCCCTCACCTCGGCCCCTCTATCGTCCATGAGAGCCACGCGGAGGTCAAGTACGACAACGTCCGCATTCCCGAGGAGAACCTGCTCGGAACCGAGAACGAGGGATTCACTCACGCGCAGGAGCGACTCGGCCCCGCCCGTCTCACACATTGTATGCGCTATTCCGGGATGGCACGGCGTGCACTCGAAGTGGCGAAGGCGTACCTCTCGGACCGAACAGCGTTCGACAGTACCCTTGCTGACAAGCAGGGCCCGCGATTCGCCATCGCCGAAGAGGAGGTTCAACTCCACGCTGCCGGGACGATGGTCCGGGATGCTGCCGTCAAAATCGCTGCGGGCGAGCGCGCGCGACACGAGGTGTCGGCTTGTAAAGTGTTCACTGCGAACGCCTGTCAGGATGCTATCGACACTGCACTGCAAATGTGTGGCGGTAGTGGCATCTCGAAGGACCTCCCGATTGCGGATTTCTACGAATCCGTTCGCGCCTTCCGACTCGTCGACGGCGCAGATGAGGTACACAAGCGGACGCTCGCCCGGGCCGCATTCGAAGATGTTGCGACCGAGGAACTGACAAACCTTCCCGAATTCGGCCAATAGCGGGGGCTGAATCGCCATTATCGAGGATAATAACGCTCAACCGACCCTTCTCAAACTCGAATCCACAGTCAGCCCCCGAACACGATACGGATACGACCGACACTAAGGCGAATAAGGGACGTCGGCGCCCAGAAGAACCGAGCCCAGACCTGCTACGCCAATCGCGAACCCAGCGACGGCCTCGCCGATACCGAACTGATCAACGCGCAGCAGTAGTACAGTCGTGGGCGCAAACATGACTGCGTTTGCATTATACCGAAAAAACCAGGCTATGGGGGACCTCCCGGGTAGTGCTGTTCGCTTACGACTGACCCCGAACGGCCGCCGTGATATCACCTGATAACACCTTCTTACCGGTCTGCCTCGTGACGAAGATGTCGGCGTCAACCGGTTTATTATCCGCGCCAATGACTTCGCCATCGATGATTTATATCCCCGGGCCAGACGCGAGCAGTGAACCGGGTGCGAAACTCGCCGAGGTTCGCGAGTCCGAACCAGTTGGCGAGAAACTGTCCAGCACACCCGGCCGTGAGCATCCCCTGACCGAACACGCCAGGGTTCCCGAGCGCTTTCGCGTAGCGTTCATCGTAATGGATGGGATTGAAATCGCCACTCGCGCCGGCATATCGGACGAAGTCCTGTGGCGTGAGTCCCTCAATGACCGTTGTCGGGCCCATATCTTCGACGTTCGGAGCGGTGGTCGAATTGATACTGCCCCTTTGACGAACGGTCATCCGTGTTGGGATAGCATCGTGTTCCGACCGTCTACCACTCGGGTCATCCGCACTAACGCCTCGGTCGGTTTCGATGACTATCTTGATACAGCGAGAGAATCCCGTCGTTCACGGCGGGCGTGAATCGCGTGC
>NZ_QMDX01000022.1 GCF_007421925.1 Haloglomus irregulare
CCAGCGGGCTTCGGCTTGTGGGAAGCCCCGTCGTTTACCACGGGGAGGAGGTCACTTAGTATAGGCTAGATCAACCACTTGCTGTCTGACAGTATCGACGTGCCCGATACAGAGGATGTAGTCAGCAAGTGGCTGTGACAAACGTATTCATCAAAACAGGAAACGGCATGGCTTCGACTGCAGATAGCACGCGAACCCTGTGGCGTACTCGCGCGTTACATCTTGCACGCCTCAAAAGACATACCTGCTATTCGATAGGTCTGAGAATGAATCGGGACTCACAACTCTAGGGTTGAACAACCAGTAGATTGTCTGGAATCAGTACCGCTGAAAGCTACTGGCTCGGCTGTCCCGAAAGGGTCTGCTGGTCGTCATCACAACGTGGGATGTATTCCTCGCCACCGAACCACCGGATGAAGACGCCACGGCGAGAGCGGAGACGCTCGGCAGTCGTCTCGCCGATTTGATCACGATCGGTGAGCATTGTCGCGTACATTACCCACCCGGCGAGGTCGCCCACCGTCTCGAAGTCGTCGGCCAGCGCTCGTTTCGCAGCCGCCGCAGTGAGGCCCAGATGGGTCCCGATCCACTGTTTCGAGACCGGTTCGTCAGCCGGGTCGAGCGCCCCGGAGCGAATCTCCTGTAGCCGACGCAGGTTGCTCCGGCGGTTCCCCTTCTTCCACAGGACGTCGTCGTATCGGCGGGCGAGCGCGATCTCTTCGACGTCGGTCAGCCCGTCGATGTCGGCCGTCTCGATGTCGACGTCCGACGGTGACGGTGCTGTGTTCTCCGGGTACTCCCGGTGGGCGAACTTCGTCCGAAGGCCGTCCGCCTTGAGGTCCTGCGACCGGACTGTCCAGGTATCGCCGGTCAGTTCCCGTTTCACGAAGTTCGTCGCGAACAGATGTTGACCTCCACTATCCCCCGGCTGGGACAGCTTCCCCTGCGGGTGAGCGATTACTCCAGAGGTAACTCACAGGTTCGTGCGCTGTTCGTTGGGGTTTCTGCCGGGGCGTCTGTGGTCGAACGCCACTGATGATTGTCCCACTGGAACCGCACGGGCCGGGCCATCGGCCTGACTGCTCCGCTCGCGTGTTCGGCGAGGATGTTTCGAGCACCGACGAGGTCGGCGTGCCCACGGAACTGACACCGCTGGCAATAAAACGAGTCGCCGTCCCGGACGGTGTTCTCACGAACTCCGCACCGTGGGCATCGCTGGCTCGTCCACGCTTCGGAGACTTCCCGAACGTCGATCCCGTACTCTTCGCTGACACACGAGAGCCGGTCAGTGAACCGGCGGTGCGCCCAAAACGAGTGCGTCTTTTGATTTACTTTGACACACCAGTGATCCGTGACGATATCCGTGAGGTCACCTACGAAGACGGTCGCCACGCCTTCGGCGTGGAGTCGCTTGACGAGCGTGCGAACGAGAGCATCCTGAGCGTGGTTGCGCTGGCGGGTGCGTTTGCGATACAGCCGTTTGATCCGCCGGCTGGAGCGACGGCCTTCAGGAAGTTTCCCAGCGAGGGCTGCGATATGCTCTGTGATGGCTCGATACTGATCAAAGAGCGGTCGTCCCTCGAAGAGATACTGTGACCCACCGCTCGTCGAGCAGGCGACCAGATTGTTCGCGCCAATATCCACAGCGGCTTCTGTTTCACCCAGTGACGTCTCCAGGGCGGACTGATTAACGGCGACTGATTGGTACGCCCGGTACTGCTTTGCGACCTCATCATAGCTGATCACCAGACGTCCCCGCGTGCCGTTCCACCGTGGAACCCCGCGAATCGGCAGTCGTAGCCGTTCGCGGTACCCGAGACCGAACTCCTCTTTCAATTTCTGGCCGATTAGGAGGTCGATCCGAGAACGAGACCCCCACTCGATAGTGTATGTATCGTTCCGCAGATAGACCCGGAGATCACGCCCATCGTCCTGATTCCCCCAGTACCCCGGCGGACTTGTCGAGTGTTCTTTTCGACGCTCGAAGAACGACCGCCACGCCTCGTCGTTCACGCGCCGTACCGTCTGGACCGTCGCGGCACCGAGGCGGCTCTTATACCGGTCCCCACAGTCCGACCCCTCCCAGACGGGATCACCCGCGAAGAGCCGTTGGCGGCGTTCGTACGTCAACTCGTTCCAGAAGCTCGCTGACGCATCCAGCAACCGTCGGAGACACTCCTCGTCGTTGAGGTCTGGTGCGATCACAAACGTATTCGTGCGTCTCATGATTCAGCCACCTGCACCCGCTTGGGTTCGATAAATCGCTGGAGCGTCCCTCCGAACGGCGTGTTCACCCTTGTCCCCCGATGTAGAGACCACTGGTTGGCTCATTCTGCGTCACAGTCGTGACAGACGATACGCTCGGGAAACCCGATTCGGCCACAGACGGGACACTCGACCAACGGGGTCGGTGGCAGATTCTCCCACTCGCAGAGTGCGGCCCGGATGTGTTCTCGAACGTCGGGTGAATCTGCCCGGGTAAGCGCCTGTGCGAGGTGCATTCGGAGCCGTTCACGGGCCGTCATTCACCCTCCGGCCGGCCGTGCTAAGCCGTGATCTGTACGCTTCTGGAAGTCGATGGCCCCGTCTCGACACTAGATCGGCCTGTTGTGGGACGTCTCGGTACATCGCAGGGCGGTCTGAAGCGACATCGCATTTAACGATAGAGTCGGATGCGCCGACTACTGACCGGCGTTTATCACTACGTCTCCGGGAGTCGTCGACGGCGACTTCGAGCCCGAACGTCGGAGCGAGCAGGGCGATTGCCAGCTGGCAGGCGCGGTCGCCATCGGCATCCGGCCCCCAGTCGAATCCGCCCGGCGAGACCGGGTGAACGAACAGGTGCTTATCGAGAAGGGCGTCGCCGGCGTAGACGAGGGTGCCGCCGATGGTCCGCTCGCCGCGGTACCGTCGGGCGCGATGCGTGGATCGTCGATAGTTGGTTGACATCGTTGTGGGTGTGGTGTCGATCGGGTACGGGCCCGGTTTGGTTCGAGGCAATCAAGTCTCGATCCGCGGCGCGAGCATCCGGGTGATGGCACCATCGCCGTCGGCGAGTTCGTACGAGAGGATCAGTGGGAAGTCCTCGCCGAGGTCGAGCGTTACTGGGGTCCCCGCCGGGATCGTCCGGACGAGCTTCTTGCAGTAGTCCAGATTGAAGAGCGTGCTCGCCTCCCCGGCAGCGAGGACCTCGATGTCGTCACCGTCGAGTTCGAGCGTGACGGCGTCGGTGTCGCCTTCGGCTTCGATGACGAGTGCATCAACTCCGGCTTCCATCCGGAGTCGAACGTGGTCGGCGACCAGATCGGCCGCCTTCACCCCTCGCTGAAGGGCATCACGGTCGACGGTTACCGCTGCCGACAGGTCGAATTCGGGGAGCGTCGGTTCCGCCCGGATGGTCTTCGAGTCGATACAGGCCATTGAATAACGGAGCCCGTCAACCACGACGATCAGCTTTCCCGATTCCGGGTCGAGAAACAGCTGCACCAGGTCGTCTTTACTGGCGAGACGGACCGGGTCGGCGAGCCGGTCGAGGTTCAGTCCCAGCGTCCCTGGGCTGGCCTCGAAGGACTCGAACGCCGCTGCCTCGAGTTCGAGATCGTCCATCGCGACATTCGCGGAGTCGACCGCCCGGACAGTCAGGCCGTCCTCGGTGACACGGATTCGGGCCTCGTCGACGAGTGCCCGCAGCGAGGAGAGGGCGGTCTTCAGGTAAGCGGCTTGGATCGTCGCCCGGAACGAGGCCGGCGGCTCGTCGGGAACGCCCTCGGCAGGAGTTGTTTCCTCAGTCGAATCCTCGCCATCGGGGTCCGCTGTCGATTCGGGATGGTCATTCGGCGTGGACTCACCGTCGTCGTCAGCCGGTGTCGGGGGCTCTGTTTCAGGCTGTTCGAGAGTGGGCTCGGGCCCGCGGTTCGGTTCGATATCTGAATCAGTGCTCATAGCAGGTGTGTGGGATTAGTCGAGCGAGCCCTGACCGACCGAGTTCAGGCATTCGTTCGATGACCCCTCGCCCATTTGCATTCGCTCAATAGCAATCTCGAGGCTCTCCGCTACCGCGCCACTGCCAGCCGAGACTCACTCTCGGCGGACGGGTGGCAGCCAGTCGCAGTTCGGACAGAACGCCTCGTACACCCCCAGTATCTCTTCGAGCTCCCAGCTCCCGCTGTCGCGGAACAGGACGCCGGCACGGACGATCGTGTGAACGTTTCCGTGACCGCACGCCGGACAGGGCGCTCCTGGTCTCCAGCCGGCCCGCTCGAGATCGATGACCTGTTCGGAGCTACCAGCTGTGCCTTCCGCACCCGCTGATGAAGTCACGCGTTCCCCCGCCGAGGCTGGTCGTCTCCCCCGTCGAGGACGGTCTGGAGTTCGTTCCACCGCGCACGAACCGTCATCGGGGTGACCTCGGCAGCGTCGGCGAGCGCTGCCTGGGTGACTCGTTCGTCCTGTTCTCGGGCTGCCTGATACACACAGCCAGCCGCGACACCCGCGGGATTGTATCCGTTCGCGACACCGGTGCGCACTGCCTGTTTCGCGAGCGCCGCTGCTCGCTGGTTGGTTTCCGCAGAGAGGTCGAGTGCCGAGGTGACTCTCGGGACGTACTCGAGAGGCTCCATCGGGACTGTCGGCAGTTCGAGCTCCCGGTTGAGCACGCTGTATGCGTTTTGAACGCGCTCGTGGGAGACGGCTGAGGTCACGCCGACTTCCTGGAGCGTTCGGGGCAGCCCGCCACACCGACAGGCGGCGTAGACGCTCGCGGCGGCCATCGCTTCGATCGACCGGCCACGGATGAGGTCCTCGCCGGCAGCGGTCCGGTACAGGCGACAGGCCTGATCGCGAAGGCTCCGTGGGAGGTCGAGTGCGCCGACGATTCGTCGAACCTCCGCAAGGCCGTGGGCGAGATTCTGATCGGCCTTGCTGGACCACCGCCCACGCCGGTGCTCGCGACGGAGGCGAGCGATCTGGTGACGCTTCTGTCCCGATAGCGTGGTGCCGTTCGCATCGGTCCTGTCGAAGCCGATTTCGCCTGACAGCCCTCGGTCGTGGCGGGTCGGCGTCAGCGGTGGCCCGGTTCGCTCGCGCCTGTCGCGCTCGTCATCGTCGAATGCCCGCCACTCTGGGCCGTGGTCGATTGGGCGGTCCTCGACGACCAGCCCGCAGTCCTCGCAGGCCGTCTCGATGCTGTTCGTGTGGACGATCCCACCGCACTCCGGACAGACTGGGCCGGATTGCTCTCCATTGTAGACATCCTCGTCGAACGTCCGCTCGTAGATATCTCTCAGTGACATGGTTCATGTGGGGATTGACGCTATCGGTCGGCTCCCTCACTCCGTTGTAGGTGGTAAATCAGATCGGAGGCGGCCACCGCGCTCCTACATCGAGACGAGCACGGCAGGACGCTACAAATTCAAAACGGGCGGATTACATGATTGCGAAACTACCGCACCATCCAGCACGCGCCCGCTCAATACGGCTCGACGATATCCAACACGTCCGTCGCTTCATACCGGCGATTTCGTTGCTGACCGGTCGTCTCGCGCAGGACTCCGTCGTCCCACAGCTGGCGGACCCACTTGTTGACTGCCGGTTGGGACCGGCCTGTCGCCTCGACCGCTTGAGGCTCGGTGAAGTACGGTTGGCGGATTATGAAGTCGATCAGCTCAGTGACAACCGCTCCGGCCCCTGCGTACTGCTCACGGTATCTTTCTCGGAGCGCGAGTAACTCCCGGGCGACGGTGTATGCCTCACGGCTCTGGGTCGCAATTCCTTCCAGAAAGAACTCGACCCATTCAGTCCACGCGCCTTCCTGACTGACTGCGAGTAACCGATCGAGGTAGGTCTCACGTCGCTCGTTGAAATACGCCGACGGATACAGATACGGCCCCGGAAGGATATCACGCCGATACAGCGCAAGCATGATCAACAGCCGTCCCATCCGGCCGTTCCCATCGTGAAACGGGTGGATCGCCTCGAACTGGTAGTGGACGAGCGCGATCTCGATGAGCGGTGCATACTTCGACTCCGTCCGGAGGTACTGTAACAAACTCCGAAGCGCATACGGGACGCTCGCAGGCGGCGTCGGGACGAACCGAGCTTCATCGAGCGATTGTCCGGGCTCGCCGATACCGACGAGTTCGTCACGGAACTCACCGGGGTGCTTCTCTGCACCGCGGACCCCGCTCATGAGCACCTCGTGAAGTTGCTGAAGCAGCGACCGGTCGATCTCTTCACCCGCCTCGAGGAGTTCGATCCCGAGACGTGTTGCGTCGATGTAGTTGGCCGCCTCGGCGATGTCGGCGCGCTCGGTGTCGGTCGTGCCGACATCTTCTCCGGCCTCACGACGGTACAGGTCCGAGAGCGTCACCCGCGAAATCGTCTCGATGCTCGAGGAATCAGCCGCTTCACGGTGAACTAACGGACTGAGAATGACCTCGGGGGAGTCCAGCCACGTCTCGAGGTCGGATAACTGTCCGAGTGCGTACATTGCCTCGCCATTCTGCGTAACGAGATCGTGTGACGGGTCGAGATCCGGCGGGAGTGGATCCGGACTGTAGGTGAAGATCCCGTCGACCATCTCGATCTCGCCAGGAGAGTGCTCAACAAAATCTTCGGGCCGCATTGTTATCTACCACCTCAATTGTGGCATGTTTAGATAATTGTTTGGCTTTCCAGTTATCTAAAGGGCCGCTGAGCGGTCAGTAGGATAACCGCAGACGAACTTCGCTTTCAGTACCTCCGAGGGTACGTCAGCGGGTTTTTGCCGACAGCCACTGGTGCTGCCCTCGTCCACGCGAGGACTCGACTCTGTCGGTCGGCACCCGCATCCCATTGTAGATGCTCAACCAGTCGCATCTGCGCTCTTCCGGAGCAACGAGATTCCAGTGTCCTCGTTGGTTGCGATCCAGCCAGTAGTTACCCCACAGAATCCCCTGCCATGGAGCGTGGGGTAACTACTGCCGGATGGAAACTTAGTTGAAGCGGTTGTGGGGTCTATGTGGGGATCGTCCGAAAACGCGCACTCTGGAGTCTCTATTGGCGATACAACTAAGCACAGCTAACGAGTGTAGAATGTGAGGCTGTCTAGAGCCTCACGATCGGAATTGGTAGAATTCCAATGAATAGTAGCAACTACCCTGATAAGAAGTTATCGGGAACTCAAAACGAGACGACAGAACCGAACACGACAGATGCGACCGCTCTCACGCGGCCGACCGACACGCCATCCCAGCACTTCCGAGCCGACCGGAAGCGCCGCCAGCGTGCCGGCTCCCCCCAGGACCGCTCCACACTGGTGCGGGCGCTCACGGGGTTGCTGCACGCACTCGTGCATGACGACACCGAGTCGTCTGCGAGCAGCGCGACTGACGGGT
Organism: Haloglomus irregulare; assembly: GCF_007421925.1. Classification (GTDB taxonomy): domain Archaea; phylum Halobacteriota; class Halobacteria; order Halobacteriales; family Haloarculaceae; genus Haloglomus; species Haloglomus irregulare. Next base: position 7,374 of record NZ_QMDX01000022.1, read on the forward strand.
CGGAGATTGACGAGTCGACGGCGTACACTGAACGGACCGCCTCGAAGGGCGAGTACGGCACCCGGACGGAACCCGTCGACGGCGTCTACGGACACACCGCTGACGGTGATCCGGTGGTTGCCCCGACCGGGCGACTCGCCGCGAGCCGCATCGACGCCAACTGGACGCCCGGCGACACGCTCTACGAGCCAGACAAGGCTGGAGCAGTCACCGCGGCGACCGGCACGAACGCGAGTTTCCTCTTCGCCGAGCAATCCGGCGACCAGGCGACGACGTTCGCGATCGACTACGACCACACGGCGGGCCCGACGCTCGTCGACCCGAACGGTGAGCGTATGATCGGTATCGCGAGCGGCCTCGAGCCGATGATGGCACGGACAACTCCCGCGACGACGCAGGACACTGCCCCAGGTCACCTCGCCTCGCTGCTGCCCGCTCGCTCCCATTCCAAAGAATGGGACAGTGGTGTCGATCACGAGCTGCTCGAGACGCTGCCAGCCGCCGAACAGGCGCGCCTGCGCCGTCTCCGTGCGCTCGACATCCCGACCGACTCGACACCCGAAGATGCGACCGAGGGTGTTCCGACGGCCGAGTTGGAAGTGCAGACGCCCGACGGGCGACTCACTCCACTCGGTGAGCTGTTCGACGAACCCGAACAGTTTGCGCGGAGTTCACTCGAATCGATCGAGTACTCTCTCGCGGTCGAAGCCGAGATGCGCCGCGTCACTGACGGCATCCTGACTGCCCGGACCGATCCGGACATCCAGCCAGGTGACGTCGAACTGATGGGCCATGCAAAGTGGCTGGCCAACCGGTACGACGAATACGCCGAGACCAGGCCATCTAGTGCCGAGCTTGCAGCAGCTCGAGAGAAACGTCAGGCTGAGGCCTACCGCAGGCGGATCCGGCCACTCACCGATCTCGACGCCGATCGGCACGACCAGGTCTCCCAAATGGTGGACCGACTGCTGAGCGACGAGTTCGATCGTGTGGTCGAGATTCGCAAGTCACGGCTGACGCTGGCGATTGCGCTCGCGAAGCGCCTCCATGACGGGGCCGATCCGACACAGGCCCTGCTCAGACAGGCCGACGCCGAGGCGACCGACCCAGGAAACATCCTGCGAGTCGGCAACGTCCGGTACACGCCCGTCAAGGCGACGCGTGGGCGATTCTCGACCCAGGGAACGATCCTCCGACTATTCGAGGATACCCATCCCGACATCAAGCAGGCCGGTCTGCTGAGTGATGATACCGGCGTCATCAAATTCGCAATCTGGAAAAAGAGCGAGTGGGACGAGACGCGACCGACGCCCGACCCGACGGACGACGGCCGAACGCTCATTCGTTCACACCGCCATCCAGAGCTGCACGAAGGCGATGTTGTTCGCTGTGAAGACGTCATCAAGCGTTGGTACAACGGCGACCCGACGTTCGAAACGCGCCGGGATAGCACGTTGACCATCGTCGAGCGACAGATGGACGCTGCGTCGACTAGCGCTCGCATCCTGGAGGACCGGTAATGTCGAATTCGTAGTACAACAGACCAGTAGCGAACTGTAGCACGGCGAGTCCCTGACCGGACTCAGAACTCTAACACCCTCTTTCGACGCCGACCGACTGACTGCCACGAGCCGCAGGACTCGGTGTATGCCGACTCTCCTGACCCTCCCGCTTGATCTCAGGTCGCTCCTCTCGATACGTTACCCCACAGATGCAATTCTGTGATTATTGTGGGGTAACGATACGGGCTGACGAACGATTGCGGCAACCGAACTAGACGGCTATATCCAAGCGCCGCCAGAAGTCGGAGCAATGGATTCGTCCACCCTATTGTGTTTGTTCTCTGGTCGCGTCGAGGAACGAGACGGAGAGTACGTCGTCACGATACCCCAACAGGAGGTCGATCTTGGGGCGCTCGAATCCGAGGAGACGTACCGCGTTGGAGTCTATCCCGGTGTGTCCACACCATCAGGGGCCGCCGACCGCCCGGACTCGACAATTGCTGACGATGATTCCGGAGATGCCCGATTCGCTCGGCGAAAGGAGGCATCTCATCCGACTCGTGATTCCACCACGTCGACATCGTCCTCGACGGCCAGTCCGTCAGCCTCGACCGACAGCACACCGGACCAGCCCCCCGTGACAGAGGGAGAGAAACGTCGTCTCCAGATTGAGGACGTCGGCGACCAAGGTGACGGCCTCGCTCGTGTCGGGCCCGGCTACGTCGTGTTCGTTCCTGACACCGAGATCGGCCAGCAGCCGCTCGTCCGCATAACCACGGTTCGCGAAAACGTTGCGTTCGCCGAGGTTCTTGAGCAGTGACCTTCGACTGTTGCTACTCTATCACCCTGATGTCCGAACGAGCCTGAGTGGAGTATCCGGAACGTGCGGACCAAGTTCGCGTTGGCCGATGATGCCGCTTTCCTCAGGGCAACTCGCCTGCACCTCCACGGTCAGGAGCAGTCCGACTAGGGCTTCACCTGAGACGACCACTGAGACGTCCATCTCGTTTCCACAGTCGCCACAGGGGACCGATTGCACCGATATATCGGCGTTCCGTATCGCGTCCCCTGCCTGAGCCACACGCTTGCCGAGTTCGGCGACGGCGATGTTGATTGCGTCTTGGGCGGTGGCGACGCCATGGACGATCCACGGGATCGAGAAGGTCACTTCGTGCCAATCCGTGTCTGTTGTCGTGGTCATTGATTGTGAATGGTGTCGAGCGGCTGTATGTCGTCGCTGTTCGAAGGGTTAGGGAGGTATTTTCATCGAGAACTGAGCGGACCGGTTCCCTCGCTATGGCCCCAGAATATCTCTGAAACCACCTGTCTAGGACTGCATGCGCAGGTTCCGTGAGATGGGAATACATACTCATCTATGGGTTGATCACACAGATAGTCGCGAGGGCCTCACCGTAGAAGCCACGTGACCGCTCATCTACTCGCTTGTGCCCACTCACCTACTAGTTTGTGTCTACTCACCTGCCTGTTTGTGACTGCGAAAGTGGCTGGAGTCATGTGAGCCTCCGATCCCGACTGATCGATGGCAGTTACCCCACTATCTAACAATCAATGAGTCTGTGGGGTAACGATCTTCGAATGTCGAGAGCGCCCGCGTTACCGAGACGGCCCTTCTGACCGTCCCGATGGGCTGCTATCTTTCAGCCCAAGCTCCGTCGCAGCTTCTGTCGCAGCCTCCTCGATCGGCCCGATGTCACCGCCGTAGTGCTCGGCCGCTGCTGCCGACCGCGCCGCGCCACGCTCGAACTCCGCAATTCGCGCTCTGGTTTGGTCGACTGCTTCCGTTAGCCACGCCTCCCGGACTCCCTCGTCGACGGTCACGATCGACTCGGGTTCGATGGCGACGTTGACGCGGTCTCCCGCCTCGTAGGGTCGGAGCTTCCCCACGACGGCGACGTACGACGGCGTGGCCGCCTGCTGGAGGAACTGCATCGCCTCGGGTTGATACTGCCCCGCGTAGACGAACACGGGCTCTGAACCGGCGTAGATGCGCCCACGCCAGTACTCGGTGCTTGATCCGACATCCCTCGCCTCGGTGAGCGCCCCGACGATCAGGACACGGTTCACCGCGACGCCAGTCGGCGACAGGCTGAGGACTGGTGCCCGCTCCTCCTCGGACTCCTGGAATGTGTGCGTCGACGCGTTGATCTCCTGAGCGAGCATCCGCCGGGTCGGCTGACGGGCGGTCACAGCGGGATCGAGTTGGTCGGAACTGAGGTCCTCATCGGTGGGCCCGCTCGCCACGTCGTCGACGAGGAAGTACTCGCCCACCACCGGACCGGTCAGCCGGCACGGTTGGCCCAGCACACGTTCGATGAGCGCGTCCACGACCACACCGGTGTCGAGGGCGTCCATGGCCATCGCCTGGGCTTCTTCCATCGATAGGCCCGAGACAGCGGCAGTCGCCTCCGCGTCGAAGATGGCGTTGATCGACCGGCTGCCATCGTCGACGACTGCCTTGATCCGCAGATCGAACTCCCCCTCGACGGCGCCGTGTTCGGCACACCGCCCGCCCGAGAGCACCCGGGTACAGTCCGCCTCGGGACAGCGCTTGATCAGCCCCGAGCCCTCCTGAACGTCGACGATCGTCCCGCCGATGGTGACCCCCTCGGCAGCGGCACTGACCGTCGTCTCACTGGGCTCGACCACCGTCGCCGAGTTCAGGCTCACCGAGTACCGGCCCTGGTATTCGTCAGTGACAATATTCTGGAAGCAGTACGTCTCGCCCTCGACCAGTTCGGGGAGACCAGCGCTCTCCCACTTCACGAACTTGAGCCGGCCCGACTCGTCGCCGAGTAGTCCGACTTGGGCGATTGTCTCACTCCGGGGTTCCCATAGGTCGACGACTTCGGCGACGATGTCGATCCACTGGTCGGCTTCCTCGACGTCATCGAGTAACACGCGCTCGAAGCGCGATCCCTTCGAGTACCCGGCCAGCCGGGCGAGTTCAGGCGGGAGGTCCGACTGCTCAAGCCCCGCCTCGCTCACGAGTCCCCGGACGACCGTCCGCACTGCTTCGTCCGCTGGGACGCGGTGGGCGACCAGTTCGTCTAGACGCTGTTCGATCTCCTGTCGGGTGTGCCCTACCTTGACCGCCGATGCATCGTCACTCGCCGGAGTGGCGATCTCGTCAAGGTGGGTAGTGATGGTTTCCGCGCGGTCCTGCAGTTCGGGCGTGGTTGTCTGCGACATCTCGAAGCTCTCCTGAGGATGCTCGGAACACTGTTCGCGACCCTGACACCGCGTCGGGTTGTCACGTCGTGCTCGGCCTCCTCACTCCCTTGTTATTGATAAAGTCGGGCGGTCGGTGGTACCGAAGAGTGTGCCTGCGGCTTCACGATCGGGATCACGCACTGAAACCGCGTCTTTGCAGTTCCCACTGGATTCAAATACGTTCGGTTCCATCTCTCGGGTAGATGGCGCAACAGTCGTCGCGTATCGTTCGCGAGGTTCACGACGAACCTCATATCGAAGGCAGTCGCATTACAGTGAGGCACATCTACGAACGTGTCCATGGACGAGGGCTCCGTCCAGAAACGGTTGCCGAGCGCCACAACCTCGATATTGCGGATGTCTATCATGCGCTGGCGTACTACCACGACCACCCTGAAGAGATGCAGGAGGTCGAAGCCCAGCGTGAGAAGGCGATCGAGTCTGCCAGGGAGAAAACGACGATCTCCCCGCCCGATGAGTAATGGGCCCACCGATCTTGCTTGACGAGAATCTCGAACACGAGGTCCTCCATCGTCTTCGAAACTACGGCTACGAGGCCGAACACATTGATCTCCACGAGAACCTCCAGAAGGGAGATGAGGACGAGACCCTCGCCCAGTACTCATTAGAAAACGACGTCCTCATGGTGACGTATGATGATGACTTCGAAGCACACTACGACGAATCCGATTACTGGGGCGTACTCCTTTTAATGGATAATGACTGGTCAGCGACCGACGTCGCTGATACAGTTCACCAGATCCTTAATCTGTATCCGCCTCAGGCACTCCAGCAAATGAACGTCGTCGGCAGAGAGTGGTTGTAGCTTACTCGGTGTCGAAAGCGATCCGAGCGAGGATTCGCTGGAAGTCCTCGCTCGGATACATAGCGTTGTTGTCGAACTCCAACTCAAGTTCGGGAAACAACAGCGAAGAGGCTGCTAGATTCATTTGCCTTGTCTCGGCTGTTTCAATCTAACAGTGAGAAGAGCTTAATTGGTCGCACGGCCGGCAGCATCGAGCATCTGCTCGCGAGCTGCTTTGACGTCCGAGTATAACTCAAGGGCGTGTCCGATCAGACGCCGATCCTCCTCGTTGGCCTGCCAGTCTCGGATGACATCACGTCGTTCGCGGATCTCCGTACTCGACAGGGTCCCATCCGCGAGGGACTGTTCGAGTTCCTCCCAGGTCTCGACACCGTAGGCCTCCTGCCAGTCCTCGATCTCCTCGGCAATGGCTGTCAGTTCGGCCTGGAGCTGCTCGCGTGTGTGCTCCTCGATGAGCTGCCGAAGCTCGTCGAACAACAGCCGAGTGTAATCGGGCTGGTACAGCGTCGACTCGCCTGCGTCGACGCGGTGCAATTGTCCCCGGTCGACGAGGTCGTCGAGTTCCTGATTCGTGGTGCTCCAGGCAGTCTCGGCCTGGTCACTGATCCAGTTGGTCGACCGGGGTTCGCTAAGCAGACCTCGAGACCCGCTTCGATGCCGAGGTCGTCGCGGACGGCGGGTACGCACCCCGATACAACATCGCGCCTGGCGACGACCTCCACATCATCACGAACGAGGCTCCAGACGAGATCGATGCCTACCATTGGGGGCTGATTCCGTTCTGGACGGATGAGCCCGAGGAGGGGATCATCAACGCTCGCTCCGAGACTGCCGACGAGAAGCGCGTCTTCGAGCGAGCTTGGAAATCCCGTCCCTGTCTGGTGCCCTCCTCAGGGTTCTACGAGTGGAAAGCACCGAACGGCGGGGCGAAACAGCCCTACCGGATTTACCGTGAGGACGATCCCACGTTCGCGATGGCCGGCCTCTGGGACGTCTGGGAGGGCGACGACGAGACAATCTCGTGCGTCACGATTCTCACGATGGAGCCGAACGACCTGATGAACTCAATCCACGACCGGATGCCGGTCGTCCTCCCGAAGGATACTGAGTCCGACTGGCTCGCCGCAGATCCGGACACCCGCAAGGAACTGTGTCAGCCGTACCCGAAGGACGATCTAGATGCTTACGAGATCTCGACGCGAGTTAACAACCCCGGCAACGACGATTCCCAGGTCATCGAGCCGCTGGACCACGAGCAATCGGGCGTCGGCGAGTTCAGTGCCTGATAGCTGACGGCGTCACGGTCACTCTATTGGCGACGCAGCTGCCGAATCGACGAGCGAGTACTCTCGATCCCGGATGGTACCTTCTGCCGTGAGGCGGTCTTCGAGATGCTTACGCTCGGCCTTATCCAAGTGTGCCTTCCCCTGAGAGAGCATACGTACTATGCGACGATGACCCGTCTGTTATCAGGCTAGCACCCATCTTGATCATCTGATTCCGTGTCCGATGGCCATGTTGGGCCCTCTGGGCGGGGGATCTCCTCAACCAAATCCTTCTCGAACTGCGAAGCTCTCCAGGCTATCACGTTCTCCTTCCGCTGGACGTACTTTTCGTCGGTATCCAGCCACCGGGCAATCTCCTCGTACCTGTGATCAGCACAGAGCAGCATCATCACTGCGAAATCGAAGCGATCGAGATTGCTCTCGTTTGCATCGGCATCAATCCGGTCAAGGAACGCCTGTGAGGCATCACCGACGAACTCCATCAGTATCTCATACAGCTCTTCGTCATCAAATCCATCAAACGTGAATCCTTCCGTGATGTTGTTCCTAGGGTCACTCTCTTCGGTATCCCAGCGAATCTCTTCGATGGTTGCTCTTTCACAGTCGTGAAGTCTCGATAGGCGCTCTGGATTCTCCTGTTCCCAGGTTGTGATTGTGTCGGCTACTGCCTCAGATTGAGCGTGTTCGATATAGGGCTCACACCCCCGCTTCGCGATGACTGACTCGATGTTCTTTCCCGAGATCGTCAGCAGCACGGAGGCACATCGATCAGTCTGTTCGAGGATTTGTGCGACTTCGCGACGCGATTCAAGTTCGTCAAGGCCTGCACGTTTCTGCGCGTCGTGGACGAGGTTGTTTCTGCGTTCTTTGACCTCGACAAGCGATCCGTGGTCACCTCCGGTCAGTATTTGGATATCACAGAGTTTCTCTAATCGCTTCGCGTGCCCCATACTCCGGACGTGCTCTGTGATGCTGTCGAGACGAGCTTCCTCGCGAAAGAGTTCGTTGAGGACCGTTTCTGTCGTCAGCTCTTCGATGAGTGCCGAGGCGAGGAGGAGATACGAAAAGAATGACCGCTCAACGTCGCTGTCGATCTCGTCGGCGGACCGGAGTTTTTCAGCGATTTCAGTACGCTGTTCGAGATAATACTCGAGGACGTTGTCTGAGTGCCCGACGAGAGAGTTTTGGCGTTCTACGTAGGCAACTTGGAGGAGTAATTCCTTCTCGAAAGGGGTGCTCTCACTCAGCTTCTGGCACTTCTGGAGCGAAGTTGTGGGGAGATGGCGAGTCAAATAATCGATGTCGTCGTAGACGAGCGGCGTATTCGTCGGGCAATTGTCTACGATTGACTGAAAGTCGTCGTTGTCAGCGAGCTCGCTGAGTGCAGCACGTATCTCGCCGACGCTAAGCTTCCGGACATCTTCTGACGCGTCTGAGCCTTCACCGACCGGAACGACGCGGTACGACGCATCTCCAACGATGACGACCGGCCCTTCCAGATCGAGAACCTGATATTCCCCGATTGGGCTCAGAGAGACTGTCTCTGCGTCTATTGCGAACGATACGTCGAGATCAGTATCGTCGCCCACGCGTCAAAAACTGCAAAGGGCTCTATTCGACCTGGGCTTCGTACTCGTCCCAAAGCGTGTCGATGTCCGTGCCGGTCTCCTCAGAGATATGGCGCAGCAACTGCGCCCTGTTCTCGAACCGACGGAGCTGGCCCTTTGCGCTCATAGTAGGACATAATCGCTCCTGCAGTAATAAATCACGGGGGTGCATGCTCTCGGTCAACAAAACACGACCTACCAGTGCTATAATCACCTCGTAGACGACGCGCTGGTGCGACATGATCGAGTCGATGCTCTTCTGGCAATGGGCACTGATTTGCTATTGCTCTTCTGAGACGGTGTCTGAGACGTCTGAAAGTGACTGATTCTGTAATCGACCAGCAGGATAGAGGACGAACTCAAAAACGCGTCGGAGTCCTCGGCCCCCTCCACGGAGGTTGTCGAGGATGAACTCAAAGACGCAGCGGAGTCCTCGGCCCCCTCCACGAAGGTTGACATGCCGAAACGGGCCTGATCTGGAAAAATTTGGATGCCGACACTCCTGCCGCGTTAGAGGTCTTCGTCGCTTCGTCGCGTGGACTCTACCGACGGCACTCGGCAGACCATCGTCGCGCACCTACTGGCAAACGGTGAGGACCCCGAAGAGCTACGCTGTCCGGCCGTGGTAGACCTCAGTGACCTCAACAACCCACCAAGCGAGTCCCGGGTAACGGAAGTACGGCTTCGATGGCGCCACGCCCATTTTAATCGATCCGATCCGTGGGGGACCAAACGGCACCAACCGCTCCGCGCTATGTCTCTTCTACGATTTCGCGAGGAGGCTCAATGTCCAGAGGCGTTGAGGCTCTTCCGACGAGTGTCCGCCGATCTCGGAGCGTGTGTACACAACCGGCAAGCGTGAACGTTGCGGCGACGAATATGGCGTACCCAAACCCACCCATGTACGAGAACGGCGCGACCCCGACCGCGGCAACCACGATTAACGTCGAGAACACGGCTCCCAGCGTGAGATAGAACTGACTCCAGGGGATGTCGTCCTGCGGCACCACATCGAGGTAGACATCGAACGTTTGGAACTCCTCGGTCATAGTGATCGTCCCGCGATCCTTGTCGTAGACGACGGCGCTTACCCGGTCCATCATCGGCAGGTGCGTCTGGTGGAGCGCGGTATACACCCGCTTGCGTTGTTTCGGTGTCACGGCCTGGCGGTCGATGCGGTTCTCCCACGCTGCGAGTTGTTCGGAGAGGTCGCGGATCGTCACCGAATCGTCCACCTGCCACAGGTAGTGGATAGTATACCGACGCCGCCGATTACTCAGCGTCTCGAACACCACTTCTGTCGTCAGGTGTGTCTCGTCCGACAGTCCCTGATTACCGGCTGTGGTTCCGGACTTCGTTGCTTGCACTCCAGTTTTCATGTTCATGTATTTACATCCGTATATAAAAACCTACTCGTCGATTTTAACAATTAACACGGAAGAACCTCACCTCACGGATTAGCCGATATTCTCCGATTGGATGGTCTCTATCTGTTGTTTATTCAGCCCGACTGGTGATACGGTCCTCATACCTATGATTACTGACAACGTACTCAACCACGACGATGATCCGACACTACACCACGGACGTACTGACAGCCCTTCGTTGCCCAGAGTACACCGGCGAGAACCGGTGTCTTCCGTGTACCGCGGTCAACCTCGTCCTCGCGGCGGCACTAGCCGCTGTGGTTGCGTTCGTGTCCGTTCCACTCGGGGCCGCCGTCGCGACGGTATCGCTCGCCGCCATCTACCTCCGCGGCTACCTCGTTCCCGGCACCCCCGAACTCACGAAACGGTACCTCCCCGAGCGCGTCCTCGCGTGGTTCGGGAAGGCCGACGCCCCGGCGACGCCCGGGGAGACGGCGTTCGATACGGTCGGCTTTCTCGACCGCTACGGGGTCGTCGTCGATGTCGGCGACGACGTCGCTCTCGCTCCGGCGTTCGCGCGCCGTCTCGACGACGCGGCGCTCGGGCTCGACACCGACGCGGCGATGCGGGCCGCGTCGGCCGACCTGCTCGGCGTCGACCCCGATCGGGTGTCCTTCGCGAGCGGGGGTGGGTCGTGGCGCGTCCTGGTCGACGGGTCGGTCTTCGGCCGGTGGGAGTCGAAGGTGGCGTTCGTCGCCGACCTCGCCGCCCACCGCACGCTCTCGACGTGGACCGACGAGTGGGCGTCGGTCCCGGGGGCCGCCCGCGGCCGGACGCTCTCGGCGATCCGCGCGTGTCTCAACTCCTGTCCCGCGTGTGCGGGGACGATCCGGCTCGGCACCGAGACGGTGAGCTCCTGCTGCCGGGAATACGAGGTCGTCGCCGCCACCTGCGCCGACTGCGACGCCCGGCTGTTCGAGACCGGCGCCGGCGCCGTCGCCGCCGCCGAATAACACGGTCGTCGCGCCGCCACACCTCGCGACCGTTCGCCGGATTCTCCCGCCTCAGCCCCCCAGCCGACGCCACCGGTCTGCCGGGTCGTCGTCCCCGTGATCGTATCCGTTTGCCTCCAACCGAGTCTACGGTTGTCGTGGAGACCGCTCGCTACTGTCGAAACTGTGGCGTCGACGCCGTTGCGCCGCGGTCCCGATTCGTCCGACCGACGGCCGACCGCGCGGGACAAGTACGCCGGACCGGACTTGCGACACCGTCGATCGTGGCTGCGTTCAACACACTCCCTCAGCTCGGTTCGTGATCGGCACTCGACCGAACCGTGGGGTCGGCGTTCGACCTGGAAAAAAGAGTCGTCTCAGAACAGTCGGGCGCAGAGCCGCTTGATCCGTCCCCGGACGCCGAGCCGTTCGGCCAGCAGCTGGTAGACCGTCGAGGCGGCGAAGGCGCCCAGGAACCCCGTCGCCGGGATCAGGGGATCGACGGCGGCGAACCCGGGAACTGCGGCCAGCGACGCGACCGTGATGAAAAGCCCCGCCACACCCAGGGCGCGGTAGTACTCCCCCCACGTCACGCCCAGGCGCGTGGTGACGTCCATATACCGCCCGAGTTGTCTCGCCTCCGCGCACGCGGAGACCGTCTTCCGATCGGGGTCGTACGCGACCAGCCCGAGGTCGTCCATCTTCGGGAGGTGTGTCTGGTGAAGGGCGTTGTAGACGCTCTCCCGGAGCGCCCGCGGCGCGGGATGTGATCCGGACTCGGTCGCGGCGATGGCCTCGGAGAGCTCACGCAGGGAGACCGGCTCCGGCTGTCCCCACAGTTCTGCGAGCGTCTCGCGCCTGCGCGCGCTACTCAGAACGTGGTAGACCTCCACTTCTGGAAGTACGGATCGTTGAAACATCGGCTTACCAGACGTGCTACGGTGGCATATGTATAGACCGACTGCCACGTTCCGCCCGAGCGGCACGCTCGGCGTACCGATCCGGCCCGAATCGCGTCCGGACCGGTACGCTCACCGGACCAACCGGTATGATCTCGGACTCGACCGGTATGATCCACATATGTGGCCGGTATAACCGGCGTACGCAGCGGTATTGGCTTCGTACCAGCGCCCCAAATTCCGATAACGATTCGTTAAAAACAGGCGTTTTGGGGCTGAAACGCCTGAATCTGTGCATAGGTAATACCCCCCGAGTGCTGGGGTGAGTCATCCCGATCGGTACTGCCGGCCCGCGGTGGGTCGTCGCCCGGCGGGAACCCAGACCAATGACAGACGACAACAACCAGAAGCTGTACGACCTCTCCCGCCGCCGCGTGCTCGCCGGCCTCGGCGCCGTCGGCCTCGCCTCCGCGGGAGCGGGCCTCGGGACCTCCGCGTTCTTCAGCGACCAGGAGGACTTCGAGGGGAACGAACTGACCGCGGGCACACTAGACGTGCTCGTGGACTGGGAGGAACACTACTACGACGGCTCGGCCGGGCGCGACCTCGTCGAGCTCGTCCCCGAGAGCGACATCGACATCCTCGACGACAATCAGTACATCCTCCCTGCGGTCGAGAACCCGGACGCCCGCGCGGTCGCCATCCGGTTCCTCGGCGAGGGCACCTTCCAGGAGAACAAGGACGCGTTCTGGGACGCCACCTCAATCGAGGCGCTCCCGGACGGCGATAATGACGGCATTCAGGACGAGTTCAGCGACGATCAAGTCTGCAACGGCGAGGCCGGCCTGACGAACGTGGGCAACGCGGACGCCGAGGAACTCTCCGAGGGCCTCTACGCGCCCAACCGGACGAGCAACGACGTGACCGCCCCTGGCGACCCGCTGATCAACTTGGATGATGTCAAGCCCGGCGACTTTGGCGAGGTCACCTTCTCGTTCCACCTGTGTGACAACCCCGGTTACGTCTGGCTGAACGGCATGCTGAACGAGGATTTCACCGGCGAGGGGATCCTCACCGAGCCCGAGCGCAACGACCCCGACGAGATGGAGGGCGTCGTGGAGCTGCTCGACGAGATGCAGGTCCGAATGTGGTACGACCCGGACTGTGACAACCAGGTCGAGCGGCGCGGCGAGGTCGATATCATGCTTGCTATCGACACCTCCGGCTCGATTACGGGCCAGGAGCAGACCGATCTCGAGGACGGCGTCGCAACCTTCGTGGACGCCCTCCCGACGGACGGCTCCGCACAGGTCGGCGCGGTCAGCTTCGGCGACGACAGCGTGACCGGCCTCTCCGGGCTGGTCGACCCCGGCAACTTCAGTCTGGGAAGTCTCAGCTACGGCGCTGACACCCCGATGCCCGGCGCGATAGACATCGCGGATCAGGTGCTCGACGACCAAGGTCGGCCGGACGCTCTCCCCGTCGTGGTGGTCGTCACCGACGGCGGCCCGAACTACGGCGAGAACGAGACGGACCCAAGCTACAGCGCCAGCGTGGGCGGTAGCTCGTACTCCGCACCGCGTGGCGCCGGCTTCTCCGCCGACGACAACAGCCCCGGCTACGACAACAACGACTCCGACCCCGCGACGGTCACGGAAGCTGAGCAGGACGAGACCGCCCTGGTCGCCGACGCGGTCAAGGCCAACCCCGACGGCTCCCGGATCGCGGTGCTCAACGTCGCACCTGGTACCACGGAACTCGGCGGCGGACGCGACCTGAGCGACTACCTCGAGGACGAGATCGCGAGCGCGGGCTTCTACAACCAGATCCCGATCAGCAACTTCCCCGGCGTCGCCGACGACATTGCCGCCGAGGTCGTGGTCGAAGAGGAGGTCTTCTTCAACGGCAGCCTCCGGACGGCGCTCTCGGCGCTCTCGGAAAATGAGGGCCGCGGTGTGCCGCTGGACGGCAACCGCGTGACGACCTTCGACGAGCTGGCCGACCCCGAGGACGACCCGAACCGCGACCCGTTCACGGGCGCGGGCGTCACCCACTGCGTTGGCTTCCAGTGGTGGCTTCCGGTCAACCACGCGAACCAGATTCAGGGCGACAAGGCCGGCTTCGACATCGGCTTCTACGCCGAGCAGGCCCGGCACAACACCGGCGTCGGGATGATCCCAGAGGACGGGAACGCCACCGGAACCGGGAACACCACCGAAACCGGGAACACCACCGAAACCGGGAACACCACGACCGAACAGTTGAGCTGATCAGGTAACATCGTACCTCATCGGCTCACCTCCACCCTACGGTCGTATCATAGGGTGCGCTGACAGCACCGAAACCGTCTGTTCATATCAGCGACGGTGGTGCTGAGACCCGGATCGGACGCGGACCGGCCGCGGGCCGACACGGCGGTTCGGGACCGCCACCGGGCGTTCCCTCCGGGGAGCATCACGATGACACGAGACATTCACACACTCAGCCGACGGTCGCTGCTCGCCGGGCTCGGCACGATCGGCGTCGCCGCGGCGGGCGCCGGCCTCGGAACGACGGCGTACTTCAACGACGTCGAGCGCTTCGACGGCAGCTCCGTCACCGCCGGCGAGTTCGATCTGCAGGTGGACTGGCAGGTCACGTACGACGGCCCCGACGGCCTCGTCTACGTTGACGCCGCGCCCGACGAGTTCGTCAACGACCCGACCGATCCAACCCGTCTACTCAAGAGCGATGACATTCTCAACGGCGGGAGCTTTGTTGCGGGAAGCGACGGGATCCGCGATCCGATCTTCACGCGGGCGGAGATCGCCGACCGGGCCGGCTTCGGCGCCGATCTCGGCGCTCTCACAGACGGCGAGCGCGCGGCCGTTGAGGCGCGGTATCGTGACCAGTTCGCCGACCGTCCGGTCGAACCCGATCCCGCCTCGGTGGTGCTCGACTCCGAGACGTTCGCGGATCTGAAGCCCGGCGACCGGATCACGCTGGACGTCAGCCTCCACCTGTTCGACAACCCGGGCTACCTCTGGCTGACCGGCGCGCTTGTCGACTCCGATGAGGGAGCGATCACCGAACCCGAGGCGGGCGATCCCGACGAGGACCAGACTCGCGACGGGACCCGCAAGGCCGGCGACGGCGCGGAGCCGGTCGTCGAACTGCTCGACGCGCTCCGGGTGACCGCTTGGTATGAGTCGACCGGCGACGCGACCCGCGGTCCGGGCGAGCGAGTGATCCTCGGGGGCAACGACGACCCCGCGGCCGACCCTTCGCTGCGGGAGTTTCTCGACCTCGTCAGGACCGGGAACGGCGTCCCCCTCGACGGCGACCTTTCGACCGACTACGACGAGGTCGTCGACGGCGTACCCGCGCCCGGCGGCGATCCGGCCCGCGAGCCGTTCGAGAACTCGACGACGCGCTACCTCGGGCTGTCGCTCGCGCTTCCGATCGACCATGTCAACGAGATTCACGGCGATTCAGTGGCGTTCGACGTCGGGGTCTACGCCGAGCAGGCCCGTCACAACGCCGGCGGCGCCCCGGCCCCGGGACTTTCGATCTTGAACGCCCGGGCGGCCGAATCGCCGAATCCCGGCCCGATCGGGCTGGCGTTCGACCTCCGCAACGGTCTGAACGAGCCGGTCTCACTGACCGATCTGACGATCGAGCCCGCCGACTCCGTGATCGTCGCGCTGAGTGACGCGATCGCCGACACGTCGAACCCCGCGGGCTACGAGGTCTATGTTGACGCGTCGACGCCGGGATACACTGACGTCTCGGGCGGGATCGCTCTGCCGGGGTCGATCGCGCTCGGAAGCGACGGCTACACCGACAGCGCGGACCGCGAACCGTCCCTTGAGCCGGGCGAAACGGCTCCGGTGACGCTGTTCTCGTTCCGCGACTCGACCGGAGACGGGGTCGATATGAGCGACCGGCAAGTGTCGCTGACGCTCGCCTACCGCGGGGAGACATCCGGGCGGGGGATCGTGACGCGATCGGTGGTCGGATGAACGAACCGCACGGGGGCCCACGTCGGCTCGAAGCGGGAACACACGGTCGCTCCGGCGGCCGTGACGATTCCGGGCCAACGGCCGGTCGTACTGCTTGCGTACCCGACGGTATGAGGATCGTACCGATCCGAAATCGGCGCATACCTATGGTCCGATCTACCGTATCGGAACAAGAACGTCGAACTGACAAACACCGACCCGGCACATCCGGGAGACAAAATATATGTTATTCACACGTCGACAGCTGTTAACCGGAATCGGCGGCGGAGCCCTCGCTATCGGGGGACTCACCCTCGGCCAGCGGCCGCCACGGTTTTCGACATACACCTACGCCGCGCCCGACGACGACACCGACGACCGGCGCCTTCGCGTCGCGTGGTACGAGACGTACAATGGCGCACTCGTCGGGAGCACCGATGGAGACGGGACCGAAACGGACGCGGATGCGGTACTTGACTCCGAGCGATCGCCTGGCTACGTCGAGGAGGCGACCTTCGTGACCGACGTCTCCGGGCCGGTCATCTCCGTGGGAAACGTCCTCCCCGGAGATACCGGAACGGTCGTGGTCGGGCTGGAGGTCGTTGAAACCGAGCCGTCGGAGCCGCTCGACGTCTGGATCGCCGGTTCGATTACTGGCGCGGACGAACACGGAATCAACGAACCGGAGCGAACGGACGGCGACACCACGCCGGATCGCGGCGAGCTTGGCGACGACGCGGTCGTCGAGGTCTGGATCGACGGGTCGCCGCTCCGCGGGTGCGACGGTATCAGAAACTTCGAGGAGTCCCTGGAGTCGCCGCTGGTGGCACGATCGTCGTTCACCAACGCGTTCGCACCGAGCACCGACATCGGCGGCGCCGACGGCGCGCTCGCGCTCGACTGCCTCGATCCAGGCTCGCTCAGGTGCGTTGCGCTCCGATGGGAGCTCCCCGCCGACGTCGACAACCGCTCACAGGGCGACGCTCTCGGCTTCGAGTTCGCGTTCGCGGGGGGCCCTTGCAGCGGCGACAGCCCCTTTGGCGTCGGAGGCTCCGAATGACGGTCAGCCGCCGCCGCGTGCTGGCAGCGATCGCAGCCGCCGGCGGGACCGGCGGGTTCGTCTGGACCGCTTCCGGGGCCGAAACCACGGCGATGCTCCGGGACGACGAGAAGTTCGAGGCGTCGCTTACGGCCGGTATGCTCAATCTGATGATCGAATACGAGATCCTGGCTGGCCCTGGTGCCGACGGCCCCGGGCGTTCCGGCACCGTCGACGGACCACGCGTCCGGCTCCCGATCGGAGCGCTCGGCGCCGACGAGCCGTCCGGCCGGACGCTGCTTACCTTCTCGTTACCGCAGCGCGGCCACGCGGTAAACAACCCCGCGGCGTTGTGGGTCGCGACCCGCTGCCCCGACCCGGCGGCAACGAGTCTGGGGGAGGCGCTCCGACTGACGCTGTCGTACGCCGACTGCGAGACGGGCGCCCGGGTCAGTCGGATCGCCGACGGCTCCCTCCGGGAGGTGGCCACGGCGCTCCGCGGCGGCCGCCGGATCGACGGCGACCCTGCCACCGGAACGCTCGACTGCCTGACCGACCGAGTATGTCTGCTCGCGGAGTATGAACTGGTCGGCTACGTCGGCTCGGAGACTGTCGACCTCCCGCTGTGGGCGTCGGCCACCCAGTGTCGACACGCTACCCCGACGAACCCGTTCGCCGATGTCGACGTCGCCCCGTGCCCTCCTGGCGATGTTTGTACGTGCTGCCGGACGATCGGAAAGCTGGACCTCGGCAGCGACACCCAGCCCGGGAGCGAGAGCCGGATCGACCCCGGCGTCTACACGTTCACCGAGGGCAGCACCGAGTACGAGCTCGACGTGTACCGGACCGTCGACGACGTTCTCGGCGAGGGTGACGTCTCCGAGACGGTCGGCGTCGCGTTCCGGCTCCGGAACAGGGCGGACCCCGGCGGGATGGCCCCACGGCTCTGCACGGTTCGGGTGAAGGGCGGGCCCGGAGTCGAGACGTACGACCGCAACGACGGGACTCGTGCTGACACCGCGGGGCTTCCCGGCAGCGACGCCGACGGCGTCGTGTACGCACCCGACGGCCACGCCGTCAACTACGTCCTCGTCTGCGTCTGCACGACCGAGTCCGACGCGGACTGTTCGGGGTGCAGCGACCCGTCGCTCATGCAGGGAAGCAACGGCACCCCCGAGGAGTCGAAGGGTCCCAGCAATCCCGACGGGCCGGAGACCCCCGGCGGTTCCAGGGGCGGACCGCCCGACCGGGGCGGTCCGGCGGCGGCGTCGCCCAGAGGTGACCAATGACCCGATTCCTGCGGCCGTCGAGGCCGGGTCCCGCCCAGCTGCTCGTGACGATCGTCCTGATCGCGGCGGTCTCACCGTTTGCGGTCTTCGCCGTTCCGCAGGTCATTGGCGCCGACGAGGGGTTCGTCGTCCTCTCCGGAAGTATGGAGCCGACAATGTCGCCCGGCGACGTCGTAATGGTCGACGCATCTGGCCCCGCGGGGATCGGTGACGTGATCACCTACAGCCGACCCGGCGACAGCGTCCCGACGACACACCGCGTCGTCGGCGTCGTCGACGGCGGATACGAGACCAAGGGTGACGCGAACGAGAACGCCGACGCAGACCTGATCGGCCCCGAAGCGGTCATTGGACGGGTCGTCCTCACAATCCCCGTCGTCGGTCGCCTGATTCTGTGGGCAAACACACCTGTGGGGTACGTCGCGCTGGTCATCAGTCCACTGGTGTTGCTCGGCGTGAGCGAACTACTCGCGTGGGCCCGGCGGGAGCCGGACGGAGGCAAGAAATCGGCGGCGTCGCCTGGAGCCGGCGCGGAGGCTTCAGACGACTCGGGAGACCCGGACGCTGACGGGACGGCCGACTGGGAGTTCCCGGCAGCCGACGCCGAAACGGAGCCAGCACCGGTCGAAACCGTCTCGATCGCCGCGGTCGACCTGAAGCTAACGCTGCTCGCGATGGGGGCGTTGCTCGCGTACGCCGGATGGAACCTCTACTGGGAGCTCTCACTGACCGCGGCCCCGACCCCGATTTCGGTCGGGGCATTTACTATGGGACTCCTCGGCCTCCTGTTCGCCGGGTGGGTGACGCTCGCCGCGTGGTGGGCAGCCCGCGCGGCGCGCTCGGAACCGGGATCGGATTCGGACCCGGAGTCGGACCCGTCGTTCGACCCGGAGCCGAAGCCTACACCCCTCGCCGACGTCCCCGCGCTGACGGACGGCAGCGGGGACGCGGAGGGCGACGATGAATGAGACGCTCGCGGTCGTGTGCGTTCTGCTCGTCCTGTTCGCGGCGGCGTCCGCCGGCGTGTCGGCCGCGCTGCTGTCCGACGAGGAATCGGTCTCGCTCGGATTCAGCGCCGACGTTTCGGCCCCCGACGCTGTCGTGATCGACGACGCCACGGAGGTCCAGTTCGACACCTCGAGTGCTGATTCCACGACCAGTACAGGCACACCCGAGTCTGACTCGAACGTGACTAGCCAGAACACGACAGGAGGACTACCGAAGTCTAACGGAAACGGTTCGTCCGTCCCCGACGGCACCCCGGACCAGAACGCCACGATGCCCGACGTCGCGCCCAGTGGGAATGCCACTGACGACGATTCGACGCCGTCGTCACCCAGTACCTCACGCGGCGGACAGAAGTCGAACGGCGGTGCGTCCGGCCAGGGCACCGGCGACGACAACACTGATTCGGCCCAATCCAATGAGGGTGATGAGACGGAATCTGTTGATGACGTTCCGAAAGAAGACAATAGTGAGGGAAGCGCTGATTCGGCCGGACCCGGCGACGAGGCAGGCCCGGCAGAAAATGACGAGGCGGAATCGGACGAGGACGGATCCGATGAAAACACCGGTGAGGGGGGCGCCGATTCGGCCGAATCCGACAACAGCGACACGTTCAACGACGAGACGAAGTCGGGCAACGACGGCTCAGACGGGGATACCGGTGACGGCAGCACCGACTCGACTGAATCCGGTGATAGTGACACGTCTGGCGACGAGACGAAGTCGGGTGACGACGCGGCAGAATCATCAGAAAGCGACGACGGCTCAGACGGAGACACGGACGACGGTGGCACCGACTCGGCCGAATCCGACGACAGCGACGCGTCCGGCGACAAACCAGCGTCACCGGACGGTGACACGACGGAGTCGTCAGAAAGCGACGACGGCTCGGACGAAGGCACGAGTGACGGCAGCACCGACTCGGCCGAATCCGACGACAGCGACGCGTCCGGCGACAAACCAGCGTCACCGGACGGTGACACGACGGAGTCGTCAGAAAGCGACGACGGCTCGGACGAAGGCACGAGTGACGGCAGCACCGACTCGACCGGATCCGACGACGACGACGATACGTCCGGCGACTCGACATCAGGTTCCGAGGGCTCCGACCCGACCGGATCCGACGACGGCGATACGTCCAGCGACGAGACGGAGTCGTCAGGAAGCGACGACGGTAGGTCAAGCGGAGACGCGAGTGACGGAAGCACTGATTCGATCGGATCTGACGGCGGTGGTACGTCCGGTGACTCGACATCGGACTCTGATGGCTCCGACTCGACATCGGATCCGGACACCGAGTCGAAATCTAGCGGGACACCCGACTCGGGCGGGGAGTCCAACGACAATGGCTCGTCCGACTCCACCAACGAATCTGGCGGTTCCGCCGGGAACAATTCCACCGACGACAGCTCATCCGACGACTCCGGGACCACCTGATGATGCCAGCCAAAGCAGGCCGATTCCCCTGTCCTCCCGGGACGGCTCGCGGCGCACACAAGCGGAACGTGCTCGTACTCTTGGGGTACCTCTTCGTACTCCTACTGCTCGTCGGCGTCGTTGTCGCGCTCCTGTGATTTCGGGACGGTTCTGGGGTCTACAGAGACGCGGCGAACGCCCCGGAACTTAGCTATCTTCATTAGGCGAGAGAATCCCGCGCTTCAGGGCGGGCGTGAATCGCCGCA
>NZ_QMDX01000023.1 GCF_007421925.1 Haloglomus irregulare
CTGAGGTGGTGACGAACTCGTCCGGGCCAAGCTCGTCGTCATCGTCCAGCTCGTCAGAATTGGCGTCGACGGTGGCGATGCGATAGGTGCCGGGAATATTCAACGCGTTGGGGTTTTCCGAGTCACCCACGAGGTCGAAGTCCTCAACTTCGAAGGTGTCGTCGCCGTCCACGTTGATGGTAGTCACAAGGGTGTAGTCGCCCTCGTCCCGTGCGTAGATTGCGACATCCTCGATACCGGGGGCGGTTGTGCCGTTGATGGTAATCTCGGAGCCAATCACGTAGGTGCCGGTGGGGTTGTCGAGGGTGATGGTGCCCTCAGTGACCTCAAGGGTCTGCTCGTCGGCCTCGAGAGGGGTGTTGAGGTCGTCGGGGTCGACATCGCTGACACTGCTGTCATCGTCGAACCGGTCGACAGAGTCGAACAGCGTGACATCGATGCCGGTGTCGTCAAGGACACCGGTTTCAATCTGGCCGACGCCGGTGCCGCCATCAATCTCGATGAGGGCCACGGCATCCCCGTTCACCTCACCAGTGTCGACGGTGTCGCCGACATCGCGGAAGACGTCGTTGACATCGCGGCCGTCGCGGACGTCACCGCCATCAATAAGCACGGGGTGAATGTCCTCTTCGTCAGCGCCTTCGATGTCAAACTGGACGTTTTCACCCTGGGTGGCGGTGTCCTGGTCAAGTTCGAGGGTGGCGTCGTCCTGGGCGGAGATTTCGAGAGTGGCACTCTGTTCGGCGTTGCCGAAGTCGAGGTCGTCTGCCCCGAGGACAGTAACGGTGTACTCTTCACCGCTTTCGAGTTGGTTGAGATCGATTTCGAAGTTGGCCGTACCGTCGCCGTCCCGGTCGTCCTCTGCGTCGGCGCCGGCGAGGGCCTGGCCGGTCACGTCGAGGCCGGATTCGTCTTCGATAACGACTTCGAGGGCTTCGGAGGTTTCGAAGTTGTATTCGGCGACGACGGTGGCGATGTCGTTGGAGTTGGAGATGGTGCCGTCGGCGACGTCGGCGCCGTTCTCGTTATTGATGTCGAAGCTGGAGACGCGGGCCGTCTGCACCGTCAGGCTCGTGCCAGTGCCGTCAGACTCGGTATTGTAGGAGCCGGTGGCCTGGTCCGTCGGGACAGGCTCTTGCAGGGGGACGCCTTCGTTGTCACCGGAACTGCGCTCGAAGTCGGCCGGGTTGAGCTCGCCGCCCGCGCCGTCGGTGATGAAGAAGTCATCTTCGCCCTGGAAGAGCGTATCGCCATCACCGACGACGCGTTCGTCGCCGGGGGACGAGGGCGGCGGGGTGGGGGTGGACCCGCTGTCGACGGTCACCGTAGTGGTATCCTCAGCATCACTGCTATTAGCACTGGTTTGGAGCGTGGCAGTTGCGGTGATGTCGAAGTCACTGCTAACGTTTCCGGGCAGGGTCACGTCGAAATCGTAGCTTTCGCTATTGCCAGCGCCCGGCAGAGGAGTGCCACCGAACCCGAGGAAACGGGGGTTGTCGCCAGCGACGGTGGTCCCATCGGGGAGTCCAGTCAGTTCGATTTGTCCGCTTGATGCGTCCTCATCACCGTTGTTTGTAACCTCTACTGTCACTGTCACCGTCTCGCCGGCTTCCGCCTCAACGGGTCCATCGGCGGTCACGGTGACCGATGTGTCCGGTTGTGCGGACACCGGCATCGCGAGAACGGACCCTATCATGAGGACCGTAAACACGATTGCGAGTGCGCGTTGTTTGCCTGTCATGTGTATTTAAATTTGATTAGTCGTATACGATGCTCGCGTCGTCGCCGCGGGTGATGAGTGCATAATTCTGATCTCAGCCTCTATTCGGTACGGGTACTTCGAGCGACGGGTGAGGTAAATACTTTCTGTAAGCCGACCGTCTGACGCCCTCTGACATCCTCCTGCAGCGGCCCCCGTCGAGGTCTCCCTTCCCCACTGGAGGGTGAATCCAAGAGTCGCGGGAGGCCACCGATTCGCCTCAACATCCTCATACCCGTAACTCATCTATGGTTATTTACACATATGTGTTTATTATTCCGCGCTCGGGACCATAGCTAATATATGGTAGATCATGACCATGCTCCAGACTGTGACTGTGGGACAACTGAGGCGAGTCGCCGTGGGTTCATGGCCGGCTGTGGCGCCACGCTCGCGCTCGCGCTCGCCGGAGAGGGAATTGGAACGGCCACAGCGACGCAAGACGGCCCACAGCCAATCGGGCCGCTTCTGAACGACATGCCCGACAATTGGGGGCGGTTCGGCGACGACGACGAACTCGGTGCGATCAATTTCCTGGGCGGGCAGGAAATCGTCGCAGGGATGGAGACGGTCACCAATTATGACCCCGAGAGCGCCGCCCGGTTTACACTTCAGGACCCAATCACGGGCACCGGCATCGACGCGCTGGTCAGCGACGCTGAGAACCCCACGACCGACACCGGGGATCCGATGTTCCCCGGTCGGTTTCCAGCTCGACGGACAAACTGGGCCGACGCGAGCGACGAAACAGGGTCGCTCGCCACTGCCCCAGCCGACGGGGGGATGGCGTTTGCTGATGACGCGTTCGCGGCACCACTGTATATCCAAGGGGCGACCCACGCGGACGCGCTTGGTCACGGCTGGTATGACGGGCAGCTGTACAACGGGTTTGACGCCGCGACAACACACACCCCTCGAGAGTTCGAACAGGGAGTAGAGGGAATCACCGGTCTCAACGCGCTCTCCGGCGACTCCGAAGTGGGCAGCGTTGAGACGACACATGGCCTCGGCCGGGGAGATATCTCACAGGCCGCCGACGCTGGCGTCGTCGGTCGGGGCATCCTGCTGGACGTCGGGCGGCACATGGGAACAGAAGGCCCTGATGGAACCTGGCTTCCACTGGACCCAACGGGAACGAATGAGGACGCTGCCATCACGCTCGCCGACTTGCGGGCCACCGCCGATGCGCAGGGGACCGAGATTCGCGAGCGGGATATCGTTCTGATTCGGACGGGCGCCATTGAGCGCACAAAAGACTCCGATGCCGAGTGGCACGCATTGGGAGAGCCGGGGTTGACCTACAGTGACGCTCTCGTCGAGTGGGCCCACGATATGCAGATTCCGTACATGGGTGCCGACAACCTCGCGGTCGAACAGATTACCCAACAGGTCACTGCGGAAGATGTCGGAGAGGGGCGCGCAAACCTCACGGGGACGTACCTGCTCCCACTCCACGGCGCATTCCTCCGTGATCTCGGGCTCACGCTGAACGAGGTGATGGACCTGTCCGGACTGGCTGAGCAGTGCGCCGAAGACGGAATCTACGAGTTCATGTTCTCAGGCGCCCCGCTACACGTCGAGATGGCGACAGGCGGCCCGATTAACCCGGTCGTAGTGAAAGCAACCGCCGAGAGTGGTATGGATGAGGACTCCGCAGCAACGGAAACTGAGACCGAAACCGAGGCTGAGACCGAGACTGCGACCACCACAGATGCCGACACCACCGTTGAGACGGGTGCCGAGCAGGACGCCGAGACTGGCGAGACAGAGGCGACAACGGCGTCTGGAGATGGATTCGGAATCGCGGCAGCAGCCGCCGGGATTGCGGGGGTCGCCGGCGCCGCGGCACGAGCATTACGTGATGGGTCTACAGACTGACATTCGCCCACGACTGACCTCGTGAGGTTCGACGGTCACAGACCGTGCCCACGACGGAGAAGTCCCCCACTCGTCTCATCTCACGGGTGGTGGACCGTGCCAGTACGGCCCCCGACCGACACCAGCGCCGACATCGCGCTGGCGACGCGTTTATGATGGGGGCGTTCAACAAGTCAGACCAGAAGCTAACACACGAACGCGCACAGAAGGGGACGGGTCGCCGGGTTGCATCCCTGCCAGGACGCCCGACGACTTGTTCACTCCTTCTGTTCCGGACCCCATCAACCTAACGGACAAGCGGCTGCGCCAGCCGCCCCACCAGACGATGGCCCGGACGGCCGAGCTCGTGACCGGCGTCCCTGCGAGCGGACGACCAAGATGGACACACCCGACCCACGCACCCATCGCCGACGGAGGGACCGACGATGAGCACCCGGCAGAAGTTCGAGCCCGAACCCGTCCCCGACGAACTGAAAGAACGGGCCCAGTGGCTGCTCTGGGACGCCTCGAAAGACCGGAAACAGCCGTTTACACTGAAACACGGCCGCCTCGCGCCAGCGTCGTGGACCGCCCCCGCCGACTGGCTCACCTTTGAGGACGCGACCGAGTTCGCCAGCCAGCGCTCGTCGGTCGGTATCGGCTACGTGTTCGCGAACACGAACGAGGACTACCAGCGGGGCGTCTACGGCGGCCTGGATCTTGACGGCTGCTTTGTCGACGGGGAGCCGAAAGACTGGCTCCCGGATCTCCAGCCGTTCCTGGACCGGGACGCCTACATCGAGTTCTCCCCGAGCCGCGCCAACCCAGAGAAGCAGGCCCACGGCGCTCATATCCTGCTAGCGGGGTTCGAACCGCCGGAATGGTGGAGCGATGTAAGTCTCGACGATCACGAGGGCGTCGAAGCGTACGGCAGCAAGTTCTTTACCGTCACCGGCGACCAGCCGCGGTCGGCTGGCGCGACCATCGCCGACACCGGCGACTGGGTCACCGAGTGGCTCGCCGACGCCTACGAGGCCGTCACCGGCGACACCGCGCCGCCACGGCGCGACGACGATCAGGAGCATCTCTCGGACTACGAGCGCGCACAGCGCCAGCATGACCCGGCAGAGACCGCTGACGGCACCGCCGATATCATGAGCGCGCTGGACCGGCTGGACGCCCGGCGCGTCGCCGAGGACACCATCGTTCACACCTGGAACGACGGCGCCAGCACGTCCGGGGACAAGCGCGCGTTCATTCCGACGTGGGCCGGGGCGTCCTGCAACGGCACCGCCAACGTCGTCGATCGAGACAAGTGGATCGATACCGGCGGCAGCGGTAAAGGGGGGCCCGCAGTGATGGCCGCCATCGACATGGGCGCCGTCGACCCACAGCGGAGCCCGCAAGACGACGTGAACGGCTCGCTCTGGTGGGACGCCGTAGAGCATCTGCGCGACGAACTCGGGTACGACCTCCCGGAAACGGCCCAGCAGAAAGACACCGGCCCCTCGCTGAAGGAACTCGCGGCCGAGCATCTGGACCAGTTCGATTCCGCTGATGAGGTCCCGAACGGATTCCTCGACGACCTGACGCCGGACGGGCCGCGCGCCACAGAAACCAGTGTTGTCGCCGGTGGCCCGGACGCCAGCACCACGATCACGGAAACCGACGGCGGCGAAACCGCCACCGAGTCCAGCAGCGCCACTACCTGGGAGCCCGAGGAGGCCAGCCACGAGGCGCAGGTCGAACACCGCGTTTACAGCGAGGTGTTGGTCCCGCTGGAACCGCCTCAAGAGGCCGAGGTAGAGGAAATCGGGCTCCAGACCGCCATTCATCGGACGGCCGAGATCTTCAATGAGGAGTATCACTGGATTCGGCCGCGCTCGGACACCCGCGGCTGGCGCGACACCCTCTACAACTACGTCCGGGAGGAGGGCATCTACGAGCCCCACGGCGAGCCCGAGGCGGCACGGCTCGCGGAACGCTACCTCGGCGAGTTCGCGACCAACGAGGTCGTCTCCCAACTCGTCGGCAAACTTGAGCGAATGAATCGCGTCCGCGCCAAACAGCTGGACGAACCCCCGGAGCGCCTGGTCGTCGACAACGGCGTTCTGGACCTGACGACCGGCGAGTTGAGCGAGCACACCCCCGGCGAGTTCCACCGCACCCGGCTCGATGTCGAGTGGAATCCCGACGCTGAGCTCGGCGCCGTCGACAAGTTCCTCAATCAGGTCGTCGACGGCAGGGACGTTGACCGGCTCTACCGGTTCGTCGCTCACACGCTGTACCGGGACTACCCCGGCGAGAAAGCGGCTATGCTGCTGGGCGAAGGCCGCAACGGGAAATCCATGTTCCTGGAACTGGTCGAGGAGTTCCTCGGCGAATTCAATACCACCCATCAGCCGCTTCGCGATCTGAACGAAGACCGGTGGGCCGCCGCCTACCTGAACGGGAAGCTCGCGAACGTCGTCCCGGACATGAGCGACCAGACGCCGGACTCGATGCAGCAGTTCAAGGCGCTCACCGGCGGCGACACCGTCTCCGGTGACGTGAAGTTTGAGAATCCGGTTCGCTTCACGAATCACGCGACGCTGATGTTCGCATGTAACTCAATGCCGGTGCTCCATGACGACACTCGGGGCAACTGGCGCCGCTGGCAGCTCATCACCTTCCCGCACACCTTCGACAACACCACGCCGGATGCGAAGGATGCCGAACCAAAGGAGTCCCTGCGAGAGCGCCTCTACCGGTCCAAGGAGTTCCAAGGGCTTCTGGTTCGGTGTGTCGAGGAAATCCAGCGGTGGGCGCAGGACCCCGAGGAGCCGTTTTTCCCCGACGCCGACGGCTGGAAGACGACCCGAGCGAAGATGCGCAAGGCCGCCGAGCCGGTCTACGACTTCGCACACACCTGCCTCCGGCCAAACGAGGATTCGGAACTGCCCAAAGAGGAGATTCGGGAGTGCTACCGGCGCTACGCGACCGAGGAGGGGCTCAGCAAGTTCAGCGATGAAGAGTTCGGTCGCCGACTGCTGAATCTCACCGACTTCAATATCGACAGCGGGCGGCTGCGGGGCGACGAGGGGCCTAACCACCGCGTGAACGTGTACAAAGGTGTCGAGTTCACCGACCGGGCGAAATCACTCATGCGCGACGAGAGCCCCAGCAGCGCAGCGCAGCGGACCACCGACGAGTTCACTGCGCCGGACGCCACGACGAAAGGGTCCACGGCCCAGACACAGCGGGTCGTGGAGACGCTGCGACAGAACGCCGATAACCAGGGCACCGTCGCTCGCGGGGCACTGGCCGAGCAGCTCACCCGTCGCTTCGATCTGGACCTCGACGAGGCCCGCGAAGAGATTGAGACGGCACTCCACAACGGCGCGGTGATGGAGACAGGAGACGGTTTGCGACAGACGTAGCACCCCGCCCCTGAAACGGGGCACGGGCCCGCCGGCGACCAGCAACGGCTCTCGCGACCGTTCCTTTTTTTCATTGCGCGTGACTCTGCGAACGACTCAGAAGCTCGCAGGGCGGCCGGTGAGCTACCGCGACCAAGCTTGTGAGCATCATCACCGCGTTCTGCCCGCGCCAGTCCACGTCGCAGTGGCCAGTGCTGTCCGGGGGATGTCCAAGGGGTGGTCAGGGGGCACCCTGGACAAAAAATCACCATACGACAGGGCGATAGTGTTCTTTGGTCGGGGTGGTCAGGGGTGGTGACGTATTTATCGCGTATGCGAGAGCTTTCGTCTGTTTTCCAATCGCATCAGAAGACAGGTAGAAAAGCGATACCCCCCTGACCACCCTGCCCACCGATAGCTATCCGGTTGCCGTCCTGCGATTAGCTGTCCAAGGGGGGCCCTGACCACACCCTGACCACACCCTGGACACTCCCTGGACACGGAGCAGCCGCGGTCGGTGAAGCGCTGACATCCTCCCCTATTTAAAGCCGGGGGTCCCTACTGGGAGTTGACTTCACGAATCGCGGGAGGTACGCAAGTTCGTTGTCGCGCTGGCCGGTTCCCCGCGTTTCGGGCTGCCGAGCCCCAACCGGAGTAGCGTGGGAGCGCCCCCGTACAAAATGAAGAAAGTTGATATTGGCAGAGCAACCGGGAGCGCCCCCAGTTGGTGTGCTGAGCAGAGAGAATCTCTTGGTGGAGAGCCGTGCTGATTATGAATCAAGATTAGTGGGGTGTACGGGCATTGGGAGGGCTCACTGGGGCAGGTGACCTGCCCCAGCTAGCCCTCGAGAGGGGGCGCTACCTAGTGTGGTGGACGTTGCCTCCCCCAGGCAGGGACGTTGCTCGGGGGGTCGTTCTGACGTTGAATTTACGTTGCCTCTTGCACATTAACCACGTAGAGCCATGTTGCGACATTTGCGGACCTTCCTGTCGCGGGTCACTGCCACATTGTCTGACACCGAGGAAGGGACGATTTGGCTTCAACGAATGACATATCAAGGCGGCTGGGAGCGAAAGCTATCAAATTTTGACCCAGATGATTTTTATCGAGAGCGTCCGACACCTGATGATAACATACTACCGGGGCCGGGCCGGTACCGTGCGATCCGCCGGAAGAACGGGCGACTGGGGGAGACGCTGTGGGAGTACGAAACTGCCGACGCCGAGTCGCATTACGCGCGCCAGCGCCGCAAGGCCCGCCAGCAAGAGCGCCTCTCACAGATGTCTGTCGAAGAACTTCATGATGAACTCTCGGGCCAGACAGATGAACTGGACCTGTTGTCACGGGATGTAATCCGCGATCAATTTGAAGCGCGTGGGGGGTATGAGGCTTTGAATTCCAACCAGGGATGAACTACCCTCCCCTGCTCGCTCACGGCTGACGCCGTTCGCTTCTTCAGGGTATGGCTTCCTGGGTTTCAATGACCCCCGACGAGGCGTTCATCGCGCGATGCTGCCGCCGCTGAGTGGCCTGTAAGGCTCCTCCGCGAGCGGCTGGAACTCTGCGGCGACTTTGCTCGCGTAGCGGCGCAGGGCGAGGTGGCCGCCGGCCACGGCGGCGACCAGCCCGCCACATCCGACTGAGGCCCCCGCCCCGCCCCGGCGCGAGCCGGGCGGGGCTTTTTTTACGGTTCCTCGACGAGTATGCACCACTTCACACCGGCCCGCGCCCGCCTTTGCACGGTGGCAAACGCGGGGGTCCAAAAGAAGTTAAAAATGAGCAAAAGAACACCCCCCCACCAAGGGGGGACCAAGGCAACGTGGGGGGCAACGTGGGGGGCAACGTGAAGCCCTTGGTGTGCTCTTGGTGGGCCCTTGGTGTCCCTTGGTGGGGGGGTGGGGGTAGAACGGGGTAGCTGGGGCGGGTGGGATGCCCCGGTTAGGTGGGGGGTGTTTGCGCGGGGGCAAACGGGTGGGGGACCAAGGCCAGCAGGGGGGTTGCGCGGCGGCAAGCGAAGGGGGCTGGGCGAGCGCCCCAGCGAGATGCTGGACCTCCCGCTCGCCGAGGCGGACGGTGACAAGTAGCGAGCCGAAGCCCACTCCTTCAGGGGTGAGTGACTGACTGCATATGAAGTGGGCGGGACCGGTGCCTGTCATGGCCCCTTGTTGTTCCGCCCCGTGCCGTTGGCCTAACGGCAGGCGTTTTTCCAACAAGATCGGTAAATACTTTGTGTGCTCAGTTGCGTGTAAACCAGTTGCATACCTCTGCTGCAGGCGATTCGCGCTTGCGAGAGCTCAACATATTCTCGGCTGCGCCACGACTGCACCGCCTCCCTATAAACAAAAAATAAACGTGCGAACGCCGCCCCCCTCCCCCTGGTGTCCAGCGACACCACCCCCCTGGTGCCCAGCAACACCACCCTGGCGCACCCCGCCGCCGTCCAGCGATTCGGGGGGCCGTCGTCGGAACAGGGGGGCGCCCTCTTGCACAAGGGGTCTACGGTGGCGCCGACGGCGTCGCGCGTCGCGCGCGCGGCACCCGAGGGGTGGGGAGGGGGAGGCGACCTTCCGCCACGCCCCCGTCTCAAGCGCTTCCATCGGCACCGGCCGGCAGCAGGCCGCGAGAACGGCCTACACATACCGATGCGCTTTCACGCTCCGGTACTGACCGGCCTCATCGACCAGTACGTCGTCGAGGCGTCGTAGATCGCCCAAGGACCAGCACCACCCGCTGGCGCCCTCAAGATTGAATTTCGGTCGGATCTGGGCATCCGCCAGTTGAACGAGCGCCGGCACCATCTCCTAGATGAACTGCTTGTCTCACGCGAACTTGACGTCCGTCATCGGTCACGTGGAGACAAGACGCACAGTCGGAGCGAGCCCGTTCTCGTGCTTCGCGTCATGCGAATTCTGTGCGGTAGAATGGCTCTACAGGGGAGTTTGCTGGAAGGACACAGGGGAATAGATGATGTGGTAGGCCTTCCTGTGCCCAGGCGATGCGTTCAAGCCATGACAGGCACCAAGTATTACCGCCCTTGGAGGCGGCCCGGGGCGTTTAAGCAACACCGGGTGTAGCACTCTACACCCTCCTGTTGTATGACGTTTTCGACGCTTCACACGACACGTTTTCTCGGGCGTCTAGCCGTCTCAGTGGGGTTCAGCAGTTTCGAGGGAGAGCCCCCCGGCTTCGATAAGCGAGCACTTCCGTCCCATCGGAAGCGCAAAGCGAGCCGACACTCTACTGTCGGGGCGGAGCGCCGAACAGGGGTGGGGGTAAATCGCGCAAATCGTTCGGCGGGAATGTTCCGCCGTCCGGTGCCGTCCCGGGGCGGTTCTTCCACACACGGCGACGGGATGGTCCGACAGCGGCGACGGCCGGAGTCGGGTACACACACTATGTGAAGTGTGTGTCTACGCGCATTTGACTGATCATACAGCGCCAAGTGGTCACCGGTCAACCCTCTCGGGGGCGGGGGAAAAAGAGCCCCACGGGAGAGCGAAGCCGCGCCTACTCGCTTCCCACTACGTCGTCGGGCAAGTCGTCGTTAGGATTCGGCCCGATCGGGAGCGCGCGCGAGCGCGTTGACCGGGGCCTACCGTTGAGGAACTTCCGTAGGACTTCATCGGGCAGCGCGAGCGCGTCGGCGAACCCGTCGGAATACCCCGCGCGGTACTCGCTGCTCTCGTCGGCGCGGGCCCTCTCTCCAGAAAGATTCGGCGGTGAGCCGTCGTCGTACTCCCCCAACATGGCTTGCGGCGGCCGCGGCGCGAACCACACCCGAGCGCCGTTCGGCAGCTCTTGACGGCCGACCTTTCCCTCGGAGTGGGCCCGCTTGAGCCACTTCCGCGCGGTCGGATCCGAGACGTCGAGCTCATCCGCCACCTGCGACGCCACGGCGACGTGCTCGTCCCACTCCCGGACGGCTTCGGCCACCTCATTGATGGAGGTTTTCTGATTTCCAGAGCTGCTCATGGTGTTGCTGTCACAAAAACGATACCCCCCACGCCGGAAACCTCTTACGCACGGCGGAGCAACGGCTAATAACACCGAACGCACTTCCGAGGCGGACCAGTTGCCCCCCGGCCGGTACCGCCGCTTGAGGAAGTTCAGAATCGGGGGGTGGCCGGTCATCCCAGCCACCCCGTGTATCGTTGTAGGAGCGAGCACGGGCGCTGGGCGCTGTCCGGCCGAGAGAGGCTTGGATTCCGACGGCGCTTTGACGCGCGCGTCACTGGGCTTTGGTTCTCCGGCTACTTGGCGTTTTGCCTCGGAGAATGGACGCGTGGGCGTACGTGAGCCGTCGTGAAATGTTCTTTCGACCGTTCGAAAATGAAATTCGATTACACGCCGAACGAACGTATCGCCCGCCGAGACGACCTGTATGCCCGCGCCCGCCACGACGCCTCCGCCGGCAGTCGCGAGGAGTACACCGCTCAACACGTCCCCCTCCCGGACGGCGGCGAGCCCGACGCCGACGCCGACGACACCGGGCCCGAACCTGTCACCGAAGTAAACAGTAACGGCGGGGACGACGACCGCCGGGATGCGTCAACCGTCGGATGTAAGAAAAATGAAACGCCTGAGGGCGGCGGGGGGGTCGACGCCAACGAGCGCGCCGGGACCAGCACACGGGACGGTTCCGGCGGCGATCCGCCTCTCTGCGGGGCTTGGAGTGGTTCTGCATTCGACAATCCCGAATCCGACACCTGCCGGGCGGAGATCTCCCGGAAGCGAGGTGAGCACGCGTGACCTTCAGACACACATCGGGTCACTTCCTCCACACCGCGGCAAGGGTTAAGATGGGGCGGGGACACAAGACGGAGTATAGGCTAAGCGACGAAGGCGCGCAGAGGACGGGAGGCCGCCGGGTGCTATCCCTGCCAGGACGCCCGACGACTTACTCTGTCCTTCTGCTCCGAGTCTCATCAACTTATCGCCGAAACGGCGGCTCCCCACATGGGGGCGAGAGTGATGGGATCGGACGGTCGAGCTCGCCGCCGGCGTCAGGCGAGCAGACCACGATGGAAAGCCACGGACCATACACACATCAGGGACGGAGGAATCGACGATGACGGCGTTCCAGAAGTTTGACCGGGAGAACGTCGTTGACGAACTGAAAGACCGCGACCAGTGGCTTCTCTGGGATGCATCGGCAGAGCGCAAGCAGCCCTTCACGCTGGCGCACGGTACGCTGAGCCCCGCTTCCTGGAACGACCCGGACGACTGGCTCAGCTTTCAGAAGGCCGCCGACTTCGCCGAGCAGCGCGACCCGGTCGGTCTCGGGTACGTCTTCGCGAAGACCAGCGACGAGTACGCACGCGGCGTGTACGGCGGGCTCGATCTTGACGGCTGCTTTGTTGACGGCTCACCGAAAGAGTGGCTCCCCGATCTCCAGCCGTTCGTCGAGCGCGACGCCTACGTTGAGTTCTCCCCGAGCGCCGCGAACCCGGAGAAAGAGTCTCACGGCGCGCACATCCCACTCGCCGGGTTTGAACCGCCGGAATGGTGGTCCGACGTGGAGTTCGACGGCGCACACGAGGGCGTCGAGGCGTACGGTAGCAAGTTTTTCACCTTCACCGGCGACCGCGCCCGGTCCTCCGGCGATAGAATCGCCGACACGGGTGACTATGTCGAGGAGTGGCTCGCGGACGCCTACGAGGCGGTCACAGGCGAGACGGCGCCGCCGCGCCGGGAAGACGGTCAGGACAACCTCTCGGATTACGAGCGGGCACAGCGGGACCACGAGCCGTCAGGGAACGATGGCACCGCCGACGACGAGTGGCTTGATCAGGAGCTCGTGG
The DNA here is from genome assembly GCF_007421925.1 of Haloglomus irregulare. Lineage (GTDB taxonomy): Archaea > Halobacteriota > Halobacteria > Halobacteriales > Haloarculaceae > Haloglomus > Haloglomus irregulare. The sequence goes on from NZ_QMDX01000023.1 coordinate 12,817, forward strand.
AGGAGGCTCTTAGGCACATCTCTGCGAACTGCTCATACAATGAGTGGCGAAACATTGGCTTCGCGCTCGCGGACTTCTTTGACCGGGAGTCCACGGCGCTGAGTGTATTCACGGACTGGTCGCGAGCATCGTCGGCCTGGGACGACGATGCCCCCAAGCTCGCGAAAAAAATCATTGACGGCGCCGACGACGCCGGAGTCGGCGACGTGACCATCGCGACGGTCGTGCACAAAGCGGTGAACGGTGGGTGGGAGCCCCCCAGCAGCGCGCGCGCCCCTTCGATGAAGGAACTGGCCGCGAAGTATTCCGACCAGTTCGACTCCGTTGAGGAGGTTCCTGACGACTTCTTAGAACACGTACCAACAGACAGCCAAGACGGTGAGGGCAGCGAAGCGAGAGCCGAAACGGTCGCGGGCGGCCCCGACCCTAAGGCGCCAATGGCCGAGACCGACGGCGGCGGCACCACAACCGCGGCCGCGGCCGCGGCGATGGACTCTGACGACCTCGCTCACGAGGACCGGGTCGCCAGAGAAATCTTCCGAGACGTTCTGGTGCCGCTCAGAAATCCCGACAACTTCGAGGGCGAGCCTATCGGCAAGCAGCGGGCCGCCCACCGGACCGCCGAGTTGCTGAACGAGCACTATCACTGGGTCCGCCCCCGCTCGGACACTCGTGGCTGGCGGGATACGCTCTACAACTACGTCCGCGAGGAGGGCATCTACGAGCCACACGGAGAGCCTGAGGCCGAAAGGCTCGTCGAGCGGTACTGTCAAGATGCCGCGACCAACGACTTCGTCAACCAGGTCGTCGGCAAGCTGGAGCGGATGAACCGCGTCCGCGCGAGACGCCTCGACGAAGGACCCGAGCGGCTGGTGGTGGCGAACGGCATCCTCGATCTCACGACCGGCGAGCTCGAGGAGCATACGCCAGGCGAGTTCCACAAGACCCGGCTCGACTGGGAGTGGAACCCCGACGCCGAGGTCGACGCCGTTGACGAGTTCCTTCACGAGGTCGTCGACGGGAAGGACGTCAACCGGCTGTACCGGTTCATCGCCCACTCGATATACAAAGAGTACCCCGGCGAGAAGGCGGCCATGCTGCTCGGCGAGGGCCGGAACGGGAAGTCCATGTTCTTGGAGGTCGTTGAGGAGTTCCTCGGCGAGTTCAATACCGCACACCAACCGCTGCGCGATCTCAATGAAGACCGGTGGGCCGCGGCTTACCTGAACGGGAAGCTCGCGAACGTTGTCCCGGACATGAGCGACCAGACCCCGGATTCAATGCAGCAGTTCAAGGCACTCACCGGCGGCGACACCGTCTCCGGCGACGTGAAGTTCGAGAATCCGGTGCGCTTCACGAATCACGCGACGCTGATGTTCGCCTGCAATTCAATGCCAATCCTCCACGACGACAGTCGGGGGAACTGGCGGCGCTGGCAGCTCATCAACTTCCCGCACACCTTCGACAACAACGATGAAAACGCGAAAGCCGCCGTCCCGAAGGAGACCCTTCGGGACCGACTGTGCAACAGCGAGGAGTTCCAAGGGCTGCTCGTCCGCTGCGTGGAGGAAATCAAGCGGTGGGCGAACGACCCCGACGAGGAGTTCTTCCCCGACGCCGACGGCTGGAAGGTCACGCGGGCGAAGATGCGAAAGGCCGCGGAGCCGGTCTACGACTTCGCACACACCTGCCTCCGGCCAAACGAGGACTCTGAGCTCCCGAAGGAGGAGGTCCGGGAGTGCTACCGGCGCTACGCGACCGAGGAGGGACTCGGCAAGTTCGGCGAGGAGGAGTTCGGCCGCCGCTTGCTGAACCTGACCGATTTCAACATCGAGAGCGCCCGACTGCGCGGCGACGGCGGCCCCAACCACCGGGTGAACGTGTATAAGGGCGTGGAGTTCACCGACCGGGCTAAGTCCATACTCCGGGACGAAACCCCCTCCAGCGCGGCACAGCGGACGACCGACGACTTCACTGCGCCCGACGGCTCGACGAAGGGGTCACGGGCCGCGACCGAGCGCGTCTTGGAGATCATCAAGGACGAGGACCCCGACGGCGTCCCGCGTGGGAGGCTCGCCGAGCTACTGACCCGGCATTACGGGCTCGATCTCGACGAGGCCGACGACGAGATCACTACCGCGCTCCACAATGGGGTGATCATGGACTGCGGCGACGGGTTGCGACCGACGTAGCACCCCGCCCCTGAAACGGGGCACGAGGCAGCGGGCGGCCAGTGGCGACACTCGCTCGGGCAGCACATTTTGACGGTTCAAGCGCCTCGACGGCTCTCGCGAGCGCCACCCCGCGTCCTCAACCGGCCGGGAGCCGCGGGAGACCCCGCTCGGCTTGACCCCATCACCCGTGAGAACGGGGCCAGTTTCCAGTCTAATGGTCAGGGGTGTCCAGGGGTCGTCCGGGGTGTGGTCAGGGGGTACCCCGGACGAAAAACCACCAGACGGCGGTGAGGTGTTCCGCAGTGGTCAGGGTGGTCAGGGGTTATTGCGTATCTATCGCGCGTGTGAGATGTTTGCTGTGTAACGCGGTTGTATGTCAGGTAAGAGGTGGATTACGTCGAGACCCCTGACCACCCTGACCGCCGGGTTCTGAGGCGGCGCTGTCTTGCGGTTTTCTGTCCAGGGGGGTCCCTGACCACCCCCCGGTCGACCCCTGACCACCAGCCGCTATCAGTGAGCGGACATTCGATGGGCCTCGACCCCGCCGCGGAATCGTCCCTCACCAGCGCGCGGGTTCGACGGGCCCGACGCCGACGCCGCCGAGGAGTTCCTCGCGACCGTTCGGGAGACCCCCCTTGTGCAAGCCGCCGGCCGCTACGCCTGAAACCCCGAGGATCCCGACGACGGCGCGGTCGTGTTCGTTCGCTTGAGCGCGCTCCCCGAGGAGTACGTCGACCTCCAGAGTGCCGGGCGTCGAGTGGCTCGCGACCGACCGGCAGTGGGCCGTCGTCAAGGCGCTCCAGCAGCGAGAGTACACCACCGCCGCCGAGCTGGCCGACGCCACCGACCTCTCGAAAGAACACGTCCGGCCCGCGCTGGAGTGGCTCGTCGACGCCGACGCTGAGCTCGTCGAGTGCCGCGAGGAGGCCGGCGAGCACGGCGCGCACTTGTGGGCGCTCGCCGGCCTCGGCACCGAGCCCGCGGTCGTGGACACGACACCATGCCCGAGGAAACCGCCAACGGTGGCGTATGGGAGAATAGTACGTGGGCGTTGGTGGTTTCGGCTGGGTACACACTCCCGGCGTCACCGACCACGCTGGACCAGCCGACGACGAGCCGCGTTCGGATCGGGTTCGGGCCGACAACGGCCGCGAATCCCGGTGCCGATCCCGACCGGCTGACTGGAGAGAACCCGTCCTGCGCACGCGCGCTTCAGGACAGTAGGAGACCCCCAGGGGGCCAGTCGTCGCCGCCCCGTCGCCGCCGAGCCGCGTTCGGGGTCGGGTCCGGCCCGGCGACCACGGATTCGGGGCCGCCGACGCCCCGCCCGGCTGCCGAGAGAGTTCGCCCGAGTCACGTACGCGCGCAGTTCAGAACAGTAACAGAGCCCCCGGGGGTGTCACGGTGGGTAGTTGACCCCGTGCTCGTTCAACAGCGAAGTAAACGCCCGCTCGTCGAGGATCGGGGTGCCCTGGAGCCCTGCCGTTTCCGTGTGCTCGCCGGCGCTATCCCCGGCGACAAGGTAATCCGTCTTCTCGGTGACTTTCTCGCCAATCTCGGCGCCGTGGCTCTCGACGACGGTCCCCACCGTCTCGCGGTCGCGGGAGAGCTCGCCGGTGAAGACGAAGGTGAGCCCCTCGAGCGCGTTGGGCTTGGCGTCGACCGCAAGCTCCCGATGGGCGATAGCGAACAGCTCCCGTGCTTGCTCGTCCGTGACGTCGACCACCTCGACGGGGTGGTGCTCGAGGCCGGCCACCTCGGCGGCTCGCACGCGCTTATGACCGTTCAGGATTGTCCCGTCGGTACGAACGACGGGGAAGCTCCCGGCGTACCCGGCCCGCCGGCACGCCCGGACCACGGCGTCGTCGGGCGTCACCCCGCCCGGGTATTCGTGGTGGGGCTCCAGCTCGTCGAGCCGCCGGTATTCGATTCGCTTGCTCGGTGTGAGCGCGACCACGATGTTCGGGTTCCGAACGTACACGGCGCCGAGTTCCTCGCCGGTATCCTCGTTTTCTGCGTCAAATAGCACGACCGAGCCTCGGCTGTGGTGGACCCGCTCGACCCACCCGACGAACGTTCCGGCGTCGGTTGTGACCCGTGCTCGCTTCCCTCGGAGCCCGGTGTCGAGCGTGTTATTAAATGGATTCCCGCTCATGCTCTCTCCCCGACCCACCGATACGTTCGGGTATTCGGTTTGTCGACGCCTTCCAGTTGTTTGAGCGCCGCCTTTCCGAACGCCTCCCAAAACGAGCCGAAGCCGTATCCTGTCGTCTCGGCGTGTGTCGCTTCCCAAAATTCCGTTTCGGCGTCGGCTCGCGTCACCCCGCCGTCGCGGGTTTTGACCCACCGGAGGAACGCCTCCAGTACCTCCCGGCGAGCGTCGGTGAGCTCCCGGTCGAACGCGAGCCCGGCGACATCGGGGATTCCGGCGGCCGCCTCGGTGTCGGCCGGTGCGGTGTCCGACGTGCCGTCGTCGTCGCCCCAGTAGATGACCGTCCGGCCGGTTTTGCGTCGCGCGAGGGTGCCGTCGTTGACGAGCCGCTGAAGTTTCTGCCGTGCGGCTTCGGTCGTGCACTCCAGATGTTCGGCGACGTCGCTCGAGGTGATTACCGGGCCCTCGACGGCGCCGAACACGTCGAGCACGGATTCGGGGGCCACCGTCTCGACATACTGGCCGTCGTCGCCACGTTCTCGGGTCATTGTGGGCGTGTGGGTGGGGGAAGTCATAGGCGTATTGGCTGTACCAAATTGGCGTAAGCAACCTCCCGGCAAGAATATGTTGGTGGTTTCCAATTGGCTACAACCAACAGGCTTATGGCCTATTGGCTACTACAAAGAGGTGGAGGCGGCCCGGCCCCTCAGGGCGTGGCGGTGCGGAAAACGCCCGCGTGTCCTTAGCACGCGAGCCGGGCTGTCTCGGGAGTGAGTTAGCCCATGTTGACCGACGACATCACGACCGACGAAAGTACCGATATTGACCGGCGCGGCGCCCGCGCGCTCACCGAGTACATGACCGCGCTCCCGGAGGGCGGCGACGTCTATTCCGTCACCACCGAGAGCGGGAGCGAGTACGCCGTCGACGCCCGCGAGGGCCGGTGTACCTGTCCGGACCACCAGCACCGCGGCGCGCGATGTAAGCACCTCCGGCGCGTGGCGTTCGCGACCGGCGCCGAGCCGGTCCCGGCGGTCGTCGACCGCGGCGCCGTCGACCCGGATCTCGGCGCGCACGTCGACGCCACGCCGCGGGTGGCCGCCACGGACGGCGGGATTATTGAGGCCGGCGACGACGGGGAGATTCTCAAGGCCGACACCGACACCGACGACCGCCCGGCCGACTGCGGGTGCGGCGCCTGGAACGCCGACGGGCCGCTCCCATGCTGGCCGTGCTACCGGGACGGGTTCGACGAGCCGGCGAGCGACGACGATTGACATCCTCCCCGCGCGAAAGCGCGAGGATTCCTCCGTTGGGGATTCGGCTACCGACCCACGGAGGCAACTTGCGGGTTTGTGCGCGCTTCTTTGGGACTTTCGTGAGGGTGTGGTTTCCCCGACCAGTCGTGGTCGTCCCACTCGAATCGCACGGGCCGTGCCATCGGCCTGATTTCGCAATCGCTGTTTTTTCGAAGGAGCGTCTCTGACGCCGTGAGGTCGGCGTGTCCCTCGAATCCACACGGACACGTCAGCGTATCCTTGTGGCGAACCGTCTCCTCATGATCGCCACACTCGGGACACGTCTGACTCGTCCACGCTTCCGATTCGGCTTCGAGGCTGATGCCGTACTCCTCACAGACACACGCGAGCCGGTGGATGAACTTCTTGAACGCCCAGAAGTTGTGCGTCTTCTCGTTCACCCTGACCGACCAGTGCGTTTCCAGCACGTCGGTCAAATCGCCCACGTACACCGTCGCCACGCCCTCGTCGTACAGCCGTTCAACAAGGTCGCGTACCAGTGCGTTCTGTGCGTGGTCACGACGCTTCGTCCGCTGTCGGTACAGCCGTCGAATCCGCTTGGAACTGTAGCGTCCCTCCCGGAGTTTCGACTGCAGACGGGCGATTTCGTCAGTCGTCTCGCGGAACCGTCCGAACAACTCCCAACCGTCGTAGAGGTACTGATTCCCAGTGGTCGTGGAACAGGCGACGAGATTGTTTGCGCCCACGTCGAGGGCGGCTTCGTGAGAAGCCAGTGGTGAATCCAGTCGAGAATCAGGTACGGTGACGGGTTGGAAAGCCCTGAACGTGTCGCTCACCTCGTCGTACTCAAGTTCCAGACGCCCCTGTTTGCCGTCCCACTTCGGGTTGCCTCGGACTTCGAGGCGGAGTCGTTCGTGGTAGCCGAGTCCGTATTCGTCTTTCAGTTCTTGCCCGACAGGGATTTCGAGACGCGACCGCTGGCCCCACTGAATCGTGTACTGATTGCACCGAATGTAGGTGCGGAGTTCTCGTCCGTCCTCCTCGTTGCCCCAGTACGACGGTGGGTTGGCGTATTCGCCTTTCTCTTTGAGGGCGAAGAACGACCGCCACGCTTCGCTGTTCTTGCGCGTGACCTGTTGGACGGTCGCGCTTCCGACAACACCGTTGTAGCGTCCTCGGTACTCGGAAGTGTCCCATACGTCGCCGTCACCGAAGTAGTTCTGACGACGTTCGTAGGTCAGCTCATTCCACAGGGAGGCGGAAGCGTCGAGTAGCCGTAGAAGGCACTCTTTGTCGTTCTCGGTCTGGGGGACGATCTCGAAGGTGTTGACGCGCTTCATGCGCCCTCGCCCTCTTGTTCAGCGATGTACTGTTCGACAGCGCCTTTCGATGCGCTCCCCGCCGTACCGACGTAGTACGAGCGAGTCCACTTCACGCGGTCGTCGTACCGCTGGTTGTACTTCCGCGCGGAGATGCCCTTCACCCAGTTGACGATGAGTGACGGGGCGTTCTTCGGCGGACTCCCGATGAACAGGTGTACGTGGTCGGGCATGACCTCGGACTCGGCCAGTTCGAGGCCCTTATCCTCACACATTTCCGCGAAGATGGATTCGAGACGTTCCTTCGTCTTCCCCGTCAGGTGCGAACGCCGATGTTTCGGCACGAACACTATGTGGTAGTAGAGTTCGTATTTCGCGTGACGGGTACTCCTCACCATTTATGCATACTATTACAGTCGGACGGCTTAAAATTGCCTTGGAACCCCGTCTATGCCATCGTTGTCGGTTGAATACTGTCGGTCGGCTTCATCGCCGACCTAAATGCCGAGGCTTTCGCCTCGAATTTTCCGTAAGCCCGTCCGGACCCGTTCTTTTCGACGCCTCTCCCCGTCTCTGCAACCTCTTCAATCGGGGCCGACATCCGGGGAGGCACTCGTCTCTTGCCGCGATTCGGTTGCAGTCGATCGAGTCCGGTGCCAGTAAGCTTATATGACCGCTGTCAGATATAGCATGGTGTGGGCACAAGCGGTAGGTAGGCTTTCCCCACGGCGGACATGACCCAGGCAATGTCCAACGAAGACAGCTTCCACGGCACCACCGTCGCACAGACCACCACCCAGGTGGACAGCGTCGCCTGGCGCCAGCGCCAGAGCAGCGCCGTGGCAAGCCGACAAAGTATCTCAACTGGACTTAGAACGACTCTCCTCGGTCCTCTTGCGGATTCAGACAGGCAGCAACCAATGACATACACAGACACCACTCATCGGCGCATCGATGCGCGAGCCACACAGACAGGCGAGGCATACCCATGACAGACAAATTCGACTCGGAATTACGAGTCCGGAGCAAGTTTGCCTTACATGTCGTCCCTGGTAACGACTCTGAGGCGAGCAGCAACACAGGCGCAGCGGCCCCGAGTGATGCGGGTGCGGCTAGCCCGCACGAGGAGGTAACAGCATGAGTGGGTTGCGTTCACAGGCTCGCGTCGGCCTTGTGGTGATAGTTGCGTTGCTGACTGTCACCGGAATATTCGCTGGGGCTGCGGCAGCTGATGCTGGATCAGCCTCTCTCGACAAATCAGGCTCGCCTGCCAACATCCCTGGAGCCAGTTCCGATGCATCGCAATCACTAATTGATGGTACAGATCTAGAGGTTAAGGATACTGATGACGATCAGACTGCGGTGAAAATCGACGTTAGTGACCTTTCCGACGCTGGGGCAGATCTCAGTAACGCCGAGATAGTCGCGAATGATGAGGACAATAATATTGCCTACTCAAACTTCGATAACGAAGCTGAGGAGGTTCAACTTGTCCTCGACACCTCGAGCACTGGGTCTGATACTGTCAATCTGGGCACCCAAACTAACGACCAACTCGAACTGCAAGGAATTGATACTTCAGGCGTTACGACGGCCAACGAGCTGGAGTATACGGTTCGTATGGCGGGTGCCAACCCTGGCGACTTTGACAGCAACTTCCAGACGACACAGATCGACTCAGTTGGCCCATTCAGCATCGCCACGGTTGAGGTTGAGAACCTCGACACTGGCACCACAATTACCGAAGCCAGTCTCACTGAAGCTATCAGCGAGGCAAATGATCCCACCTCTGATGACCTAAGTGACGGTTCAACTGGTGATCAGGTCGAGATCCGGCCAAACGAAGGGACCTACACGTTCGACAGTAGTGATATTACTGATGCCAACACACGGATCACTCCGCTTGGTGATTCAGACGTAACCTTCGAAAACGGAAATTCAGGCTACACTCTCACCGCTGACGCGGAAAATGTTGAGATTGAGGATATCACCTTCGACCAGTCAGATAACGCTCAAACAGCGGTAGTCCTAGATGATAGTGGTAGCGAGAGTCTGACTCTCTCAAACGTTACATTCGAAAATGGTGATGACGATGGTAATAGCGCATACATTACGGCAGACGATGGCGCCGACCTCACCATTGAGGATAGTAGTCTGACTGATGGCGGTGACACCACGGCCAACGATGGGATTAGCCTGAGTAATGATGGAGGGGGCGGCGAATTCACAGTATCGAACACTGAATTCGATGCCCTTGGGACTGCCATTGATCTTGATGTTAGCGTTGACACCACCCTCTCGGTGACCGACAATACCTTCGGTGATAACAACATCCACGTTGCCGACGCGACAGGTAATGAAGACCTGAACGCGATCTTCCAGTCGAACGGCAACACGTTCGACAAGTACGCTGTCCCGATTGACGACAATAACGGCGACGTGGTTCGTAGCAGTAACAACGAACTCGTCGGCGATCTAGATGCAGCAGGCGGGACGGGTGACTTCGAGAATGGCGCGACGACAATCCTCGTCGCCGGCAGCCACGACGGTGCGTCCACTATCAATCTCGGGGGTAGCAGCGACGTAACGCTGACCGCCGATAGCGCAAACGCATCTATTGTGGTTGACACCACTGTCCTCAATACTGGCAGTGGAGCCAGCTCGGTGACTGTCGACGGACTGGTGTTCGAAGAGATTGGTAGTAACACCCCGATCACCACTAGTGGTACTACTACTGACCTGTCGATCACTAATAACGAGTTCCTCGGTGCTGGCGATGGTACTACGAGTACATATACCGTCGCTGATCTCGCAACCGTTAACGGGCTGACAATAACGGACAATCTGTTTGAGTCTGAGGTAGACAATAACAACAATTACGATGCGGTTGATATCGATACACTTCAGGGCGACAGCTCTGCAGTAAGTGTCGATATCTCCAACAATGAGATCGTCAACGCTGAAAGCGGCATCCTCGTCGGCGAGATCGCCGATAACGGGGACGGTGTTGAGCTGACGGTTGAGGATAACACGATCACAATCGAAGACAATCCTGAGTCGAATCCCTCACCGTCGTTCTTAGATGGCCAGAAGGAACGTGGTATTGAGATCATCTCTGCCGGCAGCAGCTCAAGCTCTGTCGTGGAGGTCACCGGAAACGAGATTAATACTAGCTCATTCAGTGGTCCGGATCCAAACTTCCACACCGGTGTCGCACTAAGTGATGGCGGCAGCGATGAGTTTAGCGCAACTGTTTCGCAAAACAGTATCAATGGGTTCAGTGCAGCCATCGATGTGAGTGATGTTAGTTCGTATGGTGGCGACGATGGGCACACGTCTGCGACCATCGAAAGCAACGAGCTGACCAATAATGGCTACCACATCCGTGCGCTGGCCAGTGACTTCGATGTTGAGACGTTCCGGTCGGCTAACGCTCTCGACAAAGCCGTGCTTTTCCAGGACGGAGACCCGGCTAATTCGGACACCAGCCTCCAGACCACTGCACCGAGTAGTGCCGATGTGGCCGATGTCTACGGTACTCTCAGCTTCGCGTTGGCTGACGCTAGAAGGTACTCGTCTGGTGGCAACACTGGTGAAGAGCTTGGCATTGCTGTCGGTCCCGGAACGTACGAACTGAGCAATCAGGGGCTTGAGCTTGGCAGCGAAACAATTCACGGAGCCAAAACTCTCTTCATCCGCTCCGAAAATGGAGCCGAAGAGACTGTCTTCACCCCTGCGAATGACAATGACGATATCTGGGATATTGACGCTAAGTTCGCCAACCCCCCCGGTACTTCTGATGATAGGCTCGTAATCAGCGGATTCACGTTCGACTCCTCAGACGCCGGTACAGGAACTGACTTCGATCTAAATGCTCCATTCGGCGGCTCTGCCACTGACCCTCTGACACTGTCAGACAACGTGTTCGTTGGTAACGAAGACCGAACGGCAGTCAGCGCCGATACCGACACGAAAGGTATTGTTACCGTTCAGGACAGCGAAATCAGTGGCTACGGTACTGGTGTCGCTGTCTCTAGCGGATTTGGTGGCGATCAAGTGAACGTTGTCCGGAGTACCATCTCCGATAGCACCACTGGTATTGATGTTGGTAGTGACGGGGCAGTAGTCGCCAACTTCAACGACATTGTCAACAACAACGTCGGCATCGACACGGCTGACACCACAAACGATGACGTGACGGCACTCGCCAACTACTACGGCAGTGCGTCCGGTCCGAATGTCACGACCGACGCGACCGAATCGGCATCGCTGCTGGTCAACGATGCAGCGAATGTCGACGCAGATCCCGGTCTCGAAACGCTTCCGTACCGGGACGCGAGCATCAGCGAGCTCGATATGGATGCTGGCAAGTACACTGTCGTGACGGACGCCCGCAACCCGACGGCTGACGATCCGAACGGTGCGGAAGTCCTTGTCGCAGTGCTTAACGACACGGTCGCAGCTGACGCAGAAGTCGGTGAAGGCGCTACGACCCTAACCGCAAATGGACCGAACAGCCTCACCAACATTGGTGAAGAGGAGACTGATAGTGTGGCCGGCCCCGAAGGTGGTGTAACTGCTCCCATCCGGATTGGCTACATCGCCAACGGCGACAGTAAGGCGCTCACTCCGTCGAACAGCGAGTCGGGCGACTACACGCTCACCGCAGTGAACACGAACGACGAGCCGGTGAGTACTGGCTCGAGCGTGCAGACGTTCTCTGCGCCGATCGACGGCGTGGATGTTACTGTTGATAACGACCAGCTTGTGGCTGACGGCACGACGACCGCAAATGCCACGCTGCAGTTGGTCGACGCCGACGGCAACGCTGTCTCCCGCTCCGGTGTGGGCGTCACGTGGTCGGTCACCAACGGCGCCAGCGACGCTGGTGCAAGCCGTACCGGTGACATCGAAGACGGCGAAACTGACGCCAACGGGCAGGCGCAGCTCTCGGTCAGTGCTGACACGGCTGGTGAATCCTTCGATGTTGTCGGGATCGCGAACGATAACTCCGGCAGCGTCACGATCAACACGGTCGAACCCGCTGCGGCCAACTTCACGGTTGACTTTGTTGAGGGGCCGACCGAGATCGTCCAAAACGAGTCCTTCAGTGCGACGGTGAACGTCACCAACGAAGGTGACGCTGCTGGAACGCAGGACATCACGTACAATCTCGAAGACTCGACTGGCATCAGCCAGGTCAGCGCGACTGAGGAAGATGTCCAACTCAACGCTAGTGCCTCTCAGGAGGTCACCTTCGAGGTTGCAGCCTCGGATACGGAGTCGCTCAGCACCGGTAACTTCACCCACGTCTTCAGCTCGAACGATGATGAGCTGACCCTGAATGTCACCGTGCAGGACGAGCCCGCATCGGACCCGGTGGAACGGTTCGATACCAACGGCGAGCCCGGCATCCAGGACGATGAAGTGCTGAATGCCATCAGCGCATTCAACGAGGGCGAGGAGGGCGTTGAGGATGGAGACGTGCTGGACGTGATCAGCGCCTTCAACGAAGCCTAACGCCTCCTGCTTGCGGTTTTAATTTTTTCACCCCTGCCCAGCCCCGGCTCCTCGTCACTTGCCTCAAGCCGCCGCCGAGTGCTGGCCCCCCGCCGGCAGTGTGGTCCGCGTGGCCGTCGCGCCCGCGCTAACGGCCGTGGCTCTCTGATAGAAGCTGCGGCTCGGAGATTTCAGTATTTGCCTCCCGCAATTATCGCCCGCTTGTGTTGCCGCCTCCGCGTGGGGTGTCTTCTGGTACTTTGTTTCAGTTGAGTCGGAATCACCGTGGTAGAGGGATCAGCATACCCTATTTGATTCGGGGGACCATCGCCCGGCTTGTTGAGGATGGGGTCTTCGCCTCGAATTAGGTGAATTTTCGGCTTAGGAACTGTTAGCCGCCGTTCTGGCACACAAAGTACTTACCATATCCGATATTCTCAAGCGTGTACACCTACCCAACGGTGGAATCAGCAAGCGTGTATCCTGTATTTAACCGGGGCGACAGGGCAGAGCGTTGATGTCCACACCCAACACGAACTAAGCTCAACCATGACAGCACCACGCGACAAACGTCGCAGCCTGTTCCTCACAGTGCTGATGATCATGTCGGTCTTCGCCGGCACGGTGGCCATCACGGAGCCAGCAGCCGCTAGGGTGAGTGTCATTGACAACGGGCAGGCTTCGGATGTTCAAGCTGGCGACTCCAGTGCAACACAGATAGTATCGTTCGATATAAACACAGACGCAGCCAGCACCACCGAAACCATCGTACTTGACATCGGGAGCGCTTCGTCGGTGCCAACGTCTATTTCCACTAATGACACCAGTGACGTCACTGTTGAGGGAGCCGCTAGCGCAACTGACGTCCGTCAACCGGACAGCGATACTATCGAGATTGATATTGGGAGCACCGGTGGGAGCCAGACCAATGCCACAGTTACTGTCACGCTGACTCATGACACCAGTAGTATCTCAACTACTACTGCTATATTAGAGTACACCGCCTCACTCCAGCGGGACCCTTCTGTCAGCACTGAAACTGGCGGCTTCGCTATAGTTACCGAGCGTCTCGTCAGACCGGGCGGCACGCTCTTTCAGGGCGAAGATGACTTTATTATCACCGACGGCGCGGGCACCCAGCTCAATGTGGCCGTCTTCGAACGCAGCTCCGGCGATAACGAAGGCGTCCCGCTGCAAGACCCCATCCCGCGGGACCAGCCCACCGGCTCCTACGATGACTCCGCGACCACGGGCACCGGCACGAGCCTGACGGTGCAGACGGCCCGCGTCTCCAGCCTCGACATCAACAACGAAAATGGTGATGACGTCTCCGACGGCATCGTCTCCAATAGCAATGACGAGCTCACCGTCGTTGCCGAATACAACTTCCAGGTCTCTGAGGCACTCGAGGTCACCGTCGAAGACGAATCCGGCCTCGACGTGACCGGCCAGGCGCTCGCCACCCGCTCGTCCGCCACTAACGACACTGCCGACGTGGCCAGCTTCGTCATCGATCTCAGCCAACTCGAAAGTGGTGAGGAGTACACCGTCACCGTCGCCGGCAGCGACGACCTCGACTTCGGCGCCGCCGAGCAGAGTGCCACCTTTGAGGTCTCCGCCCAGGACGACGCCATCCTCGAGCTCGACCAGGACACCGCCGTCCAGGGCGAAAACGTCCGGTTCGACATCCAGGGGGCTGACGAAGGCGACGTCCACCCCGTCCGCATCGATGCTAATGACCTCCGCGACGGCGGCACCGCCGCCGCCGTCTTCCGCGATGTCGGTGATACCGCCGACACCGGTACGTTCAACGGCGACCCCGTCGCGCTGGTCGAAATCGACGACGGTGAGGGCGTCGGCCAGATCGAAACCGCCGAACTGGATGACACCGGCGTCGATGTCACCCTGTTCAGCCCCGCTGACATCGATCTTGACGCTGACGAGGACATCGGCGACCTGACCGACAGCGACTTCGATACCGGTGTCGAGGCCGACGAGCAGACCCTCGAGGTCACTGAAGGCCAGATCACTCTGGATAACCCCACCGGCTCGTACGTCATCGGCTCGGAGGTCGACATCAACGGCACCACCTCCCCCGGTGTCGAGGAAGTCGTCATCTACGCCCGCGACGAGGGCAACTACATCCGTGTCACCGACATCACCGTCGATGGCGACGACACCTTCGAAGCCGAGGAGTTCAATCTCGTTCAGGATTCGGACAATCCGGACGCGCTGAATCTCCCCGGCACCTACCGAATCGCCACGCTCGACGCCGACTCGGGCGCACTCGATACTGACGGCGACGGCGTTGCAGACAACTTCGTCGACAGCCAGC
>NZ_QMDX01000024.1 GCF_007421925.1 Haloglomus irregulare
CGAGTTGGGAACCTCTCCGCCGTGGGAGCCCGTCTGTGACGGGAACCCCACGACTGAAGTCGTGGGAGGAAGTCAGACCGGAGAACGGTTCGTCCCTGTGGCGAACAGGAATGCCGTCGGACGATTGCTTTAGGTACGCCCTGACCGAACCAGCTATCGAGGATGTCGATAGCGACGGTGGACTCGAGGTCATCGTCTCCTCGATCGAGGACGTGGTCATTGCACACTCGGCGGAGAGCGGGACAAACGAGTGGCGTGCACCACTGCATACTTATGAATACGGCCGCCCCCACCATCGCGAACGTCTCTTCCGCACCGGGACCAGAGGTCGTCACGAGTGATACTAGAGGTGGCGTCGTCGTGGTCCACAGGAACGGGAGCGTATCCTGGCGATTCAGTCTGGACGAAACGCATTGGTCGGCGCCGAGCGTGTGGCAAGCCCCGACTGTGAACGATTTCGACGCAGATGGGTCGCCCGAAATCCTCGCCGGGAGTAGCAGGGGACCACTCCTCCTTTCGGCTAACGGAACGGTCGACTGGCAACAGAACGGGTCTGGCACATATACAGCGACAGCCCAGGTCGACGACGATCCAGCCATCGAGGTGTTCACCGCTGGAACCTCTTCGATTCGGGCCTACGATAGTCAGACTGGCGAGCGCGAGTGGCAACGTAATCTCACGAACGCTCGGATTCGAGCGACTGCTGATGCAGATGACGGCGCAAGGGTCGATTTATATCTCGGTCGAGTTGGAGGGGCCTTCTTAACACTGGACGCACAATCCGGCGAAACCGAGTGGTCGACGAGGGATTTGAAAAAGGCGATACGATCGTTCCACTACCCGTCCTCGGTGACGTTGACGGTGACGCTCGCCCCGAAGTGGTCAGGGTACTGAACAGCGGAATAGTTGCGATTCTCGATCCCGAGACCGGTGCGGAACTGGCCCTGTACGAGCGAACAGTTCCGGTATGACGTTCCCAACCGTTCACGATATCGACGATGATGGTGCTGCAGAGACACTTATCTGGTATGGTGACGGGCGAGTCGTCGCTCTTGAGTATGTCGGCGATGACGACGCAGTAGCCCCGAACTCGCTTGGCGTCTGGTTCGGCTCTCGAATCAATCAGGGCATTAGAGCGATTATTCAGGTTCGACTCAAAACTCAAAGTGGAATGCGCCATCGAACGGTCGTTGCTATCGCGATTCTTGTGTTCGTTCTTGTGAGTCTCATCGCTGGGCGAATGCAGATCGGTGGATTCGGCGGCAGATCATCGGTCTTGTGGGTGAGCGACACGGCACGAGAGGTGAGTGGAAATCACCATGCTCCGGCAGTCGGGCGGATAGAAGACAGAGGGGTCGTATATGCACCGATCAGTGGGAGGGCGGATACCGAGAACTGTGAACTCGCGGCATTGAATGGAGCTAATGGCCACTCTAAGTGGCAGTATCAGATACCAGCGCCTGATTGTACGATTCACGCTGTCGCAGACCCGACCGTCGCCGATTACGACGCTGATGGTATCGACGAGGTACTAGCGGCGACGACAGAGAACAAACTCATCGCATACGACCCACTGACGGGCGATGCCGAATTCGAGCATGAGCTCACGTCGTACGGATACACAAAACCGATTGTCGCCGACGTCGTCGGGGATGGTGACCCAGAAATCGTCGTCATCGACGTTCAGGGAACGGTCTTCGTCATCCGTAGCGACGGGACTACTGTCTGGACCCGACAGCTCGGTTCGTATACCTGGGGACAGTCTGCCGTCGATGACTTCGACAGTGACGGAGAGCCAGAAATCGCCGTCGGAGCGGGTGGTTCCGGTCAGCTCTATTTGTTCGAACACGATGGGAGGTCGGCCTGGGAGACACCGGTGTCGTTCGAGAGTTCCATCACGTGGATGGCGACAGGCCAGGCAGATGGCGACTCTGCTGCCGAGATCGTCGTCGCGACCGCCCGAGGTGGCCTCGTTGCGATGGTTGACGGGGACGCCAACACCGTCTGGGAGCGAGGTCTCGGGTCGTTCGCAGCGGTCAATACAGTCGTAGACGGCGACGGTGACGGATCATCGGAAGTGTACGCCGTTGCGAAAGACGGAATCCTGTACAGTCTCGCTGCGGGCGACGGGACGACAGAGTGGACGACGACGCTCACGACCGCAGACGTCCAGATGATGCCGCCGCCGTCGGTCGGGGATGTCGATGGAGACGGAACTATCGAACTCGTTGCACCGACGAACGACGGCATCGTCTCCGTCGTCGACCCACGTTCCGGAGAGATCGTATGGACATATGAGCGTGAGGACGCAATCTACACGCACCCGACCCTGGCCGATATCGATGGCGACGGCGACGGCGACGTGAAAGCCTTCGTTATGTATGGACGAGGACGAGTCGTTGCCTTCGACTTCGGTCGTTGACTGGCACCAACCCAATTTTCGTTTCTTGATCCATTACTCACTGAGGGGTTGGTAGATCGGTGGTTCGATATGCGGAACCTGAATCCCGAACAGCGCGAGACTGTGCGCGATCGGCATCAGCCCGAGGAACAGGAACGCCACCCCAAGCGCACGGTGGAGTCGCTGACGGTTGGTCGCATCGACCGACTGGACGATCGTTCCGTAGATGAACAGCGTGGGGAAGGTCCCTAATCCGAGTGACTATTACGCGTACGGCACCGCCGGCTCTGTTGAAATTTTCAGGAAGTAATATATTTTGACCCAATCGCGGTCCATCCAGACGATGAGTCTATTATGCGTCAAACGCAGCGCAGACGACCACCGTGGTAACTCCTGTCATCACTGCGTGGACAGTGTTCACTCCTTGAAAAAACAGACTCGCAGCAAATACACCGATGAAGCTCGCAATACCTACTCCGATGGCGAACTTCAGTCGTGGGAGGTCTTCGACCCACGCCTTGAGACGGTAGTATGATTGTAGCATCATCGCCGTGATGTTTTTACAACAAGAGAGCCTGCCACAGAAAGCGTCACGTGCGAAGCAGCAGGGTTTGGAGACTGTGCCTACAAGCTCCGAAGCCCTTGCAAAACGAAGCTTCGGTCAACAAGTTCTTGAATGCAGCGGCTACCGAGACGGTTCCGCTGTTTGGACATCTTGACTTTGAGTTTCTACTGGAGTACGAAGTGTCCCCCCCGCTCGTCGGGGACGAACACGAGTTCACAAACCACTAGACCTCTTTTGCGGCTTTCTACACTGCTACTACGAGGACGTCTACGGCACTCGTCCAGTCACACGAGAACTCCACTATAGCCTTGTCTGGTACTACTGCGGACTCGACAAACCGCCGTCCAGAGACACCATTGATCGGTTTCTTACTGATCTCGAACACGTCGTTGACGATGTCTTCGACAGACTCGTCGAGCAGGCCGCCGCCCGCGGCCTGCTCGACTCCACGTACTCCATCGATTCGACTCATATCGAAGCGATCCAGCACAACGACACCGCCTCGTGGAACTACGATCCAACAGCCGAGAAGTACTACTACGGCTTCGGCTGTACACTCGTCTCAACGGGCGCAAAGATCCCGATAGCAGCGGAGTTCACACAAGCTAAACAAGCGGACCAGGAGACGGAGATGCGCGTCACGCGCTCACCGTCGATCACCAATCTGGATGCTCGGAGACAGCGCCTACGATATCCTCAACTGGCACGACCACCTGCTGGCCGCAGGAGTCGTGCCAGTCGCCCTGTATAATCCACGAGACACTGACGACCCGAAAGACATCGAGTACAGAGTCGAAGACCGTATCGAAGAACACAGCGAGGAGGTTCAGCTAAAGAAATCTGTCTTACACGAGACGTACAATCGCCGGACAGGGGTCGAACGAACCAACGATGCGGTCAAGGACTGCGGCTCCGGGCACGTCCGCGCCCGAGGCCGCGTCCACGCACGAACACAAGTGTTCCTTGCGCTGTGTCTCCGTCTCGTCGTTGTAATCACCAACTTCGAGTGGGGAGGCGACCCTGGCCGCGAGAAGCTCAAGCTATGAGATCGTTTCTATGACAGGCTCGTGAGTCTGTTGTTCGATATCGCTACTGTAGTTACGTACGCAGTCTTTTGAGGAGCGTTGCGACGAAGGGCCTATGGAGTGGTCTAGAAGGTGTCAGGCGCCGTGCTCGATTGGGACGCCGATCATATTCCCCCACTCAGCCCACGAACCGTCGTAGTTGCGAACGTCCTCGTACCCGAGCAGTTGCGTCAGTACGAACCACGCGACTGACGAGCGTTCCCCGATCCGGCAGTAGGTGATGACCTCCGTCTCCGGGCCGATTCCGTACCCCGCATACATCTCCCGGAGTTTGAACGGTGATTTGAACAACCGATCAGACCGCATATTGTCTGCCCAAAGGACATTCTCTGCGTCGGGGATGTGTCCACCCCGTTGTGCGGCCTCGTTGTAGCCTGGTGGGGCAGTCAACTCGCTGCGGTACTCCTCGGGCATCCGCACGTCGACGAACGTCGTCTCGGTCCCGATGATATTGAGCACGTCGTCTCTGTACGCGCGGACTGACTCGTCGCAGTTCCTAATACTGTACTCGAGTGTCGGCGTTGAGGGAGCCGCCGTCGTCGTCGGGTACTCCTCTTCCATCCAGTGCTCCCACCCACCGTTCATAACTCGCACGTCGGCGTGGCCATAGTACGTACAGAGCCAGTACAGATGCGTCGCGAACCAGTTTGCGTCGTCACCGTAGACGACCACCGTCGTGTCGGTGTCGATGCCGCGCTCACCGAATACCTCAGCGAACGACTCTGTGTCGACGAAGTCACGATAGTCGTCGGCCTGCAGGTCGACGGTCCAGTCGACGCTGACAGCGCCTGGCACGTGCCCGCGGTCGTAGAAGTCCGTGTTCAGGTCGACCTCCAGAAGTCGGTACTCCGGATCGGGACCCTCGAACCGGTCAAGTCGGTCGCGGACCCACTCCGAGGAGACGAGCACATCGTCTGAATACGCTTGAGGGGTCACTATTTTGATTGTTAGGAAACGCACCTGAATATGTCTGTCGTGGGCAGACGACACCTGTCGAGTTTACTTCGGCATAAGCGGCGTCGCCGACGAGAGCAAGCGATGTCTCGGACGAGGCCGACCGCCCTAGATTAGACTTGTCGCTCGCCAACCGAGAATGTAATCTTCGACGGGCACTACCTACAGTCGCCGATGAGTGAGACAGACGATGTCATCGACGTGCTGCAGAGTGCGTATATGGAAGAACTGGAGACGGTCATAAACTACCGGACGAACTCGATCGTCCTCGACGGCGTCCGCGCACAGGAGATCAAAGAGAGTCTTGAGGAGGACATCCAAGAGGAACTTGGCCACGCGGCACTCCTCGGACAGCGGCTGAAACAGCTCGGGGCCCGGCCGCCCGGGTCTGCGGAGTTCGCCGCGAAACAGGAGAGCCTCCAGCCGCCGGCAGACTCAACAGATGTCCTCGCAGTCATCCAAGGCGTACTCGACGCCGAGGAGGGCGCGATCGCCACGTACCGGCGCCTAGTTGACTTAGCAAGAGCGGCCAACGACCCGGTGACCGAGGATCTCGCTGTCGAAGTGCTCGCCGACGAGGAAGCTCACCGGACCGAGTTCCGCGGCTTCGAGACGGAGTATCGCCGCGACTGAGCGTCTGTGGGTCGGAACCGATTTATCTGGACCCCGCCTGCACGTGGAGGAGACGACCACACGTCGCTACTGCGAACGATGAGCCATCAACCTCCTTTTATTTGCGTCTCCGCTTTCGATGCAGTCCAGCCGGCTCAGTCCTGGACAAAGTTACTGACGACCTCACCGACCGCCCGACGCAGCCGGTACTCGAACCGATTATCGGGGTTGGATTGATCGCCTTCGGCATCGCGACGCTCCTGAACCGCGGACCGGAACTTCGCGTCCCGCTTCCGGAACGACCGGCGTCAGTGACCGGATTCGGTGTGTTCGGTGCCGTGTATGCAGTTGCCGCAGCGGGCTGTGTGGTGTCACTCCTCTTTGGCGTGGTCACCCAAGCGCTCGCATTGCCGGCCCATTCGAATGCCCTCGTACTGGCCGTGTATGCACTCGGGGTGACGCTCCCACTTGTTGGAGTGACGTTGCTCGCGGGCGTCGGAATCGACTCCTGGCGCTCTTTGGGGACGCACTCGAGACGGGTCCAACAGGTTGCAGCCGTGGTGATGATAGTGGCTGGTGGTGGGCAGATCTACCTTGCAGTGTTCGAACTGGGCGTTCTGTGACGGGACCAGGACCCAAAAGGAGCTCTCAGGCCGCTACAGATCCCTCGTGTTAGGTGATTTTCACGCGTCGAGTCGCGACGGCGAGTACTGTCGCCAGTATCGTGAGCGCAATAGCGCCCGCAGCTGCGATCTCGTGTGCTGGAGAGACGTGCTGGACGGTGCTCGCACCACTCTGGAAACGGCTCGCTGGAGGGTGTCACCTGACGCAGCAGACTGCGTCGCGCTTCGCAGCCGATTCGACCTTCGATATTGTCGAAATCGACCGATTACAGCTCGGCGTGACTCCGATTCGTCCGTTCGTACGAGGGACCCTACGGAAACGAGTGTAGTTGCCTATTCGAGTTCAGCGATCACGAAGAACGTCTCCGGCCGGACGGCAGTATGCTCGATGTGAAATCCAGCTTCGCGGAGGTTGTTCGCCGTTTCGGCACCACTGAATCGTTCATCAACTGGAGGCCCGTGGTCTCCACTCCCCGTTGCCGCCCAATCGACGATAATCAATCGACCGGCGTCCGTCAACACTCGGGTGATCTCGTCCAGTGCTTCCTTGCCAGCGAACTCGTGGTATGTCATCGTCGAGAATGCAGCGTCGAGGCTGTTCGTATCGAGCGGGAGATCATCGACGCCACTCGTCACGAGTTCGACGTTCTCGGGGACGCCTTTCTCCCGGTAGTAGCCGTGCATCGCGTCCTGGATGTCGACGGCGTAGACGTGGTCGACGGCCGGCGCGATATCGTCGGTGTAGAACCCGGTCCCGCTCCCGAAGTCTGCTACGGTCTCGTGGCCGTCTGGTGACAGTGCCCAGAGCAACTCTTCCGCTGAGAGAAAGCGGTACCGTCGCTCTGCGATCTCAAGTTTGTCGGCGCGGTCGGCATCGAACGTATGATGCCCCATATCAGAGGTTCGCGAACGCCTCGTCAACGAGTTCGCCGGTGTCGGCGACGATATCTGCCATTTCCTCGTTGTCAGGGGCCATCCCAACGAGGCGGGCGATCCGCATAATGGAGACGTGATAGACGACCTGCGTGCCGGGTTCTTCTTCCCAGATAACGACATTACAGGCCATGAGTGCACCGAGTTTGTTGTCAGTCGTGTCAAGCGCACGGTCGGCGACCTCTGGGTTGCACGCGCCGAGCACGTAGTAGGGGTCGCGGCCCGCGTCGACTTTCTCATTGAGCATTTCGGACGGCGAGAACTCGACAGGGACACCGAAGCCAGCGTCCGTGAACACATCGCGGACATGTTCGATGGCATCTTCGTGGCTCATCTCGAGTGTAGCCTGTTCTTCACCAATGTCTGCAGGATCGATCTGGGCTGGGTCGATTGTGAGCATTATTCGTGTATTGTCTTGGGTCTACAGAACAAAGTCTCTTCGGATATACTTCTGCAAAAGCGCTTCAACAGGAATCTGGAACGCAATGCTACATTCTCGGCTGAAATAGTATTGTGATATTCGGGAACAGCTTTAATCTTCTTCGACACCTATATTCTGATATGACGGTCGCCTCAGTGCGTGAGGATCTTGAGCGTGACTTGAGGTGTCTTGACCTCTTAGGATGCGTTCACGGACTCAACGAGCGGGATCAGATGGTCTTTCAGCTGCTACAGCAGGCAGAAGGGGGACTCACCGTCGATGACATAGCAGACCGACTGGATTGTGGGAGATCGACGGCGTATCGCTCGATTTCCCGGCTTCACGAGGCTGGTGTTGTCGAACAGGAGCAAATAAACTACGACAATGGGGGGTACTACTACGTGTATTGCCCGCGAACACCCGAGGAAGTCGCTCACGAGATGCAGCGACTACTCAACGACTGGTATGCGGACATCGGACAACTCATCCAGGAGTTCGAAGATCGATACAGTCGAAACTCTGAGGACCGAGAGAACCAGCCGTTGCAGTCCTGTCCCTGACACCCGTTAGTTCCGCTCTCTGGCGAGACAGTATTGTGCGATTAACACAAAATAAATAAGTTAACTCGGCTCGAACGGATATCCAATGGCTGAAGATATTGAAGAAATTCGACGACGGAAATTAGCGGAGCTTCGAAATCAGGCTGAACTGGATAGTGCTCAGAAGCGCGGCTCGGAGAGTCCGTCTGAACCCATTCATATCAACAGCAACGCTGAATTATCCGATACTGTCGCTGAGTACGACCCCGTGTTAGCCGACTTCTATGCCGATTGGTGTGGCCCGTGTCAGATGCTTGAACCGGTCGTCGAAACGATCGCGGCCGAGACTGGTGCAACCGTGGCGAAAATCGATATCGACGCGAACCAGCAACTCGCCGCTGAGTACGGTGTTCAGAGTGTTCCGACCCTTATTTTGTTCGCCGACCGCCAGCCGGCGGAGCGACTCGTCGGAATGCAGGACGAAACACAGCTTCGTTCAGTGATCAGGGCACACGTGTGAGTCCTTGGTTGTTGATGGAATTGCTGACGCGGATGGCCGCCACCCGGCCGACTCACTCGCAAGCTTGCTAACGCTCGTTAGCTACCTGCTGATCGCCGTCGTATGAGCGTTCCTGATGAGTGAGCGTTGTACTGCGTGACCATTTTCGGCTCCAATAAATCCTTTATTCTCCAAGTAAAGCCGCTTTGAGCTACGAATGAGTATTTAATAGTATTGGAAAAGCTGAAAAATACTTTTGGCTCTACGTACTAACACTCAAATATGAGCGACACGTTCGCGGTCATCGGTGGCGACGCTGCGGTGATGAGCGCCGCGAGCAAGGCCAAGCATGAGAACCTGGAGCTGAACGTCGTCGTTTTGAGAAGCGGGGGTGGGTGTCCTACGCCGCCTGCGGGATGCCTTACTATATTAAGCCGAGATCGAGGACCTGGAGGACCTCGTCGCTGTGACGCCCGAAGAGTTCCGCGACGAGCGCAATATCGACCTCCGGACGAGCCATGAGATCGTCGGCATCGATCCCGAGGCCGAATCTGTCACCGTCGAGGCTGATGGCGAGACGTTGACCTATGACGGGGCACCGCTGGCCGCCACCACGGCATCGACGGATGACCACTCACAGTTCGAACGAGACAATGGATACGACAGGCACCTGCATGGACGAAATCAAGACACAGCGCCGTCAGAAAGACCACTACTTTGTAAAGAATCCACGGTCACCACTACTGGCGGAGGAACGCGAAGACTTCGATGGTCTAGCGTACTACCAGATCAACCCCGAGTACCAGTTCAAGACCACATTTGAGGAGTACGACGAGCCTAAATCAGTGACGGTCGGGACAAGCACCAATGGCGAACAGGAGTACCTCACATTGGGAGAGTTCACTATCGAGATCGTCGGACGGTCACTCACGATCACGGCCTACCGGAGCGATTCCGAGGAAGACCGACTGTGGGTACGCTTCAGAGACGCGACAAGCGGCGAGGAAACCTACGGCGCCGGACGGTATCTCGACTTCGAACTCGACGCCCACCGGACCGATGACGGCCGATGGGTTCTCGATTTTAACGAGGCGTACAACCCGACATGTGCATACTCCGACCGCTACGAGTGTCCGCTTCCGCCGATCGATAACTGGCTCAATGTTCCGATCGAGGCTGGTAAAAAACACTTCCGACACTGACGTTCACAGGACCTTTTTTATGTCTCTATGAGCTCTCGATAGTGTGTATATTGCACAATACAGAAAGAGTATAAGCCGATATGACCCGAACTATCGGGTATGTCTGTCCGTATCGCGGTACTCGACGCGTCGATCGGCAACACGCCAGCCGAACGAAATCTCCGGCGGGAGTTGGACGCCGAGGTCGATGTCTACAAATTGAGTGAGGGAGTCTTTCCGCCCGCGGTTTCCGCACGGGACTGGCGCTACGACGGCGTTGTGGTGAGCGGGTCACAGACTTCGGTCTACGACGACCACGACTGGATTCACGAGGCGACGGAGTGGGTCCGGCGGGCCCACGCGGCAGACGTACCGACTTTGGGTATCTGCTGGGGACATCAGTTCCTCGCGCAGGCACTAGGCGGACGCGTTGTCGACGTGGGTGAGTACGAACTCGGCTACCGAGAGGTCTCCCGCATTAGTGAGGACCCGCTGCTGGACGGACTCTCGGAGACATTCACGAGTTTCGAGACCCACTCGGACCGTGTGGCCGAACTCCCGGTGGACGCCGCCACGCTTGCGCGCAACGACACCGGCCTGCAGGCGTTCCGCGTCGGCAGTGCCTGGGGGGTGCAATTCCACCCCGAGTACGACCGCCAGACGGCTGAATGGGTCATCGAGGGGAAAGACCTGCCCGACGCGCGGACCGAGCGCCTCCTCGACAGGGTCACCGAACAGCGAGTCGCCGAGGCAGCGGACACAAAACGCATCTTCGACAATTTCGTCGAGTTCGCCGCGGATCACCAACCGGTCACACGCGAGTCACCGCGATACTGAGAGGGACACCCGGTAGGGAGAGACTCACGGCGGATAGGGGGCCGGCGGGATCGGTCGGTGCGGTGAATTGATGTCACCGATGGCGAATCGTTGGGCGACACCTCGACGCTGACGATCCCAAGCGGGCAAACACCCGTGATTCGCCCGCCCAGTTATCTTCTCCATCGAACCCCTGAAGAAGTGAGATTTCGCCTCGCTACCGCTGTAACGACCAACTGTTACCTCGGCCCTGATAGCGATATTCTCACAGGCTCGCTACAGTCTTGCTCAAAATTCCCAAGGCTATTAACTACTCGGCACGTAGCGTGTTTAATGGCAACTAGGATAACAGAGACGGATAGCGTAATTTCGCTTAGAGATGACGACATCGAATTGATCGTCGGAGAGACCGACGTCACTCTCGTGGAGTTCTACACGGAGTGGTGTGGCACGTGCCAGCGGATGAAGCCGATGCTCGAAACGATCGCAGCGGACACGGATGCAGCGGTCGCGACAATCGATATCGAGTCACACCTCGAAATCGCAATCGAGTTCGGTGCCCAGAGTACACCCACGTTCGTTCTGTTCGTGGATGGCCAGCCGGTGGAACAATTAAAAGGTGGCCAGAGCGAACAGTCACTGCGTGAACTGATTGCGACGTACAGCAACTAATACCGAGAGACCGACTGATGACTCCTACCGAACTTCGGGCTGACACGCCCGCACTGCACGAAGATGTTTACCTGAACTTCGGTGCCCACGGCCCGAGTCCACGGTATGTCGTTGACGCTGCCGACGAGTTCGTTCGCTCCCACGAGTACGAGGCGAACACCCAGAACGACCCCTACGAGGTGGCGTTCGACACGTACGACCAGGTGCGAAGCCGCGTCGCCCGGTTCGTCGGTGCGGACGGTGACGAGATCGCGCTCACCGAGAGCACGACCGCAGGTATCAATGCCGTCGCGAACGCAATTAACTGGAGCCCCGGCGACGTCGTCGTTCGAACCGACCTCGAGCACCCCGCCGGCGTACTCCCGTGGCAGCGCCTGAAGCAAGCGGGGGTCGAGATTCGGGTCGTCGAGGCCGAGGACGGCCGCGTCGACCCCGATGCCTTTGCCACGGCTGTCGACGACGCGCGCTTGGCGTGTTTCAGCGCGGTGACGTGGACCCACGGGACGCAGCTGCCGGTCGCCGAGCTTGTCGACATCGCTCGCGAGGCCGGCGCGCTCACACTGGTCGACGCCGTACAGGTGCCGGGCCAGCTCCCGATGGATGTCGACGAGTGGGGCGCGGACGTCGTTGCGGCGGCGGGACACAAGTGGCTGCTGGGGCTGTGGGGTGGCGGGTTCCTCTATGTCAGCCGTGACACGGCGGAGTCGCTCACACCCGCCACGGTTGGCTACCGGAGCGTCGAGACACCGACGGCGGACCCCTACGAGTTCGCAGCGGGGGCACGGCGGTTCGAGGTTGGCTCGGCCAGCCCGGCCTCACATGTCGCACTTGCGGAGGCCATCGACGTGATCGACGAGGTCGGCGTCGACCGTATCGCGGACCGGCTCCGGGGGTTGGCGGGGCGGGTGACTGACGGTGTCCCCGACGAGCGACTCCTGAGCCCAGCCAGCCCAGAGTCGGGCCTGGTGACCATCGCCGTCGACGACCCCGAGGCGACAGTCGAGCAGCTGGCTGCCGACGGCATCGTCATCCGCGCCCTCCCAGAGCCGGAGGCCATCCGGGCGTCGGTCCATGCCGTCAACACTCGCCAGGAGGTCGATCGACTGCTCGACGCGCTGAACTCAGAATGGAAATGAGTGGCAGGGTCGAACGCAGTCAGATAGGTCCCGGGATCCGCCTACGCGGCCAGCGCAACCGGCTCCGGCCGGTCGACCTCTCTCTTGTCGCAGGTGCCGACAGCTGTTTCTACCCAAGGACCCGTACGGAACGCCGTTGAGGATGGCAAGATGACGACCGGTCCGGCACTCGCGTTCGTGTTCGTCGCCGGACTCGTGACCGCGCTGGCAACGGGGCTCGGGGCCCTCCCGTTCTTTCTTTTCGGGGACATCAGCGACCGCTGGAACGTCGCTCTCTGGGGACTCGCATCCGGAATCATGCTCGCCGCCTCCGGGTTTGGTCTCGTCTCCGAGGGGTTGGCTGCCTCCACCGGCTTTCCAGCCCTACTCGTTGCGGGCGGAGTCGCCGGCGTGGTGCTGGTCGTCGTCACCGACACCCTCCTCGACAGGCTCGACCTCCCGGAGGACTCCCGGGCGCCAGCCAATATCGAGGCGAGTGAGGCACCGCCCGACGGCCGACCGGCTGGCGCCGAGGCCGCCGACACGTCGGGGACCGCGACCCATTCACCCGGGGAAACTCCGACCGTATCGACGGCGGTCGCGGAGGGCGACCTGCGGACACTGGTGCTCATCCTGGGGGTGCTAACGGTCCACTCCTTCCCTGAGGGGGTCGCCATCGGGGTGTCGTTCGCCGAACTCGGGCTCGCAGGGGGCGTCGAGCTGTTCGGGCTCGCTGTGCCCGTACTGGCCGTGTTTATGACGATCGCGATCTCCATCCACAACGTTCCAGAGGGTGTCGCAATCTCGATCCCCCTGCGGGCGATGGGCGTGAGCGAGTGGCGGATGGTCGGCGCTGCGGTGTTCTCGTCGTTGCCCCAGCCGCTCGGTGCGGTGATCGCGTTCGTCTTCGTTCGGTGGGCAAAGGCGTTCTTACCGTTCGGGTTCGGGTTCGCCGCTGGCGCGATGGTCTATCTCGTTCTGGCGGAGTTCATTCCGGAGGCACTGGCGGTGGGTGCGAACCTCGAGGGGGGCGGACATCGGGAGCTGGTCGGTGGCGTTATCGCCGGTATCACGCTGATGCTCCCGCTGGTCGTGGTCTGAGACAGTTTCTGCCGTCGCCCTGCGTACGGGGCGTGACGCACAACGGGTACCAGCGCAGCGACAGGACGTCGTAGAGAAGTCGTCACGGGGGGCGAGGCCAGCCCGGCGTCAGACGAGCAGTTGGATGTCCGCGTCGGCCATATCTTGGAGCGCGGTGGCCGCGCCGACGCCGGTGGTGACGCCGTCGTAGAAGTCGTTCTCATCGTAGTCCATCAGGTCGATGGTCATCTGGCAGGCCTGGAATTCCACGCCCATATCGAGGCTCGTCTCGAGGAGTTCTTCGATGGAAGCCGTGTCGTTGTCCTCGATCTTCCGCTCCATCATCTTCGTCGTCACGCGATCCATCCCAGGGAGTGCCGCAACGGCATTCGGCACCGGCATATTGGGGTTGCCGACGGAGCTGAGCTTGAGGTTCTTCGACTGTTCCTCGTGGAGGATATCCAGCCCCCAGAACGTGTGGAAGACGGTCACCTCGTAACCGAACGCGGCGGCGGTACTCGCCAAGATGAGCGGCGGGTACGCCATATCTAGCGTCCCCTTCGTCGCGATGATGCTCATCTTCTTTGTGTCGTCATCGTCGGTCGCCTCGGCGAGTGCGTCCGCTAACTCGTCCACGCGTGCGGCCAGCTCCGCACGCGAGGGCGTGTCATCGGCCGGCGCGTCGGGTGTGTCCGTACTCATTGTTACTCCGTTTTCCGGACGTAGTGTTTGTACACGTCATCGCCTTCCTCTTGGTCGACGAGTTCGACGCCGTCGGTTCCGGACGCCCAGCCGTCGATGTCACTCATACTCCCCGGATCAGTCGCCAGCACTTCGAGGACCTCACCTTTGGCGAGATCATCGATGGCGGACTTCGTCTTCACTACTGGCATGGGGCACGATGCACCTTTCACGTCGAGCGTCTCCGTGATATCGAATTCAGCACTCATTGGTTATCTGCTCCGTTGGTCTGTATTGGAGCTATCGCACAATACCCCCTGCCTAAGTAAAAGATTGTCGATTCTTGTGGATACTACAAACTACTATTTCTCGTGCTACCCCGGGATATAGGGGGATCAAAGGCTGTGTGTGTAGAACAGAGTCACTATCCGAGGGAACCATCGTAGTAGTATTGTTCAAAAAATGAATTACTATGCAAATGCTTTTGTACGTCCACCCAGTAGAAGCGACTGCACAATATGAACGCCGACGACTTCCCGACTCCGGACGTCGACGTTGAATCCGTCGACCCGGACACGCTGAAGGATCGTATCGACGCTGGCGAGGACGTCACTCTCCTCGATGCGCGTATGCAATCGGACTACGAGGAATGGCGCATCGACGGCGAGAACGTCACGTCGATCAACGTTCCCTACTTCGAGTTCCTTGAGGACGACATCGACGAGGATGTTCTCGAGCAGATTCCTGACGACCGTGAGGTGACCGTCCTGTGTGCGAAGGGCGGCGCCAGCGAGTACGTCGCGGGCACGCTCGCGGAGCGCGGCTACGACGTCGATCATCTTGAGGACGGCATGAACGGCTGGGCGAGCATCTACGAGGCCGTCGAGGTCGAGCGCTACGACGGTGCTGGCACGCTGCTGCAGTATCAGCGCCCCTCCTCGGGCTGTCTCGGTTACCTCCTGTACGATGACGGCGAGGCCGCGATCATCGACCCGCTACGAGCGTTTACCGACCGCTATCTTGCGGACGCTGACGACCTCGGTGTCGACCTGCAGTACGCGATAGACACCCACGTCCACGCTGACCACATCTCGGGAGTTCGCGACCTGGACGCCCAGAACGTGGAGGGTGTCATCCCCGAGGCCGCGGTCGACCGCGGCGTCACGTACGCGGACGAGCTGACCACGGCCGCGGACGGCGACACGTTCCAAGTCGGCGATGCCATCATCAAGGCCGTTTACACGCCCGGCCACACGACCGGGATGACCTCCTACCTCGTTGATAACAGCCTGCTCGCGACCGGCGACGGGCTGTTCATCGAGAGCGTCGCCCGCCCCGACCTCGAAGAGGGCGACGAGGGCGCCCCCGACGCCGCGCGTATGCTCTACGAGTCGCTGCAGGAGCGCGTCCTGACGCTGCCCGATGAGACGCTCATCGGTGGGGCCCATTTCAGCGACGCCGCCGAGCCCGCGGAGGATAGCACCTTCACCGCGCCCATCGGCGAACTCGTTGAGGAGATGGACGCGCTTACTATGGGTGAGACCGACTTCCTCCAGCTCATCCTCTCGGATATGCCGCCGCGGCCAGCCAACTACGAGGACATCATCGCGACGAACCTCGGCCAGAACGCCGTCGACGACGAGGAGGCGTTCACCCTCGAACTCGGCCCGAACAACTGCGCAGCCAGCCAGGACTCCCTCGCGGGTGACTAACGACGCCGATGGTTGCTGACCCAGTACTGCTCCAAGCGGTTGCCGACCTGTTCCCCAACGGGATCAGTCGGTACGCCGTCGGCGGACTGCTCGTCGGACTCGGCACCGTCCTGATCTACATTGGGACGGGAATCCCAGCCGGCGCGAGTACGTTCCTGGAGTCGACACTGTCGTACGTCTCCGACCAGTCCCGCTTCCAGCAGTACGTCGGCTCGCGCGACTGGCGGCTCGTGTTCACGGTCGGTGTCATCCTCGGTGGGCTGGCGTTTGCGGCGACGTTCCAGTCCGGTTTAGTCACGAGCTCGCTGTACGAGCCTGGGACGACCGGCCAGCTCTACGAGGTCGCCGGCGTAACGCTCTGGCAGACTGATGTCCAGCCGTGGCGGCTGTTCATCGGCGGTATCCTGGTCGGCATCGGAACCCGGATCGGCAAGGGCTGTACGTCCGGCCACGGCGTCTGCGGCGTCGGATCGGCGTCGAAGACGTCGCTGGCCGGCGTGCTGACGTTCCTGACCGTCGCGGTCGGGACGGCACAGGTCGTCGCCGCGCTGGGGGTGAGTCCGTAATGGCGGACAGACATCCGCTGTTCAAGCCGCTGATTTTCGTCGGCGGCATTGTGTTCGGATTCGGGCTCGGATTCAGCCATATGGCGCGGCCAGAGGTCGTGCTGAACTTCCTCCAGTTCGACGACCTCGGGCTGCCCTTCGTGATGTTCGGCGCCGCAATCGTCTCCGGGGTCGCGTTCGCCCTGTTGCCTCGGATTCGCGACGCCGCCCCTTTCACGGGCGACCCCTACGAGCGACGTCTGAAGCCGTTCGACCGGAACGTCCTGGTCGGCGGCGCCGTCTTCGGTGTCGGCTGGGGCTTCTCAGGTATCTGCCCAGGCGCGGCCTATGCCAGCCTCGGCGTCGGCAACGTCACTATCCTGTGGGCGCTCGCCGGAATGTTCGTCGGCGCGTATGCCCAGGGCTACTGGCGAAGCCGTCGTCAGACGCGTGACACCGCTGCGACGGGCGCAGACTAACCCATTTTTGTGCACCCTGCTCTCATAGCCCTCTTCGCCGGTGCAGCGCTTGCCAGCCTGTTCATGGCGTGGGTCATCGGTGCCGGCTCGAGCGGCGCCACGCCGTATGCCCCTGCCGTTGGAGCGAACGCCGTCGCGACGATGCGCGCCGCGCTACTCGTGGGCGTCTTCGGCTTCGCTGGTGCCGTTACCCAGGGTGGCAACGTCTCGGAAGCCGTCGGAGGCGGTCTCGTTGGCGGGATGAGCCTGCCCGTCGCCGGCGTCATACTCGTGCTCGTGTTGGGTGCGGGGCTGATGGCGGTCGGCATCACGACGGGCTATCCGATCACGACTGCGTTCACCGTGACCGGCGCGGTCATCGGCGTTGGCCTCGCGCTCGGCGGGACGCCGGTCTGGGGAAAGTACCAGCAGATCGCTGCCGTCTGGGTGTTGACACCGTTCATCGGCGGCGGTATCGCGTTCACGATTGCGAGCCTGCTTCCGCGTTCCGACGTCCCCGAACGATACAGTATTTCCGTCCTGGCCGGCCTCGTCGGGGCCGTCCTCGTGAACGTTCAGTTCAGCTTTCTCGGTGAAGGGAGCCCATCGGGAACAGTCCGCGGACTCGGTCAGCAGATGCTGGCAGTCGACGGGCTCGTCTCGGCGGTCGCCATTACGGGCCTTGTGGCGCTGGCTGTCGGGGCTGTCGTTTGGTGGGACGTCAGCCGTGACAAACACGGCGGCCTGCGTCGGGTACTCTTGGCACTCGGATCGCTCGTGGCGTTCTCCGCAGGTGGGAGCCAAGTTGGACTCGCCGTCGGGCCGTTGCTCCCGCTGCTCAATGAAGTTGGGATGGTCTCGACGTTCGCCGTGCTCGTCGGTGGTGGTTTAGGGATGCTCGTCGGCTCTTGGACGGGTGCGCCCCGGATGATCAAGTCGCTCGCACAGGACTACTCGTCGCTTGGGCCGCGCCGCTCGATCTCAGCGCTCGTGCCGTCGTTCCTGATCGCACAGCTGGCCGTCCTGCTCGGGGTTCCCATCTCGTTCAACGAGATCGTCGTCAGCGCCATCATCGGGAGCGGCGCCGCCGTCGGCGGTAGGGCGGCGGTGGATGCCCGGAAAATCGGCATGACCGTGGGAGCCTGGGTATGGTCGTTTCTTCTCGCGTTCGCACTCGCATACGCAACCGCATTCCTCCTACTGTAAGCCACAAATGAAGCAGCCAAACTCCATCACCGACGAGTACGACAACTGAACTCAGACAGGGTATCAGCGAGCACTTCAGGTAGTTCTCGCTGCACATCCTGCTTGTCTTCGCGACAGGACTGACTATCGGCTCCGAACGGACCGTCGTCCCCGCACTAACAGAGGATGTCCTCGGCGTCGAGTCGTTCCTCGTGATCGGCTCGTTCGCCGTGTCGTTCGGCGTCGTGAAGTCGCTCCTCAATCTCTACGCTGGCAAGTATGGTGAGGAATACGGCCCCAAGCCCGTCCTCGTCGCCGGGTGGGCGACGGCACTCCCGCTGCCGGTCATCCTCATTTTCGCCCCGAACTGGGGGTGGCTCACCGCCGGGAACATCCTATTAGGTGTCAACCAGGCGTTGACGTGGAGTATGGGCATCAACGCGAAAATCTACCTCGCGGGTCCGGATCAGCGTGGCCTCGCGGTCGGCACCGACGAGGCGTTCGACTCCACCGGCGTCGCTGTCGAAGCTTGGATTACGGGTATCATCGCCGGTCAGTGGAGCCTCCGGCCAGAACCGCTCTACTCCTTAGCTGTCGTCGTTGTCCTGGCGTTCCTCATCTCGATCTTCATTATCAAGGAGACCGTCCAGTACGCCCGAGCCGAAGGGGACGACGATCACCACGACGCGAATCCCCCGTTCGATGAGGTCCTGACGCGGGCGACCTACGGCGACCGGACGCTGTTCGCCGCAGCGCAGGCCGGCCACATTGAGAACTTCGCCGACACGCTGTTCTAGATTGCCGTCCCGCTGTACCTGACGAGTCAGGGTCTCGGAACCGCAGCCGTCGGGGTCGTCGTGGGTGTCCACAGCGCAATGCACTTCCTCCAGATTGCGACCGGCGGGCTCACGGACCGCATCGGCCGCCGTCCGCCCGTCGTGGCCGGGATGCTCCTCGCTGGCGCGGGCGTCCTCGGAATGGTGGCCGTCGATGGCTACCTCCCGTGGGCCGTGCTGGCCGGCGTCTCCGGGCTGTGGATGGCGCTGCTGTACCCGAACCTGATGACGGTCCCCGGCGACGCGGCCACCCGGCGTGGCGCTCCGCGGGGATGGGCGTCTCCCGGATGTGGCGCGACTCTGACTACGCTGTCGGCGCGGTCCTGATCGGGCTCTCGGTGGGGCTTGTGAACGCCGAGGCCGCGTTCTACGTGACTGCCGGCCTGGTGTTCCTCTCCGGGGCTGTGGTGTACGTTCGGATGGAGGAGACCCATCCCGAATTCGGCACGCACGAGCCGCCTGCTCCTGCGACGGCCGGAAATAAAACGGTCGCCGCAGAGGACTGACCACCTCAGGCCGTACGGGGCGGCGTGACAGTTTCGCTGTGGATGTTCCTCGCTGTCGCGTTCGGGGGCTGTTGTCCGGCTCCCTCAGTGTTGGCGGCGGCTTCATTCGGATGCCCGCCCTGTTCGTCCCGGATAGCGACGCGTACGGTCAGCTGTGGGCCGTCCCGATGAACCTCGGGTATGCGCAGGTCCAGTCGCTGGATCCAGATTATCGGGCGCTGGGCGCGACGAGTTGTATTGAAAACGACGACGGGTGTCGCCTTGATATCTTCAACCAGCAGGTCGCGAACAAGCTCGTGCTCACCGACGGGATGCAAGAGCGCAGCGAGCCGTTCCTCGACACAGGTCGACTGACGATCCGGTTAGTCAGCAACGAGGATATCCTCCCGTTCAAGCCGATCGCCGCCTGCGAAACTGGAGCTGGATGCTGAGGAGGTTCGGGACCGGATCGCGTATCTCTCAACGTTCGACCGGATCTGCCGGGATGGCGACACGGTCCGTCCCGTGGAGTAGTCTGGTCACGATTACGGGGGAGGGAAGGCGGCCGTCTGGTCGGGGCACGCGGCCCCGTTTGATTTCGTGATCGACCCGGCGCAGGTGTTTACAGCCGCCCTCGGGTGAGCGCTGCTGCCAGTCGTACAGATACACGATTCGTCGATGATATCGACTTCGTACCGGTTCCCAGACGCGGACTGTACCTCGTAACGGACACCTTTCGAGAGGAGCGAGACGTCCATCGTTTCGACGACGACACCGGACGACACCTCGCCTAGATCCGCAATCGTGGGGTCGACGGCACAAGTGACGGGGGCCGGCAGTCAAGAAGCCGACGCGTTCGTCACCGAACGACGGTCACGGGAACGGGCGACCGACGAACTATTTTCTCCGCGACGCTCCCGAGCAGGAGACGCGAGACGCCCTCACGGCCGTGGCTCCCGACGACGTGGTCGACGTCGTCGCGGGTTGCGTGGTCGACGACGGTCCGGGCGGGGTGCCTGACCTCATGGACCGTCCGGACTGTCGTGTCCGACTCTCCGGGCACCTCAAAACGTGAACATCTCCTCGGCGCGTTCAGTGGCCAGTTCTGTGAGTTCTGTGTCCGTGCCGAAGGGGTCGGGGGCCTCGTAGCCCGCCTTTCCTGGGTCGAAGACGAACAGGACCGTCACCACGTCGGGGTCGAAGCGGGCGAACACGACCTCTTGGGCGTGTTCGGCTGGCTCCGACCCATCGTAGGCGAGTAGTATTTCAGTTATATTGCAATGCAAACTAAGAGAAGCTGGTGGAATAGCCTTGTGTATAGAGCAAAATTCTATACGCAAATTAGCTATCCAAGGCACTCAACCCGATCTAGCGAGTAGCTATAGACGGTAATGGCTGTGAGCGACATAGCACTTTTGTGTATAGCGCACAATACAATGGACGTATGCCAGCAGACGAACCCCGGAGCTTCGAGGAATCGTTCGCAGACATCGGCGCTCGCGAGACCTACCTCGAGACCGACCACGAGGACGCCGTCGAACGGGTCGGGCAAGCGTTCATGGACGCCGGGTTCGGTAACCCGACCGGGTTCTCTCCATCGGAGAACATCCGCGAACACACCGGTGAGGAACTCCCGCCGACCCGGGTGATCGGCATCGGGAACCCACACGCCGGCAAGATCGTCGCCGAGGAGACCCAGGGCGACGCGGCGACGCTATTCCCCTGCAACGTCGCTGTCCAGCAGGTCGGCGAGGGGACCCAGCGTGTCTACCACGTCAGCCTGCCGAAGGTGCTCGAACAAGTGGGCCTCGCGCCCGACGACCCCGCGTCGTCCGACGCCTGGCAGGAGGCCCTGAACATCGCCGGCAGCGGCGTCGAAGAGGCCTTCGAGACGCTGAACGCGAGCGAGATCGCCGCGGCCGACGCCCCCGCGCCGGCAGACGACTAACGCACACCACCCACGCACTTCCTCTCACTCATGCTCCAGAACGCACTCACCGCCGTCAAGGAGAACCTCATCTACGTGGTCGTCGCGTCACTCGTCGCCGGCCTCGCATTCGGGCAGGTCGCCAGCACCGGGACAAAGAGCCTCATGAAGGCTGCCGTCCTCCCGGTGCTGTTCCTGATGATCTACCCGATGATGATCAACATCGACCTCAAGGAGGTCGTCAACCTCCGCAGGCACGCGAAGCCAGTCGGGCTGAGCCTCCTCGTCAACTTCGCCGTTGCGCCGCTGCTCGCGGTGGGGCTCGCCCGCATCTTCTTCGCCGGAAACCCCGCGTACGCGGTCGGACTGTACTTCATCGCGCTCATCCCCACCTCCGGGATGACCGCCGCGTGGACCGGGCTCGCCGACGGCGACCTCGAGGCCGCGCTGGTCGCGATGGCCGTGAACCTGCTCGCGGCCGTCGCCATCCTGCCGGCGTACCTCTCTATGCTCGTGCCCGCCTCGGTCGCGTTCGACCCGTCGACGCTGTACCGTCAGCTGGCACAGGTCGTCGTGCTACCGATGGTCGCCGGGAACCTCACGCGCCGCGTGCTGCTCCGGCAGTACGGCTCCGACGGGTTCAAGCGACTCAAGCCGACATTTGGCGGCCTGAGTTCCATGGGCGTGATGTTCATCGTTTTCATCGCGATGACGATGCGCTCACAGAGCATCCTCGCGGACCCGGTCGCCTCTGCCAGCACTATCATCCCGCTTGTGGTCTTCTACGCCGTTCTCCTCGCAGTCGGCGCGGGACTCGGGCGGACGCTGCTCGACACCGAGCGCGGCATCGCGCTGGTGTACGCAACGAGCATGCGCAACCTCTCCATCGCGGTGGCCATCGTCGTCGCGGCCGGCTCGGTGCCCGCCGAGGCCGTCCTCCCCATCGCGCTGGCGTACATCCTCCAGCCGCCGCTCGGCGCGGTGTACATGCACTACCGCCGGGACGTCGTCGGCGAGGGACTGAATCTCCGCGAGGCCGTCGCAGAGATCGTCTGACAACGCGTGAGCCTGGCGGCTTTCGACGGGTTCAGGACGCCCGCCCTGCTATGTGCCGTGTGTTCAGTGTGCGACGCCGGCCGCGGTGCGGGCTCCGTCCTGTGGCCGCTGTTGTGGCGTTGCCGGAGGGTGATCCGGACGGATGAGCGAGTGGACGCCAACGACCTGTCTCCGGTGTGCGGTCGGTTGCGGGCTTCAGCAGCACGGCGAGGACGGCCGCGGCCTCGTCGCTGTCCGCGGCGACCCAACACATCCCGTCACCCGGGGCCAAGCCTGCCGGCGTGGAATCGACGAGACGGTCTCAGGCGGCGAGCGCGTGACACGCCCGCTCGTCCGCGACGGCGGTGACCTCGTCGCGACCGACTGGGACACCGCGCTCGACATCATCGCCGAACGCTTCGGGACGGCCCTGCAGGCGAGCCGGGACGGCGTGGCTGTGCTCGGCAGCGGCCAACAGACGAATGAGGCGGCGTACGCCCTCGGCAAACTCGCTCGCGG
This sequence comes from Haloglomus irregulare, assembly GCF_007421925.1. Classification (GTDB taxonomy): domain Archaea; phylum Halobacteriota; class Halobacteria; order Halobacteriales; family Haloarculaceae; genus Haloglomus; species Haloglomus irregulare. Next base: position 22,880 of record NZ_QMDX01000024.1, read on the forward strand.
TGGGTTCAGAACGCGTTATTATGACGCGAACACAACGCTCTGTATGGCCTCGGCGGTCACGGCCTATCACCAGACGTTCGGGAGCGATGCGCCACCGCCGACGTATGACGACATCCCAGAGGCACGTACACACCTGATCTGGGGGGCGAATCCGGCCGTCGCCCATCCAGTCTTGTACCGGTGGATCGCGGAGAGCGCCACCGACCTGGACAGCCAGCTCGTCGTTGTTGATCCGGTCGACAGCGAGACGGCTGAGGACGCCGACCGACACGTGCGGCCCGAGCCAGGGACGGACTTGGCGCTCGCGCGGGCCGTCCTATCGGCTCTTGTCGAGACCGACGGCGTAGACGAGGCGTTTGTCGAGCGAGTGACGACCGGCTTCGACGCGCTGGCAGCGCGCCTCCCGTCGGTGAGGGCGGCCGCTGCCACCGCTGGCGTGACTGTCGAGACGGTCGCGGCTCTGGCCGAGGCGTTCGCCGACCCGACGCTCGTCTACTGGGGAATGGGCGTCAATCAGAGCGTCCAAGGGACCGCGACGGCGCGGGCGCTGATCGACCTCTGTCTGGCGACGGGCAACCTCGGGCCGGGGAGCGGTCCGTTCTCGCTGACGGGTCAGGCGAACTCGATGGGCGCGCGCGTCTGCTCTGCGAAGGACACCTGGCCCGGACACCGTCCATTCGAGGCTCCCGACCACCGTGACGCGGTCGCTGAGACGTGGGGCGTCACGGCCGCTGATCTGCCGGCCGACCCCGGACCCGGCCCGGTCGGCGTTGTCAACGCACTCCGGGACGGGCTAGTCGACGCCTGCTGGACGGTCGCCACGAACCCCGTCGCTGGGATGCCGGACGTGTCGGTCGTCCAGGCGGCGCTCAAGGACACGTTTCTCGTCGTGCAAGATGCCTTCCGAACCGAGACGGCCGACCTCGCCGACATCGTCCTTCCAGCGGCGACGTGGGGAGAGTCTGAGGGGACCGTCACGAACATGGAGCGGACGGTTTCACGCGTTCGGGCAGCGACAGCGCCGCCGGGAGCCGCCCGACAGGACATCAATATCATCGCACAAATTGCCAATCGGATGGAGCTGTCCCTCTTCGAGCACACGACTCCAGATCCCGAGGCGGTCTTTACAGAACTGACAGCGCTGACGGCCGGAACGTCTGCTGACCTGTCTGGTATCACCTACGAGCGGCTCGACACCGAAGGGGCCGTCCGGTGGCCGGCGCCGGATGGAGAGACGCAGGGAGGCTACCGTTACCTGACCGACGGGGACTGGTCGTTTCCGACGCGGTCAACTCTGGCACACTTCTCGAGGGGAACACACAGTGCCCTCGCAGAACCGACAGACGAGGCATACCCCCTCACCCTCACGACTGCCCGCCGGGCCGACGCGTACAACACCGGCGTGCGAACCCGAGCCGATGAACGCGACCCCCCGGTCGCGCGGGTCCACCCGAAGACGATCCGGGCACACGCCGCGTCGCTCGAGTCTGATCGGGTAGTCGTTGAATCACGCCGAGGGTCGGTTGAGAGCCGAGTCGAGCAAGATGACGCCATCCCGCCGGGGATGGTCTGGCTTCCGGTCCACCATCCGGCGGTAAACAGACTCACGCTCCCGGTGGTCGATCCCGAGTCGGCCGAGCCGAACCTCAAACAGTGTGCCGTTGCCGTCTCGCCGCTTGAGTCCGGTGCAGACGACAGCTCACGGTCGGTGTGAGACGCTCCGAGCTACCGAGTCGACCGTCCGGTTGTCTCTCACCAGACGGACACATTACCGCCTCCGATGCAGAGAGGCGAGCCGAATGTCGTCTGGCAGGCTTGACGGACACACACCAGTCGGATCGAGCGCCGTGACCCACGTGAAACTGGAGCCGACGAGTCGGTTGAGTGACCGAACAGCGAGACGTGACTGGAGGTGGCCGACACACCGGTCGCAGTTCCGTCCGGTTTTTGTCTCGCCACCCAGTCAGGTAGTCCTGTACCGAAGAGCGTGCTCGCATTCCGCCTGTGGGAGCGTCGCCGCCGAAAGCGAACCGCACACGCACCGCGTTGCACACAATGTCGAACATCGAATGGGACCGAACGGCGAGACGTATCGAACGGGAGACGACGCGACGGATCGATGCTGTCGACCCGACCAGCGAGTGTGCAGCGGCACGGAGTCGGCGGCAAACAGGTCCATCTGACCGCAGCGTGGCAGGGGGTGACCAGCAGTGAAGAGTCCGATACGGATGACGAAGTACCGGACCCTCCTACTGTCGACCGTGGGGTTCAATTTCTCGTTTCTCATCTGGTTTTCTTTCGCACCCTTCACCGGACCGATAGCCGAGGAGTTCGGCCTCACAGTCGCCGAACTCGGCATATTAGCGAGTGCAGCAATCTGGTTGGCGCCGTTCGGTCGGATCCTGACTGGCTGGCTTTCGGACAGGTTCGGCGCGCCGGTCGTGTTCGCGATCGTCCTCGCGTACGTCGGCGTCTTCTCGATTTGGAGTGCGTTCGCAGCGTCGTACGCGGTGTTCTTCGGAACGCGACTGATCGTCGCAACGGCCGGCATCACGTTCGTTATCGGCATTCAGCATGTTTCCGAGTGGTTCGCCGAGTCGGAGCTCGGTACCGCAGAAGGGGTCTACGCAGGTATCGGGAACGCCGGGGCCGCAGCAGGTGCGCTGATTTTGCCCCGCGTGTTCGCCGCCGGCTGGGACGGCCCGCTGTTCAGTACGAACTGGCGGGCGGCGTTTTTTTACACATAATCAAGGAGAACGCCCACGAGTTTACTCGTGGGATGAATCCAACAG
>NZ_QMDX01000025.1 GCF_007421925.1 Haloglomus irregulare
CCAGCGGGCTTCGGCTTGTGGGAAGCCCCGTCGTTTACCACGGGGAGGAGGTCACCCCCGTCCTGTGCTACACGCTTGATGCGTTCGACTGAGGACCCCAGGCTGACGAGGCCCGCATCGATCAACTCGCCATCGCGCTGCTGGCTGATTCCGCAATAAAAAACATCGCGCTCAATCAGTGTAAGAAGTTCGCGCAGTACCTGCGTGAAGAGCCCGAGGGCGACGAGTGGCGGCTCCCGACCAGCGACATTTCGGCTGATACCTGGTCGCGAGACATCGACGTGGCTGATGAGACGCCCTCACCGGAAGACATCGATATCACGGCGGTCGATTTCGACGAGATGACCTTCGCGGTTGAGCGAGCGCTCTGCGAGCAGCACGACATCAGCGTCCACCAGAGCGTCGACGATCGCCGCGAGGAACTGGGAGAGGCCCGCCCCGGGAACTGTTGCTGGAAAGCGTACAGGGGCAGCTCAACGACATTCATCGAGAAGCCTCGCGTGCGGCAGATTTAGAAGCTGAAGAGTACCGTCAGATGCAACAACAGCGTCTCCAGGAGCTACAGGAAGAACACTCGAACCTGTCGTCAAAAGTCAACGAGCTGAGTGAGAAAATCAACACAGGAGACGGGGATTCACGCGTCCAAGCGTTGCGAGAACGGAAAGAACTCAAATCGGAGTACGAGGGACTCAACGAGACGCTCAACGAATTACAGGAGCGCCGTGACAGTGGATTTCCCAACACGTTCTGGAGATGGTCAGCCGACGTGGGCTCTCCTACGTCGTGCCGAAGCGGATGCAGACGAGCGAGAAAGCCCAGGCAAAACGATTGCTCCAGCGCGATCAAGACCGGTACGAGACCGACCGCGAACTCCATCTTGACAAGAACGAGTGGCACGAGACGACGCTGATCTACCGACGCAAAGAGAACTCTGAGCACGACGATTATCGGCAGTACTCGGTGTTCATGACGAATGGGGCCAGTGGCCACCTCACCGAGTACGGCTACAGGTGGGAAATCGAGAGTGGCTACAGATCGATAAAGCGATTCATGGCCGCCACGACGTCGAAGAATTTCGGCCTTCGATTCTTTTATTTCGCGTTTGCGTGTCTGCTGTACTCGATTTGGCGAGCAGTCGATTTGTTGGTGCAGGTTGAGTTGACTGGCGAGTACGAACATTCTCCGATCGTAACAGCCGACAACACGCTGACGCTGTTGAAGAAGGAAACCGGAATCGGGTAGGGAGAATCTCTGCCGGTGGTAGCGCGGCGTCTGAGTGGCTACACTACCCGCGGTCTCAGAAACACTCCCAATAGATTCCTCATCCAATAAGAACGCCCGTTTAGAACGCGATCTGAAGCAGTTTCGGCTAGCGGATTCGGTCGAAACCACACATCACAGCCCCGCGAAACCCGGTATAGTCTCAACTTCCACAATCTCGGAGGCTGGATTTGATGCGTGCCTTCTGCCTTCTCCGCTCCAACAAGATGCGTCACAAGCTTCCGCTAACCCTGATATTCGTTTCAGCAACCCTCCGCAGTTTCGAAGCAACTCACCGTCTCTTAGAGTGCCGCCACTATCGTGAGAAGACATATGCCTGATCACTCTAATACCGCAGCTGAAAATGATAATCCTTAATATTTTGTGCGGTCTGTATTGTTATATGAGTGTGGTCAGCGTCTCGATGCCGGAGGAGTTGCTTAATCGAATCGACCAGTTCGCGGACGATCACGGCTATACTGGTCGCAGTGAAGTACTTCGTGAGGCGAGTCGGAACCTCCTCGGTGAGTTCGAGGATACGAAACTCGAAGATCGAGACTTGATGGGTGTCGTCACGGTGGTCTTCGATTACGAAACGACGAGCGTCGAGGAGAAGATGATGCACCTCCGTCACGAGCACGAGGACATCGTCGCTTCGAACTTCCATAGCCACGTTGGCGGCCATCATTGCATGGAACTGTTCGTACTCGAAGGGTCACTCGAAGAGATCTCGACGTTCGTCGGGAAGATCCGAGCGACGCAGGACACGCTCACAATCGACTACTCAGTGCTACCCGTCGACGACTTCGGCCCGCTGGCCGATATGAACTGATACTGTTCTGCCCCTTCCGGCGAGCCCACTTCCTTCCGCTCGTTCCACTCGCTCCAGTCAGCGGACTCGCCGACATCCCACTCGCTCCCTGCGGTCGCTCGCGGGATTCTCGCTGAATTCACGCTGGCTCTAGCAATATCTACGAACTCTACCCTCTACCAGTATTAACTACTTTTACTAGAATCACAGGTATTATTAGAACTGCTTCTAGAGTTAGCAACACTGATGGTTCAAATCTCGCGCCGAAGACTACTCCAGAAGGCAGGCGCAACCACGATTGCTGCGACGGGAATTGCTGGCTGTCTCGGTCAGGGAGGTGCATCACTCGATTCCGTCACGGTCGCGTACGTCCCGATTTACCCGAACATGCAACACTACGTGATGGAGCAAGAGGGTTACTACGAGGACGTTCCGACAGAGGTCACAATAGAGCGGTTCAGCTCCGGCCCCAGTGTTGTCAAGGCGTTCGCGAGTGGGGACGTCGACGTTGCGCTTTTCGGGAACACTCCTGCAATGGTCCTCGTTGACAAAGGGACCAACGCCGGTATCCTCGCGGCGAACTCGAGAAATGGCTTCAAGATCATGGGGACGACCGAACTCGTCGATCTCTACGAACAGGAAGGGGCTGCCACGTTCGAGCGCTTCGAAGAAGAGCACGGGCGGAAGGTCCGGTTTGGAGCACCGCCGGACGGGAGCGTCCCCGACATCGTTCTCCGGTACTGGATTCAGGAGGACCTCGACGTCGGTGAGATGGACTCCACCATCAACAAGTCCAAGGTACCGCCGGCGAAGGCGGTCCAGACCATCCAGTCGGGCGACATCGACGCGACGATCATCCAGGAACCGTTCGCGACGATAATCGGTCAGGAGGACGGGTTCGAGGAACTCGCCTGGTCCGGGAACATCCTGGACAACCACCCCGTCACGGTGCTGTTCGCGAACCAGCGAGTGCTCGACGACGATGAGGTCGCCCAATCGCTCGTCGAACAGCACGTCGCGGCGACCGAGTTCACGGAGAACTCCCCGGATGCCGCCGCCAGCCACGCTGCCTCGGTCATCGGCTCCGGCGTGAGTGAAGACCTCGCGACGGCCGCCGTGGATTCGAAGGCGTCGGAGTTCATCTCGGATCCCCACGCGATCACCGATCAGGCCGCGACGATGGGAGAGTTCGTCGCCAACGTCGGCAACATCGAGGAGCCAGTCGCGACCGAGGACCTGTTCGCGTTCGACCCCTACGACGCAATACAGTAATGAGCACGCAGACCGACACCAGTTCGAACGCGCTGACGGCCGAAACCTTCGAGGGGAACCTGCAGCGGTATCTTCGCGGCCTCGGCGGTCTCGTCGTGTTTCTGCTCGTCTGGTGGGTTGGCGCGATGACGACCCAGCCGTCGTATCTGGTGCCGGGTCCCCTCGAGTCAGTGTACGCGTTTATAGAGCTGTTTGCGACCTCGACGACGATCGTGGCCCCCGTTCTGGGGTCGAGTCTGGTACTCCCGACTGGACTCGCACACCTCGCACAGACGCTGTTCCACTACGTTCCCGGCCTCCTCCTCGGTGCGGGCTGTGGGATCGGACTCGGACTGGCGATGGGCTGGAACGGGGTACTCGACGACTGGCTCCGGCCGCTCGTCCGGGTGCTGCGACCGATTCCACCGCTGGCGTGGATCGTCTTCGCGATCGTCTGGTTTGGCATCCACCACACCGGCGCGGCCTTCATCGTCTTCGTCGGCGCGTTCTGGATCAACTTCTACGGTGCCTACGGCGGCGTGGAGGGCGTTTCGACCGACCTGACCGATGCCGCATCGACGCTCGGCGTCGAGCGCGATCTCTCGATGCTGAAACTCGTCGCGCTCCCGAGTGCGGCACCCCAAGTGCTGACGGGGTTCCGGACGAGCATCGGTCGCTGCTGGATGATCGTCGTCGGTGCCGAGCTGTTCGGCGTACCAGGCGTCGGTACGAGATCATCAACGCCTCGAACAACCTCGCGATGGCGACCAGCGTCGCCTATATGTTCCTGATCAGCCTGGCGTTCCTCTGTATGGACGTTGGGTTCCGGCTACTCGAACGGAGGGTCCTCGCATGGCGCTGAGTTCGGACTCGTCCGTCGGTCGAGACGCACGTGAGAAGATCACTATCCAGAACGTCAGCCGCTCGTACGAGTCGACGCAGGCGCTCGATGACGTCTCGTTCTCGGTGCCGGAGGGCGAGTTTTGCTGTGTCGTCGGTCCCTCGGGGTGTGGGAAGACGACGCTGTTGCGAGCGATCGCCGGGCTCGACGATCCCGATGGTGGGTCGATACTGGTCGGTGGAGACCCGGTTACCGGTCCTGGGCTGGACAGGGGAATGGTCTTTCAGGAGTACGCGCTGTTCCCGTGGCGAACCGTCCGCGGAAATATCCGGTTTGGCCTTGACCGGCCCGCCTGTGACTGTCCCGACTGCGAGGGACGGGTCCGGGAGTTGATCGACCTGGTAGGGCTCGACGGCTTCGAGGACGCGTACCCGAAGGAGCTGTCGGGCGGCATGAAACAGCGCGTCGGTATCGCTCGCGCACTCGCCCCCGATCCGGAGATCATCTTGATGGACGAACCGTTCGGGAGTGTCGACGCTCGGACGCGCGACCGCTTGCATGCCGAATTGCTCGATATCTGGACGCAAACCGGACAGACCGTCGTGTTCGTCACCCACGACATCGACGAGGCAGTGACCCTCGCTGATCGCGTGGTCGTCATGGATGCCGATCCGGGAACCGTGCAGTCGACGTTCTCTATTGACTTAGAGCGCCCACGTGAACGGACCTCTCGTGACTTCGTGGACCACGTCGCGCGAATTAGGGATGCGCTCGGAAGTCCTGTCGACACTAGCCACTGATACGCTCTTACAGCAAGATTATTAATAGTAATTTATTAGACCGGTATCTCTATTATCTTCGAGACAATTTTTAATATATGCCCATCGTGAGCTCCTCGATGACGGAGCGACTCCGGGACGATCTCGATACGTTTGCGGAAGAACACGGTTACACCGGACGAAGTGAGGTCATCCGCGAAGCGTGCCAGTCGCTACTCGAAGAATACCAAGAGACAGACGACGAGGATCGGCGGGTATTGGCGACAGTTACGGCTGTCTTCGAATACGACGAGCCGGAGATCGAACGCCGGATGATGGATATCCGCCACGAATTCGAAGCGTCAATCCGGTCGAACTCTCACAACTGCCTCGAAGGCAACGCCGGTTGTGTCGAGACGTTCGTCATCGAAGCCGCGTACGACGACGTCCTGCGATTCATCGGAACCGTTCGAGGAGCAGACGAGTCAGTTTCGGTCGAATACACGGTCCTGCCCGTCGACGTTATGAACGCACAGCCCGTCGAGGAGTAGGATCGAAGTCACTTCCACCGACGGAAATCAACACCCTCGTCTAACAAGACACAGCACCAGCCCACCCTATAATTATTATCTGGAACAGCCGAATACAGCAACTTTATTATGATCGCAGCTAAAATTGCCAAACAGAGATGGCACACATTCACCTCGGTGAAGGGACGTTCCCGGTATGGGCACTCGTTCTGTGGACGACGGTCGGCGTGATACTCGTCGCCGCAGTCGTCTACCGGGTCCGGAAGGGTGGTATCAAAACGCATCAGATCGCACTCGCTGGAATCGGTGCTGCCGCGAGTTTCGCGGTCTTCCAGCTGAACATTCCCGTGTGGGGCGGTATCCACATGAACCTCACCGGGTTGGTCGGTATCTTGGCCGGCCCACTGCTGGGCTCGCTGATCGCGCTGGTGGTGAACATCTTCTCGGCAGCGCTGGGCCACGGTGCAGTCGGCCTGATCGGCGCGAACACGCTCGTCAACGCGAGCGAAGCTATCGTCGCCTACTACGCGTTCAAGACGCTGATGGGGATGGACTGGGACGTCTTCCCCGCAAGCGCCAGTGCCGCGACGCTCGGCCTCTCGGCGGGCGCGTTCCTGATGGGAGCGATCATCGTCGTCAGCGGCGTGAACGGAAGCGCGCTCCCCCGTGGTGATCTGACGATTGCCGTCGCTGGGCTCGTTGGCCTCAACCTCGGCGTCGCCGTCATTGAGGGACTCCTGACGGGCTTCATCGTTCAGTTCCTCGCCTCTGTCCGCCCCGATCTCGTCGGCCTCGCCGACCGTGACACCCAGGAGGAGCCGACCGGGGTGACGGCCTGATGCAGCGCTGGAAGCAGTACGGTGGTCTTGCTGGCCTCTTCGTTGCCTTTCTCGCCGCTGGGTACTGGGGCTTCACCGCAACCGGCGGTGCCCTGCCGTGGGCCAAACGCTCCGCACAGGCACTCCAGCGCGGTGTGCAGGAGGGTGGCGGTTCGCTCGTCGACTTCGGCCGCGGTATCGTGGTCGCCGGCCCCATTCGGAAGGGCGGACTGATGCTCGAATTCGGCGCGATCGTCCTCGTGCTGGTTGTCCTCGGTATCGGGATGTACGTCTACGTCGACCGGTACGGCGGCTTCGAGGGCGGACAACGCTCGGCCCGGTAATCGTGACGACACTCTCGAACCACGTTCCCGATCCGCGGCTCATCACGGCGTTCGCCGAACGGCGAGACGGGCCGTTACACCGCGTCAATCCATGGACGAAGGTCGGTGTCGTCGGTGCACTCGTCCTCGCCGTCACGGTGTTCGACCGCCTTGCGCTCTTGGCCGGACTATACGGAGCCGTACTGGTGGTCTATGGACTCGCGGGACTGCCATACCGACGACTCGCTGGGTGGTACACGCTCCCGATGCTGTTCATCGTCTCGGTCGCCGGGCCGCTGGCGTTCCTCGAACCGGGGACGCCGATCGGTGGCGCGCTCTCGACACCGCTTGGTGAACTTTCTGTCACGTGGGCAGGGCTCGTGCTCTTCGGGGAGCTCAGCTGTCGATCACTCACGGTGGTCACCTTCGCCCTGACGGCGTCGATGACGACTAAATACACCGACGTGGCGTACATGCTCGGGCGGTTGCTCCCACGGCCGATCGACCAGATCGCGCTGCTCACCTATCGGTTCACGTTCGTCATGATCGAGACGCTTGAGGACCTCGTGAAAGCCGCGCTCTCTCGGGGTGCGAACTTCTCGGAGTTCTGGTCGAACAAACGGCTGTACGCGAGAATCCTCGGCATGACGATGCTGTCGGCGATTGAGCAGTCAGAACGACTCGTCAAGTCGATGGAAGCCCGTGGCTACAACGGCGACATCACGCTGTACGGGGACGTCCCGCGACCGCCCGCTCGTGAGCTCATCGTTATCGCCGCTTGCTACGCCGGCGTCGTCGCCTACGCCCTGGTCGGCGTCTACGAGGTGGTTCCAGTATGAGTACGAATCATTCTGAAGACCGGCGGCCCCTGGTCGATTTACAGTGTGAAGCCCACACGTACCCGGACGGGACGGTTGGTATGCACGAGGTCGACTTCTCCGTGTATTCCGATGAGGTCGTGGCCCTCGTCGGCGGCAACGGCGCCGGAAAGTCGACGCTCCTCGAACATCTGAATGCGACCCTCATTCCCGATGATGGCGAGCTCGTCGTCGACGGCACCTCGATTACCGAGGACAACAAGCCACACGCGCGAAAAGAGGTCGGCTTCGTCTTCCAAGACGCCGATACGCAACTTGTCGCGCCCACAGTCCTCGACGACGTGATGTTCGGCCTTCAGAACTACGGGGTCCCCGGAGACGAAGCGAGGGAACGCGCTCGTGAAGCACTGGCGACTGTCGACGCGAGCCATCTTGAAGACCGAATCCCACACTACCTGAGCGGCGGGGAGAAACGGCTCGCTGGCCTCGCCGGTGTGCTCGTCCTCGAACCGAGTGTGGTCGTGCTCGACGAACCACTCGCAGGGCTTGATCCCGACCGATCCCAGCTGGTCGCGGAACGGATCGAGCAGATTCACGAGGACGGTATCAGCGTCGTCCTGTCGACGCACGACCTCGAATTCGCCGCCGAAGTCGCGGACCGCGTCTGCGTGATGGCCGAGGGCAACATCATCGGAGGCGGAACGCCCCGAGAGGTGTTCTACGACGACGCCCTGTTGGCGGACGCGAACCTTCACCCACCGAGCGCGGTTCGTGTGGCTCGTGACGCGGAGCTGGGGGCGACGGCACAGCCGGTGACCGAATCGGACCTCGTGTCGCTCCTGACAGAGGCTGGGAATTCAAATACCGCACCGAAACCCTCCACAGACGGACACAGACATGACTGACCGCCTTCTTCGACATCTCTTACGACTTCTTGGTGAGACTCAGTCGGGTGGTCGGAGCCTACGTGATCGATATCCTACGACTCGGGAGTACTGTGATACTCGAAGATAGATCAGTGATAAAATAGAGAACAAAATCATGCGCACGAGCTTCAACATCCCCGACGACCTCCTCTCCGAGTTCGATGAAACGTGGCAGGCAGAGGGATTAGATTCGCGTTCGCGTGGCGTCCGCGAAGCGATGCAGGAGTATATCGAGGGACACACCAGACTGGAGGATATCGAAGGCGACGTCGTCGTTATCATCGCTTTCGATTACGAACACGAAGCGGTCATCGAAGAGATTCACGACGTACAACATCAGTTTCAGGACGTCATCACGACCACGAATCATATACATGAAGGAGAATGGTGTCTCGAGACACTCTTCTGCAGCGGACCGGCACCGCGTGTCCGGGACCTCACGTATCGCTTGCGCGATTTCGATGCGGTGAGTCGGGTCAAACTGATGCTCCTCGCTGAGCACTGAATTGTGCTCACGGCTGACCCTGTTGAGATCCTGGATTGAGGACATTTTACAACGAGGGTGCTGAGTGCATAGCGCGTATCGGTCACGTAGGCCGGCGGTGGTTACGCACCCGAACGGATCTTGCGAGTATGACACACAACCGAGGTATTATTAATATACAGTAGCGCGACTGCACAGTATGGATATCAATGTCGGAGCCACTGATAAATCAGTGCGGACAACAGTCGGTGCAGTCGCCGGAGTGCTTTCCCTGGCGGTCCTCGCCGGGCAGCTCGCCGCGCCAGCTCTTGCCTCACCGGTGCTCGGTGTCGTCGCGCTCATCATGCTTGGAACGGCAGCGACTCGCTCCTGTCCAGTCTACTCCGTCCTGGGCATGAGTACGTGCCCGCGAAACGCTGGGCCGTAGGGCGTCGACCCGCGAACGCTGTTGTCCTTCCGACCACGTAGCGAGGGAAACGACGAACCCGACTGGCCTAAGCAGAGATAGCGTCAACGGGACGTGCTGCATACATACTCCGTATTCAGCAGACGGGTTCTTTCAATTTCTGAGAATTTCAACACCGAATCACGACTCGATGCGCTGTTCAATGGAATCTTCGCCGAGTGAGGTGAGCGAGTAATCTACTGCCCGGACATCCGGCACTGCCCGGACGGTGTTGACGAAGTCGGATAGGGCCTCCGTGGTCCCCTCAAGGACGAACAACTCCATACAGTACTGGTCCTGGACGTGTGCATGCGTAGTCGCGGAGACGATAGCATCGTATTCGTGGCGTACTCCCGTGAGACGCTGCTGGACGGCGGGTTGACAGTACTCGAAGACCACCGATACTGTACACATCTGCTTCTGTCCGTCGATATTTTGCCCCTGAAACTCTTCGAGTAGCGACCGTGTGCCTTCGCGGACGACCTCGCTTCGGCCACTGTACCCGTGTTCGTCGGCGAACTCGTCGATGCGTTCGAGTAACGCTTCGGGCATCGAGATGCTAACGACGCTCATATGCTAAAATTCTATTCTGAGTTATTAGTATCTGTTATGACTGTGGAGTCTACACCGTAATAATTAGTATTTTAGTATAGTAGATTCATAACTCGCGTATGCCGTTCAACAACGACCCGATCCCGGTGACAATTCTCAGCGGAAGCCTCGGTGCCGGCAAGACGACGACGCTCAACCACATTCTCAGTAGCGAGCAGGAACTGAACGCTGCCATCTTAGTCAACGATATGGGTGAAGTGAATGTCGACGCCGACCTCGTCGAACGCGAGTCGGATCTCACCCAGAACGACGACGAGATCATCGAGATGTCGAACGGGTGTATCTGCTGTCGGCTCCGTGGCGACATGCTCGACGAAGTGGGACGATTGGCCGAAGAGCGAGACTTCGAATACCTCCTCGTGGAATCGTCTGGAATCAGCGAACCGATTCCGGTCGCCCAGACGTTCGCCCGCGGATTCGAGGACGCGGAGTTCGACCCTACGGGCGTCTACGAACTCGACACGATGGTCAGTGTCGTCGACGCCCACAGCTTCTGGCAGGGTTTCGACTCCGGAGAGGTGCTCACTGACGATGAAATGGAGCCGCAGGGCAATCGTGTCCCCGAAGAAGCCCTCATGGACCAGATCGAGTTCTGCGACGTTCTCCTGTTGAACAAGTGCGACCTCGTCCCGGATGACGAACTCGAGGAGATGGAGGCCGTCTTGAAGACGCTACAGCCGCGAGCGAAGATCATCCGGACCGAACACGGCGCCGTCGATCCCGAGGAGATCCTGAACACGGGTCGATTCGACTTCGAGGAAGCAAGCCAGTCCGCCGGGTGGAAGCGTGAACTCCAGCACGGACATCACCACGAGTCAGCCGCCGATGAACACGGCGTCACGTCCTTCGTCTTCGACGCCGACCGACCGTTCCATCCCGAGCGGATCGCTCGTCTCTTTGCCGATCTTCCCGACGGTATCGTTCGCGCAAAAGGCTTTTTCTGGTCCGCCGGTCGCGAAGACATCGCGATGGGGCTCGACAAAGCAGGCCAGTCGGTCCGGGCCGGTCCGAAAGGGACGTGGATCGCCACGCTCCCAAAGGCCCAACAGGAGCGCTACTTCGCCGCCCGCCCCGGCATCAAAGAGGACTGGGACGACCAGTGGGGCGACCGCGGATCAGGACTCGTGTTCATCGGCCGCGAATTCGATCAGGAGACACTAATCGAGCGACTGGAAGACTGTGTCCTCTCAGACGCAGAAATGGAGGAGGACTGGAACGAGTATCCGGATCCGTTCACCGCCGACGAACAGCGCGAACTTGCACTGGCTGACGACTGATGGCCGTCGACGAGCAACCCCCGGTCACGATCCTCAGTGGCGGACTCGGAGCCGGAAAGACGACCCTGCTCAACCACCTCCTTACCATCGGGGGCGAGGAGTACGATGTCGCCGTTCTCGTCAACGACGTCGGCGAGGTGAATGTCGACGCCGACCTCATCGAGAATGGCTCCGAACTCTCGATGGAAGACGGCGGTGTCACGGAGCTCTCGAACGGCTGTATCTGCTGTGGGCTGCAGAACGAACTTGATCAGGAACTGAGACGCCTCGCGTTCGACGAGGAGTTCGACTATCTGGTCATCGAAGCCTCGGGTATCAGCGATCCAGTCCCCATCGCCCAGCGGTTCGTCTCGCCCGCACGTGCCTCGGCACTGTACGATCTCGATACGACCGTCACGGTGGTCGACGCTGCACAGTTCCATCAGGCGTTCGTCGATGGCCGCCCACTCAAGTCGACAGACGACGACGCCCGACCGCTGTCGGACCTCCTCGCCGAGCAAGTCGAGTTCTGCGACGTACTCGTCCTCAACAAGTGCGATCTCGTTTCCGAGACAGAGCGCGAAGCGGTCGAACGCGTCGTCCGAACACTCCATCCCGGGGTTGACGTCGTCCGAACGACCGAAAGCACCGTCGACCCGGAACGAGTTCTCGGAACGGGTCGGTTCGATCAAGACGAGGCGAGTGACTCCGCCCGGTGGAAACAGGCACTCTCGGCCGACCACGGAGACGGCACAGACGTCGATTCAGACGACCACCACGAGAGCCAGACGGAGGCGGACGACCACAGTCACGAACATGGCGACGACCACGACCATAGCCACGACGAAGCGCACGACCATCGTCACCCACCAGAGGAATTCGGTGTCGACTCTTTCGTCTACGAGCGCCACCGGCCGTTCCATCCCGAACGCTTCAGCGAGTGGCTCCGTTCGTTCCCCGATTCCGTCGTCAGAGCCAAGGGCCACCTGTGGGTCGCTGGGCGCGAGCGCTACGCCCTCGACCTGAGCCAGGCGGGAACACAGACCCACGTCGAGGTCAACGGGCGGTGGGCAATCACACTCCCCGAGTTCCAGCGCGAGTCCTACCGCGAATCGCGGTCGGACCTCCACTGGGACGAACAGTGGGGTGACCGCGAAGTGAAACTCGTCTTCATCGGGGCTGGGATGGACGAATCCAGCATCGCCGATACGCTCGACGACTGCCTCGTTTCGGAGACCGGGATGGAAGACGACTGGGAGGCGTTCGAGAATCCGTTCCCGGGGACGATGGAGTGGTCGCAGCCCCCGATGGAACAACGCCTCGTGGTAGGTGACCTATCGTGATCCGGAATGACCGCGAACTTCCTCCAGCAGCGGACCGACGGACGACTGATGCCGACGGCCACGACTGTATCGACCCGCTGGGCGTGGCCATCGTAACCGTGTCCTCGTCCCGCGGAGACGACGTCGAAAAGACGCCACCCGACCCCAGTGGCGACGCCATTGCGAGTATCCTCGTCGAAGCGGGCCACGTCGTCACGTCACGCCGGATGGTTCCGGACGACTACGTCCGGATCAAGACCACAGTGAGCGAGTGTCTGGATCGGCCGGACGTCGACCTCGTCGTCACCACGGGCGGGACGGGCGTCACCGTCGACGACGTCACTCCGGACGCGGTGCGCGAGCTCTTCGACCGCGAACTGCCGGGCTTCGGCGAGGCGTTCAGATGGCTCTCGTGGGAGGAGGTACGAACGCGTATCGTCTCGACCCGTGCGACAGCAGGCATCGCCCGCGACGTACCAGTGTTCGTCCTACCGGGAAGTGTGAATTCCGTCGAGCTCGCCACGGCGGAGATTATCGCGGAGGAAGCCCCGCATCTCGCCGGGCTTGCAACCCGACACAAGGTCGAATAGATGCAGGGTTCTAAAATGTATCAGGAGGTAATCCTGGATCACTACCGTAACCCTCGAAGGTGGGGCCGCCTCTCGCCGGTTACCTTCTCGCACACTGGCGAGAATACCTCCTGTGGCGACGAACTCACGTTTGATCTCAGACTCGCCGAGGACGGTGAGACGATCGAAGAGGTCACGTTTACTGGAGAAGGCTGTGCGATTAGCATTGCGAGTGCGAGCCTGCTCGCCGAAGAACTCCCAGGAATGACGCTCTCGGAGGTTCGTGACCTCGACCGTGAGGACGCCCTCGATCTCTTGGGAATCGAGCTGACGCCGATGCGCGTCCCGTGTGCTGTGCTCGCGGAGAAAGTGGTTCAGGACGGTATCGAGAGCCACGAGGAGGGCACGTAACCGATGACGCTCTACGGAATCGGGCTGGGACCGGGTTCGGCGGACCTGCTCACGGTTCGCGGCAAACGACGACTCGAATCGGTCGACATCGTCTACTCACCAGGACAACTGTCACGGCGCGTCGCAGCCGAGTACGTTTCCGAATCGAAACTGAGTGGCCTCGAGTTCCCGATGACGACCGATCCCGAAGAACTCCAGGCAGCGTGGGAGACGGCGGCCGCGGAGGTCGCGCCGAAAGCGCGAGACGCCGACGCGGCGTTCGTCACGCTCGGCGACCCATGTATCTACTCGACGTTCGGGCACCTGCGTCGGACGCTTCGCGAGCAGCATCCCAGCGTCGACATCGAAGTCGTCCCCGGTGTCAGCAGTGTGACGGCGTTCGCTTCGGTCCTCGGGGTCGACATCGACGCTGGCGCTGAACTGACGCTACGCGAGGCGACCGACGGAGAAGCACCGATCGGTCCGAATCGGTTGATCCTGTTCAAAGTGACTGACGCACCGACGACCTACGAAAAGATGACTGAAGCAGGGTACGAGGTGACGTTCGGACGGCGACTCTTCATGGATACGGAAGAGGCCCTCGTTACGAACGATCCCGGTAAGGTAACTGATCGAGACTACTACACGCTCGCGTACGCAGAGAAACGGGAGGCGACCGGGTCTGCGTGATGGGCGGACGCTGTCGGTCGTCCGGGTAGGACCAACGTGAAGTGGCCTCAGGCGATGACGCCGAGGGTTTCTAGTTCTTTGGTGGAGTATTCCGCGCGGAGTTCTTCCATCGAGTGCTCTTCGAGAACCTCCGCTCGCTGTTCGTCACTCATCTCGGTCAACTCGCTGAAGCAGTGGCACATTGCAACCGTATCTGGGTGCCACAGCTACTAAATGCCTGTTAGCACGCTTCTCGGGCTTATGTAATACGGAATCTGAGGTAGCAACGATTAGCAATTCCAGAGCCTACGTTAGTTATCCCGGCAACGGTTAGTAAGTCCCCATCTCACTTAGGGGGTTATTATTAACTTTATCGCACAAAATCATAGCTCTTATTATCTAGTCTGCCAGTGTTAACAACAGATGCCTCGATACACCCGACGACGACTCGTCGCAACTGGAATCGGATTCACCACCATCGGCTCCCTCGCTGGCTGTCTCTCGAACGACGCCAGCTCTAATGATTCAGGTGGAGCCGGGCCGGAAGCCCAGTCTTCGTTCTTCGTATTCGGGGACTTGGCCAGTCAGGTTGCAGGCGACACTGCGACCGCAGAGACGCTCGTCCCGATCGGCCAACACGGCCACGGGTGGGAGCCTGGCTCCAAAATACAGGGAACGATCCTCGAATCGGATCTCTTCCTCTACGGGATGGAGGGATTCCAGCCTTGGGCTGACGACCTCGTGACGAGTCTCCGTGACGACGACGCCGATGTCGACATCGTCGCTGCCGGTGCTGGTATCGACCTCATCGAAGGCGGACACGACCACGGTCACGAAGAAGACCACGAGGGGGAACACGAGGAAGGCCACGACGGCGAAGGAGAACACGGCCACGATGAACACGAAGAGGGAGACCACGAGGAGCACCACGGCGAATCGGCCCCGTGGGAGTGGGCTGGTCTCTACCACCTCGAAGCTGGCACCTACACGTACACGTTCCACGAGGGCCCTGATCCGAAGATGCAGCTAGCCGTTATCGCAACCGAAGAGGGCGGCGACCACGGCATTCACCACGTCGAGGAGACCGCAACCACCCTCTACGGCGACCACGACACGCACACACCGGTAGAAGGCGGAGAGACACTCACGCCGTCCAGTGAGTCACTCTACCACCTCCAGTTCGCGGATTCCGGCGAGACGACGTTCTCCCTCGATATCGAAACGGAGGGCCACTACGTACTCTTCGCCCAGCACGCTCCCGCGGAGTTCGACGCGACGCTCACCAACGGCAGTGAGTCGGCCATCGAACCCGAAGTGACCGAGACTGCCGGCGAACACGGACACGAGGGCGATGGCGAGCACGAAGGTGAACACGACCATGAGAGTGGAGAGGAACACGAAGGCGAGCACGAGGGAGAAAACGAACAGGAAGGCGAGGAGGGACACAACCACGACCACTCCGGCGGAACGGACCCGCACTTCTGGCTAGACCCGGAGCGAGCGAAGCAGGCGGTCGACAACATCCGGAGCGGGTTCGTCGACGTCGACAGCGACAATGCCAGTGCCTACGCCGAGAACGCCGAGTCGTACCGTAATCGTCTGGACGAACTCGACGAGTCGTTCCAGTCCGCGCTTGAGGGCGCCTCGAAAGACGTCGTGTTCGTCGCTGGTCACAACGCCTTCCAGTATCTCGGCCAGCGCTACGGATTCGAAGTACAGACGCTGACGGGACTGTCACCGGACGACCAGCCGACGCCGAAAGGCATCGAGCGGGCCCAGGAGATCATTGCCGAACACGACCTCCAGTACGTCTGTGCTGACCCGCTCGAATCCCAGATAGCGGCGAACCAGCTCGTCGCAGAGACCGACGCCACCGAAGTCCTCCCGCTGACGCCGATTCCCGGACAGACCCAGGAGTGGGCCGATGAGGGCTGGGGCTACATTGAGATCATGGAAAACATCAATCTCGAGACCCTGAAGCAGGCCCTCGACGCAGAATGAGCGACACCACGTCTGGCGACACGGGACCGGAGTGGGACGGAAACGCCGAGCCCGGGCCATCCAAGAGCCCTAGTTCGGGACTGATGGCATTGGTCGTCGGTCCTGCGGAGAGACCCGTCTGTACGATTTATCCGCCGGACGTGGCTGTTCCGTATCGGACAACAACCTGGATTACGGCGTACGGGAACTCGTTCGTCGGCCTCGACGACTACCGATGACGACAGCAACGACGAAGCGGCAACAGTCGGGGGACCCTCTCATCAGCGTCGACGACGTCACGTTTGGCTACGGAGAGGTCCCAGTTCTCGAGTCGGTGTCGATCGACGTCGACCCCGGCTCCTTTGTCGGACTAGTCGGGCCGAACGGAAGCGGCAAGAGCACGCTGCTTGACTTGATGCTCGGACTTCGTCGACCAGACGAAGGCACGGTGTCGCTGTTCGGCGAACCTGCCCACAAGTTCGACGCCGGTGAACGGATCGGATACGTCGCACAGGACGCGACGAAGGCGGCGCGCGATATGCCGATCACGGTTCGAGAGGTTGTCGAGATGGGGCGGTACCCGCGGCGGCTTTTCGGTCGATTCTCGGCAGCGGACCGGCAAGCGATCGAAGACGCGCTGGAACAGGTGGGAATTACAGACCTCGCGTCTCGCCGGGTCGGTCGACTGTCCGGTGGTCAACGCCAACGGGTGTTCATCGCCCGTGCGCTCGCCTCAGAGGCCGATCTGCTCGCGCTCGACGAACCGACGGTCGGCGTGGATGCCGAATCCAGAGAGGAGTTTTACGGCCTCATCCATGACTTGAACGCGACCGGGCTGACCGTCATCCTGATCGAGCACGACATCGGTGTCGTTACCACACACGCGACGGACGTCGCCTGTCTCGACCGTCAGTTGTTCTTCGACGGCGACCCGGAGGAGTTCGTCGAGACTGATGCTCTCTCGCAGGCCTATGGGAAAGACCAACACATCCTCCAGCACGACCACGAATGATGTTCACACTACGTCGCCTCGGAGAGAGTGTTCCACTCGACAACGTGATAGCGACTCCGCTTTTTGCTGTCAACGTCTTCGCCCCTATCGAGTGGTTCCTCAACTACGTCTTTGGTCCCGGAATGGACGTGTTGGCCGACCTGCTCGGCATGCCGATGCTCGAATACCCGTATATGCAACGTGCCTACCTCGCTGCGTTGTGTATCGCTCTCATTGGGCCGGTCGTCGGGACGTTCCTCGTCCATCGAGAGATGGCGATGATCAGCGATACGCTCGCACACACAGCCTTCGCCGGCGTCGCCGTCGGGTTGTTCCTCAATTCGGCCTTCTCGCTCACGCTGTCGCCGCTGTTCACCGCATTCGTGGTCGCAGTCGTCACGGCGCTGCTCGTGGAGTTGCTCGTCGAACACGCCGGAGCGTACAGCGACACATCACTGGCGATTGTTCTGACGGGAGGATTCGCCGTCGGTAGTATCCTCATCACTGCCACCGACGGCGGCATCGCGGTCGGTATCGACGCCTACTTGTTCGGCAGTTTGGCGACTGTCTCGACGGAGAGCGTCGGTATCCTCGTGTTAATGAGTGTCCTCGTCGGTAGCCTCGTCACGCTGGCCTATCGGCCACTCTTGTACGTCACATTCGACGCGACGGCCGCCCGCGCGGCGCGACTGAACGTTCGCCTCTACAAGCGTCTCATGGTCGTGCTCACGGCGCTGGTCGTCGTCAGCGCGATGCAGATCATGGGCGTTATCCTCGTCGCAGCGATGCTCGTCGTTCCGGTCGCCGCTGCGGCGCAAGTCGCCGAGAGCTTCAAGCAATCCATCTTGCTGGCGATCCTCGCCGCCGAGTTCGCGGCGATAGCCGGTGTAACACTATCGTACGTCTACGGGATCGCGGCCGGCGGCTCGATCGTCGTCGCGGCGATCGCCGTCTACACCCTCGCGCTCAGTAGCCGGGAGTTGCGGCATCGGCTGCCGACCGTCCAACGGTTCAGTAGTAGTCAGTCCGAGCACCCCGGAACGGAACTCGAAGCCGATGGAGGAGAACAAGAGTGACAGTCGGTAGATCGACCGCCGATCACCCACCGAACAGTGACCGCCCCTACGAGTACGTGATCGTCGGCGGCGGGATTCACGGCACCTGTCTCGCAAACCACCTCATTACGGAGGGTGAGTACACGCGAGACGAGATTCGGATCCTCGACCCGCGCGAGGAGTTACTCGCTTCGTTCGCCAAGAAGGCCAATCAGTGCGGCATGGAGACCCTCCGATCGACGTTCGTCCACCACATCGACACCGAATCGTTCTCGCTCGAGTCGTTCGCGGAAGGACACCACCGAGCGAACGAACTCGTGTCGACGAAGAACTATCCGGACCGACCGACTCTCGACCTGTTTCTCGACCACGCTCGCGACGTTATCGAGCGCCGTGAGCTTTCCGGCTGTCATCATCGGTCGAAGGTAACCGATGTTACCCGGTCTGCGGGCACAGAGACGTATCTGGTGAAAACGGGCGCGGGCGCGATTGAGACTCACCACGTCGTCTTGGCCGTCGGGCTCGGTGCGACGCCGACGCTCCCAGAGTGGACGACATCGCTCCCGGACGACGCGCCGCTCGCACACGTCTGGGACGAAGCGTTCGATCCGA
Organism: Haloglomus irregulare; assembly: GCF_007421925.1. GTDB lineage: Archaea > Halobacteriota > Halobacteria > Halobacteriales > Haloarculaceae > Haloglomus > Haloglomus irregulare. Next base: position 18,722 of record NZ_QMDX01000025.1, read on the forward strand.
CGACACCCGGCGCATTCGAGGAGCGAACGTTCGTCGTCGGAGGCGGTATCACGGCCGGGCATCTCGCCTGCCGTCTGGCAGACCGGACTGTGGTGACTCTCCTGTCGCGTCACGAACTCGAAATCGAACTGACCGAGGCCGACCCCCACTGGATCAACTGGCGCCACATCGGGAAGGAGATCCACACGCTCCCGGTGGGATCGGAGGCTCGTCTCGATCGGATCCGGTCCGCCCGCAACGACGCCACGATCCCGCCGTACGTCGAACGACGACTGGCCGAAGCGCGTGACGGTGGTGCGCTTGAACACCGGCAAGGCGAAATCACGTCTGCGAACGCGACAGACGAGGGTCTGTCCCTCCGCTTCGACGACGGCACGAGAGCGACGGCCGCACGCGTCGTCCTCGCGACCGGACTCGAACCGGTTCCCGAGCAGCCGTTGGTCGACCGCGTCAGCGAGTCGCTGTCGCTCGCACGCGGGGCCGAGGGATTTCCCGTCCTCGACGATCGAACCCTCGCGTGGAGACGGACCGACAGCAGCGAGTCCGCGGTGTACGTTTCTGGCGCTCTCGCGGAGCCCAGCGTCGGTCCCTTCGCTCGCAATATTGTCGGTGCCCGACGGGCCGCAGAGCGGATTCTCGACCCACCAGATCAGGCGCGGACAGACCCCCTACCGATGAGCTCTCGAGGCGGGTCTTGACGTGGCTTCGACCGATCTCACGCTCGCCGTCTCGCTTGGCGCCCTCGAGCGACTCGCGCGGCCCGCCCGTGCCCTTGAAGATGCCACTACTTGGACCAGCCACGTCGGGATCGTCTCCTCGGAGCCGTCGTACATCGAACGACGGCGAGTGCGAGAGGCCGGATACCACCAAGAGTTCCTGTCCGGACCACGTTCGATAGCGGAGGCGCTGTCGGCGGTCCGCGGTCACTTCGAGACGGAACGGTACGTGCTCGTCGGAACAGACGAGACCGCCGGGGTGGTAGGGACGGTACCCGACTGGGCCTACCAGTCGGTGACGGAGGCTGCAAAGGCCGCAGGCTGGCAGCTTGAGAGTGTGTCAACAGCCGACGATGATTGGCCCTGACAGAGAAGTGGAGATCCAGCGAACTCGTGACGAGCCGCTAGCTCAGTGATTCTCGTGGATGTGGTCGCGTAGGGCGTCGGTCTCCTCAAACTCCTCGTTACACTCGGCACACGTGTTGTGGTGAAGCGCAACGTGCTGGGTCACGCCGGCAGCGCTCTGGAACTGTGCATCGCAGTTGGAGCAGGTGTACGACATTACATTATCAACTCGGAGCCATATATACAAGAATGTTATTAAGAAATGGTCTGTGTTGGCTGCTTTAGAATATTAACTTGGACCGCTTACTAACTAACTTCCGAGCTCAAAACGAAACCCAACGAACCGAACCGAGCGCTAGCGAAGCTGGTCCGCCCGCTCCCGGAGCGCTGTCGGTAGGCTCGCGTCGTCGACCAGCGCACCGAGTTCTCTCGTCGCTCGGCATCGACCAAGCACGTTCAACGCGTTCCGGCGGAACGACCCGTTGAGGCCGTCTGCGACGACGATCACGCGAAGCTGTGTCGTCGCGTCTATCTCGGCGAGCTCGCCGATCGCCGCTTTACGGGTCTCGTGCGGTGCGTTCTTGTTGACGACAGTCCGGAAGAGGGATCGTGGCGAGGACATCGTCAGTCCGCGAGGCCGACCTCTTCGGCGCCGTCGTCGGTCGTCTCGGTCGGCTCCTCGGTCCCCTCTTCAGGTGTGGCGGAGTCTCCGTCGTCCCACGTCGGGAACCGGTCGTCGAAGGCGGTCCAGTCGGCGTCCATTTCCTCTTCGGTTAGCAGGGCCGCATCGAGGTCGGCGCGGAGCGCGTCGTGGTCCATGTCCGTACCGATGAACACGAGCTGGGTCCCCCTGTCACCCCACTTGTCGTCCCATATCTCTTCGAGCTCCGGATTGGCCTCGAAGTAGCTCTCGCGCTCGTTCTCCGGCAGCGTCGCAATCCAACCACCGGCCGACCCGACTCGGATCGACCGTCCCGCAACGTTCAATCCGAGTGCCATTTCTTCGCGACCTGCTAGCCAGAAGTGACCCTTCGAGCGGACGACGTTCGCAGGGAACGAGTCGAGCAGATCGGCGAACCGCTCGGGGTGGAACGGACGGCGCGACGTGTAGACGAACGACGTGACGCCGTGTTCCTCTTCGGCGGACTCGTGCGGCTGCTGGAGTTCCCGTAGCCACCCCGCGGACTGGCTCGCCGCTTCGAAGTCGAACCGTCCTGTGTCGAGGATCTCGCCGGGATCGACCGCGCCGTGTTCGGTTCGGATGATCTTCGCGCGCGGTTGCAGCACTTCGATCATCTCTTCGATCTCGCCGAGCGTCTCCTCGTCGACGAGGTCGCACTTGTTCAACAGCAGGACGTCACAGAACTCGATCTGTTCGATCAAGAGGCTTCCGAGGTCTTTCTCGGTGTCGCCGTCCATCAGCGATTCCTTCGAATCGAACGTTGTCCAGAACTGGTGGGCGTCGACCACAGTGACGGTCGTGTCGAGTTCGTAGTAGTCCATCACTTCGATGCCGGTCTCCTCGTAGAACTCCGTGGGGTCGAGGTCTCCCTGGTCGAATCCCATGGTGAGCGTCTGGGCGACCGGCAACGGTTCAGCGACGCCCGTCGATTCGATTACCAAGTAGTCGAACTCGCGGGCTTGTGCGAGCTTCGCGAGCGCGTCCAGCAGGTCGCCGCGTAGCTCACAGCAGATACAGCCGTTCGACAGTTCGATCAGGTCCTCGTCGTCCTCCGAGATGTCCGAGTGTTCGGCGACGCGCTCGGCGTCGACGTTCACCTCGCCCATGTCGTTGACGAGGACCGCGACGTCCAGGTCCGTTCGCGTGTTCAGGAGGTTGTTCAGCACGGTCGTCTTGCCCGCGCCGAGGTTGCCGCTCAGCACGGTGACGGAAATCGTCTCTTGACTCATCTGTTATTAAGACTAGAGCGTATATTATTTATAATTGGCTATCTACTATCTTATATTGTTAATAGTGACATCCGAAGAAGCCCGTAACCACGAGTCGCTCGACGTCGCAATCGTCGGCGCAGGTGCCGCAGGCGTCGGTGTTGGGGCCGTCCTCGCGGATCTCGGTCTCGACTCCTACGCCATCCTCGAGCGAGGCGAAGTCGGGGCGTCGTTCCAACAGTGGCCAGAAGAAATGCGCCTCATCACGCCATCGTTTCCCAGCAACAGCTTCGGCTGCCGCGACCTCAACGCCGTCACCACTGACACCTCGCCCGCATTTGCGCTCGACCGTGAACACCCGACCGGCAGAGAGTACGCCGAATATCTCCAAGGAGTCGTCGATTTTTACGACTTACCCGTCCGAATCGGTGTCGAGGTGGAATCGGTACAACGACACGACGACGGATTCATACTCTACACGTCTACTGGCGTCATCCAGAGCCGATTCGTCATCTGGGCAGCCGGGCAGTTCGGGCAACCGAACGACGATCCGTTCCCCGGCGCGAACCACTGCGACCACAACTCCCGACTCGAATCCTGGAGTGCGTTCGCCGACGAGTGCGTCGAGGACCCCATCGTCGTCGGTGGGTACGAGAGCGGTATCGACGCCGCCCTCGCACTCGCCGACCTGGGTCACGAAGTGGTCGTCGTCGACGAGGACGGGCCGTGGCAGTTCCGGGGACCGGACCCGAGCGAGGTCCTCTCCCCATACATGAGCCAGCGGTTGCAGGACGCATTCGAACACGACGCACCGATCGCCCTCGAAGACGGAATCCGAGTCGAACGCGTCGACGTCGAGGAGGGGACGTTCGACGTAATCGGGACCGACGGCGCGTCGTTTAGGACACGGAATCGGCCAGTGCTCGCGACTGGATTCGAGAGCGGACTCGACCTCGTCGACGAACACTTCGAGTTCGAGAATGGCCAGCCCCAGTTGACCAAACGGGACGAGTCGACCATCACTCCCAGCCTGTTTCTCGCTGGTCCACAGGTCACGCACAACGGCCAGCAGTTCTGCTTCATCTACACATTCAGACAGCGCTTCGCTGTCGTGGCTGACGAAATCGCCTCCAGACTCGACATCGACCGCACTCCCCTCGACGAGTACCGTGAGAAAGGCATGTTCCTCGAGGACTTGTCCTGCTGCGAACCCGACATGTGCGACTGCTAATCATGACACGAGACACTCCGCAGAAAGACAGTGGAACCGAGCAGTCCAACGATCCGAGAGACGACGACCGACACGAGGTCCTCAGCACGAACGGGAAGTCAAGGATCGAACCGTTACGCCCGTCGAGACTGACTCTTGGAGGCTTGACCCGTCGAACCCGACACACCGTGGCCAACTGGAGGATCTCGTCCAGGCCGACCTCCGTTTTGCCATTCCGTCCGAAACCTACGATTTCAGATTTCTCAACGATATTCGTAAGCGTGAGCCAGCGTTCGTCGCCGAGTTCGGTGCTTACGCCGCCCACCTCAACTATTCGGCTTCCATTGACGTGACAGCTGACGGCGTCCCGCTGCTACAGGTTGAAGTCAGCCACGAGCAACGGCCTCTTGAGACGCTTGACGAGATTTACTCCCCGGGCGGCACCGTCCCCCGGAAACACGTCCAGCATAACCCCGAGGTGTATAACGAGAAGGGTTCGGGCTACCTCACGGGTTGGTCGGATTATCACTACACTGACCACGTCGAGGATATCGGCGACAGTATCGCCGGTCTTCAAGAGGAAGATGAGAAGATAGACCCGGAGCTCGGTGCCCAGTTGCAGAAGGAGAATCCCCGCCTTCTTGAAGTGGATTACGGAGGCTTCCACGGCAACCAACTCCCACACGTCTTGACGATGACGGCGTCGCTTGACCAGGTTAAGGAGAACGACTACGACTTCCACCGCCGCTTTACCAGCGAGAAAGCCCTGCAACCGGGCGAACGGTACCGGAATGCGGCGACTTTCGCCCGGTCGCTGTCTCGACTACCGACGTTCAATACCTCGTTCGTTCCGAAGCCGTCGACGCACGGTTCCGTGGTGAGCCGCGTCTCGTGTACGCTGGTGGACAGCGCGGCAGTCAGCCCCGGGTAGATCTCTCGGAATTCGGCGTCTACAAAACTCCTGAGTACCGTGTCCGGCTCATCGCCCCGGCCACGAGCCCCTACGACGAGGTTCGCGACCGGCTTCCCGGTGTCATCGCGAAGGGCTTGTCTGACATCGGCGCACCGGCGCACGTCACGGGTGGGGCCACCTACGATCCCGGTGACACTACCAACTACACCGAGGCAGCCAGCCAACTCCCAAAAGACACCGACGTGGCCGTCGCGGTGGTGCCCCGTGAGGAGGAAGCCGACGAAACGGACTTGTTCGACGACCCGCACCCGGAGCTGAAGCGGCGACTCATGCGCCGAGGGATGCCAACCCAGATGCTGGAGAAACCAACGGCCGAGAACCTCGTCGATACTCGCCCGGCGCCGTCGGAACACACCTTCGTGAACATCCTCTCGGCCATCGCGACGAAAGCCGGCGCGACGCCGTGGATGGTGGCCGACTTCCCAGGGACCTGTGATGCTTTCCTCGGGCTGGATGTTTCTCGGAAAAATGGTAAGAATGCTGGTGCCTCTGCCTCGGTGGTCCTTCCGGATGGAGCTATGTTCGCCGCCGAGTTCACCACGTTCCAGGACGGTGAAACGTTCCGTGCTGAGGACCTGAACACCATCGTTCGCGATTTGGTGTTCGACTTTGCTGCCGACCACGACCACAGCATCGACCACCTGACCATCATGCGTGATGGCAAGATCTCCGAAGATGTCGAGGCCATCCGCGAGGGCGTGGACTCTTTGGATGTCGACGTGGATCTGGTGGGCGTTCGCAAGAGCGGCCAGCCCCGCGTCGGCCACTGGAAAGGTGACGGCTGGCGCATCGCCGACAAGGGTGTCGCCTTCATCGATGATGACCGCGACCGCGCAGTATTGCACTCCTGGGGGATGCCCGACTGTGGCGAGGAGCTGGCGACCGGGACGCCGAAGACGGTCGGCATGCGAAAGCATTCCGGTCCGACTGACATTGCAACGCTCACCGAGCAGTCCTACTGGCTCTCCGAGATGCACTACGGAAGTCCCGCCCGGTCGACACGGCTCCCGGTTCCGATCAAATACGCTGACAAGGCTGCGCAGTACGTCCGGGAGGGGTACGCAGATAAGAACAGCATCATCGAAGGCCCAGCCTATCTCTGAGTTCTCCAGGGACCGGCCTGGTGCCGGGCGCTAATTTCAGTTTCACTGCCGTGGGCTGACGTTTATATCCGCTGCTGAACGAGTACTATGCAAGTCTATCTCATGATGCTCACTGGATTCAATACACTGACCAACGCCGAAGGGGGTGGTGGCGGTACCGTCGGCTGAAAGGGACGATCCAGGCGGCGCCTCCGCCCGGCCTGAACCGGGCGACGTTTCCTGGATTGCTCCAGACCTCCGTGAGCACCTCCCCGACGAGGCGGCCCTGCCGGAACAGGGGATGCGTGCTGCGGTCACACTCCTCCGCAATCCCGATGCCAGCGGCGCGTTCGTTGCCGCCGATTTGAACCGCTCTCGGGAACCGGGCATCATCCGGGAGACGCTCGAGCGACTGCTTGCGTATCCTCGCGAAGAGCGCCAGCCCAGAGACGCGAAGTCGCCGACCGTTCCCCACTACAGTACAGGTGTTAGCGGCCTCGCCGGGCGTACGGCCAACTCTTTCGCGGACCTCTCGCCGAAACAGCGGGGGGTCGTTGAAGTCGTCGCTCAGGCCGACGACATCCTCAACCGCGTCGACGGTGGTGGGTCTATCTTCATTAGGCGAGAGAATCCCGCTCTTCAGGGCGGGCGTGAATCGCCGCA
>NZ_QMDX01000026.1 GCF_007421925.1 Haloglomus irregulare
TCAGTCCACGAGCGCCGCCTCCAGCAGTTGGAGCGGGTGCTGGACCTCGTAGCCGGTGCCGTGCTCCATCTGCATCGCGCAGGTGGGGCACTCGGTCATGCCGACCTCGCCCTCGGCGGCCTCCATGTGCTCGAACATCTCCGCGCCGATCTCCATCGAGTAGTCGTACTTCTCGGCCTTCCAGCCGTAGGTCCCCGAGATGCCCGAGCAGGAGTCGCCCACGTCCTCGACGGTGACGTCCTCGACCGCGTCGAACGCCTCGATGGCCTGCCGGGCGAGCCCCTGGTTGCGGGCGTGACACGGCGCGTGGTAGGCGAACGCCCGCTCGTCGACGTCCGCGTCCGCGAGTGCGGCGTCTATGTCCTCGTGGATGCGGAGGTACTCCAGCGCCTCGAAGGTGTGCTCGGCGACGTCGTCGATGCCGTGGAGGTCGAACAGTTCGGGGTACTCCTGGCGCAGCGACAGCGAGCAGGAGGTGCAGGAGGCGATGATGTCGGCGCCGTCGCCGATGGCGGCGACGAGGCTCTCGACGTTCGTCTCGGCGTGGCGCCGCGCGTCGTCCAGCATCCCGTTGGCGAACATCGGCGTCCCCGAGCACTTCTGGGGTGGGACCATGACCTCGTAGCCGAACGACTCGTACACCCGGACCATCGCCTTCCCGACCTCGGGCGTGTTGTAGTTGGAGTAGCAGCCGTGGAAGTAGGCGACCCGCTCGTCCGGGTTCTCCACCCGGGCGCCGCCCCGGTCGCGCCACCACTCGCGGAACGTCTGCTGGGCGAAGTCGGGGAACTCCCGCTCGCTCGTGATACCGAGTAGCTTCTCGCCGACCCACTTGGTCACGCCTAGCCCGGTGACGAAGTTGGCCAGCCGGGGCGTCTTGCTCGCGATGGCCGCGAAGAAGCGGTAGTTCGAGAGGATGCGGTTGCGGACGTACTCCGTCGAGAGCTTCGCCATCTGCTCGGCGACGAACTCGCCGCGGGCCTCGTTGTGCATCTGGGACAGCGGCACGGAGGAGGGGCAGGCGTCGTCACAGCGCATGCAGTTCGAGCAGTCCGTGATGGACGCGTCGATGTCGTGGTCCTCCTTGCGCTTGAGCCGCCACTGTTCGGGCCCCTGGAACTTCGGACCGGGGAACGAGTCGTCCACCTCCGCGACCGGGCAGGAGGTGTCACAGGAGGTGCATTTGTAGCAGGAGTCCGACCCGTCCCGCAGGTCGAGGGCGCCGCCGTCGAAGACGTCGACGGCGTCGTAGTTCGCGGGGTCGAGGTCGTCGCCGCCCGTCGCCGCGGTGCCGCCGTCGGCCTGCAGGCCGGACGGGGCCCCGCCGGCGGATTCGCCGCCGTCGGCCACGGGCTCGCCCGCGGCCTCCGTGGGGCAGTCGGCCCGAGAGACGGGGTCGACCGGGCGCTCGGCCGCGTCGTCGTAGTCCGGGCCGTAGACGGCCGGCTGTTCGTCGCGGCCCAGCCGCGGGACGCCGGGGGTTCGGTCGTCGCTCGGGTCGCCGTCGTGGTCGTGTCCGTCGGTCATTGGGTCACCTCCGCGGCCGCGGTTCGTCCGGCGACGAGGCCGGTCGCGAGCGAGACCCCGCTGGCGGACTTCTCGCGGGCGACATCGGCGCCGCCAAGCGTCGCGCCGGCGACGTGGACGTTGGGGTACTGGACCCCGCCGTCGGGGCCGAGCGGCCGGAGCTCGTCGTCGGCCCGGACGCCGAACCGGGCGTACGGCTGGTCGCCGAACGCGTCGTCGACGTACCACTCGTAGCGCTCCTCGGGCTGCGGGACGTGACAGCCCAGGACGGGCTCGCGGACGCCGTCCCGGTCCGAGTCGATACCCTTGCCCACCAGCCCGCCCGTCGCGAGGACCACCGCGTCGGCGGCGTACGGCACCGCCGTCCCCTTCCGGTCGACGCGGAGGCGCTCGACGCGGCCGGTCGCGTCGCCGCCGCCGGCGAGGTCGCGGCCGACGACCGGGACGCCGGTCTCGTACCGGACGCCCGCCTCGTCCAGCGCCTCGTACAGCCGGTCGACCAGTCGCAGCCCCGGGAGGCTGGGCGGGCCCATCGGTATCTCGAACACGTCGGCCCCGAGCCGGTCCGCGACGTCGGCCCGCACCTCGGGCGCCGCGTCGTCGCCGAGGAAGGCGGGGAAGCCGACCCGCTCGGCGCCGGCCTCGACGGCGTCGAGGTGCGGTTTCACGGTCTCGGTCAGCGCCCGCCGGGCGGGCGTCCCACCGACCGGTTCGTCGTGGTCCAGCGCCCGGGCGAACCGGGTGACCTTCGCGTCGTCGCGGAACGCCGCCGGGAACGCGACCTCCGCGCCGGCGACCGGGAACGGGACCCCGGCGGCGTCGAGGTGGTCGGCGACCTGACGGGCGTCGAAGCCGGAGAGCGAGCGGAAGCCGACCACCAGCATCGGCCGGTCGTCGCTGGCCAGGCCCGCCGCGGCCGCGTCCGGGTAGCGCGCGGTCGGCTTCACCGTCCCGCCGAACGTCGGCAGCAGCGCGTTCCGGTCGGTGTGGGCGCCCCGGTAGCCCGGGACCGTCTCGTCGAACAGCGCCAGCCCCTCGCGGAGCGCGTCGGCGCCGACCAGCCGGTACGGGTGGTCCGCCGGGAGCCGGTCGATGGCCGCGAACGGGTCCGGAAGCGGCCCCTCCGGGTCGGGGCGGTCACGGACGCCGGTCCGGCCCGCCGTCGGCGTGGCCGTCGGGTCCTCGCCGGCGTCCGCCCGGACGTGCGGAACGTAGCCCAGCGCGTCGACCAGGCCGGAGGCCTGCGCGAGCGTGGACTGCTTGTGCGAGATCAGCCGCACGTCGACGCCCGCCCCCGCGGCCGATAGCGCCGCCGTGACGCCCGCGAGCCCGCCTCCGACGACGATGACGTCGCTGGTTATGGCCATCCGGACCCCTCCTCGTCGCCCGTCCGCCCCCCGTCCGCGACCGGCGACTCGCCGACCGCTCGCCGGTCCGCCCCGCCGGCGTCGGTGCCGGTGTCGAACTCGTCGAACGCGACCTCCCCGTCCAGTCGCGCGGGGTCGCCGTCGCGGTTCATCGTCGTGGCGTGGAGCATGTGGTTCAGCATCGCCTGTGAGAGCTGCTCGCCCCAGAGCGCGTGGCGCTGGCCCTTCCAGCGCTCCTGGTACAGTTCGTCCAGCGCCTCGCGGGCGGTGTCGGCGTCGAAGCCGGGCTCGAGTTCGGCGGCCATCCGGTGACAGCAGAAGCCGCCCTGGCAGGTGCCCATCCCGGCCCGGGTCCGCAGCCGGACGGCGTTGAGGTCGCGCCCGGCCTCGTCGATGGCGTCGCGGACCTCGGCGCGGGTGACGGCCTCGCACTCGCAGACGGTCGGGTTCGGGCCGTCCGTATCGAGGACCTCGCCGGCCCTGGAGCCGAGCCGCTGGGCCGACCGCCGGCTGACCGGCGACCGGAGGCCGAACTCGTCCATCACCGCGTGGAGGTCGCCGATGTCCTCGCTCCCGGGCAGGGGCTCGTCGGCGGTCCGACAGCTCGCCCGGACGCCGAGCTTCCCGCAGACGTGGTCCGCGATGTCCTCGGCCATCATCCGGTAGGTGGTGAGCTTCCCGCCGACGATGCTGGTCATGCCGGGGAGGCCGTCCCGGTCGGCGTGGTCGAGCAGGAAGAAGTCCCGCGTGATGTCGGTGGGGTCCTCCGTTCCCGTGCCCGGGGGCTCGTACAGCGGCCGGACGCCCCAGAACGAGCGGAGGGTCCGGGCCTCCCGGAGAACGGGCACCAGTTCGGCCAGCTCCTCGACCATCAGGTCGACCTCCCAGCGCTCCTCCGGGTAGTCCTCGGGGTCGTCGACCTCCTCGTCGGTCGTCCCGAGGATGCAGGCGGTCTCGTGGGGGACGACGATGTCGGCGTCGCCCTTCGGCTGGCAGCGGTTGACGACGGTGTCGACCTGCCGGGTGTTCATCACGGTCATCACGCCCTTCGAGGGGCGGACCTCGACGTCGACGCCGGCCATGGCGCCGAGCTGGCCGGCCCACGCGCCGGTCGCGTTGACGACGTGGTCGGCCGTGATGCGCTCGGTCGGGCCCGGGGTGACGTCGCCGCGGCCCCCCTCACCGTGGCGGACCTCGACGCCGACGACCTCGCCGGCCTCGACGAGCACGTCCGTCACCTCGGCGTGGGTGATGACCTCGCCGCCGTAGTTCTCGGCGCTGGCGGCGTTGGCGACGCAGAGCCGGAACGGGTCGATGGCCGCGTCCGGGACGGCGATGGCCTTCTCGACGTCGGTGGCGAGGTACGGTTCGCGCTCGCGGGCCTCGGCGCCGGACAGTACCTCGGCGGGGATCTCACAGGCGCGACACCCCTCGAGCTTCTCCTGGAAGTACGATTCGGAGTCCTCCGGGCGCTTCACGAACAGCCCGCCGGTCTCCTCGACGCAGTGGGTCGCGATCTCCCGGAGCACGACGTTCTCCTCGATGCACTCCGTGGCGCTCGCCTGGTCGGACACCGCGTAGCGCCCGCCGCTGTGGAGCAGCCCGTGCATCCGCCCGGTCGTGCCGTGGGTGAGGTTCCCCTTCTCCACGAGCGTCACGTCGACGCCGCGCATCGCGAGATCCCTCGCGATGCCACAGCCCGTCGAGCCACCGCCGACGACGAGGGCCTCTGTCGTGCGGGACATCCTTTGCCCCCCGTTGTGGACGGGGGGACTTATTCTTATCTCTGGATGCGTTCTGCCAGTAACGATACCGCTCGGCGACTGTCGCGTGCGTATGCCCGCCCGAGAACTGGCCGCTGACCCCGACTATAACCGGGTGTTTGATAACACCCTGCACAATGTTTATGTGCCCCCGCACAGATATCGACTATCGGTGGCCCACCAGTAGTAAAATAACGGTGGGTAGGAGGGCAGGCGGTAGGGCCCCTACAACGGAGGAGCAAACCAATGCCAGAAAACACGTACGTCGGCGCGATAGATCAGGGGACGACGGGAACCCGGTTCATGATCTTCGACCATGCGGGCCAGGTCGTCGCCAACGCATACGAGAAACACGAGCAGATTTACCCGGAACCCGGCTGGGTCGAGCACGACCCGATGGAGATCTGGGAGAACACGAAGACGGTCGTCAGCCGTGCGCTGCGCGAGGGCGGGCTCGACCCGGGGCAGCTCGCGGGGCTCGGTATCACGAATCAGCGCGAGACTACGGTCATCTGGGACGCCGAGACCGGCACACCGATCTACAACGCACTGGTCTGGCAGGACCGCCGGACCACCGCCCGTGTCGAGGAGCTCCAGGCGGCCGACAAGGTCGAGTGGATCCGCGAGAAGACCGGGCTCGAATGTGACGCCTACTTCTCGGCGACCAAGGCCGAGTGGCTGCTGGACAACGCCGACCCCATTAAGCTCGAACGGGTCCGTCCCCAGGACATCCGCGACCGCGCGGAGGACGGCCAGCTCCGGATGGGGACCATCGACTCGTGGCTCATCTACAAGCTCACGGGCCGGCACGTCACGGACGTGACCAACGCCTCCCGGACGATGCTGTACAACATCCGGGAGATGGAGTGGGACGACGAACTGCTCGACGAGTTCAACGTCCCCGTCCAGCTGCTGCCGGAGGTCCGGCCATCCAGCGACGACGACTACTACGGCCACACCGACCCCGAGGGGTTCCTGGGGGCCGAGGTGCCCGTGGCGGGCGCGCTGGGCGACCAGCAGGCCGCGCTGTTCGGTCAGACCTGCTTCGACGAGGGCGACGCGAAGAACACCTACGGGACGGGCGCGTTCTTCCTGATGAACACCGGGGAGGAGCCGGTTCGGTCCGACCACGGCCTGCTGACGACGGTCGGCTTCCAGCGGTCCGGGGAGCCGGTCCAGTACGCCCTGGAGGGCTCCATCTTCGTGGCGGGTGCCGCCATCGAGTGGCTGGAGGACGTCGACCTCGTCGACGACCCGACCGAGACCGCCGAACTCGCGCGGTCGGTCGAGTCGACGGATGGCGTCTACGTCGTGCCCGCGTTCACCGGGCTCGGGGCCCCCCACTGGGACGGCCGCGCGCGCGGGACCATCGTCGGGATGACCCGCGGCACGCGGCGCGAGCATCTCGTCCGGGCGACCCTGGAGTCGATCGCCTACCAGACCCGCGACCTCGCGGAGGCGATGGAGGCCGACTCCGACATCGAGATGAGCACCCTGCGCGTCGACGGCGGCGCGGTCAAGAACAACTTCCTCTGTCAGCTCCAGTCCGATATCATCGGGACGGACATCGCCCGCCCAGTGGTCGACGAGACCACCGCGCTGGGCTCGGCGTACGCCGCCGGGCTGGCGGTCGGCTACTGGGACGATACCGACGAGCTCCGGGAGAACTGGCAGGTCGACCGCCAGTTCTCGCCCCGGATGGACCGGCCGAGGGCCAACGAGATGTACGCCCGCTGGGACGACGCCGTCGAGCGGTCGCTCGACTGGGCCCAGGACGAGGGGGGTGAGTAGACCATGTTCGACGCCATCCTGCAGACGGTTCCGCTCATCGGGCTGGGGCTCGAGGCGTTCATCGTCCTCGTCATCGCGGCGCTGGCCGGGGGCGCGTTCGGCGCAGCCATCGGCGCGCTGCCCGCGTTCATCTTCACGGGCTTCCTGGTCTTCCTGGGCGAGGGGCTCGCCATCCTCCGGCGGGCGGTCGGCGGCGCGGTCCCCGGGGTCGAGCCGGGTGAGTTCGCCGCCGGCGTCACCGGGACCATCGGCTTCGGGCCCATCACCGGGCCGCATATCGCCTTCGCGGGCGGTGTCGCGGCCTCGGCCTACGCCGGCATGAAGTACCCCGAGATGGAGCCCGACGACTGGGACTACCACTTCGGGAAGAACATCCTGTACGCGTTCGGCACCAAGCCGGATATCCTCGCCGTCGGGGCGGTCTTCGGCGTCGTCGGGATGCTCATCGCCCGGGTCGCCATCGGGCTGGGCGCCGCGGTCCCGACGGACGGCATCGCGCTGTCGGTCGTCGCGACGGCCTTCCTGGCCCGCGTCGCCTTCGGCTACCCCGTCGTCGGGAAGCCCGGCGGGTCGGGATTCCTCGACATGTCGCCGTTCGAGCGCGAGGAGATGCGGACGGCGACGGACGGCGGTGAGACGGCTACCGATGGCGGCGTCGCCCAGGAACGCCTGGCGACCGAGCCGTGGCTCCCCCACCAGTACAAGTGGTCCGGTGTCACCGCCATCGGCGTCGTCGGCGGCATCCTGGCGGGCTTCATCTGGCTCCGCACGGGGAGCGTCTTCATGGGCTACGCCATCTCGGCGATGAGCCTGCTGTTCCTGCAGCTCGGCGTCGAGAAGATCCCGGTCACCCACCACATCACCCTGATGGGCTCGGTGGGGGCGGTGCTGGCGATGCCGATGTTCGGGAGCGAGGTCGTCGCCATCCTGGCCGCCGCCGCGTTCGGCGCGTTCAGCGGCCTCATGGGTGAGCTCACCCAGCGGATCTTCTACTCCCACTCCGGCACGCACGTGGACCCGCCGGCGATGGCCATCGCCATCACGATGGTCATCGTCGGGATCCTCTACCTGTTCAACGTCCTCCCCAACGGGGGATACCTCGGGTTCTAGCGCCCCGCCCTCGACCAACGCCGCCCCGGCTCCCCCTTCTGGTTGCAACATGTACTCGCACCGCCCACCGGCACGCCCCACGTCCGCCCCCGTCGCGCGTAGCCGACCGGCTCCCGGCCGGCGCCGACCGGGCGGCGTGGGAAACGTGACCGTTTTGTCCCGCATCCCGTTACCCCCGGATAGCACACCCCTCGCAACGATGAGACGATGGACCTGAAGACACGGATCCGCCGCCGGCAGCGCTCCGGCGCCGACTCCCCGGTCGTCCGCGACTACGAGGCCGTCAGTCCGGTGGCCCACGTCGAGGAGCCGACGGGGCGGGGCCCGGCCATGGAGCGGCTGCTCGACTACCTCGACCCCGTCTTCAGGGGCGACCTGCCGACCGACGCGTACGTCTGGGGACCGGCGGGGTCGGGGAAGTCGGCGGTCGCCACGGCGCTGGTCGCCCACATGTCCCGGCTCCTCTCCGGATCCGCGGCCGTCATCCACACGAGCACGCGGGCCCAGAGCACCGAGACGCCGGCGTTCGTCTACGTCGACGCCCGCCGCTCGGACTCCCCGTTCGGTCTCTATCACGCCGTGCTCGACGGAGTTCTCGACGAGTCCGTCCCGCGACAGGGGGTCGGCACGGAGACCATCCGGTCCCGGCTCGTCGACCACCTCCGCCCGATCAAGCGCGGTGCGGTGGTCGTGGTGGACCACGTCGACGAGCCCGGCGGGCTCGACCTGGCCACGCTGGCGGAGACGTTCGCCGTCGTCGAGGATTCGCTCGCCTGTATCGCGGTCGGCCGGGACCCGCCGGACGACGTCGCGGCCGAACTGCTCCCGCCCGAGCGCATCGAGATCCCCCCGTACGAGCGCCACGCGCTCGCCGACCTGCTGACAGCCCGGGCCTCCGACGGGCTGTCGGAGCAGGCGATCGGCCACGAGCAGCTCCGCCGGCTCGCCGACTGGGCCGAGGGGAACGCCCACGACGCGCTGGCGGCGCTGTTCGGCGCGGCCGACATGGCCGACATGGCCGGCTACGACCGCATCCGCGAGCAGAACCTGACCGACGGGATGAACGCGGTGCCACGGCCCGCGGCCGCGCTCGGTCGGGTCCACACCCTGCCGGACAACCGGCAGCTGGTGCTCCGGCGGCTGCTCGACCTCAACGAGACCGAGCTCGGGTCGGTCGACGCCGCCGCCGAGGCCATCAGCGAGAGCCGCGGCGTCGACCTCTCGCCGGGCACCATCAAGCGAGTCCTCTACGAACTCGCCGAGATCGGCGTGATACAGCGGGTGACGGTCTCGACCACCACCACCGCCGGACGGCCGCCCAGCCGCCTGGAACCCCGCTTCCCGACGCTTGTGTTCCGCCGACTGTACGATCTGGAACACGGCTGAGCCGACGGCCGACCCGTATCGAGCCCACGACAGCGACCCCTCACGGAACCACCATCCATGCGCGTTGCACTCATCGCCCACGACCAGAAGAAGCCCGACATGATCGAGTTCGTGAACGCCCACGACGGGACCCTCCGCGACCACGACTGCATCGCCACGGGGACCACGGGGAGCCGGCTGAACGACGAGACCGACGTCGAGGTCCGGCCGCTGCTCTCGGGCCCGCTCGGCGGCGACCTGATGATCGGGTCGCAGGTCGCGACCGGGGACTGCGGAGCGGTCGTCTTCTTCCGGGACCCGATGACCGCCCAGCCCCACGAGCCGGACGTCTCCGCGCTGTTGCGCATCTGTGACGTCCACGGGGTCCCGCTGGCGACGAACGTCGCGAGCGCGGTAGCGCTGGTCGAGGGAGTGCTGTGCTGACCGGGAGGCCACACGCCGCCACTGCCGCCCGCTCGAGCGGTGGAGCCCCGGAGCGCTTAACTGTTCAAATACCGGTATATATCTGATATCTCTGGTTCGATAGAGATATATCGCCATCGAACAGTGCTCTGTCTACTGTTCGTCTATTATATCGGGCCGCGCCGCCGGCGTCGATGCGGGGTGACAGCAGGCGCGGCTCCCTGTCGAGGTGCTCGGGAGCGGTCCGGTCCCGACCGTGCCGAGTGTGGGACGCGTGCTACCCCCGGACAGAACGACGACCGCGTTCGGGGGCGAACATCCCCCAGGAGCACGGGTTCCGCTCTTCGAGGGAAGATCGCCCGACGCACTCGAAGCCACTGCCGGATATCGGGTAGCATCCGGCCTATGGCCCGCCCCCTGGGACGGTATCCGGCCTCCCCGAGCGGGGCTCGGGATCTACTCACGCTCCCGTTCCCACTCGCGGGGGCGTGGGTTCTCCGGAGTGAACAGGCCCACGACCCCGTCCGCATCGGCCCGTATCCCGACGGTCCGGCGGGACCAGTCGACTATCGCCTTCCCCGCCGAGAACACGACTACCGGAGCCAGAACCGACAGGTCGACTCCGGCCGACCCACCGGTCGAGTCGGGGGCGACGACCCCGGCCAGAACCGGTTCGAACAGCAGTCCGAGCAGCAACAGGCCGATGATGACCACGGGGACCACGACCACACCGAGCGCGATGTAGAACGCGAGGACCCGCTGTGCGGCTTCGACGGTCATGTACGCCGACCAGTCCTCGTACGTGTTCGGCGCGAAGTACCCCCGCCGGAGCTCGGCCACCTGCGCCACGCAGACCCCGAACGACCCGAGTACGACTGCCGGTGAGCCGAGGGCGGCCACCGGGTTCGAGACGATGTCGCTCAGATACGCCCACAGCACCGCGAGGAACAGCGCGACGGCCAGCGACCGCCCGACGACGGGGACGTTCCGCCGATAGATGGGGGGGAGACGCGACCCGATCGCGTCCGGGAGTACGCCGTCCATCCAGCCGACTGGTTCCGGCCCGTCGCTCCAGCGGTCCTCGTCGACCTCCTCGTGTCTCCCGTACCCGACGATGTAGAACTCGCGGTCCTCCAACACGACCGGCTGTTTCGCGAACAGCGCCGCCACGCTGTAGGCAGCGATCATCACGACGATCTCGATCCAGTACAGAACCAGGACCTCGGCCGCGCCCCACCCCAGGGAGACGACCCCTACCACGGGAACCGCGTTCGACCCGAGGGCGAGCGTCAGCGTGAGCCACGTCCGGTTCGCGCGGCGCCGGGTGACCGACGGGGCCATTCGAGCGAGGGATAATCGCCCCGGTCTCATGACGGTTCCGTACGCGACACGACGGGGGATCCGGACCCGACGCGAGCCGGCGTGACGGGGTGCCCCAGCGAGCCCTCTCCGCCGACACCGAGTGCGCTCGAACGACGCGGCGACGACCGCCCGGGACGGGTTCCACGACGCGACGGACCGATCCGAGGTGAGCGCGGGTGCTGCGGCGATGACTCGGGTCGATCCGCTCGGCACGGGCCGGGTGACGGACCGCTGCCGGCCCTGCCACCGATGACCGCCCGCGTGTGCGCCGGCCCCTCCTCCCGGTCGGACGTATCGGGCCCGGCAGCCGCTCCCAACGCGTTCCGACCGACGTCGTGGGGGGTGACGGTTCCGGGCGAAGCCTCAGTCGATAGCGGACCCCTCCGCCGGCGTCCCCAGTAGCGCCAGCGCCATCCGCTCGGCAACGTACCCGAACCCGTTGGCCAGATGCAGCACGAACAGGACGAGACCCGCGCCGGCGCCCATCGCCAGAGCCGTCTCGGGGACCGTTTCGACCGTCCAGACCACGGGCTCACCGTTCACCTCGCCGAAGCTGATATCCAGCGGACGGCGCACCACCGCCGAGAGTAGCGTCACTCCCTGTATCAACCCGTAAGCGAGCATGACACCCACGATCCCGAGGAACATCTTCAGCAGCAGGAAGCCGAACCCTCGCCACGTGCTCGCCGCATCGACGTACCCCCGGAGGCCGCCGGCTTCGCCACTGTCGGTGAGGTCGTTGGGCGCCTCCAGTGAGACGGCGAGCAGGGCGTTCGCCAGCCACCGTTCCAGCCCCGCGAGCGCCCGCACCATGAGGAGCATCACGGCCAGGATGAGGACCCCCACAAGCACGACCGAGAGGAGCGTCCCGAACAGCATGCCGAAGCCGAACAGGGACCAGTACACCATCGTGAGCGGGACGGCGAGGACGAGGTATACCAGGTTCGCGTAGGTCCGGCGAGAGCGTACTGGTCCGAACACGGCTGCGATACTGCCCCGAAGCGTGGGTTGACGACCGGCTATGGAGGGCATCATCCAACTGTTGACGGGCCCGATACTAAACGGCAGGTGCCGGCGGTAGGTCACACGTGCACACGTGGACCCGGAGCCGGGGCACATCTTCGCCCGTCTCCCCCCGACTCATCGGCCGCCCCCGGCTGGCGCACGCCGTCCCCGGTGGCAACTCCGGCGGGTCGTGGCGACCGTCGACGTGGGGCAACCTGATATCGGGGTTCAGGCCAACAACTAGTATGGCTCTCCCGATGGCTATCGGCGACGATGACCGGTTCGAAGCGGCCGTCCAAGAGGCAGCCCGGTTCGCAGGAGCGATGGACGCGGAACTGACCGTTGCCCACATCACAACGAGCAGGACGGCCCCGGTGGACGGGCGGAGTTTCCGCGATGGCGTGCTCCGTCGTCTCGGAGACCGATGTCCGAGCGGAAGTCACGCTCGAGGATCCCGACAGACGTCGACTTCGGTCCGGGACGGCGACCGGTACGCAGCTCGTGGACGTGACAGAAGGGGGTAGATATCGACCACATCGTGATCGGCCGGCGACAGGAGACCCAACTGGCAGAGCTCCGTCGGTCACGCCGGCGTTGCCGTCGTCAGAGACGCGACGGTCCCCGTGACTATCGTTCCCGAAACGGTCGAGACCTGGACGAGCAGAGACGCGCTCCGACGTGTCGTATCCGGGCCCGTCGCACGCCCCGCCGACTCCAGCGACGTCGCACCCTCCGTGGGTCGATGGCCCGGTTCGGCACGGGTACGGCACACGATCCCGGCCCCGGGGTCTGCTCGAATACCGACGGCCGAGCCGTTCAGGACGGATGGGATACCGGTAGCGGATACACGACTGCGGGAGTATCGCGGTCGTCAGTCGTCCTCGGATGGGGAACGCCGCCCCGTCATGACATCGGCCGCAGTGTCGATGGTCGGGACCACGGTGTCCGTCTCGGTCGCGTACCGTTCCCAGAGGACCAACAGGGAGGGGAGGAGGAAGACCGACGACAGATACGCGTACAGCACGCTCAGTGAGATCAGAACGCCGAAGACACCTAAGGCCGGGTTCAGCGCTAACGCCAGCACGCCGATGCCGAAGACCGTCGTCAGCATACTACCGGTCAGTGCCCCCCCAGTGCCGACGACGGTCCGCGTGAGCGCCGGGTACAGCGACCGCTCGCGGTACTCGTCGGCGAACCGGTGGACGACATGGACCGCATAGTCGATGCCGATACCGACAGCGATCGCAAGAATCGTCCCGTTGATGGCATTGAACGCGATATCCAGTGCGCGCATCGACGCGACCACGGCGACGACCGTCACGAGGATCGGGACCACATTGATGACCCCCAACGAGGGCTGCCCTTCGATGGTCCAGTACGCGATGATCAGGAACGCACTCGAGCCGACGAGTGTCAGAACGAGCGAAACGATCACCGACTCGAGCACGAGCGAGATGGCCTCGTCGAAGATGACGGGGCTGCCGGTCGGCTGTGCGGAGACGCGGAACGCCGTCGCAATCCGGTATGCGTCGTCGGTAACGACCTCATCATCGGCCTCGCCGTCTACGGTGTAGATTACCTGTGCGCTCCGACGATCGGACGCGATGAAACGGTCGATTTCGCTGTTCGGCGATTCGGAGAGTGCGTCGTAGACAGCCGGCAGATTGTCGTCGGGAACCCCGTTGCCGTTGCGGTCGTTACGCTCGACGAGCGCTCTGAACTCCGGGTCGCGTTCCGCCCGGGACTGGATGAGGGTCACGACGCTCTGACGCTCGGCCAGCCGTCCGGTCGCCCGGAACGTCCCGGGTGGGGACTGGCTCGCGCGGTGCATCTGTTCGAGTGCCGTATCCCGTGTCAACCGTCCCTCGACGTACATCAGCACCCGCCCGCTTTCGCCGAAGTTGCGGTCGACGAAGTTGTCGATGCGGACGTACTCGAACCGCTCCGGAGGGCGGATCGACTCCGGAAGCACCTGCAGATACGCCGGCGTCTCCTCCGCTGGCTGGAAGTCGTCGGGACTGAACCCCGTGTCGACACCGGTCGCGTACACCCCCCCGCCCGCGGTCAGAAGCGCAGCGAGGAGCAGGAAGACGACGGGACCGCGCTTTGCGACGATGACGCCGGTCGACAGGATCCGACCCAGCGGCGACGACTCCGACCCCAACGGTGTCGTCGCCACGGTCGGGATCGGATACCGCTGGCGAGCGCGGTCGACGAACACCTTCACCGCGGGGACGAACGTCCCGAAGATCAGGAAGGTGAACACGATACCCACGGCAGCAACGAGGCCGAAATCACGGGTCGGTGGGAACGCGCTCGCGACGTTCGAAAGGAACCCGACCGTCGAGGTCCCAGTGACGATCGCGAACGCGACCGTGACCTGGCCCGTCGTCAGCGACATCGCGTCGTCGATGCTGCGCCCCCGGACGCGCTCCTCGCGATAGCGATTGATCGAGTGGATGCCGAAGTCGATTCCGATCGCGATCAGGATCGGTGGGACGGCTATCAGCAGGACCGCGAACGGGATCCCGGCGAGTCCGATGAACCCGAACGTCCAGATCAGCGTCATCACGATCGCGAGCAGTCCGATACCGATATCGACCGGATCGCGGTACGCGATCACCAGAAACAGGACGATGAGCACGAGGGCCGCGGGCAACACGACCGCAGTGGTCGTCCCGGTCGTGTCCGGCGGCGTCCCCTGCACCCAGACGTTACTAGCGTCGTCCTGTACGAGTGCGTCGATGCGTTCGACCCGGTCGGGGGGGAACTCCGACCCGCCGCCCGGCCCACCACCTGCACCCGCCCCCGGCCCGGCACGGTGTGTGACGGTTCCCCTGCTTGCCGACGCCGACGCCGACGCTCCGTTGAAATCGTCGCTGAGACCGTTGGTGAAGCCGGGTTCGTCCGCGGCCTCCCGCACTGCGGTCGCGATTTCGGCCGGCGTCGCCCGCTCGACTGCCCGGTACTGTGCCGCCGGAGTCGTTGCGGACGGGTCAAGGGTCGTCGCGACGGTCGTCGCAGGCGTCGAGACGGACGTGGCGCGGAGCGATGACGACGCCAGAATCCGCTCTCTCGTCTTCAACATGTCGAGCAACGCCGGCTTCGCGAGAACGTTGGACGACTCCTGAACTATCGTCGTGCTCGTCGTCTCCGTGGGGAACGTCGTGCCGAACTCCTGGTTGATATCCTCGACCGCCTGGAACGACGGCAGATCCTCGATGAACTGCTGTTGTCCGCTTTCAGTCGAAATCGACCCGATCCCGGTGAGGAACACTCCCGTGAGGAGCAGAAACACGAGGATAACGCTCTTGGGCCGCGAGACGACAGCCGCGTCGATACGGTCGATCAGCCAGTCGACCCCCATCTATGATAGACGTACAGCGCCTCGGCGAACGGTCATACCTATCCAACGGCCCGGGCACACTAGTACTGAACGTTCTGTCATGATGGCTCGTCGCACGGGGGGGAGTCGACCGAGCCCTGCCCGGACCCACCGAGGTCGACCGTACGACGTCCCCCTCGGGCGTCTCCGGGACGGCCGCGGACGCTCCGCCCGGGCCCGCCGAACCGTCGGATTCGACCCCACGCGTTCGGGACGGCGACGCGAACGGAGCAACAGGGCCGTCCGGACGCTCCTCACTGCTGGCGGGGTCGAATCGGAGGGGTCGTCCGCCGTGTCGTTCGAGAGCCCGGCGGTCGTGCTGACCGCCGGGGTAGCCGGGTGGCTTCCCACGGCCAGCGTCCGGCGGCCAACGCGAAGATCGGGCGGTGCCTCGTGGTCCGTGACGGCCGCCGGACGAAGCGCAGATAATCGCGGGCGCCCAAACGAGGACAACCGGATGTCCTCCTCGAGTGAGCCCGCGGATCAGGCTGCGGCACTGGTCGCTGATCCCAGTTTATACGAACCGTTCGCCGCGAACTACAGTGACGAGATCAGTTTCTATTCGGCGCTCCGGGGGAGCGCACAGGAGTCACTGTCGTTCGAGGAGTACGTCGAACTACGCCAGGTGTTCCTGGACCGCGGGCCGACCGAGGCGATCCGGGACCGCCTGGAGGAACGCCTCGACCGGAGTCTGAAGAACATGGCTCTCGGTACGAGTCCGCGAGGGCGTGCGTACGCGGCGTCGACACTCGAGCAACTGGAGCAGCGACGCCGGACGTTCGAGCGTCTGGACGTCGCCGTTCCGCCGCTGGCGTCGGCGGTCCGGACGACGGTCGAGTACCTCTACGACGACGCTGAGGAGCCGGTCGAGCGTCGGGAGACGCTCGACCGACTGCTCTCGGCGGTCCCAGCGAACGAGCACGCGGCCGTCGAATACGTCGCCCGTGCGTGGCTCTCCGAGGCGGTCCTTGCGGCCGATACGCCCGTGGCTCGGTTGGAACGGGCGCTGTCAGCATACCTCGATGTCGTCCCGGAACCGGAGGCGCCGACCGCGGGTGAGACCGCGGCGGAGTATCGCGCGGCGGCCCGAAAGCGGTCGTTCGCCGACCCCGATAAACGACGTCTCTGGGAAGCGGCGCTCCACGCGTCACCGTCGGTCGAGACGTTTCGCGAGTACCTCTACCTGACGGCTACGGACGCCGTCGAGGGGTACCGCCACGGGGACCAGGACGTCAGCAGGGCGGACCTACTGCTGGCGCAGCGTCACCTCCGGCTGCTCGACACCGTCACCCCGTCTCCGGAGCGGTCCGACCGTGCGACCTACGTGAGGTCGTATCGGCACCTCGCCAGCGCCATCGAAGCGGGTGGGGGCCGTTGGCTGACCGACCGGGCGGGCGTCCCACAGCCACAGTGGGAGACCGTCGCCGACGAGTACGCCCGGGCAGCCGCCGCGGTCGAACCGGTCAGCGTCGAGCGGTTCGTGAAGTACCTCAGCAAGGCGTTCAGACACGCCGCACACGCGACCGATGACTGGGCGAGTCGTCACCAGCTCCATATCAGTGCACAGCGGCTCTTCGAGCGGCTCGAGCCGACGACCCTCGCCGCGGACCGGCAGGTCTCGCCGGCGGATGTCGAGTCGACAGTCACGGGCACGCTCCACACGCATCGCTGCCGGGAATACGAGGCTCAGGCACACCGTGCCTTCGCCGAGACGGCGTACGAAGAGGTCGCCTGGGCAGCCGAGCAGGCTCGTGAAGCGGCCACAGCAGCCCCGCAGCGGTCGATTCGCCTGCACGATCTCGACACCATCGAAACCATCGCCGCGGCCCGCACGGCGGAACGACGGGGTGACTTCGAGGACGCGCTTGACCGCTACGACGGGGTCGAAACCAGCGACGACGAGCTGCGGGCCGGGGTCGCCTCCCATCGCCAGCTCTGCCGGGTGAAGCAGCTCCTCGACGGCGGCCGCCACGACACGGCACTGGCGAAGGCACACGAATGGTTCGAGCCGGGGTCGGCGGTCGTCCTCGCGGCGGAGGCCGGCTGTGGCCTGCTTCCGGCACTCGACGACGACTCCCTGACGGTCTCCGACCAGTTCCTCACCGTCGATGCCGCCGTTCTATCGGCGTTAGCTCCACTGATCCGGCTCGCCACCGTTGGCGGTGCCGTCTCGGAGCCCACCCGACGTCAGATAGTCGACTGTCTCGTCGCCCTGTGACCCCCGGGGACGCCCGTACTGTCGGCCCCCGCTGATACCGACCACGGTCATCGCGCCGACGACGTGGTACCGACTACGTGTCGGTCCGACGCTCGAACCCGACGGCCGTCCCGACGCCGCCCGCGGCCCGTGGCACCAGCACCACCGTCACGCGCCCGTCGTTGTCCCGGATCTTCCGGCCGCCGCCGAGTCCCGGGTCGACGTCCGCTGTGATGCCCGTCCTCCGGTCCCGGGCACCGATATCGCCGACCGACTGTGTGGTCTCGTACACCTGTTCGCCGCCGGTCGACACGCTGACTCCGACCATCACGTCCTCGGCCGTTCCCGCCCCGCGGTTGGTGATACTGTACGACATCCTCCGGCAGGTGAGCCCACACTCCTCGGCGCTCTCGGCGAGGCTGGCGTCGAACTCGACCTCCGCGACGGCCGGTGTCGGACCGTCCGCCGATGTCGACGCGTCGGCCGCCGGGTCCCCGGCCGTCCGCGTGGCGCTCGCCGTCGTGTCAGTCGCGGTCGGCGTCGACTCGTCCGTCCCGCCACCCGACCGATCGCCGCAACCCGACAGCGCGGCCATCCCCGCGAGGAGGGCTCAGCGCATGATCAGCCGTGTCGCCTCCGACCCAAACGGTTACCGCTCGGTCAGCGAACCGCCACATCACGGGCGTCGCTCCCCGCGTGTCGGTTCGCTCACAGCACGCCGCCCTCCGGGAGCAACTCGTGCTGACAGCCCTCACACGCGACGAACCCGTACGCCTCGAAACAGCGCCGCGTGCGCTGGCAGAGTTCGCACGTCGCCCGTTCCCCGGGATGTGGTCCCGGGGCGGTATCCCTCGCGTAGGGTGAAACCGGCGGTTCCGCGGAGGAGTCTCCCATTCGGTACGTTGTCCTCGTGGATTCGAACGAATAAGCCGGGCGTTCGCCGGCCGACCGAACGGCTCTTATGTCCGCACCGAGGCGCTCAGCGCTCGGCGACTTCGGACTCGTAGACGACGCCGCGATCGCCGTCGACGGTGACGACGGTGCCGTCGGTGGCGTCGACGTCGACGCCACCGACCATCGGCACGCCCAGCTCCCGGGCGACCATCGCCGCGTAGCTGGTCATGCCGCGGTCGGCGGCGACGACGGCGCCGACCGCCGACAGGTCACCGCCGAGCTCGCCGTCGAAGGCCTCGGGGAGGACCAGTACCGCGCCGTCGGGGATGCCCGTGAGGTCCCCGTCGGCCGAGTGGACGACCGGGCCGGCGGCGCGGCCGGTCCGGACGCCGCGGCCGCTGGCGAGGACCTCGGCCGCGAGGTGGACCTTCAGGGTGTTCGTCGTGTTGGCGCCCTCCAGGTCGGTCATCATCCCGGCGAGGACGACGACGGTGTCGCCGCTCTCGGCGACGCCCGCGTCGATGGCGGCGGTCGCCGCGCCCTCGATGAGCTCGGTGGCCCCGCCCTCGGGGAACGGGAGGTGCCGGGGGGTGATACCCCAGGGGAGCGCGAGCCGCTGGCGGACGCGCTCGTCGGGGGTGACGGCGACCACGGGCACCGCGGGGCGGTATTTGGCGACCTTGCCGGCGGTGTAGCCCGACTCCGTGACGGTGACGACGGCGCTGGCGTCCACGTCGCGGGCGAGATAGCGGGCCGAGCGGGCGATGGCGTCGGTCCGGCTGTCGCCGGCGGGCGGGACGCGCTGTTCCCGGGACTCGGCGTAGTCCTCGCTGGCCTCAACGTCGTCGACGATGCGGGCCATCGTCTCGACGACCCGAACCGGGTGGTCGCCGACCGCGGTCTCGCCGGAGAGCATCACCGCGTCCGTGCCGTCGAGGACGGCGTTGGCGACGTCGGAGGCCTCCGCACGGGTCGGGCGCCGGGAATGTACCATCGAGTCCAGCATCTCCGTCGCGGTGATGACCGGGATGCCAGCCCGCCGGGCCTCGCGGATGACGCGCTTCTGGATGAGCGGCACCTGCTCCAGCGGGCACTCCACGCCGAGGTCGCCGCGGGCGACCATCACGCCGTCCGCGGCCTCGAGGATGCCCTGGAGGTTCTCGACGGCGTCGGCCCGCTCGATCTTCGCGACGACGGGGATGTCGGCGCCGAGCGACTCCAGGACCGCGTCGACCGCGTAGACGTCGTCGGCCGACCCGACGAAGCTCGTGGCGACGTATGCCACGTCCGCCTCGGCGGCGAGCCGGAGCTCCGCGCGGTCGGCCTCGGTGACGAACTCCAGGCCGAGGTCGACGCCGGGGACGTTGACCCCTTTGCGGCCGCCGAGCTCGCCGCCGGAGTCGACGCGGACGACGACGGTGTCGCCCGCGACGCGCTCGACGGTCGTCTCGATGCGGCCGTCGTCGAGCAGGACGCGGTCGCCGGGTGCGGCCGCGGCGATGGAGCCCGAGAGCCCAACGCTGTCGCCGTCGACGGTCTCGCCCGGTTCGAGCCGGTACTCGGCGCCGGTCGGGAGTTCCACGGGCGCCTCCAGCGGGGCCGTGCGGATCTCCGGGCCGGGGACGTCGAGCATCGTCGCCACCGGTTCGCCGAGGCGCTCGCTCACGTCGCGGACCCGCTCGATGAGCGCCGCGCGGCCCTCGGTCGTCCCGTGGCTGGCGTTCAGCCGGGCGACGGACATCCCGGCCCGGACGAGGTCCGCGACCGTCTCGCGGTCCTCGGAGGCGGGACCCAGCGTACAGACCACCTTGGCTCGGGGCATCAGAGGACGATGCTCTTCGTGGTGACGAAGGCCTCGATGGTGTAGCCGATCCCCTCGCGACCGATGCCCGAGTCATTCACGCCGCCGAAGGGGATGTCGCCGAGCCCGTGGCTCGGGGCGCCGTTGATGCGGACGCCGCCGGCCTCGAGCCGGTCGGCGACGCGCATGGCGCGGTCGTAGTCGGCGGTGAAGACGGCCGCGTCCAGCCCGAGGTCGCCGCCGTTGGCCAGTTCGAGCGCCGCGGTCTCGTCGGCAACGCTCGTGACGGCGACCACCGGGCCGAACTGCTCCTCGTGGACGATGCGGGCGTCGTGGGGCACGTCCGCCAGCAGCGCGGGCTCGACGAACCGGCCGTCCCGGTCGCCGCCGCGGACGAGCGTGGCGCCCTTCCCGACGGCGTCGTCGATCAGCTCCTCGACCCAGTCGGCCTGCGACTCCGAGATGAGCGGCCCGAGCGCGGTGTCGGGGTCGAACAGGTCCCCCTGCGACCAGCCGTCCATCGCCGCGTCGACGCGCTCGACCAGCTCGTCGTGGACGGCCTCGTGTGCGAGCACGCGTGAGACGGCCGAGCAGCGCTGGCCGGCGTACTTCAGCGAGCCCGCAGTGGCCGCCTCGGTGGCCGCCTCGAGGTCGGCGTCCGGGAAGACGAGCGCCGGTGCGTTGCCGCCCAGTTCCATGTGGAGCTGGACCATGCCGCTGACCTCGGCGACGTGCTTGCCGGCGCCCGACGAGCCGGTCATCGCGATGGCGTCGAGCCGGTCGTCGCCCGCGAGGACGTCGCCGATATCGCTCGCGCGGCCGGGGACGAAGCCGAGCGCGCCGTCCGGGAGGTCGGGCGCGGCCTCGACGATGATGTCGGCGAGGAGCGCGCCGCTGACGGGGGTCTTGCTCGCCGGCTTCAGGATGACCGCGTTGCCCGCGGCCAGCGCCGGCGCGACCTGCAGTGCCGTCGTCGAGAGGGGGTAGTTGTACGGGGTGATACAGAGAACGGTCCCGACGGGCTCGGGCCGGACGACCGCGCGCCAGCCCTCGTGGCTGTCGGTGGTGCCCTCGACGTAGTCCCCGTCCAGCGAGCGGGCCTCCTCGGCCGCGCGGCGGAACCGCTCCGCGGCCGCGTCGACCTCGCCGCGGGCGCTGCTGATCGGCTTGCCCGCCTCCCGGACGATGACCTCCGCGAGGTCGTCGGCCCGCGCCTCGATGCCGTCCGCGATCGCCAGCGCCCACTCCGCGCGCTGGACGACCGTCGTCTCGCGCATCGCGGCCCCGTGGGCGGCCGCGAGCGCGGCCTCGGCGTCGGCGGGCGTCGCCGCCCCGACCCGGGCGAACGTCCCGCCCTCGGCGAGGTCGTCCACCTCCAGCTCCCCCGACGCCGGGGTCCACGACCCGCCGATGTACAGCTCCCCACGGTTCGGTGCCTGATTCACTGCCATACCGTCCCAGTGAGCCCACTGCTACAAAGCTTTTACTCGAATTAGAATAATATATAGACCCGTACCGGCGCCGTCACCGTCGTCGTTCCGCCGAACGACCGGGCTGTCGAACGGGCCCGGGTCACGCCGGCGCGCCACCCAGGGTGGCCGCTCCGGTAACCGGGTCGAACGCTCGGTAGCGTCACAATACCTGAGGTTCCGGACGAGAACCCCGAATAACTCGGACGGGAGCACGAATAACGGGACTACCCGGTCGACTTCAACCCCGCCGCGATACCCTTCACCGTCAGCCGGAGGGTCCGTTCCTCCCGGTCCGAGCGGTCCGTGCGGTCGAGCAGCCGGACCTGGAGATGGTTCAGGGGGTCGACGTAGGGGTTGCGCCGGTCGAGCTTCGCCCGGAGCCACTGCCGGGCCGGGAGTCGGTCGCGGTCGGTGATGCGCTCGACCAGGTCGACACAGCGGTCGTACTCGGCCTCGATGCGCGGGAAGAAGCGGTCACGTTCGTCGGCCAGGGTGGCGTACTCCGCGGCGATGTCGAGGTCGGTCTTGGCCAGTGCCATCGCCGCACGGTCCAGCATCGTCCGGAAGAACGGCCACTCGTGGTACATCTCCCGGACCGTCCCGATGTCGCCACCGTCGCCGAGATAGGTCTCGAGCCCGGTGCCGAGCCCGTACCAGCCGGGGAGGATGCAGCGGGCCTGGGTCCACGAGAAGACCCACGGGATGGCCCGGAGGTCCTCGACGGTCCGTTCGCCCGAGCGGGAGGCCGGCCGCGAGCCGAGGTTGAGGTCCTCGATGACGCGGATGGGGGTGGCCGACTCGAAGTACGAGACGAACCCCTCCGTCTCGAGGAGGTCCCGGTAGGCGCCGCGGGCGGCACCGGCGGCCGTCCCCAGCGCGTCGCTCCAGGCCGCGGGGACGGCGCCGTCGCCCCCGCCGAGCGCGCGGTGGCGGGCCCGTATCTGGGCGTTCAGCATCTGTTCGAGGTTCCGCCCCGCGATGTCGGGGTTGGCGTACTTCTCGGCGATGGCCTCGCCCTGCTCGGTGAACTTGACCTGCCCGTTGACCGTCTCCGGGGGGAGCGCGAGCAGCGCCTCGTGCATCGGGCCGCCGCCCCGGGAGATGGACCCCCCGCGGCCGTGGAACAGCCGCAGCGTGACGTCGTGGGCCTCGCAGATACCCCCCAGCCGTTTCTGGTTCTCGTACAGCGACCAGTTGGCCGCGAGGAAGCCGTTCTCCTTGTTGGAGTCGGAGTAGCCCAGCATGATCTCCTGGACGCCGTCGCGGGCCTCGACGGCGGCCGCGTACGCCTCGTTCTCGAACAGCGTCCCCATGATCCGCTCGGCGCCCGACAGCGCGGACTCGGTCTCCAGCAGCGGCACCACGTCGAGGCCGGCGTAGCCCGGCAGGTCGACGACCCCGGCCTGATCGGCCAGGAACAGCACCTCGAGGACGTGGCTGGGCTCCTCGGTCATGCTGATACAGTAGGTGTCGATGGCCTCGGCGCCGTACTCGGCGTGCCAGTCCGCCAGCGCGTCGAACCGCTCCAGCACGCGCGCGGTCGTCCCCTCGAACGCCGCGTGGTCGCCGACGTCGACCACCGGCCGGTCCTGCAGGACCGCCTCGGTCAGCGTCGCGACGCGCTCGGCCTCGGACTGGCCGGCGTAGTCGACGCCGACGCGGTCGAGGACGGCGGCCACGGTCTCCGTGTGGTTCTCGCGGTGGTCCCGGAGGTCCAGCGTGGCCAGGGTGAAGCCGAACGTCTCGACCTGGCGGACCAGCGGCGCGACGTGGACGTCGGCGACGACGCCGGCGCCGTTGGCCCGCAGACTCTCGACCAGCAGCTCCAGGTCGGCGACGAGCTCCTCGGGGCCACCGTAGCCGCCCGCGCGGACGCCGCCGACCCGGTCGAGGCGCTCGCGCATCAGCCGGAGCTTCGCACGGTACCCCTCGTCGGGGTACCGCTCGGCCGCGTCCGCGGCGACCGCGGGGAGCCGCTCGGCGTCGGCCGCCAGGCTCGCCGCGAGCCGCTCGCCGGTCCCGAGCTCCTCGGTGTCCTGGCTGAGGACGCCCGACAGCCGCTTCAGCTCGGTCCGGTAGCGCTCCAGCACGACCCGGCGCTGCCGGGCGAGGGTTCGCGCGGTCACGTCCGGCGTGACGTGGGGGTTGCCGTCCCGGTCGCTGCCGGCCCAGGACCGGAACTCGAACAGCTTCGGCACCGTCACCGAGGGGTACTCCTCGTCGAGGACCCGCTCCAGTTCGTCGTAGACATCGCCGACCACGTCGAAGAGGACGTTCTCGAGGTACCACTGGACGTTGCGGGCCTCGTCGTCGACCGTGGGCCGGCGGTCCCGTATCTGCGGGGTCTGCCAGAGGCTCGTCAGCTCGGCCTCCAGTGCCCGGTCGATGCGGTCGCGCTCCCCGTCGGTCAGCCGGCGCTCGTCGAGCGTCTCCAGGTGGCCGGCGACCGCCCGGAGCTTCGCCTTCACCGTCTTCCGGCGGGCCTCCGTCGGGTGGGCGGTGAACGTCGGCTGGACGAGCACGTCGTCGAGGACCCGCTGGACTGTCCCCGCGTCGGCGTCGACGGCGGCCAGCCCCTCGACGGCCGCGGCGACGCTGTCGGCCAGGGTCCCGCCCTCGGCCCGCTCCCGGATGGCCCGGACCCGCTCGCGCTCCTCGGCGAGGTTGACGAGCTCGAAGTAGGTGGTGAACGCGCGGGCGACGGCCTCGCGGGTCGCGGGGTCGAGCCCGTCGAGCGAGTCGCCGACCGCCCCCGCCGGGCCGTCCCCGCGCCGGTGGGCGATCGCGTCGGTCCGGACGCGCTCGACGGTGTCGAACGCGGCCGGGGAGGCCTGCTCGGCGAGCACGTCGCCCAGTGCGGCTCCCAGGTCGTGGACGTCGGTCTCGACGTCCCTGCCGTGTAGCGCCATGGCAGAGGCTGGCACCCCCGCGCTCAAGTAATTTACTACCGAACGAGTAAAATTCTAGAGCTCCGGTGGTGCCCCACGGTCGATGGCGAGTTCGGTCGCCTCGATGTCCTCCAGCGCGGCGGCCTGGCCGCCGATGTCGACCTCGCCGTCGTCGGTCCGGAGCGTCAGCGACGCGGTCACCTGGTCGTGGCTGGCCGCGACGTCGATGACCTCGCCCGCGACGGTCCGTCGCTCGCCCGTCTGGACGTCGCGCCCGCGGACGGTGGCGTGGAGGGCACCCGTCTCGTCGCCCAGCTCCTGGATGCAGCGCCGGATGGACGCGTACCGGCGCGGGAACGGGCGCTCCTCGGCGCCCTCGAACAGCGTCGCCGCCGACCCCCAGACCACGGTGTTGAGGAAGCCGGAGACCAGAAACCCCAGCTCCGACCGGTTGAAGATGACGCCGTAGCGCTCCCGGCCGTTCTGGATGGCCTCCCGGGCAGTGTAGACGGAGTACTCCCCGTCGGCGACCGCGGCGATGGGCGTCGTGCGCCCCCGGCGGTTCCGGACCGTCGTGGCGACCTGCGAGTAGTCGTAGTCGTCGGGGTCGGGGACCGACTCCGAGGGCGCGAGCAGGAGGTCGATGGTGACGCCCGCGCTCTGGCGTTCCCGGAGCTCGTCCTCGAACCGGCCGAGCAGGTCGGGCGTCAGCGACACCACCAGTTCGTACTCCGCGCTCGTGATGACGTCCGCCAGATAGCGGAGGATGGTCCGCCGGGACTTGATGAGCGAGACGGCTTCCGCCCCGCGGCTCGGGGCGGTGTAGCGCCGTTCGAGCGCCTCGACCATCTCCTCGAGCGTCGTCCGGACGTCGCCGAAGGCCTCCTCCGGGTCGATAGCCCGCACCTGCATCGGCCGGGACTCCCGTATCTCGACGAACCCGTTCTCCGCGAGGCTCCGAACCGTGTCGTAGACGCGGGGCTGGGGGATGTCCGTCTGCTCGGCGATCTCCGAGGCGGTCAACTGGCCATGCTCCAGCACCGTGACGTAGGCCTCGATCTCGTACTCGCCGAAGTCGAACTGGGCGCCGACCGCGGCGAGGGTCCCCTGGAGGTCGTCGTCGGTCATGCTCACCACCACAGGCCAGACGGGTAAAGAGCCTACCCACCTCC
>NZ_QMDX01000027.1:0-17953 GCF_007421925.1 Haloglomus irregulare
TCGCGCTCCCGGCCTCTGTCGAGACGCAGGTCGAAACCCAGAGCAAGCCCTACACCTCAGCTGCGTTCTTCCACTTCAAGACGACGGGGTCACTCGAACGACACCGTGCCTACCACGCCGCGTACGACTCGGATGCGTTCACCGTCGACTTCGAGGCCGACTACGCGTCGGGCGATCTAACCATCACAGTCGACCGAGCGAACGAGTCCTAAGAATCGACCGCTAGATCAGGTTTTTCGAGCGCCGGCGATGGGTGCCGGCGCAGCAGGAGCGAGCAACGACTCCCGGTGCGTCGGCGCTTCGAGGTGTTCGAGATGCACATGGTCATTTACAGCCTGGTAGAAGCATCGACAGAAGACGAAGCACTATCCACCGGAAAGACGGTGTTCGACCGCCTGGTCGGCGCGGACCCACACGCTGGCGCAGTCTTCGACTACCACGTGACGTTCGATGAGGAAGACACGTCCGTTGCGGGGAAGGCGCGATGGGGTGAGTTGCCGACTGCAGCCCCCATCGACTCCGATGCCGGCCAAGACCTGCTTGAGCGTGGCTGGGAGGCGACGAAAGAGGAGTTCGAGCGGAATCTCGAACGGGTGAGGGAAGCACTTGACGAACTTTCCGATGAGGAGATTATGCGCGACGAAGATCTCGCTCGGCACGCCTTCCACCAGGTTGGCGCCTACGACGGGCCAACGATCTTCCTGTACAACGAATATGCGAACGGGATCCGTCATCGCGAGCAGCTGGATCGAGTGCTGGAGGAGAGCGAGGAGCTCTAGATCGTGCCCGCCGACGTCCACTTCTAACAGATGTCCCGGATCACAAATTGGAAGCGCGAGAGTCGCACACCCACACTCGCATACCGGAATACCGAGACCGGCGCTCGGGCGGTCTTACACCGAGCACCGGATTCGTACCGCTACAAGTGGCGTGGCGCAATCCTCGTCGACGGCTACCCGGTGTGGTCGCGGGGGTACGAGACGAAGGACGCGAAATCGTTCCGTGACGAGCTCCGTGACCGGCCAGCGCCCGAACTGAGTTGTCCCGAGTGTCCGAACAGCGATATAGCAATCGGTGGGAAAACGGCTGACGGTGCGAAGGTTCAGCGCTGGGTCGAGTGTCGGAACTGTGGGTACGAAACATCCTCGCGAATCGTGTACGACGCCGAGCGCTGATTGATAGGAGCGTATCTGCGGTGACGTTTATTTTGGGCCGGAATGGGTGGCCCGTCTCAAGCGGGCCAGATTCACAGATGAGTCTGGAAGTCATCGACCGCCACAGCGAAGCACTGTTCGAGTTCCTCTGGTGTCCCGTCTGCGGGCACGAGATATTCAGTCACATTCCGTTCGAAGGTGTGTTCTGCAAGAACTGCAACACACAGGTCGAACTCCAAGAATCCCGAGAGACACGCGGCTACGAGGAGGCCGTGCTCGCCTGCTTCGACACCCACTCAACGTGGAACCTCCACGTCGACGAAAAGCTCCGTCGCGATCTACCCGATGGGTCGGCACGGGTGAAGATCCTCGGCGCACCGGGTGCCTACAAGATCGACTGGTGGAGTCCAGCACCCGGCGATGACTGGCAGCCGGTCGAACAAGGCGAGTTCGACGATGTCGACGAACCAGCCGATATCTCCCATCTCGCGTAGGAGAAAGCAGTTCCTGTGGCTGTTTTTCGCCCCCTGAGGGGTGCGGGGGTGCTCGAACGAGTAGCTCCCGAACAGACCGATGAGTAGACCTAGCGACACACACTCGATTGAACAGACACACCCAGCGAGCGACTGCGACATCGCCTACGTCGGGTATCGGCAGAGTGGGCAGGCTATCGTCGAGAAACGTCCCGAGCAAGAACGGCTCACGCCAGAGCGGAGTCTCGCGCTGGTGAACCACAGTCCCTCGGGATTCGAGTGGGGATATGGTGGTAGTGGTCCGGCGCAACTCGCGCTCGCACTCCTCCTCGACTACACGGGAGACGAGGCGTTCGCCCTCAACCACTACCAGGAGTTCAAAACCGAGGTCGTGAGCCAGCTAAACTGCGCTGGGTCTGCTGGAAGCTGGCGACTCACCGGACCCGAGATCGACGCAATCCTTCACGAACCATCCAGAGAGCCGGTTGCACCGTCCATCTGAATACCAATCACCGAAAGTAACCCATGTCAGAACATACCCAACCATCTCGTGCGGATGGCGAATCGGCCGAAACCAGTGAACAGGCGACACGAACGGAATACGTCGAACGTAGTGACGTCGGCGTCTCCCTCACCGTGAAGCTCAAACGCGAGACGATACTCCATTTTTTATTACTGGAACGTGGGATCAAGATATATGGCTAAACCCGGACCAGACCCTATGAGTAAAGACGAGTGCCGGGACGCGCTCCGACTCGCCACAGAGCGTCTTGGCCACCCTCCGACTCTCCGTGAGTACCGTTCACTTGACCTATCACCGAATGCCTCAACCATCAAACGCCGCTTCGACGGATGGAACGCGGCGAAAGAAGACATCGGATTGGAAACCGAGCCTTTCAGCTACGACATTAATGAATCGTACTTTTGCGACATTGACACGCCTCGAAAGGCGTACTGGGTCGGACTATTCTGGGCCGATGGGCATCTCGACAGAGACGGACGATTTAACCTCACCTCTATCGATAGAGACCATCTACAGACGTTACTGGACGATCTGGAAGCGGAACACCATATCTATCATCACGACGATACGCCACGGATTTGTATTCGGAACGAGAGCCTCGTCAGGTCGCTCAACGACCTTGGCACGACCCCGGCGAAGTCGAGTAGGGGCTATCTCCCTCCATTGGAGGACTGGGCGTGGCCTCACTTCACCCGTGGACTGTTCGACGGTGATGGACATGCCAAAAACAATCCGAACCGCTCACTTGTTATTGTTCAGAATCGAGACCGCCTCGAACGTCTCCAGCAACACACCCCTGTTGAGGGAACCATTCACGAGGGCAACGAAACCCACCGTATCGGCTGGTGGGGCGGCGACTTTGAGCAGATGGCCCTGTGGATGTACCCAGGCGGGTACGATACCGAACCAGCGCTCGCTCGCAAGCGGGACCCTCTCCTGGACTGGATATAACGACACCCGAGAACAGGACGAGGTAATCGCGGAAGCGAAAGGCAAGACCCTCCAAGACGCTCGCGAGGACATGGAAACCCTTCGGGAGTACATCCACGATCTCGCGGAGGACGCTCGTCAAATCCAACCCGAGGAAGAAGACGGGTAACGGCGGGGGCTGTTTTTGTCGCCTCAGCAGTAGCGGAGGCGATCATCAGTGAGCAATCCTGACGGTCAATCAACTGACGTAAGCGAGCTTTCACCAGAACAACGGCTCGAACCCCAGGATACGCGACTCATCAACGCTGGTATCGTGACGATCAACAATATGGAGACGCTGCGAGCCTGCGTCGCCTACGAGAACGCGAATCAGCAACGGGTCCAAGTCCTCCGCCGGCTTGAACAGCGGGCCAGCGAACTCCGCGCACAAGACGATTGACCCAACGCCCGGAGGTGTCTGTCGGAGCTTCGGTGGGTGGAGGCTCAATCCAGATGAGCGATCGACCAGAGATCGAGATTCAACGACAGACCGCATTCGGTGACGATGGCCAACTCGAAGTAACCGAAACAAGCATCGAGACCTCGCTTGAGGACTTCGGTGCTGACGTGGATCATCGTGACCGGGATTCACGTCTTGATCAGCCCGAGGCGTGTGAGTTCGGCGTCGACGATCGACCCGAAGTTGAGCAAACATCCGAGGGAGATCAGTCAACACTCTTCGCTGATAGAGAGACGAGCGCATACCCCCGCCTTCCCGGGAGTGACGAGTGTTCCGACGCTCTGTCGGAACAGAGGAGCGAACAGGCGGGGGTCGAGCAGACAGCAGAGTGTGACAGTCCACCGTTCTATTGCAGGGCTGGATTTCCCACCGTTTCACTTCCACTCTGGATGGCTGAATTATATGTCTTTCACAGCCGAGGGATGAACTACGTCGACGATGGGCGAGGTCACGAAAACGCTCGAACTGAAGCTAGTGGACCCGAACGTCCACAAGCGACAGAAGCTGCGTGAGACGCGGACCGCCTACCAGCAGGCGCTTCAGGCGGCGTTCGCCGCTGGCTGTGACACACAGTCAGCCGCCAACGACGTGGTTGTCGAGTACGACCTGAGCGGCTACGCGAAAAACGCCCTCAAGAAGTACGTCCCACAACTGCACAACAACTACGACGCCGACGAGCTTCACGACGACCACCCGGTGCGGTTCACCAACGAGGGACTGCAACTTGACCACCAGCCACAGAACGCTATCGAGTGGTACGTCAAAATCCCGCACCACGAGGACTACCACCTCTGGATTCCAGCACGCGCCAATCCCGACCAGCGGGAGTGGCTCGAAGCGGTGTACGCAGACGACGCCGAAATGGGTGAAAGTCGGCTGTTCGAGCGTGACGGGACATGGTATCTCCACGTCACCGCCACCCGCGACGTGGAGGACCAATCTGAGGTGTCCGCCGACGAGCGGGCGCCGCCAGACGAGTCTGGCGAGCCCTGTCTCACTGGGCTCAACAGGACGCCGATAGGCGTGGACATTGGAGAAGCGAGTCTCGTCACGGTGTGTCACCGCGACGGCTCTGGTTCTCCGGTTCGCCCCCACCTGTGGGCCGACGACGGCAAGGCCGTTCGTCGGCTCCGCAAAACCTACTTCACCGCCACGAGACGCCTTCAGCAGCGTGGCAGTGAGCGAATCGCAGAGTCCTACGGTGACGCGCTGTGGGACCGGATCGACGATGTGTTCCACCGTGTGACCCGCGAGGTCGTGGAGTACGCCGAGTCCGTCGAGAACCCGGTGCTGGTGCTGGAAGACCTGACGTACATCCGCGAGAACATGGCCTACGGCGAGTACATGAACCGGCGGTTGCACGGGTGGGGCTTTGCGAAGCTTCACGCACAGATTCGCTACAAAGCCGCCGAGAAGGGGATTCCCGTCGAGACGGTGAATCCCCGGAACACGTCGAAGGCGTGCCACGCTTGCGGTGAACACGGCTACCGGCCACGACAGGCGACGTTCAGATGCTCGAACGACGGCTGTTGGGTCGGTGAGTATCAAGCCGATGTGAACGGGGCGATAAACATTGCAGACCGCTACCGTAGTGGAGAGAGTCACCGCCGAAGCGACCGGACTTCCCGGCAGAAGGCCGGTGACGATGACTCGGCTACGGATGGGGCCTCTTTGGCCGGGCCACAAGACAGCCACGCCGATGCTGAAACCCAGCAGACGACGCGTGGAACGTATGCGTCTTGAAACTAACAGGCCGCGACACTCGGCCTGAAATCCCGTGGTGGGATTCCTCCGCGTTCACGCGGAGGAGGAGGTCAAACGGACGAGGATCAGCAAACCCTCGCTGGCGACGATGCAGCCGCTGGCTGTCTCTTCGAGGAATAGACTGCCCCTATTGATTAGTTATCCGTCGAAATATTGTAGTCTGAACTATAATAGTCTGAGTTCTAATTTTGAAGCGACGCTGAGGGCCAAATAGTCGGTGGTGGTTTTTCGACCCCCAGCAGGGGTGCGGGGAATCCGAACGCCCGCATGCAACCGATGGAGATGAATTCGACTACCGACCCACGAGCAGTCGTACAGGATGTGAGTGAGCGATGTCAGGCGAGTACAGACCGCGTTGAGTACGTCGGGATGCGTGTCGACGGAACACCGGTAGTACTGAACCTTACCACACACGAACGCCTCTCCCCTAATCGAAGTCTCGGTCTCGTGCGGCATAGCCCGGCGGGATTCGACTGGGGCTATACGGGAAGCGGACCGGCACAGCTCGCCTGTGCGCTCCTCTTCGATTACACCGACGACGAAACCGTCGCCGAGAAACACTATATCCAGTTCCGCGACGATGTGGTCAGTCAGTTGGTGTGTGATGGGCCGGCCGACTGCTGGCACCTCACCGGGGAGGATATCGAGGCGGCACTCGCTGAATTCGAAGAGTACCGAGCACTCACGCCAGATGGTGGGACGCCGTCATCGTCACTGCCGGCGAACTGGAGTGCGGTGAGCCGGACAGATCGGACAGTCTTCCAACGTCGGGATATCGACCACTACGTCGTCCTCGCCGAAGGGAGCGAAGAGTGGTTGATCATACTTTGTGCGCAGGAGGACCGGGCGTATCCCGCCCCGCTTGACCAGCGAACACTTCCGGTCGAGAACGATCCTGCTTCAGCCGTGCAGGCACTCGTCGCTGAGAGTAACGATCTCGTCGAGCCAGAGGAGGACATCTGATGGAGAACATCCGACTCTCGCGGGCCACGTATCAGCTCATCGAACGCGCCGTCACGGCGCTGGAGCGTATCGGTCGAGAACTTGGGCGATACAACGACCGGCATGAGCGAACAGGCGGGGAAGACACCGACGAGACGAATCCCGGCGAATCATGACTGGCGAAGCGACGCTTGACGACTTCGAGACCGAGACATCATCTGGTAAGTCCCGCTCGCTCACGCTGGAAGAGCGACTCCTCACCCCAATTTCCCCGTCCATCGGTCTGCGGGTGATTTCCGGGCGCGGCGATCCGCTCTATCTTCATTAGGCGAGAGAATCCCGCGCTTCAGGGCGGGCGTGAATCGCCGCACGGTAGATTTAGGTGTTCAATGGCCGTATTGGGTGGTAACCGACGTAAAACAACCAAGATAACTCCGAATCAGCGGGGCAGAACCTCGACCCCACCGCAGGATAGGAGTAACGGCGGCGTGGCCCTGCCAGCACCCCCGTCGGTGTGCAAACGTAAATTCCCACCCCCAGCGGGCTTCGGCTTGTGGGAAGCCCCGTCGTTTACCACGGGGAGGAGGTCACTCTCATCGTAACACCCTCCTGATCAAACTCCAGTGTCCCGAGGCGACCCGCGTGGCGGGCTACAATACGTGGAGATCGGAGTTCGACCGGCACGTCCAAGAGGGCGAACAGGCGATCTGGATCTGGGCACCCATTATTACGAAGCAGTGCCCCGAGTGCGAGAACTCACCGAGCTACCACGAGCAAAGCGACTGTGACTATGACGAGACATCGCCCGAGGAGTGGTCGAAAGGACTGGTTGGATTCAAACCAACGGCAGTCTTCGATGTGTCTCAAACCGAGGGCGAACCGCTACCCGAGCTGGAAACCGAGGCAGCTGGTGACGCCGACGACCTGGTGCCAGCGCTCCTCCATGCGGCAACTACTCTCGATATCGACGTCCGTGTCGTCGACGCTGCCGAGTGGGAGCATGGCGACGCGAAAGGCGTCTGCAAACACCGGACTCTCCACGAGGGCCAGCCCGTCGTCGAAGCGAAAGCCCGCTCAAATCAGGCCGATCTCGCGGTGACATTGGTTCACGAGTACGCCCACGCGCTGCTTCATTTCGATGGCGACGACGAGCCCGAGCGCGCAAAACGCGAGGTCGAAGCGGAAGCCGTTGCGTACATCGTCGGGCGGTATTTCAACCTGGATACGAGCGGGTCAGCGTTCTATCTTGCCGCGTGGCAGGACGACGATGCGGAGAGCATTCAGGAGCGTCTCGGCCGGATCAGTTCGACCGCTCAGGAGATCATCGACACAGTTGTAGAGGGCTGAACACCCCCTTCCCGGCTGTTAACCAACG
Organism: Haloglomus irregulare; assembly: GCF_007421925.1. Taxonomy (GTDB): domain Archaea; phylum Halobacteriota; class Halobacteria; order Halobacteriales; family Haloarculaceae; genus Haloglomus; species Haloglomus irregulare. The sequence continues at coordinate 7,661 of NZ_QMDX01000027.1, forward strand.
CCGGAGGGTACTCTGTCGACATTGTTGGTTAATTCGTTCGGCATCCCGACCCCGTGTGTTTCGATCGGTCCCGAGACATACCCATCGACAGTCGATGTTATCGTTCAGAATCGATTCGGCGCTGCTGGTCACGAAGGAACTCAACGACGGCATCGATATCCTGTTCGGGAACCGTTTGCTGTTCGAAGACTCCTTTGAATGCATCCGCGAAATCCTCCGACGTGAGGCGGTCGAGGACAGTCTCGATGCGACCGGCGAGCTTCTCGGACTCCCCGCGATGCAGATGAGTCGCGATCCGGTCGAAATCCGCGCCAGCAGCCAGCACCACTAGATCCCGAGAGTCTGCCTTGCGGCCACTGTGGACTTTCACCGCGAACAGCAACTCCCGTTCCGGAATCCTGGCTGTTACCGGGCGCCCGGTTCGCAGTTCCTCGGTGACAGAGTGCTGGGCCAGATAGCGATACGACCATTCAGCTTCCGTCTGGCGACAGCCCAGCGCGTCCACCATCGCGTCGAACTGAACCGGATTCCCGATATCTTTCGTAAACCGGATAGTCCGGCCCTCGTAGAGTTCGTTTCGCTCGACATCGGCCGTTTTCTCGTAGCCGCGGTCGGTGAGAAGGTCCGTGTAGTCGTCGACCGCTTGGGCCGGAATGACGACGTCGACGTCCGTGGTGAAGCGTTGATTGAACGCCGCGATCGCCCACCCACCGACGAGCACGTACGGCAGGTCAGCGTCAATGACTGTCTCCAGCGTATCCAGTAGTTCGTCTTCGCGTTCACCGAGGCTCATGTATTGAGACGCGGATCCTCGTGGGACGCGTCGATATCGCGGTCGTACTCGTCGGCGATCATCTCCAACGCCGGCTCGTAGTTCACCCGGTACTCCAACATGTGCTCGATTGCCTCATCCAACGGAATAACCGGATTGCCGTCAACCCACTCACGAGTGATCTCCCCACTCGTCGGGAACAACACGTACGAGACTGTCGCATCGTAGTCGCTCGCATCCGGCCGCTCTTCAATCCGGCTTGGAATCCCGAACTCATCAAAGAACGCCGTCCACTGGTCGACATCCCGGTCGGCGACCTGGATGAAGATCGGATAGTCGTCGTGGCCGCGGGCGATCTGATAGCCGCCGTGGGTCCAGACGTAGACGGCGTCGATTTTCGTGTACGCAAAGGGCATCCCGGCGAAGTGCGGAATGACGTAGCCATCGTCGATCGAGGGGGGAGCAGCGCGAGAGATGGCCGCGACGAGATCGTAGTAGCGATCCCTGACAGCGTAATTCTCGATGTAGACGCCGTCCTCACGCCGGATGAAGCCTGCGTCCTCCAACCGCTCGATCCAGTCGTAGACCCACGAGTAGGAGCCGTCGATCTTCTGGGCGATTCGACGGATCGAGTCGCCCGGCTGGGCCGCAACCATGATCTTCGCCGCGGTCTCGTCGACGTACTCCATCATCGCTAGTTATCGGTATCGCATCTAACTGTGTTAGTCTTGTCCCTCATATTCCCGATAGAGTTATGTCTATACAGATATACTATTCTTCGCTCCGGTAGTCCGATCCGGCTCGGCATTCGAGCAGAGAGGAATTAACCAACAGAGGATATGACTGATCGGTATTTGTTGGTTAAGTTTTTCAGCGCCCGCCGAGGGGCGGAGGCGGACTTCCATCTCCACCGACGCATGACTGACCAATATCTACCGACCGTCCTCGACGAGGCAGAGCGAGTCGCAGAGCACCACGAGCAGGTCGCCCAATCCTCAGACAATCCGAATCACGAGTATCTCCGGTGCGCCGTCCTTCGGCTGCTCGAAGACGAGGCTGACGAGACATCGGTGGAATACCGCAAATCGACGGCCTGACCGTCGGATACGGGGAGGATAAGGCGATGTGCGAGAGCTGGGACGACGACGTCGAGTGGTGGGAGACAGTTCCGCCGCAGAAGGCATGTACTCGCTTCCGGGTATTCTACCCCGACAAGCACGAGGCTGTTCCGCGAGTCATCGTCAACGTGATCACAGCACTCAGGGCGTGGCGTGTCTGGACTGGGAGAGCTGCCGCCTGTGGCTCCTACGACCATCGCGAGCGGCGGGAAGTCCACTATCTGTGGCCGGCGGGGCATCCGGTCGAGGCCTTGCTTGCGAATCGGCTCCAGGGCCCCGAGGCTGCGGTTGCTCCAGACGGCGGCCGCACCGGCGACGTACGCGATCGGATGGTCGTCACGGAGCACTCGACCCAGCACGACCACCTCGAGCCGCGAACCAGCCGTGCCATCGACGAACCAATGGCCGTCTCATTGCTCGAAAAGGGTGGCCGGTACGAGGTCCGATCGGCGTCCGGAAACTGGTACGAAGTCGACATGATCAGCGAGTCGTGTACGTGTCCAGACTGGCAGAAGCGTACGCCCGAGGGTGGCTGTAAACACCTCCGGCGTGTCGAACATGAGATCAAGCAGGGGCGGGTCCCACGACCTGATGAGCGTCTCCTCTCGAACTCGTAGAATCGCCCAGCGTTCGAAAGTTCCCGAGGGTACTGTAACATCAGACGAAACTCCCTGATACAGAGTTTCGAGTAGTGTCAAAGTTGCTGGAGAACCGGTGAGAGCTGTTGGTAGCGGCTTAACCAACAAAACTATGCAGTTTGCGCCTGTGTTGGTTAACATAGATCGGGCCATGTCCTACGAGCCACCGACGCCCCCAGCGGACCTCCCCACCGACGTCATCGACACACTCAACGACTACTCACCCGATTTGCTCCGAGACGTGGCTCACTATGCCGAGGACCTCGCTGAGCATCGCGAGCGTGAGGCCCGCCTTGCCGAAGCGAAGAATGAAGACAAAATCAACGAGCGCCCCGATGATCTCCCGGATGATGTCCCAACGAAGGCGACGATCACCATCAAGGAGATCAACGATAACCGCTACCACTACTGGCGGTGGCGGGAAGGGGATCGCATTAAATCAAAGTACAAATCACCAGTGAATCTGGACGAATAAACGAACTAGTACCTCAGTCGGAGGGCCAGTTGGTCGGAGAGACACCCCGTCTGCGAAGTGAAAGACGGACGCTGTTAGCGCTCGGGTCACGGAGCGGTCTCGTATCTGTTGATGTTGTCGGGTTTCTCCACCCGGTCGTAGATCTTGTGAAGCGTGTCTTGTGCCCGGAGGATCTTGTGTTCCTCGAAGAACTGCCGACTGCTCTCGTTGATCCCGCAGAACTTGTACGGCAGGTCGTTCTGGCGGCGACTCTCGGACAGGAGCACTTCTTCGACGATGCCAGCGTCGACGAGTTGCTGGAGGTGCTGGGGAATCATCGTTTGACTCTTCCCCGGGTTGACGGAGTCGAGTTCTCTCAACGTCGGTAGTTCCGACGGATGCCCGATGATATCCTGGAGGAGCGCGAATCGCGTCTCCTGGATGATGACGTTGAGCCGCTCCCGAACGGACTCCAGGTCACCTGGCGTGTTGTCGGAGGTACTCATACCACAAAATTCGAGCGATGCGTGGAGAAGCGTTTCTCTCAAATGCACATCGGTTTCAGCCGAATTGATCGACCCGACTGTCTGTGTCGGTAGCATCGTTAATACAGGAGAACAGATATTGAGATCCCCGAACTCGATTGAGAAATTAAGAAGACGCACCCCTATCGACTTGTTCACCAAAACCACCTGCATGCGGAGGGTCACCTCTATCGATTTGTTCAGCGAGAAGCTATCCACGGAAGACCAATGTTGAGCCAAGGAGGGGAACTGCCGAAATTGAGTGGAGAGTCGACTCTACACGTAATCGACTGTGTCTGTTGTATCCGAGTCGACAGGACCACACACCCACCCCTATCGATTTGTTCTGACCACAAAGGGTTGGTGGGAGAGTCGATCACGAGGAACCTACGTGAATATAGCCAATCAGGATGAGGTCCTCCGACAGACTCGGTCTTTATGATCTCGATTCCAACTGTATTCAGCAGACGGGAAAGATATTGGACAAATCGATAGGGGTGGGTGTAGAGCAGGATTCCGATTCCTCAATCGATGTTTAAGTATTCTATTAGGAGAGAAATAGAGGGATTGAGTGTGGTTAGAACAAGTCGATAGAGGTGCGTTCTACTTAATTAGCTAGTAGCTAGAACTAGAAAGAAGAGAAAGAGAAGATGAAATCAGCCCTTGATCCCATGCTAATCGTGACGTAGATGGAGCGTTAGCCCGTTCGGGAATTCTCTCATCCTACCCTCCTATGTGGTTAGAACAAATCGATAGGGGTGAGAGGGTGTTCGGGAGTTCTCCTGGATCAGTCGAGACGAAGGGGTCCTAACAAATCGTCGGAGGTCGCAGAGGACAACGGTGCAACCCTCCGATATCCTGGTTATGAACGTTATACTGGTAGAAAAGAAATCGACAGGGGAATCTTTTAGTATGCTGATAGAGTGGGTTCTGGTATGCCCACGGATCCTGGTCCCGAGGAAGCCTCCGAGTCCACGGGTTCTATCAAAGATCTCATTCTCGAGCAGGAAGAAGCCGCGAGTCTCATCAAGTCCCGGTCACTGCTTGAACCGAACGAGATCGTCGACGAAGAACGTATCGTCGGTCGTGACACCCAACTCACCGATATCACTCAGCACCTCCGCGTCGCGATTAGTAACGAGCGGCCACCGAACCTTCTCCTCTATGGCCCCTCCGGGACCGGGAAATCGCTCATCATCAACGCCGTCTGCCAGAACATCGTCGAACTCTGCGAAAGTCGTGACATCCGGTTCGGCGTCATCCAGATGAACTGCCAGAACGTGGGGACTCTCGGTGCAGGTGTCTACGAACTTGCGCGAAAAGTGGCGAACGACATCGGAACGACTGTCGACGTTCCGGAACATGGGGTTCCAAACAAAAAAAAATGGCGTGAACTCTACCGTCTGATCAATGACCATTACGACACAGTCGTGTTCATCCTTGATGAACTCGACATGCTCATCGGTCGTCGCGATAAGGACGAGCCAGCCTTCTCCCGCCTTCTCTATCAGCTCTCTCGTGCTGGAAGCACCGACGAGATCACTGCCCAGGTCTCCGTGACTGCCATCACTAACGACACGAAGATGATGGAGAGTGTGGGAAGTCGTGCTCTCAGTTCGTTCACTCCCGAGGACGTTCATTTCAGTGACTATGATGCCAACCAACTCCGGGAGATCCTCCGGGCTCGGGAAGACGCTTTTTATGAGGATGTACTCAGCGACGACGTCATTCCGCTTGCAGCAGCATTCGCCGCCCAAACCAATGGGGATGCACGGAAGGCGATCGATCTGATGCGAACAGCGGGGTCGATTGCAGAAAAAACAGGTGCGGACGAAGTCCGTGAGGAGCACGTTCGAGAGGCTCAAAATAAGGTTGAGAAGAACCGCGTGTTGGAAGTGACACGTGGGATTAGTACGCAGAAGAAGCTCTGTCTGTTCGCGACTGCAGTTGTGGCCCGTGAGGCCGGAACTGGTGCAGCAAAGAGCCCGATTGGATACCGGGTGTATCAGTACTTGACGGGTACCCTAGATTCAGATCAGTATCATCAGGAGACGTACGTGAACAAAATGAAAGAACTCACGACGTATTCGTTGGTCGAGACAGAGCGGAAGAGTCAGGGGCCACACTCGGGCAGCTACCTTGAGTTCGCGTTTGGTGAGAACTCGGAGACCATCATCGAGACGCTTCGAGAGGATTCGCGACTTGACGACGTCCACGATGACGAACTCCGCACTGTTGTGAACGCACAGCTAAAGAAGTAGGCTGTTCCTCGAACAAGTCGATAGGGGTGAGGGTGTTATCGATGACTCAGCGCCGTCGCTGACAAGAACAAGTCGATAGGGGTGGGTCTGCAGATCGTGGTGGTCGCTCACACAACAAATCGATAGAGGCGAGTGTCCAAGAGTTCGTGTCACCGATATTCTGCAGTTGTTGTGATACTGGGCTCTTCGAACTGGTCGACAGTGCCCACTTGGCTGACTTCGATGACAAATCGATCTGTGGTTGCTGTGTCAGTCATGATCGTCGTTGTGCTATCGGTCGGCAAACTCCTCAAGTAACTTTTCCAACATCGGTCGGAGTTTGTACTTTTCAGAGTGTTCATCCCGGAAATCCTGTACGTAGGCCCGCCACTCGTTGAGCTCGCCCGCAGCGTCGGCCGCATTTCCGGTTGTCGCTGGCCAGTCTACGGCGTGTCGATACTGCTGTGATTCCCCTTCCTCGATGATCGGTTCGGCCTGTGCTTTGCAGGCGTCGATCGTCCACTCTGGGTGCTCCTCGAAGACGGCATCGGCGACCGGTTCGACCACCATGTCGTCCAAAAAACGATCCGCGATGGCGATGGCCTCGTCGTATCGCTCCGCGTACAGGAATATCTCGACATGTCGTTGCGCATTTCGCTTGGTCGTGTCTCGGTTCGCAAGCGATCTCAGTATCTCCTCGCGAACAGTCGGCCAGTCTTCACCAGCGAGTTCTTCTGTCGCCTGGTAGGCCGCGAGTGTGGGTGCGGCTTCGAACGCGGTGACGGCCGCCTCTAGTGCCACCTCTGGTTCGTCCAAGTTGGCGGCTCTGTCGCGGAGCCACTCGGCCAGATCTGCCTTCCCGTTGCCGTCCAGGGACAATCCGTGCTGGCTTATCTCCAGTGCTGCCTGTGGTCGGTCGTGTTCTCGGAGTGCTCTGGCCAGCGTGAGTGCGTTGTTGGGCGCGTGCAGGTTCTGCTGGCCATACTCGATCGCCTCGTTGATACGGTCCTCCTCGATGAGCATCGTCGTGTACGCGTCGATTCGGTTGGTGGCGGCCGCTAGAGCAAGATACTCGTCGACTCCGAGCAGTGGACGCATATATTAGATAAAGCGAGTAGAGTGTGCCCATAATTCGGGGTAGACCCCCCGTTTCAGCATGGGTTCGCCGCCATTCTAATCGGGTTGTCCTGTAACCCGATTACGAGACGAGGGAGTTCTCAAGCAATGATAGGTTCCGGATGCACTGCTCCATATAGGGCGCGAGTTGGTCCTATCGAAGAGGGTTCAGAATCTATACTGAGTCGATCGATACAGAGCGCGGAATACTGGATGTGGATTCTATCAGGAGCGTTTGATACTACTTAGATGACGGATGTGAAGACAGAGTCGTTACGCACTCAATTATCAAATATACGAATATAGACCAATCATATTAACGTTCGTATCGAGCACCCAGAATCAATTAACCAGATGGCGTATCCAGAACGGGCTCCCGCCGAGGGTGTCGTCCTTCCAGAAGTGTACGAATATCTTCGTGTCGGAGTTATTCTCCATCACCCCGAGACCGGTGCCATCCTTGATAATAATCACCGTTTGGAGTCGATGTTCGGGTACTCGACTGACGAACTCCGAGAGATGAACATTGAGGATTTCACGGCCAACACGTATCACTTCTCGCAGGCAGAAGCCGAGCGTCGAATACGGGCCGCTGGAGATGGACCCACTCAGCAGTTTGAATGGCGCGTCAAGTGTTCGAACGGCCAGCTCATCTGGGTCGAAGTGTATCTGGCGAGTATCAGTATCGACGACCAGTCGTACGTGCTCGGAGAGATCCGAGACATCACCGAGTACAAAACCAACGACCGACGCCTAGGGCTGTTCTACCGCCTCCTCAGGCATAACATCCGCAACGATGTCAACGTGATTTCAGGGTACGCGGACAGGATAAGCCCCGACCGAGAAGCGAGCGACCTTATCACGGACGCCGAAACCATCCGGGAGACTGCGAACGGTCTCACTGGGGTCGTCGATTCCGTGAAACAAATTGAGGAGACGATTACGCGGAAGGACTCAGAGCGCACTCTCAGGCGAGTCGCTACCGTTGTTGAGACCGTCGCCGACGAGCATCGGGAAGCGTACCCACACGCTTCCATCGATGTCACGGAACGGACGGTGCTCTGGGTGGAGACGGACGAGGAACTCCGAGACGCGCTGGAACAGGCGATCGAGAACGCGATTGTACACAACGATCAGCCCGAGCCGACCGTCAGTATCCGAATCGACGAGTCGCCGAACACCGGCCGAGTCGAGATCAAGATCAGCGATACGGGCCCACCGATTCCCCAGATGGAGCTCACCGCGCTCGACGAGTACTCCGAGAGGACATCCACCACACACGGGTCGGGGGTCGGGCTCTTCGTAATGAAGTGGTGTGTCGAAGCACTCGGCGGAGAGTTCAGATTCGCCGAAAACAGGCCACGTGGTAACTCCGTGTATATTTATCTGCCTCCGAAGGCTGACCCCTCCAGTTGACGGTGCGCCGAGTAACTCGGTGATTCAGCTGTGGACTGAGCCACAGGTGGCTCTTTTTCCAGGGGCGCCGCCAGTGGTTAGGACCGGCCGAAGGCGGTGACGACCTCTCCGAGCTCGCGGGCGCTCAGTTCTCCCGCCCCGAAGTCGGTGACGGCCGCGCCCAGTTCCCGGGCGGTGACCGTGCCGTCGCCATTGGTATCGTACTCGCCGGCGGTCCCACCGAGCGGCGAGTCCGCCGAATCGGCCGTGATCTCAAGCACGGTCGTCACGCGGTCGGTCGTGGTCCCGGTTGCATCCAGCACGGCGGTGTCGATCTCGACCGTCGTGGGGGGACTGAGGTCCGCCGCGATGTCGAACGCGACCGTCGGGCTGAGGCTGCTGGTGGGGTCGGAGAACACCAGCGATGAGTCATCGAAGACGCCCGTGGTGTCGCTGGCTTCGGGATTGATCGCCAGCGCTGCGGGGAGCGGCTCAAACGCCACTGCGACAGATGCCTGCCCGCTGACGTTCGCCAGCGCGTATTCAACCCGGGCTTGCCCGCCAGGCGTCCCGGGCTGTTGGACCGTCGCCCGCACCGACGGGCCCGCGCCACCTCCAGGTGCCGCGTCGTCGCTGGTGAACACGTACGCCGAGCCCGCTGCGCGCCCGTTCGGATCCTCATCTGCAAAAGCTCCGATGAGGGCGGTGGTTCCATCACTCGATCCCGCCACTGACCTGCCGAAGCGATCCCTACGGTCGCCGTCGGTCGCGGCGAGTTTCTGCTGTTGGCTCCAGGTGCCCTCACTCTCGGTGAACACATACACCGAGCCCGCACCGGGCCCGTTCGGGTCCACATCTCGCTGCGCCCCGATGAGGGCGGTGGTCCCATCAGTTGACACCGCCACTGAACCGCCAAAGAGCCCTCCAATATCGCCATCGGTCGCGGCGAGTTTCTGCTGTTGGCTCCAGGTGCCCTCACTCTCGGTGAACACATACACCGAGCCCGCACCGGGCCCGTTCGGGTCCACATCTCGCTGCGCCCCGATGAGGGCGGTGGTCCCATCAGTTGACACCGCCACTGAACCGCCAAAGAGCCCTCCAATATCGCCATCGGTCGCGGCGAGTTTCTGCTGTTGGCTCCAGGTGCCCTCACTCTCGGTGAACACATACGCCGAGCCCGTATTGTCTCCGTTCGGGTCCTCATCTCCAGAAGCCCCGATGAGGGCGGTGGTTCCATCACTCGATACCGCCACGGACTCGCCGAAGAGATCCTCACGGTCGCCGTCGGTCGCGGTGAGTTTCTGCTGTTGGCTCCAGGTGCCCCCACTTTCGGTGAACACGTACACCGAGCCCGCATCGGGCCCGTTCGGGTCCTCATCTCCAGGAGCCCCGATGAGGGCGGTGGTTCCATCACTCGACACCGCTACTGAGAAGCCGAAGAGATCCTCACTGTCACCGTCGGTCGCGGCAAGTTTCTGCTGTTGGCTCCAGGTGCCTCCACTCTCGGTGAACACATACGCCGCGCCCGCAAGCCTTCCGTTCGGATTCTCATCCCGCAAAGCCCCGATGAGGGCGGTGGTTCCATCACTCGACACCGCCACTGAATTAGTCGGCGTGGGGCGGGCGGCCTGACGGCGTCGTCGGGCGGTGATTCCATTACTCGACACCGCCACTGACTCGCCGTAGAGATCCTCACGGTCGCCGTCGGTCGCGGTGAGTTTCTGCTGTTGGCTCCAAGTGCCCTCACTCTCGGTGAACACATACGCCGAGCCCGCAAGGGCTCCGCTCGGGTCCTCATCCTGCAAAGCTCCGATGAGGGCGGTGGTCCCATCACTCGATACCGCCACTGACCCGCCAAAGAGCCCCCTACTATCGCCGTCGGAAGTAGTGAGTTTCTGCTGTTGGTTCCAGGTGCCTCCACTCTCGGTGAACACATACACCGACCCTGCGTTCGGTCCGTTCGGGCCCTCATCTCCAGGAGCCCCGATGAGGGCGGTGGTTCCATCACTCGACACCGCTACTGAGAAGCCGAAGAC
>NZ_QMDX01000027.1:18051-24255 GCF_007421925.1 Haloglomus irregulare
AGCCCCGATGAGGGCGGTGGTTCCATCACTCGACACCGCTACTGAGAAGCCGAAGACATCCCCACTGTCGCCGTCGGTCGCGGTGAGTTTCTGCTGTTGGCTGAATGGCGGGCTCGGCTGGGTGCGGGCGCTGGGGGCTGGGTGCGTCGGGGCCGACTCAGCACTCCTCACAGTCGTCGGAGCTGTCGCCATTCCGCTGCCGGTGAGCGCGAGCCCGGCGAGTCCGCGCCGGAGGAGGCGCCGTCGGCTGAGTCGGGCTGGCCGAGTGGCTGGCGAGTCAGCCGCGCGGTCGTCGCGCATACCCAGGGCTCAAGCGGACGAATCATACCTCTTTGCCTATCACCCCCGCTGTGGCCGGGGTGTCTCACACCCCGTCACCAGTTCCAGAAGGGAGGGAGCGTGTGATGAGGGCCGTGGGGGAGTGCGCCGCCTCCAGAGAAGGCCGGGCTGTCTCTGGGAAGCAGCATCTGTGGTCTCGTCGGGAGCCGTCTTCACCCGCCGGGCACTGTTGCTGGAGCTGAGAGCGCTCGATAGCCACATGCTCTCACGACAGCAACGGCACCGAGGGCTGAGCGCGTTCGTCGCGTCGTTGGTTGAGTCGGCGACGCTCGCCGGTTCGTCGTGCCCGTCGCGGGAGCACGGCCAGCACGGCAGCTCCGTGTCCGCGGTCCAGTCGCCACAGGCACAGTCGTCGGGGCGGCCGTCGCCGTCCCGGTGGCGTCACCGGACAGACCGGAGGCAGATTGAAGACCGTCAGACCACATAAGCCAACTATGGACACGACGACGCGGGGGGTGGTCACGCTACTGGCCGCCGTGGTGTTTTTCACCGGAGTCGCCGCGGCACAGGGCGCGACCGGCGACGTGGGTGGGATTCAGGGACTGATCGACCTGCTTGAGAGGATCATCGGGTTCCTCAACGCCTTTGCCAGCGCGCTCGAGAGTACCGCCGGCTGATTCCCCACCCGACCGTCCCACGGTCCGGCCCGGCAACGACGCGGGGGCAGACTCCGAGATAACTCGACCAGTCTCGGAGTCTGCACGTACGGCTCAGTGGTGTGCAGACGACCTGTGTCGGTCGTTCCGACGAGGTCACGTCGTCTTGTAAGCCAGTTCGGTGATCTGTTCGGAAGATTCTGGACGAAATCTGTCACAAAGTGTCAGCAAAGCTATCTGGCAGGGAAACTGGCTCGCGACCGATCTCGCTATAATATTCCGGACGCTTCCGAGGATAGTCGGATCTCCTAGCAGACCGGCTTCGGGTCCAGTCCCATCTCCTCCAGGCTGGTCGCGTACTCGTCGTACGCCATCCCGACGGCGTCGGTGGTGGCCTTCTGCGCGGTCACCCAGTCGCCGTCGTCGGTACAGACGGCGTCGAGCACGCCGGCCGCGTCGTCGGGCATCGCCTGCAGGTCGCTCCGGACCTCGCGGACGGTATCGGCCTTCGAGCGGTCCCCCTCGTTGACGAGGAAGTTGATGACCTGCAGGAGCAGTCGCTCGGCCACGAGCGGGTATGCGACGAGGCCGGCCGCGACGCGCTCGGGCGTCGTCTCGGCGGTCCCGAGTTCGTCGATCACGTATGGCGGGTCGCCGTCGGCGTCGGCCCCGTCGGCCAGCCCAAGCAGCGCGTCGCCGTGTTCGGTGGCGGTGGCAGCCGCGTCGGCGAACGCCTCGCCGGCGGGCCCGTCGGTCGCGTCGGCCCAGTCGGCGAACGTCGCCGCCGCACCGGCCAGTAGCCGGGCGGGGGCGCTCAGAACCGGTCCCCGCTCCAGCTGTGCACCGGTCACCGCGACGAGCGCCTTCTCCGAGCCCAGCCGGTCGAGTTCGGTGGCCCGCTCCCCGCGGACGTTCGCCACGAGTTCTGCCCCGTTCATACGTACCCGGTCGACGGGCGTCCACATAGGCGTGTGGCCCGCCCGCACCGCCCCCCACCCCCCCTCGTCGCCCACGCTTATGCCGCCGCCCGGTCTACCCACACCCATGACCGGCGACGCCGACCCGGACGCGAGCCCCGCCGAGGGCGATCCCGTGGCCGAGTCGCCCGAACCCGACACGGCGGGCGCGCTCACGCCCGCGGAACTGGGAACGTGGCTGGACGAGGGCCGCGCGTTCACGCTGCTCGACACCCGGAACCGCGAGGAGATCGACGAGTGGCGCGTCGACGCTCCGCGCCGGCTGGAGGTGCCGTACATGAAGTTCATGAGCGCCCGCGTCACCGGCGGTGTCGAGGACCTCGTCGAGGGAGCGGGCCCGTTCGTGGCGGTCTGCCCGCGCGGCGAGGCCAGCGCGGAGGTCGCGGACCTGCTCGCCGACGCCGGGTACGAGGCGTACAACCTTGCCGGCGGAATGTTCGGCTGGGCCCGGCTGTACGAGGCGACGGAACTCCCGACCGACCCGCTCCCCGACGGCGTGACCGTCCTGCAGTACCGCCGCCCCTCCAGCGGCTGCCTAGCGTATCTCGTCCTCGCGGACGGTGAAGCGGCCGTCGTGGACCCGTTACGCGCGTTCGCCGATCGGTACGCTGCCGACGCCGCCGACCGTGGCGCCGACCTCGTCGCTGCAGTGGACACACACGTCCACGCCGACCACGTCAGCGGGGGCCGAGACGTGGCCGTAGCGACCGGGGCCGAGCCGGTCCTACCGGCGGGCGCCACGGAGCGGGGGCTGGCGTTCGACGCGACGCTGCTGGACGGCGGCGAACGCCTCTCGATCGGGAGCACGGCGCTGGAGGTGGTCGCGGCCCCCGGCCACACGACGGAGATGCTCGCGTACCGGGTCGGTGACCTCCTCCTGACGGGCGACTCCCTGTTCGTCCACAGCGTCGCGCGGCCGGACCTGGAGGCCGACAGCGACCACGTCGAGGAGTTCGCAGCGACGCTCCACGGGACGCTGACGGAGCGGTTCGGCGCGTTCGAGGACGACCTGCTCGTCGCACCGGGACACTATGCGAGCGTGGACGAGGTGGTCGATGGACGGGTGACCGCGCGCCTGGGCGACCTCCGCGAGTCGCTGGGTCTCCTGTCGCTCGACCGCGGGGCGTTCGTCGAGCGTGTGCTGGCCGACATGCCGCCCCGGCCCGCCAACCACGGGACCATCATCGAGATCAACGTCGGGCGGGCGACCGCCGATGGGGACGAGGCGTTCGAACTCGAACTGGGGCCGAACAACTGCGCCGCGACGGCGGACTGACGTGTCCGGGGGCGTGCTGGACCCCGAACGCGGCTAGTGTCGGCTGGTCCGGCGCAGTCGGTGGCTCCGGGAGCGTGACCCCGGGCGAAACCGCCAACGCCCACGTACTAGTCTCCCATACGCAGTCACGGTGAATGAATAGCAGACAATACGACTCTTTCACTCGAAAACGTGCGTAAGCGTCTGGCATGTTCATATCCATGCAGATTGTAGCGCGGGTTGGAGCATGGCACTGAATCCGAAACTCACGACGCTATTTGTTGTGATAGCCGTGCTTGGAACTGTGGCGGCGCTCGCTACGGGTGGTGTCACAGGGCAGACACAGGCCGGCGTGACAGCACAACAGACGACCGATGAGGAACAGACCGACCAACCCGAAGACGACGGTGGAGACCACGCCTCCGAAGGTAACGAAACAATCAGGACTGTCAACGGAACGCTCGAATCGTCAGGCGGTGAAGATTATCGTCTTGATGGGTTAGTGATCGATATTGGCCCGGAGTGGTACACAAGCAATACGACTGCCGACACCGACTTTGACGGTGATGGCACGACCGAAACGATTCGCAGCGAGTTTGACGGGCTTGTCGGGGAAGAGGTGACATTGACTGTCGAAACTGACGGTGAGGAGGGCGACGTGCGTGCCGTTAATGATCATCAGTACCGTGAACAGGGCCCCCCACCGTGGGCGGGCGGTCCCCACGGGAACGGTCCTCCTGACCATGCGGGTGGTAGGTCGTAACTGGACTGCATTTCTGAAGACAGCACTCTAACATGAAATTAGCCGACTAATTTTTATGATGGATAGTTAGCTACTGTTCTGAAAGCGGACAACGCTCTATATATTGTATTTCCAGTGATGTGAGGCCCCCCGCTAAGACGCTGTGATTCGGCTCCCGTCTTGTATTTTCAACGGAGTACCATACGCCACTGTTGGCGGTTTCCTCGGGTGTGGTGTCGACGACCGCCGGCTCGGTGCCGAGCCCGGCAAGCGCTCGGTACAGGTGCGCGTCGTGCGCGCCGGCCTCCTCGCGGCACTCGACGAGCTCGGCGTCGGCGTCGACGAGCCGCTTCAGCGTGGTCCGGACGTGTTCTTTCGACACCTCGGCGGCGTCGGCCACCTCGGCGGACGGGCTTATTCGTGTCAGGGCCGTACTGTACATACAATGTCATTCAGTCGCGCGACGATCACCGGAATCACCGATATCAGCCCCGACTGTCGGCAGTACGTCGTCGAGCTGGACGACGGTGAGTTCGCGGGTGAGGCGGGGCAACACACCGCGATCCGGACGGACGACGGCGTGAAGCCGTACAGCGTCCTCGCCGTCGACGGGGCGAGAGTCGGCCTCATGCTCCGCGCGTACGGCACCGACGGCGTGGCCGACTACATGGACGCACGGTCGGTCGGCGACACCGTGCAAGTGAAGCCGACACTGACCGGGAGTCTCCGACTCCAGGGGACGGACCGGCCGGCAGTGTTCGTCGGCACCGGCACCGGTATCACCCCGCTCATCGGGCTGTTACAGGCGTACGTCACGGGTGGTGGTGGTCCCCACGCGGTGTTCGTGTTCGGTGAGAAGACACGGGAGCAGCTGCTCTACAAGTCGCTGCTGGAGCAGTACGAACTCGCCTACCCGGTTGAGGCGCGGTTCTCGCTCTCCCGCGAGGACTGGCACGGCCACACCGGGTACGTTCAGGAGCAGCTCCCCGACGTCGTCGAGTCCGTCGGAGCCAACGCGGACTACTACGCCTGTGGGGTACCGGCGGCGGTCGTCGCCGCGAAGGAGCGGCTGGACGAACTGGACGTCCCGTCCGAGCGCGTCCACACGGAGGGCTGGGAAGACGCGCAGGTTGCCTGAGCTCGGCGCGACCCCCCGTGTGCCGCGCCTGCGGACCCGGATTATATTTTCCGCCCGCCGCCGAGGGCTCGTGCTCACTTCGTGGAACTCGAATCAGACCGACGCGGGACTCGCACTCCAGACGACTGACGGTAAGCGAGTTGTCCTCCAACTCGGTTACGGGACGGCGGAGTTCTCCGGCACTGATAGATTCCGGATCCGCTGCTGAATACAGAGCGCGAGTACGCCACAGGGTTCGCGTGCTATCTGCAGTCGAAGCCATGCCGTTTCCTGTTTTGATGAATACGTTTGTCACAGCCACTTGCTGACTACATCCTCTGTATCGGTCACGCCCATACTGTCAGGTAGCGAGACGATAGGGGAGAATCGCCCGTCTCTCCGGACGCGAGTTGTCCTCCAACCCGTCACCAGTTCCAGAAGGGGAGGGAGCGTGTGATGGAGGGTCGTGGGGGAGTGCGCTGCCTCCCGAGAAGAACGGACTGTCTCTGTGGAAGCAGCATCTGTGGTCTCGTCGGGAGCCGTCTCCACCCGCCGGGCACTGTTGCTGGGGCTGAGAGCGCTCGATAGCCACATGCCCTCACGACAGCAACGGCACCGGGGGGCTGAGCGCGCAGACTTCGCGGTCGGCGAGGGCTCGGATGCCGTCACCCACGGGCTTCGCGTCGACGCCGACGACTGATGGCGAGCGGCCTGCTGGAGCGGGTCTCGCCGGCCGCGACCCCCACCTTTCGACTGGACGACCGGCCTCCTCGCGACGGCGCGCGGCGCTGGTGATTACCAACAGTCGGCGAATCGGTTACCAACCGCCCGACCGCTCGGCATGGAGCGCTGTTCCGACTGCGGCGAGGCGTTCGTCTTCTCGGTCGGGCTGGACGAGCACCGCGACCGATGCACGGGGTCGACCTCCGACGCGGCCGCCGGCTCGTTCGGCGACGGGAGCTGTCCGATGTGCGGAACCGACTACGGAGAGAAGGGGTACCTCCAGCACCTCGCCGCCTGCGACGGTGCCGGGGACGACGAGGGGGCGACGACAGCGACGGAGCCGGCGCCGACCGAGGCCGCCCGGCACGACACCGACCGGCCGAGCTGGGACTAATTCGGTCGCCGTAACGGGGCAACTGTTAATATTGTACTCACAGTTGTGCCACTCGTCTGGC
>NZ_QMDX01000028.1 GCF_007421925.1 Haloglomus irregulare
TGCGGCGATTCACGCCCGCCCTGAAGAGCGGGATTCTCTCGCCTAATGAAGATAGGCCGTCAATCGGGATTTCGCGCCCGTCGGTGGTGACGACAGTCTCGAGAATCTCCTCGCCCTCGAGACGGTCCAGTCGGTCGGTGACAACGGGGATATCCTCCTCCTCAACCCGGTCACGTAGTTCGTCGTCGGCCTCGAACAACGACCCATTGGTGAGGAGTTGCACATCGTCTGTGTAGTCGAGCAACATCAGCGCCTCCGTTGCCGCGTAATTGTCGGTCCCGACGACCGCGACCGTCTGGTCGCGATAGAAGAAGGCGTCACACTCGACACAGTAGGAGACGCCCTGGCCCTCGAACGGTTCGACGTTCGCGATGGCCGGCCGTTCGTAGGTGGCGCCTGTAGCGAGGATCACACCGTCGACGGTGTACTCATTGACCGTCGTCTCGACGAGATACTGTTCGCCCTCCGGGGCGATTCGGACGACCTCCTCCTCGACGATGTCGGCCCCGTACTTCTGGGCGTGTTCCTGCCCGACATCGACCAGTTCAGGACCAGTCACGCCCTCGGGGAAGCCGTAGATGTTTTTCATCGTGTCGACATCGCGGGTCGTCCCGCCACCGTCATCAAAGACCAGTGTTCGTTTGTCTGCACGAGCCGTATAGATTGCCGCACTCAGTCCCGTCGGTCCGCCACCAATGATAGCTACGCTTTTTATTGTGTATTGTACAATACACACTATTCTAACTTAGTCGTTATGCCTGCGCGGCGTTGGCGTCACGGACCGGGCGGCCCTGTCGCGTCGAAGCAGGGAGAGACACGAGAGAAGACCGCGGCGCGGCTCAGACAAGTAGCTGGATGTCCGCCTCAGCCATGTCCTGAATGGCGGTTGCGGCGCCGACGCCGGTCGTGACGCCGTTGTAGAAGTCGTCCTCGTCGTAATCCATCAGCTCGATAGTCATCTGACAGGCTTGGAACTCAACGCCCATGTCGAGCGATGTTTCGATGAGTTCCTCGATGGTCGCGGTCTCGTTGTCCGAAATACGCTTTTCTATCATCCGAGTGGTCATCCGGTCCATCCCAGGCAGTGCGCCCACCAGGTTCGGCATCGGCATATTGGGGTTGCCGACCGCCGACAGCTGGAGGTTCTTCGACCGTTCCTCGTGGAGAATGTCGAGTCCTCAACAGGTGTGGAACACCGTTACCCCGTACCCGAACGTGGCGGCGGTACTGACGAGGATCAGCGGCGAGTACGCCATGTCGAGCGTCCCTCTCGTCGCGATGATGGCCATCTTCTTAATGTCGTCTGCTGCTGTCGCCTCTGCGAGCGACTCCTCGGGATCGGCGACCCGCGCGGCCAATTCCGCACGCGAGGGAAGATCGCCATCGGAAGCGCTGGGGGTGTCGATACTCATCTCGCTCAATCCGTCTTGCGGACGTAGTGAGTGTAGATACCGTCGCCCTCCTCTTGAGCGAGTAGTTCTACGCCGTTCGTCTCGGACGCCCATCCGTCGATGTCGCTCATGCTTCTCAAGTCGATGGCGACCACTTTGAGGACCTCGCCGGGGGCGGGGTCGTCGATAGCACCCTTTGTCTTGACGACCGCCATCGGACACGATTCACTTTGTACGTCGAGCGTCAGCGGCCGGTGTCCGGCATACAACGTCGCCGACCTCGACACGACGGAGTAGGGACGTCACCGGACGCACGGTGACGCTTCTCGCGGTGTTCGACGCACATACGAGCCGAGAGGCCCTCTATGGGCGACTCGCGACAGGCCGCCAGTAGTAGCAGGTCAGCAGTTGGCGCGCCGGGAGAAGACACAGTCCGAGGCGCCGTTTCGGAGTTGATCGACATCGACGTATCGGGCGACGCGAGCGCGGTAGTGGCGGTACCGCGACACATACGCACGTCGGAGGGCGGGCTCTTCGGCAAACGGCTTGAGGGCGAACCACGAGACGATACCCACAGCGAGGAGGAGTGCTTATCATGAGCCGCGAGGACCGCGAGCCCGTCCACGGCCCCGGCGTGGTCGAGGACGGACGGGCTCCGCAAGATCCGGGTCCCTCTGTGTGGAACGAGAGTTGCAGGCCCAGAATCTCTTCGGAGTCGTCGAAGGGGTCTGCCGTCCAGACGTTCACCGCCGCCCCGCCGACTCCGATGAGACCGCCGACGGCGACCGTCACCGGAGTGACCGCGTACAGACTCCCGTGAGTCGTCGCGAGAAGCGCGAAGAACGACCCCGCCGTCCCCATGACGGCGAGCCAGTAGAGACCGAACTGCCCACCGAACTCTGTCGGTGGCCACGGGCTCGGGTCTTTGGAGAGCGCGACACGGAGGGTCGCGCCGACCTGGCCAACTGCTGCGAGTGCACCAATCGTGAGGAGTATCTCGCTCACATCAGATAGTATGGCTGGAAGTTAATATTGCCATTAAAGTACAAGACCATTTGGGGCCTGCACCCACGAGCAGAGTAGACGGTGTGGGCCTCATTGTAGCACGAGTCAGGTGCCGCGCTTGATGGGGACGCCGACCATGTTCCTCCACTCTGCCTACGACCCGTCGTAGTTGCGAACGTTCTCGTAGCCGAGCAGTTCGGTGAGGAAGATCCAAGTAACAGACGACCGCTCGCTGATGCGACAGCAGGTGACCACGTCGGCCTTGAGGCCGATGCCATGGGCAGCGTACAGGTCACGGAGCGCAGACGGTGATTTGAACCGGCGGTCGGATCGCATATTGTCCGCCCACAGAACGTTCACCACACCGGGAAGGTGGCCACCGCGCAGTGTAGCCTCGTTGTACCCCAGTGGCGCAGTTATCTCGCCAGAACAGACACAACTTCTCCGTCTCGCGGTACGATGTCGACACTACTACACCTACCATCTATACTGATTGACTAAATTCGTGGAAGTTTAAATACTCCACAAGAGTACCAGTCCGAGTGAGTATCGATAGTTCTCCCACAGATTCCGCAGGGTCAAGACACCGACCGACAGGAACGTGACTGACGGATTCCGATTCCGGATATCACTAATTTGTTGAAGCGCATTTGTCGTTGCCAACCGCTGGAGTGCGGGTGGAACACATGCTGACGAAACTTCTAGTCGAGACAGCTACCGATTCGGTCACAAGAGGACTCACGTGTTTTTCGACCCGTCATTTCCGCCAGCGCGACTTCTCAGGTGTCGCCGGACTCGGCAGTTTGGGTCGATTCGACGTCCGTCTCCGACGCATCTTGAAGCAGCAGATCGGTGCCGGCCGCGGCCATCGTCCCGACACCGATTGCACGCAGCCGTCTAAGATACGTCGGCTTCGCCTCGAGTTCGGAGCTGTTGTCGAAGTTCTTGCTAATTATTTTTCTTGCGAACCTAACACTGAACTGCGGGAAGAGCGCGGTCGCTAGTCCTTGCACGAACACGACTGTTGCGCCGAGAGCACGGCTTTTCTGATCATCGAACACAATTATAGCAATGTGTTCGCCGGTCATTAGTCTTGTGCCAATGTATAAATACTATATTGCCAGTTTCGTTCTGCGGTATTCTCAGCCGCTTACACGCAGTTAATATTGTATAGAATAACCTTTTTTGTGCAACGCTATACTTACAAAGCTGGAACACGAATAGGCTGTGTGAGCAGTAATATCAGCTCGACAGACCAGAAGCTTAGAGTGGCAGGCGGTGCCGTCACCGGAGCCCTCTCAGTCGCAGTTCTCGGAGGGGCTCCGCTTCCACCGATACTCTCGCCTGTGCTCGGAGTCATCGCACTGATTATGATTGCCACAGCAACAGTGGGGACCTGTCCCATCTATTCGGCGCTCGGGGTCAGCTCTCGCTCACGTGGTTCGCTTGGCTCCACTGAAAAATGAACGCGCACAGTCAGCGTTCCGCGAACACGCTGAGACTTCCAATACGAGCAGCGGGAGCCATAGGAATAGCGCTGGTGGTCAACCTTGCCCTCAGTTGGATCACGCTTCGGTTGGGACTCGTGGCGTCAACAGAGTTCTTCCGGTACCCGGCCGTCGTCGTCTGGACTATCATCGGAATGGGCGGAGCGACGCTTGTGTACGGAACGCTGACGCGACGTAGTGCGACTCCGGATCGAACGTTCGTTCGGATTGCAGCCGTCGTGCTGGTACTCTCATTCGCGCCCGACATTGGACTTGGACTGACAGTTGATGCCGTCACGGCAAGCGAAGCAATCGGCCTTATGGTGCTACACGTCCCGCCAGCAGTCGTCTCGGTTCTGGCATTACCGACAACGCCACTTGGCAGATAGACGGCTGGAGTCTCTGGTGCGAGGTCTCGGAGTCGATGGGCACTGTCGACGATGAGTCGACCGCTCCCGCACCCAGAGACATCACCGATAACGAGCGGGTCTTCGGATGTGGCTTCACGGATGTTGTTGGCGTCAGCAAAGTTCATCTGGGCCATCGCTCGGCTGACTGCACCGGGAGTGAAGTACTGGGCGAAGTGCTCACTGGTGAGGCCACAGTGCTCGTAGACGCCGCCAAGGACATCCTCATCTGTTTCCTCCATCGCGATGACAAGGCCCCCGAGAGCGTTGGCGTGCAGCGTCGCGAACTCTCGAACCGTCTCCTCGTCCCGACCATCATTTCGATACCGGTCGAGCGGTTTCTGATAGGCGTCTTCGTCGCCGGAGAAGCTGGCGACCGCCATACTGATCCAATCGGAGAAGACCTGATAAGGGGATGCGCCCGTCTGCTGACTGATGTCGTCGAGCGAGTCAGTGACGAGTTCGCGGTGTTCGGGTTCCAAGAGTGTCGTCATGGCGACGGGTGACCTCCCGTTGTTCGCGGCTGGTGAGAAACGGCGATCTCGGGACTAACGAATCGACGAGCGCGGTGAGGGACGTGGATACCCCGGGTGAGAGGGATGAATATTGAGTCGTGGTCGCCGCAGACGATGCTCGCGAGAAGTTCGTGTTTACACATCACGCGGAAGGGAGCGGATTGCTTGTACGGGCACGAACAGGTGAGGGCGTCCCCCCACGGGATGAATGGGTACTGGCTCCCGCTGTCGTATTCTCCGACAAGGACGGGTGCGGGGAGTTCGATACCGTAGTCAGCGAGGGGCACTGGTTCGTCGGTGTTCGCGTGTGAAAGCGCAGATTCGCGGAGGACGTACGCCGAGTCGAGATCGCGTTCTCGGGAGACCGCGTCGGGGTCGGTGTCGTCGTTGACGAGGACCATCCCCACGAAGGCGTTGTGCTCGAGGAGGCTGTTGGCGTCGGGGGTGGGTCCGATGCACTTCTCGATCAGCGACCCATAGGACGACTTCTTGAGGATCTGGCGGAGATTCGCGCCGGGGATGAGTTCCTGATACCACTTCTCCCGGTCCTTACGCACCTCACGGACGGCTTCGTGAGGGTCGGATTGCTCACTAGCTTCGCGGATACGTGCGGCAAGGTAGGCAGGTGCGTCGACCAGAACAGTGTCATCATCGGCATATTCGTAAAATGCCTCCTCTTCACGAATCCGCACGTCACACGAGGCCTCAGCGTGATTGAGACCCACGGGCTTCTGTTTTACCCCTCGCCAGGGATGGGTTACGGGAGTCTCGGCCTTGTACGACCAGGGATTGTAGTCTCCGAGGAGCTGGTCGTGACGAATAGCCCCGCCGAACATGAAATCAAGGCGAATCTGGTGCTCGATGGGTTCGATGTTCGGTGGATCGCGGTCAACATTGTAGTCGTAATCACGGTCCATGTGTGCGAGTGCGCCTGGTGGCAACGCCAGATGGGGCACACTGTCGTTAGCTGAGTGGATGGTTCGACAGGACATGATTGACGAAGGACGGAGTGCTGAAATCGGTTGTCTGCTGGACGCCCCGCTACCGATACGGGGGGCAACAAACTGGCTCGGAAGACGTCCTATGCAACGAACCGAGCATCGTCGTAGCGTAGGGTAATATCATCGTGATTCGCAGAAGTTCTCATGCATTCTAACATAACAGATTCTCAACTAAATGAAATCACGTTGACCGATATAGAGGGTGAATTCAGTAGAATAACCCCACGTGAGTTGGAGTATCGGTAGTAATCTAACAATCGGCCTCACTACTGTAAATTCAAAAATCGATATTATATTACCCAATGATGTACTCCGGAGCGAGGAAAATAATGACGAGAAGACAGACAAATATGAGGATGGCTGTGAGACGCAATAGACCAGCCGCCCGTCGTCGAGTTTTCGGAAGAGATTCAGCAATTCCGGACAGCGCAGTTCCGACGACAAAAAATAGTACCCACGGGACTCCTCCAGCCTCGCCGACACTCCAACCATAGAGGAATATACACAAGAAGACGAGCGACGCGCCAAACTGGACAAGTGAGTTGGGGCGACCTTGTGGCTCGTTAAACAGAACGTCGCTGACATAGGAGGTCATAGTCGATATATCTACTAAAGATACAAAATAATAACTTAATGTGATCCCAGTGGAACATGATCCCCTGTGCTACGCGATTCCACCGCAGGAACCAGGAGGTATATACTGCGAGATTCGCGCTCTGTATCTTGTACGCCAGTCTTGTCACAAGTTGAGGGTTTCAACCGTAGTGCTTGATCTCGGTGCCGAGCAGGACGCGATGAGTGTCCGAATCGAGGACGCGCAGCTGGCGTTCGTAGCCATCGTCAGCGTGGGGGCCGGCGAGGGCGAGGACGAACCAGCCCGAGTCGGGTGAGCCTCGCGTGGCTTCAAGAACACGGTAAACGCGGCCGGTGTCCTCGTCGAGGAAGAACACAGCCGGCGGGTTCTCGCGGTCGATGTCGTGGGCTTTCGAGATCGTGTGGAGAACGCACTCGCCATCGAATTGATCGCGAAGATCAGCGAACGTATCGGGAGCAGTGTCCGTGTCGATCTTTGTTCTGTTCGCGTTCGGGTCTGTATCTGCGTCTCTATTGGGGGAACGGTTCATAGGTCGGGGGGTTGCACAGTTCCGGCGGTTATTCTGGTGGCCGGTGCGTGGATTCGAGGATTCCGAGGACGTTTGGGTCGTGCTGGTCGTGGAAGGCGTCAAGGACGTCCTGCTGCCACTGGAAGTGACCAGGATCGCCGAGTTGCTTGACGCCGAGGCCCTGCGTACGGGCGAAGTGTTCGAGGTCGATACAGCGGATAGAGGAGACATCACCACCCTCGCCAGGTGGGACGTCGGCGGCTTCGGGAAGCGGAGTCTCAATCCAGGCGTCGAAACACGCGTCGTTCGAGGACGTGACTAAGACACCGACGGTCGCCCCAGCAAAGAGTTCGGTGGTTATTCGACCGAGATTCTGATAGACCCCAGCGGGGATCGCGAGGAGGTTGCGCTCGTGGTCGGTGGTGGCGTCAGTTCGGATCTCTCGGGGATGGCCCCGGACGAGCCACTGTTCGTCGTCGTTGAGCCACGCACCCCGGGTGAGGCGTTCGATGGCAGCGTCGAGGTGGTCGTGCGTGCGGTACGTGAGATAGCCGGAGATGCGTGCGTAGAAGCTCATGGTGATTGGGAGACCGGAAATGAAAGCGAGTTGGTGCGAGTGTCGTGAGGAACGTTTCGAGACGACTGCTTATCCCAACTGGACGTATTCAATCTCACCCTCGGTGTCGACCGTGAACTGGAAGCCGACGAGGGGGAACCGACATTTCTCGTGGCCGACCGTCTGGACGACAAAGGGCTCGGTGAGGAACGACGAGAGTCTGCGAAGGAACTCTTCAGCGTGCTTGCCGGCGTAGTCCCAGAGGAGGTCCTCGGTTTCGGCGTCGATGACGGCCTTGCGTTCGTCTTCATGGAGATCGTCGCCGAGGTCCTCGAGAACGGCCTCACGAACAGTCGGTCGGTGCGCCGGAGAGAACGAGGCGTATCCATAAAGCATGAGCTGCGGCGGGTCTGCCTCCCCGGAATCAGGGTTGCGTTCTGGATTCCCGATCTTCACGGTGATGTCGTCGAATGAGCCCGTTCCGATGAGCCACTCGTCGAGAAATTCGCGAAGTTCATCGACCCGTTCGGGATCGACGGTCGGTGCGTTCGATGCGGTAATGTGTTGGAGTGTGGCCATTTGGTACGATCCCTCCACCGTCTCACGGGGGATACAAACCGTGCGACTAGATCGCGAGTGTCTCGTTGTCACAGACCCAGCAGCCGCACGGGGCGAAAGGAATATCATCTGCCTTGGTGGGGACACCGGCTTTTGCAGAGTCGCGGATGGTCTTCGCTTTCTCCACCAAGTGGTCAAAGCGTTCCTGGTCAAATTCGAAATAGTTGTCTTCGGGCCACGTCCGAACCTCAAGGTCTTTCTTGCTCACGTAGACCACCTGGCCGCACTGAGCGTCGAGAGCGTCCATATACACAAGCAGTTGGTCGATATGGCGCTGAGTTGGCGGACTGAATTTGTACCAACCATGCCGTGATTTCACGTCCAACACAGCCCCGGAGATTGGGTCATAGCAGTCGGCCCGACCGACGAATTCGATGCCATCGATTGCAGTATTGATCGGGATCTCGAACTTGCAGTGGGGAAGTCGCGACCCCAGTTGTTCTTCGATGAATTCGTGGATCATCGTCCCGATGCGAAACGTCCCGAGTGCGTCGGTATTGTCCTTGAGACCGAACTTCGCGAGGTAGGCCTGCCGCTCGCAGTAACCGATTTGTGAGGCGTGGATGACCGACGGTTCGTACTCGGTATGGCTCTCGAGGTTCTCAAGTTCGACGAGCGCCTCCTAGAGTTCGCCCGCGAAATCGATGGGTTCAGGAGCTGGCCTCTCGGTGTCAGTGCCTGACTTTCCAGTCCCCGAGGTCTGGTCGGGGTCGAATCCGAGAGTTTCGGGTGAGGCGATGTCGCGAAGCGTCTCTTCGAGACACTGTCGGGCTTCCTGAGCGAGACGAGCTCGAGGTTCCGTACTCATCTCATCGAAGGCGAGACCGGTCTGGGTATCGACTCGGGTGATCTCCCACGCATTCAGCGAGTGGTCGGCGATGATGGTTCGTGCAGTCTCGCCGTATCCCAAGGCACGAAGCGTACCCTCGTACTCGGGGATGATGCCATCGAGGAAGGCGTAGTAATCGGATTCTGTGC
The DNA here is from genome assembly GCF_007421925.1 of Haloglomus irregulare. Classification (GTDB taxonomy): domain Archaea; phylum Halobacteriota; class Halobacteria; order Halobacteriales; family Haloarculaceae; genus Haloglomus; species Haloglomus irregulare. The sequence goes on from NZ_QMDX01000028.1 coordinate 9,062, forward strand.
TGATGTTGGACGATGCACCTGGTGGCTGGTGAGAGTTGATTGCCATGGTCGTCTAATGAGAAACACTCGCGATTGCTCACGAGCCGCTCGCCCCGTTGGGCGGCACAAAAACTCACCAATACCTGTGGAGAGATACGGGCGGTCTATTTTATCACGGTTGAGAAATTATCACCGACTAAGGATTCAACGGAGCTGTCTATTCTGGAATTTCGTACCAGCAGAATTCGACCGCGCCGCACTCGGGACAGGTTTCCGTCTCGGGAGAAACCGTCTTCCCACATTGACGGCACTCAACTACAATCGTCGGCCCGCCATCGCCGAGTAGTTGAGTGAGTGCTGTCCGAATGCCCATCGCCGGGAATCGGATTGCGAGTGAGTTAGTATTGGCGACTAGGCTCACTGCAGGCGGGATTTCAGACAAAGCTTACACCAGAAGATAGCTCTACAGTCGATTGGAAGGGAAATTGTCACACGCTCCCTTCCTTCCCCTGATGAGCAACGATACTCCGGAACTTGGGCAATGCCCGGAGTGTGATCAGGACATTTCTGCCGCACACGTATTGGTTGAATATGAGAAAGACGACGGAACGACTGGTATCTGGGCAGAGTGTCCCATCTGCGACGATGTCGTGAGTCCCGAATGATTTCAGAGCAGCGGCACGACAGCAGAGTCAAGTATTCTGCTCTATTACGCTGCCAAGAGGCCGATTAATGAAAATATCTGAAGAACTCGAATGTCTGTTTTCAGCTGCAATTGAGGAACAGGACGGCTCGTATGTGATCGATGTTCCAGAGCGCGAACTACAACTTGGTGACCTCCAGGAAGGAGAAACATACCGCGTCGCACTCGTGTCTTCCCCGACACAAAGCGAGCCAGAACAGGTTGAAACGAGATCACAGCCCCAGCGTGAGCCACCGGAACCACCAGTCGAGGAAGGCGAAACTCGAGAAGTCGAGATTGAGGATATCGGCGAACAGGGCGATGGCATCACTCGAGTCGAACGTGGCTTCGTCGTGATCGTCCCCGATACGAAAGAGAGTGAGCGAGTCAAAATTGAGATTACCGATGTACGGCAAAACGTCGCTTTCGCCGAGGTAGTCGAACGGTTGAGTTACTACGAGTGAACGGGGTGTTCCGACCGAGGCTTAGTCCTCTAGTTCGGCGTTCGCGACGGCGGCGGCAACTTCGGACTCATCGAACGCCTCTTCCTCGGGGGCCCCGTCTTCGTCCAAGGTGGCGTCGTCGCCTTCGTGCTGATTCTCGACCGTGTTCTCACTCTCGGATCCGTCCGAGCGGTGGTCCACGCCCAACCCCAGGTCCTCGCGGGCGTCGGCGACGGCCTCCCGGTAGGTATCGAGATCGAGGCTGTCCCCGTACTGCTTGCGGCTCATCGCGACGAACTCGCTGTCGCTACCAGGGAAGGCGTCGAGTCGGGCTTCGGTGCGCTCGATGGTCTCGGCCACCCATCGGTCACGGGTTTCGTCATCGACGCGAGTGATGGACTCCGGACGAAGTGAAACATAGGTCTCACCTTCGCTCTCGAACGTGGATGGCTTCGCGGTCACGGCGACGTACGCCGGGGGCTCGAGGCTGGAGAGGAACGCGGCGGCCTGGGGCTGGTACTCCCCAGCGTAGACGAACATCGTGCCCGTTGGGTCGACCACGCGAGCCTGCAAATATTCATCCTCGTTCCCGACGTCGTTGACTTCGGTGACTGTGCCGACGAGGAAGTAGCGATTTGCGACTTCTCCTGACGGGAGCAGTGCGAAGTTCGGGGCTCGTTCCTCGTCAGACTGCTTGAAGACGTGGGTAGCGTCGTTGATTTCGGCGGCGAAGGCACGCTTCGCTACTTGGCGACCTTGCCGGTCGCTGTCGTTGTTCTCGGTATCGGTGCTGCTGGATGTTGATTCTGGGTTGGATTCGCTCATAAGGTGCTGAGTGACGGTTGTGAAGTCGAAAATCGGGCTACTGGAGTCGCGTACTTTGCCGAGATCGGCGTTACCCGAGTTGTTCGGCCTCGTTCACGAGCAGATATCGACCGACGATGGGGCCTTCCACCGAGTAGTATCGGCCCACGAGCGCGTCGATAAGGGCGTCCTCGACGACGCTGGTATCAAGGGCGTCCATCGCCATCTCCTTGGCCTCTTCGAGCGTGATGCCCCCGATGGCCTCGGTCGCTTCGCGATCGAAGATGGCGTACTGAACGGTCTCGCCGTCGTCGAAGACTGCCTTGATGCGAAGGTCGAACTCTCCTTCGACATCGCCGTGTTCGGAGCAGCGGCCGTTCTGAAGGACGCGTGTGCAGTCCTCGTCGGGACACCGCTTGATGAGTCCCGACCCGGACTGGATTGCGACCATCGGTGCAGAGAGTTGGACATCTTCGACGTCGGCTCCAACGTCGATATCGCCGTCGACAGCTTCGATGTTCGAGCGCGAGTTGAGGTTGATGCTGTATCGCCCCTTGTACTCGCTGGTGATGACGTTCGAGAGTTTGTAGACGCGACCCTCCTCGAGAGTCAGGAGTTCGGCCTTGGCCCACTTGGTGAACTTGAGTCGACCGCTCTCGTCACCGATCAGGCCGACCTGGTCGATGCTGTCGTGGGTGGGCTCCCAGAGTTCGACGACTTTCACCGTCACGTCCACCCACTGTTCGTCCTGGTCGACAGAGGCGAGAGTGATGTCGCCGGCGCTCTGGCCGGGGAACTCGAGGTCATCGTATTCGAGGCCGAACACGTCGCGATAGTGGCTGACAGCGGCGCGGCGGGCCTCGTCGAGCGGAACCTTGTACTGGTTGGTCATCTGGTCGAGACGACTCGCGACTTCCTCTGCGCTGGGAAGGTCGCCATCAAGGTCGTCTGGGAACTGTTCGAGGATGCCGTTTGCAGCCTCCGAAAGGTCTGCGTCGGAGACAGTTACGGTCGATTCTGCGGGTGTTGCGTTGCTTGACATTTCTGGAAGTGCCGTGATTGCTATCGCTGATTCGAGTGGTTCGACTGGGCGAACGAGACTGGATAAAAAAAGAGAGTCGTGTGGGAGTACCGGAGGTTGAGCTGCTAGAGGAGCACACGGCGGGCTTCTCTCGTCCTCCGATTCCCCTCACCCCCTTGGGGGAACCAAAACAGGGGGATGGTTGCCGACCGCGGGTCACCGGGCAGCTTCGAGGCTGATGGTTTCCTCGGCGCCGACCCAGCCGCCGACGTTCCCCTTCTCGATAAACGCCCAGGTGCCGTCGATAAGCCTGACGAACCGCGTTCCAGGAAGGGGGCCGGGCCCCGGCGGGTTCGGATTGAACTCGTTTCCATCGTCGGTGACGGGTCGGCTGGGATCTTCGCCGTCGACGATGTCAAGATGGAAGTCGACATCGTCGTCGCCGGTGAGTTCCTCGTTCGTGGGTGGTTGACTGTGACAGTTCGTCGGATCGTGGTCTGAATTGTTGCTTGACATGGGTCTATCTGGATGATAAGACTGGATGCGCGGAGTGCGGTGCTGCCTCTGCCGACTAGCTATCTTCGCGCCACCGCTGGCCACAACTCACACATGAGAGGAGTCTCGTCGGTGGTTCGTCGATGGACCGGAGTTGGACGAGACGATATTGCGCTCGATCATGAGCACACTCTGGACACCGGCACGTCGTCGTTGGAAGTCCAAGACCCGGCCTGTCGTCGCTCGCCACGGCAGTCTCCGAGGTGTCGGGGGTTGCAACGCCAATGAGTACGCTCTCGTTCGTGTCGTCCGCTATCTCCGTCTCTACCTCTCCCTCCTTGTCGTCATCAAGGGCGGTTCCAAAAAGGTCGAGGTCACGGATAAGCGCCCAGAGACGACGCTTACCCTGGGGAACGGGAGTGACGGGAACAGGCGTGGATTCGGGGCAGCCCGTCGAGACGACCTCCCGGATGGCCGCGCCGATCTCGTCCTCTTCGGCGTCAAGGTCAACGATAATGGAGATAACGTTCGCTTGTTCGCGCCACCAAGTTGGGAGTGGTATCTTGCTATCGTCCTCGTCGAATATCTCGGTGGCTTTGAGCCATTCGAGGGCGTCCAGCTTCTCGCCCTTCTCTTGGCCGAGTCTGTCGACGGGAGCATGCACGGGACGGGAGACTTCTTCGACGCCGGGAGCGCCCAAGGGGGGAATCGTACACGCGCTGTGCACTTGGAAGGGCTGTTCGATGCCCTGTTCGCGGTGACGCTTGGCGTATTTCTCCCAGTCGACGTTCGGGATGTCGCCTCTGGGGGCGGGGCCGTCGCCACGCTCGAGAACTTCGATATGCGTCTCGGAGTCAGCGGCGAGAGTGGCCTGTCCCTGGTACTTCCCGACTTTCCCGGCACGAATCCGAACGAGATCGCCTTCGTGGAGGATGACACCCTGTTGAGAGCGTGTCCACACGGTGAATTTGATGGTATCGCCGGCGTCGTCTTTGATGAGGCCGACCTGCTGTTGGCTCCCTGATTTGGGTTGCCAGAGGGTCGTGACTTCGCCCTGGATGTCAGCCTCGACGTTGTACTTCGAGGGGATAATCGGCACGGACGAGATAGGTTGGATGACGCTCGCCTCCTGATAGAGCTGGTCCAACGTGTTGGACTGAGCGGTGAAGACATCCTGACCGCTCCGGACTTTGCGTGCGAGCAGGTGTCGGAGTACTTCGTCACCGGGGCCGGTGATAAGGTGGTCTTCGATTCGAGCAGCGGCCTCGCGGACAGCCTCAGCCTCGTTGTCGTCGATATCTTCGAATGCGTTGTTGCGGATGATTCCCTCCCCGAGGACGCGCTCGTTGCGCTTGGACTGGCGTTCCTCGCGCTCTTCGACGAGCTCCTTACGGCATCGTGTCTCGCGGTCGATGCCGACCACGTGGGCAGCCAAGGCCTTCTCGCGCTGGCGTTTGCGTTCCTCACGGAGTCCGTGCAGGCGTTCCTGGGCTTCGAGTGGGAGTCCAGTGAGGTCCTCGTCGGCGAGGTCGATAGGATCGACGTCGCGACCTTCGGTAGTGCGAAGGCTCGCACCGATCCAGTATGCGTCGAGTTCGTAGTTTCCATTTCCTTCGATTTCGAGGCCGAACTCGTCGTATTCGGGCTCACGACGGGCAGCCATCATGAGCTCGCCAGCGTTCTCGAGGCGGATGCCGAGGCAGTCGCTTTCGAGGTGCGGTGACTCGTAGAGGCCGCGCATGGTGAGTTCGTCGAACCGGTCGTCCTGTTCGACGTCGCCGTTCGTGAGCTGGTCGTCTCCGTTGTGGTAGTACGTCATCTGGTAGTCACTCCATCTGGGTGAGCTCTGAGGCGGTCTGAACCGGCAGCGGCGCTGCTGGCGACCCTCTCTCACTCCCTCAACCCCATTTGGGGTCCAAAACTGAGCGCGTGCTAGCCGATCGCATCTGTACTAAGTAATCGCGAACATCAAGTCAGCCCAGGAGGGGCAGGACGTCCGAAAAGAGGTGGTCGATGATTTCCCACAGTCGGAGCGACGGCGTTTCATGCTCAAACGAGAAGAGTTGATAATCAGTCTCGCCCTCGTCGGTGTACTGGAAGTGCGCGGGGCCGAGATCGGGGTGGTCTTCGTCCTGATGCCAGCCAGCATGGAAGCCCGTGTTCGGGTCGCTGTAGTTGACGCGGAACCAGTCATCGGGAGTCTGGCGATACCAAGTGATGGTTAGTGTCGGCGATTCTGGGCCTGTCTCGATATCGAGGCGGTTGGGATCGAACGTCGCTCGGAGTTGCTCTGCTTTCGCCCGGTCAGGGAGGAACTCAACGCGACTAATTTCGGGCACACGGTCAAGGACGTCTCGTTTGAGTTGATAGTACAGGTTCGCGTTGGGATCGCCGCCGAGATGTGGGACCCCCATGGACTAATCGCTGGCCTCTACAAACGCCGCACTGGAGCTCAGGAAGTCCCACTCGCGAATGGCGAATCTGACAATCTCGAGCCGGCCTTTGAGGTGTTCCCAGGTTCGAGCGATGTCTCGGCGTTCAGCTTCTTCGTCGGAATTGAGGTCAGCATCGGCGATAGTCGCTCGAAGTTCGTTCGGAGAGGAGACATCGTACGTTGATTTCCACTCTTGGATCTGGGTTTTTACCTCGCTGAGGCGGTCGGTTAATTCTTCAACGGAGCCTGCGTCGTCACAGAGCGCCATCGCCTCGCGCATTGCCTGATGACGATAGTCGGGGCAGTAGGTCGTATGCTGACCGTCGTCATCACGACGAATGACGCCATTATCGACAAGGCGTTCAAGTACGCGTTTGGTTGGTTCGTAGGACCAGTCGGCTTCGGAGGCGATCCAGTTCGCAGTACGCGGTTCGGTTAGCTGACGGGCGACCATCCGGACGCGATCTTCGCCTGTAGTCCGCTGGGTCACGAGCGGTGGAGACTGGTCTCCGTCACTGGAGGCGTCGTCGCGGGTCATACCTATAGATTCGTATTGGAGCTTAATATAGGTTGAGTGTTGTTCGTTCTATATCGAAGGGAATTCCACTGGTAATCGGAGGCCATTCCTTTCGAAGGGTGTGGGCGCACCCAATCAATTCCGGGAACGGCGAGGAATTTTATCGGCTGTCAAGGCGAATACCCCGGGGATGAAGTCGACAACCCGTAACGCAAACCATTAAATGAACACATTGTTAATCAACAGACAGCGATGGAATACAGTCACCGCTACCACGCCTACCCGACACAAGAGGTAGCGGAGCGACTGGAACACCATCTGAATGTTCATCGCCAACTCTACAACCACGTCCGCTGGGAGTACGAGAACAGCTCAGAGGACGACAAACCATCCGAGTACGACCAGAACAACAAACTCCCCGAGTGGAAGCGCAAATGGCCGGTGTTCGGTGAACTACACTCAAAAGCCGCACAAGCCACCGTCGCACGCTTCTACCGCAACCTCTCTAACCTTCGCAGAAAGAAAGAGAAAGGATACAACGTTGGTCGGCTCAAGCGACAATCACCTCCCGAGTATCGGAGCGTGACGTACAACCAGTCTGGTTTCGACCTCGATGAAAAGAGGGATCGCGACAGGTTTGCATACGTCCGCTTCAGCAAGATTGGGTGGGTGAAAATTCGTTATCACCGCCAGATTCCCGACCACGCCACAATCAAAGAAGTCACGTTCAAGAAAGAGACAACAGGCGAGTGGTTCGTCTCCTTCGGCCTCGAAACGGACGACGCCACCCTCCCCGAGAAGTCCGACGTAGACTCGCTTGACGCGAGCAACAGCGTCGGGATCGACCTCGGCATCCAGAACTACATCCACACGTCTGACGGGAAGACTGTGGACTGGCTCGACCTCGAAGACGAATACGAGCGTCTCCGCCGCGAGCAACGGAAGTTGTCGCGGAAAGAGAAGGGGTCAAACAACTACGAGAAGCAACGCCGGGAAGTGGCGAAGATAAAGCGTCACATTCGGCGGAAGGTGCTGGACTACCAGCACAAAATCACGACGTGGCTTGTCCGCGAGTACGACGCCGTGTTCGTTGAGGACTTGAACGTGAAGGGAATGCTCGAACAACCGCACAACGCTCGGAACAAGCAGGATGCGGCATGGCGACAGTTCATCACGCTGCTCGAATACAAAGCCGACCTGTATGGCTGTCACGTTGTGCAGGTCGAAGCGGCAGGAACGACGAAAGAGTGCGCTCGGTGTGGCGTGGAGACAGCGAAACCCATCTGGGTCAGAGAACACTCTTGCCCGGCGTGCGGATTTGAGACGGACAGAGATGCGAACGCAGCGATGAACGTGTTGCAGAGAGGCTTTGCTGAGTTAGGGCTGGGATGGCCCGAATCTACGCCTGTGGAGACTGCGCTCCCTACGGATACCGATGATTTTCGAGAGGTGTCTGCAAAGCGCGTCATCGAAGCAGGAAGCCTCGGGGCTTGACCCCGAGGCAATTCACCGAGCAGCGATGTCTGGAGAAAGTGCTTAGATCAATACCTGGGAGTGTGCACCCGGTCAGTGTTCGCCCGCGTTCGCTGAGGGCAGTCGATAAGCGTGAAACGGCGGGATTTCAGCGGGATACGCCCGGAGAGAGAATTGTGCTACGAACTGGGTTGCCGGTAGCCGATACGATTATATCTATACCCAGAGTAGGTAGGGGCGAGCCTTGAACGGCTCAACATGACAACTTAGGAAAGGCGACCATCGTCTTTCCACTTCCACACTTCCTGAGCGATAGCGCCGCCAAATAACGGTCTGCGAATGCGGAATGTAAGTCGATGCACACCGTGAGCGGCTGTTTCACGCTGCGGGGCGCATGCGGCCTAGTCGGTTGCTCTGTTGCAGAGGGGCGGTGTTTCGGGGGTCTTCCGCAGAGAACCGCAATACTGCGCGGGGATAGGCGCGATACAGTTATAGACAGTTCGAGCGTCTATGCGAATGGAAGGCACGGTTGCTTTCCTAAGTTGTCATGAGTGGAAACACCGACAGTGTCCACCTCTCTGAGGCTGGTCACGAGAAGAACGGTAGAACCGAAATCGAATATGAGAACCCGACCCACATTGCCCGTCGCTACGATGGGTGGTTCGACGATCTCCGCTCCCTCGATCGCGAGGAACGCCGTCGCTTGGACGGTAACGTGGAGTCGCCGACTATCCGCTGGCACGCTGGCCTCGATGAGCCCGAGCGTCGCCCCACCGTGGACATCGTGGCGTCGAAACACTCACCCACCGAGTTCACAGCTGGCCCCGAACACGAGTTTGAGGCTGACGAGCTCGAGAGCGAGAGTTCCGATGATTACTACGGCTGGTACAACGACCAACCGATGGTCCCATCCCGTAGTGACGAGCGGAGGGCTGAGATGAACGCGAGAGGCCGTCCGGCTGACGCGATCACTGAACCCGACGCTCTCTCGACTGGCGAGTACATCTACATGGGCCACGACCGCCTAACCGACCCAACTGGCGATCAGTTGACGGGCACAGCGTCTGGTCTTGAAGAGTACATCCCCACGAGTTCGTCTACTGCCCCCGTACAGTTGGGACAGAAGCTCGAATCTGTCGAGACCCTCGACCCGGACACTCAACGGCTTCGTGAGCTGAAGATCATCCCCAACGATGAACAGACGCCTCGCGAATCAGAAGGTGTCACGACGTCCGAATTAGAAGTGCTGCTTCCCTATGGCGAAGTTGCCTCCCTTCGGAGCGTCGTGCCGAACCCCGAGGACTACTCTCGGTCGTCGATAACCGGAATCGAATTCCGCCTCGCGTTGGATGAAGAGCTCAAGCGGAGCTCTCATGGTATCGACGAAAACGGTCACATGACAGGTGTGGCTGCTCTCTTGAATCAACACACAGACATCCTTGCTCGTTTCCGCACGGAACACGATCGCACGCTTCCTGAGCGACGGGATCGAAACCGGCGGAGCTTCGAACAACGGTTCAAACAGCAGATCTACGACCGAGCTGCTCCGTTGCGCGAGCTGGGTAAGGAAGATCCCGATCTTCGTGAAGAAATTCTTGCCGAGACACGCAGACTGCTTGACGGGAATGTACTGCACGAAATTCGGAAACCACCGGTCACTGTCGCTTCCCAACTTGCACGCCGTGTGCAGGCTGGGACGGACATCACGACCGCGTTCCTTTCGCTTGTCGAAGAGGAGCAGACCGACCCGAGAAACGTCATCAGGATCAACGCGATTTTGAAGGCGAATCTCGCGTCCTCGAAAGGCTATGTCACGACACAGGGCGTCGTGAAGAAAATCTACTATCCACCAGTTCCTAGCCTGAAGTTTGCTATGATCCTAAAGGATGGTAACCGCCGCGAGGATGAGGTCCGCGTTTCCGTCTGGGAGTCCAGCGAATACGAAGAGACTGCGTCAACGGCTGACCCCAATGATGTCGATGGCGAAGTCCTAATCTCGAAGAAGACCTTCATCGAACCGAACGAGGGCGACACTGTGCGTCTGGTGGATTTCAAGCTTCCACGCAAGAGATCCAAGCAGACGTATCAAGGTCAACCGAAGCTCGATTCACGATGGGCATCTGAAATCGAGATTGTCGAACGCGCTCCTGTCAAGTCATCCGATCAGACGTCGACGACTGCCAGACCACAACATGTTGGTCGTTCGTTGAGTCCGTCTGATGATGGTGAACCAGTTCCCCGGAGTGAGGCTGCGAATTTCGACGGTGAAGTCTGTGTCTCCTGGCCCGAGCCAGTGATGATTGCTGACTTTATCGCCGATGAGCTCACCCGCATTGCCCAGACTGGTGATACTGCATGAGTACACGCGTAGTGCGTACTCCTCGGTATGGATTCGATGACGGAATACCGTCTCCGTACTGTCACCCCGAAATGTAACGAACCCTAACAACCACCCGAGTTCCCAGACGAACTCAGAAAACTAATCCTTCCTTTTCACAGACCACAGAGCGAGCGGTCTTGATATCGAAGTGGAATGTGGGGGATGTGACGGATGTGACGGATGTGAGGCTACAGTAAATGTGAACGGCAAATCATCTTATAACGTGACAGCGTTGGGTGCGGTACGGTTGCGAACCGGGATGTTTAGTCATCCCGGCCGCTGACGCGACCGGTCGAAACACCCTCCAACAACACGGAATTGGCTCGGCTCGACCCTCGTTGTGTCATTGACGTGGGCGGATCGAGCGGATTCTCCCTCCACCGATGACACCGAGACCTCCATCGACAGCGAATAGGAGACGGCGATACACAGTTGATGCCCGCGTAACTGGTCGGCGATCGCGATGACGAGCTGGCGCAGCGACGACGAGATGAGTATCGATGAGCAGTGGTACGAAATTCAGTTGTCGGTCCCGTGGGTCGTCGCCGGCGCGAAGAGCGTCCAAGACGCAATCAACATCGCAGTTGCGGAAGTCGGTACGCGAACAAAGTCAACAGAAGCCCGGTCGTCGGAGATCCTCGTCCAAGATGTCGTCTGTCCCTCCTGTGGGTATGAAATGGAGGCGGCGCTCTGTACGACGGATTTTGCGCTGGTCGTACTGACTGTTATCGTCGAGATGTTGGCAGAGTCTCACGAGGAGAGCGAGCGTGTCGCGAAGCGCGAGTTGGGCGTCCGCATGAAGGACATCCCACTCACGGTATTGGAAGCGAGGCCGGTCGGCGAGGCGGATGAAAAGCCAGAAATGAACTTCGCGGATCTTGGTCGCGACGTCCAATCCAGAAACGAAACAAAGCAAACGTGAGTTTAAGCGGGGTCAACCCGAAGGATTAGCATAAAATATTCCCGAGAAGAACATTATGCGTGAATAATACATTCTATATGGTTTTTACTGTAAATAGATCCTACCGGTTCATCATACTTCCAGACGACTACAGTGAACTACCCCTGCCTACTCAGCCGCTGGCGCGGCTTCCTTGAGGCAGGGGCTTCCTGTTTCAACGACGCGACTTGCAGATACTGACCGTGTATCCACAGCAGTCGCAGTCTCCGCAGGCGTATCTTTGGAGTGAACCACTCCTAGTCGTTCAAAACCACGTTTCTGGACGTTCAACGCCGCGTTCCAATCACGGTTGAGTTCAAAGCCACACGACGGGCACGAATGCTCTCGCACCCACAGCGGTTTTCGTGTTTCCACGCCACATTCAGCGCATTCCTTGGTCGTCCCACGTGCTTCCACCTCGACGACGTGACAGCCGTGTTTGTCGCCGTGGTGTTTGAGGATAGTGATGAAGTCACGCCACCCGACCTCGGCTTTGTTCCGGGCGTTCTGTGGGCCTTCCAGCATGGTTTTTACGTTCAAGTCTTCGACGAACACGGCGTCGTACTCGGTGGCGTAGAAGTGCGCGAGTTTGTGCTTGTAATCGTGCTTTTTGTTCGACATCTGGGCGTGAACTCTGGCGACGCGCCGCCGCTGTTTCACCCAGTTGTTCGAGCCGCGCTCTTTCCGGGAGAGCGACCGTTGCTCGCGTTCAAGGCACACGCGGTCAGCCGATAAGTCGAGGCGGCCAACCGAGCAGCCGTCTGAATCGTGGATGAAGTTGAGGACGCCGAGGTCGATGCTCACCGTGTCTTCGGCGTCGATGTCTTCTGGCTTGGGTTTCTTGGGGTGGTCGGTGCTGATACAGAAGGATGCGTACCACGCCCCCGTCGGCTCTTTCTTGAGCGTGACCTCTTTGATGGAGTCGTGGTCGGGGAGGTTGCGGTGGAGTCGGACTGGAATCTTGCGGGTTTCACCTTTGAGTTTCTTCAGAATTAGTACGGCTCGGTTGTCGGGGCCACTCTTCGTGTCGAGTTTGAAGCCTGATTGCCGGTAGGTGAAACTTCGGTATTCACGTGGTTTCTTCCAGTTCAACGACCCCACGTTGTACCCATTATCTTTCAACTTCCCGAGGTTGTTGATGTTAGTGCGGATGCGTTCAACGGCTTTCTGTAAGACCGTGGAGTAGACTTTGTTCAGGTCTGACCACCAGTCTTTCAGCGCAGGGAGCGTGTCGCGCACACTCCAGACGCGTTGGCGGAGCGTGCCAGCGTCCTCGGGGATTTTGTTGAATTCGCGGAGTGCGTGGTTGTAGACTTGCCGCACGGTGTCTCGCTGCCAGTCCATCGCCTCGCGTTGCTCTTCGGTGGGGAAGAGTCTGTAGCGAGGACTGTATTCCATGCGACGTGACTCTTGCTACGACTTATCAATAGTTAAGTATTCTGACTGAAGTCGTTTGCAACTCGTGCGGGCGCTGTATCCCGCCCTACTCGCTCGACTTCGCCTCGCTCCTTGAGGAGGGGGGCTTAGCGCCCTCACTTTCAGCTAAATTCTTTTATCATAACCTCAAAACGGTCTAATCAGGCGAACCGTTTCAGCGAGGATTTAGAGATTTCTCTAAATCGAGTATCCTCCATTACAATATCAAGGATAGTCTCAGGATTGTGGAGTAGCCGATGAGAGTTATGGCGGCCGCCGCCTTTTCCCATATTTACCTCTTTAGTTTCAATTACCTGACTGAGTTGCATCTCATCGAGGATATCCCGGAACCGCCGTATCCCGATCGTGTCCATATCTATTGCGTTAGTGATCTGCTGGTACGCATCATATAGTTCACCTGTGATAACATAATCGTCGCGCGAGCAGAGCGACTTGGCAGAGATTGAGAGGCATGCGGCTTTCATTTGAGTTGGGGTTCCCTGGAGGAAGTCGCGGAATCGATCCTTTTCAAGTGTGTCCTGAGCGCTTCGCACATGATCTTCTCCAACAACGTCTGATCCCTCGCGATCAGCAAGCTCTCCCGCTGTCCTGAATAATCGCATTGCCTTTCGCGCATCTCCGTGTTCCTGTGCTGAGAAAGCCGCAGCAAGAGGAATAACGTCATCGGTTAGGACTCCATCACGGAAGGCGTCATCACGGCCTCGAAGAATTTCTTGAATTTGATTTGCGTTGTATGGGTCGAAATTGAGTTCTTGGGTCTGGAAGGCACTCTTCGTGCGTGGGTTTAGCTCGTCGAAGAAATTGATTTGATTGCTTATTGCGATAATTCCAATTTGGCACGACGTATCATTCGATTCGACAGCCTTCGCGAGACTCATCAAAACGTGGTCGCTCTTGAGAAGGTCGACTTCGTCGAGAATGATGATAGCCGAATCATAGTGATCGAGAATCTGCCAGAGGCGTTTGTAGAACTTGTCTTTCGGTAGCCCGGTATCGGGCATTTTCACGATGTCTTCATCCTCGTCATAGATATCCTCGTCGTTCAGCTGTTGCCCGATTGTCGAGATGACTTGAACTTCAGTTGAGGATTTCGAACAGTCTAGATACGTATGACCTATTCGGATATCCTCAACAGATGCATTGACAGCGCGACGAGTGACGTATCGGGAGACAAGAGATTTTCCCGTTCCTGTTTTCCCGGTAATTGAGATATGATTTGGGGCACCACCATAGACAGCGTCGTTCAGACAGCTGCTGATAGTGGAAATATAACCGTCACGTCCGACAATTCGATCGCCATCAGGTACCCAACCGACACGGACCATCTCCTTATTTTGGAAAATTCCCTTCCGTTGAGAAAAGAGCGGGTCGTCAACTTTGAATTGTGTACCGTCCCCGTCGCTTGATGGCGGTTTTCCATTCTCGTCTGGACCCCCCTTCGGTTCCGATGTTTGGACGCGAGATCGGTCGTCTTGACCGTCTGAAGACGCAGATTCCAAATCTCGACTTTCATCGGAAGTCGAGGTCCCGTTTGACATAGAGGCATCGACGAAACCTGATTACTTAAATGTATTCCCACCTCGACTTCCGACGTAAATCTACCACCGAAGAGAATATAGTGGAAGGACTACCTCGGTCTCCGAACAACCACAGACCCCCAACACACACACCCCTTCGGTTCCGTCGTTACCGATGAACGTGTACCCCTCACAGGAAGCATAGGTACGATCACGGTCCAGAGGATAGAACGCGCCTCTACGGCGTTTCTCTGCGTTTCAATCTGTTACCGAATTTCGTCTCGAACAAATCAGTCGCTCCGCTTCTTCATATCTAGTACTTCGTCGTGCGGAGTTATTTTAGCTGTATTAGGATAAAGCTATGGGTAAACTAACTCAAATTTTACATATTTTTATCGTGAGATAGGATACGGATCACCTCTAATATTTTCAGTCTAGTTACCTGCTTTCGTGGCCGCTAACGTCGGAACCGGTGGGGTGTGTCTGATCATCCTATCCTCGATCTGGGCGGTCACCAATTCATCTAACGCCGGAACCGAAGGGGTGTGGGTCAACCATCGTGGGCTGGTAGAGTCTCCCGAGTATAACTCTCGTCTCTAACTTTCATATTCCATTTGTGGGATGCCGAATTATTCACTCTCAACGAGAGTTCTGAGGTGGTCTCCACCTGTCTTTTCATCTTATTTGTCCCGCTCTAATACTAAGAGAGTAGATTCACATGCTAACGTCGGAAATGGTGCGGTATCTCATCTTGATCTCTGGTGAGCTAATACGATCTATCCTTCATTTACACATAATCAAGGAGAACGCCCACGAGTTTACTCGTGGGATGAATCCAACAG
>NZ_QMDX01000029.1 GCF_007421925.1 Haloglomus irregulare
GTGCTGCGATGGCGCTCCATCGCCTGCTCAACGAGGGAAAACTGCTGGTGAAGGCCCACGGTGAACTGGTCGAGCCGCACCCATCGGCGCGGATCGTGATCACGATGAATCCGCCAACGCGGGAGTACCGCGACTCCGAGCCGATGAACTCCGCCACTCGGGGGCGGTTCCGGGCACTGGAGCAGCCCTACATCCAGGATATTGACGTCGAGCTCGACACGCTGGACGCCCAGGTCAACAGTGTCTACCGCGTCGTCGACCGGGGGACGCTCCGGAAGGTCGTCCAGTTCGCCCACCAGACTCGCCAGAACGAGAACTGGCCGACGTTGTCAACGCGGAACCTCGTGATCATCTGTGAACACATCGAAGACGGCGCCGCGCCGAAGGCCGCAATAAAGAACGAGGTGTGGGCAGTTGCTGAACCGAATCAGTATCCAGAAGATACCTATGAGACACTTGATGATTATGTCTGAGTTCGCTCATTCGAGCTCGGTGGTCCGTTCCCAGAACAATATATAAACGCCTCCGCCGAGAACACAAATGTATGAGCGCCACTGTAAGCAATCGTCTCGGGGTGTATCAGTGGCGTCAGAGCCACGCTCCGTGTCGCGGAGCAGGAGTACGCCAATGAGTATCACACTGAACCGTGAGTACGACTTCTCCCAGAGCGAACACCTTGCTCAAGAAATCGAATCCACCCCGCATATCCGTGGCCGTCGGATCACCGTCCGAGACATCGGTGCGCTAGTCCACAAGCGCAAGCTGGCGCCGGCGACCATCGCCGACCGATTCGAGTTGCCCGAGGCTGCCGTTCACGAAGCGCTCGCATTCTACCATCTGAACCCTGAGTACTTTGCCCAGCTCGAACAATCACGTCGACGCCAGCACGAGGACGCGATCACGCCTGATGACGTCGCCCCCGACGAGCCGCTTGATGCTGCCGACCTCGGCGTCGAGGACCTCTCAGTGACGTTCGACAACGGGGACGATACCCCAGAGCCGGAACCAGACGGAAGCGGGGCCTGAGACGCCTGGAGTAGATGGCGTCGTTCGACATCCTGCTCGATGAAAATATCGAGCCGTTTCACGATGAGCTCCGGAGCCTCGGGCACAACGCCACGCACGTACTGGACGTTCCCGAGCTGGGGGAAGGTGCGCAGGACAAGCCTGACATCCTCCCGTGGCTTCAAGCGAACGATACCATCCTATTCACACAAGACGACCACTGGATCGGAGCTGATTCCTCGGACCCGCAGAACGCCATCGACCCTGCTCGGACCGCCGGGGTGCTCTGGCTCAAGGACGAGTCGATGACCCCGGGCCAGCAGATCACGGCTATCCGCGTTATCGCGACACTGCTGTCCGCCGCCGACCTTGACGGCGAGTACGTTGAGGTCACAAAGCGCTGGCTCGACTACATTGAGTAATAAAAACGAGGGACTCAGACCCCAGCCTGCTCTTAGAAAGTTACCCCACGTTTCCGAACTAAACCTCCGAAAGTGGGGTAACTACACTCACGGAATTTAGCTCTCCCAAAGGAGCGGAGAGGTCCGACACCCCTCATTCCTCATCATGTCCGATACCAATTCCTCCATCACTTCGAACGCCTCCGTCGAGACGTTCACTCCCGACGTCCACGCCCGGGTGCGGGCGTCAGCCGGTCGTCGCGACCGGCTCCGGGCGTTCCTGCAAGGCCATCTCCCGGCCGGCGTTGACATCGAAGTCGTCCTCACCCCTGCGGTACAGACGGCGGCGGTTCTGCCTGCCGACGTCGACGCGCTGGTCAGCAGTGACGCAACCGACCTCGAACGACAACAGGCCGCTCAGTTGCTCGACGGTATCGACGCAGCGTTTCTCGTACTCGTCACGACCGCGCCAGCCCCGCTGGAGCGGGTGCCGCTGAACGATCAGCTCACCGCCGACCATGCCCACCAGTTCGGCCTCGCCTTCC
Source organism: Haloglomus irregulare (assembly GCF_007421925.1). Classification (GTDB taxonomy): domain Archaea; phylum Halobacteriota; class Halobacteria; order Halobacteriales; family Haloarculaceae; genus Haloglomus; species Haloglomus irregulare. Next base: position 1,952 of record NZ_QMDX01000029.1, read on the forward strand.
ACGAGCTTCTCCACATCCTCAAGACCGCGATCGCCCCAATCGCCGCGCTGCTCGATGCCGAAGTTGACCCGGAATACCATCAGCACGTCCACGAGCTGATCAACATTGTTGAGGACGGCGCAATCGAGCACGAGGCGATCCACGGCGCGAACTTCAGCGACACGGCCGAGATCCGGCTCGAACTCACCCGTCAAATACACTCGCAGACTCCCGACGACCTCGGAGATGGGCAGCAGGCACGCCTCTCGTTCTGGGGCGCGGTGACTACCGCTCTGTACGACGCCGCGGTGTACCCGACCGACACCACCGAAGTCTTGCTCGACCGGGATGACGACCGCGTCGGGTTCATCTCCGAGGCCGACGAGATCGCCTTCGAGGATGACCTCGGTGCCGTCCTCGAGGTCAGCATCCATCTTCCGATAGCGGTTCGCCCAGATCATACAGGGGAGCTCGGCGTCGCTGTCAGTGAGGGTCAAGTAGAGCACCGTACTGTTCTGATGGAGATCCGTGATCTCGCCGATACAACGGACACCTTGGAGTTCAGACGACTGTTCAATGAAAGAGGCAATCTGCTCGTTCAGGTCGCTAACTGAAAGAACCTCAGGGCTCGTGGGCTGAGTATCCCGCTGGTCAGCATCCGATGCGCCGGCCATTCAATTAGGCAGTCTCGGGGCAGTATCTTGAAAAAGGTAACTCCAGCTGGGAAAGGTATTCACTGTCCTCGCTATCTCGTATTCCCATCGATCTCGTTGAGTGCCTCTGTTGCGACATCACCGAGTTCGCCGGCTTCGATGTGCGAGTACCGCTCGCGAACCATCTCCTCCGAATTATCCAGGTAACGGGCAGCCACGGTGTATCCGAATGCCCTAACGAGGACCTCGCCCATTCCCCGCCGGCCACCGTGAGGGGCGAGATAATCGTGTTTCGGATGGTCGATGTCGATCTCCGCGGTTTCCGTGAGTCGCTGGAGAGTCAACCGAGCGCCGTCCGTCGTGATCGACGGCGGATGGATGTCCTCATCGAGGGCCAGCAGGAGGTCGCGAGCGTACTCCCCACGTCGCTCGTCAATTGCCTCCGATTGCTCCCCCCGGTCGGCTAACTCCTCCTGTACGAGCTCTGCGAGCGTCCGCTGATCGAGTGTCGGGAACACGGGCCACCGGTCCGTTGGTGGGTCCATCAACTTCCGATAGCTCCGCAATGGGGAGATTACAGGATCGGGGAGGGACGCAGCGTCCCACTGCTGTTTCTTCCGATAGACGTCCATGCTCCCGTCTTCGAGGTCGATGTCCTCCCATCGCACGCCACGGCGACGCGGGTCGTCGGGATCACGAAGGAGTTCTCCCACGCGGACAGCTGTGTACGCGAGGACGACTACGAGCGCCCGGTCACGGGCCGCCTTCAGCGCCGCGTACCGGGCTCGTTGCTTGTCGAGAGGGTCCATGTTATCGGGAAGGGTGGTGTACGCCTCGATGGCCTCACGCGCCTGTGCGTCGACGTGCCGGGTGAGCGCGTGTCGCTGCTCGGGTGTCCAGGCCTGCTGGTCGCCAGGCTTCCGTCCGTCGTCGTCGGGCAGCGGCGCAGTCGCGCTCGCTCGCTGGGCGTAGTGCGCTTCGAGATACCCCTCGTTGACACACCAACCACACCACGCCGAGATGTAGGCGTAGTAGGTCTGGACCGTGTTCTGCTTGAGTCCCCGGTCACCAGAAAGGTGCCGAGCGTACTCGCGGAAGACTCGCTCGTCGAGGTCCTCGAAGGTCGGATCGTGGTCAGCCTCCTCGGGAGTGATCCCGGTCCAATCGTCGTCGCCGCGCTCGCCGGCGGCCCACTCCGCAAATCGTTCGAGTTCGCGGGCAGCGTTCCGACGGTAGTTCCCGCCCTCGCCGCCGCGACCCTTGCCCTTGTCCTGAAGATAGCGGTCGAAGGAACTCCGCAACGGCCGTGCTGCGGGTTCCTGTCCGGCGGTATCGTCGATCATGCGGAATCAGGAGCCCCCGAATGGTCCAAGTAGGAGATCGTGGCCGTCGTAACCTGATCGGTGAACTCGTCTGTGACTGAGCCCTGCCGGCCGACGACGTGGAGGTCGTCTTTCAGTGTGGCCAGCGTCCAGGGGAGGACGTAGCTCTGCTGGCCCGGTTCCCCGCGAACCCACGCTTCGCTCGGCACGGCGAAGCTGCCGGCGTGGTGGGATTGCGTTGTGAACGCGACGGCGATCGACTCCTCGTCGGGATAGGGCATCCGCTCGCCGGAGATGACCAGCCACGGCCGAGGATTCCCACCATCCGTTTTGAACGGATCGGGAGCCCAAACAGCAGTTCCACGCTCAGCCATCAGGAATCACGACCCCTCGTCCGACTCGGTCTCCGACTCGATGGGGTCAACCGCGGTCTCCATCCAGGCCTCGACATCGTCGTCAGAGAACCCGCCGTCGATGTCGTCGGCCGTGGCAGCGCCGTGAAGCCCTGCCGACGCGACCGCGTGCTCGGCGTCGGCGATCGTCCAGAACCGGTCGCGGTGTTCGACGAGGCCATGTTCTTCGAGGCGTTTTAGCGTGGGGCCGACGCTCCCCTCGGGCACGTCGACGGCCTCAACGATCTCCCGCTGGCGAAACGCCTGGTCTGCGTGCTCGAGGAGGAAGCGATACACCGCACCCTGTGTGGTGTCCGGCGCAAGGTCGGGGAGCGAGGGCCCGTCCTCGTCGATTGAGCGGAACTCGTCTTTCGAGATGGGCACCTTTGGCATTGGTTTGTATTAGAAGCTATTAGGTCTTATCGACAAAGCTCTCGACACGGACTGTAGGATGGCGGTGTTCGCCGGCTTTTCCCCGGGTCCGAGGTCTTCTTCGTGCGGTTCCACGTTTCGTGCTTCCCCGACGGCGGCGGGGTACTTCAAAGTGGCCGTGATTACTATACTAATCACAACCAACTTGCTATAGCGAAAATTCCCGCGAATTCGGCTGTCAGGGAACAGCTAGACGGCATTCTGAAGAATGTTTGAATCGATATATCGTATACCGCTATACCAACTATGCGTCGCAGCCCCACTCCTCCATCACGGCCGCAATCTCGTCGATATGCCGGTCACTGATGGCAACCATTGCTTCCCGGACATCGGTAATCGCGATATCGCGTTCTGCCTTCTCCCATCGCTCGGCGAGAACCTCACGGATATCCTCGTCGACGCCGCGGTACTCGTCGCGAAGTTCAAACATTACCGACTTACGCCCCTCCTTGACAGAGTCCCGCCGGATAGCGTACGGGTATTTCTCCGTGGAATCGTCGGTCACTCCCTCTTCCGGAGTTTCAGCAGAGAGTTCACTCTCCGATTTCCCTTCCGATAGAACGGTATCGGCGGTATCCTCCTCCGAGGCCTCCTCCGGTGCTCGGTCACGCTCATTCATCTGCTCGCCGTCGCTCTCCTCGTCGTCGGCGAACGGGTCGTTGCCGGTACCGGTCTTCATGCTTCGAGTACCTCCAGAGAACCTGGCTCGGGCGGATGTGGCGCCTCAACCCCGGCTTCAGCTTCGAGATACCGCGCGAGTCGGTCAAACTGGCCCAGCGTCTCCTGTTCGTAATCGCGAAGCTGATTCCGGTGCTCACGGACGTACGTGAACGCTGAGCACTGCTGCTTCCAGCAACCCTCCATCAGTGAAGCACGCTCACCGAAGATCTCCGGGACTGGATACTCGATTTCCTCGAGCATCTCACGCTGATCTCGCGTGTCCTTGTAACGAATCGGGACTGCAGCAAGCACGCCGACTTCCATCTCTAATCGGTTTTCAAGCCCATCAACGAGATTTTCGAGCCCTCTAATCGAGGCAGCACCCTTTGCACTCGGCTCGACTGGAAGCACTAACGATCGCGTCGCATTAATCGCGTTATATAGGTGCGGACCCTCGGTTGCAGGCGGATCACAGATGAGGACATCGTAACGGTCGGGAACTTCGGCTTCCCGGAGTACGCGCTGAAGTTGTACATTGGAGTTCCACGCTTCGCCGAACTCCTCAGCGTCCCGCTCTCGACGCCGCAGGAAGCCATCCAACTTGCTCAGGTTGTTGTGCTCAGGGACAATGTCCACACCGTATTCAACCGTCCGGACCAGATCGTCGAACGGGCCCTTGGGCCGCTCGACGAGGTGGTGTGTGAGTGTATCGACCTCGTCGCTGTCACGCTGGTTATCGACCCCGAGCAGGCGTGAGAGATCGCCGTCTTGAGGGTCCAGCGGTACTATGAGCGGGGAAAGTCCGGCTCTGGAGTGGGCCACAGCGAGGTTCGCGGCGGTTGTCGTCTTCCCGACACCGCCAGCCTCGCTGTAGGTGCTGTAGGCCAGCATACTCGATTGAAGGAAGGAGGTACATAAATAACTCAGTCAGACAGCGTACCCAATTTAGCTAGCCAAGCTAGCTGGCTGGTTAAACTGGCTAATTAAACCAACCAACAACGTCAATTGGCCAAAGCAGATGACCATCCGGTTCAGTCAACTGCGAGTTCAAAGCAGCGCTTACGCTACTGCGACTTGAGGGAATCCGAGCGAAGGCGTAATTGGCTAGCCCCAGTATGTTCAAACTGAATGCAGCGGTTCGAATCAGAAGATCGGGTGAGAATCGATATCCCGGATGAATCTGATCCAGATCACGACCAATATCACGGCATCCACGGGAGGGTCATCCATGTAAGTGAAGATGCAGTCGCGAGAGAGGCTTTTTAAACCTTTTGGGTGCGTTCATAATCCTGTCTGTCGACTGTCAGAATAATGTTTGTAGGTGAGATTGTATGGGGAGGCTCCCGAATCGCCGCCTGGTGAGTGACAACAGCCCCTGGATTGCCGGGCAAGCGTCGACGTAGGAAGGGTACTACGTCTGTAGAATACCGAGGCCGACCTGAGACTGCTGCGGTTGCGGTCGAACTCGGTCGGCCGAACGTTAGGCGCGGCAGGACCAGTGAATCTGGGTCGCTAAAGCCGAATACTAGCCAGAGGGCGATTAACCTGAAGATAATCCCAAACCCAATTGTAGCGACTGGTTCGATCCAACTGAGTCCTCTGGCAGACAGAAGAGTACTGGCGGGTGAAACCGGTATTATAGTTACCCCACAAACAACCATTTCCATTTGTGGGGTAAGTATGAATACAATCTGCTTCCTGGAATCCGCAGCACCGAAGGTCGCCTTACTGTCGGAGAAGACCTCAAAGATCGGTTCTGTTTAGCCGATATTGCTACCGACCAACCTTTTCAGAAGCGTCTAAACAAGACTCCTTTTGAATGTACTCTATACGGACCGATCAGACCGTAGAGACGCCGTGATCGAACCAAAATCGGAACTGGATGTTACGTATGATTACTGGTCTCCACGATAGTTCCGTCTAGGCTGATTCCTGCAAAATCACACCATATCAGGGAGTGAACACGGCGTCTCGGTTCCGCTACTGAGAGGCCATTTCAGTCTCACAATGTCATCAGTCGACTCTGTCTTGGCACTTTGGATATACTTCGTCAGGTGTGACTCTGGAACAGAATTTTTACCTCTTTGCACGAATCTATAACTCTATGGCTGAGTTACCGATCGGTGAGTCGGACTTCCTGTCCCGACTTGAGGCGGCAAATCAGGACCGGTTCGCCGACCCGGAGTGAGGGTTTAATCAGCCGCAACGGCAGGCCATTCTCCACCCGGATGGTCCGTTACATATCGCTGCTGGGCCGGGGAGTGGGAGGACCGAGGTCCTCATCTCGAGGGCGCTGAAACTCCTGCTCGTCGACGAGGTTCCACCGGAGAGCATCCTTCTGACCACGTTCACCGAGAAAGCCGCACAAAGCCTCGAGGAACGTATCGTCGATCGCCTCGACGCGATCGGGTTCGGGGACGCGGTCGACGCGAACGAACTCCGGATCGGGACCTACACTCACTTTGCAACGACATCATGCAGGAGTACCGGTACCAGGACTACGCGAACGTGGAACTGCTCGACGAGGACGGGCAGCAACTCTTCATGTACAACAGCGCCGCGTTCGTGGACTATCTCCGCGGCGCAGTTGATGCTGACGACTGGGAGAGGGTTCCGGACTCGGCGTCGGACCTCTCCGACGACTGGCAGTTCTTTGACGAGATCTTCGGCTGGCAAGTGAGTAGCCAGTACGGACCAAACAAGTGGCAGGCGACAGAGGGTGCGGCGAAACTGTTCAACCGTGTCTCCCAGTACCGAGCTTCGACGACCGAACTGCGCGACCACGACGAGCGGCCGTGGCAGGTCTGTGCCGAGGGCCTCGAGAAGTATCGCGAGACCCTCCGCGAACACAAGCGCTGTGACTTCGCACGGCTGCTGGAGCGGTTCATCGAATTCCTCGACGACGACGCCGGCCAGCGGTTCGTGGAGGGAGAACCGGACCGGGACCGACCGCCACTCCAGCACGTCCTCGTCGACGAGTACCAGGACACCAACCCCCTACAGCAGGAACTGTACTTCCGCCTGCTCGACTCACTCGAGGAGCCGAACATCGCCGTCGTCGGCGACGACGACCAGGCGCTCTACCGCTTCCGTGGCGGGACCATCGAGTGTCTGATCCGCTTCCCTGAACGGGTGCGTGACCGGTTTGGGGTCTCCGTCGAGACGGTCCAACTGCGGACGAATTACCGCTCGACGGTCGACATCGTCGACTGGTGCAATCGGTACGTCACCGACTACCCGTTGATGCAACGGGAGGGGGCTCGTGCGCCCGGCAAGGAACCGATGATCGCCGACCGAGAGGATACCGAGGGCCGGTAGAGCGTGCGTGCCATCCTAAAGGGGAATAGCGACGATGAACCCGCAGAAATCGCTGCCGACCTGGTTCAGGAACTCCACGACACCGACTACATCGAAGACTACAGCCAGGTCGCATTCCTGTTCAATAGCACCAAGGAGAACAGTAACTGGGCGGGGCCGTTCGTGGACGCACTCCGTGAACGGGGGATTCCGATCCACAATCCGCGGAACAAGGCGTATCTGGAGTATCCCGAGATCAGGTTCGCTCTCGGTGCCGTAATCCGCTGTCTCGACCTGGTGCTCGACGGGCTTGAGATCAGGAACATCATGGGTGGCGTCCGCAACCAGGTCGAGGAGTGGCACGGCGACTTTGAGGGATGCGTAGACGAGTACGACGCGCACGCTCTGGAGCGGTACGTCACCTCGATCGAGGCGGAACTCGATACGATCGACGACGGCGAGTCTTTAGGCTTGACACTGCTCGACGTTCTGTATCGGATCCTCTCGTTCGAGCCGTTCCGGACGTGGATCGAGAGCCAGGAGTCCCCGGTGCGAGGAAAACGGCTGGGGCGGCTCACGCAACTGTTCGACTCGTTCGATAGTGTTGCCGGTCGCTCAACGCTAACGGCTTCTTCGCGTGCGAACTCTGTTTCGACGATGTTCCTCGGTGATTTCTACTATCTCTTCTGTGGCTACCTCAACGCGACCGACTTCGACGAGCTTCTCGCTCATCGACCAGCTCTCCGGACAGAGTCGCGCGCTCGCCCGTGCAACACGCGTCTATCTCCTAAGATACTCCGAATGGGGGGTGTGGGGTGGCCGCCGACCACTGTACAGAGTCGCGGGTTCGCGCGTCCGACGCGCGTTTATACCGTATCGTACCCGGAGAAGGAGGAGTGTGGGTGAGCACCGACTGCCGTCAGCACAATCCGCGGCCTCGCGAGGTGATCGCTCACGATAGGATCAAAGTCGCTAAATTTCGGTGGCAGCAGCATTATTCGTCTGGCTTTGGTAGCTGCGGGTGTCCTTCCGCAGGTCTTCTTTCCGGGTACCGGTACCCGCGAAGGAACACATTCGCGTGGTCGGTCTGCTGACGGCATGGAGGAGTCCTCGCTGACAACGTCGTCAGCAGTTTGCGGGACCATCGGTGAGGACGGGCGAAGGGTATCTGGGTCGTGTTGCTCGCGACGATACAGGCATCACCGACGGATTCCTCAGAGTCGACAGGTATTCCACAGCACCTGCTGTTTGAGATGGCGGATTTCCTTGTCGTCGACCAGCGTAACCGCGTCGGCAAATACGTCTTCAAGCCGGTCACCGTGAGTGCGTGCGGACGCCGATGTCCCGACTGGGATCTGGTACTCGTAGTGGTCGCCGTGGAATCGCTCCTGCTCGGGGGCAAAACAACACTTATATTCGTCGGACCTACAAAAATTATATCTTGTATAGATGCGGACATACGACGAACTTGAGGCCCAGATCGAGGCCCAACAGAGCAGTCTTGTGTTTTCGCTGAAACAATTCCTCTTCGGGTACGAAGGAATTGACACTGAGGAGGTGGCGTCGGAACGGGAGCGGGTGAAATCACGATTCCGTGCCATCTGTGAGGAAACACGGACCGTCGTCGATCATGTGGAAGACGCGATAGAGACGCCACAGGAAACCGGCGAGACCCTGCCGGAAACACTCGAGATTGGAGCCACTGATCTTGAGGAACGAAGCGAGGAGATTGCCTCGCTCCGGTCGGCGGATGCGAAGTACCTCCGCTCGGACGAGCACGAGGCGCTGTCGTCTCTCTCGTCAACGGCAGCAAACTTGGCGACGTACGTCCGAGCGAAGCGTAAATTCGACGACGAACTCGCCAAGGTGACTCCGCACCTCGAATCCCTATTCGAAGATGCCGCCCCGTATCTGGAGTACGACGCATACCTCACTGCTCCCGACGAACAGCGGCTTGAGCAGTCCATTCCCGCTGCCCGTGATGCTCTCAACTCACTGCGCGGAACCGTCGACATCGACGCGTTGGCCTCTGGTGACCGCAACCGGATCGAGCGACTCGAAGACCGTGTCGACACCGTCACCGACATGTTGGACGAGTACAACGAGGCATTCGTTCGGCGCCAGCGAACCGAGTACGAGCCATTGTTCACCGATATCGACGATGCCGGGCACAGCCTGAACCCCGCCCAACAGCGCGCAATCGTCCGGAACGGATATTACAATCAGGTTGTCGCTGGTGCAGGGACCGGGAAGACGTTCGCGTTGATTTACCGCGTTGCCTATCTGGTTCAGACGGGTGTCGACGCGTCACGAATCGTCGCTCTGACCTACACCACAGAGGCGGCAACCGAGATGGAGACTCGTCTCGAGACCGAATTCGGCATCACGAATGTTGAGGTCCGAACCATTCACGCCTTCGCGTATCAGATCGCCCAAGAAACGGGAGACCGGACCCGCTCGGTCGCCCAGTCCCGAGACAAGTACAATCTCATCAAGAACGTTCTCGAAAAAGAGGAAGGGAGCGATAGCGAGTTCGCCGAACACTACGTCCGATTCCTCTATCACTACGACGATGACTTCCTCGACGAGGCGGACTTCCACGAGAAGACCGACTATGTCGCCGAGCGCAGGGACCGGACGTACGAGACACTGGGTGGTGAGGAGGTCGCCTCTGAGGCCGAGAAGGTTATCGCCGACTTCCTGTTCACGCACAATATCACCTACCGGTACGAGGCGATTGCCGAGTGGGCCGCGACCGCCGAGGGCCAGCCCTATCGCCCGGACTTCTACCTCCCGGACTACGACATCTACATCGAACATTGGGGACTCGACGAGAACGGTGAGGTGGCGCCCTGGTTCTCTCAGTCGTCAGACGAGTACTTCGAGAAGCTCCGCTGGGTTCGCGAGGAGTTCCAGCGTGGCGAGTCGGAGTTAATCGGCACCTACGAGTTCGAGCACGAGAGCGGACGGCTCGAACGCGCACTGGAGCACCGACTCGAAGCGGCTGGTGTCGACCTCGGCCGCATGTCGTTCGATGAATTCGTGGATGACGTCTTCGAGTACAACGAGAAGCGAGGGGACATCGAGGACTCGTTCAAGCAGTTCGTCGAGAACGCCAAGACGTTCGATGTCGCCCCCGACGAAATCCCGGACCGTCTGGACCGGAGCAAGCCCCGACAGTACCACTTCGGCCACTGTGGGCGGGAGATGTTAGAACAGTACGACGCGTACCTGCAGCGCAACGAGTTGCTGGACTTCGACGACATGATCTACGATGCGATTGAGGCCATCGAAGTCGATCCAGCTTCGTTCCAAGATCGATACGACCACATCCTCGTCGACGAATTCCAGGACGTGGCGATGAGCCAGATTCGGCTCGTCCGTCCGTTCGTCGGTCCGGATGCTGGGACACGGCTGTTCTGCGTAGGTGACGACTGGCAGAGTATCTACTCGTTCCAGGGATCGCAGGTCGAGTATTTTGTCAACTTCGGAGATCACTTTGGGCCGCCGGCCCCCGTCGTGACGCGCTTGACTGCTAACTATCGCTGTCCCAAGTCAGTCATCGAGGCGAGCAACGATCTGATATCCAACAACGAGGCACAAATAAAGAAGATCGTCGAGGCCCAGAATAGCCGTGATACCACGCCGGTGCTGCACACGCTCGACGGCTACCGGAACCGGGAGTACGAGCGTCGTGTCGGTACCTATGCGGCCGACCTTGTCGAGGGGTTTGTTGACGAGGGAAGCGACCCAAGCGAGGTCATGGTGCTCTGCCGGTACGACGGTGGCGCAGCGTATCTTGATGAACTTAAAGCCGAACTCAAGCACCGCGATCTCCCGTACGACGGTAAGGACGATATCTTCCGCCCGCCAGACATGCCGGACGAACACGAGGATGACTTCGACCCGGAGGCTGGCATTTCGGCGTTCTCCGTACATCAGGCGAAAGGGCGCGAAGCGAAACACGTCGTGCTCTTACACGCGGCGACGGGGCCGATGGGATTCCCGCCCGACGACCGGGACGACGACCTCATCGCACCGGTCCAGGATGTCCCGACCAATACGACCGCCGAAGAGCGCCGTTTGTTCTACGTTGCGCTGACCCGTGCGACTGACAACCTCCACGTGATGACGCGTGCCGGCAAGCAGTCGCCCTTCGTCACCGAGATTGAGTCGTTCTTCGAGGAGAGAACTTCACTAATCGCCTCCGGAGAGGAGGGCGACCGTGTGTCCGTGACGGCTCAAGTCGAGCGACTGTGGGAGAACACACACGAGACACAGCAGCAAGCCGGCGTTTTAGAGGATAGAACCGGCACGTCGAAGTTCGTCTCCTGGAAAAGCGATGACCCACCCGAGGTCGTGGCGGACATGTGGTATAAGTTCGAAGGATTGCGAGTCAACGAGTACAACGGCGAGCAACAGCTCGTTATCGACGACTCAAGCCACGTAGTCGCGTTGTTCAACGAGCAGCCGCCACGAACTATCATCGGCGAGGCCGACACTGACACTCGAGAGGCGAACGCACTGTCAGACGACTCCACCGGTACCGACGAGGCACACCCCAGTCGTGTCGACACTGGTGGCACCCCGCCGGCGATTCCCGGTGCACCGGCTGTCGACGTGTCGTACGACGGCTTGGAGAAGGGATCCGACCCGATCGGCCGAGGGGGAGAGGCCGTCGTCTATGCCGCTCGCTTGAATACCGAAAGCGGAGAGCAGTATCTCGCGATCAAGGAGCCCGATCAGCGCGACACGGTCCGTGCGGAGACCGTCGAACGATTTCTGGACGAAGCTGACACGTGGGCCGCCCTCGCGGACCACGACTATGTCGTCGACATCGTCGGCTCTGGCAGCCAGCCGCTTCCTTGGATCGCGATGGAGTATATGGACGGGGGAGACCTCCAGTCTCGACTCGGCTCACTTCCATTCGATCAGGCTGTTTGGACCATGTTATCTATTACTAAAGCGATTCGCTACGCGCACAATCGGGGCGTTCGCCACTACGATCTCAAGCCGCAGAACGTCCTCTTTCGGAGTACTGAGGGTGGCTATTGGGATGTCCCGAAGATCGCCGACTGGGGACTCGCCGAGCGAGCACTGCGCTCCGGGACCCCGAACGATGGCATGACACCAGCCTCCGCGGCCCCCGAGCAGTTATTCGAAGAGTACGGGGAGCCGGACCATCAGACGGACATCTACCAGCTCGGTCTCCTCTGTTACGAACTGTTCACGGGAGAGCATCCGTACGACGGCGATCAGACAAAGGTCTGCTCTGTACCGTTGCCTCCGCCGGGCGAGGTCAGACCCTCGGTCCCCGATGCTGTGGATACCGTGATAGATGGCGCGCTTGCAGTTGATCCTGCAGACCGATACGAGGACGTACTTGACTTCCGGCGAGCACTCGAATCACTGCAATGAGTTTTTCGACCGATCTCGCCTCTCTGGGATGGTGAAGAAGCGCAGTACTATCTTCACCCCCCAGTTCGACCGAGACGAATCCCAATCCTCATTAATCTATGAGCATCCTGCGGCCATTCAATTGACGACGGCCATGTACTCGAGCGCCAACCAGGGTACTGGAGCCGTGTTCCATGAATAGACGGTAACAATATTGCTGTGGTGGTCAAGGCTGGTCCACGTTTCGGCTTCGTTCTGAACCCGATCGAGTACCTCCTGATGAAGGGTTCCCTCGTACCGTGGTTGTTTGACGGCGACTGGGTATGACTCGCCGTTACGATTGACAGTCGCATAGTATACGTTGGCGTCTCCACCGGTCCCGATTTGATTACCCGTATCGAGACATTCATATTTGAATTCGGATAGTGGGTGCGGAGGAATCACCGAAGGAATCCGAGGATGGTCGTCAGGTCCAGGCATTCCACATACCCTGGCAATCTGAGTCGCGGTCAATAGTTTCTCTATGACAATTGCCGTGTGCGCCCCGGAATGCAAATTGCGCACACCAAACTGAGTCCAACTCTGGACCGCAGTTATATCTGCCGAGCGGATCTCGACTGCTCGCATTCGGTACCGAGGAGGGACGACAGCAGTGGCGTGTCAACATCGAAAGCGCAATTAGGACGCCGCCGGTCGTAGCCGGCGACACGGTTTATATTGTCGGCGAGACAATTACAGTACTGGACTCAACAACTGGGGAGCAGTGGTGGACGGCGGAGGTCCAGCAACCTGGAGTCGCCATCCCGGGAGAGGCAAAATTAGCTTTGGCGTGGAATACGCCGAAAACGGCTCCCTCGCGGCACTCTCCGGGACGCCTGTGGCGACGCCGACTCACACGACACCGGAACGGTGGTGACCCCGACGCCGAACACGGGGACTGCGGGAACGTCTGCCCGCGGGTCGTCAACACCCACCGCCGGCAGGGCAGGACGGAACGCGTTCGGTGGTAACGGGCCGACCGCGACGAGAGTGGCCCGCGGCGGTGCCGTCGGCGGACTTCTCGGTGGAATCTGTGTCGGTATCTACCGCCGAATTAACAGCCAACACGGTGAGTAACGACCAGACCAGTAATAATCCGGGGAAAGAGGCCAATCAGGCTGATGATGGGTCAGCCGACAGTTACAATCTGGTCGGTGGGCAGGGACTGGTGAGTGGCAAGACAGTTTGAGAGGAGCGAGCCGAGCAGGATGCTAGTGAACGCGGCAAAGGCGTACGAGAGCACCGAATTCGCCGGAATCACGACTAACGCGCGCCTAAGGCCACAGCAATGTTGTCGCTCCCGCCGGCCGCGTTGGCCCGGTTGATGAGCGTCTCCGCGGCCGCCTCAACCGACATTGCGTCATCGACGACCGACGCGAGGGCCTCATCTTTGACCTCCTCGGGCAGCCCGTCAGAACAGCACAGCACTGTTCCACCGAAAGCAATCGAGTCGAGATCCGGCTCGATGGTCTCGTCCGTGCCGAGTGCCTGCGAGACGACGTTCCGTTGTGGGTGATCACGGGCTTCCGCCTCGGTCAGCTCTCCCTGCTCGACCAGTTCCTGTACCAGCGACTGGTCGGTTGTCACCTGCTCCAGTCGGCCGCGCTCATCGATGTGGTAGCCCCGGCTGTCCCCGACGTTGACGAACAGAGCGCGACCACCCTGTACCAGCGCTGCGACCAACGTCGTGCCCATCCCTTCGAGCCCGTCCGCAGCGGCCCGATCAAGAACGGCCTCATTGGCCTCGGCCACGGCCTCCCGGAGGACTGACTCGCCCGCGGTCCGGTCGCGCTCCAGCGCGGCCTCAACTGTGTCCGCGAAGGTTTCGATGGCGAGTTCACTGGCCACGTCTCCCGCAGCGTGTCCCCCCATGCCGTCAGCAACCGCCAGGAGGTGCGCTTCCCCGAGGTTCCGAATCAAGGCCGCGTCTTCGTTCGTCTCGCGTTGCTGGCCGACATCCGTCCGTGCACAGGTCGTGAGTGGGGTCATATCTGGTCACCCTGCGCGTGAGTAGAGCCCTTCGACCCGGCTGGCGACCCGCTCAATCCGTTCTCGATCCTCCTCTGCCAGCTCGTCGCCTCCCAGAGCCGCACGGCTGCTCAGTTTCGCCTCCAGCTTCTCCACCACCCCTTCGACTGATTTGCGGGCGTCCTCATAGGCGCTTGTCTCCACAGGGTTGTCTTCGACGAAGTCCCGGACTTCGTTAGCAACTTGAAGACAGTCGTTCGGTGAGTGGTGTCGCTTGGCCCGGAGATTCTCAGCGAGAACACGGGCGTGCGAGGCAAGCGTCGGTCCGCTACTGCTGGAGCGAGCGGCCGCTTCATCTAGGAGTTGCTCGGCCTCGTCAGCTCTAAGCGTCTTGTGCCCGGCCTGCCTCTTGATTGTCAACCGCACCTCGGCGTTGAATCCAACTTCGACGACGCAACTTTCGGTCACCTGCTCGGTTTCACCGGGGGATATGGACCGTTCGCCTCCGATCTGTTGTCTGAGCGTCAGCGAATTCTTGCTCTCGGGATGGTTCATGATTTCTACCTCGCCGGTGGCGGCCCGAAACGACACTGAGGGTTCTCCACTCTTTTTTCTGGAGACAGTTACGTCGCGGACGCCGAGATCCTTCGTTCCCCCGGGTGTCTCCACCAGAACTTGCTGGCCGTCCCGGTAGATACCCACCTGTGCACCCTCCTCTAAGTCGATTTGTCGGGACTGGTCGTCGACCTGCCCCAGCGGTGTCAGGTATGCTCGCATCGGTTGTCGTGGTTGATGTCGTATCGCGGTTCTGTGCTATCGCCCCATCGACGCGGATGCGTCGCTGTGATGAGGACGCGAACCGTTCCAATCACGCGGCGGGCCCGCTCGGCTCTATTTCATCGATTGCAGAGTCGATATGTCCCTGCGCGATTGGCTGGATATCGTCGACACTGTCGACCTCATCAATGGCTTCGTAGGCCGCTTCCGTCGCTAACAATTCCATATCGCTTGCGACGAATCCCTCCGTCTTCTCGGCCACCTCATTCCAGTTGATGGCTTCGGTCAGGACGGGCTTCTCACGGAGATGGACCCGCAGGATGGCTTTTCGTGCGGTTTCGTCCGGTGGCGGCACCTCGATTCGCTCATCGAACCGGCCCGAGCGGCGGATGGCGTCGTCAACCTCCTCAAGCAGATTAGTCGCCGCGACCACGATGACGTCTTCCCCCTGGATGTCTGTCAACTCCTGCAGGAACTGGTTGACCATCTGTCGCTCGCTCTGGGTCTTCTGGGCGCCGCCAGAGCGTTTCCCGGCTAGAGCATCGATCTCGTCGATGAACACCATGCAGGGTTGGTTCGCACGGGCCACTTCAAACAGTTCCGCGACGTTCTTCGAGGCTTCACCAACCAGTGATGAAGTAATCTCATCAGGAGTGGCATTAATGAAATTATACCCCAGCTCGCCGGCCAGTGCTTCCGTTATGTACGTCTTCCCGGTCCCTGGCGGCCCGTACAGCAGGATGCCGTTGACGACGCTCACGTTGTACTTCTCATACAGTTCTGACCGCTCTAGCGGGTCAATTACCTTATCCCGAAGCGTTTGCTTGAGGTCGCTCATCCCCCCCACGTCGCCAAAATCGGTCTCCGGGACTTCCGAGAGGTACGCCTCCGCATCGACCGTTTCGTTCTCGTCTGTGCTGTCAGGGCCAGCACTGCTACCACCGCCACTACCACCCCCTCCGGCGCTGGGGGCTCCACTGGGGTTGCTATCGCCCGCGCGGGCCGGCTCCTGATCGCGCTCACCGGCATTCTCTAGCTTCTCCGCAGCGCTAGAAAGGTTCTCGACAAGTTCGAGCCGTTTTTTTGCCATTCGGTCGGACGACTCCTTCTCTGCAATGTCACGCATAACGCCGGCGCACTTGCGGTAGTACTTCGCGGCAGCCTCGTACTCACCCTGGTCGCGGAGGGTATCCGCCTTCGACCGGTACTGGTGGTACCGGTCCTCCAGGATCTCTTTGAATGTGCCGTCCTCGAGCATGGACGGTCAGATTCCGATATCCTCGTCGTCGAGGTCGATGCTCTCATCCTCGATGTCACCGAGGCCACCGCCGGCACTCATCGACACTTCAGTCGACACCTCCTCTTCGACCTCGGCCTCGATGTCAACCTCTTCCTCGGAGAGCTCGCCCTCGGCCATCTTCCGCATCATCTCTTCCTCTTCTGTCCCGCCTATGTCCATGTCTGTCCCCATGATGTCGATATCCAGACTCTCCTGAACCTCCTGCATCATCTGCATGTCCAGGTCGAACTGGACCATGTTCTCCATCATGTCCTCTTGAACCTGCTCAGCGTTGACGCTGCTGTCATGGATGAGCTGCTCGATTTCTGTAGTTTCGTCGTTCGACATATTCTGGAGTTCACGCGCCCCCTCGATGGTGACGATCGTCGCCATCACAACGCTGTTCTTCTTGAACTCCTGCTGTTTGATTTTGTATTTCTTTTTAGCGATTTTGGCTTGCTGGGCAATCTGGGCACGCTTGTGGTCACTGACCTGCGCTCCCTCACGGAGGAGCTTCTTGTACTCCTTGCCGTACTGATTCATCTCTTTCTGAAGCTGCTTGCGCTGGCGCTCCAGCTTGATTTTGTCCCGCTTGAGGTCCTCCCCGCCGTAGACGCTCTTGTCGAGCAGCGTCCCCTTCTCTGCCGTACCGAACATCTCCTTGACTTGTTTGCGAATCTGCATGGTATGGTCTCGTATGTCTCGTCAATCGTGATTATTATCGTGCACAATACTACAGTTCGGGCTCGACGGTCAGGACGGTACCAACAACGCCGAGGACGGCACCAAAGGCGGCCGCCAGGACAAGCAGTTTCATCTCTCCCACGGTAGGGCTAAGCATCTGCTCCCCCAGCGTCGCTTCGGCGTACACTACCCCCGCCCCGACCAGCACACCGCCAATCGCGCCGGCGCCGAATCGGCGCTCCATCAACCCGAATACCCCGACGACGAGGAGCGCGCCGAGCAGCAGGTTCAGCACGAACACCCCCGCCATCCAGGTAACTCCCATGGCCATCTGTGATTGCTCCAGCAGGGAACGGAACCTCTGGGGAGTTAAACTTTTCTACGAATTGGCTTATCTAATTGAGTCTCCAATATGGAGTGTGATTACAGGGGCGCACCGAACGCTATTCAAGGGGGCGTAAATCCACTTAATCGGTGTTTTAGCCGACCTCTATTCGATACAGTTGGCGGTCGTTCTGCCGTTTTGTTAGAATCTCCGTAGTGGAGAAAGCGTTTAGTGAGTGGATGCATACCGGCCGGTGTAGAATGGAAGAACCAGCCACGGCGGGGCAGCGCCACGGCCCGAATCAGGCGTGGCGGGGGATAGTATGAACGACGACAGCGACACGTACCTGTTCGTGGTGTCCTATGAGGAGGACAAAGAGCGCAAGCGCGTGGAGTACCTGTTCGACACACACGTCGATGGGACCGCGCGCAAGCCGGATGGTCTGGTGCGACTCGTTGAGGGGGTTGATCACGAAGACCTGTACGCCGACCTCGTCTCGAAGGTTCCTTCCGATGCGGTTTCCGCATACCGTCTCGACCCGGTCGACGCCGATGTAGAGCCAGAGTCCATCGTCGTCGATGAGGAGGTCGCAGCCGCACCTGATGCCGTCGAATCTTTTGTGGAGTATGTCCTCTCAAAAAAGAAGGCGGTGCTCACTGTGCCCTCCCGAAACGAGTACGAGGTATATACAAAAAAGGGCCGCGCGGAGGTCAGTTACGAACTCTCCGGAGGGCCGCCGACCACGGCCCGACTGCAGATCACCGGCTATCCGCCGGCCCCGACGTTCCTGGCCGACTTCTTTCGCGAGGAACTGACGAACTATGCTGACAGCCAACGATGATTCGTACAATCCACCAATCAGACCGACGATGGACGCAGCTGCGAACAAGCAAAGCGGGAATCCAGTGCACTGGGGGTGAGCGATGAGTTGGAGCGACGAACTGGACGACCTGTTGTTCACTGCTGACAACGTCCTCAACGAGGATCTTGCCAGCCTCCAGCGAATGCCCGAGCGCCGGCGGATCGAGCTGTACAACGAAATCGAGACCGACCAACAGGAGTTCAGCTGGGAATTCAAGCGCGAGTATGGCGACGAACTCGCCAGCGCAGAAATCGACCGTATCGAGGGGCGGTTCACCCTCGCTCAGCTGTTGCTCGCCGCCTCCTTCTACAAACAGGGGGAAGTACCCAGACCGCTGGACGAGCAGTTCATTCCGGCCGAGCTGCAGGCAGTCGTTGACTACGACCGCTACAAGATGTTCGACGCGCTGGGTGAAGAGCAAATTGGCGAGAAGATTCGGCGTATGGAGGGCGAGGTGTACGAACTCGCCACGGAGTACACCTCCACACAACTCGCTAACATGGACGAACTGCTGGACAACCCAGAGGTCCAGCAGGACGTGATGGAGCGGCTGGCCGACCGGTACGACGACCGTCGGGAGAAAGTCCGTCACGGCTTCTTTGTCTACGTGGAAACCCACGGCATCGAGGAGATGGTCGAGGCCATCGAGAACGCCGTGGAGGCGGTCAACGACTCCCGCGACGAGCGCGAGGGGATTCGGGAGACGCTTCGCGAGGAGCTCGCAGAACTGGAGCAGTCACTGGACGACCGGGTGCGCGAGCAGCGCAAGCGCATCGAACAGGAAGTCCGCTCGGTGGAGCGCGAACTCACCAGCCAGTCCGTCTCGGCCGACGAGCTGGACGACCGGCTCGACCGCCTCGCCGAGGAGACTGGTGGCCTGAGTGACGCCCAGGCCGAGGCTCTTGAGGAGCTGACCGACCGGATTGACCGCACGGGCGAACTGGAGCGTAAACTCGAACAACGCATCACGGAACTCAAAGAGGTTCGTGAGAAGGCCGCCGAAGCCGATCGCGAGGCCGCCCGCGAGCAGGCTACCGAGCTGATCGAGGAGGAGCTGTCGGCGCTCCGGGATCAGCGCGACGAGCTCCGCGGGGAGATTGATCGACTCCAGCGCGAGCGCGAGGGGATGGAAGCCGCCGCGGACTCTCTGGAAGAGCGCCGCGAGGATCTTGAACAGCGGGTCGAGTCCATCGAGGAATCGGTCGAGACGCCCGGCGCAGGAGAAGGAATCGAGGCCGAGAATCTTGTCACGAGCACCATCGCCCGGCTGCTGGAACTTGATTACCTCGGCCGGTTCGATACCACGATGCATGAGACCGAGCGACTGTACACGCCCGACGGCGAGTTCGAAGTGCCGGACGGCTACTGGGACGGCCGCGGCGAGCGCCGGAGTGCCGAGACGCAACTGGCGGAACTACTGGCTGCCCGCGATGACGCGTCCCGGGCGGATGCCTACCCCGCCAACCGGCGGGCTCGCTACTGGCTCACGGACACCCGGCATATGGGATTGACCCGTGAAACCCGGCTTGTGGTTGAGGCAATCGTCTACAGTCACATTGAGGCGTACACCGAGAACGACTTCGATACCCGCCCGGTTGACCTGGATGACCTGCTGGGCCTAATCAACGATACTGTGCGTGAGGCCGAGGCTGCCGGGCAGCCCCACTTGGTGGCAGTTGCTTCTCCCACCGGATTTACTGATCGTGCACTGTCGGAGCTCGCCAATAGTAGTCAGTTCAGTCGCTATCTGAGTCTCGTTCTTGTGGATCTGGGCTCTGGGGGAGTATATTATAACGAGACCGACGACCTGGCAGCTAACAACGAGCGTCTGTTCGAGGTTTCCATCGATACAGAGCGTGTTGAGGACTGCACTACACATATCCGCGAACTTGCAGACGACCCTGCCACGACCAGCGTCCTCATCACTGATCTCACTGACGAGTTTGACTCTCACATCGTCAAGCGATCGTTCGATGAGTTAGAATCCGCAGGTGTCGGGACGCAGTTATATGTTGAGGAATACGGACTTGGCTTCCATTTTGACTGAAATGTAACTCAGATGGCAACAAATTATAATACCGAACTGTGGCTTCAGTCGTAGGATGAAGCCGATATAATCAAAATTTTACATGTCCCGGATACTATCAAATAGTTGCTGGAGGTCGTCCTGGAAGTGCATGATGACCCCGTAACGATCGTCTCTCTCTGTAGCCAGCGCCGCGAGGAGAATGGTATCAAGCGCTCTCGGAACGTCTGTTACCTCAGTCGGGAGGCTGAATCTTTTGTCTCATTACCGCTCGCATAACCTTCGCTGGGTGTTCCTCAAAACAGAGGCGTCCGTGAGCAGTTCGTAGAACACCGCACTGAGCTGGTAGACATCGGTGAGGTTGTCAGTCTGCTCAAACTCATTATTGAACTGTTGCGGTGCAGCGTAGTGGGGTGACATTCCTTCGAGGCTCTTCGAGGGCTTGGGAGGGTGTTTCGAAAGGTCCCCGTTCGCGACTTTCGGGACATCCCACGCGTTTTCAACGGGGCGCAACAAGATATTCTCGGGATTCAAATCAAGATGGGCCACGCGGTGCGTGTGTGCGTGTCGAACGCCCCGCGTGACAGTAATCGCTGTCAAAAGGCCTGCCGGAGCTCCATTTCCCCACTGCGGGAGCCTAACTGACCACCGTTGATATACTCCATAGCGACATAGGGACTCGGTTGATTCCCGTAGTCAACGACACCGACGATGTGGTCATCACCGTCAAGATTGGTCCACGTTTCGGTTTTATTAGGCTTCTGCTTGAGTTGGTCTGTATAGATCGTTTCAGAGAGGCGTGGTTTCTTGATTGCAGTACGTCCCCATCTGGGGTGGGCAACGTCGCTTTCCTGACATCCTCCCACGGCTAAAGCCGTGGGGTTCCCGACCACAGGCCGGGCGTCC
>NZ_QMDX01000002.1:0-318020 GCF_007421925.1 Haloglomus irregulare
GATTCACTATATACGCCAACACACTAAGAGCAGAAAGTTCTAACGGTTACTATAGAGTTCCCCGCGACTTCCTCGCTGATTCCGAACGTAGAGGGGAAACGAGTGCTCGATGCGGGCTGTGGCACGGGGTTCTACACGAAGTGGCTCGTCGAACAGGGGGCGGATGTCCTCGGGGTCGACGTCAGCGAGAAGATGCTTAGCCACGCAGTTGAGGCGGTCAGTGACCAAGCGGAGTTCGAGCGAGCCGATCTGGGTGAGCCACTCGACTTCGCCACCGAGTGCTCGTTCGGCGGTGTCGTCAGCGCCCTCGCCCTCGGTTACATCGAGAACTAGAACAAGGTTTTCGCCGAGTTCGACCGCATCCTCAGACCGGGTGGCTTCCTCGTGTTCTCGACCGGCCACCCACTTGACCAGTTCGCCCCGGAGGACGGCAAGGGCGAGAACTACTTCGAGGTAGAGCGGGCATCCAAGGAGTGGGACGTTGACATCCCCTACTACAGGCGACCCTTCTCGGAGATTCTCAACCCGGTGGTCGACAACGGGTTTCAGTTGGACGAGATCGTGGAACCCCAGCCGACGAAGGCGTTCGCGGAACAGCGACCGGAGCGGTACGAAAAGGAATCGAGAAACCCGGTCTTCCTCTGCGTACGGGCGACGAAACAATGAGACACCGCGAACTGGCTACGAGGGGGACGCGCTGTATTCACCGAGCTGCTGGGTCGAATCTCTGTATCTCGCACGCTGGTTCTATCAGTTCCGGAGGGTTTCCACGGAGCCAGGCAACTATCTCGTGCCGCCTTTCGACCCCCGCCAATCGGCACTCGCCCACGAGCGGGGTTGCCCGTCCGAAAACACCGATTCCGGGATATGCACACGAACGAACGTGTCGTACGTGTCGAGGCGGGTGGCGACCAGCGTGTAGATGACGGAGTGGGCCCGCCAGCGGTTCGACAGCCGGATCGTCGGCACCCCGTCAGATGCCCGTCGGGCGCCGGTTCGGCCGAGTCCACGTCGACGACGGTGCTGTAGGAGTCGGAGGTCAGCGTCTCCACGCGGTCCGGGTCGAACGTCACGACGAGGGTGTCGGCGGGGAGCGCGATAGCTGTCGTAGGGACGTGTGCCGCCCGCCCGGGAGCGGGTGCCGCGGCGGGGTCTGTTCACGTGGCGTTCTGTCACTGCGACAGCGTTCGGGAGCCGACAGAGCCCCTCGACGGCAACCGACCGCGCGGCAGGGCACCCATCTACCCCTGTGGCTGGACGTGAACTCCTGCACCGAATAATAGAGATATACCGATATCGGCCGGGTTATGACGGAAATAATGGGATCAGTACGGAGATTAGCAGTAGAAGGTGGCCGTTACCGGCCGGGGGGTGAACGAGGGTAGCAGCCGTCCGTTACCGCCGGAGCCGCGGGCCGTAGGGCTGGCGACGGCCGTCGTCGTCGCGGCGCGACGACAGGCCGCGGGCAAGGACGCTACCGACCGCGATGGGGGCGACCAGCAGGCCGAGTCCGGTGAGGGCCGAGGCGAGCGAGCTGGCGGCCGCGAGCGCACCGACCACGACCAGTCCGCCGACGATTGCCAGGGGGGTCAGCACCACGGCCGCGAGGACGGTCAGGGCCGCCCGGCCCCGCCCGTGCTTCCAGCTCGATACCGCCCGCGTCCGACCGGTGGTGGGGTGTTCGGTTCGCATCGGTCTTCGTCCGTACCGATGCCCGCTACCCGCATAAGGGTAATCTGAATTACATTTCTGTACGCCGGCTTACTGGACTGCCGTTCTGTAGGATATCCGAAACGAAGCCGGGGACAGGACGGGACCGCGTGCGGACCAGCCGACGACGGATCCGTCGGGCGGCGAGCCGGACTCAGCGCTCGGTGACGAGGAACTCCTGGCCCTCCTCCATCCGCAGCGTCATCTCCGGGGAGAGCGGGGGGCCGCCACGGTAGCCCTCGTCGCCGAGGTAGTAGAGCTCGTAGTTCCGGCCGATGGTCGCAAGCGAGAGCTTCGCCTCCAGCAGCGCGAACTGCCGCCCGATGCAGATGCGGGGACCGCCGCCGAAGGGGGCGTACGCGAAGTCGTGGAGTTCCTGGCGGAACTCGTCGGTCCACCGGTCCGGGTCGAAGATGTCCGGGTCGTCGAAGAAGCGGGGGTCCCGCTGGATGCGGCGGATGAGGATCCCCACGCGCTCACCCTCGGGGACGCGGTAGCCGTCGAACGCCACGTCGCGGTCGGCGACCCGCGGGAGCGCGTAAACCGGCGGGAACAGCCGCAGCGTTTCGGTGACGATCCTGTCGGTGAACTCGAGCCGGCCCGCCTCGACGTCCTCGGCTGTCGGCGGGCCGTCGAGGGCGTCGACCTCCTCGTGGAACCGCTCGCGGACGTCGGGGTGCTCGGCGAGCGCCCAGAGCGCGAACGTCAGCGAGGTGGTGGTGGTGTCGTGGCCGGCGAAGATGATGGAGACCATCTGGTCGCGCAGGCGGTCGTCGGTCAGCATCCCGGAGTCGGTGACACCGGCCTCCCGGAGCCCGACGAGCAGCCGGATGAGGTCGTCTGCCTCCGTGGGGTCGCTCGGCGGGTCCTCGGCGGCCTCGGCGAGCAGTCGGTCGGCCTCCGCCTGGAGGGTGCGTTTGCCCTCCCTGAACCGTCGCCGGGCCGGGGTCGGCAGCCAGCGCGGCAGCGGGTACGACGTCGGGAGGAACCAGTCGTGGAGCGCCTCGGCCGAGCGCCGGATGCGCTCATCGCCGTCGAGCCGGAGCTCGCGACCGAGGATGGCGTCGAACAGCACGTCCAGGGTGAGGTCCGTCATCTCGCCCTGGAGGTCGAGCTGCTGGCCGCCCTCCCAGCGCTCGACCCGACGCTGCACCTGGTCGACCATCGTGTCCGCGTAGCCCATGACGCTCTCGCGGACGAACAGCGGCTGGAGGGTCTTGCGCTGCTGGGCCCACTCCTTGCCCTCGACGGTGAGCAGGCCGTCGCCGAAGGCGATGCCGAAGTCCTCGGACTTCCGGAAGTCGCCGCGCTCGGTGAGGAGAACCCGCTTCATCTGGTCCGGGTGGGCCAGGTTCGTGACGTCGCCCAGCCCCGGCAGCCAGACGCGGTACACGTCGCGGACGGCGGCGGCCCGGTCCGTGAACTCGAGGGGGTCGCGCATCTGCCGGAACGCGTGGAGCTTCGGGTGTCCCAGGTTCGGCGGGTAGGGGGCCAGCGGCAGGTCGGCGACGTCCTCCGTCGCCGGGTCCGCGTCCGCTACCTCGCCGTCCTCGGTCCCCTCGTCGACCCGCCCCGACTCGACGGTGTCGATGCTCCCGCCGGTCGGCCCGGTCTCTGAACTCATGGCCGGCGCTTGTGCGTGGTATGTTGATAAGTCTCGTGCCCCGGATGCACGCCCCCGTATTAAGCCGGAACGTCCGGGCTCAGCCGAGCCGCACGTGGACCGCGCCGCCGACCCGCAGAGCCACGACCGGGACGACCGCCAGCTGGGTCATCAGCACGCCCCGGGCTGCGACGATGACCGGGACGCCGGCGCCACGGGCGACAGTCACGCCGACCGCGAGGCCGGAGACGGTCACGACAGCGACGGTGGCCGCGAGTGCGTAGGCCACGACCGGCAGGTCGGTCAGCAGCGCCCGGAGCCGCGCCCGGGCGGCCCGACGTCACTCGCGACCGAACAGGCCGTCGGCCAGTCGCCGTGCGGCCGTCGACAGCCACCGCCCGACCTCACGCATCCTGGGTGCTCGCCGACCCGTCGGTACTCCCGTCGTCGGCGCCCGCTGTCCCGCCGACGGGGTCGCCCGACCGGGCGCGACGCTCCGTGTGCTGGACCGCGAGGGCGTCGTCGACGGTCACCCGGAGCTCCTCGTCGCCCAGCGGGATGGTCACCCGGAGCCGCCACGGGTCCCGCGACAGCACCTCCGTGTAGTGGTCGGAGACGCACCACTCCAGCGTCCAGAACCGGACCGTGTTCAGGTCGATGCCGTGGTCCCGGTAGAAGGAGACGATCTCGGCGTCGTCCAGCAGCGCCAGCCCGACCGAGGAGACCGTCGGGTTCCCACAGCGCTGGCACTCGTGTCGGACCACGAGATCCAGGTCGGCGATGTCCTCGTCCGCCGGCTCGATGGCGGTCTGGATGCGGCCGTTGCAGTCCGGGCAGACCCCGTCGGCCGTGAGACAGGCCAGGTGCCGCGCCCGCTGGTTGAACGCGGCCAGAACCTCCTCGCGCGTGCGGTCCTCCAGACCGCCAGGCGGGAACGCGAAGTTCGCGTGTACGCGCTCGCACTCGGCGCACCTGACCTTGAGCCGTTCGTCCGTGTAGGTGGCCCCCAGCCCGCCGTCACAGGCGACACACGACCCCTCGACCGGGAACGGCGCCAGCTCCGGGTCCTGGTTGTACGTCCCCGCGAGCACCGCCCGGACGACCGCCTTGCCGGCCTGTCGGAACTCGTAGCCGTCGTCGGTCCGGCGGACGAACTGGCCGCGGAGCCTGTCGAGGTGGTAGTTGAACTGCGCCGAATCGCGCATCCCGACCGACCGCCGGAGGTCGGAGAAGGCGGCGGGCCGGTCGGCCGCCCACAGCGCCTCCAGAATCTCCAGTCGCGTCTCGTTGCCGACGATGGCGAACGCGTCCGCCGGCGGGAGACACTCCTCGCACTGGAGGATGGAGTCCTCGTCCGCGTTGGTGTCGTTGCTCATGGGCGCCCGCACGGACGGGACCGGGTAAAACGTTCCCTCAAGCCCGGTTCTGTAAGCGAACTGACCAGTCAGGCGGTCACCGTGCCCTTGCCATAGCGGTGGTCTCGACCCCTCGTGACGGGTCACTTCGGTAGTCTTATACGCCGCAGGGGACGATAGCCGGTATATTACTGATGTCGAACACCAACCGACAACCGGAGGTGAACATCGGACTGGTCGGGCACGTCGACCACGGGAAGACGACCCTGGTGCAGGCGCTCTCGGGGGAGTGGACCGACCAGCACTCCGAGGAGATGAAACGCGGCATCTCCATCCGCCTCGGGTACGCGGACGCCACCTTCCGCCGACGGCCGGACGCGGACCCGCCCGAGTGCTATACGGTCGAGGAGTCGGTCGACGGCGAGACCACGGACGTCGTTCGGACGGTCTCGTTCGTCGACGCCCCCGGCCACGAGACGCTGATGGCGACGATGCTGTCGGGCGCGTCCATCATGGACGGCGCGGTGCTGGTCATCGGTGCCAACGAACCCGTCCCGCAGGCCCAGACCGAGGAGCACCTGATGGCGCTGGACATCATCGGCATCGATAACATCGTCATCGCGCAGAACAAGATCGACCTGGTCCGGGACCGCGAGGCGGCCATGGAGAACAAGCGCGGGATCGAGGCGTTCATCGAGGGGACCGTCGCCGAGGGCGCGCCTATCGTCCCCGTCTCGGCCCAGCAGGAGGTCAACATCGACGTCCTCATCGACGCCATCGAGCGGGAGATCCCCACGCCCGAACGTGATGCGGACGCGGACGCCCGCCTGCAGGTCGCGCGCTCGTTCGATATCAACCGGCCCGGGACGACCGCCGACGGACTGATGGGCGGCGTCATCGGCGGGTCGCTCTCGCAGGGGCGCCTCCACGTCGAGGACGAACTCGAGGTCCGCCCGGGCCGCGAGGTCGAGGAGGGCGGGCAGTCCGAGTACCGGCCCGTCGAGACGACGGTGCGGTCGCTCCAGGCCGGCGCCGAGAGCGTCGAGGAGGCGACGCCGGGCGGCCTCATCGGCGTCGGGACCGGACTGGACCCGTCGCTGACGAAGGGCGACGCGCTCGCCGGCCAGGTTGCCGGCCCGGCGGGGACGCTCCCGCCGACCCGGGACTCGTTCGTCATGGACGTGGACCTGCTCGACCGCGTGGTCGGGGAGGACGCCCAGGAGATCGAGCCCATCTCGACGGGCGAGCCGCTGATGCTCACCGTCGGCACCGCCACGACCGTCGGCTCCGTCACCAGCGCCCGCGACGAGGAGTGCGAGGTCGCACTCAAGCGGCCCGTCTGTGCCCCCGAGGGCGCAAAGATCGCCATCAACCGACGGGTCGGCTCGCGCTGGCGACTCATCGGCGTCGGGACGCTCAGGTAGATGACCAGGGTCCTGCTCGACACCAGCGCGCTCATGCTCCCCGTCGAGTCCGACGTCCGCGTCTTCGAGGAGCTAGAGCGGGTGCTCGAGGACCCCCAACCGGTCGTCCCCGCGGCCTGCGTGGCCGAGCTGGAGAAGCTCACCGACGGGCAGGGGGCGGCGGCCGTCGCCGCGAACGTCGGCCGGGACCTCGCCGACCGGTGCGAGCAGGTGCCCCACGTCGAGACGTACGCCGACGACGCCGTCGTCGAGGTCGCCACGCGGGCCCCCGACGACGGGACGGCCGTCGACTGCGTCGCCACCAACGACCGGGACCTGCGCGACCGGCTGCTGGCCCGAGACGTTCCCGTAATCGGTTTACGCGGTCGAAACGAACTCGCGCTCACTCGACCGTAGCTCGCCCGTCGAACCACACACGACCACTCCCACCCCACACACGACATATGTACAAACGCGTTCGTCTCACGGACACGGTCGAGGTGCCGCCCAGGCACCTCGCCGACGTCTCCCCCGACCTGGTGAAACGACTCCTGCAGGACAAACTGGAGGGCCGGATGGACGAGAACGCCGGCTCCGTCGTCAGCGTCGTCGACGTCCACGACATCGGCACCGGCGCCGTCCTGCCCAACCGCCCCGGCGTCTACTACGAGGCCGAGTTCGACGCCCTCACCTTCGACCCCGAGATGCAGGAGGTCGTCGACGGCGAGGTCGTCGAGGTCGTCAACTTCGGCGCCTTCGTCGGCATCGGCCCCGTCGACGGGCTACTCCACGTCTCACAGATCGCCGAGGAGTATCTGGCCTACGACGAGGAGAACCAGCAGCTCGCCTCCCGGGACTCCAACCGCGTCCTCTCGGTCGGCGACTCCGTGCGGGCCCGCATCGTCACCAAGAGCATCGACGAGCGGAACCCTCGCGATTCGAAGATCGGCCTGACGGCCAAGCAGCCGGGTCTCGGCAAGCACGAGTGGCTCGAGCAGGACCGCAAGCGCCGGGCCCAACAGGGCCAGGCGGGTGATTAGATGGCCGACCGACTGGTCTGCCGGGAGTGCCACCGCGTGCTGGAGGCCGCCGACGGGGAGCAGTGCCCGAACTGCGGCTCCACCTCGCTGACCGAGGACTGGGCCGGCTACGTCATCATCGCCCACCCGGAAACCTCTGACATCGCCGAGGAGATGGAAGTGGACGAGCCGGGCAAGTACGCCCTCAAGGTCCGGTGAGCCGGCGATGAGCGACGACGCCGGCACCGCCCCCGACGCGCCGGACCCGGGCGACCCGCGTGTCGTCCTCTCCCTTCCGAAGTCCCTGCGGGGCGAGCTGAAGGACCCGCTCGGTCCGATATACACGGACGCCGCCGCCCTGCTCGACGAGACCGGCCGCCCGCTCATCGCCGTCGGCGACATCGTCACCTACCACCTGCTGCACTCGGGGGCGCAGCCGACCGTCGCGCTGGTCGACGGGAAGACCAAGCGCGAGGCCGTCGACGCCGAGATCCGCGAGGCCATCGACACGGGCGCGTTCGACCGGCACGTCCGGGTCCGCAACCCCGCGGGGACGCTCACGGTCGACCTGCTGACGGAGCTGCGGGCCGCCCTCGACCACGCGACCGCCGGGGAGGGCCGGACGGTCATCGAGGTGACGGAGGGCGAGGAGGACCTCGCCGCGCTGCCGGCGCTCGCCATCGCCCCCGGCGGTGCCGGCATCGTCTACGGCCAGCCCGACCAGGGGATGGTTCTGGCCACGGTCGACGAGGCCGCTCGCGAGGGCGTCCGGGACCTGCTCGAGCGGATGGACGGGGACGTCGAGCGGGTCCGCGAACTCCTGGCCGACTGACCGGCCGACGCATCGGCGCGACTTCCTGCGGACCGTTCGATGAAGCGCGTGGGAAAGCGACTAGTGCGCCCCTGCCGACTGACGAGTCGTGCAGACGGAGCACGTCGTCCACGTCGCCGACGCCCGCGAGACGGCTCCCGCCCTCGGGACCGACAGCGTCGACCTCGTCGTCACGTCGCCGCCGTACCCGATGGTGGAGATGTGGGACGACTCGTTCGCCGCGCAGGACCCGCGCATCGGCGAGGCGCTCGACGCGAGCGACGGCGACCGGGCGTTCGAGTTGATGCACGACCTGCTGGATGGGGTCTGGGCCACGCTGCCGCGGGTCGTCCGGCCGGGCGGCATCGTCGTCGTCAACGTCGGGCCCGCCACGCGCACCCTGGACGACTTCCAGCAGTACCCGAACCACGAGGCGGTCACCCGGCGGCTCCGGGCCCACGGCTTCCAGTCGCTGCCGGGCGTGCTGTGGCGCAAGCCGACCAACAGCGCGGCCAAGTTCATGGGCAGTGGGATGTTGCCGACCAACGCCTACCCCACGCTGGAGCACGAGCACCTGCTCGTCTTCCGCAACGGGAGCACCCGCTCGTTCCCGCCGGGCGAGGACCGGCGCTACGAGTCGGCCTACTTCTGGGAGGAGCGCAACCGCTGGTTCTCCGACCTCTGGGAGTTCGCCGGCGAGCGCCAGGCCCTGGGCGACGAGGGGGCTCGCGACCGCTCGGGCGCGTTCCCGCTGGCGCTACCGCTCCGGCTGGTGCGGATGTTCTCCGTCCACGGTGACACCGTCCTGGACCCGTTCTGGGGGACCGGGACGACGAGCCTCGCGGCGATGGTGGCGGGCCGCGCCTCTGTGGGCGTCGAGCGCGACCCCGACCTCGCCGCGACCTTCGACGAGCGCGCGGGCGAGGCGCCCGCGCTGTCGGCCTCGCTGGCCCGCGAACGGCTGGACCGCCACCGGGAGTTCGTCACCGAGCGTCGGGCCGACGGCGACGAGCCGGCCTACGAGGCCGAACACTACGACTTCCCGGTCGTCACGAAGCAGGAGCGCCGCATCCGGCTGTACGAGGCGACTGACGTGACCCGCGAGACGGCCACCGCTGACCGCCGCCGGTACGTCGCCCGTCACGAGCCGGTCTGAGGCCGTGTCGTCGCGGCCACGCGCGGTCAGGGCTCGCCGGTCGGCAGGTCGATGCGGACGACCGCCCCTCGCGGCTCGTTGTCGGCGAACGAGAGCTCCCCCCCGAGCCGCGTCACCCCCCACTCGACGGCCCACAGCCCGAGGCCGGTGCTGTGCTCGAGCGGGTCCTCCGTCCCGGCGGCGATGACGGACCGCTCCATCTCCGGGATGCCCGGGCCGTTGTCGCTGACGGCCAGCCGGAAGCGGTCCTCGCTCCGGTCCGCCGACACGACCACGATGGGTTCGTCGGCGTCGTTGTGCTGGCAGGCGTTCTCGATGACGTTCTCGAGGACGACCCGGAGCACCCGCCCGTCGACGGGGAGCGTCGAGTCCGCCGGCACGGCCGTCGTCACCTCGACCGCCGGGTAGCGCTCGCCGACCGCGGAGACGGCCGTCTCGACGGTCGCCGCCACGTCGACCGCCGGCTCGGGGTGCTCCTCGAACGACATCATCCGCTCGACCTCCCGGGCACGCTCGCCGAGTTCGACCAGTTCGTCCGCCGTCCGCCGGATCTGTTCGGCTCCCGTCGAGGGGTCGATACCGGCGCCGTCGGTGATGAGCTCGGCGTTGCCGCGGATGACGTTCATGTCGTTCCGGAGGTTGTGACGGAGCACGCGGCTGAGCACCTGGAGCCGCTGTTCCCGGGTCCGGCGGCGGGTCACGTCGCGCAACACGATGACGGTACCGAGCCGGATGTCCCCCCGTCCGGCGACCGCCGAGAGGCCGGGCTGGAACCAGCGGGACCCCTCGGTCGTCTCCAGCGAGAGCCGGTCGCGCTCGCGGAGCGTCCCGATGTCGACGCCGACGACCCGTTCGAGCGGGCTCCCGACGGCGCGGCTGGGGTCGAAGGTTCGACAGGCCGCCTCGTTCGCGCACAGGACGGTCCCCGAGTCGTCGACGGTCAGCATCGGGTCGTCGAGACTGTCGAGCGCGGTCCGCGACCCGACCGTCCCGGCCGCGGGCAGCGTCTCGAACAGGCCCCCGACACCGGCCACCGTGCCGACCGCGACCACGCTCACGGCGTAGCAGCCGCCGATGAGCGCCAGCGCCGTCGCGTAGTCGGTCGCCGCCATCACCTCCGGCATCAGCAGGTAGCCCCCCCACTGCCAGACGCCGAGGAAGGAGAGCGTGACGACCACGCCGGGGCCGAGGTGGTCGTACTGGACGACGGTTCCGACGACGAGCGCGACCGCGACGAAGATGACCCCCGAGGCGTAGTAGAGCCCGACCTCGCGAACCGCGACGAGCAGGTCCAGCGCCAGCGGCGAGAGCCCGGGCGGCGCGGGCCCCATCATGCCGGTGCCGCCGCCCATTCCCGTCCCCATCGACGGCGGCCGCAGCAGGTGGTACGCCACCCCGGACCCGCCGGCGGCCACCGCGGGGAGCGCGAACGCCGCCAGCCGCCACGGCGTGGTCACGAGATCGAGCCCGTAGTAGTCGAGCGCGAAGGCCCCGAACGCGACCGGGATTGCGAGCAGTGTCAGCAGCCAGACCACGCTGTACGCCGGGCGGTTCGGGGCGACGGCGGCCAGCGCGAGGGCACTCGTCCCGAGCAGTCCTATCAGGACCGAGAAGCTCCGCGCGCTGGGCGCCCGCCACGCTGATCGCGTCCACGCCGCCGCCACCAGCAGTGCCACCCCGCTCGCCCCCGCCAGCACCCGAGCGACGGTGAGGAGTTCGATCGCCATGTACGTCCACCGAGCGTCACGATATTAACGCCTTGCCGGCCGTGTCCCGGTGGCGCCAGAGGACCGCCGGAACGTCCTTGAGGCCGGCGGCCCCGGAGCGCGTATGACGCTCCAGTTCGACGACTTCGTGCTGGCGGCGGCCACCGCCGACCTCGGCGAGGAGCCGGTCGCCCGCGAGCACGCCGACGCCGTCGAGTTCCGGATGGACATGGCGGCCGAGCCGCTGGACGCGCTGGCGGCGTACGACGGCGACCTCCCCGTCATCGCGACCAACCGCGCCGCATGGGAGGGGGGCGAAGCCGACGACGAGGGCCGACTGGCCGCGCTCCGGGCGGCGGCCGAGCACGACGCCGTCGCCGCCGTCGACGTCGAACTGGCCGCGCTGACCGGCGACGCGGCGGGGCCGGCGACCGCCGACGCGGCCGCCGCGACGGCCGCCCACGCCCGCGACCACGGGGCGAGCGTCATCGTCTCGGCGCACGACTTCGAGCGGACGCCGCCGCGCGAGGCGCTGGCGCGGCTGCTCGAACGCGCGAGCGAGCACGGCGACGTGGCGAAGCTGGCGGTCACGGCGACCGACCTCGACGACGCGCTCCGGGTGCTCGGGGCGACCCGCGCGGCCGCGGCCGACGGCCTGACGGTCGCCACCATGGCGATGGGACCGGCCGGCAGCCACACCCGGGCGGTCGCGCCGGTGTACGGCTCCCGCATCGGCTACGCCCCGGTCGCCCCCGAGCGCGCGACCGCGCCCGGCCAGTACGACCTCGCGACGCTCCGGGCGCTGGTCGACCGGCTCGGATAGGCCATGACCGGCGATGCGACGGGGTGGCTCCGGCCCCCAACGTCCACATCCACCCCTCATAACCCGAACATCCGCCCGGATGCCCCCGGGGAATTTATGAGCGGGGGGGCGCAACCGACCGGGAAGTGGCACCGAACGACCGCAAGCGGCCGTGGCTCGCGGCGATGCTCGCCCTGCAACCCGGACTCGGGCACGCCTACCTGCGGTCCTGGGTCCGGGCGACCCTCTGGTTCGGGCTCTGGGTAGCCACGGTGCTGGTCGTCGTGCCGGCTCCCGGCGCGCCGGCGACGGAGCCGCTCGCCTTCCTCGCCGGCCTGGCCGACGGGCTCGGCGCCGTCGAGTTCGAGGCGTCGCTGGCGCTCGCCTCCGTCACCGTCTTCAGCGTCCTCGACGCCTACTGGCTCGGCGTGCGGGAGCTCGCCCGCAGCGACGACTTCGCCGACGAGGGGACCACCGCCTGCCCCACCTGCGGTCGGGACATCGACCCGGAACTGGCGTTCTGTCACTGGTGCACGACGGAGCTCGACGCCGCCGACCCCGAGCGCGGCTCCGGCGAGACCGGGTGACGGCGCGCGACCCGTGCTGGTGATCGTCGCCGACACGGGCTACTGCGAAACTGTCGGTAGAAATGTCGAGATAGCTCCGTATCGTACGACTACTCCGACGAAACGGGTTAGAGGGGAGGTATATCCATAATCGGGCGGATACAGCCGTTCTCCCGTGATTCCCCGCGAGACCCGTAACCGAAACCCGCTTTCCGGGCCGTACACAACTCCGGGTATGCAGATTCACATCGTGACGGGAACCGGCGCCGGCCGGACGGCACTGTCGGCGTACGACGCCGCGCTCGCGGCGGCGGGCGTCCACGACTGCAACCTCGTCACGATCTCGTCGGTCGTCCCCGCCGAGGCGACGGTCGAGCGTGTCGGGACGGCGCCCGACCTCGGCCCGGTCGGCGACCGGCTGACGGTCGTCCAGTCGCGCGCGACGGTCGGTCCCGGCGCGGAGGGGACCGCGTGCGCGGCGCTCGGCTGGGCCCGCGGGCCGGACGGGCGCGGGATCATGTACGAGGCGTCGGGTCCGGACGTCGAAGCCGCGACGGAGGCCGTCGAGGTGGGGCTGGAGGACGGCGTGGCCATCCGGGACTGGGAGGCCGTGACCCGCGGGTTCGAGACCGTGCGGGCCGACCCCGCGGACCCCGCGGTCGTCGCGCCGGGCGCGACCCCGGGCGACCGCTACACCGTGGCGGTCGCGCTGGCCGTCTACGGCGAGTCGATGCCGATCGCCTGAGACGGGTCGTCGGTCACCGGCCGCCGACGGTTTTAACCGGCCGCCGCGGCTACCTGTTGGTCGTCAGATGCATGGAAACACGCCGTACGCGGGGCGACCGGGCGAGGGCGAGACGACGAGCGCACAGCGACGCGCGGTCCGGCGTGACCTCGCGGCGGTGACGGCCTCGACCCGCTCGCTGCTGACCGACGAGTTCGTCGTCGGTGGGGAGGTGACCGACGGTGCCGACGGGCTCGGCGCGACCATCGCGGTTCGACCCCCGGCAGGGCAGGTGGTGAGCGTCCGGCTGGACCCGGACGACCTGAAGAACGAACTCGCACCCGAGCTCGCGGCCGGCGCCGCGTTCCAGGTGCTCCGTTCGGACGCGGCCCCCGACCACGCCTCGTAGCGACTCCTACGCGGGCGGGGCCAGGAACAGCGCCCAGCCGACGATTCCCGCGGCGACCAGACCCCCGGCGCCCAGCGCCAGCGCCACCGAGAGCGAGGAGAACGTGGCGACGAGCGCGCCGACAGCCAGCGGCGCCGGCACCGCCGCCAGCACCGCGTCGTACTGCGTGTCCCGCGCCGCGGCCGCGGCGGCTTCGCTGCCGGCCGGATGGGCCTCGGCGTGGACGTGCGCGGCGACCGGGTCCGGCTCCTCGTCGGGCCCGTCGCTCGGCGACTCGGTCGACCCCGTCACGCCCCGACCGAGCGCCGCCCGCTAATTAAATATTATTGCTCCGCCCGGCACCCGGTCACGTCCGGGTGTCGTCTCACGCGCTGAACCACTCGCTCACTCGTTGGGTTGAAATAAAAAACTACACGTTATCCTGTCGATGTGGGGTTCGGACAGGACGGATGGGGGCATCGACAGACGTACAATCCTCCTGCTGATGGGGGGGTCGCTGGTCGGCCTGACGGGCGGCGTCGCGGCCCCACCGGGGGGGAACGGACGTGGGGGCGACGGGAACTCGGGGACCGGCGACCGGGAGGAGCGTCGGGCACGCGCCGCCCAGCGGCGCCGTGCGTCCATCGAGACCAACCTCGAGGACCGCCCGATACACGAGCACCCCACGAACGGGGACGAGGACCGGTTCGACCGCGGGGTGAACTACTTCGCCTCGTTCTCGAAGGGGGCTCCCACACGACGAGGTCGGCGAGGTCGACCCGGACGCGTTCGAGACGCTCCGCGAGGCGCTCGGGACCGACGGGGGCGGGGACTTCGATGCCATCCCCGAGCCGGGGCCGCGACCGCTCACCAACCCCGAAGCGGGGGTCTCGTACAATCCGGTCGGGATCGACCCGAACGACGTCTACGCGCCCGCGGCGCCGCCCTTCGACAGCGCCGAGGCGGCCGCGGAGATGGTCGAACTGTACTGGCAGGCCCTGCTGCGGGACGTCCCGTTCCACGAGTACGGGGAGCACGAGGACGTGGGGACGGCCGCCACCGAGCTGGCCGGGCTGTCGGATTTCCCCGGACCGACGGACCCGTCGAGCCTCTTCCGCGGGACCGTCCCCGGCGTCGACGCGGGCCCGTACATCAGCCAGTTCCTCTACAAGGACTTCGAGCGGGGTGTCTACAAGCGCGACCAGCAGCTCCGGCCGCTGGAGCCGACCGACTACATGCTCGACTACGAGGACTGGCTGGCGGTCCAGAACGGGAAGATCCCGGACGGCGGCATCAACCGCTCCACCCCCGACCAGCCGTCGCTATCCGACGCGGATATCCGTGCGGACGACAGCCGGTACCTCGTGACGGGGCGTGACCTGGCGACGTACGTCGGGGAGAACGTCTCACAGCAGCCGTACGTCAACGCCGCGCTCATCCTCCAGAACAGCGAACCCGGGGACGACTCGGCAGGGAACCTCGCGCTTGATGAGGGGAGCTTTGCGGCGGACGGCCCTGGGGCGATTCCCCTCGACCCGGGGCTGCCCGTCGACCCGAACGTCCCGGACGGGTTCATCGATTACGTGCGGAGCGGGTACCAATCACTGCTGGGCGGCATCCTGCAAGCGCACGCACACGCTGCCTGGTATCACAAGTGGCGGGTCCACCGGCGGCCACGCCCGGAGGAGATCGGCGGCCGCGTGTATCAGATCGAGAACGACGCCAGTATCGGCGGCCAGCCGGCCGCCGAACGGTACCCACTCGACGACCAGCTGCTGGAGTCGACGGCCCTGACCGAAACCCAGGAGCGCCTCGACACCTCGTTGCTCCCACAGGCGTACCCGGACGGGTCGCCGACACATCCCTCGTATCCGGGTGGGCATGCGGTCACTGCCGGGTCGAACGCGACGATCCTGAAGGCGTACTTCGACGAGGGCGCGGTCATCACGAATCCGGTCCGGCCGACGACCGACGACCAGGGCCGCTACACGGAGCTCGAGGTACTCGACCTGGAGCTGACCGTCGGGGGGGAGATCAACAAGCTCGCGACGAACGTCGCCTACGCCCGGAGCTGGGCGGGCATCCACTACCGGAGCGACACGACCGCAGGGCTGCGTATCGGCGAGCGCATCGCGACGAGCGTGCTCCGCGACCGGCTGCGACAGCGGCCCGAGGGCGCGTACGGTTCCCGCGGCGCCTTCAGCTTCACCACGTTCGACGGGGTCGAGGTCACCGTGACCTCGGACGGCGTGGAGCCCGCCGAGGCGTTCGACCCGCCGCTGTACTGAGCGGCGCGTGGCCGGCCGCTACTTCCCCCAGAACGGGTCCCGCTTCCGGTGCTTGTCGAGGTACATCCCGAGCGCCTCCAACTCGTCGGCGGGGATCTCGTCGGAGAGCTCCTGCTCGAGGATCTTGGCGTGTTTCTCCGGGAGTTCGGTCCAGAGTTCGTCGCCCTCCTCGATCTGGCGGCCGACGGTGGGGCCGTCGATGGAGACGGCTGCGCGCTCGCCGGCCCGGAGTTCGTCGACGTCCTCGCCCTCGTCCTGGATCGATTTCAGGTCGCCGACCCGCTCGGGCTCGGTGCCGTTCCACGTGACGACCTTCGAGTTGCGCTTCAGCGTG
This sequence comes from Haloglomus irregulare, assembly GCF_007421925.1. GTDB lineage: Archaea > Halobacteriota > Halobacteria > Halobacteriales > Haloarculaceae > Haloglomus > Haloglomus irregulare. The sequence goes on from NZ_QMDX01000002.1 coordinate 15,866, forward strand.
CCCGACATGACCTCCACCCCGACGACGGCGGGGTTGGACTGGCGGAAGGTGTGGTCCTGGAGCACCTGGAACCGGGCCGGGCGCTGGATCTTGTCGAGCACGTTCTCCTGCTGGGCGCGCTCGATCTCGGCGACGTACTCCTCGTACTCCTCGACGAGCTGGTAGATGACGTCGTCCTCGAACAGGCTGACGCCGGTCTCCTCGGCCCGGCGCTCGGCGTCGGGCAGCACGTCGACGTTGAACGCGAGGATGGTCTCGTGCCTGGACTCGTTGGCGGTGTCCGCGACGGCGATATCCCGCGGGGCCACGTCGCCGACCTCGGCGCGGACGATGGGGACCTCGGCGTCGGCCAGCGCGTCGGCGATGGCCTCCAGCGACCCCAGCGTGTCCGCCTTGACGACGACGCCCTCCTCGGCGGTCTCGACCTCGAACTGCGCGAGCTCGGCCTCGACCGCCTCGATGACGCTGGCCTCGCCCCGGTCGCGGACGACCCGGACCGGCGCGCCGGCCATGGCGTCGTCCAGCCCGGGCGCGGCGATCTTGATACCGGCCGCGGCGACGACCTCGTCGACCGTCTCGAACCGGCTCTCGGTCCGGATCTCCGCGAGCGGCCGGGGCTGGAGCAGCGCCCGGACGTCGGTGACGATGGGCTCGTTCATCCCCCCCACGACGATGTGGTCGTCCTCGCGGACCGTGCCGTCGTACAGCACCACGTCGATGGTGGTGCCGAACCCCTGCTCCTCCTTTACCTCCAGCACCGTGCCGGCGCCCGGGCCGGACGTATCGATGGACATCTCCTCCTTCATGTAGCGCTGGGAGAGGCCCATCATGACCGCCAGCAGGTCCGGGACGCCCTCGCCGGTCATCGCCGAGCAGGGGACGACGCCGATGTTGTTGCGGAAGTCCTGGACCCGCCAGTACATGTCCGAGGAGAAGCCGTGGTCGGACATCTGGCCGATGATCTCGTAGAGCCGGTCGTTGAGGTCGGACTCGGCCCGGTCGGACTGGGCCTCGATCGACCCCTGGATGGGCGTGTCCGGCTGCGGATTCCAGCCCGGCACCGTGTCGACCTTGTTCGCGGCGACGACGAACGGCGTCTGGGTCCGCTTGAGGATGTCGATGGCCTCTAGCGTCTGGGGCTGGAACCCGTCGTTCACGTCGACGACGAGGATGGCGATGTCGGCGAGCGCGCCGCCGCGCGAGCGCAGCGTCGAGAACGAGTGGTGGCCGGGCGTGTCGATGAACAGCAGCCCGGGCAGATCGAAGTCGTCCGGGTCGACGAGCCGGCCGGACAGATCCGAGATGACGTCGAGCGGGACGGCCGTCGCGCCGATATGCTGCGTGATGGCGCCGGCCTCCCCCTCGGTGACGGCGGAGCCACGGATCTTGTCCAGCAACGTCGTCTTGCCGTGGTCGACGTGGCCGAGGACGGCCACGATCGGCGTACGGAGCTCGCCGGGGTCGGTCCCGTCCTCGGCGTCGGCATCGGAGTCGGCGTCGGCGTTTGACATATGGAGATCACCCGAGAACGTCTGTTGCCGTGGTCTCCGTCCCGAGGGGGTTTGAACCTGTCCAAGCCACCGCGACGAGACACACGGGCCGCGACGGCCCGACTACTCGACGGCGAACGAGCCCACCATCCCCGCGGACTGGTGCGGTTGGCATTTGTACTCGTAGTCGCCCGCCACCTCGAACGTGTATGAATACGTATGACCCTCTGAATACAGTTGCTCGTCCTCTCCAGCCCAATCAGCTCCCGACGGCTGCCCGCCGTCGTCCGGCGAGACGTTGTGACCGCCGCTGGCCCACTCCCAGAGCACGGTGTCGCCCGTGCCGATGCTGAACGTCTCCGGGTCGAACCGGAGACGGCCGTCGGGCGCCACGACGACCCGCTGGTCCGGCTCCGGCGTCGCCGTCGCGGTCGGTGTGGGCTCCTCCGTCGCGGTCGGCGTCTCGGTGGCCGTCGGTTCGTCGGTCGCGGTCGGGGAGTCCGTCGGCTCGTCCGTGGCCGTGGGGGAGTCCATCGGCTCGTCGGTCGGGGTGGCCGTCGGTTCGTCCGTGGCCGTGGGTTCGGTCCCACCGTCCCCACCATCGCCCGTGCAGCCCGCGAGTGCGACCGGGACGCCGGCAGCGGCGGCCGCACGGAGGAATCGTCGCCTGTCCATACCTACACAGCGACCGGCAGGGATAAAAGGGTTCACCGGATTGTGCCCCGGAACGGACAGCCGGCACCGGAGTCGAGGCCGGCGCGGACCGGCGTCGTCCCGCGACGACGGGCGACCGACGGTCGTCTGACACGTGGGGAACGTTGAAGTGGGGGCGACGGGAGGAGTCGCGTATGTCGGAGATACTGGCCGAGAACCTCTCGGGCAAGACCGTGATGGGCGCCGATGGCGCCGAACTGGGCATGCTGTACAACGTGACGATGGACCTCAAGACGGGGAGCCTGCAGAACCTCATCGTCGACCCCGGGGAGAGCGGCCCCCGCGAGGCCGGCTTCCAGCGCAACGACCACGGCCACTTCCTCGTCCCCGTGGGCAACGTCCAGGCCGTCCGCGACCACATCGTCGTCGGCAGATAACGACCGCCCGGGACCGCTAGCGTCAAACCGCTGCCGGGCGACGGGCGACCGTGTCGACCGACGACGCCCGCGCCCCGGCCGACGACGGGCCGGCGGCCCCGCCGCCCGGCGCCTCGTACGCGCTGCTCCTGCTCGGGAGCCTCGCGTACGGCTGTCTCCTGTTCGCCTGGTTCTCGCTCCCGGCCTACCTCCCGACGGTCCGAGCCGACCTCGCGCTCAGCAACACCCAGGCCGGCCTGTTGGCCGGTGCGGTGCCGCTGACGTACGTCCCCATCGGCCTGTTCAGCGGCGCGCTCACGGACCGGTTCGGGGGCGAACGAGCGGTCGGTGCCGGCGTCACGCTCGTCGGTATCGCCCAGCTCGCCCGGAGCGCCGCGCCGGACTTCCCGACGATGCTCGCCGCGACGCTGCTGCTCGGCGTCGGCGGCACGGGGGTCACCTTCGGTCTCCCGAAGCTGGTCGCCGACCGCTTTCCCGAGCGGCTGGTGGGCCGGGCCTCGGCGGTCTACCTCGTCGGGTCGACGCTCGGGACGGCGGCGGCGTTCGGCCTCGGCCGGCCGACGATCGGCCCGGCGCTCGGCGGCTGGCGACCGTTCTTCGGCGCGGCCGGCGCGGCCATCGTCGCCGTCGCCGCGTGCTGGTGGGCCGGCCTCGCCGTCGCCGAGCGGGTCGCCGCCGTCCCCTCGCGCACACGGTCGGAGTCCTCGCTGTCGGCGCTCCGGGCCGTGGCCCGCATCCGGGCGGTGGCGCTGCTGGTCGTCGTCGGGAGCGTCTACCTGTTCGTCGTCCACGGGTTGCAGGGCTGGCTGACCGCGGTCCTGGAGTCACGCGGCGCCGCCCCGGCGCTCGCGGCCCGCGTGACGACACTGCTCGTGGTCGCCCAGCTCGCGGGCACGGTCGGGCTGGCGCCGCTGGCCGAGCGGCTGGGCCACCGCCGTGCCGCCGTTCCGGTCGCGGGGCTGGCGCTCGCCGTCGGGACGGGGGGTATCGCGCTGACCGGGCGCCCGCTCGTCGCCGCGGCGCTGGTCGCGGGCGTCGGCCTCGGGCTCGGCGTGGTCTCGCCGCTGCTCCGCGCGCTCCCGGTCGAACTGGAGGGCGTCGGTGCCGAGCGCACGGGTACCGCCGTCGGGCTGGTGTTCGCCGTCGGCGAACTCGGCGGCTTCGCCGGCCCGGCACTGGTCGGCGCGCTCAGGGACGCGACGGGCTCGTTCGTCCCCGGGCTGGGCGTCCTCGCGGCCGCCGGCCTGCTCGCCGTCGGCGCGGGCGTCGGGCTGCTGGACGCGTGAACCGTGTCTCGGATATCGTAGATATCGGTGCTGTATGGGGCCGGACCCGGTTCTAGGCCAGTAATCGACCGAGCATCACCGCTACGCTCCGAACGGCCAGGTTCTGCCGGGACCGGCCGCTGCTGGCCGTGGGTCGTGATGAAAAAGAGGGCAGCAGAGTGGGGTGACGGCAGTGCCGGTGGGTGGTGACAGGGTGGTGGTGGTGATGGTGGTGGTGACGACCACCCACCGCATGTGACATGTAAGCAGGGGCCCGCCTAACGGTTCTGCCTGATACTCCCGGGCTTTTATTCATGCCGTCCGGTGCCTGAACTGTGGCGTGGCGCTACCCCTCGGGCGGGTGGCCCCGCGCGAGGAGTTCGCTCGTCTCGCGGTGCTCGTCGGCGTAGCGGGTGTACGCGTCGCCGGCGTACGCCCACGGCGACTCCTCGACCTCCCGTTTCACCTCGGCGGGCTGGCCGACCGCGAGCGTGTTCGCCGGGATGGTGGTGCCCTCGGTGACGAGCGCGCAGGCCCCGACCATCGCCTCCGTCCCGACCGTGCTGTCGTCGAGGACGACCGCCTGCATCCCGACCAGCGAGCGCGCCTCCGTGGCGGCGTTGTGGACGATGGCGGAGTGGCCGACGGTGGCGTACGGGCCGATCTCGGCGCCCTCGTGCAGCACCGCGTTGTCCTGGACGTTGGCCCCCTCGCGGAGCACGATCCCCCCGTGGTCGCCACGGAGGGTGGTGTTGGGCCAGACGCTGGCGTCGGCCTCCAGGGTCACGTCGCCGATGACCTCGGCGGCGGGGTGGACGTACGCGTCCTCGTGGACGGTCGGCTCCGTGCCGTCGAACGAACGGATTGCCATGCAGCGGCCACCCGGCCCGGGGACAAAAGCGCCACGGGCCGCTGTGGCGCCCGGCTGCCGGGTCAGTCCCCCCCGGACGGCGACGGGTCGCGGTCCCCGATGTCGATGTCGGCGACGGCGTCGGCCACCTCGCGCTGCTTCGCACCGCGGGTCCCGTCCGGCAGGAGCTCCGGGTACGCGATGGCGCCCCGGACGGTCGCGTCCGAGAGGTCGGGGAACACCTCCGAGACGCTCCGGGAGGGGTCCCCGAAGGCGTCGTGGAGGGCCCCCAGCGTCCGGACGGACCCCAGCGAGACGGGCGCGTACAGCGCGGCGAGGTCGACGGCGAACCCGCGACCGTCGTCCACGCCGATGCGGTCGTCGAACGCGTCGGCCAGCGTCGCCTGCACGTCGGGCCCGTCGTCGGGGTCGAGCGCGAGCAGGTCGCCCGCGGGGCCCCAGCGGTTCGGCCGCGCGGTGGCCATCACGATGCGGTTCTCGCGGCTCGGCCCGTCGGCGTCCGGCTCGTGGACCGTGTCGGAGAGCGCCCCGGCGAGTTCCACGAGTTCCGTCGCCATCGCCGCCTCGCCGACGAACCCCTCGGCGACGAGTTCGGCGATACTGTCGGCGAAGGAGAGCGTCTCCGGGATGAGGTCGACCGGGTTCGTCAGCGGAACCCGCCGACGGAGCCCGTCCTCCTGGACCCGCGGCGTCGACAGCCGTTCGCGGAGCCCGTCCAGTTCGCTGACGAGCCCTCGCCGGGTCTCCTGTAACTCGTCGCGCTCGCGCCGGGCCTCGTCCAGCTCCGCGGCCAGCTCCGCCCGGCGCTCCCGGAGCGCGGCGCCGGCCTCGTCGGCTCGCTCCTCGACGGTCCCCCGGAGCGCCCGCAGCGCCTCGTGGCCGTCCGCGAGCGAGGACAGCTCGGCGGCCCGCTCGCCGATGGCGTCGGCCCGCTTGCGGAGTCGTCGGCTCGCCAGCGGGTTCAGCCGGTCGTCGGACTCCTCTGATAGCGCGGCCGCGCGGTTCGACAGGGCCGGCTCCAGCACCTCCCGCCAGGCCCGCACGGGGTCGTCCGGCAGGTCGTCGGTGTCGTGCCCCTCGAGGACGGCCGCAACCGCGTCGGAGTACTCCGACCGGGCCGTCTCCAGCCGCGACCGGAGCGGGTGCGATGCGATTGCGTCGTCGACCCGGGCGCGCAGCCGCTCGCAGAGGACGAGCGCCACGACCGCGCGAGTCGGCACCCGCTCGGGGACCGCCCGCCCGACTTCGCTGACGACGCTGTCGATGTGGGTGTCCAGCCCGATGGGGCCGGTCGCGAGCGCCTCTATGTCGGCGTCGGTCGCTCGGCGCTGTGGGTAGTGGAAGACGCTCTCGTCGAGGCGCTGCGGGCGCTCGTCGGCGTCCGACGCGTCGAGCATCGTGTCGAGCCAGCCGATGTCCGTCTCCAGGGTCTCGATGCGCTCGGCGAGGCCGCCGAGCTGGTCCTCGGTCGCCCGGTCCCTGGCCCGGAGGTCGAACAGCCGGTCCAGCCCCTCCGTCGGGAGTGTCACCCGGCCGACGGTGGCGGCGAACGCCGGCGGTCCCGGCTCCTGCCCGAAGGTCGCGTTGTCGAAGGGGAGGTCCGGTCGCCCCTCGGTGAGCGCGTGGCCCACGACCGTCGTGGCGGCGGCGCGCTCGACGGGGTCGGTGCGGCCCTCACTGTCGACCGCGGCGAGGAACAGCCCCGACAGCGGCGGTTCGGACAGCCGGAGCTCCGGCCGGCCGAGCACCGTCTCGGCGAGCGGCAGGTCGAGTGTCACCGGGTACGAGGCCTCCCCGTCCGGGAGCAGCGCCAGCAGCTCCCGGGTCGTCACGTAGGCGTTGCGGGCGTGGATGGCGGTCGTCGCGTCGTCGCCCTCCGCCGGGACGCTGCCGAAGGCGTACGTCGAGACGGGTACCCGGACCTCCGCGGCCGCGTCAGCGACCAGCGCGGCTGTCAGGGGGAGACTCCCTCCACCGATGCCGCCGCCCAGTCCGGCCAGCAGCCACACGTCGATACCGTCGTCGGCCCCGTCGAGTGCCGCGCAGTCGGCCATCGCGGTCTCGATGGCCCCGCGAACGGCGGCGATGTTGCCGCCGGACTCCAGCGCTAGCCGCGCCAGCGGCCGTCGACGCCGGAGGCTCACCCCGGCCTCGGTCGCCGGCGGGGCGGCCAGGTAGTCCCGCTCGGCGTTCGCGTCGGGCGGCTCCAGCGCGACCGTTCCCGTCCCGTCGGGCGACTCCGCCCGGAGGTCGCCCTCGTCGGTGTCGACCGCGAGGAACGAGAACCGCTCCCCGTCGATCCGGCGCTCCCCGACCCAGTCCGGGGCCTCCGGGTCGACGGCCGCACCGACGCGCTCGGCTACCGCCGACAGCATCCGCGCGCCCCCAGCCCCGACCCCGACGACGACCGTCGGCCTGTCCATACCACGGCCTACACGGTCGCGGACATAAATCCCGCCGCCGGGCCGGCGCTCGTACCGTCGCTGGCTCCGCCGTCGGGCCACGGACGCTGCCGGGGGGTCAGCTCCGGTTGCACGTGTGCCCGACCGCGAGCGAGACCAGGCGGAGGACGACCAGTACGGCCAGCAGCACGGCGTCGCTCCCGTCCGAGAGCCCGGCCAGCAGGAGCGGCACGTGGCACAGCGGCAGGAGCACGGCGGCCCAGAACCCCACCGTTTCGACGACCGCGGTCGCGGGCCCCCAGCCCGGGCGGGCGTCGCGAGCATCCCGGCGGGGCCCCACCGTTCCGGGGGCGCAGCCCGAGGGCGCGTCGTGGGTCCCATCGCACGTACGGCCGCAAGTCACAGTCCCGGATGGAACGCCCCCGGAAACCCATCGAGAGGTTACTGCCGTCGGGGCCGGTTCGGGGTCGTCGGCTCACCGGCGGTCCGCGAGCCGCCGCCCGGAGCCGGCGTGGAGGGTGCGCCGGTGGCCGGCCATCAGCCCCGCCCCGAAGCCGACGCCGTGGGCCACGAGCGCGACGTTCGGGGCCGCCGTCACCAGCACGACCGCGCCCACCACGAACGCGCCGACGGCCAGCAGCGTGGTCCGGTCGGGTCGCAGCCGCCGCACGAGCCGGTGGACCAGCGCGTTCCCGGTCACCGCGTACCCGACCAGGCCGAACACCGCGCCGCTGGCACCCAGCACCGCCGTCGGCGCCCCGACCAGCCCGTCGATCAGCACCTGGACCACGGCCGCGAGGACACCCGTGAGCAGGAAGAACACGTGGAACCGGACGCGGGTAGTCGCCCGCTCTACGGCCAGGCCGATGGCCCCCAGCGCCACGCCGTTCCCGACCAGGTGCGGCACCGAGCCGTGGGCGTACACGTTCGTCACGAGCGTCCACGGGCGGGCCAGCAGTGGCGGTGCCAGCGCGAACAGGTACCCTTCGACGCCGACGACCGCCGCCACGGACTGTGCGAGGAAGACGACCAGTAGCACCGTGAGCGTCTCGACGGTCGGGCTCTCGCGGAGGACCACACGTGATGTCGGCGCTGCCGGCGCAAAAGCGCGTCGGGGGCGCACGGACGGTTCCGGCGGCGTCGGCGGGTTTCGGCCCCACGCCCCGATGGCACGGCCATGGACCTGCTCATCTACGGTTCCTACGGCTACACCGGCGACCTCATAGCCCGGGCGGCCGCAGCGGCGGGGGAGACACCACCCTCGCCGGCCGGAGCCGGCCGAAGGTACAGCATCAGGCGACCGAACCAGACCTCCCCTCCCGGACGCGGACGACGTGGCCGCCGAGCTGGCCGCCGCCGACATCGACGCGGTGCTCCACGCCGGCCCGGACGGTGCTCGACGGCGGCTGGGAGCCGGGCTCTTCCACGCCGGCCGGCGTCTACGGCCCGGACCTGGTGCTGGAGATCGATGGCGTCGACCGGACCGACGAGGAACCCGTCCGCGTGGTGAGCCGATAGCGCGGCCCGACGACGGGCCGCTTTTGCCCCGGGGCGACCTATCCATCAGTAATGAGTGACGCCGCGATGGGGACCGGGGACAACCCGTATCTCCGTGACCCGCCGACGGAGTTCGACCCGGCCGAGGAGCTGGACGCCGCGACGGCCCGGGCGCAGGCGGCGGCCCTCCGCGAGGCCGTCCGATTCCACGACCGGCGCTACTACGTCGACGCCGACCCCGTCATCGACGACCGGACGTACGACCGGCTCTTCGAGCGACTCCGGCGACTGGAGGAGGCGTTCGACCTCGACGCGGCGGACTCGCCGACCCGTCGCGTCGGCGGCGAACCCCTGGACGAGCTCCCGACCGTCGAGCACGTCGCGCCGATGCTGTCCATCGACTCCTCGGGCGACCCCGAGGAGGTCCGTGCGTTCGACCGCCGGGTGCGGGACGGGCTCGACGACGCCGGGCTCGACACCGACGTCACCTACCTCTGCGAGCCGAAGTTCGACGGCATCTCCGTCGAACTGGTGTACGAGGACGGGCGGCTGAAGCGGGCGGCCACCCGCGGCGACGGAGTCGAGGGCGACGACATCACGGCGAACATCCGGACGGTCGGCTCCATCCCGCAGCGACTGCGGGGCGAGCCGCCGGAACGCCTCGCCGTCCGGGGGGAGCTGTTCATGCCCCGCGGGCCGTTCTCCGAGTACAACTCCGAGCGCGTCGCCGAGGGGAAGGAGCCGTTCGCCAACCCGCGGAACGCGGTGGCCGGGACGGTCAGACAGCTCGACCCGTCGACCGTGGCCGAGCGACCGCTGGACTGCTTCTTCTTCGACGTGCTGGCGTCGAGCGCCGAGTTCGAGACCCACAGCGAGCAGGTCCGTCGGCTCCCGGAGTGGGGCCTGAAGACCAGTCTCCGCGTCGCGCATGTCGACGATATCGGGGCCGCACTCGACTACCGCGACCGGCTGCTCGACGACCGAGACGACCTCTCCTACGAGGTCGACGGGGCAGTCGTCAAGCTGGACGACCGCCGCTCGTGCGAGGCGCTCGGGGCCACTTCCCGGGCGCCGCGCTGGGCCTTCGCCTACAAGTTCCCGCCCCGGACGGAGGAGACCACCGTCCGACAGATCGCCGTGCAGGTCGGCCGGACCGGCCGCCTGACGCCGGTCGCGATGCTGGACCCCGTCGAGGTCGGCGGCGTCACCGTCTCGCGGGCGACGCTGCACAACCCCGACCAGATCGCCGACCTCGGCGTCGACGTCGGCGACCGGGTCGAGATCCAGCGGGCGGGCGACGTCATCCCGTACGTCGAGGCGGTGACCGAGCCCGGGAGCGACGACCACTTCCAGTTCCCCGACCACTGTCCGGCCTGCGACAGTGCCGTCGAGCGCGACGGCCCGAACGCCTTCTGCACCGGCGGGCTGGCCTGTCCCACGCAGCTCCAGCGGGCCGTCGAACATTACGCCGCCCGGTCCGGACTCGACATCGAGGGCCTCGGCGAGAAGAACGTCCAGCAGCTCATCGACGAGGGGCTGGTCGAGCGGATCCCGGACCTCTACGACCTCACGGTAGAGGGGCTCGCCGACCTGGAGGGATGGGGCGAGACCAGCGCCGAGAACCTCGTCCGGGAGCTGGAGGCCGCTATGGAGCCGCCGCTGGCGGACTTCCTCGCCGCCATCGGCGTCCCCGAAGTGGGGCCGACGACCGCCACCAGCCTGGCGCGCCACTTCGGCACGCTGGACGCGGTGATGGCCGCCTCCACGGCGGAGTTGGAGGGTGTCGACGACGTGGGACCCATCGTCGCCGAGGAGATCCACGAGTTCTTCCGCAGCGAGCGGAACCGTGCGGTGGTCGACGCGCTCCGCGAGCGCGGCGTGGAGCCACGGGCGGCCGAGACCGAGACCGGGACCGAACTCGAGGGACTCACCTTCGTCTTCACCGGGTCGCTGGACGGCTACACGCGAAGCGAGGCCCAGGAACTCGTCGAGCGCCACGGCGGCAACGCCACCAGCAGCGTCTCGGGCAACACCGACTACCTCGTCGCCGGCGCGAACCCGGGGGTCAGCAAGCAGGACGACGCCGAGGCGAACGACGTGCCGATCCTCGACCAGGCGGCGTTCGAGACGCTCCTCGCGGACCGCGGTGTGGAGACCGAGGGGTAGGGCGAGCAGGCAGGCCCTCCGGCACGCGAGGCGACGGACCGCACGCTTCCCGTGGACACGGTCGGTTCCGGCCCACGCTCGGGGACGACCCCCATCTACCCGCCTCGCGGTGACTCGTCAGCGCATGCAGCGGGTTGGTTCCGTTCCGGTAGTTGAATCCATGCCGAGAGACGTATCGGCGGAACCCCCCGATCAACGAAATGATCGGTACTGCCCACAAACAGCGCCCAGAACCCCGACTGCCCCCGAACCGAGCGACTTGCTCACGACATAATCAGGAATTGCATGCGCGAGCGAAGCGAGCGCGTCCTCCCGACATGAGGGCACCGCAGGCGCCTGAATGCCGGACCTCCCCGGGGTTCGCGAAGGGCCGCTCGTCGAGCCGTCGGATGCCCCCGCCGGTCGGCTTCAGCGCCGGGTCGCCGTGAGCTGACACGTCCTGAGAGATGCTGGGGGTGTGCACCGGGTCCCCGAGGGCGTACTGCGGTCGGGCGGGTGAGGGCTTTTGCGTCGGCCCGCCCGAGTTGACGTATGGTCGCTGCGGACCTCCATATGCATACGACGAACTCCGACGGACAACTGACGCTGGCCGAGGTCCCGGCCGCGGCCCGCCGGGCCGACGTCACGGCCGTCGCGGTGACGGACCACGACCGACTCCACCCGGCTATAGACCAGCCGGCAGTGGAGCGCGACGGGGTGACCCTGGTCCACGGTATCGAGCTTCGGGTCGAGGGGCCGGCCGAGCGGGTCGACCTGCTCGGGTACGGGGTCCGCGAGACGCCGGCGCTCGCCGACCTCGTCGAGCGCCTGCAGCGCGACCGGGTGGAGCGCGGTCGCGCGATGGTCGGCCTCGTGGAGGACCGCCTGGGTGTCGACCTCGACGTGACCGTCGAGCGCGGGTTCGGCCGGCCGGACCTCGCCCGCGCGGTGGCCGCGGCCACGGCGTACGAGTTCGGCGAGGTGTTCGGCGAACTCATCGGCGACGACGGGCCCTGTTACATCGCGCGCGACGTACCGACGTTCGAGGACGGACGGGCGGTCCTCGCGGACGCGTGTGCGCTGGTCGGACTGGCCCACCCGCTCCGGTACGAGGACCCGGAAGCGGCGCTGGCGCTGACGGCCGAGCTGGACGCCGTCGAGCGGTTCTATCCCTACCCGTTCGAGCCGGACACCGCCCCGGTGGCGGCGGCGGTCGAGCGCCACGACCTCCTCGCGACCGGCGGGAGCGACGCACACGACCACGAGCTGGGTCGAGCCGGGCTGGACACGGACGACTGGGCCCGGGTCCGCGAGCGGTTGCCCGGCGGGTGAACGTGACGCCGCGGACCCGCCGGGCGGGACGGCGGTGCGACCTGCCGCACCCGTAGCACTCAAGCGGGCGGATACCCGTATTCGAGTATGCAGTGTCACTACTGCGACGACGACGCTGCCCTCGCCGTCGAGAAGGACGGCATCAAGGTAGGGCTCTGCGAGGACCACTTCCGCGACCGGCTCCAGGAACTCCAGGACTCGGGCTTCCTTGAGGACGTCCGGGACGACCTGGACATCGACCGCTGATCCGTCCGCTACGGCCCGCCGTCGTCCGCCAGCGTCGCCTTCTCCGCCCGCCGGAGCTGTTTCAGTTCGTACTCCCGTGACATCGCGGCCGACCGGCTCTCGAACGGCTCCACGTGGACCAGTTCGACGGGTGTCCGGCCGCGGGTGTATCTGGCGCCCTCGCCGGCGTTGTGCTCGTCGACCCGCCGCTCCGGGTCGGTGGTGTAGCCGGCGTAGAACGTCCCGTCCGCACAGCGCAGGAGGTAGGCGTAGTGCGTCACGGTCTACCGTCGAGAGAGGATGAGGGCACCCTGTGGTTGCGGCACAGTTCCACGGTCAGGTGGACCGTGTTTCGTATGCGCGCTCCCTCGAGACCTCGGCGATACCCGCGTTCGCCGAGCAGTTCGGACACGCGTGGATGTCCCCACGCTCGTCGGCGAACACGCGAGCGAACCGGTCCGAGACGTGCGCGTCGCAGTGATCACAGCTTGGCATGCTGGCACCGACTCGGGTAATGCCCATCGTCGGCAATCCTCGATACAACGCCGGTACGTAAAGTTCTCTCGGCGGTCGGTCACACACCACATACAACCGCGGGGGTCGACCTCCGGCGGTCAGTCCGTCCCGTCGTCGCGGGCCCCCGCCACCGCCCGGGCGACGAGGCCGGCCTGCGCCCCGGCGGTGAACCCGGCACCCACGTTCACCACGGTCAGCGGGGTGCATGACTGGAGCATCCCCGAGAGCGCGGCCTCGCCCGCCCCACCGTGACCGTAGCCGGTGGGGACGGGCAGGCCGACGACCGGGGCGTCGACCAGCCCGCCGACGACGGTCGGAAGCGCCCCCTCCCGGCCGGCCGCGACCACCAGCACGTCGGGCGCCCGGATCGCCGGCAGGCCGTCGAGCAGCCGGTCGATGCTGGCGACCCCGACGTCCTCCACGAGCCGTATTCCGGCGCCCATCTCGCGTGCGACCGTCACGGCCTCGCGTGCTGGTTGGGCGTCCGACGTGCCGGCGGTCACCACGCCGACGCTCGCGGCCAGCGACGGTGGCTCGTAGCCCGAGCCGTGGACCACGACCGTCCGGCCGCGCTCGTCCCAGACCACCGACGCGTCCGGTGCCTCCGACGCCAGCACCCGCCGGACGGCGGTCGCGTCCGCGGGCTCCACCCGCGTCACGAGCGCGTGACCGGTTGTCTCCAGTGCGGCCGCCGCCAGCGCCGCCGTCTCGGCCGGCGTCTTCCCCTCGGCCAGGATACCTTCCGGGATGCCCGTACGCCGCTCCCGGGCGGCGTCGAAGCGCCCGGCGTCGAGCGTGGTGTAGCCCCGGAGCTCCGCCTCGGCGGCCGCGGGACTCAGTTCGCCCCGTGCGACCCGCTCTAGTACGTCACGCATACCTGTCCCTGCGCGCGCGAGCACTCCTGCCTGTCGGTTTCGGCCGATACGGCCACGCCGAGTCCGCACACGATATCCCCGCGGCCAGCGATAGCCGCAAGGCATATATAAACCCCCGAAGTTCGCTCACTGTTCAACGCGTCAGTAGCCGCAAAACGCCGGATAGAAGCGGCGAAAGCACCCTGCTTCAGCAATGTTTATAATAGGGGCCTGTTAACGAGCACAGCGTATGGCAGACCTGATCGTCAAGGCCGCTGTGAAGGATGAACTGGACGACATGAACGTTGCATCGGACTTCTACGCCGCGCTCGACGACGAGGTCGAGGAGCTCCTCGCCGACGCCGCTCGACGGGCCGAATCCAACGACCGGAAGACGGTCCAGCCGCGCGACCTGTAAGACTGACCTCACCCTTTCTTTCGCACCCGCCCGGCGAGCCACAGCACCCGCCGCGACCCGCAGCTCAGTAGTCGTGGACGGCGACGCCGTCGGCGGTCCCGACGTGCAGTTCGTCCACCAGGTCGACGAACAGGCCGTGCGCGACGGCCCCTGGGACCCCCTCCAGATCCCGGGCGAGCCGGTCCGGCGCCGTCACGTCCCCGAACGCACAGTCGAGCACCAGGTTGCCGTTGTCCGTGACGACGGGGCCGTCCTTGCGTTCGGCGGCCCGGAGGGTCGGCTCGCCGCCCAGCCCGCCGAGCCGGTCGCGGACGGTCGGCGCCGCCTCCGGGAGGACCTCGACCGGAACCGGATGGTCGAGCGTGGCGGCGAGTTTCGACCGGTCGACGACGACGAGTAGCCGGTCGGCGGCGGTGTCGACCACCTTCTCCCGTGCGTGGGCCGCCCCGCCGCCCTTCACGAGGGCCGTCCCGCCGGCGGCCCCGAACGCGCTCACGGCCGGCGCTCCCGCCTCGGGTGCGGTTGACCCACTGTCCGGCTGGGGACCGAGCGGCGCGGCCTGGTCGGCGCCGTCGATGGCGACGTCCGGTGTCGCCTCCGCCAGCGTCGTCAGCGGGATGCCGACCTCGCGGGCGAGCGCCCGCGACTGGTGGGAGGTCGGGATGCCCCGAACGTCCAGCCCGGCGTCGACGGCCCGGCCGAGCGCCCGGATGGCGTGGGCCGCGGTGCTGCCCGTCCCGAGGCCGACCACCTCGCCGCCCTCCACCCGGTCGGCGGCGGACTCGCCGGCCCGGCGCTTCGCCGCCTCGGCGCCGTCGTTGGCCTTCATGCCGGACGCGTCTCGGTCGCGGCTATAGAAGCCACCGACCGGGAGGCGACCGCGGCCTCTCTGTCGCCGGCCGTGCACACGCGCGATGGCTTCGAACCGGAGCGTGTAGTAGCCACGGCCGATGCCGGCCTGCACCTACTGCGATGCGCCCGTCGAGACCCACGACCCGGTCTGTGTCTGCGAGTGTGCGGACGGGACCGGCTCGACCATCGACGCCCGGTTCTGTAACTACGCCTGCCTGGTCCAGCACGTCGAGGAGGCAGGGCTCACCCTGGGGGACCGCTGCGAGTGGTCGCCGGACGCCGACGGCTGCTGCTGACCCGGCCGCTCCGGGACTGTTTTGTCCTCGCCCCACCCCCGTGGGCACATGTTCGGAACCAGCGGGGTCCGGGGCCCGGTCGGCGAGGACGTGACGGCCGAGCTCGCGCTCCGGATGGGGCGCGCGCTCGGCGACCGCGACCGCGCCGTCGTCGGCCGCGACCCCCGCGAGTCGGGGCAACTGCTCGTGGACGCGCTGACCGCGGGACTGCGCGAACGCGGCGTCGACGTCGTCGACCTCGGGACAGCGGCGACACCGACCATCGCCCGCGCCGTGGCGTGGGAGGATGCCGACGTCGGCGTCGCCGTCACCGCATCGCACAACCCGGCCCCCGACAACGGTCTCAAGCTCTGGCAGCCCTCCGGCCAGGCGTTCGACGAACCGCTCCGCGAGGAGGTCGCCGCCCGTGTCGCGGCCGACGACCCCGACCTCGCCGCCTGGAACGGCCTCGGCGACCGGCGGGCGGCGACGGCGACCGACCGGCACGTCGCGGCTCTGACCGACGCGGTGTCCGCGGCCGACCGCTCGGTCGTCGTCGACCTGGGCAACGGTGCCGGCGGCGTCACCGTCGCGGCCCTGGAGGCGCTCGGCTGTGGCGTCGAGACGCTGAACGCCCAGCCGGACGGCTCCTTCCCCGGCCGCCCGTCCGAGCCGACGGCCGACCACTGCGCCAGCCTCACGACCCTCGTCGGGGAGGGCGAGGCCGACCTCGGCATCGCACACGACGGCGACGCAGACCGCACCCGGGCGGTGACCGGCGACGGCGAGTTCCTCTCGGGGGACACTCTGCTGGCGGTGCTGGCGGCCGACGCCGCCGAGGCGGGCGACCGCGTCGCCGTCCCGGTCGACACGAGCCTCGCCGTCGCCGACTTCCTCGCGGAGCGTGGCGTGGAGACGGTCCGGACGCCGGTCGGTGACGTCCACGTCGCGGCCGCCGCGGCCGAGGACGGGGTCGCGTTCGGCGGCGAGCCGTCGGGAGCGTGGATCTGGCCCGGGGAGACCCTCTGTCCGGACGGCCCGTTGGCGGCCTGCCGGCTGGCGGCACTCGACGCCGAGCAGCCGCTATCCGAGCGCGCCGCCACGGTCCCGACCTACCCCATCCGTCGCGAGAGCGTCGGGACCGATGCCAAGGCGACGGTGATGGAGGGGGTCCGGGCGGCCGTGGCCGCGGCGGCGGACGAGGGTGCCGTCTCGACGCTCGACGGCGTCCGCGTCGACCGCGACGACGGCTGGTTCCTGATCCGGGCGAGCGGGACCCAGCCACTCGTCCGGGTGACGGCCGAGGCGCGGGCGACCGAACGAGCGGATGGCCTGCTGAGCGAGGCGCTGTCGCTGGTCGACGAGGCGGCGCAGGACTAGCGGCTCCGCGAGGCAGTTCAGGTACGTCGGGTGGACCGGGCTTCCCGGACATCAGCCCCGTCCCGGATCTTGTCTTCGCACTGTGGACAGACGCGAGGGTTCTCGACACCGTTCGGTGTGAAGACCCTTGCGTACGCTGCCGTGACGAACGAGGAACAGTTCTGGCACTCCGGCATACAGCTCATCAAAGGGGAGGATTTCACATAATGATACTGTGTCAAACGATAACACGGAATTATACCGACAAGAGTCCTCCGGCAAGCGCCGGCCGCCGAGCGACATCCGGTCGGGGACCACACGGCAGTGACGCTGCCCCGGGTCCCGACCCGGTGCCGGTCGGACCGGCTCTCGGGGAGGGGCTATCCGGGCGGCACCAGTGGCCGTCGACGTGCCACGGACCGCCGTCACCGCCGGGGTCGGCCCGAGTCTGGGTGCATCGCTCGTGCGCTCCTCTCAGGGTCGGGGGCGCCCTCGACTGCTCGCAGGAGGCCGTCGCGGACATGATCGAGGGCGACGGTAGTGCCGTCATCCTCGCCGACGCGACCACCTCCGTCCGCGGGCGCGGGGGCACCGTCGGTCTCTGGGCCCCCGACTTCGGCGCCCGCGGCCTCGCCGAACCGATCTGCTGAGAGATCGACCGCGAAGGGGTCCACGTCGCCAACGTCGTCATCGACGGGCAGATCCTCCCGCCGGACGGTGCCACCGACCGCGACGAGGGGGAGTGCCCCGACCCGGGCACCATCGCCGACGAGTGCTGGCGCCCCGTCCGGCCGGACCGCTCGACCTGGACCCTGGAGGTGGAGCTCCGACCCCACGTCGAGGCGTTCCGAGCGGCCGGCGGATGACCTCCGCCGGCGGGCGGCGGGTATCGGGATGTCCGTGCGGTTGAGCGGGAGAACCGGACTTATCGGTCGAACTCGGAGCACTCACGTCGAGAATCAGTTGTTGTCACCTTACTGCTTGCCGGTGATGAACAGGAACGGCCCGACGAAGATGAGCGCGATACCGAGGAACTGGAAGTGGACGGGCTGCATCCCGGGCGTGGGCGTGAGGAGGAAGAGGACCCCGAAAGCGACGGTGTTGAGGCCGATGATCTTCCGTGACTTCAGCGGGAGGGCACCGAGTGTGGTGAAGACGTACAGCGCGAGGATCACCTGCCCCACGTTGTACTGGAGCAGGAAGTTGTCGATGACCTGCAACGGTGCGAGGGGAAGCATCCTTGCCCGGAACTCACGACGACGCGCACATAACCGTTACCGTTCGTTCGCGGGGTTCTCCTCCGTCCCGGACTCGTGGCCGACGCCGGTGTCGCCCACGAGTTCGAGGTCCCGGCCCCAGACCAGCCAGAGGACGATGATGGTGCCGGCGTACCCGGTGGCCCAGGCGAACGCTCCGAGGTTCGCGTACCCGGCCTGTGTGAGCGCGAAGTCGATGACCCCGGAGATGGCGACACCCACCGCCAGGATGGCGAGCAGGCGCGCCCACCCGGGCAGTTCGATGTCGTAGTCGGCACCGGAGGGAAGGGGCATATCCGGCTGTACGGTCCCGACCCGCCTGAACCTGACGGTCGGCGGTGTCACAACGGGGAGGACCGCTCGGTCGGCGTCGGCTCAGGCTTCGGGTTCGGCGGCGGCCTCGACCACGTCGGCGGCCGACGACAGCGAGTCGACGCGCTCGGCCAGCTCGTCCAGCCCGGCGTTGATATCGTCGACCCGCTCGTCGATGTCCTCGGCGGGGACCGCACCCTGCTGTGTCGGGTCGATGAAGCCGTCGTTCTCTAGCATCCGCAGCGAGTAGCGGACCTTGTGCTCCGGGACGCCGGTCTCCTTCGAGATGCGGACGATACCGATGGGATGGTGATCGACGACGGCCTGGAGGATCTGCAGGTCGCGGGCTTCCTTGGCGACCTGTTCGGTGAGTCGGTCCATCATCACCTGCTGTAGCGGTCGACGGC
Source organism: Haloglomus irregulare (assembly GCF_007421925.1). GTDB lineage: Archaea > Halobacteriota > Halobacteria > Halobacteriales > Haloarculaceae > Haloglomus > Haloglomus irregulare. The sequence continues at coordinate 34,433 of NZ_QMDX01000002.1, forward strand.
GCAAAAGGATACCGGTATCGTGCCACACAGTTCCATATCGTACCACTCTACGACAATGAACGGAAACGAGACCGGCGGGTTCGGCGACGAGGGCGCTCACTCCCCGGGTGAGCGTGCCCGGCAGGTTGCTTCGTTGTCAGGAGGTGCGAACGCCGTATAACTCCGCGCTCTCCGGCAATCGGGCCGGGCCTACGTCCACCAGTCGCTCCGACGCTCCCCGTAGGAGGCGCTCTCACGGAGCGGTTCGGGGTACTCCTCGCCCTCCAGTCCGAAGCCGATGCCCAGCCAGCGACCGACGTGCCAGCCGATGGCCTCGGTGTCGAGGTCGGTCACGGTGACCTCCAGGCGGGTGTAGGTTTCCCGGGCGCCGTCACCGTCCGGGTCGGTCCCCTCGATGTAGCCACACGACCCCGAGGCGGTGCCGCACCGGGACTCCTCGGTCGCCCGGACGGTGACGTCCGCCGCGGTGCGGTTGTCCGTCCGGACGAAGCTCACGTTCCCCGGAATCGTGCCGTCGGCCCCGTCGGCGTAGTAGCCCAGCGCCCCGTCGACCTGTCGCCGGGCCTCGTCGCGCTCGCCCGGCGGCAGGGCCGACACGTCGACGTACACCGACAGCTCCGGGTCCGTCCAGGCGAGCGCCCTCTCGGTCGCGTTGGTCCGTGGCGGCGTCGTGAGCGTGGAGGTCGCCTGCATCACGCCGTTCGGCGCGTCGCCGTGGTCCAGCCCCAGGCTGTGCCCGAACTCGTGCTTCAGCACCTGCACGGTCGACTCGTCGGAGAAGCCGGTGCTGATCCGCACGTCGACCGGCGGGTCGAACTGGCCGGGTTCGGCGATGACTGGGGCGCAGCCGGCGGCGTGCTCCTCGGTGCCGCACTCACCCACCGACTCGACGAACCGAACCCGGACGTCCGGGTCCGTCGCGTTCGGTGCCAGCCGGTAGTCGATGGGGTAGCCGGCGTACTGTTCGCTGTTCGCCCCCCAGTAGGCGAGCGCTTCCCGGACGAGCGGGGTGAACTCGCGGGACTCGTTGCCGGGGGTCGCGACCGCCACCACCAGCGTCCCCTTGCGGTAGGGGTTGTCCACATCGCCGGCCCACGTCGGCTCCGCGCTCGCGCCGTCGCCGGCGTCCGAGACACCTAGCCCCAGCGGTCCCGTACAGCCCGACAGGACCAGCAGCGCCGCCACCAGTGCCGGCCCCAGCCGTCGCGTCATCGACCCACCGTTGGTCACCTGCAGGTATGTGGCTTGTGGCCCCCTCGGGGAAAACGCCCGCGAACGGGTGTGAGGCGGCGTTTCGAGGCTGTACGGCCGTCCAGTCCCGGGCCGGCGAGCCGCCGGTCACTCGAAGGTGCTGTCGAAGGCGTCGGCCCCCAGCGGCTCGTACCGGCCGGCGCCGACGTTCTCGGGGACGTGGTCCGGGCTTCCGGTCCCGACGAGCGCCGCGGTCATGCCCGGCGCCGACCGGGCGAAGTTGATGGCCCGCTGGGCGGGCGTCTCCCCGGACAGCTTCGCGGCCACCTCGCCGGGGATGGCCCCCTCGCGGGCCAGCTCCCCCTGCTTCAGCGGTGCGCTGGCGAAGACGCTCAGCCCGGCCCCGTCGGCGAAAGCCAGCGCGCTCTGTGGCCCGTCCGGGCCGGGATGGGCCTCTCGCGTGAACGCGTCGGCCATGTGGACGTTGAACGGGAGCTGGACGGCCCGGAACCCGGTCGCGGTCGTCCCCGCCCGGTCGCTGGCGGCGCGAGCCCGCCGGACGACCTCCGGCAGGGAGAGGTAGTTGGGATGGCCCTCAGGGACCCGGAAGCACTCCCAGGTGGCGACGCCGTAGTAGCGCAGGTCGCCGGCCTCGCGGCGCTCCTCCAGCCGCACGAAGGCGTCCTCCAGCAGGTCGTACACCGCGCCACGGTCGCGCTCCTCCAGCTGGGTCTCCGGGTTGTGGACGTAGTAGCAGTCGACCGTCTCCAGCCCCAGGTTCTCCAGCGAGCGGTCCAGCGAGCGGTCGAGGAAGCGCGGTGCCAGGCAGTTCCCCCGCACCATCTCCTCGGGGCTGGCGTAGCCGGGGTCGAACCACTCCTCGCGGACGTACGCCGCGGCGTCGTCCGGCCGGTCCCCGTCGAACGGGACGAAGCCGCCCTTCGTCGCGACCAGCAGCGCCTCGCGGTCGACGTCCGCCGCCTCGATGGCCCGACCCACCGCCCGCTCGGAGCGCTGGGCGCGGTAGTTGACCGCGGTGTCGACCACGCTGACCCCGGACTCGATGGCCTCCCGGACCGCCCGCTCGTAGCGGTCGTCGGCCGCGTCGGTCGGGTCGCCGAGGTAGGTCCCCACGCCGACCGAGGAGACGACGCCCGGGCCGAACCGCCGGAAGTAGGTCCGCGCGAACTCCTCCCCGAACGCGTCGCGGTACGCCCACGACGCCTCCTTGGTGACCATACGGCGGGTTCGGACGGCCCCGGCGTAGGTCTGACGCTCGGGTGTCGCGGCGGTCGGGCTGGGCCCGACGCCGTCCGCTCGCGGGGAGCGGTTCGTTCTTGAACCTTGAACACCTACCCAGTCGTATGACACTGACGGCGGGAGTGCTCGCGGTGCAGGGCGACGTCTCCGAGCACGCCGCGGCCATCGAGCGGGCCGCCGCCGCCCACGGCGAGGAGGCCGTCGTCCGCGAGTTCCGTCACGCCGGGACCGTCCCGGACTGCGACGTCCTCCTGCTGCCGGGCGGCGAGTCGACGACCATCTCTCGGCTCGTCGCCCGCGAGGGCATCGACGAGGAGATAATCGCCCACGTCGACGCCGGCAAGCCCGTGCTCGCGACGTGTGCGGGTCTCATCGTCGCCAGCACGGACGCCAACGACGACCGCGTGGGGACGCTGGACCTGGTCGACGTAACCGTCGAGCGCAACGCCTTCGGCCGCCAGAAGGACTCCTTCCAGGCCCCCCTGGACGTGACCGGCCTGGCGGAACCGTTCCCCGCCGTGTTCATCCGGTCCCCGGTCATCGACACGGTCGGTGACGGCGTGGAGGTGCTGGCGACCTGGGACGGCCGCCCCGTCGCGGTCCGGGACGGCCCCGTGGTCGGCACCGCCTTCCACCCCGAGCTGACCGCGGATTCGCGGCTCCACGATCTCGCCCTCTTCGACGGGACCCCCGCCGAGCGCCGCGACGCGGCCGCGGCCGATGACTGACGCGCCGCCGTCGGTGGGCGGTCGCGATCCCCCACACGACGAGATAGCCTTTTCCCCGACGAACGCCTCCGTCGGGTATGAGCACGGACGCCTCCGGCGACGGGGACCGCGACGCCGCCGACCTGCTCCCGGCGCGGATCGACTCCGTCCGGGTCGCGGGCACGCCTGACGGGCCGGTCCCGGTCGTCTGCATCGCGGTCGAGGAGGACGGTGCCGCAGCGGGCGACGCCCGCGAGGACGGCACCGACAGCGCGGGTGGCCCCGACGGCGAACTCGTCGGCGAGGTGCTGCCCATCTTCATCGGGTTCGAGGAGGCCCGCAGCATCGTCCGCGGGATGGAGGCCGAACCCCTGGGGCGACCGATGACCCACGACCTGACGCTGGATATCGTCGAGGAGCTCGGCGGCCGGGTGGACGGCGTCGTCGTCTCGCGACTGGAGGAGGGGACCTTCTTCGCCGAACTGCGGCTCAACACCCCCCGCGAGGACGTCACCGTCGACGCCCGCCCCAGCGACTCCCTGGCGCTGGCCACCCGGACGAACGCCCCGCTCCGCGTCGCCGCGGCCGTCTGGGACGACGCCGCCGAGGACGCTGACCGGTTCGCCGAACTGCAGGACGTCCGGGAGGTGTTCGAGGGTGACGAGTGACCGGAGCGGGGACGCCCCGATGTCGACGGGCGAGGCGCCCCCCGACGGCGGGACGGACACGGACGACGTCCTCGACGAGCTGTTCGCCGTCATCGAGTCCCGCAAGGCCGAGCTCCCCGAGGACTCCTACACGGCGTCGCTGTTCACCCACGAGAAGGGGGAGAACGCGGTCCTGGAGAAGCTCGGCGAGGAGAGCACCGAGCTCCTGCTGGCCGCGAAGGACGACGACCGCGAGGAGCTGGCCCACGAGGCCGCGGACCTGGTCTACCACCTGCTCGTCCTGCTCGCGATGAAGGAGATGGACGTGGCGGACCTGCGGGCGGAGCTGGCCGAGCGGCGGTAGCGTTCCGCCGAGGCGGGGGCGGCCGTGGCCGCGTGTCCTCCGGACTCAGTCCTCGACCGGCTCGAACTGGTAGCGGACGACCGTGCTGGAGTCGTCCCAGTCGAAGTTCCCGCCGTGGACCCGCTCCATCCGCTTCTTGTAGGCCTCCAGCGACTCGCTCCCCTCGCGCCGGGCGTCCGCGTCGGTCATGTCGCCGAGGGTACGGTCCTCGACGCCCGTCACCTCGAACGTCGTCCCGTCGATGACGAACCGGTCGCCCTCGTCGGCGTAGTGCTGGCTGGCGCCGCGGTGGATCTGTGTCACCTCGCCCGAGAGTGCGAGCTGCTGGACGTGGTCGTTCGGCAGCAGGTCGCCCGCGTCGATGTCGGCCTCGGCGGTCTCGCTCATACCGCAGGGTTCGGCCCGAACCGACAAAAACACCCAGCCCGCGACGCAGTTCGGACCTCAGTCCGCGACCAGCCCACCCACCGCGCCGCCGATGGCGGAGTCGACGGCGAGGATGAGCGCCACGACCGCGCCGACGACGAGCGCCCCGGCGCCGCTGAGGAAGCCGATACCGCCGCCCAGCAGTGTCTCGACGATGAGTCCCAGTCCGACCGCGACCACGAGCGCCACGAGGACCCCCCCGAGCATCCCCGCGACGAGCCCGTTCCAGGCGCCGCTTCCGAGGCCGCCCCCGGCCAGGTAGCCCGTCAGGAACCCGGCCAGCAGCCCGACGGCCACGTGGCCGATGCCGGGTGCCAGGAAGGCGAACAGGCCCAGCACGACGTGCGCGAGGAAGCCGAGTCCGACGGCGCGGGCGTCGACCATATCGCCCCGGCGGCCGCGCCCGGTAAATCCCTTCCGGGGTGCCATAACCCGGCTCGACGCCGGCTCCCCGCCGCTCCCGGACCCCGACAGGTACTCGTGGCCCACCGCCGTACGTGCGGGCAGTGACACGGATCCGCCACGACTACCACACCCACTCGACCTACTCCGACGGGAGCTTCCTCTGGTCGATGGTGGGGGCCGCCGCAGAGACCGGACTCGACGGCATCGGCATCACCGACCACTGCAACGTCTCGGCCGGGGCCGACCACGACCGGCGCAAGAAGGTGATGGGGTTCAATCTCGACCAGACGTTCGAGCGCCGGCGCGAGGGCATCGAGGCGGTCCGCGAGCGGTTCGACGTCGACGTCCACGACGCCGTCGAGATGGACTACGAACCCGACGACGAGGCCGCCGTCGCCGACTTCCTCGAGACGGCCGACTTCGACTACGCCATCGGCAGCGTCCACTACCTCGACGGCGTCAACGTCCACTTCGGGTCGTACTTCGCCGAGAAGTCCCGCGCCGAGCGCCGCGAACTGGTCGACCGCTACTTCGAGAAGCTGGTCGCGCTGGTCGAGTCCGAGCTGTTCGAGATCGCCGCCCATCCCGACCTGTTCGAGCGGACCCCCGAACTCCGCGGCCTCGCGACCGACGACCACTACCACGCCGTCGCCGAGGCCTTCCGCTCCTCCCGGACCGTCCCCGAGCTCAACGCCGGCCGCGCGCTCGACACCTACGGCGAGTTCCACCCCGCCCCCCGCTTCATCGAGGTCCTCCTGGACCACGACGTGCGCTTCACCATCGGCACGGACTCGCACGACCCCGGCGAGATCGAACCCCGGATCGAGGCCATGGAAGAGCTCTGCGAGCGACACGGTATCGAGCCCGAGCTTTTCTGACGGCTCGGGTGTCCTCGGCGGCGCTTCGCGCGCCGCTGTGGGAGCCGGCTGGCCGGCTCCGCCGGCAATCCACTCGCCGCAAAAAACGTTCGGAAAAAGTGCCGGCACTCGGGCGCCTCCGGCGCCCTCGCGCCGGCGAAACGCGCTCGCTTCGCTCTCGCGTACAGGTATTCACTATCATCGAATATTTGTCCAAAGCAGCTATTATTCGTTTTGTGGAATCTATTCGAACTCAACTCGTGGTATATCCCACGTTCTACACATTCTAAACGCTGCCCGGGCGCGAACGTCTCGAACGGTGAAGTGGGGTATCCCACGACTTGTCAGCGAAGTTCGCTACGCTGTCGAGAACGTCGTGTGAGGCGCGGTTCAGCAAGTGACACTCGCTCCGAACCAGTCTGACGGACTCCGATACGCCAATACGGAGGAGTGGTTCGTGGGTTAGGTATCTGGCTGGCGATGCCTATCTGCACGAACCGAGAGTTCATCGAGCACTGCGCGAAGATTCCACCCTCATCTTGTTGCATACGCGCGCCGAAGGCGCGCGTTTCGGTTCGAGGCGACTTGGTCGCCCCGTCATCCTGAAAATCCCCGATTTTCGGAGACACCGCTGGCTCGCTTCGCTCGCCAGCGGCATTTTTATGAACGTTTTCTGTGCCGAGTGGTGCCCGCAGGCGGCGCGAAGCGCCGCCGAGGAAGCCCGAGCCGTCAAGAAAGCTCGAGTTAGTCGTCCGCGGGGGTCGCGCCGGAGTCGCCGTCCTCGGCGAGCTTCTTCGTGTGTGAGAGCTTCCCGCCGTCGGCGAGGATCTCGCGCTCGCGCTCGGAGGCGTCGAGGTGGGCGGTGAACTCCCACTCCCCGCCGTTCACGTCGACGGCGAACTCCTCCTGGCCGGAGCGGACGCCCGCGGCCACGTCGTCGACGATGGCGAGGTCGTCACCCTGCTCGAGGCGCTCGTAGGTGTCGGCGTCGATTGTGAGCGGGATGAGGCCGAAGTTGAACAGGTTGGCCTTGTGGATGCGGGCGAAGCTCTGCGCGAAGACGCCCTCGATGCCCAGGAACATCGGGCAGAGGGCGGCGTGCTCACGCGAGGAGCCCTGCCCGTAGTTCTCGCCGGCGACGAGGAAGCCGCCGTCGCTGTCCAGCGCCCGCTGTGCGAACGTGTCGTCGACGCGGCTCAGGGTGAACTCCGACAGCTTCGGGACGTTCGACCGGTACATCAGGATGTCCTGGGTCGCCGGGATGATGTGGTCGGTCGTGATGTTGTCCTCCATCTGGAGGAGGTTCGGACCGGAGAGGTCGGCCTCCAGCTCGTCCTTCAGCGGGACGTCGCCGATGTTCGGGCCCTTGACCAGGCCGTCGTCGACGGACTCGTCGGGCGCGATGAGGTCGGCCTTCGAGCCGTCGTACTGGTCGGGGAGCTCGACGCCCGGCGCCTCCAGGTCGCCGAGCTCGTCGGCGAGGTCACGCGGGTCGACCAGCTCCCCCTTGATCGCGGCCGCGGCGGCGACCTCCGGCGAGGCGAGGAAGACGGAGTCGTCCTCGATGCCGGAGCGCCCCTCGAAGTTCCGGTTGAACGTCCGCACGGAGACGGAGTCCGACGCGGGGACGTGACCGATGCCGATGCAGGCACCACACGTCGCCTCGGAGAAGTTGACGCCGGCGGCCATCAGCTCCGCGGTCCAGCCCTCGCGGGCGAGGATCTCGGAGGCCTGCTTGGAGCCCGGGGCGACGATCATCTCCGTCTGCATGTCGATCTCGCGACCCTCCAGCATCTTCGCCGTCGGGAGGATGTCCTCGTAGCCCCCGTTCGTACAGGAGCCGATGATGACCTGCTCGACGGACTCGCCGGCGACCTCCCGGACCGGAACGACGTTGTCCGGCATCGAGGGCTTGGCGACGAGCGGCTCGACCTCGGACATGTCGACGACGATCTCGTCGTCGTACGAGGCGTCCTCGTCCGGGCCGATATCGACGAAGTCCTCGCCGCGACTCTGCCGCTCGAGGTAGTCCCTGGTCTCCTCGTCGGTCGGGAAGATGGAGGTCGTCGCGCCCAGCTCCGTGCCGAGGTTGGTGATGGTCGTCCGCTCCGGGACGGTCAGGTTCTCCACGCCGGGACCGGTGTACTCGAAGATCTTGCCGACGCCGCCCTTGACGGTGAGCCGGCGGAGCATCTCCAGGGCCACGTCCTTGGCGGTGCTCCACTCCGGGAGCTCACCCTCCAGCCGGACGTTGACGACCTCCGGCATCTCGATGTAGTACGGACCGCCGCCCATCGCAACGGAGACGTCGAGGCCGCCGGCGCCGATGGCCAGCTCGCCCAGCCCACCCGGCGTGGGCGTGTGGGAGTCCGAGCCGAGCATCGTCTTGCCGGGCGCCGCGAAGTTCTCCTTGTGGACGTTGTGGCAGATGCCGTTGCCCGGGCGCGAGAAGTGCGCGCCGAACGTGCCCGCCGCACTCCGGAGGAAGCGGTGGTCGTCCGTGTTCTTGAAGTCGAACTGGTAGGTCTGGTGGTCACAGTACTGGGCCGCGATCTCCGTCTGGACCTCGTCGAGGTCGAGCGCCTCGAACTGCAGCCAGACGAGCGTCCCAGTCGTGTCCTGCGTGAGCACCTGGTCGATCTCGATCCCGATCTCCTCGCCGGTCTCGAGCTCCCCGTCCACGAGGTGGTCGGAGAGGATTTTTTCAGTGAGCGTCTGTCCCATTGTCGTCCGGGGATGTGCGACCCTCGGATATAAATCCGGCGTGTCCCGCTCTCAGCCCGCGTTTAGGCGGGCCTCAACCCCCGGAGATCGACCGATTCCGCCGCGGCGCATCCGACCCTCGGGCGCCCGCCGCCGACCGCTCCGCCCCAGCCCCTCATTCGGCTTCGTCACAACAGCTATGGCGCCGCCGTCTCCGATTCCGGGTATGGGACGCATCTCGATGCGACAGCAGCGCGCCCTCCTGTGGGGAGTGCTCGCCGGCGGGTTCCTGCTGGTGAACTTCCATCGGACGGCGACGGCGGTGTTGGCGGACACGCTCGCGGCCACCTTCGACGCGACCGGCGCCGAACTCGGGAGCCTCCACGCCTCCTTCTTCTACATCTACGCGGCGCTGCAGCTCCCCTCGGGACTGGCCGTCGACCGGTACGGTCCCCGGCGCGTCGGGGCCCTCGGCCTCGCCGTGATGACCGGTGGCGTCGCCTGGTTCGCCCTCAGCGGCGGGCTCGCGGAGGCGTTCCTCGCCCGGGCGGCCATCGGGCTCGGCGGGAGCGTGCTCTACATCGCGACGCTGCGGTTCTGTGCCAACTGGTTCCGCCCGGACGAGTACGCGACAATGACCGGCTACACCATCGCCGCCGCCGGCGTCGGCGGCATCCTGGCGACGACGCCGCTCGCGCTCGCCATCGAGTCGGTCGGGTGGCGGAGCGCGATGCTGGTCGCCGGTGGCGTCGGCGCGACACTGGCGGTCGCCATCGGCGCCGTCGTCCGTGACACGCCGACGAGTGCCGGTCACGAGGCCGTCGGGGACGCCGCCGACCCGGGCGAGACCGCCACGCTGCGCGAGGTGCTCGACAACACCCGGACCGTCCTCGGCGAGCGCGAGACGTGGCTGCTCGGTGTCGCGCTCTTTCTCACGCTCGGTGCCAACTTCACCGTCCTCGGGCTCTGGGGGGTCCCCTACGTCGTCGACATCTACGACGTCTCCGTCGCGCGCGCCTCGACCTACGTCCTGCTGGGTAACGTCGGGTTCGTGGTCGGGTCGCCGGCGTTCGGGGCGCTCTCGGACCGCCTCGCCCGCCGGACGGGCCTGATGATCGGCGCGGCGGCGCTGTTCACCCTGAGCTACGCGGCGCTGGTGCTCGTCCCGCCCCTCCCGGTCGTCGGCGCGGCGCTGTTCTGCGCCCTGTTCGCCAACGGCGGCGTCGCGCTCGCGTTCACCGTCGGCAAGGAGCGCCACGACCCCGACGTGGCCGGCACGGTCACCGGCGTCATCAACAGCATGGGCTACTTCGGCGCCGCGGTGCTCCCGACGGTGCTCGGGGCCGTCCTCGACGCCTACTGGACGGGCGAGGTAATCAACGGTGCCCGGGTCTACACCGTGACGGGCTACCGCGTCGCGTTCGCCATCGCCACCGGGGCCGGCGTCCTCGCCACGGGCGCTATCGTCTGGCTGCACTACCGCGAGCGCCGCGCGCCGACTGCCGGGGCCGCCCCCGCGGACGACTGAGCCCGACGCGTCGGCGGCCGACCATGCCGCCCCCGACCGTCGTGACCGCGGGCTTATACCCGCGGACCGGCAAGCGCCGCCCATGAGTACGAACCGCGTCGCGGTCGCCTGTCCGTCCTGCTCGCCGGGGGACGAGACGGTCCACGAGCTGCTGCACGAGTCCGGGCACGCCACCGTCCGCTGCACGGAGTGCGACCACGTCCACAGGACCGATCTCCCGAGCGACCCGACCGTCGAGCGCCGGGTCATCGCCTCGCAGGAGGGCGACTCCATCGAGGCCACTGCCGAGTTCGACCCCGACGGTCAGCTGGCGGCCGGCGACGAGTTCCTCGTCGAGACGGACGAGGCCATCCTCTCGGCGGCCGTCACGAGCCTCGAACTCCTCGACGGCGAGCGCGCCGAGGCGGCCCCCGTCGCGGAGGTGAGGACGGTCTGGACCCGGGTCGTCGGCAACGTCGCCGTCGACCTCACGCTCCACCCGAAGGACGGTCGGCACGACTCCACCTACTCGACGGAGGTCCGGGTCCCGGGCGACGAACTGTTCACCGTCGGCCAGGTCCAGGAGTACGGCGACGCCGAGTTCACCGTCGAGGGCATCGTCCTCCGGGACGACGTCGAGCGGTACGGCCAGCGCAAGCTGGACTACGCGGGCGACCAGGCCCCCGCAAAGGAGATCAAACGGGTGTACGGGCGCGACGAGTCGAAGGTCTCGAACGCCTGGTCGGGCTGGTAGCGGCGATGGGGGGTGAGGCGTACCGCGAGGCCGGGACCCGGTCGGCTCGACCGCCCTGGCCACGACGTCCACGTCCGACAGGGCGACGGCCGCGAGGGGTGGCCTGACCACGCGCTCTGCGACGCGGCCTCCCTCACCTGCGCCGCCGACGCTGTTCCCGAGCCCCGTCGTCGAGCGGGCCCGTCCCGGTGGCCGGCTGCTCGCGCCGGTGCGTGAGGGCCCTCTGCGGGAGCTGGACCCCGCCACCCGCCGCGAGGACGGCTCGCTCGACCGCGAGTCCCACGGCGCCGTCGGGTTCGTGGAGACGCGCGGCGACTGAGCGGCCGCTCCGGAGTGTCGGTTCGGGTCCACGAAGGGTAGCGCCGTGTGGGGCGACGCCTCCCTGCCGCGCGCGGCTTCGGATGCTACTGCGGAACTACCCGTCGCCACGATGTGGGGTCAGAGGCGGTACGGGTAATCCGCAGTCGTCTCTGCAGTCGCGGACGGTATAAAGACGCGGGCCACCGCCGGGCCGGCAGTGGCGACGGCGGGCCGCTTTTGTCCCGTGACCGCCTACGGCCGTCGATGGCCGAATGCGTCGTCTGTGGCCGGGAGACCTCCGTCACCGCGGCCTGCCCGCACTGCGGGCGGCCGGTGTGCGCGAGCCACCGCGCCGCCGACGCCCATGACTGCCCCGGGCTGGACGCCGCCCGGACGACCGGCTGGGTCATCGACCTCGACGGCCCGCAGCCGAAGCCGATGGCCGACGACGGGGTGCCGGGCTGGCGCGACCTGCTGACACCCTCCCGGAGCGGCGCGTACATGGCCGCCGGGAGCGCGGTCGTGGTGCTGGTCGCGGTACTCCTGGTCGTGGTTGTGGCCCCGGGCTCCGGCGCGGCAGCCGGCGACGACCTGAACGAGACCCGCGTCGAGCGACTCGTCGCCGAGGGGGTCAACGACCGCCGGGTCGAACGCGGGCTGGACCCGCTCGCGTACGACGAGTCGCTAGCGACCGTCGCCGCCAGCCACTCCCGGGACATGCACGAGCGCGACTACTTCGCCCACGAGGCCCCCGACGGCGCGGGGGTCGACGACCGGTATGCCCGCTTCGGCATCGACTGTAACGGCGGCGAGAACATCTATCTCACGCGGGCGGGCGGCCTCGCCGCGACCGAGGGGACGCTCGCGGACCACGTCGTCCGCGAGTGGATGAACTCCGAGGGCCACCGCGAGGCCATCCTCCGTGACCGCTACACCAGCCAGGGCATCGGTATCGTAGTCGCCGACGGGGCCGTCTACGCGACCCAGAACTTCTGCTGAACGCCGATACGCCCGGATGATCGGGTTACGGTCCGAGTACGAGTGGAACACCCGTACTGGCGAGACTATACCCGATATTGCCGAGTAACCTCCCAGCGCCCGCCCCACGTTTCGGGTCCGCGTCAGTCGTCGGCGGGCGGGTACCGCGGGACCCGGGCGGAGCGGTCCGACCCCTCGTGGAACGGCAGGTCGATGACCTCGGCGGGCACCTCCTCGCCGTCGACGCGGACGGTCACCGCTCCGGCGTCCAGCCCGATGCCGACGTACGCGAGGGCGGCGTCCCGCTCCAGCGTCGGCGACGCGGTGGCCCGGGTGACCTCGCCGACGGCACTGTCGCCGTCGAAGACGGCCGCGCTGCGCTCCGGGAGCGCCTCCGGCAACAGCCCGACCAGGCGCTCCGAGGGCCGGCCGCGGTTCTCCACCTTCGAGACGACCTCCTGGCCGACGTAGCAGCCCTTCTCGAAGTCGAGCGCGTTCCGGATCCCGGCGACGTTCGGAATCCTCCCCTCCAGTTCCGTGTCGAACAGGGGGGTGCCGGCCTCCAGCGCGAGCGTCTCGAAGACGCCGTACCCGAAGGGGACGGCGTTGAGCCCGCGAGTCAGGAGCGTATCGAACACCTCGCCGCCGGCGTCGGCGGTGCAGACGACCTCGTACCCCTCCTCGCCGAGGGGGCCGTCGGTCCGGACGACGGTGACGCCGGCATCGCCCATCGACCCCCGGACGAACGAGCACTGCCGGTCCGGCGACCCGGCCCCGTTCAGCACGGAGGCGACCTTCTCCGTCGAGGTGGGACCGTGGACGCCGAAGACGCCGAAGTCGGCCGACGCCACCTGGATATCCACGTCCTGGATGAACACCTTGCCCGACCAGTCCTCGACGAGCGGCTCCGCCCGGGCCGGCGGCGTAAAGACGAGCAGCCGCCGGCCGGCGTTGTAGACGTACATGTCCGTGGTGATGGCGCCCTGCGGGTCGAGCAGGAGTGCGTAGCAGCCCTCCCCGTCCGTCGTGGGGACGCGGTTGGAGACGGCATCGTCGACGAAGTCGTGCCGGTCGTCGCCGGTCACCTCGACGACACCGTACCCCATCTCGATGACCCCGACCCCGCTCCGGACGGCGGTGGCCGTCCGCTCGGGCCGGCGGTACCGCTCGACGGCGCGCCGCCCGTCCGCGAGTTCGCGGTAGGTCGCGCCGTGTGCCTCGTGGTCCTCCGGGACGACAGTCATACCCGGCGGTAGCAGGGGTCGGCGGATAACTCCGACGCCACGGCGATGGGGCCGGACCTACAGCTCGTAGCGCGCGATGTCGCCGGACTCGCAGGCGGGACAGCCGACGGTCGAGGGCTCGACGGTCGTCCCACAGTGACGACACTCGTGGACGACGGCGCGGTCGTCGCGGAGCGCGGCGACGAGTCGTCCGAACATACCGTCGCGAAGGTGCCGGCCCGGTAAATAGCCGCTCGAACCGACTTGGAAGTGAAAACCGCAGGACGGCGGCGTCGTGCTCCTGGCTCTGTCAGCCAGCCGTCGGACGCACTGGGTCACAGCGGCAGCCGTTCGAGCATCCGGTCGACGAACGACCGCTCCGTCTCCGCGGCCTCGCCGGGGTCGGGCACTACGCGGTCGTCCGGGTAGATGCGGGCCCGGCCGGTCTCCTCCTCGACTCGGATGAGGTTCGCCTCCTTCAGGTCCCCCAGGGCCGCCTCGATGCTGTCGATATCAAGATCGGTCCCGGACCGGAGTTCGAACACCGTCATCCCCTCCTCGTGGCGGTCCACGAGCGCGTCGAGGACGGTGACCTCGGTCGCGTCGCGATCCCGGTACTCCGGCTTCGCCTGCATATCCGACCGTTGCATTCGCCCGGTGATAAATCCGCGCGGGACGGAACGTGCCGCCGGGCGCGCACCGTCACCCCCTCCGACCCGGCGTCCCGGCCCGGTCCGGACCCGACCGACCGCCGACCGACGGAACGGCGTCAGCCGGGCGTCTGACGCCCGCACGTCGAGGGTCACATCCCCCAGTACGTTTAAATCCGCGTCGGGGCCATCCCCGTGTAATGGGGCTGAAGTGTTCGCTCTTCGGGCACGCGTTCGACGAGCGTGACGTGGTCCGTGAGCGCGATTCCACGGGGAGTGAGGTCGTCACCATCGTGAAGGACGTCGAGCGGTGCGCGGAGTGTGGCACCACGCGCGTCGTCTCGACGAACAAGGAGGTCGTCTCGGCGGCCGGCGCGACGGCCGACGGCGGCGTCGAAGCCGGTGCCACGCTCCGTACGCCCGGCGACGACGGGTCGGCGGGCGACGCGTTCGAGGCGCCCGACGAGTCCGAGGCCGGCGCCGTCACCGAGCCGAGCGACGCGGGCGAGGGCGCCGGCTTCGACGCCGCCGACGATGTCGAGGGCGAGGACGCGACGGTGCTGACCGGCGGCTCCGACGACGAGGCCGACCCCGACGGAACGACGGTGCTCGGCGACGCGGCCGAGGGCATGGCGGACGTAGCGGGCCCCGAGCCCGAGCCGACGGACGCGGACCACGACCCCGCGACGGCGGACGAGCCGGTGACGGACGACGCGGAGATCCTGACCGACGACGAGCCGGCCGACCGCGCCCCGGGGCGCTGGCCGGGTGAGGAGGCCCCGGACGCGTGGGAGCCGGAGCCGCTCGGCGACGACGCCGACGACGCGCTCGCGGACGAGGGGTCGACGGCTGACGCCGAGGCCGACACGGACGCGGACGACGAGACGCCGGACGCGACGGCCGAGCCGGCACCCGACGTCGAGCCCGAGCCCGCCGCGACCGCCTCGTTCACCGTACCGGACGGCTACTACCGCTGCCCGGAGTGCAGCCACACCATCCCGGCCAGCTCCTCGTTCCGCCGGGGGGACGCCTGTCCGGAGTGCGTCCGCGGCTACCTCGAGGCCGGGGAGTAGGCGCCCCCGGGGGTGACGGGACAGGCCGAAATCGGTAAACCGTTCCTCCGCAAACCGGCCCGCATGGAGGAGTACAAGATGCGTCGAGGGGAGTACCTCGAGGAACGCGTCCCGGGTCTGGAGGGGACCATCGAGGACTACTTCGGCCCCATCACCGCAACGGAGGAGTTCAACGGGAGCGACCTGTTCGTCGTCGAGGAGCCGGACAACCCCGTGTTCGAGCGGGTCGTCGCCGGCGCCGTCGTGTACGACGGCAAGAAGGACAAGCTGGCCGTCGACTTCGTCGAGCGCGACCTGGAGGACCTGATGGAGACCGGCGACGTGGACGCCGCCGGCGACGCGAACGACGCGAAGAACGACTTCCTGCTGGAGTGCACCGGCCGGGACGCGAAGTCCCGGCGCGAGTCGATGAAGCGCGCCGTCGAGGACGACGCCGACGCGCCCGACGACCTGGACTAGCGACGGCGAGTCGCGCTCGGTCACCAGCGCCTCCAGGCCGGCGGACGGCACGAACGCCAGCAGCCCGTCCGTCCCGTCATGGAGCCGGACGCCGTGCTCGGGGTGGGCCTATCGCTCGCAGCCGACCGACCCGTCGAACGTGATCGCGCGGCACGGACCGGGCGTCGAGCGCCGACGGTCCCCCGTCTCGTGCCGGGCCCCCGTGGCGCCCGTGACCGCGCCCCGCCCGACCGGGTGGACCGCAATCACTAACGGCCGGCGACTCCCGGCATCGAACATGCAACTGGCCGGAATGGCGTCCAACCGCGGGCGCAACCTGCTGCATATCGCCGACCGCGCGCCGGGTGGTGCCGAGTTCGCCGTCGTCCTCGCCAACGAGGAGGGCGCGCCCGTCCTCGAACGCGCCTCCGAGCGCGGCATCCCGACGGAGGTGGTCGTTCGCGAGGACGGCGAGTCCCGCGAGTCCCACGAGGCCCGCGTCCTCGACGCGCTGTCGGGCTACGAGTTCGACCTCGTCTGCCTGGACGGCTACATGCGCGTCCTCACCGGGGGGTTCCTCGACGAGGTGCCGACGGCGCTCAACGTCCACCCCTCGCTGCTCCCGGCGTTCCCGGGGACGGATGCCCACGAGCAGGCGCTCGACGCCGGCGTCTCCGTCACCGGCTGCACCGTCCACGTCGTCGACGAGACGGTGGACGAGGGTCCCATCGTCACCCAGGAGTCCGTCCCCGTCTACGACGACGACGGGACGGACGAGCTGGCGGAGCGGGTGCTGTACGAGGCCGAGTTCGCGGCCTACCCCCGGGCCGTCGAGTGGTTCGCCGCGGACCGCGTGACGGTCGACCACGACGCCGGCGTCGTCCACGTCGACGGTGACACCGCGACCCGCGACGACGGCGAGCCGTTCCCGCGCCGTCGGCTCGCCTCGGACGACCGCGTCGCCGACCTCCG
Organism: Haloglomus irregulare; assembly: GCF_007421925.1. GTDB lineage: Archaea > Halobacteriota > Halobacteria > Halobacteriales > Haloarculaceae > Haloglomus > Haloglomus irregulare. The sequence goes on from NZ_QMDX01000002.1 coordinate 50,888, forward strand.
CTACGGGGAGAACCCTCATCAGGCCGCGGCACTGTACGCCGACACCACCTGCGAGGAGGCCAACGTCGTCGACGCCCCGCAGTTGAACGAGGGCGCCAAGTCGCTCTCGTACAACAACTACAACGACGCCGACGGCGCGCTCGACCTGATCAAGGAGTTCGACGAGCCCGCGGCGGCGGTCATCAAGCACACCAACCCCGCGGGCTGTGCGACCGCGGACAGCCTTGCCGAGGCCTACGACGACGCGCTCGCGACGGACCCGATGAGCGCGTTCGGCGGCATCGTCGCGCTGAACCGGACCTGCGACGCCGCCACCGCCGAACGGATCATCGACTCGTTCAAGGAGGTCGTCGTCGCGCCCGGCTACACCGACAGCGCGCTGGACGTGCTCTTCGAGAAGGAGAACCTCCGCGTGCTCGACGTCGGCGACGAGGGAACGCTCACGACGACGGGCGAGCGCCACACGGAGAAGCCACTCGTCGGCGGCCGCCTCGTCCAGGACCGGGACCTCCGGGAGGTCACCGCCGCCGACCTGGAGTTCGTCACCGAGCGCGACCCGACCGACGACGAGGTCGAGACGATGCTGTTCGCCTGGCGGACGCTCAAGCACGTCAAGTCCAACGGCATCCTGTTCGCGACGGAGACCGAGACCGTCGGCGTCGGGATGGGTCAGGTCTCGCGGGTCGACGCGGTCCGGCTGGCCGCGATGAAGGCCGATGAACACGCCGAGGGCAAGGACGCCGAGGGCGCCGTGATGGCCTCGGACGCCTTCTTCCCGTTCCCCGACGGCATCGAGGCGGCCGCCGACGCCGGCATCGAGGCCGTCGTCCAGCCCGGCGGCAGCGTCAACGACGAGGACGTCATCGAGGCCGCCGACGAGCACGGGATGGCGATGGCGTTCACCGGCCAGCGGTGTTTCAAGCACGATTGAGTCCGAAGCTCGCCGCATGACCGAACGGAGCGAGCGAATGCCGGGCTCGGGGCCAATACCGTGCGGTCGTATCTTCTCCGGGAAAGAGGCCAGTTATCATCGGAGCCACCGATGGAACTCGGGCTACGAGTATCGGGAGCCACACGAGCGAACCGTATCAGTCCAGCCGGAGCAGCTCCAGCACCATCAGGCTCAGTCCGAACGGGACGAGCGTGGTGGCGACGAGGAAGAAGCCGGCCCACGAGAGCAGTGGGCGGTCGACGAAGATGAACATGATGGGGCCGAACAGCGACCACGCGCCGAAGACGGGGACGCCGACCTCCGGCGTGGCCAGCAGGTAGCCGACTGTACAGAGCAGACAGCAGGAGAGGAGGACGTTGACGGCGATCGGGAACCCCGGTGCGACGCTGCTCGCGAGGAAGACGGGGTAGAGCATGAACGTGGCCATCCCGAAGACGGCGGTCTTCGGGTCGATATCGAAGCGGTACCGCTCCAGCGCCCGGGCGGCGATGGTGATGCGGTCGCCGAGGTCAGCCGACGCGGTCCCGGCAGCCGTGGCCGGGCCCGGCTCACCGGAGCGACGGGTGCTCGAGCCGGTCGGGCCGTCGGTGTGGTGGCCGGTTGCGGTCCCACCCGTTCCGGCGCCGGCCGTCCCGCTCGTGCCGGTGCTCCCGGCGTCGGTCCACCCGTCGGTGGTCCAGCGGGCACGCTCTCGTTCCCGGGGCCGGCGGCCGCTGGCACCGCCGGCCGTTCCGGCGTTGTCGGTCCCGGTTCCGGCGGTCCCGTCGACGTACTGTTCGTGGCCGAGGCGGTCGTAGCGGTCGCGCTCGTCCGGGTCCGTGAGCACCTCGCGGGCGCGCTTGACCCGCTGGAACTGCTCGCTGGCGTCGGGGTCGTCGTTGTGGTCGGGGTGGGTCTGCTTGACCCGCTCGCGGTAGGAGGCCTCGATGTCCGCGGCGCTGGCGTCGGGGTGGCCCCCGAGCACCGCGTAGTAGTTATCCGCCGCATCACCCCGGTCGGGCATTGTCGATATCTGTGGCTGCGGGGACCAAACACTGTCGGTGATATCGGGGTGGTCCGCGAGGTAGCGGGTTCAAAAAGCGGGGTGGGGGGGGTGGGGATGCACCCATAAGACGGGTGCGTCCGGCGATAGTGGAGGCAGGAGTATCAACCTTCCGGCCATGGGCATCCGCACCGGGTGGCCGTGAGACGCCGTATCAGCCCGTGAAAGCCGGATCGGCGGCTTCAGCGGCGGGGACGAACGAGCACCGGGGCGGGTCCGCGCGTCCGCCCGGGCGGCGCCCGACAGGGCTAAGCCGACGGGGCCTCCTACGCCGATACGTGACAACCTCGCCGCCACACCGCACGCTCGTGGTTCGCGAGGCGACCCGTGCCGACCTGCTGTCGGTGTTCCGCATCGAGCGGGCGTCGTTCCCCCAGCCGTGGCCGTACGGCGCGTTCGAGGGGTTCCTCGGTGCCCCCGGGTTCCTGGTGGCCGAGTGCCAAGCGACGGACGCCGACGAGGACCCCGGCGACATCGCCGGCTACATCGTCGCCGACACGGTCCCGAACCACGGCACCCCCATCGGCCACGTGAAGGACCTCGCCGTCCGCCCGGACGACCGGGGACGCGGCATCGGCCGACGGCTGCTGGAGCGCGGCCTCGCGGTGATGGACGGTCGCGGCGCCGGCCGAGTGAAGCTGGAGGTCCGCGAGGGGAACGACCGGGCGATCGGGCTGTACCGCGACTTCGGGTTCACACAGCATCACACGGTGCCGGGCTACTACGACGACGGGACGAACGCCCTCGTCATGCTCCGGTCTGCGGACTGACCGGTGCCCCCGCCGGTTCGACCGTGTTTTGTGTCCGCGGGCGCAACGGCCGCCCATGAGCACGGGCTACGCCTGCCCGGTCTGTGACGCCCCGCAGGCCGACATCGGCCACCTCGCCAATCATCTCGCCTTCACCGCGATGCTCCGGAGCGACGGCCACGGGGACTGGCTCGGCGAGCGGGTCCCTGGCTGGTCGGAGCTCGGGGAGGCCGACCTGACGGCCGCGCTCCGCGAGCACGCCGCCGACCTCGACGAGGCGGAGTACCCACAGGTCTTCGAGGACACGACCGGCGACGTGGCTGAGGAGGGCCGTGACGCCGCCGACCAGCGCTCGGGCGCGCTGTTCGACGACCACTCCGGCCACGACCACGGCCACCAGCACGCACACGACGAGGGACACGCCCGCGACCGCGCGACCGGCGGCCCCATCCCCGACGGGGCCGAGACGGGGTCGCTCCCCGGCGGCGAGCTGCCCGACGAGGACCGGGAGGCCATCATCGAGGAGGCCCGCGAGATGACCCGTGAACTGCGGGGCGGGCGGGGCGACGACGTGTCGGGGGCGGCGGACGACGACGACGGAACGGACGACGACGGGTAGCGTTATCTTCCCAGCACCCGGCCACCCGGTATGGATGCCGACGACCTCCCGGCCGACCCCGCCGACGACCGCTTCCACTACGTGTTCGAGAACCGGGTTCGGTACGCCGAGACCGACGCGCAGGCTATCGTCTTCTACGGGGAGTACGTCACCTTCCAGGACGAGACGTTCTCCGAGCTCCTCCGGCGGCTCGACTTCCCGTACACGGAGCTTGCGGCCCGCGGCCTGGACTTCCACGTCGTCCACACGGAGCTGGACTACCACTCGTTCGCGGAGTTCGACGACGAGCTCCGCAACGGCTTCCGCGTGGCCGCCATCCGCGAGTCCAGCGCCGACTTCGAGTGGGTCTGCCGGCAGGCCGCCGACGACCGCGTGGTCGCCAGCGGCACCATCACCCACGTCGCCGTCGGCGAGGACGGCCCCACGCGCGTCCCCGACGACTTCCGGGAGGCGGTGGTCGCGTTCCAGGACGAGCCCCCGGAGCCGGTCTGACCGGCGGTCGCGCCGACACCACTTAGCCGGACGGGCGCGAACGACGGCCCATGACCGCGTCCGAGAACCCGTATCGCGAGCTGGGCGAGCATATCGAGGAGCACCTGATGGCCGAGGGGGTGTACGTCACCGACCACACCCTCACCGATGGGACCTTCCACATCGCCTACGAGACGGCCTCGCCGGAGGAGGGGGTGCCGCGCTCGGAGATGGGTTCCATCCTGCAGGAACTGCTCGACGCCCGGGCAGACGGCTGGCCCGCGACCGACGTGGTCGTCTGGGTGTACGACGCCGACGAGCCGGCCGACGACCGCGAGCCGAAGGGGAAGTGGGAGACACGGGAGGGCTGGTTCCACGCGTTCGACAACGACAACCTCTCCGAGACGGACCTCTCGACGCTCGTCATCTCCACGGTGGACCTGGAGGCGACCCGGGGCTGACCCGGACCGGGTAGTTCACGCATATCCTGGATATATCGGCAGCGTGTGGCGGATTCCGTCTGTACCGCGGTAATTCGACGAGTCGGATGGAAATCAGCAGACCGGCTTCGGGTCGAGTCCCAGCTCCTCCAGCCGGCTCGCGTACTCGTCGTACGCGGTCCCGATGGCGTCGGTCGCGGCCGTCTGTGCGGTCACCCAGTCGCCGTCGTCGACACAGACCGCGTCCAGCAGGGTCGCGCCCTCCTCGGGTATCGCCTGGAGGGCCGCCCGGGCCTCGCGGACGACGTCCGCGTCCGAGCGGTCGCCCCCGTTGACGAGGACGTTGATGACCTGCAACAGCAGCCGCTCGACCACCAGCGGGTAGGCGACGAGCCCGGCGGCGACGCGCTCGGGCGTCGTCGCCGCGGTCCGCAGCTCGTCGACGAGATAGGGGACGTCACCCCCGGCGCTCGCCGCGTCGTCGAGGTCGAGGATGGCGTCCCGGTGGTCGGCGAGGTCGTCGGCCACGTCCGCGAACGCCGTGCGGGCGCGCTCGTCGTCGGTCCCGTCGGCCCACCCGGCCAGCGTCCCGGCTCCGCCGTCGAGGGGACGGGCGGCCGCACTCAGGACCGGGCCCGGCTCCAGCCGCGCGTCGGTCGCGGCGACGACGGCCTTCTCGGAGCCGAGTCGGCTCAGCTCCGTCTCACGCGCCCCCCGGACGTCCGTCACGAGTTCCGTCCCGTTCATGCCCGGACGGTCGGCCGGGGGGGTCAAAGGTGTGGTCCCGGCGTCGAGCGCCCCACGCTTATCTCCGAGCGCGACCTACCCGGTGGCATGACCGACGACGCCACCCCCGATCCGGGCCCGGCAGGGAGTGGGAGTGCCCCCGACGCGAGCCCGGCCGAGGGCGACCCCGTGGCCGACTCCCCCGAGCCCGGGACCGCGGGGTCGCTCACGCCCGCCGCCCTCGCCGTGTGGCTGGACGCGGGCCGCGAGTTCACCCTGCTCGACACGCGGAACCGCGACGAGATCGACGCGTGGCGCATCGAGGCCCCTCGGCGCCTGGACGTGCCGTACATGCGGTTCCTGAGCGCGCGGGTCACCGGCGACGTCGAAGCCCTCGTCGGCGGCGCCGAGGGCCCGTTCGTGGCCGTCTGCCCGCGCGGCGAGGCCAGCGCGGAGGTCGCGGACCTGCTCGCCGACGCGGGTCACGAGGCGTACAACCTCGCCGGCGGAATGTACGGCTGGGCACGGCTGTACGAGGCGACGGAGCTCCCGACCGACGCGACGGGGGACGCGACGGTCGTCCAGTACCGGCGCCCCTCGAGCGGCTGTCTGGCGTATCTCGTCGTCGCGGGCGACGAGGCGGCCGTCGTCGACCCGCTGCGGACGTTCGCCGACCGGTACGTCACGGACGCCGCCGACCGCGGGGCCGACCTGGTCGCCGCCGTCGACACGCACGTCCACGCCGACCACGTCAGCGGCGTCCGGGCCGTGGCCGACCGGGCGAGTGCCGGGGCCGTCCTGCCGGTGGGCGCCGTCGACCGTGGTCTGGCGTTCGACGCGCGGTCGCTGGCGCCCGGCGAGACGCTCACCGTCGGTGGGGTCGGGCTCGCGGCCGTCGCCGCGCCCGGCCACACCACCGGGATGCTCGCGCTCCGGGTGGGGGACTGTCTGCTGACGGGCGACTCGCTGTTCGTCGACGGCGTCGCCCGGCCCGACCTGGAGGTCGCCGACGCGGCGGTTCGGGAGTTCGCCCGGACGCTGCACGGGACCCTGACCGAGCGGTTCGGCGGGCTCGACGGCGGGCTGCTCGTCGCCCCCGGCCACTACGCGAGCGAGGACGCGGTCGTCGACGGCCGGGTGACGGCACGGCTCGGCGATCTCCGCGAACGACTCCCCTCGCTCTCGCTCGACCGCGAGCCGTTCGTCGAGCGCGTGCTGTCGGGGATGGGGCCACGCCCCGCGAACCACGAGACCATCATCGCGGTCAACCTGGGCCGCGAGACGGCCGGGGCCGAGGCGGCGTTCGAGTTGGAGCTGGGGCCGAACAACTGCGCCGCGACGGCCGACTGACGTGGCGGACCTCGACGCCGACGCCGTCCGGACGCACCTCCGCGAGGAGCGCGGCGACCTCGTGGCGACCGTGCTCGACTGCGCGGACGCCGTCGTCGCCGGCTGGGACGGCACGACGACGACGTCGGCGACGCAGGTGACGGAGCCCCTCCGCGCGACGCTGGAGCGGGCGGGCGTGCTGGGGACGCTACCGGCGGTCCTCGCCGAGTGCGTGGCCGCGGCGGGCGAGCGACTGCGGGCCGAGCCCGTGGCTGCGCCGCCGTACGTCGTCGTCACCAGCGTCGGACCCGTGCTGCGGGCGACGCTCGACGGGGAACGGCTGGTCGTCACGCTCCGGGCCTTCCGTGTCGAGCGCGACGAGCGCGGCCCGCGCTACGTTCGCGATGCACGGACGGTAGCGGACGCTATCGACGTGGACGTGGTCTGACCGTCGAGAAGGCGGGTCGCGGGACGGCGTACTCGTCCGGCGCGACGGACGACGGGGCACCGGTCAGTCCCGGTCGAAGTACGACGCGGAGTCCTCCCAGTGGGGGAAGAACCTGGACGGCTCGGCGTGCCGGAACGTGCCGGCGACGGTCCCGTCGGTGCCCGAAGCCAGGACTAGAGGCCCTCCCCGTCCTCGGCGGCGATGCAGCCCTCGGCGCCCTGGAGGGGGTAGTTACCCGCGACGAACAGGGCGAGGCGCCCCTCGGGGTCCCGGAGGACGTCGTACTCGGGGAACGCGCCACGGTCGACGGCGTCGGCGAACCCGTCGAGGAAGTCGTCGGGGATGGTGTGGACCAGCCCCCAGCCGATGTCGGCCCTGGCGGCCAGCCGCTCCGCCGGGTCGACATCCTCCGGCTGCTCTCCGGCGTCGGTCGTACACCGGTTTCCCGACGGGGAGGGGGATGGCTGTCGGCTCCGGAGGCCGAGCCGCCCACGCCGGGACGGACGGACCGCTACCCCGAGGACGGCCTCCAGCAGGAACGAGGCGAGGAGCATACAGACCGCGCCGAACAGCAGCTTCAGGCCGTCTGAGAGGCGGCCGTCGTTGCGCAGCGGCTCCGCGCGGTCACGGAACGGTGGGAGCCGATCGACCAGTCGCCAAACCCGTGACTCACCACGTCCGTCGGCGTGGCCCCCCTCGTCGTCCTCGCGCCACTGCTTCCCGGGGCGGAGTCCGAGCGAGCCGACGCCCAGCGTCAGGAGGCCAACGACGAACGGGCCCCAGTTCACCCCGACGAGGTCGCCGCCGAACAGCAGGCTGACGGGCAGGAACACCGCCGACCAGACGGCCGTCAGCACGACCGCGTAGCGGGCGTCGGCCGCAGCCCGAGCGCGTCACAGGCGGCGATAGCCAGGACACGAGATTGATTCTTGCGGGCTCGGGGCCGGCACTCACCCGTCGAACGGGAGTTCCGGCTCGTGGCCGACGGCCTCGACGACCAGGTCCAGCACTCCGCTCACGTTCTCGTCCTCGGTGACGCTCATGTAGGCGTCCGCCTCGATGCCGCGCGAGCGGTCGCTCTTGTTGCAGACGGTGACGATGGGGACCGCGTCCTCGTCCGCGGCGGCCGCGCCGGCGAAGCGCTCGCGGAGCTCGTCACGGAGTTCGAGCTGTGCGCCGATGGGGTAGCCGCAGTCGCCGCTCGCGTCGAGGACGAACAGGACGGCGTCGGCGAGATGGGTCAGCGCGCTGACGGCCTGCTGCTCGATGGCGTTGCGCTCGTCGGCGGGCTGGTCGAGCAGCCCGGGCGTATCGACGAGCTGGTAGCGGATGCGCTCCCGGGTGAGGTGGCCGACCCGGATCTGCGTCGTCGTGAACGGGTAGCTCGCCGTCTCGTTGCGCGCGTTCGTCACGTGGTTGACGAACGAGGACTTGCCGACGTTGGGGTAGCCCGCGACGACGATGGCGGGCTCGTCGGCCCGGATGTCGGGCAGCGTCTTCAGCGCCTCCCGGGCCTCGCCGAGCGCGAGCAGGTCGTCCTCGACCTCGTCACAGATGTCGGCAAAGCGGGCGAACGCCTGCTTGCGGACCTTCCGCGCGGTGTCGGGGCCCGACCGGCGGATGCGGCCCTGATACTCGCTCCGGAGCTCGTCGATCTGGCGGCTGGCCCAGCCGACCTCGGAGAGGTTCTGGCGCAGCGCGTCCACGCCGGGAACCCCCTCCGTGTCCCGGCAGACGGCGTCGGCCAGCTCCCGGTAGAACGGGTCCACGGTGTCGAAGTCCGGCCAGTTCGTGACGACGTTCTCCAGGTTGTCGCTGAGGATGTTGGCCGCGGTGATGAGCATCGACTCCTGGGCCTCGATGCCCTCCTTCGCGCGGCCCGCACGCGCCGCTCGGGAGAACGCCTTGTCGACGAGCTCCCCCGAGCGAGGGACGGTCTGCAGGGCTTCGAATGCGGGCATCGCTGGTTACGAGTGGTATTCGGGCGGCGGGGATAAACGCGTCCGTTCGCGGAGCCGACGGGTCGGGGCCGGATATCCGCCGGGACGCCGGGATCCAGTGCGAGCGCTCCCGATATGTGAGACATCGGGCGGACACGCCGGAAGACGGGGCCGGGTCCGCGATTCCGCCGGGCCTCGGCCGGGCGGCCCCGACCGTGACGCCGGAGGTCCGGGCCGGTGCCGGCGGGCCGGGCCCCCGTCCGTCAGGCTAAAGCGCCCACCCACCCCATAACGCCGTAATGACCGCACAGACCGCCCAGGCGCGCGACCTCGCGACCGTCATCGGGCTGGAGGTGCACGTCCAGCTCGAGACGGACACGAAGATCTTCTGTGGCTGTTCGACCGAGCCGGCCGACGAGCCCAACAGCCGGACCTGCCCGGTCTGTCTCGGGCTGCCCGGCGCACTGCCGGTGTTGAACGAGGCGGCCGTCGAGGCCGCGGTGAAGGTGGGCAAGGCCATCGACGCGGACATCCCGGTGGAGACCCGGTTCCACCGGAAGAACTACTACTACCCCGACCTCCCGAAGGACTTCCAGATCACGCAGTACGACGCCCCCATCTGCCAGGACGGCCGGCTGGAGTTCTCCGTCGAGGGCGAGGACCGCGCGGTCGCCATCCGGCGGGCCCATCTGGAGGAGGACCCCGGCAGTCTCCAGCACGTCGGCGGCGACATCGACACGGCGGACTACACGCTCGTCGACTACAACCGCGCCGGAACGCCACTGATGGAGATCGTCACGGAGCCGGACTTCCGGTCGCCCGGCGAGGTCCGGGCGTTCCTCGCGAAGCTGGAGGAGGTGCTGGAGTATCTGGGCGTGTTCGACGCGACCCGGGACGGCTCCCTGCGCGTGGACGCCAACCTCTCGATGGTCGACGCCGACGCGGTCGCCGACGACGGCGCCATCGACGGGTCGACGCTCGAATCCGCCAACCGGACGGAGGTGAAGAACATCTCCAGTCACAAGGGCGCGGAGCAGGCGCTGGCCTACGAGCAGTCCCGGCAGAAGAACGCCATCCAGCGCGGTGCCGACGTCGCCCAGGAGACCCGCCACTGGGACGAGTCCAAGGGCGTCACCCTCTCGATGCGGACCAAGGAGGAGGAGAAGGACTACCGCTACTTCCGGGAGGCGGACCTGCCGCCGCTCCGCGTGGCCGACTGGAAGAAGCGCATCGCCATCCCCGAGCTGCCGGCGGCCCGGCGCGAGCGGTTCCGCGAGGCGTACGGCCTCTCGCGGGAGGCCGCCGACAAGCTGACCTCGACGAAACAGGTGGCGGACTTCTTCGAGGAGGTGGCCGAGGCGTTCGACCCGGGGCTGGCGGCCACCTGGGTCGCCGACGAGCTACTGGGCGAACTCAACTACCGGGACATGCACGTCACGGACGTCGAGGGGCGGCTGGACGAGGTGACGCGGCTGGTCGAGCTCGTCGCGACCGACGAGATCACGGCCAAGAACGCCCACGAGACGGTGCTGCGCGGGATGCTCGACGGGGGCGAGGACCCGGACACCATCGTCGAGCGCGAGGGGCTCGGCAAGACCGGCGACGACGAGGTCGCCGACGCGGTCCGGGACGCCATCGAGGCGAACCCGGACGCCGTCGCGGACTTCCACGCCGGTGAGGACGGCGCGCTCAACTTCCTCGTCGGCCAGGTGATGCAGTCCACGGGCGGGAGCGCCGACCCGGGGACGGTCAACGAACTCCTGCGCGAGGCGCTGGCCGGGGACTGACCGCCCGGTCCCCGACCGCCGCCCGTGACCCGCCGCAGGAATCGTCCCGACCGACAGCACCGGCCGATGCCGCAACCGGCGATCGCTGGATGACGTTATCCAGCGATGCGCGGATACGTCCCTCAGACGGGGCTGACGGGGCGTTCCGTGTCACTCCGGGTCGTTTTATGCTCGGCTCGTCCTCAAAGTTTAAACCGTCGGCGTCGCAACCTCCGCTGATGTCCGAACTTCTGTCCTCCGACACGGACACCGAGGTCGGGTCGGGGGATGTAGCGGACGAGGCGGACGGGCGGGAGGAGGGGGAACTCCAGACGATGTGGCTCGACTCCGACGAGGCCGGGGACCTGCTGTCGTCGCTGGCCTCGGATACCGCACGGTCGGTCCTCACATCGCTCCACGAGGAACCGGCGACCGCCTCCGAGGTCGCCGACCGGGTCGACACCTCGCTTCAGAACGCCCGCCACCATCTCAACAGCCTCCAGGAGGCGGATCTGGTGGAGGTCCGCGAGACACGCTACTCCTCGAAGGGACGCGAGATGAGCGTGTACGCGCCCGCCAGCGACCCGACGGTCGTCTTCGTCGGCTCCCGCGAGCACGACGGCGGGCTGCTGGACTCGCTGCGCAGCCTGCTTCCGGCCCTGACAGTCCTCGCGGTCGCGAGCCTGCTCGTCCAGTGGCTGGTCGTCCCGAGCATCGGGACCGCCGCGACCGGTGAACTCCCCCGCATCGGCGAGGGTCTCGGCGGCGGGGTCGCGCCGCTTGCCCTCCCCGTCGGCGCCGTCTTCCTGGCCGGCGGCCTGCTCGTCGCCGGCCTGGTCGTCGCCCTCTCGCGCTGGACCACCACATAGGCGGCCGAACGCTTTTCGCACTCCCACGACCCCGATTTCCCGAAGCATGAACCGCGAGACCGCCTGTCAGCTGGTGCTCGTCGCCGCGCTACTCCTGGCGCCGCTCGCACCGGTGCTCGTCGTCGACACCGCCCCACCCGAGCGGGCGTCCGCCGATGACCGGCGGGCGGTCGAGCGGCTCGAGGGGCTGCTCCGGGACGACGCCCCCTCGCCGGTCGCCGTCGACCGCGAGGTGCTGGTGACGGTCCGGCTCCGGGGGGAGGGGTCGCTGTCGGCCGACCGGCTCGACGTGCGCCGGCGGTACGTCCGGCAGGGGACTCGCCACGCCAAGGGGTACGTTCCCCTGTCGACCGTCCGGGACCTCTCCTCGGACCCGGCGGTCGGGATGGTCCGGCTACGCGCCGAGCACGCCGACCCCGGCCGGGTCGCCGCCGGGGTTCGGCGTATCGGCGCCGACCGGCTCCACGAGCGCGGACTGACGGGCGACGGCGTCACCGTCGGCATCGTCGGCGGGGGCTTCCGCATCTCCGACCCGGAGCTGGCCGGACACATCGCCGCCTACCGCTCCTTCGGCCCCGCCGGCGGGGCTGACCACGGGACGGCCGTCGCGAGCGTGGTCGCCGACACCGCGCCCGACGCCGACATCCACGCCGCCGCGGTCGGAGCCGGCACGAGCACGGCGGAGTACCGCCGCGCGGTCACGTGGCTCCGGGACTCAGGCGCCGACGTCATCGTCGACGCGGGGAGCTACTTCGGCCACGGCGACGCCGGTACCGACGGACTGGCAGCGGTCGCCCGGAACGCCTCCGGCGGGACGCTGTTCGTCACGTCGGCGGGCAACTACGCGCAGCGCCACTGGCGCGGCGTCCACGAGCCGGACGACCGTCGCTGGGTCGATTTCGAGCCGGGCGTCGAGGGGAACGCCCTCGCCGGCGGTGAGGCGTTCGCGGGCCGGGTCCGCGCCAGCCTGCAGTGGTCGCCGGCGCCCGGGAACGCCACGGCCAATGCCAGCGAAGGGCGGAACGCGACGGGTACCACGGGTGACGCGCCGAACACGACCACGGGCGAGTACGAACTCCACCTGTTCCGCCGGGGCGCGGGCGGCCAGCGTCTCGTCACCTCGGTCGCCCCGGCGGGCAACGGGTCCAGCGTCTACCTCGACGCCACCGTCCCCCGGGGGCGGTACTACCTGGCCGTGGCGGCCGACAACGTCTCGACGCCACACCGGCTGGAGCTGTTCGCCACCCGTGACCTCCGCCACCGGACGGGGAACGGGAGCCTGGCGGTCCCCGCGAGCCAGCCCGGCGTGCTCGCCGTCGGGGTCTACGACTACGGGGCCGAGTCGGTCGCCCCGTTCAGCTCGCGCGGCCCCGCCGGGAACCGGACCGGCGTCGACGTGGTCGCCCCGGACGCGGTGGTCGCGCCCGGGACGGGCGCGACGGGAGGCACCTCCTTCGCCGCGCCGTACGTGGCCGGGACCGCCGCCCTGCTGGTCGACGGGCACCCGAACGCGACCGCGACCGAACTCCGGTCGGTGCTGACCGCGAGCGCCCGCGACGTGGCCGCGACCGGTCCCGACCCGGCCACCGGGGCGGGACTGCTCGACGCCCGCGCCGCGGCGGCGGCGGCCGACACCCGGTTCGCCGGCGCGAACGACACGGCCGTCGGTACGGCTCAAGCCGAAGTCGACGGGGCGACCCGGGACGCGGCCGATGACGGGAACCACACCGACGCGTCGGGGTCAGCCCCGGAGACCGGGACGGCGACGACGGCGACCCCGGTCGAATCGACCCGGGCGCTCCCCGCCGTCCGGCGATAGCCGGCCGCCCGATTCGGGGTCGGAGCGGTATCGTCGCTGGCCACGCGACGGCCGAACGTTCATACTCGCGCCCCACCCACACCAGCCTGTGCCACCGACGGTCGTGCATGCGGCGCTCGGCGTCATCCTGGCAGCGGCGGTCCTCGGCCCCGCGTTCGACCGGCGGACCGCGGTCGTCGCCGCACTCGCGGGCGCGGCGCCGGACCTCGACGCCGTCATCGGGCTGCTCGCGGTGCCCGGCGGGTTGCCGGTCCCGGAGAGCACCCACGGCGCCGTCCTCCACTCGGTGTTCCTCCCCGGCCTCGCCGCGTTCGCGGTCTACGTCGACGCGCGCCGTGGCCGCCGCTTCCGGGGCCGGTACGGCTCCGCTGGGGTGCGTCTGGCGTGGGTCGCGGTACTCGTCTACGCCGTCGTCGGCATCGGGCTGGACCTGTTCAATATCGCGGCGGCGAACCCGCTCTGGCCCCTTCACGACATGTTCTACGGCATCATCGGGCAGATCCAGTTCACCAATCAGGAGCTGTTCGTCCAGACGTACGTCCGGTTCGACGTCGACGGCCACGCGGTGTACGTCGGCCAGCAGGGCGACACCGGGAGCCGGTTCCTCCGGTCGCCGTTCAACCCGACCCGGGGGCCGGACGGGGACGTCGAGCGGACCTTCGCCGTCGTGGATTCGGGCTGGCAGTTGCTCGTGCTGGCCAGCGCGCCGGCCATCGGGTGGACCGCCGCCCGCTCCGGCGTGCCGGCGGCCGTGACGGCCGGGGATGCGGCCGACGGGACGGACGCCGACGCCTCCGCCCCCGCGACCGAGGAGGGGCCTGCGCCGACCGACGACTGACCGGCGACCGTCGCGGCAGTGGCCAACGCTGAAGCCGTCCCCGGCCGGACGGTCGGTATGGCGCTGTTCCCCCGTGAACTCCGGACCGAGCGGCTCTACCTCCGTGCCGCCACGCCCGAGACCGTCGACCCGCTGACGCTGTACCAGCACTGCAGCCGCGACGCGCCCGGCATCGACGATCTGACGCGGTATCTCACCTGGGACCCCCACGAGACGCCCAAGGCAACCCACGACTTCCTGACCGACTGCGAGACGGCGTTCGCCGAGGGCGAGGCCGCGAACTACGTCGTCACTCCCCGCGAGGCCCCCGACGAGGTGGCCGGGATGACCGGGCTCAGGCCGGACTGGGAGCACGACCGGGCCGAGATGGGGCTCTGGCTCCGCCCCGCGCACCAGGGGAACGGCTACGCGGCCGAGCGGGCCCGGGCGCTGGCCCGGGTCGCCTTCGACCGGCTGGACTGTGGCACCCTCGTCGTGACGGTCAACGTCGACAACGAGCCGTCGCTCCGGGCCGTCCGGGGCTACATGGACGATCTCGGCGGGCGCGAGGAGGGGACGCTCCGGGCGTTCATGCGCTACGAGGGTGGAGAGGTCGTCGACGTGGTGCGGTTCTCCGTGACGCAGTCCGAGTGGGCCGCGGCGACCGGGGCGCCGCCCGTGTCGGACCTGGTCGTCGACTGAGCGGGCGTGCCCGCACCTCGCCGCGGCCGGGACGGCCGGAAGCTACTTTCGACCCCCGCGACCATCGCTGACCGTTATGTCTGTCTCAGTTGGCGACCGCGAGGTCCCGCTCGCCGTCGGCGCCGTCGCCGGTGCGGCCGCGGAGTTGGTCGGCTACGTGCTCGTGTTCGTCCTCACCTCCGGCAGCCTCCGCGACAGCGGGCTCCGACAGGTGTTCGACGCGCTCGGCGGTGACCTCCCGACGTGGAGGGCGGTCGGCTGGGTGTTCTTCAACGCCCACTTCGTCGAGACGCAGTTCGACCTCGGCGTCCTCGGCAGCAGCACGGGCAGCTTCGTCGGCGGTGAGGACGGCTTCACCGCCCTGCTCTACGTCATCCCGCCGCTGCTACTGATCGCGGCCGGGCTCGCGGTCGGCCAGTACGGGGACATCGACGAGCCGGCCGAGGCGCTGCTGGGCGTCGTCGGCGTCGTCATGGGCTATCTCGTCCTCGTCGTCGTCGACCTGGTGGCCTTCCAGGCGGGCGGCGGCGACGCCGGCCCGGTCATCGCCACGGGGGTCCTGCTCGCCGGCCTCGTCTACCCGTTCGTGTTCGGCACCATCGGCGGGCTCATCGCGACGGTCACCGACTGACGGCTCACAGCTCCCGCGCGACCAGGTCCCCCCACGGCTCGAAGCCGTGGCGGTCGTAGAAGGCCCGCGCCCGCCCGTTCGCCGTGTCCACGTCCAGCAGCAGCCGGTCCAGCGGGAGGGCCTGTCCCCGGGCGTGTGCCAGTGCCCCCTCGAGGAGCTCGTCGGCCAGCCCGGTCCCCCGGTGCGGCGGGGCGACCCACAGCTCGTTCAGTACGGCCGCGTCCCAGACGAAGTCGAGGCGCTCGGGCAGGAGGAAGGCGTAGCCGGCCAGTGGGGCCGTCTCGTCCGGGCCCTCCGCGCCGTCGCCCTCGGCCACCAGCACGCAGCCCGCGTCGTCGTCGACGCACCGGCGCACCCAGTCGAGCCAGTCCTCGCGGTATGACGGGGTCAGCTTCCCGGCGTACGCGGCCTCCTTCCCGTCGTCGCCGGCCGCCCCGAGCCCGAGCTCGAACGCGCGCTTGGCCGCCCAGAGCCCGTCGACGTCCCGGGACGGGTCGTACGGGCGGACCGCCGGCGACGGCTCGTCGGTCATGGGTCCCCCCTGTCCTCGGTGTCGGGCGGCGGCTCCCCGCCCGAGTCGGTTCCCGGGCCCCCGCCGTCCGTCGTCGACCCCTCGACGCGCCGGACCGCCGGTCGCGGGGCGTCCGCGCCCGCCCTGTCGGCCGGCGGGGCGTCCGGCCCGTCGGGCGCGAGGCGGAAGCGGGCGGCCAGGCCGACGACGCTCCCGAGGACGAGCAGAAGCTGCCAGCCCCGGAAGACGACCGGGAAGACCCGCCGCGTGTCCGGTGACTCAGCACCCTCGTCGGGGTTGACGCCGCTCCCGACGCGGTAGTCATCCGTCGACCCCTGGGCCCCGACGTCGACACGGGTGCCACCACTGCCGCCGCCCCCGCCGGGCTCCGGGGTGGCCGTCTCGAACTCCACGAACGACTGCTGGGGGCCGGCCCGCGTGGAGACGTTGGCGGCGCCGTCGAACGCGTAGAACTGGTCGTGGAGCGGGTAGAGCAGGTTCACGCCGTTCGGGTTCGTCATGTCCAGGCCGATGGCCGAGACGACCACCGCGGCGATGGTGGCCCACGCGACCCGGACGCCGCGGTCGCCGTAGCGTTCCCGGACGAGGGAGCGCTCGCTCAGCCGGGTCTCCGCGTAGAGGTAGACCGCCGCGAACAGCGGGATGAGCGCGGTGTGGAACAGCGCCCGGTGGGTCGACTCCAGGATGAGGCTCGTGGCCGCGTCCAGGTCGACGACGACCACGGCCGCGGCGACGACGAGCAGGGCCCGACGGTCGAGGTACGGTCCCGACACGGCCGCTGCGACGAGGAGCCCGAACGCGACGTGGACGACCGTCGAGGGCACACTGGGAGAGGGTGACGAGCGGACAAAGCCGTTTCGCCGGCCCGACCGGCGCTACCGGCGACCCTTCCCCCCGAGCCCGGGGATGGCCACCCGCCCCTCGACGTAGCTCATCACCGCCGACGCCGAGATCACCAGCGCGATGTAGAACAGCGCCGCGACGGTGTAGACCTCCACGAAGCGGTAGGTCGCGTTGCCGATCTCCTCGGCCCGGAAGAAGAGCTCCCGGACCGTGATGAAGCTCGCCAGCGAGGAGTACTTGATGAGGTAGACCAGCTCGTTCGACCAGCCGGGGATAGCAAAGCGCAGCCCCTGCGGGAGCACGACGTGACGGATGGCGTCGACCTTCGAGAGGCCGATGGCGCGCCCGGCTGTGAGCTGGCCGCTGTCGACCGAGAGCAGCGCCGACCGGATATACTCCGACTGGTAGGCCGCGGAGTTGATGGTGAAGCCGATGAGCGCCACGACGACCGCCGTGTCCGGCAGGACGGCGACGCCGACGCCGGGCACCTCGCGGACGTACTGGGTGAGGCCCAGGCCGAAGTAGAGGACGAACAGCTGCGCCAGCAGCGGCGTCCCGCGGATGAGCTCGGTGACGGCCAGGGCCGGATAGCGGGCCGCCCGACCGCCGTAGACGCGGGCCACGCTCAGCGGCACCGCGAGCACCAGCCCGGCGAGGATGGAGACGACGGTGAGGACGATGGTGGCCCAGGCGCCCGCCGCCAGCTGCGGGAGCGCCTCGACGCCGAGGGCCACGAAGTCCATCCCGCCGGCGAGCCAGTCGAGCAGGCCCGCGACCGGCGCCGGGGCGCCGGCCCCGCGGAGGGTCGTCCCCGCTGCGACGAGCGACGCCGTCGGGAAGAACGTCTCCCGGGCGGTGACGTTGAGCTCGGGGGCGAGGACCCAGTCGTGGACCCATCGGACGACCAGCCACGCCCAGAACGGGCCCAGAACGGCGTAGAACAGGGGCCGCCGGCCCAGTTCGACGCCGACGCTGCCGCGGGCGGTCGCCGGCTCCCCGGGCTCGTCGGCGGCCTCCGTGCTCACTGCTCCCCCCCGTGGAGGCTGGTGAGCCGTTCGAGGAACTCGCCGGTCCGCTCGTTCGCGGGCGACTCGAACAGCCGTGCCGGCGGCCCGCGCTCGACGACCTGGCCCCCGTCGAGGAAGGAGACCGTGGAGGCGGCCGACCGGGCGAAGCCCATCTCGTGGGTGACACACAGCATCGTCATCCCCTCCTCGGCGAGGTCGCGCATCACCGCGAGCACGTCGCCGATGAGCTCGGGGTCGAGCGCGCTGGTCGGCTCGTCGAACAGCATCAGCTCCGGGTCCATCGCCAGCGCGCGGGCGATACCGACGCGCTGCTTCTGGCCGCCCGACAGCTCGGCGGGGTAGGAGTCGGCCTGGTCGGCCAGCCCGACCCGCTCCAGCTGGGCCATCGCCTCCGTGCGGGCCTCCTCCCGCGGGTAGTCGAGCACCTCCTCCAGCCCGAGGGTGACGTTGCCCAGCGCGGTCCGGTGGGCGAACAGGTTGAAGTCCTGGAACACCATCCCGACGCGGCGTCGGAGGTCGTTCACGTCCGTATCCGGGGTGGTGATGGCCTCGCCGTCGAGGTAGATGGTGCCGGCGTCGACCTCCGTCAGCCGGTTCACACAGCGCAGCATCGTCGATTTGCCGCTGCCGGAGGGACCGATGACGACCTCCACGTCGCCACGGTCCATCTCGAAGGAGATGCCCCGCAGCACCTCCTCGGCACCGTAGGACTGCCGGACGTCCTCGAAGCGGAGCAGGCTCATCGTTCACCCCCAGAGTCCGGAACGGCGAAGCGCCGGCCCAGGTAGTCCAACCCCTGGTTGGTGGCGACCGTCAGCACGAAGTAGACCAGCGACACCGCGAGGACGACCTCCAGGATGGCGGTCGACTGCCCGGTCTGGGTGAACAGGTTGAACCCCCGCGTCAGTAGCTCCGCCAGCCCGATGAAGAAGGCCACGCTGGTGTCCTTGAGGACGATGGTGAACTCGTTCTGGAACCCCGGGATCGACCGCCGGAGCGCCTGCGGCACGATGACGTGGCGGATGGCCTCGACCTGGCTCATCCCGACCGAGCGGGCCGCCTCCATCTGCCCCTCGCTCACGCTCTGGATGGCGCCGCGGAAGATCTGCGACTGGTAGGCGGCGCTCCGCAGCCCAAGCCCCAGCGTCGCGGCCTCGAACGCGCCCACGTTCACCGGGTTGACGAAGAAGGTGAACGCGAGGATGACCAGCAGCGGTGTTCCCCGGAAGAGGACGCCGAGCCGGCTCACCGCGCCCACGACCGCTCCGCTGCCGTACACCTCGATGATGCCGGCCGGGAGCCCCGCCAGCAGGCCGAGCAGGACGCTCGTCAGGGTCAGCGCGACCGTGATGCCGGCGCCCAGCAGCAGGAACTCCGCGTTCCGGAGCACGAACGCCCAGTCGCCGGCCTGCAGGACGACGCCGAGGCCGACCTCCCCGACGGCCAACGCGACCACGGTCGTCATCGACTCAGTTCTCGCGGACGATGATCGACTGGTCGGCGCTGTAGTACGGGTCCGAGAAGTCGATGGTCTCGTCGCGGTCCTCGGTGATGGTCATCGCCGCGGCGATGGCGTCGATCTTCTCGTCGCGGAGTGACGGGATGAGCGCGTCGAACTCGAACTCCTGCCAGCCGCCGAACTGGTACTCCGTCTCGGCGACGATGGCCTCGAACAGCTCCACGTCGAAACCCGTCAGCTCGCCGCCCTCCTTGATCTCGAACGGCGGGAACCCCGGCGCGGTCCCGGCGACGATCTCCGGCCCGTCGGCCCCGTCGTCGCCGCTGCTGTCGACGCTCCTGCTGCCGCCGTCCCCCTCGCCGAACCACCCGTTGCGGAGCTCCTCGTAGGTCCCGTTGTCCCGGACGGCCTGGAGCCCCTCGTTGAGGGCCTGCTGGCGGTCGCTGTCGCCCTCGCGAACGCCGAAGCCGTACATCTCGCCCGTCTCGTAGATGAACGACACCAGGACGCTGCGCTGGGACTCGAAGGTCGCACCGACCGGCTCGTCCAGCACGATGGCGTCGATGTTGCCGTTCTCCAGGTCCTGCACCGCCAGCGTGTAGCTGTCGTAGGCGTTGTAGTTGGACTCCTCGAGTTCGCCCGCGTCGATGAGCTGCTCCTGGATGACGCTCTCCCCGGTGGTCCCCTTCTGTGCCCCGATGGGGTGCCCCGAGAGGTCGTCGAGCGACCCCGGCATGAACCCGCCGTCGCCACCGTCCCCGCCGTCGCCGGTACAGCCCGCGAGCGCGACGACACCCCCCGCAGCGACTGCTTTCAGATACGAACGCCGGTCGGTATCCCCGTCGGTAGGCATGGCTATGTATACCCATATCTCTTGTTAGTAGCTTTCCCTTCGGTAACGGTTCGCGGGATTCGACGGGTCCCCGGAAGCTGGTGGCACGAAGCCGGCTGAAAGCCGGCCAGAACTGGGCGTTCGTCCGGTCCCTCGTCCCACCTGCCGTGGACCCTCGAGGGGCCCGCGACCACCCCTCGTCGACGCCCGATGCCGCGGAGGACGGGTCGCTGCGCCTCCGGCGGGCCCGCGCCATGCCGAGCCGAGAGCGGTGCGGGCCCGCCATCCGCGGAGTCGCCGTCGCCGGGTTCAAGACCGGTCCCCGCCTGCATCCGATAATGGACTGGACGGAGCGATACCGGCCGACGGCGCTGTCGGAGGTCCGGGGCAACGACAAGGCCCGGGACGCGCTCCGGGAGTGGGCCGAGACGTGGGACGACCACGGCGAGGCGGTGGTCCTCTACGGCGCCCCTGGGGTCGGGAAGACCAGCGCCGCGCACGCGCTCGCGAACGACATGGGCTGGTCGGTGATGGAGCTGAACGCCTCGGACTCCCGGACCCGCGACCGGATCGAACGCGTCGCCGGCGGCGCCGCGATGAACCAGTCGCTCACCTCGACGGGGCGCCAGCTGGTCGTCCTCGACGAGGCGGACAACCTCCACCAGCACAAGGACCGCGGCGGCGCCAGCGCGATGACCAGCCTGGTCAAGGCGGCCAACCAGCCGGTCGTCCTCATCGCCAACGACTTCTACGAGATGTCCCGCGGACTCCGGGGGGCGTGCCGTGACATCGAGTTCCGTGACGTCTCCAGGCGCTCCATCCTGCCCGTGCTGCGGGACATCTGCCGGAAGGAGGACGTCGAGTACGAGAGCGAGGCGCTGGAGACCATCGCCGAGACCAACGACGGTGACCTCCGGGGTGCAATCAAGGACCTCCAGGCCGCCGCCGAGGGCCGCGACCGGGTCACGGAGGACGACGTCGCCACCGGGAGTCGCGACCGCACGCAGGACATCTTCTCCCTGTTGGACGCCGTGCTTAAGGAGGAGTCCCCGGAGGCGGCGCTCCGGACGGCCTACGACACGGACGAGACGCCCGACGACCTGCTCCAGTGGGTCGAGGACAAGGTCCCGAAGGTGTACGAGGGCGACGAGATCGCCGACGCCTACGGCTACCTCGCGAAGGCGGACTGCTGGCTCGGGCGTGTGCGTGCGACCCAGAACTACACCTACTGGCGCTACGCGACCGATAACATCGCCGCCGGGGTGGCCGCGGCCCGACAGCGCGACCGGGACGGCTGGACCCGCTACGGCGGCGCACCCTACCGCTCCACACGGGACTCGACCCGGGACTACGTCGCCGAACGCATCGCCGAGTCCGCCGGCGTCTCGACGGCGACCGCCCGCCGGGAGATCATGCCCTTCCTCGCGGTGATGACCCACCACTGCACCAACCGCGAGCTGACCGTGCGGATGGCCGCACGCTACGAGCTCGACACCGACCACGTCGCCTTCGTCACTGGCAGCGGCGAGTCGACGAACAAGGTGCAGGACATCGTCGCGGACGCCGAGGAGCTGCGCGAGCAGGCGGCCGTCGACCACTCCGGCGGCGCCTTCGCCGGCGGCGTCGCCGGGGCGGAGGCCGACGCCGAGGACGACGGCGAGCCGGAGGCCGAACAGGTCGCGAAGGCCACGCCCGGCGGTGGCGAGGAGAACGATGACAACGGGGCCGACGCGGAGGCCGCCGAGGAGGACGACCAGCAGGCCGGACTCGGGGATTTCATGTGACTCACCCCGCGGGCATTCGGAAAACCTCTCGAACACCTATCGAACGGGCGAACACGGCATCATACGAGGGAGGTACGGTAGATATACCGTGGATAACGCTATTACTCCCGGCCACTCACGCGTAGCGCCGCGATTCGACGGCCAGGGCGAGCATCCCGACGACCAGCAGGACGACCGCACCGAGCAGGACGGCACCGTTGCCGGTGGCGGTGCCGAGGACGATGCCGGACCAGCCGACGGCGCCGACGGCGTGGGCCCCGCCGACGAGGCGCTTGCCACGGGCCAGGTAGACGACGGTGCCGACCCAGAGCCCGACCGCCAGCGCGAGCGCCGACAGCGCCACCGGTCGCAGCCGGAGCGGCCCCAGCTCCACGAACGGGACGACCGGCTGCACCAGGAACAGGAGGCCGGCCAGACCGACGAACGCACCCGTCACCAGCGGCCCGGGGTCGAGGTCGCCGATCGTCACGCCGTCCATCCCGAGCGGCGCGAGCCCGTCGCCGTCGGGGTAGAGCTCCTCGTACTCCTCGTCATCGCCGCTGCCCGCACCGTCCCCGGCGCTTGCGTCCGGGGTGTCGCGCCCCTCGCCGGGGGTCACAGTAGTCGGTAGCCGCCGTCGGTCGTCCGGGTCACCTCGCCGGTGCGCTCCAGCTTCCCGAGCAGCCGGTCGACGGCCTCGGCGGGGACGCCGTGGTCGGCGGCGAACTCGCGGACGGCGGCGTCCGTGGGGGCCTCGAGTTCACGGAGTGCCGTCCGGACCGCCTCCGTCCGCGAGAGGCTCCGCCCGTCGCCCGCGGTCCGCTCGGCGGCCGCTTCGACGGCATCGGTGTCGACGCCCGACGCGTCGAGGAACTCCTCGTCGCTCATCCCCGCGGCCATCGCCTCGTCGCCGAGCCGCTCGAACCCCTCCAGGTCCCGGGCGGCACCCTCGTAGCCGCCGCGCTTGGCGAGCAGCCGCGTCCGGGCGTCCTTTGCCTCGCTCGCCGTCTCGCGGGTGACGAACTTCTTCAGCTTCTTGTGCTGGTGACGTCGCTCGCACCGCGGACAGGAGGTGGTGTCCGGCCGCCCCTCCACGACCCACAGCGCCTCGCAGTCCGAGCAGCCGACGACCGCGTACATACCCCTCTCTTGTGCCCGCTCGGTCTTGAACCCGCGGCCCGCGGGCTGGTCCGCTGCCGTCCGCCCCCGACTCAGCGACGGAGGACGCGCAGCAGCGCGATGCCACCACCGAGCAGGAGCACGAGCGCAAGCGGCGTGCCGCCGCCGGTCGACCGGAAGGCGGCGTAGGCGACGGCGACGCCGGTCGCGGCCAGCAGCCCGCTGCCGGCGGCGTGGACGCCGACCGACCGGCCGATGGCCGCCCGCCGCCCCACCTGCTCGGCCAGGCCGACCGCGTGGTCGGCGGTATCCCACGCCACCAGCCCCGCGCCGCCGGCGACGAGGAGCAGGGCGGGGTCGGCCCCCGTTGCCCCCGCGACCAGCGTCCCGGCGAGCAGGGCCACGGCCCCGGCGCCGACGGCGTCGCGACGACCCGCCCGCGTCCCGACGGCGAGCAGTCCGAGCCCGACGGCGCCGAGGAGGCCGGCGACGCCGCTCGCCAGGAGCGCCAGGGCAGCGACGACGGCGGGGAGCAGGACCGCGGGCAGTGCCGCGCGCCCGGGTCGCGGGTCGAAGCGGTCCGTCGCCGGTTCGCGCGTCGGCGGCGCCCCGCTCCCGGCGCTGCCGGCGTCGCTCATCGCGACCACCGTCGCTCGGTCCGGGCGATGGCGGTCGCGAGTGGTTCCGTACCCCAGTCGACGACTCGCAGGCCGGCCTCGCGGAGCGTCGACAGCCGTCGGTCGCGCTCGACCGCGGCCAGACGCCGCCCGGTCGACCCCTCGCCCGTCGGGTCGGGGCTCAGCACGGTGACGCGGTGGCCCTTCGCGGCCAGCCGGCGACCGAACCCGACCGGCCGGTCGTCGGTCAGCGGCGAGCACAGGAACACCTGCGCGTCCGCCGGGAGCCGTCGCTCGACTCGCCGGCGAGCGATAGTCGGCAGGAACCGTCGCTCCGGTGGCGTCGGCCGGAACGCCGCGTGTGTGCCCAGCAGCTCCCGGGCTCGCGCCCGATGTGCCGCCCCGAGGCCGGGGGCCAGCCAGCAGGCCGTCGGCCCCCAGGCCGCGAGGCCCGCGCGGTCGCCCGCGTCCAGCAGGGAGACGAGCGTCGTCCCCGCCGCCGCCACGCTCCGCTCGAGCGCCGTCGGCGCGTCGGCTCCGGGGGCCGTGTAGCTCGTCTCGCGGGTGTCGAGTACCACGACCACCGTGGCGGCCCGCTCCTCGCGGAACTGTCGGGTGGCGAACTCCCCGGTGCGGGCGAACCGGGCCCAGTCGACGCGGGCGAGTGGGTCCCCCCGGCGGTACTCCCGGACGGCGTGGAACTCCGTCCCCGACCCGCCGATATCGGTCGTGACGCGGCCGGCGAGGCCGGTCGTCTGTGGCGGGAGCGGTACCCGCGCCCCGGCACCCAGCTCGGGCGTGCAGGCGAGGGCATCCGTGTTCACGGTCGATTCGCCGCCGTCGGTCGCCGCGCCGTCCGGCGGCGCCGCGGGCACCGAGCGCTCCCGCTCGACGGTGCCGGTGAACCCGCGCAGCAGGACCGTCGCCGGCCCGAACGCGTGCCGGCCGCGGCTCGCCCGGACGGCGTAGGAGAAGGTCGCGCGCTTGCCCGGCCGCAGCGCGGTCGCGTGGCGCGGGGTGCCCTCGGCGACGGTCAGTCCCCCCGGGACGCCATCGACGACCCGCACGTCGGGCAGGAGCGAGTCGCCGACGTTCTCGACGGTCACGGTCACCCGAACCTGTTCGCCGGGGTCGGCCCGCTCGCTCGCCACCGTCCGTTCGACGGCGACCGCGCCGGCGGGCGGCCCGGCGGCGCGCGCCGCCCCCCCGAGCAGGACCCCCGCCGCGCCCGCCAGGACGAGCGCCGGCCGCGAGAGCAGCACGCCGAGCGCGGCTGCGAGCAGCGCGAACGCCGTCACGCCGCGCCAGCGCTCGGTGACGCGGTCGATGGGTTCGCCCGGCGTCGCCCGCCGGTCGGCCGCGCCCGGGTCGCCCAGCTGCGGGTCCGGAACCGGACTACTCACCCGCGTCACCCGGCGGCGGTACCTCGCCCTCGGCGTGGGCCGTGATGGCAGCCACCGTCCGCCGGGCCCGCCGGACGAACGCCACGTCGGGGCCGAGGGCGTCCCGCACCCGCCGTTCGAGCGACAGCCCGCGGTCCGCCGCCGGCATGAAGAAGATCGCCGCCGCGTCGTCGGTCGTCCAGGTCCCCGCCTCGAGATGGCGCCGCGCGGCCGCCTCGTCGAGCCCCCGGTCGACGAGGACCGACACCGCGAGCCCCTCCAGCCGCTCGCGGATCGCAGCCCGCTCCTCGTCCCGGCGGCTCACGCTGTGCTCGGGCAGGGCCGCCAGCCGGTCCTCGAACGCGTCGCCCGGGACGGTCGCCCGGAACCGCTGCTCGACGGCCGGGAGGTCGGCCGCCCGACCGTCGCCGCCGATGCGGCTCGCGGCGGCCGCCAGCCCCTGCAGCAGTGCCAGCGCGGCGAGCGCGACCACCAGCAGCCGGTCCGGCGTGGGGCCGAACGCGCTCGCCAGTGACGGGTCGAGGACGACAGCGACGCCGGCGATGACGGCGGCCGCGCCGGCCGCCCCGAGCAGCGACCTCACCCTCATCCGTCCCGCCCCCGGCACCCGGTCACGGGCTCGGGTCCTCCTCGACGTCGGTTCGTTCGAGCCGCCGGAGCGCGTCGGTCGCGCGCTCGGCGCGTGTCTCTGTCACCGGTCGGTCGCCGTACCGGACGGCCTCGAACAGGGCCGTCACCTCGGCCACGTCGTCGGCGTCCATCCCGGCCTCGACCGCCGCGTCGGCGAAGTCGGCGGGCGTGCTCGCCTCCGGGTTCGCCACCGGGAGGTCGGCGACCATCTCCCGCCACGCCCGGTAGACGGCGTTGTCGAGGTCGTCGCCGGCCTCGATCGCCTCGGCCGCCCGGCCCGCGGCCGCGGCGACGGCGGCCCGTTCGGCCGTCTCGGGGGCCTCCGACGGCGTCGACGTCGCGAGCGTGGTCCGCTGGTCGCCGGTCGCCCGGACGATGACCGCCACCGCACCCAGCAGGACGAGCCCCAGCGCGACCAGCAGCGCCGTCGGCGGGTCGACGGTCTGGGTCGCTGCGTCAGTCACGGCGCCCCCGCTCTGGCCCCCGGGGAGCGACGGCTCGCCCTCTCGTGTCCCCAAGCCGACCCCGGACGCCCCCGGCCGCAGCAGTCGTAGCAGCAGGTAGAGCCCGACGGCGGCGACGAGGCCGATGACCACCGCGCCCGCGATACGACGGAGGCCGTGCTCCCGGTAGAGCTCGTACATGCCGTAGACCGTGACGACGAGCAGCAGTCCGGCCAGCAGTGGGCCGAGCCACTCCGGGAGCGACGGCGCCGTGGCGTCGACGGGCTCGAAGCCGCCGCCGAGGCTGAACGTGGGTCCCGAGCCGACGCCGGCGTCGTCGCCCGATCCCGTGCCGGTCCCGCTGGCGCCGGTCGCGTCGAGCGTCGCAGCGACGCCACCCAGGGCCAGTACCGCCAGGAGCGCCAGGAGCCCACTCACGACCTGCTCGCGGTTCACGGCCCCGGGTAATCGGCCGCGGCCCTTGGACGTTCGGCACGGCCGTGCCCGCGGCCGCGACATATCCACCCGTGCCGCCGTGTGCAGTCCGTGCGCGAGGCGCTCCCGGCCGCCACCCCCGCGACCGACGCGTCACTCCGGGGTTCAGCCGCCGCTCGTCTCTATCAGCTCGATGCGGACGCCCCCGGGCGAGCGGAAGAAGGCGACCCGGAGGGGTCCGAAGTCGGTCGGCTCCATGACGAACGGGATGCCGTCGGCGGCGAGGTCGGCCGCGGCCGCGTCCACGTCGGCGACGACGTAGCCGAAGTGGAGGAACCCGGGAGGGAGCCCGTCGGTCAGCCCGGCGGCCTCGTAGGGGGCCGTCCCGAACAGGTAGACGCGCTTGTCCGCGACCGACAGCGCCGCGTAGGTGAGGTCGTCGGCCCGGTCACCGGTCCCCTCGGCGCGGTCGATGACCTCGCCGTCGAGACGGTCCCGGTAGAAGGCGACGTCACGGTCCATGTCGGTCGTCTTGATGGCGACGTGGAAGAACGACTCCGGCGTGACCATGCCGGCGTTCCAGCCGGCCCGGACATAGCCGTTCCGTCCACTCGCGCCGACCGCACGCTCAGTCCGAGCGATCGGGCGAGAGCGGGCTATCGCCGGGCTGGTGGCGGTGGCCCAGCGCGACGGCCACGGCGTGGCCCGCCAGCAGGGCCGGGAGCGCCTCCACCCGGACGGACAGCGCGACCGGGTACGCGGCCGGGAGGGCGACCGCGAGCCAGAAGGCGACCGTCCGGAGGGCGGCGACGACGCCGGCGACGGACCGTTCCAGCCCGGTACGGAGGGGGAGGGCGAAGGGGGCGAGGGGATCGGGCATACCCGTTCCTGAGCCCGGCGGCCCTATCAACCGGACGGAGACACAAACACCGGTTTGACCGACCGGCTCAGGCCACGCCGGACTGGAGGTTCTCCAGGAGCTTCCCGACGAACAGCCCCATCCGCGGGGAGAGGTCGTCCCCGTCGCGGGGGCTCGCGGGGAGGGCGCGCAGCGACTCGACGAAGTCGGCGTCGTGCTCCATCGCCGCCAGCATGTCCCGGACGTCGACGACCAGCCCCTCGTCGGCCGTGTCGAGCTCCGGATAGCGCTGGCGCTCCCAGTCGGAGTAGTCGATGGTCCAGGCGGGACCGCCGACGGCGTCGATGGCCGTCGCGACCGAGCCGACGACCAGCGGCCCGTCCTCGGTCTGGACGTACACCTGGTCGCCCTCGATGCGCGTCCCATATCTGACGCCACCCTCCTGCCCGCGCCCGTCCATTACACGCCAGTACGACACACGAGCACATCAACGTTCGCGTCGGGGGCTGACGGGCTGGATGCGGTGGGCAGGGCCGACGTGGCAGACCGCCGGCTGGCGGGGAAGCGACGGGGAAGGACGCCACCTCCAGGGCTCGAACCTGGGACCACCTCGTTAACAGCGAGGTGCTCTACCAACTGAGCTAAGGCGGCACGCAGTCGGTGATAGATTGGTCCGGTAGAAACCGCTTTCGCTTCTCCCGCACCGTGTGACCCGGCGCCACGACGGCC
The DNA here is from genome assembly GCF_007421925.1 of Haloglomus irregulare. Lineage (GTDB taxonomy): Archaea > Halobacteriota > Halobacteria > Halobacteriales > Haloarculaceae > Haloglomus > Haloglomus irregulare. Next base: position 78,900 of record NZ_QMDX01000002.1, read on the forward strand.
CGTCGGACCGCCACGCTTTCGACCGGACCGGAACAATCCGGGGACATGAGCGATGACGCGGACGCGGAGGCCGGCGCTGCCGAGGACGCGTTCGACCGGGTGGTGGCCCGGGTCCGCGAGCGGGTGGTGCCCGACGCGGACGAGCGCGCCGACATGGAGCGGGTGGCGGCGACGGTCGTCGAGCGCGCCGAGGACGCGGTCGCGGACCTGCCCGTCGAGGCGGACGTCCTCCGGGTCGGGTCGACGGCCCGCGGGACGTGGCTCTCCGGCGACCGCGACCTCGACGTCTTCGTTCGGTTCCCGCCCGACCTCGACCGCGAGGCGCTGGAGCGGTACGGGCTCGACGTGGGCCACGCCGTCCTGCCGGATGGCCACGAGGAGTACGCCGAACACCCCTACGTGAAGGGCGTCGTCGACGGGTTCGACGTGGACCTGGTGCCGTGCTACCGGCTGGACGACGCGACGGCCATCCGGTCGGCCGTCGACCGGACGCCGTTCCACACGCGCTATCTCGAGACGCGGCTGGACGAGGCCCTGGCGGCCGAGGTGGTCGTCGCGAAGGCGTTTCTGAAGGGGATCGGCGCCTACGGCTCGGACCTCCGGACGCAGGGGTTCTCGGGCTACCTGACGGAACTGCTCGTGCTGGAGTACGGCGGCTTCCGCGGCCTCGTCGCGGCCGCGGCCGACGACTGGCGGCCACCGGTCGAACTCGACCCCGAGGGCCACGGACGGGCGTCGTTCGACGCCCCGCTCGTGGTCATCGATCCGACGGACCCCGAGCGCAACGTGGCGGCGGTCTGCGGCGCCGAGGCGGTGGCCCGGCTCGTGCACTACGCCCGCGACCTGCTGGCCGACCCCAGCGAGGCCGTCTTCGAGCCCCGGGACCCGGACCCGCTCGACGCCGCCGCCGCCCGGGCGGCCATCGACGACCGCGGCACGCACCCCGTCGCGGTCCGGTTCCGGGCGCCGGACGTGGTCGAGGACCAGCTCTACCCGCAACTCGACCGCTCGCTGGCGGGGCTGCGCGACGAACTCGACCGTCGCGGCTTCCGGCCGCTCAGAGCGGACCGGTTCGCCCAGGCGGCCGACGCGACCGACGACCCGATGGCGGCGCTGCTCGTCGAGTGCGCGGTCGCGGAGCTGCCGGCCGTCGAGCGCCACGAGGGCCCGCCGGCCGGCGTCCGGGAGCACGCCGAGGGGTTCTACGGCAAGTACGCCGCGGACGACGCCGTCTACGGCCCCTTCCTCGACGGCGACCGGTACGTCGTCGAGCGCCCCCGCGAGACCCGGACGCCCGAGGCGGTCGCCGAGACGGCGCTGCTCGACTGCTCGCTCGGACCGCAGGTGAAGGCGTCCCTGGAGGCCGGCTACGACGTGCTGGCCGGGACGGCGGTGGGCGAACTGGCCGACCCGTTCGGCCGGGAGCTGGCGACGTACTTCGACCCCGAGCCGTGATAACTCCGGTATGCTCGACGTTCTACCGTTGTCCGGGCCACAAACCGGTAATCGTGGTGTTACGCGGTCGCTCCGATGGAGAACCGAGTCGTCGGGGTTCCGAAGCCCTCGCGCTCTCACCCGGTGGGACCTGCTGCGTTCCTCGCGCGCCGGCACTCACGGGTCGGGAGCCGAGCCCCCCGAGAGGGACGGATTCGGCTCCACATTGAAGAGGGCGGGTGGTCAAGCTCCCGTCATGTACGACCGCATCCTGCTCCCGACGGACGGGAGCACGCACGCGATGACGGCGGCCGAGCACGCGCTGGCGCTCTCGCGGGCGTTCGACGCCACCATCCACGTCCTCGGCGTGGCCGACATCGACCGGGCGGCCGGGCTCTTCGATGCCGGCGGGGTGGACGAGGCGTTCCTCGAGCGGGTCCGGGCGGAGACCGGGACCGCGGTAGAGCGGACCGCCACGCTCGCGGCGGCCAATGACCCCGTCGAGACGGCCGTCGTCGATGGCGACCCGGCCGACGCCATCGCCGACTACGTGGCCGAGGCGGCCCCCGACGCCATCGTCATGGGGACGCACGGTCGGCGTGGGATCACCAGGTTCGTCGCCGGTAGCGTCACCGAGCGGGTCCTCAGGACCGCGACGGTCCCGGTGTTCACGGTCCGCTGCCCGGACGGCGAGGCGCGCGCGGAGGGGGCGGAGCCGACGGTCGGCGCGGCGGGCGAGTTCCCCACATGCGAGCGGGTCCTGCTCCCGACGGACGGGAGCGGGACCGCCGAGCGGGCCGTCGACCACGCGGTCGCCATCGCGGACGCCATAGACGGGGAACTCCACGCGCTCAACGTCGTCGACGTGGCGGCCGCCGGCGGACAGCGGGACCCCGTGCCGTCGGGAACGGCCGTCGAGGCGCTGACCGAGCAGGGGGAGGCCGCCGTCGACGCCGTCGCCGAGCGGGCCGACGACGCGGGCGTCCCGGTCGTCACGGCGGTCCGCCAGGGGTTCCCCGAGAGCCGTATCCGCACGTACGCCCGCGAGAACGGGGCGGACGTCGTCGTGATGGGGACGCATGGGCGTACCGGACTGGGGCGAGTGCTGCTGGGGAGTACCGTCGAACGGCTCGTCCGGCGCGCCGAGATGCCGGTCTGTGCGGTCCCCCCGGCCGACCGCGACGGGGTCGACGAGGGCGGACTCCCGTAGACGCATGCGCCTGTTCGTCAGCGCCGACCTCGACCCGCTCGCCGCCGCCGTCCGGGCGGTACAGGCGCCGTTCCGCGACCGGCCCGGCCTCGACCCGACGGACCCGGAGGGGGTGCACGTGACGCTGCAGTTCCTCGGCGAGACGGACCCGGCGCGACTCGACGACGTGCGGTCGGCGCTCGCCGCCGCCGTCGACGACGCCGGCGTCGGCCCGTTCACCGCGGAGATCGGCGGCTACGGCGTCTTCCCCTCGCTCGACGACATCAGCGTCGTCTGGCTCGGGGTCCGCCGGGGGCAGGCGGAACTGACGGCGCTCCACGAGTCGGTCGAGGCCCGGACGACGGACCTCGGGTTCGACCCCGAGGACCACGCCTTCACCCCGCACGCGACCGTCGCGCGGATGCGCGACGCCCGGCCGAAGACACACGTCCAGGAGGTGGTCCGCGAGCGCGAGCCCGACGTGGGTGGCATCGACATCGACGAGATTCGGCTCACCGAGAGCACCCTGACCGACACGGGGCCCGAGTACGGGACGGTCGCCCGGTTCCCGCTCTGAGGCCCGTCTGGACCCCACGCCGCACCCGCCCCGCGAGTCGGCGTTTAGGCGGGCCCAAAACATCAGTTCCGTGATAGTTATCGGGGCGGGCGGCCAAGCGCCGAGCATGGCCGAGGTCACGGCGGCCGCGCTGCTGCTCGTCTCTCTGGCGGGGCTGGTCACCGCCCTCGCCACGGGTATCGGCGCGCTCCCCTTCTTCGTCCTCGAGGAGATGAGCGACCGGCTCACCGTCGCCCTCTGGGGACTGGCCTCGGGCATCATGCTCGCCGCGTCGGGGTTCGGCCTCGTCCGCGAGGGGCTGGCCGAGGCCCGGCGGGAGCCGCATCTACTGCCGCTGGACCGTTTCGCCGGCGAGGCGGCCGTCGCGCTGGGCCTGCTGGCCGGTGTCGTCCTCGTCGTCGCGGCCCACGAGGTCGTCGCGGGGACCGAGGTGGACCCGCGACAGTACGAGGCGGCTGACGTCCGCCGACTGGTGCTCATCCTCGGGGTACTGACGGTCCACTCGTTCCCGGAGGGGGTCGCCGTCGGCGTCGCCTTCGCCGACCTGGATATCGAAGGGGTCGCGGCCCTCGGGTTCACCGTCCCGCTGCTGGCCGTGTTCATGACCGTCGCCATCTCCATCCACAACGTCCCCGAGGGGGTCGCGGTCTCCATCCCGCTGCGCGCGATGGGCGTCCCGCCTCGACGGATGGTCGGGTGGGCCGTGTTCTCCTCGCTCCCGCAGCCGATTGGCGCCGTGCTGGCGTTCTACTTCGTGCGGCTGGCCCGGGCGTTCCTCCCCGTCGGCTTCGGCTTCGCCGCCGGCGCGATGATCTACCTCGTCCTGACGGAGTTCATCCCCGAGGCGCTGGCCGAGGGCGCGGACCTCCCCGGCCGGGGCTACCGTGAACTCGTCGTCGGCGTCCTGGTCGGCGTGCTCGCGATGACCCCGCTCGCGTTCGTCTGAGCCGCGTCCGACGCGCACCCTCAAGTGCCAGCCCCGCGGACCGGGGACATGGACAGTGAGGACCCGACCGACGAGGTCCAGTATCACATCGAACTGGCGCCGGGCGACATCACGGGGCCGGTCCTCCTCCCGGGCGACCCCGAGCGCGTCCCGGTCGTCGCCGAGCAGTGGGACGAGGCCGAGTCCGTCGCGCAGCACCGCGAGTACCGCACGATGCGTGGGCGGCGGGACGGCACGCCGCTCGCGTGCACGTCGACGGGCATCGGCTCCCCGTCGGCCGCCATCGCCGCCGAGGAGCTGGCCAGCGTCGGCGCCGAGACGCTCATCCGCGTGGGCTCCTGCGGGGCCATCCAGCCGGAGGCGGGCATCGGTGACGTGGTCATCACCACCGCCGCGGTCCGCCAGGAGGGGACCAGCGACGAGTACGTCCGGCCCGACTACCCCGCCAGCGCCGACGACGAGGTGGTCACCGCCCTGGTCACCGCCTGCGAGCGGCTCGGCCACGACTACCACCTCGGCGTCACCTGCTCGACGGACTCGTTCTACGCCGGGCAGGCCCGCGACGGCCACGGCGGCTTCCGGGCCGCCGGCGCCGAGGCCCGGATGGACGAACTCCGCGAGGCGGGCGTGCTCAACTACGAGATGGAGGCCGCCGCGCTGCTGACGCTCGCCTCCATCTACGGGCTGCGCGCCGGCGCGGTCTGCACGGTGTTCGCCAACCGGGCCACCGGGGAGTTCCGCACCGAGGGGGAGGGGAAAGCCGCCGAGGTCGCCAGCGAGGCTGCGGTCGTCCTCGACGGGATGGACCGGGTCAAGCGGGAGGCGGGCGTCGACCACTGGCACGCCGGGCTGTCGCTGGACGGATGAGTATCGGAGGGCCCCCGTCGGGACCCATGGGGATGGTTCGGGAAGGCCCGAAAGCGGTCGGAGCGGTCGGAACGGGCATCCCTGGCGGGAGACGACAGTTAAGCCGAGAGCCCGTCAGTCTCGCCGGGTACGGCAACGGAGAACGAGGGGTCGCGCACGTGATACGCGATGTTCCTCGAACAGCCCACGGACTGGGAGCGGTACCTGACCGAGTGCCTGCCGACGGCGGGCGGGACGCTCGCGGACCACGGCGGGGAGCTGACCGTCCGGAACGAGGCGTCCGAGATCACCGGGAGCGACTGGGACCACGATATGACCGTCGTGGTGGCGTTCCCGTCGGTCGAGGACACACGGGCCCGGTACGAGGGGCCGGCATACGCGGAGGGCAAGCCGACCCGACGCCTGCGAGCACGCCTATGCCGTCATCACGCCAGAGTTCGCCGGGAGGGCCTCCCGGACCGACGGGCTCTCGCCCCTGCTGGGCTGGGTTCGCGGGAGCGACCGGAGGCCGGTCGGAACCTCGGTGGTGGGGCCCCCAGCGGCCGTGCCACGTGCCCACGCCACGACAGGGTGCGAGCCCGCGACTCTCACGTGGCCGTCGCTCACGGGATCCGGACCCGGTATCAGGAGTTACTTGGCGGTCCGTGTGGTGGGAGCTACCATGTGTTTATGCCTGCTCACAGCAGCCGCTGCGGGCGGTCCTCTGCAGTACACGGTCCCGGTCGTCGGTGCCGAACTGGGACGGACGACGGTCACCGCTATCGGCGCCGTCCTGATCCTGTTCCTCCTCATGGGGTCCGGGTTCTTCTCCTCCTCGGAGATCGCGATGTTCTCGCTGCCGGCCCACCAGATCGACGCGATGGTCGAGCAGGGGCTGCGCGGCGCGCGGGCCGTCAGATCGCTCAAGGAGGACCCCCACCGCCTGCTCGTGACGATCCTCGTCGGCAACAACATGGTCAACATCACGATGTCCTCCGTCTCGACGACAGTCGTCGGCTTCTACCTTGACGCCGGCACGGCGGTCGCCGTCTCCTCGCTCGGCATCACCTCGATGGTGCTGATCTTCGGCGAGAGCGCGCCGAAATCCTACGCCGTCGAGAACACCGAGGCCCACGCACGGCGCGTCGCCCGGGGGCTGAAGATCGTCGAGAAGGTACTGTGGCCGCTCATCACGCTGTTCTACTACCTGACGGGCGTCGTGAACCGGCTCACCGGGGGGAACCCGTCCATCGAGTCGACGTACGTCACCCGTGACGAGATCCGGAACATCATCAAGACGGGCGAGCGCGAGGGCGTACTCGACGAGGAGGAGCGACAACTGCTCCAGCGTGCTCTCCGGTTCACCGACGCCAGTGCCAAGGAGGTGATGACCCCCCGGCTGGATATGGAGGCCGTCTCCGCGGACGCGACTGTCCGGGAGGCGGTCGAGCGGTGTATCCAGTCGGGTCATGCCCGCCTGCCGGCCTATGAGGGGTCGCTGGACGACATCGTCGGCGTGTTCGACATCCGGAACCTGGCGGAGGTCGACTACGACGACGGCACCGACCTGCTGGTGCGGGACGTGGTCACGCCGTCGCTCCACGTCCCCGAGTCGAAGAACGTCGACGAACTCCTCACGGAGATGCGGGAGAACCGGCTCCAGATGGTCATGGTCGTCGACGAGTTCGGCGCCACCGGCGGCCTCATCACGATGGAGGACGTCCTCGAGGAGATCGTCGGGGAGATACTGGTCGGTGGCGAGGACCACCCGATCGAGTCCGTCGACGACACGGAGGTGCTGGCCCGCGGCGACGTCAACATCGAGGCGGTCAACGAGGCGCTCGACATCGACCTCCCCGAGGCCGAGGAGTTCGAGACCATCGCCGGCTTCATCTTCAACCGCGCAGGGCGCCTCGTCGAGCAGGGCGAGACGTTCGACTACGAGAACGTGACGCTGCGGGCCGAACAGGTGGAGGACACCCGCATCCGGCGGATACGTGTGACCGTCGACCGGCAGCTCGACCGAGCCGACGACGAGGGTCCGGCGGTCGAGGGGGACGAGTTCGAGTGACCGCCAGTGGCCGACCGGCCGTCGGTGAGCGACTGACGGCCGGCGGAAAGGATTAGACGGCCGGGCGACGTAGCCGCGCGCATCGGAAGATGTACGATACCATCCTCCTCCCCTTCGACGGCAGCGATGGCGCCGCGGAGGTGCTCCACCACGCCGCCGAGATCGCACACTGGGCCGACGCGACCATCCAGCTGCTCTACGTGGCGGACACGGCACGCGAGAGCGTCACCGTCGTCGATGGTGACGCCGTCGACGTCCTCGAACGCGAGGGCCGGGACATCGTGGACGAGGGGGCCAGGGCGCTGGAGACGCTCGGCGTCTCCCACCGGACCGACGTCGTCCAGGGGAACCCCGCCCCCACCATCGTCGAGTACGCCGAGGCGTTCGACCAGGACCTGGTCATGATGCCGACCCACGGGCGCGAGGGGCTCTCGCGGTACCTCATCGGGAGCGTCTCCGAGAAGGTCGTCCGGCTCTCCTCGGTGCCCGTCCTCTCCGCCCGGATGCAGCCCGACGAGACGCTGGCGTTCCCCTACGAGACCGTCCTCGTCCCGACCGACGGCAGCGACGCCGCGACACACGCTGCCGACCACCTCCTCCGGTTCGCGGTCGCACTCGACGCGACCGTCCACGTCCTCTCCGTCGTGGACGAGGACACGCTGGGGCCGGACGTCCGGTCGACGCTGGCCGGGACGGACGACGAGGGGGCCGCGAACGACGCGGTCGAGGCCATCGTCTCGACCGCCGAAACGGAGGGCGTCACGGACATCGTCCCACACGTCGAACACGGCCGCCCGGCGGGGGCCATCCTCGACTGTATCGAGGCACACGACGTGGACGCGGTGGGGATGGGAACGACTGGGAGACGGGGGACGGACCGCATCCTGCTCGGCAGTGTCACCGAGAGGACCGTCCGCTCCGCACCGGTCCCCGTCATGACCGTCGCGAAACCGGACTGACGTGCCCCACTCCGGGCGATGCTCGCCGGGTTCGTCTACGGCACTCGCGCACTGCACTCACGCGAGGAGAGGTCGTATCCTACACCAGTCATGACAGAATCGGGCGTATAAGTCCACAACGACCGACCCCGAGAACGGCAGATCCACAATTATCGATATGATGATGATATATACGAATAAGCACCCTGGCGGCCGTTTCGGACGCGAGCACCGAAGAGCGCGACGGAATCACACACGGGGGCCGTCGCCGGGTGTCGGAGGTCATGGAACGACGACCGCGGCCTCGGGTCGTTCACCTCGCTCGGACGACGAGCGGGATGCTGCCCCGGTGCGTCACGCCGGCTACTCCGGACGCAGTCATAGCTCTTCTATGGGCCCGAGAGCCCATCACTCACGCGAGCGGTTCGACTCGGCGTCGTGGCCCTCGGGACCTCCCCGAGGACGAGGAGCCGGATCTCCAGCACGCCGTCGGCCTCGTTGTAGTCGGCTGTGATGGCCGCTGTATCCACGGCCCGAGGGAAGGTCTGCGGTTCGTGACCCGGATCCGACCGCCGTGACGGTGTTCGACGGCGACGTGGAGGTGGCCGTCCGCCCACTGTACGTCGATATCCTCCGGGGCGGCGTCGACATCCGCCAGTACGAGGTAGTCGTCAGCCCCCGGTACAGTTCGAGTTCGTGCCGCGGGTCGACCATGGCAGCCATCGGAACCACCTGTACGACGGTAGGTCCGCCACCTGCCTGGGTCGGCCGGCGAACCCGTTCGACACCGTGCGGCTGGGGAGCACTCGGTGGCGCGGCTGGAGGAGCGACGACTCGTGACGCCAGGACGGACCCCGCCCCGGGACACTCGCAACAGGTCCCGACCCGCGAGGCTCGCAGTGAGATGCCCGCATACGCGCGAGCAGGGCGGGACTCCGTCCCGCCTGCAGTCGGAGGTGGTCCGATGACGAGGCGAGCGCGTCTCACCGGTCCGAACGAAGCGAGGACCGGCTTTTTCCAAACGTTCTTTGCCCCGAGTGGTGCCCGCAGGCGCGAGCGAAGCGAGCGCCGAGGACACCCGAGCGGCAAAGAAGCTCCCCTAGAGCTTGCCGGCGCGCTGCAGCTTCATGAGGTCCTCGGTGTCGAGGGTCTCGCCCTCCTTGAAGCGCTGGTAGATCTCTTCGGCCTCCTCCTGGGCCTGCTCCTTCTTGGCCTGGCGCTGGTCCTTGCGCTCCTCCTCCTCCTCCTTGTCCATCTCGCGGAGTCGCTTCTGGACGCGGACGAAGTCCTCGTGGTGGCGGTCGGCGGCCTCCTGGGCCTCGACGAACTTGTCGTGCCACTCGTCGGCCTCGTCACGGATGTCGTCGGCCTCCCGGTAGGCCTCGATCATCTGGTTGTGGTGCTCCTGGGCCTCGTCGGCGAGCTCGGTCACCTTCTGGTGGTGCTCGCTGGCCTCGGCGCGGACCTCCTGGGCCTCCTGCTTGATCTCCTCGAGGTCGCCCGTGTCGTCGAGCTTGGCCTTGCGGTCCTGGAGCTTCTCGCGTTTGGTCTCGATCTTCTCGATGAGTTCGCGCTCGGCGTCGGTCGAGAGGACCTCGGTCTGCTGCTTGAACTCGAGGTCCTCGATCTCCTCCTTGAGCTCGTCGGCCGACTTCCCCTCGTTGAGCTCGAGGTCCTCCTTCATGTCGTCGACCTTGTCGAACAGCTCGTTGGCCTTCGCGTTGAGTTCGTTGCGCTGCTCCTTGTGCTCCTGAACCTGCTCGTTGAGCTCGTCGCGCTTCTCGCGGTGTTCCTGGGCCTCGTCGACCTTCTCGCGGGTCTTCGCGTTGAGCTCGTCGCGCTTGGAGGCGCGCTCGGAGGCCATCTGGTTCAGCTCGTTCCGCCGGTCGCGGAGCTGGCCGGCCTTCTTGATGAGCTGCCCCTTAGAATCGTCCTCGAGGTTGTCGTCTGTCAGTTCTACGTTCTTGCTTTCGTCGATGCTCTCTACCATTGTTGGTAACTCTCTATCCATTACCGCTCCGGAGTCCCACAGCAGTCTCTATGGACGTAGCAGCCACCGAGGGATCCAAAGGTCCTGTCATTCTGGTCGGCTGACGATGCTGGCGAACGCCGGAGGCGTTCTGGTATTTCTATGTTCAGCAGTGATAGATATAATAGTTTCGCCGCCCCATGCGTCGTGAAAGCCACTCTCACGGGCGGAGAAGCGCGGTAACGGTTCACACGACGGCATCGTCAATAGATAAACCGGGTGTCGGATGTCGGGGCCTGCAGCCGCTCCGGTCGGCAGGGAGAGCGGCGGCCTGAAGTGTGCTCGCCATCCGGTTTCGAGCATGACCGACGGTGCCAACACCGATGCGGCGGCCCGCGAGGTCGTCCGCGCGCACGGACACGAGCACGTCACGGCCGAACACGCCAGCACGTTCGAGGTGACGACCGACGACTGGCTCACGCCGACCGGGGACTGCATCCTCGCCGTCGAGGCCGACCGTGCGCCCGCGGACTTCGACGAGGCGTTCGTCGCTCGCTGCCGGGCCGCCGACGCCCGTATCGAGGCCGTCATCGCGGTCGACCCCGCGGGCGACTGGGACGACCCCGCCCACACGGCGACCGTCCGCGGCCGGGGTCACCCGGACCTGCGGTTCGACGACGAGCGCGGCGTCGTCGCACGCACCAGCGACCACGTCGACGACCGGACCGTGATGGTGGACACGGAGGCCGCCTCGGCGGACCTCGACCGCGACCTCGTGGCTGCGCTGGCCGCGGGCGCGGAGCTCCGGCTGACGCTGCGGGTGCTGGCGGGGGAGTAACGGGTCCTACTCGATATCGACGGTCAGCACGCCGTTGGAGACGCGTCGCTCGGTCCCCGACGGGTCGAAGGGGAGGTCGAACGCACGCTCGACGCCCCCGGCGGTGACCGTCACCGCGTTCGCCCCCACCCGGACCGTCGCATCGGGGTCGTCGACGACCAGGGTGGCCGTCCCGCCCTCGGGGCCGACGTCGAACCGGACCAGCGGCCGCGACGCCGGGTCCGTCGCCGAGCCCTCGGGCGACGTCTCGTGGCCGGCGGCTACGGCCCGCCGGGCGGCCGTCGGAGTCCGACCCCGCCGGACCAGCAGCACCCGACGGCCACCGGTATCGGGCCGGTCCTCAACCTCGACGTGGCCCGTGCGGACGGACGCCGAGACGCCGGGGAGCAGGTTCAGCGAACGGACGAACAGCCGCATCGGCGCGAGGAACGGGTTCATTACCACACAGTGGCGGCGCGTGGTATTCAACGGTTTCGGCTGCGGGAGTCCCCCGTTCGCCGTCGTGACGGTCGCGAACCCCACCACTATGTCGGCGCCGTCCCACGGTCACGGTATGAGCGAGGAGCCAGAGGGGGACCCGGAGCCGACGGAGAACATCAGCGGTGGCGAGGCCGGCGGCGGTCCGTCAGGGTTCGAACCGGCGGCGGACCCGGCGACCCGCGCCGAGGCCGTCGTGGACCGACTCGGCGAGCGGTACTGGCGCAAGGCCTACGGCGGGCAGGCGGCGTTCGAGTGCCTGGTCCGGACGGTGCTTTCGCAGAATACCTCCGACAAGGCCTCGCAGCCGGCCCACGACGCGCTGATGGAACGGTACGGACCGGGCGGCCCGGAGTGGGCGGACGACCTGGCGGCATCGGTCGCGGCCGCCACGCAGGACGATCTCGCGGAGACCATCGCCTCGGCCGGGCTGTACAACCGGAAGTCGGAGACGCTCATCCGGCTGGCCGCACGGGTGCTCGACGAGTACGGTGGCGCCGACGCGTTCGACCGGTTCGTCACCGAGGAGAGCCCGGGGACGGTCCGCGAGGTGCTGCTCGATATGAAGGGCGTGGGGCCGAAGACGGCCGACTGCGTGCTCCTGTTCTCCGGCGGCCGGGGGGGTGTCTTCCCCGTCGACACCCACGTCCATCGCATCGCCCGGCGGATGGGGCTCGCGCCGGCCGACGCCGACCACGAGGCGGTCCGGGCGGCCCTAGAGCGCGACGTGCCGGCGGAGAAGTGTGGCTTCGGCCACACGGCGATGATCCAGTTCGGCCGCGAGTTCTGCAGCGCGCGCAAGCCCGCGTGCACAGACGACCCCGACGCCTGCCCGCTGGCCGACCACTGCGACCAGGTCGGCGTCTATCCGGAGACCGGCGACGTGGTCGACCCGGCCGAGGCTCCGGAGGCGGACACGACGGCCGACTGAGTGTCAGCCCTCGACCCGGCGTCGACCGAGCCACTCGCGCTCCCGGACCGCGACGGCGCCGACCAGCAGGACGACCAGCGCGAACGCGACCAGCGACAGGTTCGGGACGGTGAGCCCGGCGACCGGCGCACGCCACTGGACCGCCCCACAGCCACCCTCCACGAGCCCGCAGGCGACGGCCGGCCCGGGTACGGCGAGTGGGAGCGCGGTCCGCCAGACGCCCGGCCGCGCCTCGACGGTCGCCACGCCGACCGCCCGAGCGGGTACATCAGGACCCGCTGGTACCAGCAGAGTTCCCACGGGACCAGGCCCGGCCCGAGCGAGACCCAGAGGCTGCCGGCGGTGGCGACGGCCGCGACGAGCGTCGCGAGCGCGAGCGGTGTCCGCACGCCCGGGAGCGGCCCGTCGCGGGCGAACCGGCGTGTCTCCGTCACCATCGGATCACCCGCTGACGCTGTCGAGCGCGCTCCGGAGCGGTTCGGGCTCGAACGGGGAGTAGGCCGAGTCACCGACGACGAGGGTCGGCGTCCCCCTGACGCCCGCGCTGGCGGCGAACTCGGTGTTCGCGCGGACCCCGCTCTCGTGGGAGCCGTCGGCGATGGCGCTCCCGACCGCGTCCGGGTCGGCGACGCCGGCCGCACCGGCGAACTCGACCAGTCGCGGCCGTGTGGCCCACGCCTCGTCCTCCGGCGGCTGGTTCGCCATCACGTGCTCGTGGAACCGCCAGTAGCTCGCCGGGTCGACGTTCCAGACCGCCAGCCCCGCACGACCCGCGCGTGGCGCGTCCGGACCGAGGAACGGCTCCCCGCCGCCCGTGTAGCAGAGCGCCCGGTACTCCAGCGCGATATCGCCGGGGGTGACGTAGTCGGTGACGAGCGCCCCGAGCGAGAGTCCCCGGTCGGTACCGTTCGAGAACTCCGCGCAGAGCGGGCACTTCCAGTTGCCGACGTACGTGACCGTCGTCGACACGCCGGCGTCCATCCGGGCGTACGTGTACGCGCCCGGGTCGTCCGGAACCGGTGCGGTCGCCACCGGCCCGCTCGGTGTGCCCTCGCCGTCACTATCGCTGCCACCATCGCCGCCGCCGCCCGGTCCAGTACAGCCGGCGAGGCCAATCGTCGCGGCCGTACCGGCGGCTGCGAGGAAGGCCCGTCGTGTCTGCATGGTCGAACTTGCCGGAAGGCGGGCCTCAAGCTTCTGGTCGGACCGTCGAAAACGGGGAACCGGGACCGCGGCGTCCGTCGCTGGGTCGGTTCAGTCCTCGAGCGCGTCGGCGATCCGCTGGACCTCGCGCCGGATGTCGTGGAGTTCGTCGCGGACCTTCCGGACCTCGCGGACGAGTTCCTCGTTGTCCTGGCCGCCCTCGCCGCGGCCGCCGGGGCCGCCCTCGGGGGAGCCGCCGAGCGCGCCGCCGGGGCCGCCGCCGCCCATCATGCCGCCCATCATCTGCGCGAACGGGTTGCCGCCGCCACCGCCGCCCATGCCGGGGCCGCCACCGCCCATCCCGGGCGGGCCGCCGCCCATCATCTCCTCCATGCGCTCCTCGGGGCTGGCGCCCTCGCCGTCCTCGCCCTCGTGTTCCTCGGCGCGCTGCTGGCGGATCTCCTCGACCCGCTCGCGGAAGGACTTCTCCTCGCCGCCGTCCTCGCCCTCGGCCTGCTCGCCGCCCTCGCTCGCGCTCTCGTCGGATTCATCCGTCATACTACCCTGATACCGGTGCGCCACGGAAAAACGTGCGGAATCCGCGGGCGCCGGGGGTCACTGGCCCGACGGACGGTCCTCAATCGTCGTCCAGTTCCCGCAGGACCGCCGAGACGCCGGCGGTCGAGGCGAGAAGCAGGGCCGCGTTGAACACCGTCCGGACGACGGGCTGGTAGCGTGCGGTCACCCACAGGTCGATGACGCGACCGGCACTCGTGTACAGCCCGACCGCTGCGATGACTCCGAGGAGCGAGAACGCTGCGAGCGCCCCCCACTGGAGGTAGCGGGCCGTCGTCTCGGGGTCCGGGAACGTGTCGTCCGCCGCCTCTGACGAGCGAGCCGAGGGCCCGCTCGTCCGATGGTCGCCCCGTTCACCGGCTCCGCCGTCCGCCGGCACGTCGTCGGTCATGCCGACCACCTCCGGACCGCGAGGAGGCCAGCGAACGCGGCCACCATCGCGGCGACGATGCCGAATCCGGGCTGCCCGCCGGCCTCGGTCGCCTGCTCCGTGACGGTCTCCTCCGCAACAGCGGTCTCCGTCGGCGTCTCCTCGTCGAACTCACCCACGTCGACGTCGTTCTCGCGGACGGTTTCGTTCTCGGGGACGCGCTCGCGGGGGGCCAGGGCCGCACCCGAGCGGGCGGTGTCGACGATGACGTCGTCCTTCCAGAGCACCGCCTCCAGATAGTAGTTGTACTCGTCGGGGACGGTCAGTTCGGCCCCGGGCGTGACGGTCTCGCCGCTGCCGATACGGTCGATCCGCATCGACGCGCGGTCGGCGACGATGTTCGAATCCACCTGCCGGGCGTAGACCGTCACGCGGAGGTCCTCGACCGGGTCACCGCCGCCGTTGGTGAGGAACGTCGAGACGTCGAGCGCCGTTCGGTTGCCGGCCGCGGCGATGCTGTACTGGACGACCGGCAGCCCCACGCCGGAGAAGCGATGGAACCGCACGTCCGAGCGGGCGTAGTCCGGGCGCAGACCGGTCAGGCCGGCGACCCGGGTCCGCGTCGACCGGACCCGGGTGCCGTTCTCGTAGACGATGGCCTCGAGCTCGTACTCGCCCTCGCGGGGGACCGTCAGCGTCCCGTTGACCGTCCGCTCGGCCGTCCCGGTCACGGTGCCGACGCGCTCGACGTGCCGGTCGACGACCAGTTCGGAGTCGGGCTCGACCGCCCGGTAGCGGACGGACACCGACTCCGCAGGGCTGCCACGGTGGGTCAGGCCCAGCCCCATCCGCAGGGTCGCGCGGCTCCCCGTGACGGCACCGGTCGAGACGGTCGCCTCCACGATGTCCAGTTCCGCGGGCGGCTCGGGCGGTTCGGTCGGTTGGCTCACGATACCGGGGACCTGGGTGGCGGTCGCCGCGGTCCCTCCGAGCATGAGGACCACGACGCCCGCCAGCGTCAGTTCACGACGCATACGCCGGGCCGTGACGATGCCGCGGTAAACGCTTTGTGTGCGGATAAGTGCTTTGTGGAATCTACGGCGAGCGACGTGCGGGACGCCGCCCCTGTGACCCGGTCCCGCACCCGCCGGAGGATGTCCATCCGGCCGCGGTACCCGGAGCCGGCAGTCTTAATCCGGTGCCCGCGCCACCGTCGGCTAGTGTTCGGCTTCGAACTCGCCCGGGTCGCGACCACGACCGGTTACGGCACGGTCGCCGACCTGCTGCGGCTGCTCGTGGTCCCGGCCTTCGGCTACGCCGCGTACCACGACATCCGGACCCGGCGGGTCGACGGCCGGCTGTGGGCGCCGCTGGTCGTCATCGGCCTCGTCGCGCTGCTGCTTGATTTCTCGCGGGTCGGGCTCACGTCGTTCACGGGCGAGCAGCTGCTCGTCCGCACCGGCGTCTCCCTGGGGCTGGTGGGGTCGCTCGGCTACCTGTTCTGGCGGCTGGGGGCGTTCGGCGGCGCCGACGCGAAGGCCATCATGACGCTCTCGCTCTGTTTCCCCGTCTCCCCGAGCTACCTGCTCCCGTTCGGGACGGTACCGGAGGTCCGGGCGACGCTGGGCGTGTTCTCGCTGACCATCCTGACCAACACCGTGCTCGCGGGGCTGGCGTATCCGCTGGTCCTCGCGGCGGGGAACGCCGTCCGGGGGCGGCTCGCGCCGCCGATGTTCATCGGCCGGCCCGTCCGGGTCGACGCGGTCGCGGGGACCTACGGCTCGCTGCTGGAGACGCCCGACGGGTTCACCCGCCGCGGGCTGGACCTCGACGCGCTCCGGATGTACCTGCGGTGGCGCGGGACGACGCTCTCGGCCGCCCGGGACGACCCCGGACGGTTCCGCGACCCCGACTCCGTGCCCACGCCCGGCGAGCGCGGCGACCCGACCAGCGGCTCCGTCGCCGAGGGGGACCCGGTGGCCGACGGCGGACCGACGGCGGACGACGCCCCACAAGGCGCGACGCCCCGCGCCCCGCCGGCCCCCTGTGTCCCGACGACGGACACGCCGGCGACGCCGGCCGTCCACCGGGTCGACGAGTGGGGTGCGGCGACGTTCCTCGACGACGTCGGCTACGCCTACGGGACGACCCCGGCGGACCTGCGGGCGGGCCTGGAGCTGCTGACCGAGCCCGACCGCGACCGGGTGTGGGTCTCGCCGGGCATCCCGTTCGTCGTGCCCATGTTCGTGGGGCTGCTCGTCGCGCTCACGCTCGGGGACGTGCTGTTCGCACTGGTGAACGGGCTCTGAGCGACGGGCGCTCGCCGCCGCTACGCCCACGAAAAGACCTATCCTCGGGACGGGCCTCCGCACGCTCATGAGCGACACCGAGTCCACCGCGAGCGTCGAGGTCGACGCCGACGTGGCCCTCGACTTCGACGACGGCCTGCTGCCGGCGGTCGCGCAGGACGCCGAGACGGGCGACGTGCTGATGCTGGCCTACGTCGACCCGGAGGCGCTGGCCCACACCCAGGAGACGGGGTACGCCCACTACCACTCCCGCTCCCGCGACGAGCTGTGGAAGAAGGGCGGCTCCAGCGGCCACGTCCAGCGCGTCCGCGAGGTCCGCGTCGACTGCGACGGTGACGCGCTGCTCTACCGCGTCGAACAGGAGGGTGGCGCCTGTCACACCGGCTTCGAGAGCTGCTTCCACCGCACCCTCGACGGCGAGACGGTCGGCGAGCGCGCCTTCGACCCCGACGAGGTGTACGGTGACGACGCCGACGAGGCGGCGACTGACGGGGACCCATGACCGACACCGCTTCGAGCAGCATGGCCGGCGGCGCCGCCGGCTCCGACAGCGCGGAGACGCTCGTCGCCGAGCTCGACGCCGCGAACGACGCGTACGAGCGCCTCGACGAGCGCGTGGCCGAGCACGGCGAGGCGTCGCTCGACCGGGTGGCCGGCGCCTGCCGGCAGGTCGACCGCCTGTTCGAGCGCTACGAGGACCGCGCCACCGACTACGACGACTTCGAGGGCTACCTGGAGTTCCAGGACGCCTTCGTCGAGTTCGTCGCGGACCTCCCCGAGGACCTGCCAGCGCGGGACGCGTTCGAGACGGCCGACGAGATCTTCCAGCGCTCCCGCCTGAAGGAGAAACACTTCGATCGCGCCCGCGAGGCGCTCGAACCGGCCCGGGACCTCGCCGCGCTGTACGACGACTGGGAGACCGCCCGCGAGCGGTACAGCGACGCCCGCTACGCCGTCGCCCGCCGGCTGGAGGCCGTCGAGGAGCGTCTCAAGGACATCGAGCAGACGCTGCGCTACGGCGAGGCCGACCTCGACGCGCCGGTCGGCCGGCTCCGTGACCCCATCGAGACGTACGACGAGGGCGTCAGCGAGGCGTTCACCGAGGCGAAACGCCGGGCGCCGGCCCACGAGACGTTGTCGGTGCTGGCGGCGGCCGCTGACGAGCCGCTGCTGGACGCGCGCCAGCCGCCCAGCCGGCTCCTCGGCTACGTCCGCGAGTCGCCGGTCGGCGAGGAGTCGGTGATGGAACTGCTGGAGTACGCGGGCTACTCCAACTCCAAGCTGGGCCACTACGTCGAGGACCCGGCGGCGTTCCAGCGCTGCGTGGCCGCCAACGAGACCTACCTGCAGCGGCTCGACGCGGAGCCGCTGACGGTCGGCTGGCCGCCGCCGACCGCCGCCGACCTGCGCTGGTGGGCCGGCGCCGCCGAATCCGTCGTCCGCCGGTTCGCCGACGAGGCGGTCGTCGCGACGCTCCGGACGGTCCGCGAGCTGACCCACACGGCCGAGTACGAGGCGCTCCGCGAGGCGGCCGTCGCGCGGGCGGCACTGGACGACCGCGAGCGCGAGCGCCTGCGGGCCGGCGCCGTCGAATCGGACCGGGCAGCTGCCCGCGAGACGCGGGACCTGCTGGAAACGGCGCTGGAGGAGTACCCGCCGCTGGAGGCGCGCTGAGGCGCCGATCACCGGTCGGTGCCCGTTCCCCTCGCCGTGGGGCTGTCGGTCCGCCGGTCCGTCGGCGTCGCGTCCGGCTTGGAGACGCTCAGCACCCGCGCCACGTTCCCCTCGCGGTAGAACAGCTCCGCGGTGTCGCCGAGGCTGACGCTGTTGAAATCGCCGCGCGTGAGCTCGGCCTCCCCGCAGCCGCCCGCCCCGTCGGCGTCGGGTGCGCAGTCGTGTTCGATGAGATAGTCGACGCCGTCGTAGCGCCGGTCCAGCGCGTCCCCGAGTGGTTTCGAGACGATGAGCGGTCCCGTCTCCGCGAAGTCCTCCCGATGGCCGCCGGCGACCGTCCGGGCCTCGTCGATGGCGTCGAAGACGATGCGACCACGGCCGTTCTCGGTCCCGACGGCGATGTACTTCGCGCGGACGAGCCCCCGCTCGGTGAGTCCGACGGCGCCGAGACAACCGCTCGCTGCCGCGAGCCCACCGACCGTCGTCGCGCCCAGCGCCCGGAGCGCCGCCCGTCGTCGCATACCGGCGTTTCGACCGGTGCCGCAAGGAGGTTTCCGTTATCGGTCCGCGCCGCCGCAGGAGGCCGCGCTCAGATACTGCCCGTCACGTCGCCGTACGTGCCCGCCTCGTACTGGCTGTCGGGGACGACGACGACGCTGCCGAAGCCCTCGCGGTCCTGGAGCATCTCGTGGGCGCGCGGGGTCTCGCTCATCGGCAGCACCTCGCGGATGTAGGGGGTGAGCGTGCCGTCCCAGACCAGCGAGAGGACGTCGTCCATCTCGCCCGGCGTGCCCATCGTGGAGCCGAGGATGTCGAGCTGCTTCCAGAATATCTGGGAGATGTCCGTCTCCGGCTTCGGGCCGCTCGTCGCGCCGCAGGTGACGAGCCGGCCGCCCTTCGCGCACGCGGAGATGGAGTCCTGCCAGGTCGCCGCGCCGACGTGGTCGACCACGACGTCGGCGCCGCGGCCGCCGGTGTCGCTCCGGAGTTCGTCGACGAAGTCGTCCTCGTCGTAGTTGATGAGGTGGTCGGCGCCACAGTCCGCGGCCAGTTCGAGCTTGGCCTCGCTGGAGGCCGTCGCCCACACCTCGGCACCGGCGTTGTCGGCGATCTGGACCGCCGCGTGGCCGACGCCGCCGGAGGCGCCGTGGACCAGCACCTTCTCGCCCTGCCCGACCTCGGCACGGGTGGTCATCATCCGCCAGGCGGTCTGGAAGACCAGCGGCGCGGCCGCCGCCCGCACGAAGTCGACGTGGTCGGGGACGCCGACGAGGTTGTCCTCGGGGACCGCGGCCTGCTCGGAGTGGACGCCGCGGGTGTGTTCGCCGATGAGCTGGAAGTTCGCGCAGTGGGAGTAGTCGCCGTCCCGGCAGAACTCACAGGAGCCACAGGAGGTGCCCGGCGCGACGGCCACGCGGTCGCCGGCTTCGAACCGGTCCACGTCCTCGCCCACGGCGCTCACGACGCCGGCCCCGTCGCTGCCGGGGATGTGCGGGAACTCGCCGGGGCTCGGCATCCCCCGCCGGGTCCACACGTCCAGATGGTTCAACCCGCCCGCGCGGATGTCGACCAGACACTCGTCCCGGCCGACCTCGGGGTCCGGCAGGTCGCCGTGCTCGATGACGTCGGTGTCGCCGTGCTCGTCGTAATAGACGGCCTTCATGGACCGGGCGTCGTCCGGCGCATGCAAAACAGTAGCGGTGCCGGCCCCGGTGGCCGCCTCCGCCGGTCGCCGCGTGACCCAAAAGCCATCCCCGCCACCCCGCTAGTGTCGGGCGATGCGGACCTCGTACGTCGGTGTCGCGGTGCTGCTCGCCGGGCTGGTCGCCCTGAGCGCCGGCGGGGCGGCCTACGTCGACGCCCAGAACTGCCGGACCGTCGCGGGGCTGACCGTCACCCCGGTCGAGGAGCCGCCCGCGGACCTGCCCCGCGTCGACTACGCCGACCTGACCGCCGACCAGCGGGACGTGTTCGACCGGGTCCGGGGGGCCCAGCAGGCGCTCGTCCAGCGCGGCCTGTTCGAGAAGGCCCAGGTCGTCGCCCACGATGGCGAGGACTACGTCGTCGGCGTGAGCGAGGAGTCCGACTGCGGCGACCGGAGCGGGGTCGGTGTGCACGGCCCGCTACTCGGCGGGGTCCTGCTCGTGGCCGGCGGCGCGGTCGGGGCGAAGTATGGGAACTGACCCCGGATACCCCCCGGCAGGTGACGGTGCTACCGAGTAACCGTGCTGTGGGCGGGATAACCGCCGAACACACGGGATTTCCGACTTATCCGAACGTGCCGAGCGAGGACTGCAGCTCCCGGTCGCTCGACTCGGCGGTGACCTCGTGGCCGAGCAGGTCCCGCATATCGACGGCGTACGTCGTGCCCGCGTTACGCAGGACGAGCAGCCGACCCTGGACGCCGACGACGGTGCCGGTGGCCAGCGTCTCCCGGACCGGGCGTCCGCCGAGGTCCAGCCCGTAGTCGAAGCTGAACGTCTCCAGCGGGTCGAACCCGTCGAGGAGGGCGGTCCACGCGTCCCCGTCGACCGCCCGCGCCAACCCGGCGACCTTCGTCGGGGTCCGCACGCGGTCAGGCAGGCGCTCGGCGAGGGCGGCCTCCCGGCGCCGCGCGGCCCGGCCGTCGGGGAAACGCCCGAGGAGGGCGGCGTGGTCGGCGCCCTGCTCCTGCAGCCGCGTCCGCAGCCGTTCGGGCTTGGTGACGCCCACCTTGAACACCGCCGGCGCGAAGGCCGCGAGGTAGCAGACGTGCTCGCGCCGGCAGTTCTCCAGCGGCAGGTCGCAGTCGCCCGTGCAGCGGGCACACGCCCAGGTGGAGGTGTGGTCCCGGCAGTACGGCGCCCCCTCCGCCCGGCAGGCGCGGTGCCCGAGGTCACCCTCGTCGTCCGCGACGAGGGCGCCCGCGCAGTGGCGGTCGCCGAGGCTGTAGGCCAGGTCCGTCCCGGACGCGAGCGGCACGCGCTCGACGGGGCCGCCGTCGGCCAGCAGGAGGGCGGGCGCGGGCGACCGGTCGTAGCCGACGAACTGCACAGGGGTCGTTGGTGCGGCGCGGACAAAGGGATGCCGCTACCGGCCCCCGGGCATGGATACCCCCGACGCGCGGACTGTGCGCGGACGGCCGCCACGGGGGTGAACCCGCACAAACGCTATGCTTTCGGGGGGGCTACAACTGGTGTGGTAACGCTCGACACGTCGCTGGAGGTCACGGTCGACGGCTCGGGGGAGCGGGTCCGGCTGGTGCTCGTCGTCGAGAACGGCGGCCACGAGCCCGTCAGGGTGACCTTCCGCGACAGCGGTGGGGCCGACTTCGCCGTCCGGACCGCGGACGGCGAGGAGGTGTGGCGCTGGTCCGACGGCCGCGCCCTCGCACAGGCGCTCCGCCCCGCCGAGTTCGCGCCCGGGGAGTCGGCCGCCTTCGAGACCGAGTGGCCCGACCCCGAGCCCGGTGACTTCACTGCCGTCGGCGAGCTTCGGGTCCGCGAGGCCGAGGTTCGTGCGGAGACGCCGTTCTCCGTGTAGCCTACTCGATCGTCAGGTCGCCGCCGTCGTCGGGGGCGTCCTCGTCCCACTCCAGCTCCAGCTCCAGCCCGAGCTCCCCGGGCCCGTCGGCGGGCCCCTCGCGCTCGACCTTCACCTCGAACTCGACCCGCCTCGGCGGCGTCACCGACATCGACTGGTCGCCCGCCGACAGCGTCACCGCCCCCTCGCCCTCGAGGGCGTCGGCGACGTTACGCAGGTACGTTGCGACCTCGGACCGACTCCGCACGGACTCCGTCTCGAACAGCACCTCCTCTGGCATACGCGTGACTTCGACGGGTGGGGTCATACCCGTATCGCCTCGCGCAAGCTTCCGGGCCGCGGTCGCGTTCGGACGCGCCCTCGCTCGGGCTGGGCACCCGGACCCACCGGTGGGGCCCGCACCGAGGTGGTCGCCGAGGCCATCACGCCGATACGGTCAGCTGTACGACAACGAGCCGATGTCGCGCGGGCTCCGACGCGCCGATGCGGCCGCCGCCGAGCACCCCCCGGAACCGATACTCGATGGTGACCGTCACCGTCTCCGTCCGGGCCTCGTTGACCGGGAGTTCGACCTCGCAGTCGCCGGCCTCCTCGGGGTTCCCGACCGCCGGATAATCGGCCAGCAGGATGTCCCCCGCCTGCGGCGTGTAGCCCGTATCGCGTTCGATAGTGAACGGACGTCGTCGTTGTTGACACCGCTGATGACGCCGGCACCGAACGCCTCGTCGGCGCTCCCGTCCCCCGACTGGTCGACCCCGAGCCCGATGTTCCCGTGCTGGGCCGAGTCGATGGTGAACCGGTCACGGGGGTGGTGGCACTCACCGACTGCCATTCGCTCCCGGCCCCGTCCTCGTTCACGGCCAGCCGAAGCGCCTGCGCCGCGGTCGCGCCCGTGCTGCTGTCAGCCGGTTCCACACCATCGCCACCGTCGCCGCCCCTCGAGCAACCCGCCAGTGCCGTCACGACTGCCGCTGCCGACCCGGTGACCACCGTTCGTGTCCGTACAGCTACGCCATCTCACGCACGGGAACCGTCGTCGGAACCGGTCGCGTGTACCGACTCAGACCACGCCAGTCCCCTCGGACCGCTGGATGGGATCGCCGTTCGCGTCGGTGAGCAGCATCACCGTGTTCGCACCGCCGACGTCGTCGACGTATTTCAGCTTCTCGCTGTCGTTGCTCACGAAGACGACCTCGGGAGTGCCGTCGTCGTCGACGTCGGCGACCGTCGCCGGCGACTTCCGTGCCACCCCGCCGGTGAGGACGGTGGTCGACTCGCCGCCCGCCGCCGTGCCGGCCCCGACCAGCTTCAGCTGCTTGCTCCCGTCCACGCCGACGGCGCGGTGGACGCCGTCGCCGTCGAAGTCCGCGAGCGCGCCCGCGCCGATGCCGTTGTTCGAACCCAGCTGGCCGTCTGCGAGCGAGTCCACGCTCCCGCCCGGGTTCAGTGCCCGGAGCTGCTGGCTGCCGTCGGCGAACACCAGCTCGTCGTCGGCGTCACCGTCCACGTCGGCGATGCCGACGACCGCCTGTGCGTTGTTGCCGGGCGTGGCGACGGCCGTCGGCGTCCCGCCCTCCGCGACCCGGTAGACGGTGTCGTGGTTCTCGTTCACGAAGAAGACCGACGGGTCGCTCCCCGACCAGCGACCGGTGGCGAGCCGGGTCTTCGACCCCTCGATCGTCCCCGTGATGTCGTCACTGGTCGCCAGCGTCGTCGCGCTCCCGTCCGGGGCGGCCACGCGCACCGCGTCCGAGGCGTTCACGTACGGCACGTCGGTATCGCCGTCCCCGAGGAGGTCGGTCGTGGCCGGCCCCAGCGCGTCGACGCTTCCGGGAATCGGCAGGGTCTCCAGCGTGTCGTCGCCGGTCTCGATCGAGGTCAACGCTCCGCCGTCGCCCGCGTAGAGGACCCCGCCGCAGACGGCCCCACTGTCGCCGGGGTCCAGCCGTTCGAGGGTGTACGATGACCCGTCGTCGGGCTCCTGCCAGACGACGGTCACCTCGTCGGCGGTCGGCCGCACGGCGACCGTGTCGCCGGCCCCGAACTGCTGGCCCTGCAGGGGCGTGGGGTCCTCCGTGCCCTGGAACCGGAGCCGGTCCCCGTCGAGGGAATCACCCTGCTGGTGGACCAGGTCGACCGGACAGCCCGACCCCTGGAGGGTCAGCCGGCTCTCCGGCGACGCCGGGTCGGAGTCCGCGAGGCCCAGCACCAGCCCCGAGACGACGACACCCAGCGCGATGATGATGGCGAGCAGGAGCGCCACACCGACGACCGGAGAGATGGCGCGGTCCGTGGGGCCGCCGAGATGTCGCACGAGTCACCCGGTGATACGGCTGCGTGTAATAAATGTCTCAGCACTATCGTCACGACGTGCAGACGCCGGCCAGACGAGCGACCCGCTCTCCGGCGGTCCACCCGTCGGGACGGCGGGCTTACTGGACCCGAACTGCGGGTATAGCCCCCTGGTTGGTCGTACTGTCGAGCGAAACGGGGGGCAGATCCGGTTCCGGTTCCCACCCGGGGACCGGCCGGTCGCTCAGTTCCCGACGCTCATCGCCCGCTCGACGACGTCCTCGCTGTAGAGCTCCGCGAGGTCGCCGTGCTGGTCCGGGCGGTTCCGGTAGACGTCCTGGAACAGCGTGATGGGGGTCTGGAGCGCCTGGTAGGTCGCCTCGTCCCACATGCGGTCCTGGGCGATGTCGACCTCGACGCCGTCGATGCGGACGGTCGCGGCCTGGGTCATCGCGATGGCGCCCTTGCCGGCCTCCTTGGCCGCCTCGAACTCCTCCATGGAGTCGACGATGTCGTCCATCGAGGGGACGTAGTCGAGCAGGTCGAGCAGCTCCGCCACGAGGTCCTCCTCCGTTTCGCAGAAGAACTCGTCGCCGCCGACCTCCAGCTCGTAGCCGCCGTCCTCGGCCTCGAGTTCGATGCGGTCGCCGTCGTACACCTCGACGCCCTCCTCGGTCTCGAGTTCGACCTCGCGGCCGTCGGCGTCGATGAGCCAGTAGCCCTCGGCGGGCGGGAGCGGGCTCTGGTTGGCCTCGACGACCTGACCGGGGGTCAGCGACCAGATGCCGAGCATCCCCATCGCGTTGTTGGCGGTGATGCGCTCGTGGTAGCCCTCGACGTCGCGGATGTCGTCGTACGGGCCGTCGACGGCGATGAGGCCGGCGGCGCTGGCCGCGCGGGAGGTGTTGTGGCGCAGCTCCTTCCACGCCGGCAGCCCGCCGGTGGGAGTGATGGCGCGCAGGTCCTTCGTGTAGTCGACCTCGCCGTCGACCAGCATGAACAGCCGCTGGAGGTTGTTCGAGGCCTTCCCCATCTCGTCACGGAGCTTCTCCATGCCGAGCTCGGCGGAGCCGGACTCGATGATGACGGACATCTTCAGGCTCCCCTCCTCGAGGCCGTGCTCGTTCTCGACGATGGTGAAGAACTCGTCGGCCTTCTTCCAGTCGTCGATGTCGCCGACCTCCGGGATGACGAACCCGTCGATGTTCTCGACGGCGCCGTTCTCGGGGTCCGCGATGTGGAGCATGTGCTG
Organism: Haloglomus irregulare; assembly: GCF_007421925.1. Lineage (GTDB taxonomy): Archaea > Halobacteriota > Halobacteria > Halobacteriales > Haloarculaceae > Haloglomus > Haloglomus irregulare. The sequence goes on from NZ_QMDX01000002.1 coordinate 104,254, forward strand.
GAAGCCCTTGTACCGCGTCTCGGGGCTGTCGCGGTGCCAGACGACGCGCGGGTGGATCTCGCCGGGGAAGTCGGCGCCGCCTTCGGCGACGACCTCGGCGATGTTCTCGGCGCCCTCGTCGCGCATGTTGGGGGCCGTCGCGTCCTCGTTGTCCGGCACCCAGACGTCGGGCGCCTGCATCCCGCGCAGGCCGATGGCGCTGCGCAGCTTCTTTGCGGAGTCCGCCTCCCCCTGCTCTGCCGTCGGCGTCGTGAAGAACGTCCGCACGAACTTCAGGTCGTGGGTCCGCTTATCGAGTGCAGCCATAGTCACGCGGAGGGACACGCGGTCGAAAGGAGTAGGTTTCGATACGCGCGGGCTCTGCATCCGGCTCAGTCCCCGACCCACAGGAGCGGCGTGTAGCTCCCGGCGAAGCCGTCGGGCGCGGGCAGGGACCCGACGACGCACCAGCCGTCGGCGCCCGCCCGCATGACCGAGCCTTCGTGGGTCGCCGCGACGAGATCGCCGTCGACCCCGGTGATGCCGGTCACCGTCTCCTCCGGACAGGGATGGTCGACCGTCTCGACACTCGTGCCGCCGCGCCGGACGAACAGCGCCGGGTCGGCGTCCGCCTCCAGCCACGTCGCCGTGTGACCGAGCGCGGCTCCCGCGTAGGCGTCGCCGTCGACGACGCCCAGCGACCGGACGTACCGCTGGTCGTGGCGCTCGTCGAGCCGGGTCCAGGACCGGCCGGCATCGTCGGTGTGGAACAGCCCGAACCCGGTCGCGGCGACGACGGTCTCCGGCCCGAGGACCGCGAGTTCGTGAACGTCGTCGTGGACGCCGTCACGGCGCTCCGTCCACGTCTCCCCCCGGTCCTCGCTGACGTGGACGCCGCCGACCTCGACGCCGGCGATGACCCGGTCGGGAGCCTCGGGATGGACGCGGACGTCCCGGACCTGTGCGAGATCCTCGTGCCGGGGGAGCCGCCACTCCTCGCGGGAGGGCAGGTCCTGGAACCCCTCGCACTCCCGCCAGTCCAGGCCGTCGAGACCGTCCGTCGCGTCGGCGACGTAGACGTGTGCGGGCCGGGTCCCGGCGTACAGCCGGCCGTCGGGGCTCGCGCCGACGGCGTACACCTGCTCCCGGGGCACCGCCAGGTCGGTCCACGTCCCGGCGTCGGTCGAGTGGTACAGGCCCGACGCCGTGGCCGCGAAGACGCCCTCGAACGCCGGGAACGTCCGGAGCCGCATCGTGCCCGTCGTCTCGAGCACCGTCCGCACGCTCGCCGGCCCGGTCCCGTCGACATCGGTCACCCGATGGATGCCGTTCTCGGTTCCTGCGAGTAGCATGGGCCGTCGTTCGACCGGTCGGCCCGTAACCGTTCCCCGAAACGCAGTTCTGAACGGTGGCTGACAGGAACTCGGAGCCGACCGCCGGAGTGCACGGGGAGCCCGGACCGGCGGCTACACCGAGTCGAGGAAGTTCCGCACCACGTCGTGGCCGACGCCGGTCAGGACGCTCTCGGGGTGGAACTGGACGCACTCGATGGGGTAGTTCTCGTGCCGGATGCCCATCACCAGGTCGACGTCCTCGTGGTCGGCGGTGGCGGTCACGGTGAGGGCCTCGGGCACCTCGGTCGCGATGAGCGAGTGGTAACGCCCGCCCTGGAACCCCTGGTCCAGCCCCGTGAAGACCCCCTCGCCGTCGTGCTCGACCGGGAACGCTTTGCCGTGGATCGGTTCGGGGGCGCGGCCGACGCTGCCGCCGTAGGCGTACACCGCCGCTTCGAGTCCGAGGCAGACGCCCAGCGTCGGCACGTCGGTCGAGAGCTCCCGCAGCACGTCGCTGGTGACGCCGATGTCGCGGTCGTTCCTCGGGTGGCCCGGCCCCGGCGAGACCACGATCGCGTCCGGGTCGATGGCCCGGAGCTCCTCGAGCGACGCGGTGTTGCGCCGGACCGTCGTCCGGGCGTGCTGGCTGACGTACTCGACGAGGTTGTAGGTGAACGAGTCGAAGTTGTCGACGAACAGCACCAGCGGCGCGTCGTCGGGGACGTCCGCGGCGGCCTCGACGCTCATCGGGACACCTCCGGCTCCCCGGCGTCGGCCGGCCCCGCCCCGTCCTCGACCTCGATCCGCTCGATGGCCGCCAGCACGCCGCGCATCTTGTTCTCGGTCTCCTCGTACTCGGCGGTCGGGTCCGAGTCGGCGACGATGCCCGCGCCCGCCTGCACCGTCACGAGGTCCGACGCGTCCGGGCCGGCGCCGGCCTCGACCGTCGCGGTGCGGATGACGATGGCCATGTCGGCGTCCCCGTCCCAGGAGACGTAGCCGACGCCGCCGCCGTACGGGCCCCGCGGGCGCCGTTCGAGGTCGTCGATGATCTCCATGGCCCGCATCTTCGGCGCGCCCGACAGCGTCCCGGCCGGGAACGACGCCCGGGTCGCGTCGAAGGCGTCGGCATCGTCGGCGAGCCGACCGGTGACGGTCGACTCGATATGCTGGACGTGGCTGTACTTCAGCACGTTCATGAACTCCTCGACGCGGACGCTGCCGGCCTCGCTCACCCGGCGCACGTCGTTGCGCGCCAGGTCGACCAGCATCGTGTGCTCGGCGCGCTCCTTCCCGTCGGCCAGCATCTCGCCGGCCAGCCGGCGGTCCTCGACAGGGGAGGTGCCCCGGTCGCAGGTGCCCGCGATGGGGTTCGACGTGACCGTCTCGCCCCGGACCGAGACCAGCGTCTCCGGCGAGGCGCCGACCACGGTCAGGTCGCCGTGGTCGAGGAGGTACATGTACGGCGACGGGTTCACCTCGCGCAGCGCCCGGTAGAGCCCGAGCGGGTCGATGTCGCCGTACAGCTCCCGGGTCCGGGAGACGACGCCCTGATAGATGTCGCCGTCGAGGACGTGCTCGTTGGCCGTCGCGACGGCGTCCTCGTACGCGTCCTGCGGCCCCGAACGCTCGCCGGCGCGGACGAACCCGCCCGGCGACGGTGTCCTCACTCCGGAGAGCAGTCCCGCCACGCGCTCGGCCTCGGCCAGCAGGTCGTCGTAGACCACGTCCGGGTCGTCGCCCGGCCTGACGACGGGGGTGAACGCCAGCGACACCGCGCCCCGCTCGTCGTCGAAGACGACCGTCTGCGTGGTCAGGACGAACTCCGCGTCCGGGAACCGCGACTCGGGCCGCTCAACGCCCACCTCGTGGAGGTGGAGGTCGTACACCGCGTCGTACGAGAGGAACCCGACGAGGCCGCCGTCGAGGCGCTGGCGGTGGACGCCATCGAACCCGCGGCGGGCGACGTCGGGCAGCGCGGCCCGGAGCGTGTCCAGCGTGTCGCCCGTCCCCGGGTTCACGAGGTCGGCGTAGCGCCCGTCGAGCGTCTCCACCTCGACCCGGTCCTCGCCCGACGGGTGGACCGTCACGCGGGCGGCGGGGTCGTAGCCGACGAACGAGTAGCGCGCGTGACGGTCGGCGCCGCCGCGGTCGGGCGTGAAGGCGCCGTCGGGGTCGCTGGAGGCGACCTTCTCGGCGCTCTCCAGCAGGAACGTGTGGCTCGCGCCCGTCGCGTCGGTCGTCCGGCCGGTCAGGGCGGCGTACGCCGGGAGCGGGTCCACGTCGACCGGAAGCGGGGCCTCCGCGCGGACGACGACACCCGTCTCCCGACCGGCGTCGGTCGTCCGACCGTCCGCGACGAGCGCCCGGAACTCCTCGCGGGAGACGTCCAGGGCCGGCGTGGTCCCACCATCCCCCGTCCCCTCGGAGTCGGTCATAGCTCCACCTCGCCGGTATCGTCGCTGGTGGGGTTGTCATCCTCGTCCAGCGCCCGGTCCGCCGACCGGACGAACGCCCGGACCGCGTCGGCCGCCTTCCCGCCGCCGGCCCGCTCGACGCCGGAGGCCACGTCGACCGCGAACGGTCGCACGGTCCGAACGGCCTCGGCCACGTTGTCCGGGCCGAGGCCGCCGGCCAGCACCACCGGCAGGTCGAGGCCGGCGACCAGTTCGCGGGTCCGGCCCCAGTCCGTCGTCTCGCCGGTCCCGCCGCCGCCGTCCTCGTCGAGCGAGTCGACGACCAGCGCGTCCGCGGCGTCGGCGTACGCCGGCGCCGATCCGGCGTCTACCGCCGCCAGCACCGGGACCGAGGCCCGCACCCGCAACGCCGCCACCCGGTCGGGCTCGAGCCCGTGGACCTGCACCGCGTCGGGCTCTAAGCGGTCGGCCAGCCGCACCGCGGCTTCGGCGCTGTCGGGCATCGTCACCAGCGTCCCCGTCACGAACGGCGGGACGGCCGCGAGCAGTTCCGCGGCCCGCTCCGGCGACACGTCCCGCGGCGTGTCGACGACGACGTCCGTGATGACGCCGACGGCATCGGCTCCGGCCTCGACCGCGACCTCGAGGTCGGCCTCGCGAGTGATGCCACAGACCTTCGTCCGGGTGCGGCCCGGCCCCTCGCCGTCCCCCGGCATCTCAAGCACCGTCACACAGGTCGGCCAGTTTCCCCGCGGCGTCGCCGGACTCGATCGCCGACCGCGCGCGGTCGGCCCCCGCCGCCAGCGAGTCCGCCTCGCCGGCGACGTAGACGGCTGCGCCCGCGTTCGCGAGGATGACGTCGCGCTTCGGCCCGGTCTCCTCGCCCTCGACGATGGCGCGGAGGTCCGCGGCGTTCTCCTCGGGCGTGCCGCCGGCGATGGCCGCGACCGGAGCGCGGTCCAGCCCGAAATCGCCCGGGTCGAGTTCGAGTTCGGTCACGTCCGCGCCGTTGACCTCGGCGGTGACGGTCTCGCCGTGGAGGCAGATCTCGTCGAGGCCGTCGCCGTGGACGACCAGCGCCCGCTCGACGTCCATCCGTGCCAGCGCCTCCGCCATCGGCACCACGAGGTCCGGGTCGTACGTGCCGACGACCTGCGCGTCCGCGCCCGCTGGGTTGGTGAGCGGCCCGAGGACGTTGAAGACGGTCCGCATCCCGAGTTCCCGGCGCGGCCCGATGACGGCCCTCATCGCCGGGTGGAACACCGGCGCCAGCATGAAGCCGATGCCGTCCCGCTCGATGGCCCGCTCGACCGCCGCCGGCTCGGCCTCCACGTTCACGCCCGCGACCTCCAGTACGTCCGCGCTTCCCGACGAGGAGGAGACGGAGTAGTTGCCGTGCTTCGCGACCGGGACGCCCGCCCCGCTCGCGACGATGGCACTCGCCGTCGAGACGTTGATCGTGTCGTGGTCGTCACCACCCGTCCCGCAGGTGTCGACCAGCGGCTCGCGGTCCGGCGAGATGGTCCGCGCGGCGGCGCGCATCCCCTCCGCGAAGCCGGCGATTTCGGCCTCCGTCTCGCCCTTCGCCCGGAGTGCCGCCAGCATGGCGCCGATCTGCGCCTCCGTCGCCTCCTCGAAGACCAGCGTCGATACCTCACGGGCCTCGGCCTGTGTGAGGTCCGTCCCGTCCGCCACGCGCTCGATGTGGTCCTGCATGTGGAATCACTGATGTACAGTTCTGCGTTGTGATGGGCGAAGTCGTACAGGGATAAAAGCATGTTGTATCGGTAGCGGGTGCTGTGGCTCTCCGGTCGGAGAACGCGGAAGTCAACGGAGTCCCGCGCCGCGGGTCGGACGCTACTCCTCTGTCGGGTTGTCCGGCAGCATCTCGAACAGCATGCCGGCCGGCCCGGCGTAGACGCCGGTCCCCTGCGTCGGACTGCAGCGGTACTCGTCACACTCGAAGCCAGCGACCACGCCGGCACCGTTGGCCTTGGCGACGACCCGCGCGTCGTCGTCGCCGGGGTACTCGCCGCTCCGGTAGTCGTTATCGACGTTTACCGAGTTGTTACCCTGTGAGCCCTGGGCGTTCTGTTTGGCCGTTGTCTGCTCCCCATCGGAGATGATGACGACCCGGTTTTCACCACCCGGGAGCCCTTCGCCGAGGGTTGCATCCCGGTCGTCGAAGACGACGACGCGGCCGTCGTCAGTGTAGACGACGGGTTCGTCGGTATCCGCGGAGGGGTTCGGTTCCGCCCCACCGTCATCGCCATCATCGTCGCCACCGGCGGGGAACGCCGGGATCGACTCGCCACTGGGGACCCCTTCTGCAGTGGGTTTGCACTCGGAGCCATCACAGTCGATCGCCAGGGCTGCACTTCGACTGAACGCAGTCACACCGACCTCCGAATTCGAGCGGTCGAGACTGTTGCCGGGGACGACGATCCTGATGTTCCCACCGAATCGGCTCTGGCTATCCGTCGCGTCGGGTCTGAGGATGAGGATCTTGTAGTCCTGGGACGCGACCACGGCGGCGAACGTCTCGCCGCCCGGCCCGTCTTCACCAGTGATAGCCTCACCGTCCCCGATCAGGATTACGCCGTCCTCCATAGTCGCGTAGTTGTAACTGACCGTCGCGCTCGGGTCGTCCGGGGGACTCGTCGGGTTGACGGCCGGATCGTACGGGTTGAAGACCTCGCACTGGCCAATCGGTGCACCGACCAGGCCGAGCGGGTTCCCGACCGGCGTACTCGGGGGCTCCTGGATCTCGCCCGGGAGCTGCTCCTTGACCGGCGTGCCGCCGAAGGGGTCGGTCGGGTCGACCGGGTTGTTCTCCTGGACGTCGTCCACGCCGTACGGCGGGTTGCAGAAGTCCGGCAGGGCGGCGAACGGAACGACCGTCTCCCCCTGGGCTTTGATGCCCTCACTCGTGTAGGAGACCGGGAGGTCAGGCGCATCGACGGGCACCTCGGGCGTGGTGATGGGGTCGGTCGGGACAGTGGAGCCGCTGTCGCCACCCGGCGCCCCGGCGTCCGGCAGGTCCCCCTCGGGGAGGCCGTCGAAATCGGGCGTTTCCGGGGCGCTGCCGCCGTCCTCGTCCCCACCGCTGGTCTCGCAGTCGGCCGAGCTCAGGTCGCAGTCGACGGAGCCATCGGTTCCGTCGCCGTCCCCCCCACTGACTTCGACGCTGCCGTCAGCACCGTCGGAGTCGACGTCCGCGTCGACCGTCGCGCTACCGTTCGTGTCGTCGTCGTCTCCTGCGCTGACGGTCGTCCCGTCATCGCCCCCCACGTTGACGCCATCGTCACCGACGCTGACGTCGTCGTCGTCGTCCGCCAGGGCCGGGCCGACAGCGACGCTGCCGACCATCGCCACGGCGAAGAGGACTGCCGCGATCTTCCGTGCAGTGCTGACTGCCATGCTCTGTCCGTACGTCCGTATCTCGTAGGATACCCGTTGTGGGCGCTATATCCGGCGGTTTATACGTGTGTACGCGGGTCACGCTACGACCGCCGCTCAAGCGGCTCGAAACGGTGACCGAGGGGCTTGTCGACGGATACGATGAATCGGTCGAACGGCGTCACGGTCGGCCAACAACAGCGGTAGCTCCCCGCGGTTTCGTGGGTCCAGTCGAAAGGGAACGGCCACGCTCCGGACGCCGGTGGGGCCCGTTCCGAAACCTTCAAACAACCGAGCGCGGTACGAGTGGGTACGGTTGGGTTGGTGGTCTAGGTCGGTTATGACACCTCCTTGACATGGAGGAGGCCGGCGGTTCAAATCCGCCCCAACCCACTCCAGTAAAAAAGCCCTACAGGGCATATCAAGCCGTTTTTCAGGCGACGCGGTCTCGTCGGGGTGATGTCGTATGAGCGAGCCGCGGCGCTCGCTTGACGTGTCGGAACTCCCCGATCCCATCTGCTGGTTCTGCGGGGAGCGGTTCGACCCCGACGCGGAGCCTGACTGCACGGCGCGGGACGACGGAAGGTGTCGGCCATGAGCCGGACGGTCACCTGTCCCGCATGCGGGCGCGAGTCGACACGGGTCTACCGCTGTTCGGAGTGCGGGAAGGATCTCGTCGGTGACGAGACGACCACCGACGGAGGTGGTCGCCGATGACCTACCGTCGGCCGTTGCAGTGTACCGCCTGCGGGCGGACGCTGCCCCACGACCGCACGGAGTGTCCCCGCTGCCGAACCGGCCGCTTCCTCCAGGGGGTCGATGCCCGATGATCGACTGCGAGTGCGGCGCGACGCTCGCGCCCGCCGTCATCATCCGCGACGACGTCGGCGACCGGCATCGCTGCCCGGAGTGTCGCCGCTTCTGGGAGTGCTGTCCCTCGTGTTTCGAGTGGTTCCGCCCGTTCCGGGCGGCCTTCGACCGCCCTGAGCCACGCGACGGCTGCCCGTTCTGCGAGCTGACCGCGAGCCAGAAGGCCGCCCTGCGACTGCCGAACGATAGCCCACGCGGGCGGACACTCCGCGCGTTACGGGCGGACGACACCGTCGCCGCGTTCGGCCCCAGCGAGCCCGGTGTCGCTATCGACGAGTCCGGCGAGGTGGTCGCAGATGACTGATGGCGCGCTCTCGGACCGTGACACGGCCGTCATGGACTCGGCGATGGGCCAGCCCGACGGCAAAGACGAGGTCGCCGCGCTGCGCGAACGCGTCGCCGAGCTCGAGGTCGAACTCGACGCCGAGCGCGACACCAACCAGCAACTCCGACAGGATCTCGCTAACGTGGCGAACCGCGTCTCCGACCTAGAGGCCGCGGTCGAGGGGGGCGACCAAATCACCGGGTCGACACAGTTGGAGCGGTACTCCTCGCTCGACGGCGACCTCGAGGAGAAGCTCTCGGCCTCGGAGCGTCGCGCCGTCGCGATCTACGAGCTGTGGCCGGAGCTCAGCATGGAGGACGGCGAAGGGCGCTGGTACGTTGACACAAAGCGTAACAGCACGGCCAAGTACCAGCCCAACCGGACGAAGCGGAAGCTTGAGCAGGACCTCGACGAGGATCTCCACTGGGAGCAGGTGTATCGGGCCATGAAGCGCCTCGCCGAGCTCTCGGGCGGTGAGGCCGCGGTCGACCAGCACGGCCGCAAGCACGTCACCGGCGGCGAGTGGGAGTACCACGAGAAGACGTCGCCGGACAACACCGACCACACCACGTACAAGCTACTCGTTGAGGTGGGGGAATGACGGCCGAATATCGCTCACACCGTTGTGAGCGAAATCCCGCGAGTGGTGTTAGAGAAACGCGGGGCAAGCCCCCGCCCACCACCCTCTCGCCGATTACGCAGCCGCATCCGCAATAACGTGCACGCATTTTCTCTCACACGAGGAGACGATGGCCCGCCCTCTCTTACCCCATGAGGGCGGGCCGAGACGGCCCGCCTCTCTCACACCAGGCAGCCGATTTCTCTAACAACGCTGTTAGCGATATCGCCACATTCGGATTTCGCTAACACCCGTGTTAGCGAGTCCTGGATGTGGTGGGTGCATGGGTGCATGGTCTGATGTGCCACCGAAAGCACGCGTTGTCACGTATCTCGACAGTGAGACCGTGGCGACACTGGACGAAATCGAGGAGGACCGCTCGGCGTTCATCCGCCGCGCCGTCGAACAGCAGCTCGCGGAGGTGGGCGCGCATGTCGATTGATTCCCGCACCGACGGGTCGGGTGGTCGCGTGGGGCCGGTCATATTCGCAAACGAGCGCGCTCGAGCCCAGCTGGAGGAGCACGGCCACGTTCTGACGTTCCGGACCAGCGACCGCACGACGGGCGAGACACACGTCCGCTACGGGCGTACCGAGCCGAAGCAGTACGACTGCGAGATCGAACTCGTCGAGCACACCGAGGAGCGGCGCACCATCTACCACCGGATGGCCGAGTTCTACCATCAGGCAGGCTTCGACGGTCCGTCCGAGTGGGAGCGCGCCATCGAGGAGTTCCACGGCGAGGTGCCCGAAGAGGGCTGGTTCTACCGTGTCACCATCGCTGAGGAGGACCGTACTGGCCCGGTAGACCAGCCTGAAGTGCGAACGGACGGCGGGGCACCCGACAGCAGTGGCGGGTCACTCGACCGGGTGATGGTCGACATCGAAACGCTCGGTCTGGAGCGTGGCGCGGCCATCCTCAGCATCGGCGCTGTCAGGTTCGGCCCGGGCCTGCTCGGCGACCAGTACGAAGGACACATCAGCCTCTCGTCGTGCCAGGAGGCGGGCTTGGAGATCGACGCCGGGACGCTGGAGTGGTGGCTCGACCAGGACGAGGCGGCGCAGGCGCAGCTGACGAAAGGCATCGACATTCGACAGGTACTGCGCTCGTTTAGCGAGTGGTACGGTGATGCGGACGAGGTGTGGGCCAACTCGCCATCGTTCGATTGCGAGCTGCTGGAAGCCGCGTTCAACGCCGTCGACATGGAAGCGCCGTGGGACTTTCACGAGGAACGGGACTTCCGGACCGTCAAGTCGCTCCCGGTCGCGCCAGAGGTCGAGCAGGACGGCGTGGAGCACGATGCGCTGGACGACGCGATGCATCAGGCCTACATCGCCGCCGCTGCCCTACGTCGCCTTGAGGGCCACCGCTGGGACGACGATGAGGTTACGGCACCGGCAGGTGGTCCTCCATGACGCAAGACAGCACCGACGAGTGTGTTGACTGCGGCGCGGAGCTGGTCGAGGACGACGAGCACGGCACGCTCTGTCTAGGCTGCTCGCCCGACTGGCTGCTGCCCGACGGCGGGACGACAGACAGCCAAGAGCAATTACACGCCGAACCTAAGAGGCGGACAGACTGCGGCGGCTACACGCTGACGGTCTGGCCGCCCGGCGGCAAGGAGAAGGACGGGACGCCTCGGCACGTCGGCCGGTGGACGTTCCAGAACGGTCTTATCCGCTACCAGGTCGAGCACGTCATCCACGACGACGTGCTGAACGCTTGCGCTGGTAGGACCAAGCTCCGACACAACAGCGGTACCATCCACCGCAACGACCTCAACGACGAGATCGACGCCGACACCCACCACGACGTGGAAACTATCGACGAGCATTTTCCGCGGCGGTCGTTCGACACGGTGGTATTCGACCCACCCTGGAGTCAGAAACAGGCTGATGAGCACTACGACGGGATGCACGCCCGACAGTCCGGGCCAGCCCGAGAGAAGCTGGCTCGTCTCGTCCGCCCTGGCGGCACGTTCGTCGAGATGGGATTCAACATGTACGCCCCGGAGGACATCAACGATCTTCAGGGCTGGACCCGCGACGAAGTGCACATCTTTCGGCGCGGCCCAGGCGGACGCCCGCCGGCCTACATGGTCGTCGATCGGTACCCGCAGATGACGCTCGGAGGTGGAGCATGAGCCGGAAGAAAATCACCTACGAGGCTGAACCCGTGCAGACAGAGCACGACGGCACGCGCATCCGCATCATCACGCGCTACACCGAGATGTACGAGAACATCCGCGACCCGCGACACGTCGAAACGCTCCGCGAGCAGCAAGCGCGCGAGCTCCGCGACTCACTCAACGAGGTGCTATCCGACTGATGACTGACAGGCAGGACGGGTCGGGCGTGTTCCACTGCGGGGAGTGCGGGAAGGAGATGAACTGGGTCGACCACGTCCGCGACGCGACCCAGCCACCGAACCGACAGATCGAGTGCCCGGACCACGGCCTGACCGAGCCCGAGGAGGGATGGCCATGACCGGCTCGCAGGACGAGAACAACGATCCTGATGTGGAGTACCGGTTCTACGTCTACGACGACGAGGACCCGACGGACCCGCGGTACGCCTTCTACATGCGCGTTCGCGACGGCGGCGAGCTGCCGCTGTACGACCGGCCGCCGGAAGGCGAGGGCATGTGGCACGACCCGGAGCCCGGAAGCGACCAGTACGGGGCCGTCGCGCCGACGACGGCGTTCAAAGAGATTGTAACCGGCCTTCTGGGCGACGGCGTCGACGCCGGCGAGGTCGCGGCGCTCCCGGCGCATGAGGAGCACTTCGCACGGGTTGTCCACGGGACGGCCAACCAGTCACCGGACAACCTTCCGGACCCGGTGTGGTCCTTCGTGCACCGCTGCCGCCAGGAGGTGTTTCTCGATGCCGAGTGACAGCACCGACGAGAACATCGGACCTGTCCACGCGGGCAACGAGGCTGAGAAGCGGTATCTGGAGAAACGCGGTGCCGTTCAAGAATGGGATCACGCACTGGAGCAGCTCCCCGACGGCGAGGCGTGGGCGGATGAGTTGTGGGCGATAGACATCCACGACTGCCGACAGCGGATGGAGGCCGAGGAGATCATCGAACACGACGTACCGACAGAGCACTACGACGCGCTTCACGACGCGTTCGACTCCATCAAGCGGAGGTTCGATCAATGACGCAAGACAGCAGTGGCGAGTCGGGTATCGACTCACTTCCGGGCGTTCCGCAGCTGCCCGAGAGCGACAAGACCGAGTATTTCCACGACCCCCCGTACTGCGAGTTGAACGAGGCGGAGTTCGCGAATAAGCCCGCCACGGTCGGAGCGATGGATCACCGGGAGCGCCCGGAGCCGGATGATATTGTGCAACTCGGACAGTTCTCGCCCGCCTACCTCCGGCAGTGGGCGCAGCTTATCGACTTCGCGTACGGAAGCTACGACATCAACGGCCAACCATCTGGCTCAGTCTCGCTTGAGCTGCGAAAGCGAGACCAGACTTGGATTCTGACGGCGATGCCTGAGCACGGCGACGATGACGGTATCCGCCCGGTCGTTATGAACCGACACTACACCGACGGAATCGTTGGAGAGCGAACCGCTCTCCCGAAGGACGGTGATAGCGATGAGTGAATCACCCGACAGCACCGACAGGTACTACGGCGAACCGTGCGATGAGGTGGGATTCCCATGACGACGCCCTACTGCGCCATCTGCCGGCTGTACGTCGACATGGGTCAGCGCCACGTCGAGATCGACGCCGAGACGCTGGGTGAGGACGCACCGGAGCAGGAGCACTACATCATGCACACGCGCTGCTGGGACAGCGTGGCTGCTGGATGGGGGCGACCAGGATAACGGCACCCGACTCGCAGGACGAGTCTATCGACGAGTGGACACAGGACATCCATGTCGGCGATGTACTTCCCGCGAGCGAGCGCATCGACCTGTGAGTCTTCGCTCCCCCCGTCCATCGACGAGTCCCGGGCCGTGACGATGACGTGGTACGCGCCACTATCGGGCTCCTCCTCGACGATTACGCCGTTCGACTCGATTGCGGCGAACTCGTCGAGACAGTCGTCGCAGTAGTGGTACTCGCCGTCGGCGGGATTGTCCGTGAAGTCCCCACACCGCTCACACTCGGCCATACCAATTAGCACGCAGTGGTGTCTAAAAAACTGTCAGTGTCCTCAGTGCCGCACCTACTCTTAGGGCAGCGATGCCCCTCACAGAAGATGGTACGTGCTGGATCCAGATTTCCGCTGAGCCACCGTTACAGTCCTGGCAACACAGTTACTGCATAACCCGTCCAACCACTCCTGCTGCTGTCGCCCACAGCATCGTCCCGACAGCTGAAGCAAACACTTCGGCGAATCCCTCGCCCGGCGCTGTGGTCAGACCATGCTGATTAATATTCACGATTAGGGCTATCGGACCCCAGAGAACATCTGCCGCGGTAACGACTGAATCCAATCTCACCACCTCGACTGCGGCCGCCGTCGATTCCCACTGATGCCACCGATTGAGGTACCGAACAGGTCGAGACAGATATGGAGCACAGCACCAAGCGCGACAGCCAGCATACACGGCGCAAGCAGCGCCCGATCCACCACCGGCGAAGCGCCAGGAATAGCGAGCGTGTCATTCCAGATTCGAACGGCTGGATATCCGAGCCCGATTAGCCAGAGCAGGGGACTATGTACAATGCCTCGGTGGCTGGGCATTACCGCCTGCACGACCGGTGGGACGATAGCAGCTGCCAGAATAATCACGAATACAGCTATCGCGGCAGCAGCGGCCCATCGATTTGTAGCCTCTACTCCGTTGCCGGAGAGGTTAGTAGCCGTCAAATAGGCAGCCAACCCTCCCAGACCAATCACCGTGTAGAAGTTCAGCAGTTTGCGCGGTTTGGAATTGTGGAGGTCGATGTCCGGTAAGACACTGCCGAGTGCGAACGCCCCTGCAACGAACAGCGCACCGGCAATGACGTCCCGTGGGACGATTATCCCCTCAAATATCTTCCAATACATCGCTCCGGCATACACGCCGAAGACTGATCCGAATCCAAGGTGGGTTTCGTAGTTTGGCATGGGTCCACCTACCCACAACATCCCGTGCGTTCGGCCTAATATTCAACGAGAGCGGTGCGGAAGTGAAACCCTCCGACGGGCGGGGCGTTCACTAATCCCCAGCGACTGCCGGGAGGTGCTGCATCGCCTCGGCGGTGACGTGGTCCGGGACCGGCCCGAGGTAGTTCGACCGGAACGTGTTCCGCCCGGCCTCGCTCTGTTCCCAGCCGCCGTAGCTCATCACGAGCTGCTCGGCGATGGGGACGCCGGCCAGGGCCAGCGAGTAGTAAGCGTCCGTGGCGAACGTCCGCCGGAGATCGTGCATTCCGAGGTGCGTGGCCGCGGGCTCATTGAGGACCTCGCGGGCGTCGCGAATCCAGTTTCGGAGCGAGCGCGTTGTCACGTCGACGAGCGGCTCGTCCTGCCGGCGCCCGGCGACGTTCTTCACCATCCGACACTGCTGGACGAGGTCGCTCGACACCGGCACCTCGCGGCGGCCGGTCTTCCCGGCGGTCACTTCGAGCACCCACCCGTCGGCGCCGTTCGCCAGCTCGCGGAAGTATCGATACTGGACACCCGAGGTCGGCTCGTCTGCCCGCCCGACGATTTCGTCGGACCGGAGGCCGTGAAGGCCGAGCCACATCGCGGTCTGTCGCTTGGGCTGGTCCTCGACCTGGTCAAGGAGCCGCTGCTGTTCGGACCGTGACAGCCAGATTCGCCGCCCGGATTTCTCCGGATAGGGCCGGTGCTGCATGCTATTCCTGTATACGCAAGCATGTTCGGTTTTTCGGAAAGAGAAAACAGCAAAAGCCGGACGACCCGGGGCGAACCCGGGGGGTCGGCGGCCACGACAGCCGCCCGAGGGGGCGCGGCGTTCCGACTATCGACCATTCCCGGAAGCCGTCACGCGAACCGGCCGGTCGGGCTCGTGCCAGGCGACACACTCATTCCACATGAATCATAATTAGGGTTACCGATGGGCCACGTTCTCGGAAGCGTTCGGGAGGTGATGTCGAGCCCGGCCGAAACGGTGCCGCCAGACACCACCGTCTCAGCGGCATCTCACCAGTTGATTGCCCACGACATCGGGTCGCTGGTGGTCGGCGAAGAGTCACTGGAGGGGATTGTCACCAAAACCGACCTGCTCGGGGTAATCGCAGCCGATGGCGACCCGGACACGACCGCGGTGAGTACCGTCGTCTCGCGCCCGGTCGTAACGGTCGGCCCCGACACGCAGTTGACCACCGCCGCGGGGACGATGGACGACCACGATATCAAACATCTCGTCGTCGTTGAGGAGGCCCCGGTCGGGATTGTCACCACCACCGACATCACGCACGCGCTCGCCCCTGATACCGCGGCCCTCGTCGAAGAGTTCCTGCCGACGACCTGAGTCGGCCAGCAGCGGCCCCGACGACCGGACGCTACAATCACCTGCTGAACTCGCTATCACCGGCGCCTCGATGGTCGTCGCGATTGCGCCGCTGGGGCTGTGAGCAGCGGGCATGGCGTTGCTGTCCTATCGGTCCGAAGGTGGGGGATGTAGGGAGGTCTGCCCCCTGGAGCGTGTGGCATGGCAAGGGGGAATCAGACAGCTGTCATTACTGTGCGTACAGTATTAACCGCCGCCCCCGTTACGGCGACCGAACTAGTCCCAGGTTCGGCCGGTCGGTGTCGTGCCGGGCGACCTCGGTCGGTGCCGGCTTGGCGGGCAAATCGGCAGGCGGCTCCTCGCTGCTGTCGGCCGTCGTCAAGCGCTTGTCCTCCCCGGCACCGTCACAGGCGGCGAGGTGCTGGAGGTAGCCCTTCTCTCCGTAGTCGGTTCCGCACATCGGACAGGAGCCGTCGCCGAACGAGCCGGCGACCGCGTCGCCGGGCGAGCCCGTGCAGCGCTCGCGGTGCTCGTCCAGGTCTACCGAGAAGACGAACGCCTCGCCGCAGTCGGAACAGCGCTCCATGCCGAGCGGTCGGGCGGCCGGTTGGTAACCGATTCGGCCACCGTTGGTAATCACCAGCGCGACGGGCCGGCGGGAGGACGCCGGTCCCGCAGTCGAAAAGGTAGGGTTCGCGGCTGGCGAGATCCGCTCCAGCAGGCCGCTCGGCGTCAGTCGTCGGCGTCGCGAGCCTCGCGGGACTCCCCGTCAGGATCAGTGAATCGAGTGCCAGCCCTCCCGGGAGTGCTGAGCGAGGCGACTGTTTCCCATCCTGAAACAATTAGCACGGGTTGAAATGCCCCACAACGCAATGACAACATGTGGATTCTCGAATCACATATACCGGCGTGATTGCGTTGGTTCTGCTCTTCCTGCTCGCTGTCGGGGCTGGACTCTCCTACCAGCAGGTCCCCGCGGGCAATGAAGGGGTGGTCAAGCAGTTCGGTGCCGTTACTGGCGACACGCGAGAGAGCGGAGCACATCTCGTCATTCCAGGGGTACAGACGATTCAGAACGTCGAAACCCGCCCCCGGACTTACACGATGAGTAATACGACAGACGAAGGGAACCGAGCCAGCCCCGACGCGATCACCGTTAAAACGGTCAACGGGTCCAGCGTCGATGTCGATCTGACCGTCCGATATCGGATTGACCCCGCACAGGCCGACGGGTTCGTCAGAACATGGAACGACGAGCCACAACTCGAACAACGCTTAATCCGCCCGACAGTCCGGTCGGTCCTGCGCGACGAGGCCTCATCGCTTCGCACCACTGGCGACGGGGCGATTTACAAAACCGCAAGTCGGGAACAGTTGGGGCAAGTGACCCGGGCGGCTCTGGAAACCGCGTTCGAGGAGGAGCCAGTCATCCTGGAGGCGGTCCAGATCCGAAACGTCGGGCTTCCCACGGACATCGATCAGGCACTTGACGCAAAGGAGGAGGCCAAACAGCGCGTCCAAGTCGAGCAAGAGCGGATTCAACAAGAGGAGGCGCGTGCAGAACAACAACGCGTGCAAGCCCAGGCCGAGGCCGACGTCATCCGTATCAAGGGTGAGTCGCTCCGGGAGAACGAAATCGTGCTACAAGAGCGGTATATCCAGGCGCTGCAGGGCGGCTCGGTGTTTGTCGTCGGGTCCGGGGGAAGCGACGGGGGGGTGCCAGTCATTCTAGACGCGAGTGGGGCGAACGCGAGCGCGAGCGGGCCACCGACGAACACGACGACCACTACCGGGAATACCACGACCGGGTAGGAGGACAACTCGTGTCCGGAGAGACAAGCGATTCTCCTCTATCGTCTCATTACCTGACAGTATGAGCGTGACCGATACAGAGCGTGTGTTGCGCAGTGAGAAACACGTCGAAATTGCCATTCAGTAGCCTAAACAATCACGAATATGTCGAAGCTGTCTCTGATAAGTATACTACTGGGGGTTGTGCTGCTCGGAGTTGCTGGGTACATGGCATACTCTCAGCAACAAAGCCTCTCGTCCGGGGTGCAGATTGAAGCCACAGTAGAGAGCAAAGAAGTCACCATGGATTCCTCAAAAAGGGGGGACAGGTACACCCCCCACGTTACATACAGCTACACGTACAACGGAACTCAATACACTTCCGACAACATCAGACCGGGAATCGGAACAAAAGCGTCCGACACAAGAACTGCCGCGGAAGACAGAATTGACCAGTACAATGTCGGTGAGACAACCACGGCCTATGTCGTGCAAGGCTCGCCCTCAAAATCGTATCTCGAAAGAGAGAGTAGCCCTCTACCGCTTATATTCGGCATCTTAGGCCTATTCCTGGTCGGACGACCAGTCTACCAATCCGTCGCTTCTCAATTGGACCCGCTCCGTTAGGGTGATGTCCGTCCGCTGGGGTGCTGAATCACATCACTCCGCCCGAATAACTGGATCGGCGCCAGCGGGCGTGTGGGCCGACGCGCCCCGGCCCGCTTCGAGCCGTGTCGACCGGCCGGTCGTCGAGGCCGTTCACGACCCGTCCGCGGTCCACGGTCCGAAGCCGGCCGGCCGGCCGGTAACGTGCACCGCAAACCTATCGTAGCGGAAGCTCGTTGGTGTATCACGGGTGATGCTGTCGCCTCAGTCTCGATTCGTTGTCATCTCTCTGCTGGGCGCGGTCCTGTCGCTGCTGGTCGTGATTCCAGCCCTCCGAAACCGCGACAAACCGGGAGCGACCGGCCTGCTCATGGTCGCACCTGGTGCGAGTCTGTTTTCGCTCGGGGTCGCCCCCCTCGCGACTCCGCTTCCGGATTGGGCCGTATACGCTGGGAACAACGTGGTCGTGGCCTCGGGAGTCCTACTCGGGGTCGGGTGGCTCGTCACCGTCGGCGAGCATACGGAGACCATCGTCCCGGACCGACGGGTGTTCGCCGCGGGGGGAAGCTATTTTATGATTGTACAGACCCTCGCGCTCACCGACCCACTCCACCACCTGTTCTTCTCGCCGATCTACCTTCGGCAGTCGGAGCCGCTGTTCGTACTCCCGCTCCCGCTGAACATCGTCCACATCCTCTGTATGTATGGACTCATCCTGGCCGCCTGTGGATTACTGTTCTCTGACGTTCTCGAAACCACCGACGCGCGTCGGACGCAGAGCAGCCTACTCCTGGCCTGTATCGTGCCGCCGCTCGCGCTGAACGTACTGCACCTGCTCGACATCACCTCGCTCAACTGGACAGCGCTGGGGTTCGTCGTGATGACACTGGGCATCGGCTGGGCGGTGCTCAGAGCCGACTTCCTCGACCTCGTCCCGGTCAGCCGCAGCCGCGCCTTACGCAGCATGAGCGACCCGGTTGTAGCGATCGACACCGAGGGGCGGGTGATCGACGCGAACCCCGCTGCACGGGACCTCTCGGACGTCGACTCGGGCTACCAGAACGTGACCGTCGGGTCGTTCTTCGAACCGTTCCCGGCCCTCGTCGAACGGCTCAAAACCGGCACCGAGGGGACGATCGCGGTGACCCACGGGGGACGCAAGCGCGACTTCAGCCTCACCGTCTCCGAAATCAACGGCCGAGGTGACAGCCCCCTTGCTCGTGTCATCGTGTTTCGAGAGGTCACGCAGTTGAAACAACGCGAGCGTGAGCTCGACCTGCTGAGTCAGGTCCAGTCACGGGTTCTCCGCCACAACATCCGCAACGAACTCGATATCATTAAAGCACAGAACGAGCAGTTGCTGGTAGAACTCGAAGGGCGACGCGCACGACTGGCGGAAACCACCGTTTCGAGCGCCGACAGACTCCTCTCGATCAGCTCGAAGACCCGCGCCGTCGAGCAGCTCATCGAGAGCGACGAGAACCCGACAACGATCGACCTCGCCGCGACGGTCGAGCAGCTGCTCGAGACGCACCGGGAGACGTATCCGGAAGTCGCGTTCAGCGACCGGCTGCCCAGTACGTGTCCCGTCGAGACACTCCCGTCGATACGGCTAGCACTGGACAACCTCGTAGAGAACGCTGCAGAGCACAACACCGCCGCGGACCCCGT
The DNA here is from genome assembly GCF_007421925.1 of Haloglomus irregulare. Lineage (GTDB taxonomy): Archaea > Halobacteriota > Halobacteria > Halobacteriales > Haloarculaceae > Haloglomus > Haloglomus irregulare. The sequence goes on from NZ_QMDX01000002.1 coordinate 123,689, forward strand.
GGTAGAGGTGGTACTTACGGAGACCGACGACGAGGTCGTGGTGAGCATCACCGATAACGGCCCGGGAATACCGGAACAGGAGCTGGCCGTTCGGGACCAGGGCAGGGAAACGTCGTTGGAGCACGGGATCGGTGTGGGTCTGTGGGTCGTCGACTCGGTGATCGAGCGTTCTGGGGCCTCATTGAGCTTCGAGAGCGACACCGGGGGAACGACGGCTACGATCCGCATACCACGCCAATGACGTCCTTTCCGCAGTGAACGGCGGGATTCTCTCGCTGGATCAACCGGCAGCGTATACGATGTTCGTGGGGTGTTCGGAGTTGACTCCGGCTCCGATAGGGCGCGAACCAAACAGCGGTCCGGTGACGTGGTCCGTATCGAATCGTCATCGATTGGAGGCGACCGTCACACGGTGCCCTTGGCTGCTTCAGCCGGTGGCGACGACGGCAGCTTCGATGAGATTACGTTCGGTCATCGTCGCTGATATTTCCGACGGGTCGACCTGCGGGTCGGTCGGTTCAGCCGACCGGCCGATGCGTGCGCGTTAGCCCTAATATCAACGACTGCAGAAACTGTGCAATGTGGGGGTAGTCCTCACTCTACAGAGAGGTTATCACCCTATAAAAGAAGAATTGGTGTCGAGTCGGCGCGTCTGCTCATTCAGGAACACATCAAACTCCCCGCCGCTGACCACAAGTCTGAGTGCCGCCCCTGGGTTGTCGCTCTCGGTATTCGCGAGTTCGACTGGCAACGTGAGACTCGCGCCGGTCGCCGGCGCCTCTGCACGAACGCGATACTGGCCGGCACCGTCCCAACCCTCGTAGATTGAGTATACGGGGTCGGAGTCGGTGACGCGCGGCTCTCCGCCGCGGCTGGGCGACCGCCAGGCTCGCGCCCGATATGCGCCCTGTATGCAGCAGTGCGTCCGGTCTGGTCGTGCTTCCAACGCAGCCCTGAGGGAATCGTGAACGCGAACGAGTCCCCGGTCGTGGAGACGGTTTCAAGACCAGCGACGGCGGCGGGATTCTCACCGACAAGTCCGTGAGCGACGACGGCCGGCCCGGACGACTGTGACTGTGGCGCCTGGAACGCGGACACGGAGCGGCCGTGTTGGCCGTGCTCCCGCGACGGCCACGACGAGCCGGCCAGCGCCGCCGACTCGACCGACGACGAGAAGCGCCGGCCGTTGCTCACGACGAGTCACGGTCGCGTCAGCACGAACACCATCCGGCAGTGGATGTACTACGCGACGGCCCCGTGTCGCGCCGGTCCGTGCCCCCACGATCGCCAGCGCGATACCTGTGACTGGTTCGACCGCACCTCTGGCCATCACTGCCCGTCGACGCTCTCGCCACACCGGGTCCGGACGGGGAGTATTACCTGGCAGCTCAACCGCGGGCTCGACGAGCACGAGGTCAGCCGCCGCGTCAACGCTAGCCCCGAGACGATTCGGAAGCACTACGACGTGGCTGATGCCGACGAAGAGTTCCACCAGCGTCGTTCCAGAACCGTTGACCGACTCTCGATGGAGGAAACCGATGATCATGAATGAACCACGAGAGAACCTTACGATAACTTACGCGTGTAATCCGCCCCAACCCATCGAAATAAAACGGTACCGGACATCTGCGGCCCTTCCTCAGCCGAATACGGTTTCCCCGAGGTGGTGTTCGATGAGCGAGTAGCGGCGTCCGACGTCGCTGAACTGCCCGCCCCCGAGTGCTGGTTCTGTGGCGAGCGCCTCTGCCCAGCGGACCCGCCGGACTGCACCACACGAGACAAGGGTGCGTGTCGACCGTGGCCCGCTCCGCAGAATGTCCCGCGTGCAGGCATGAAACCGAGTGCTGTTACTGCCGTCCGGAGTATGGGAGGGACCTCGTCGGTGACGAGACGACGACCTACCAGCAGCCAGAGGGGTGTTGCTGGTGTGGTCGGGGCGTTCCCACTGACGCTGCCGAGTGTCGCTACTGTCGGACCGCCCGCTTCCCGGCGGAGGCCGAGTGCCGATGATCGAGTGCGAGTGTGGCGCCCCCCTCGTGCCCGCCCTCATGATCCGGGATGAGATCAGCGACCGCCACCGCTGCCCGGAGTGCCGCCGGTGCTGGGAGTGCTGTCCCAGCTGCTTCAGCTGGCCCCTCCCGTTCGCCCACTGGAACCACCAGTCCGGCTGCCCGGACTATGGGCTCGACTGTGACGGGAAGACCGTGCTCCGACTCCCGAACGACTAGCAGCGTAGCCGGACGCTGTCCGGTCCCCGGCAGGACCCTGGAGTCCCGCAGTTCGAACCTATCGACGGCACCGAACCCAGCCATGGAACCGCGTACAGCGACGACGGGGAGGTGAGCGTCTGATCTGCGACCGGTGCGAGGGGCTGGAGTATCGGGTCACCGTCCTCGGAGAACGCCTCGACAGCTCGGTTGAGTGCTGTAGAGCGACGGGACGAGTGTAGTCTACGCGCTTGCACGGGGCTGTGACGACCTCGAACCGTCCCTCGTAGACGCGGTGGGGTCGACAGGTGCCAGTCCGGAGGTCCGAGACGCGCTACTCGAACACGCGGCTCTCCTCCTCGAGGGTCTCGATACCCCGTGCGACCTCGCTCGCCTGGCTCGGGGCGAGCGCTATCGTGACCTCGCTGCCCTCCTCGTCCTCGAAGACGAGTTTGACGCGGCGGTCGCCGTACTCGCGCGCCTCGACGCCGTCAGCGTCGAACAGTTTCACCTCGGCGGTCCGGTCGGACGCTCCGACGTGCTCGATGGCGCCGTCGTTCAGTTCAAACGTGAGGTCATCCAAGTCCAGTAACAGCATGCGACCGGCTGCGGTCGGCGGACACCTGAAGCTTCGCGTTCGCCGCGTGTGACCGCTGGATGTCCTGATGCCATCCGGTTACGAAGACGCGCAACCCTTCGAGATACGCACGCGAGCGCGCTCTGACACGGGGAACGAGCAGCAGACGTTTATTCCACGCCTGTCACAGCCCCGCTCGTGTACCTCATCATCGTCGGGGCGGGTGATATCGGCTCGCCGCTCATCGAGATCGCGACCGCCGGCGGGAACGAGGTGGTGGTGGTCGAGCAGAACGCCGACCGGGCCGAGCAGGCCGCCCAGCGGTACGACTGCCTGGTGCTCCAGGACGACGCGACGGTGAAGGAGACGCTGGAGGAGGCCGGTGCCGACCGGGCTGACGCGCTCATCTCAACGACGGACCGGGACGCGACGAACGTGATGGTCTGCCTGCTGGGCGAGGAACTCGGGGTGCCCGAGATCGTCTCCGTCGTCCATGACCCCCAGCATATGTCGCTGTTCGAGCGCATCGGCGTGGGCACGATGGGGAACCCACAGCGCCTCATCGCGGAGTACCTCTACCGGGCGGTCACGCGGCCCGCCATCGTCGACTACATGCGCCTCGGCGGGAAGGCCGAGGTGTTCGAGATCGTGGTGGCGCCCGACGCGCCGGTGGCCGGGCTGACGGTCGAGGAGGCCGCGCAGGCGGGCCACCTCGGCGAGGGGCTGCTCATCGTCGCGATCGGGCGGGAGGGCGCCGATGCTCCCATCACCCCGCGTGGTGGCACGGAGCTCCGGGCCGGCGACCTGCTGACGGTCTACTCCGCCAGCGGGGCGACCGCCGAGGTGACGGACGTGTTCGGGGTGTACGACGACCGCGACGACCCGGAGACGCGGTCGAGCGCCGAGGAGGAGGCCTAACGTGGCCCGGCAGCGGAGCCGCGTCCGCGGCCTCGCACCGGACCTCGCGACGGTGCTCCGGGATATCGGCTCGCTGCTGCTCATCGAGTCGCTCGTGATGACCGTCTCGGTCGGCGTGGCGCTGCTGGCTGGCGAGCCCTACCCCGCGCTCGCCTTGCTACTGGCGGCCGGGGTCACCGCCGGCACGGGGTATCTCGCCCGGCGGGCCCTCGCGGACGCGCCGGCCCCGCAGATGAAACACGGGATGGTCATCGCGGCCGGCGGCTGGTTCGCCGTCGCCGTCTTCGGGACGCTCCCCTTCCTCCTGACCGCCCATATCACGCCGGTCGCGGTGATGGCGGGCTACGTCCCCGCGGGGGCCGCGTACGACCCCGTCACGGCCTGGGGGCCGGCCACTCGGTCCAGTCTCGGCTACTTCCGGTCGCCGCTGCACGCCCTGTTCGAGTCGATGAGCGGCTGGACCGGGAGCGGGCTCACGATGGCGGTCCACGAGCCGTCGCTCCCCCGGGCCATCCAGTGGTGGCGCTCGGTCATCCAGTGGGTCGGGGGTATCGGCGTCGTCGTCCTGACCGTCTCCATCCTCGCGCGCCCGGGGTCGGGTAGCTACGCGCTCTACCGGAGCGAGACCCGCGAGGAGCGCATCCACCCGAGCGTCGTCTCCACGGTCCGGACCATCTGGAAGATCTTCGTCGGCTACACCGGCGTCGCGATCGTCGTCTTCTTCCTCGCGCTCCGGACCTCCGACTACGGCGCCACGCTGACGCTGGGCGAGCAGGCCTGGCAGTCGCTCAACCACGCCATGACCGGTCTCTCGACGGGCGGGTTCTCCGTGACCGACGACTCCATCGCCACCTACAACGCCCCCATCGTGGAGGGCGTGTTGCTCCCGCTGATGACCATCGGGGCCATCGCCTTTCCGGTCCACTACCTCGTGTTGCACGACGGGGACTACGGTCAGTTCCGCGAGGACCTCCAGACCCGCTGGCTGCTCGTCCTGCTGGTGGTCGGGTCGGTCCTCCTGGCGGCGCAGAACACGCTCACCCTCGGACTCAGCGACTACGGGGCCAGCGTGGCCGCCCCGCTCGTGGACCGGACGACGGCCGACGGCGTCCGGGACGCGGTGTTCCAGTTCGTCAGCGCGCTCACCTGCACCGGTTTCCAGTCCTCCCCTATCGGCTCGTGGAGCGACGGCGGGAAACTGCTGCTCTCGGTCGCGATGACCACCGGTGGGACGGCCGGCTCGACGGTCGGCGGGATCAAGATCATCCGCGCGTACACCGTGGCCAGGGGGATCCGGTGGCAGTTCGGCCGCGTCTTCCTCCCCGCAAGCGCGGTCGTCTCCGTCGAGATGGACGGACGGCGCCTGGGTCGTGAGGAGATGGAGCGGGAGTTCTCCGAGGCGGCCATCATCAGCCTGCTGTGGGTGCTGCTGCTCATCGTCTCCAGCATCGTCCTCGTCAACGTCGCGCCGGCCTTCGGCTACGCCGACGCGCTGTTCGAGGTCGCAAGCGCCCAGGGCAACGTCGGGCTCTCGACCGGCATCGTCGGTCCCTCGATGAGCCCGCTCGGCGAGGCGATGTTCGTCCTCAACATGTGGATCGGTCGACTGGAGATCATCCCGGTGCTCGTCTTCGGTCGTGCGCTGGTGAGGGGGCTCGGTCCCTGAGACGCGGTTCCGGCGAGCGGGTCCCCCCCGCCGGCAGCCCCCAAGGCGCGGCGGAGCCTCCGGTCACCGACCTCACGACCGCCAGTAGCCGCTCGTCAGGAGCACCAGGACGGGCAGGATCTCCAGTCGGCCGATCCACATGAGGAACACCATCAGGAGCTTCGAGGAGTTCGGGAAATCCAGATACGAGCCGAAGGGGCCCAGCGAGCCAAAGCCCGGGCCCACGTTCCCGAGGGTGGCGGCGATGGCGCTCATCGCCTCCAGCGTGTTGATGTCGTAGCCGACGCGGGAGACGTCGAGGCTGATGAGGACGGTGCCGACACCGAACAGCAGGAAGTAGAACAGCGTGAACCCCAGGACGCCACGCACGGCGTCCTCGTCGACGACCTCGCCGGCCAGCCGGATCGGCCGGACGGCCTCGGGGTGCGTGGTGGTGAACAGCTCGCGGCGGATGGCCTTCACGATGACCACCCAGCGGACGATCTTGACGGCGCCGCCGGTCGAGCCCCCGCTGCCGCCGATGAACATGGCGAACAGCAGGAGGAACTTGCCGGCCTCGGACCACTCGGCGAAGTCGCTGGTGGCGTAGCCGGTCGTGGTGACGATGCTCACCACCTGGAACACCGACTGTCGGAGGGTGTTCTCGATGTCGCCCTGGACCACGCCGCCGAGGTCGCCCAGCGGCGGCGCCCCGCCGACGAACAGGACGCCGGAGAGGACGGCCGCCAGAACCCCCATGATGCCGGCGTAGGCGCGGAACTCGGCGTCGCCCGCCAGCTTCCGGACCTTCCCCCGGGAGACGGCGTAGAACAGCGCGAAGTTGGTCCCCGCGACGACCATGAACGGGATGACGACCCACTGGACGGCCGCCGAGAACGCCGCGATGGAGTCGGCCTCCGGCGAGAACCCGCCGGTCGGGAGCGTCGTCAGGCCGTGGGCGACGGCGTTGTACGCACCCATGTTCGGTGCCATGCCTACCAGGTGGAGGCCGTACAGCAGGGCGATCTCCAGCGCCGTGAAGCCGAAGTAGGCGATCCACAGCACCCGGGCCGTCTCGGCGATGCGGGGCGTGAGCTTCTCGAGACCGACGCCCGGGGCCTCGGCGTCCATCAGCTGGGCGCCCCCGACCGACAGCTCCGGGAGGATGGCGATGGCGAGCACGATGATGCCCATCCCGCCGAGCCACTGGGTGAGCTGGCGCCAGATGAGGATCGCGTGGGAGTGCCGGTCGAGCGAGATCTCGCCCAGCAGCGTCGCTCCCGTGGTGGTGAAGCCGGACATCGACTCGAACAGCGCGTTGACCGGGTTCGCGAGCGTCGAAGCGGGCGAACTGGCCGCGAGCAGGCCGGGGAGCCCGTGGGCGGCCAGCAGGTACGGGACCGCGCTGATGAGGGCGACGCCGAGCCAGGCGCCCGCGACCAGCAGGAACCCCTCGCGGGCGCCCAGATCCGGGTCGGGGTCCAGCCGCTCGAGCGCCGTCCCCACGACCAGGGTGAGGATGCCGGTACAGAGGAAGACGAGGACGTCGCCGCCGTAGATGAGTCCGACGATGAGCGGCAGCAGTAGGGGAACCGCGAGATACTTCAGCACGGTTCCGATGAGGCTGAGCGAGGTCCGCCAGTCGACGCGGACGCCACCCGCCCCGTTCGTCACGCCGAGCAGGGACACGCCTTCGCGATTTCACGCGGGGCGAATCAATCCATCGTTTCGACCGCCGGCCCGTCCGTGTTCCCGGCGGATCAGATGCGCTCCGTCACCTGGTCGAGCACCGCCGTCTCGACGAAGACCACGACGTGGTCACTCATCTCGACCACCGTGTCCCCCCGCGGGACGATAAACTCCCCCTTCCGGGTGATGGCCCCGACGACGACCCCCTCCGGGAGGTCGGCCGCTGCCTCGCGGATGGTCCGGCCGGCGAAGACGCTCTCCGCGTCGATCTCGACCTCGAGCACCTCCGCGCGGTCCCCGTCGACGATGGAGACGTTCTCGGCGTGGCGGCCGCGGGTGAAGCGGGTGATCTCCTCGGCGGTGGCCTCCCGCGGGGAGACGGCCACGTCGACGCCGACGGCCTCGAACAGCTCCGCGAACGCGATGGTGTCGACGACCGCCACGGCACGGCGGGCGCCGAGCCGTTTGGCCAGTAGCGTCGCCAGCAGGTTCTGCTGGTCGTTCTCCAGCGCCGCGATGACGGCGTCCGCGCTCCCGACGTTCTCCCGCTCGAGGAACGACTGGTCGGTGGCGTCGCTCTCTAAGACCGTCGTGTCCGGGAGCTTCTCGGCCAGCCAGCGGGCACGGTCGCCGTCGTGTTCGATGAGCCGGGGACTGAAGCCCCGTTCCTCCAGCAGTCGCGCCGTCTGGTAGCCGATCTCGCCACCGCCCACGATGACGATGTCGCTCGGCCGGTTCTCCTGGGGCGCGATGGCCGAGGAGAACGCCCGGGCGCTCTCCGGGTTCCCGACGATGACCACCTCATCACCCCCCTCGATGACGGTGTCCCCGTCGGGTACCACCACCTCGCCGTCGCGGATGATGCCGACGAAGGTGAGCGAGTCGAACCGGTCGGCCTCCCTGACGGTCTGGCCCGCCACCGGGGACCCCTCCGGGATCTCGAGTTCCGCCAGCTGGACCGCCCCTTCGGCGAAGCTGTCGACGTCGCGGGCGGTCGGCAGCCCGATGACGCCAACGATGTTCTCCGCCGCCAGCAGGTCCGTACAGACCATGAAATCGACGCCGAAGGCGCGGTTGTCCGCCTCCCATGTGTGGAGGTACTGGGGCCGCTTCACCCGGGCGATGCTGAACGGGTTGCCGCCGACGGCGGCGGTCCCGCAGGCGACGATGTTGGTCTCGTCGTCGTCCGTCGAGGCGATGAACATGTCCGCATCCTCGATACCGGCCTCCCGGAGCGTGTTGATGTCGCCACCGTCCCCCTGGATGGCCAGCACGTCGAGTTCGTAGGTCAGTGTCTCGACACGGTCGGCGTCGATGTCGACGACGACTACGTCGTGGGTCCCCGAGAGGCTCTCGGCGATGGTCGACCCGACCTCGCCGGCGCCGACAATGATGACGCGCATTCGCCGGTCGTGGGCGGCCCGACGGCAAATCCGTTTCCCTCCGCGCCCCCGGGATGAACGGGGGCCCACGTCCGAAGGGGCCGGGTTTATTGCCGCGGAGGCAGAGCCCGTGGACGTATGTCGGACAACACGCCGGTAGTCGTGCAGGCGTATCGGACCCCCCAGGGCAAGGAGGGCGGCGTCTTCAGCGAGGTCCGCTCGGAGGACCTCTCCATCCCGCTCATCAACGAGATGCTCGCTCAGACGGGCCTCTCCGGCGAGCAGGTGGACGACCTGATGTGGGGCTGCGCCCAGCAGCGCGACGAGCAGGGCAACAACATGGCGCGGGTCATCTCGCTGATGAGCGACCTCGGCGAGGCGGTCCCTGCGACCACCATCAACCGCTGGTGTGCCTCCTCCGCGCAGGCCATCATCTCCGCCGCGGACGCCATCCGGGCGGGCCAGCGCGACGTGCTCATCGCCGGCGGCGTCGAGAACATGTCCCGCGTCCCGATGGGACAGAACAACGCCGTCCACCCCGGCCTCAACGACCACCACAACATCGCGGCGCTCCAGATGGGGATGACCGCCGAGGAGGTGGCCGACCGCTACGAGGTCTCCCGCGAGCGCCAGGACGAGTACGCCGCCCGCTCCCAGCAGCGGGCCGTCGCGGCCACCGAGGAGGGCCGCTTCGACGACGAGATCATCCCCGTCGAGGGCCACGACGACGAGGGGAACCGGATCACCGTCGAGACGGACGAGGGGCTCCGCCCCGGGACGACCGCGGAGAAGCTGGCCGAACTCCCGACCGTCTTCAAGTCCGACGGCAGCGTCACGCCGGGGAACGCCTCCCAGGTCTCCGACGGCGCCGCCGCCACGATGCTCACCTCGAGGGCGTTCGCCGAGGACCACGGGCTGGACGTCCTCGCCGAGGTCGGCAACAACAACGTCGCCGGCGTCGAACCCGAGGTCATGGGTATCGGCCCCGTCCCTGCGTGTGAGGGCCTGTTCGAGCGCTCGGGCACGACCGCCGACGACTACGACCTCGTCGAACTGAACGAGGCGTTCGCCTCCCAGTGCATCTACAGCCAGGAACAGCTCGGCTTCGACGACGACATCTACAACGTCAACGGCGGCGCCATCGCCATCGGCCACCCGCTGGGGGCCAGCGGCGCGCGCCTGCCCGTGACGCTCATCCACGAGATGCATAAGCGCGACGACGCCGAACTCGGTCTGGCGACGGAGTGTGTCGGCTTCGGGCAGGGCGCGGCCATCGAGTTCAAGCTGTAAGGCCGATACAACTCCCTTACAACCCGAATATTCCGGTAACGCGGGAATCGACACGGATCTAAGCGTTTTCACGGATGATCCCGCTTCAGGCGGTTCTCGGACCCCTCGCTTCGCTCCTCGGCCCTCGCACGCCTGGCGGCGGCCTTCGGCCGCCAGCGCGCGCCAACTGGACCGACGGGAGCTGCGCGACCCTCGGGGATCACGGGTCGGGGGGCGTGGTGAGCGGCTCGCCCGGAACCCGCGCGTGCCGGGGGCGCCGTTCACCGTACCCGGCGGAGCCGTCTCGTGATGCAAACGCCCGCGAGCGGTTCCCGAACCGCCGCGAACCCGGGGCCCGGCAGGCACGCAGCGAGCCGCCACTGGCCGTGTCGGGTGGGACCCTCGAGGGGTATCGTTCCGGTTCCAGTGGCGCGCCCGGTGGCGCGTCGCGACCCCGTCCTACCCGAACGATTACGACGCAGCCGGCCCACCCTGTGGCCATGCGACTCGACGGGTTCGAGCACGCCACCGGGGCCCACTGTGGCTCCACCGCGCTGCGTGACCTCTCGACACATTACGACTGGGGGCTCTCGGAGCCGGCCTGCTTCGGGCTGGGGTCGGGCCTCGGCTTCGTCTCGCTCGAACTGCCGACCTCCCCGTGGCGACTGTTCATCGGCCGCCCGTTGTGGCTCGAATCCGCCTTCTTCGACACCCTCGACGTCCCGCACACGGAGCGCCGGGGCGACGACTGGGCCACCTCGTGGGCCGACCTGAGGGGCCACCTCGACCGCGGCGACCCGGTCATGGTGTTCGTCGACCTGTTCCATCTCGACTATTACGACACGGACACCCACTTCGCGCCGCACTCGCTGCTGGTCGTGGGCTACGACGAGGACGCCGACGCGACCGAGGCACCCCACGCCGATGCCGACGCGGGGACGGGGGTCGCGTACATGGCTGACAGCGAGTTCGACGAGGTGCAGCCGCTCCCGCTCTCCTCGCTGCGGGAGGCGTGGGCGGCCACGGACATGCTCCCGCTGGACAACCGCTACATCGTCGCGGCGGGCGACCCGCGGGCGGATGTCGGGACGGCGGCCCGGGACGCGATCCGCGAGACGGCCCGCTACATGCTCGACCCCGCCGACGCCGGCCGTGACACTCTGGGCGACCGGCTGGGGATGGGGAGACACGGGCTGCCGGGGATGCGCGCCTTCGCCGACTCGATGCCCGACTGGCCCGCGCTCGAGGACCCGACCTGGACCGCGCGGTTCGCCTACCAGAACATCGAGCGCCGGGGGACCGGCGGCGGGGCCTTCCGCGGGCTCTACGCACCCTTCCTCGACGAACTCGGCGCCGACGCCGGCCTGGACGAGTCGTTCGCCGCGGAGATGCACGGTATCGCCGAGGCGTGGACGTCGTTGGCGACGGTGCTGTACGAGGCCAGCGAGGCCGAGGGGGACATGGCCCCGCTGCTGGAGGAGGCCGCCGAGCGCGTCCATGCCGTCGCGGACCGCGAGGAACGGTTCTACGAGGGCGTGCTGGCGGCGCTGGCGTGATGGTCGTGGCGACCCCGGACGCGGCCCTGACGGCCGGCATCCTCCTCGCCGCGGCGGTGTGCACGACGGCTGTCGCCCGTCTCGTCCGCGGCGGCGACGCCTCGCTCGTCAGCGGCTACACCCCGGGCGACCTGCCGCCCGACGAGGAGCGTCTCCTCACCCGGCGGGCGGGTGCCCTCGGCTACGCCGCGGCGGCGTACACCGCGCTCGGTGTGCCGATCGCGCTCCTGTCGCTGTCGGAGGTCGCGTGGCTCGCGTGGACCGCTGGCTTTCTGCTCCTCCTGCCCGCGGCGTACGCCGTCGCTCCCCGCCGGCGGCCGCCCGGATGAGTGGGTGGTGACCGTCGCCGCAGGTCCGAGACGGTCCGCCTAAGCCGGGGCCGCGCCACCGCCGGGTATGGACGTCGAGTCGATGTTCGAGCAGATGCCGTTCAACCGGGCGGTCGGCATCGAGATCACCCATGCCGACGACGGCCACGCCGAGGGCCGCATCGACCTGGAGGACCGCCACTCCTCCAGCCCCCGCACGCGGGTCGCCCACGGGGGCGTCACGTACGCGCTGGCGGACACCGTCGGCGGCGCCGCCGTCATCTCCGCGGTCGAGGACATCACCCCCACCATCGACATGCGGATCGACTACCTCGCCCCGGGGACGGGCGAGGTCATGCTCGCCGAGGCCGACTGCGCCCGCGTCGGGGAGTCGGTCGCCACGGTCGATGTGGTCGTCACCGACGGCGAGGGCACCCGCCTGGCGACGGCCCGTGGCAGCTACAAGACGGGTGGGGACTCGACGGACTCGGCATGGAGCGAGGGGGCGCCGGGGATCCGGGAAGAGGAAAGCGAGTGAGGCCCAAACATTCCGATACAAATAGTTTTTGACGTGCAATTATCGGTTATATCTACGAAGCTTCTGATTAATCGACTTCTCGCGTAACGATCCTGCACCCGCGCGAGCGAAGCGAGCGCGGGCCCGCCGCCTGCATACCGCGCCGTAGGCGCGGTTTCACTCGTCCTGAACGGGCGTCCTGCTGGCCGCAGGCCAGCAGGTCCGAGTGAGGGACGAGACTTTTTTGAACGTTCTTTGCGCAAGCGGTGACCGAAGACGGCCGGCCGTGAGGCCGGCCGACGAGGTCACCCGCAGGGAAAAAGCTCGAACGAAAGCTCCTGCTAGTCGTCGGCCAACACGGTGTCCTCGTCGTACGCGAGCAGGCGGTCGAGCGCGTCGACCATGGCGCGCACGGAGGCGGTCGTGATGTCGGCGTCGCTGGCGGCGACGTTGACGGTGCGGTCGCCCCGGGACATCGTCACCTCGACCGTCACCACCGCGTCGGTGCCGCCGGTGATGGCGTCGACGTGGTACTCCTCCAGTTGGGCGTCGGCGGCGCTGCCGAGCGCCCCCCGGACGGCGGTCAGGGCGGCGTCGACGGGACCGGAGCCGGTGCCGGCGGCGGTCCGCTCCTCGCCCTTGACCCGGAGCCGGACGCTCGCGGTGGGCGTGCCCGACCCCGAGGCCGCGGTGAGGTCGAGCAGTTCGACCCGGCGCTCGCGCTCCTGGCCGCGGACCTCCTCGGCGATGGCCAGCAGATCGGCGTCGGTGACGCGCTTGCCGCGGTCACCGAGTTCCTTCACGCGCGAGACGATCTCGGGAAGTTCGTCCTCGCCGACGCCGACATCGTGCTCCGTGAGCGCGGCCTCGACGCCGGCGCGGCCGGCGTGCTTGCCGAGGACGAGCCGGCGCTCACGGCCCACCCTCTCTGGCGGGTACGGCTCGTACATCGAGTCGTCCTTGAGCGTGCCGTCCGTGTGGATGCCGGACTCGTGGGTGAAGGCGTTCTCCCCGACGACGGCCTTGTTGGGGGCGATGGGGACGCCGGTGCTGTTGGCGACGAGCTCGGCGAGGCCGTACAGCTCCTCGGTGCGGAGCGTCCCGACGCCGTAGCCGTGATCCAGCGCGATGGCGACCTCCTCGATGGCGACGTTGCCGGCGCGCTCGCCGATGCCGTTGACGGTGCCGTGGACGAGGTCCGCGCCGGCGGCGACGCCGACGAGGGCGTTCGTCACCGCGAGGCCGAGGTCGTCGTGGGTGTGGGTGCTGGTCGGGCCGACCTCGTTCAGCGCGGCGTAGATCTCCAGCATCCGGTCGGGCGTGGCGTGGCCGACGGTGTCGGGGACGCAGACCCGGTCGGCGCCGGCGTCCATCGCGGCGCTCATGAGCTCGACCAGGAACTCCAGGTCCGCCCGGGAGCCGTCCTCGCCGAGCACCTCGACCCAGAGCCCGTGGTCGGCGGCGTACTCGACCAGCTCGACGGTGTCCCGGACGACCTGCTCGTGGGTCGTCCCGACCTTGGTCTCGATGTGGCGGTCGCTGGCGGGGACGACGATGTCGACGCCGTCGACGCCGCAGTCCAGCGCCAGGTCGATGTCGTTGCGCACGCCCCGGCAGAACGAGACGACGGTGGCGTCGAGGTCCAGCGAGGTGACCCGCCGGATGGTCTCGCGCTCGCCCGGCCCCGTGCACGCGGACCCGGCCTCGATGACGGAGACGTCGGCGTCGTCGAGCCGCTTGGCGATGCGTGCCTTCTCGGCGGGGGTCAGCGAGACGCCGGGTGCCTGCTCCCCGTCGCGCAGCGTGGTGTCGAGGAACTCGACGTCGGTCGCCTCGGCCAGCGAGCGCGTCGCTGGGTGGTCGCCGAACAGGAACGAGTTCGATGCGTCGGTGTCAGGTGTGGGGTCAGACGAGCCCACGAATTTCACACCCAGCCGCCTCGCGGCGACTTCCTCTATCCTCCGGGTTATCGGAATCCGACATGGTTACGGCTGCCATCTCGCGGCGGAGTGATAAGAGCGTGCCGGTCCGGACCCGGAGCTAGCCGGCCCGGGTGGTGAAGACCAGCCGTCCAGCCTCCGCGTCGGCCTCGACCGTCCAGCCGTGGACATCGGCCATCGCGCGGGCGAAGGCGGGGCCCAGCCCGGGGGCGTCGAGCTTGCTCTCGGCGTCGAACCGGAGCAGTGCCGCGAACTCCTCGCTGGAGACCGGCGCCCCGTCGCCGGTGACCGCGAACCCCTCGACGCCACCGCCGTCCGTGGTGCCCGTCCCCGCTGTCGCCGCCCCGGCCGCCGTCGCCCCGGCCGCCGCCGGCGAGTGACTCGCCTCGACCCGGACCGTGGTGGCCCCGTTCCGGACGTGGAACCGGAACACCGCCTCGAGGAGGTAGACCAGCCGCCGCCGGTCGGCCTCGACGTTGAACGACTCGCAGTCGAGCGTCACCCCGTCGGCGTCACAGCGGTCCCAGGCCTCCCGGGCGGCCCCCGCCAGCGGGACGGGCGCCGTGTGCTCGACGGTCTGTCCCAGCTCCGCGAGCAGCCGGAGGTCCTCGGCCACCGCCGCGACCCGCTCGGCGGTTGCCGCCGCGATGTCGAGCGACTCGCCGGCCGACGCGTCGGTCACGACCTCGTCGCCCCCGGCGGCCCGGCTCTCGCCCGTCGCCCGGGTGGTCGCGACCTGCCCGATATGTCCCTGCAGGACGTTGGAGGCGTTCCGGAGGTTGTGCGCGACGGCGACCGCGATGTCGGAGAGCTGCTCGTTCTGGCGCTCGATCTCGGCCCGGTGGCGTTCGGCCTCGGTCACCTCGCGGAGCACGACGGTCGTGGCCGTCCGGTCGGTCCAGAGGGGCACGTCGTGCCGCCGGATGGCGAAGGAGCGACTACCGACCGACAGCCGTGGGGCGTCGGCGGACAGCGCCGCCGACAGCGCCGGCGCGACCGACTCCAGCGACGCCCTCGGCTCCAGCCCCTCGAACAGCGTCGCGGCCTCGTCGTTGTAGTCGAGCAGCCGCCCCTCGTCGTCGACCGCGACCGTCGGGTCGGGGTGGTCGGTCAGGAGCGCCCGCCGGGCGGTCACCCGTGCCCGGAGGAAATCCTCCTCGACGAAGAACAGCACCCCGACGGCGAAGGCCGCGACGCCGACGGACTCGAAGCTCACCTCCGGGATGCTGGGCGTCACGACCGCGACGGCGTCCGCGACGACCGGGATGACCGCGACGACGGCCAGCGCCAGCAGCCACCGCGTGTCGTGTCGTGAGGCCGCGAACGCGTCGTACAGCAGGTAGAAGCCGAGGGCGGCCCCGGCGTAGGCCAGCCCGATGACCACCCAGTGGACCGGGCTCTGCTGGATGGCGAGATGTGGGAACGGCTCGGCGAGTTGCCCGGCGGCGAAGTAGCCGCCGTGGATGGGGTTCGTCAGCTTCACCCCGACGACCGCGACGTAGATAGCCGCAGCGGTCCGGCGGAGTCGGACGTTCCGGTGGAACCCGCGGCCGGCGTACGAGGCGGTGAAGTAGAGCCACGCGAAGACGGTGGCGAACCCGACGGTCAGCCCGAGGATGTAGAGCGTCCGCTGGAGCCCGGGGTCGGCGACGAGCAACCGGGCGGTCGAGAAGCCGGCCCAGACCGCCGAGAGGGTGAGCAACGAGCCCAGTCCCCACTTGATCTCACGGTCGGGAATCGTCCGGACCCGGGGCAGCCCCGCAAGACAGGCCAGTGTGGCTATCGCGAACAGTCCCGCGTAGCCGATCTGCAGGCGCGTGAGCGCCGGGGGGATGAACCCCACGTCCATGAGATAACGTTGTGATTATGCTCTCTAAAGCGTTCCCCCGACTCAGTCCAGCCGCCGCTCGTAGATGACCTCCTGCTCGCCGGCGTCGACCAGCCCCGACTCGCCGACCGGCTCGAAGCCGTGGGACTCGTAGAAGCCCACGCCCACCTCGTTGCCTGACAGCAGGACGACCTGCAGCCGGTCGGTCTCCTCGCGAGCCCGCGTGACCACGTGGTCCAGCAGCGCCGTCCCGATACCCTCCCCCCACCGCTCCGGGTGGACGTACAGTCGCGGCACGACGTACGCCCCCGACGGGCTCGGGCCGGCGTGGACCACGCCGACCGGGTCCGCGCCCGCGCCGGTCGCCGCCCCGTCCTCACCGCCCGGCCCCGCGGCGTCGACGGCCACGAGGAAGACGTGGTCCGGGTTGGTGATGACGTCACGGAGCTCCTCTGCCCGCCACCAGTTGTCGAGCCGCTGGTCGACCTCGTCGGGGCCCATGATGTCGTCGTACGCGGCGTGCCACGCGGCGCGGGCGAGCTCGCGGACCGGCTCTGCCTCCCCGGGCGTCGCGGCTCTGATAGCCACATCGGTCATGGGTCGGGCTACGGCCGGCTCGCATTAACCCCTACCGGAGTGGCCGGGCCACAGCCCCCGGCTCAGTCGCTCGCCGGCGGGGCGGCGACCGGCTCGATGGCCAGCTCCAGCGCGACGCCCTCCACGTCCTCGAACCGCTCGCGGTGGGGCGTGTCGAGCTCGTCGTCGTCGACGAACCCGGCGACCCGGACCTCCTCGGCGATGTAGCCCTCGCGGTCGCGCACGAGGGTGGCGACGCGGTCGTCGTCGACGGCGATGGCGACCCGGACCTCCGCCTCGATGTCGAGGTCCAGGGCCTTGCGCATCTCCTGCAGCCGACGGACGACCTCGCGGGCGTACCCCTCGCGCTCGATGGCCTCGGTGAGCGCGGTGTCGACGTAGACGACGCCGCCCCCGAACTCGACACCGCTGACCTCCGGCGGCGTGTTCGTCTCGAACTCGATCATCTCGTCGGTCAGGTCGACGGTCATCCCGGTGGCGTCGGCGACCGCCCGTTCGAGCGCGCCGAGGGACTGCTCGTCGACCTCGGCCTCGTTGAGCGCGTTCATCACGTCGGCGGCGTCGCCGCCGAACGCCGGGCCGAGGACGGACATGTCCGCGCGGGCGCTGTAGGTGACCTCGCCCCAGTCCTCGCCGGGCTCGACCAGCTCGATGGTCTCCGCGTTGAGCCGCTCGCGGAGCAGGGGACGGTGGCGGTCGACGGCGTCGACGGTCCGCTCGTCGTCGGCCACGACCACGACGCGGGTCACGGGCCACCGCAGCGAGCGCTCGGCCTGCTGGCGGGCCTCGGCGCCGGCCTCCTCGACCTCGCGCAGGCGGCGAACGTCCTCCTCCAACCGGTCGTCGCGCCAGCCAGCGTCGGCCTCGGGCCAGTCGCACATGTGGACCGTCGGATGCCCGGCCTCGCCGGTGAGGTTGCCGTACACCTCCTCGGCGACCAGCGGCGCGTACGGCGCCAGCAGTGCCGTCACCTCCCGGAGCACGTGGTAGAGGGTGGCGTAGGCAGCAGTCTTGCTGGGGTCGTCCTCCTCCTTCCACATCCGCTCGCGGACGGCCTGGACGTAGAACCGGGAGACGTCATCGACGACGAACGAGAGCAACGCGTCGAGCGCGCGGTCCTGCCGGAACTCCGCCCAGTGGTCGGCCATCTCGGCCTCGACGGACTGGAGCCGGGAGAGCACCCACTCGTCGACCGTCTCCAGGTCATCGCGCACGTCCGCGAGACTCACGCCGTCCGGCGAGAACCCGTCCATCCGCATGTACGGCAGCGGGAAGCGGAAGACGTTCCAGAGGATGTTGAGCCGGCGCTGCATGGCCTCGGTCTCCTCCCAGGAGAACCGCATGTCCTCGCCCTGCGGGTTCCGCGAGAGCAGGAACAGCCGCATCGGGTCGGCGCCGTGCTGGGCGATGACCTCGCCGGGCTCGACGGTGATGCCCTTGGACTTGCTCATGCCGCGGCCGTCGGGCATGTTGGCGTACCCGTGCATCAGCACCTGCTCGTAGGGGACCTCCCCGAGTGCAGCCGTCCCCATCCCGAGCTGCGACCAGAACCAGCCCCGCGTCTGGTCGTGGGCCTCCATGATGAGGTCCGCCGGCCAGAGGTCGTCGAACCGGGAGCCGTCGCTGGGGTAGTCCAGCGTCCCCCACGACGCCACCGAGGAGTCGAGCCAGACGTCGAACACGTCCGGGACGCGGCTGTAGGTGGTCCCGTCGCGGGTGACGGTCAGGTCGTCGACGGTCGGCCGGTGGAGGTCCAGCGCGTCGGGGTCGACGTCCTGGTCGACGGCCTCGGCCAGCTCCTCGCGCGTGCCGAACACGAGTGCTTCCTCCATGCTCCCGTCCCAGTCCTCGGGCGTCCAGATGGGGATGGGGATGCCCCAGTAGCGCTGCCGGGAGACGTTCCAGTCCGGCGAGTTCTCGACGAACTTCCGGAAACGGCTGTCACGGGCCTCTGCCGGGTACCACTCCGAGTCGTCGATGTTCTCCAGGAGCTCGTCCTTGATATCGCTCACCGTGATGAACCACTGGTCGGTGACGATCTGGACGATATCCGTGTCGCAGCGCCAGCACTGACCGTAGTCGTGGACGTACGTCTCGTCGGCCAGCAGCAGGCCCTTCTCGTCGAGGTCCGCCCGGATGTCCTCGTTCGCGTCCCGGACGAAGGAGCCGGCGTACCGGCCCGCGGAGTCGCCGTAGGTGCCGTCGCCGTCGACGGGACAGAAGATGTCGAGCCCGAGTTCGCGCCCGCGCTGGAAGTCCTCCTCGCCGTGGCCGGGCGCGGAGTGGACCAGCCCCGTCCGGTCGACCTCGACGTAGTCGGCGGTGTACACCTGCAGTGCCCCGTCGAAGTCGGGGTGGTCGGGCACCGCGTCGGCGAGCGGGTGGTCGTACCCCCAGCCCACCATCTCCTCGCCCGACAGCTCCGACTCGACGGTGTACCCGTCGTAGCCGCCCTTCTGGACCACCTCCTCGACGACGTCGCTGGCGAGGTACAGCACTTCCTCGTCGCCGTCGCGCTCGACCCGGACCTTCGCGTACGTGACGTCCCCGCCGACCGCGACGAAGGTGTTGGCCGGGACCGTCCACGGCGTGGTGGTCCAGACCACCAGCGAGCCCTCGCGGTCCGCCAGGTCGAACTTCACGTAGATGGAGGGGTCCTCGACCTGGTGGTACTCCACCTCGTTCTTCGCGATGGCGGTCTCACACCGGGGACACTGCGTGATGGAGCGCATCCCCTGCTCGACGAGGCCGCGCTCGTGGGCCTGCTCGAAGCCCCACCAGGCGGCCTCCATGTACTCCGGGGAGACGGTCCTGTACGGGTCCTCCCAGTCCATCCAGACGCCGAACGACTCGAAGTCCTCCTGCAGCCCCGCCAGCTGCTCCTCGGCGAAGGACTTGCACTCCTCGATGAAGTTCTCCATCCCGAACGCCTCGATGTCCTTCTTGTTCTCGAAGTCCAGCTGCTCCTCCACCTTCGTCTCGATGGGGAGCCCGTGCATGTCGTAGCCCGGGCGGTCGGTGACGTCGTAGCCGCACATCCGTAGATAGCGGATGTAGGCGTCCTTCAGCGTCTTGTTCCAGGTGGTGCCCATGTGGGCCGCACCGGAGGTGTACGGCGGGCCGTCGACGAAGAAGTAGTCCTCGCCGTCGGCACGATGCTCGACCGTCCGTTCGTAGGCGTCGATCTCGTCCCAGTAGTCGAAGACCCGCTCCTCGACCGTGTCCGGGTCGTACTGGTCGGGGACCTCGGCGAACCGTTCCATGGTCGTGTGTCAGTGGGGGTGAGGGTAAAGGCGAATCGGTCGGATGGGAACGGTCGTGGAGGGGGCGCCCTCTCGCGCGGCTTGGCGCCCCCTCACTATCGTGGTGACAACGACGACAGTTCCGTCCCCGACGCCCTCGTGCCCTCGCCCCTCGAGTCCGCCAGGAGACCCCCGTTGGGTGCGCGATGGCACTGCCCCGCCCTTCCCCAGGGCGCGTGCCGTCGGCGACACGCGCCTCGGGCGCGCTCCCGGCCCGTCGGCTGCCCGGCTGGGCCGGTTCCACCGTCAGAGAGCCCGAGAGCTCCAGCGGCGTCGCTGGTGACCCACGCCCCTCGCCCGGGATAACCGGATAGATGCTGGCATTACCGGGAAGTACGGCACTCGGCGGACGAACAAGCCGCATTAGCGAACTACCGACCCAGTTCGACGGCACAGTCCGCACGGACCCAGGCGTCGGGCGAGTCGCTGTCGTACAGCACCGTCTCGCCGCCCCGGTTCGGAACGCGCCGTAGCGCTCGGGGCGGACGGTGGGCAAGCGGTCGTCGTGGGCAGTCTCGACGGCGGACGGCCCGGGGTTCTCGGTGTGCATACGCTCCTCGCGACCCGGAACCGTTGTGAGTCTGCTGCCAGCCATTACCGGTGGAAGGTCTCCGATGGGGACGGATGATGGGTCAGAGGGCGGTCGGCGACGGGATTGATTGCCTATCCACGCATCGGAACGGGCGTGCCCGAGGACCCGACCTTCCCGGACCCCGACGCGACCTCCCCCGTCGCGGCGGGGTGTGAGCGGTGTCCGGCGCTGGTCGACTGCCGGACCCACATCAGCCATGGCGTCGGCCCGACCGACGCCGCGGTGGTCGTGGTGGGCGAGGCGCCCGGTGCCGGCGCGCCCGACGCCGACCGCTGGCGTGGTGGCAACCTGACGGGGATGGCCTACACGACGCGACACTCCGGGCGGACGGTCCGGCCGCTGGTCGCCGACGCCGGCTTCGCGGGGGGCGCCTACTACACGAACGCGATATAAACGATCGAGTATGTATGCTACGTCTATCTGAGAGAAAGGATGACAGTCACTACTCGTCAGTCGTGCTGTCGATACCGAGCGCCCTGTTCATGCCACAGAAGCTGGTCGCCGCATTGAATCCGAACCCGAATGCCCCGACGAGAGCCAGCAAACCGGTGTTACGCTTCCGTTTCCGGAGCGTGCTGACAGCCACGACAGCCAGTAGGGCAGCGAGTAGTGCGCGGACATGACGGTCGCCTCGACGCTCCTTTGGATCAGTAATCACCCCTGCAACGCTCCCGGACGAATGATGGAGTTCGATGCAGTGAGCGTTCAGGACCCGGAAGAGGTTCCCAGTGTTACCGACACCCTTCAGGAAAACACTGCATCGTCCAGCGGCGGGCAACACTCCCCGCGCGTACAAGAATAGTCGTCTCCCTCGTCATTACTGGGGATGCGATACGCGATGCCGAACGCACTGTACAGCGAGCGGTCGGTATCAAGCAGATACAGAACAACCTCGGCGAGGAGTGCGACCGCCTCGTCCGGACGGCGGAGCGGAGCCGGTCGAATATTGATGCCGCACATTGTACTATGAGGGCGGACGAATATCACCTCTCTACCCGAAGCGGAGGGGTGCCGGAGACGGTTACCAAGCCAGTTCGACGTCGGAGCCGTTCTCGCGGCACTCCTCCAGGGCGTGTTTGGCGTCCATCCCGGCGCCCTGTGCGGTCCGGGCACGGCCGACGCCCACTCGCAACTCGACCCCGACGGCGTCCTCGACGTGGTCGACCGCGTCGTCGTAGCCCGCTTCGTCGACGTCCGAGCAGACCGTAATCACGTTATCGCCGCCGACGAAGAAGGCAAGCGAGTCGTGGGCCCGACGCATGTATCGCATCAGCTCGGCGTACCCCTGTTCGATGCGGATGAACGTGTCGAACTCGTTGAGCTGATCGGTGTACTTGCCGGTCGCGTCGTCGACGTCGAAGTGTGCAATCTGGATGTCCTCGGTCGACCGGTCGGCCTCCGCGAGCGTCTCGCCGCGGAGTATCCTCCTACGGTCGCTGTCCTGGGCGCTACCAGCGTCCTGGAGGCGGTCAGAGGCTGTGCCCAGCGCCTCGACTGGCGTCGGGCCGACGGCGACGCTCATGCTCGCGGTGACCGGGTAGCGGTTGGCGATGGACTCCTGGATCAGCTCATGGGCCGACCGACCCAGGCCGTTGGTGACGGTGACCATGTTATCAAACCGGCCGAAGAAGGCGTACCCCTCGCGGTTGCCCACCAGCTGGGAGACGTCGGCGTACAGCCGCGACTGGAGGGTCTGAAGATCGACCTCCCGTCGGGGCTCCGGCGTCGTCGTCCACGGACCGTAGTTATCAATCTGAACCAGAGTGATCTGCGTCTTTGTCACGGTACCCAATATCTGCGGGCGGACAACATGCACTTTGGGAATTCGGACGCGGATCTCAGCCTTGGACACGGCCGAGCAGGTCCAGCTGGTGTGTAGTGTACATCAGCTGTCCGTTGGCGGCCTGCTCGCGGCGGGCTGACAGCCACTCCGCGAACGTCTCCGCGAAGCCGGGCCCGGTTATCTCGCCGACGGCCGACTCCACCGTGTCGAGGACATGGTCGACCAGTACCCGCTCCGTCCCGGGATAGCCTCCGTCGACCGGCCGGACCGCCCAGTCCGAGCCCGCGACATCGAGCACGGTCGCGTCGCCCCGGCCCTGGAGCCGGGAGAGGGCGTGGCTACCAGCACGACTGTCTCCACCGGGCTTGCGGTCCATGTGGCGGTGGTAGGCCCACTCGACGGCCCGGTCCGCGGGGTGGGCCGGCGCGAACCGGGTGCCGCCGTCGAAGGTGATCGGGAAGTACCACAGCCCGCCGGGAGCGAGCCCGTCGAGCAGGCCGGGCAGGCTGTCCAGCCCGGCCACGTCGAGCACGGCCATCCCGACGAGGAGGTCCCACGACCGGTCGGCGTCGGCAACGAACCTGACCCCCTCGGCGACGGCCGGCTCGACCGTCAGCGTCCGCCCCTCGCCGGTAAACCGGAGGCGGTCGTCCGACTCGGCTACGTCGAGCCCGCGATCGGCCGCCCACGCCGGCAGCCGCTCGCGCAGCGCTGCGATATTGTCCGGGTTCAGGTCGACCGTGGTGTACTGTACCTCGCCGGCCGGGAGGTGATTCCACTCGACCAGCCGCTCGACCATCGTGCCGACCCCGGGGCCGACCTCGAGCACCCGGAGGGGTCCCTCCCGGTCTTGCGCCCGGGCGGTCAATAGCTCGCATAGCCGGTCGAGCAGGCGCCGGTCCAGCGCCCGGTCGTCGACCGAGCGCTTGGCGACGAGGTAGTCCTGGAAGTTAGTCACGTTGTCACCTCGCGGTCGCGACGTCGGTCGCCGTTCATGATGGCGGTCAGCAATGCTCGGACCCGGGCAGTCGTCTCCGCCCAGTCCGGGTGAGCCTCGTAGTAGGCACGTGCTGCTCGGCCCATCCGGGCGAGCCGGTCGCGGTCGGCGTCGAGTCTAACCAGCGCCTCGGCGATCCGGCCGGCGTCGCCAGGATCGACGAGTACGCCCGTCTCGCCGTCGGCCACGATCTCGTCAGCGCCGCCGGCGGCGCTCGCGACCGCCGGCAAGCCGAAGCTCATTCCCTCGAGATAGACGATGCCAAAGCCCTCGTACCGGGAGGGCACGGCGAGGACGTGACTCGCCGCGAGGGTCGTGGCCAGGTCCTCGTCAGGGAGCTCCCCGGCGAAGGTGACCACGTCCTCAAGCCCGCGGTCGGCCACTGTCTCGCGCACCGTGGCGACGTGGTCGGGTTCAACGGTTCTGCCGACCACGGTCAGCTCGACGGCCGCCCCGCGACGCCGGGCACGGTCGAACGCCACGACGAGGGTGTCGAGCCCCTTGCGTTCGGTCAGGTTGCCGACGAAGACGACGCGAAGAGGACCTTCCCGAACACGGGCGGCGACCTCGTCGGGGTCAATGTCGGGGTCGAACCGGTCGCCGGCCGGTGGGGCGACGACCGTTGTCTTGGGGTTGACGCCGAGGTTGGTGACGACGTCGCGGGTGGTCGCGCTGTTGCAGACCGCGCCGTCGACTGTCTGGAGGTAGCGGCGCTCAACGGCACGGTACAGTGGCGCGAGCGGGCGGTCCTCGCTGGCCCGGAGGTGGTGAACGATGCTGACGACCGGGTACGGGAGCTGCGGGTTGTGCCGGACCAGCGAGGGGTGGGCGAGTTCGTCCTGGAGCATCACGTCGACGTCGACGGTCAGCCGGTCGCGAACCCGGGAGGAGAAGCCGTCCAGGAGCCCGCGAGGGTAGGCCCGCCAGGGCAGTGAGATCACCTCAACCTCGTGGCCGGCGGCGCGCAGACCGGCCACGAGTTTGCGGTCGTAGCGGAACCCGCCCGACCGCTCCCCGAGGTCACCGTACAGCGTCAGCCCGACCCTCATACCGCCGCGTCGTAGCCGGCGGCGGCCTGGTCGTCCTCCCAGACCGTGACGGTCAGTTCGGTGACGGTGTCGTCGGCCACCCGCTCGGTCACTCGGCCGAACACCACCCGGGCGAACCGCTCGACGCTGGGGTTGTACCCCGAGAACTCCGGCAGGTTATTCAGCGTGGCGTCAGTGTACCGGTCGGCTATGTCCGCGAGGGCCGCCCGTGCATCGTCGATGTCCACCAGGTAGTCGTACTCGTTGAGCTCGGGGCCACGAAACTCCAGTTCCACCCGGAAATGGTGAGAGTGGAGCTCACCCTCCGGTCCCGGGTTCGGGACGGTAAGGTAGTGCTGAGCCACAAAGTCAGTCCGCACCGTTGTCGTGTACATCAATCAGGTTGAGGGGCGGGAACCACCTAAAGCCCGGCCTCGTGATGTCGGTGTCCGGGTCAGTCATAGGTGAAGACGACCTGGACAGCCTCGTCCTTGCGCTCGTCGAGCAGTCGGTATGCCTTGGGAGCCTCGCTTACGTCGAGCCGGTGGGTGAACATCTCGGAGACGTCGGCCCGATCGAGCCAGGAGCGGACGTACTCCATGCGGCGCTCCTTGTCCCAGCGGCCGGCGTGGTCGGGGTCGACCCGGCTCACCTGGCTGGAGCGAATCCGGATATGGCTTCTGTGGTAGGACCCACCCAGGTCCAGGGAGACGTCCTTGATGCCGTACCAGGAGCCGACGAGCACCTGGCCGGCGTAGCCGGTGACATCGATGGCCTCATCGAGTGCCTCCGGTGCCCCCGACAACTCCACGCTGAGATCGGCGCCGTCCGCACTCAGGGCGGCGGCGGCCTCGCCGGGGCGGACGGCTCGGTCGGCCCCGAACGACCGCGCGAGGTCGCGGCGGCGTCCGTAGCGGTCGACGGCGACCAGCTCGGAGAGCGGGAAGTCCGCGAGCACCGCCGTCGTTAACAGTCCGACCGGCCCCTGTCCGAAGACGGCGACCCGCTCGCCGAGACGGGGCTGTGCGTCCATGGCGAAGTTGACCGCCGCCTCGACGTTCGGCACCAGCAGGGCGTCCTCGGCGGACAGAGTGGTCGGCACGAGATCCTCTGGGTCGGCGAGAAAGTGGCTTTCGTGGGGGTGGAAGGCTAACACTCGGCGGTCCAGCCAGTCGTCGGTCACGTCGACCCCGACGGCACTCACCCGGCCGACGGCCGCGTAGCCGTACTGCTGCGGGTACGAGAACGTGCCGTCGAGGGCGTCGATCGTCTCGTCGGCGTCCATCGACTCGGGTACCTCGCCGCGGTACACCAGCAGCTCGGTACCGGGGCTGACCGCCGACAGTTCCGTTCGCACCCGGACCTCGTCGGGCCCGGGCTCGGGAACCGGCCGGTCACGCACCTCCACGCGGCCGGGCTCGGAGAAGTACAGCGCTCGCCCGGTCATTGGTCAGCCTCCAGGCTGTCGCAGACGAGGTCGGGCGATGAGGCGGTCGGACGCGGCTCGGTGTCGGGACCGGTGCCAGGCATCGGTCGGTCCTGACAGTGAACCAGTGTCACGTTTTACATCACGGTTTCGTGATAGGAAAAGCTTCTCAATCAGTCAACGGTATCTCATCGCTGCAAGCCGGTCGGTGTCTATCCCGCCGTACACCTGTGATGCCAGCAGGGGCCCGGTGGCTCCAGCGTCGGCGTCTCCGTCGCCTTCCTCTCGCCTGCGGCGGTCGCACAGGGCATCGACAGTGAGACCGCAAACACCAGGACCGCAAGGGCGTGTGGATCGGGCGCCCGTACAAGCCCCTATTCCCCGAACAAGTTGGCGTGGTCGGCAATCACTGCACGATCGATTTTCCAGCCCTCGACGACTATCTCGGCGGCGAGGGCCGGTCGAGCCCCTGATCGGCTCCGAATCAATCAGCGCCAGGGTGTACTCTAGCCCGTTGATGTAGATATGGAGTTTGCGGGTCTGCTGGAAACCGAGGGTCGAGTGCGCGTTATCGTTGTGGCCGACCTACAGTAGCGGGAGGCGCACCCCTTGCAGACAGCGACAAGCCGCTCTCCCCGTGGGTCGAATCCCAGCCCGCCACCATCGGGACGCTCCTCGACCGTGGAAACCTCGAAATCCGAGTCGGTGGCCCCGCCCCCGGTGGTGGGACGTTCCACCCGGAACTCGGCATCGGAATCGACGACGCCGAGCAACTGCACAAGCTCTCTTTCGAGGGAGCATCAACGAGACACTGGCCGCGTGGCAACACAACTCCGAGCGGTTCAAACTCCATCGCCCGTGAATCGATGGCGAGCGCAAGTACCTCAAGGTGGATGTCGATACGTTCCAGCAGCTCTGGAAGGGCGCCCACCCCTCCGTCGACGTGTGTGAACGCCGTGAAATGCTTCCCCTGCGACGGGGCCGGGAGCAACCGCGAGCCGACCGCTGCCGAGCGGGCGAACTGCCGGCCCTACCTGCGCGAGGAGCTCGCGACGGTCGCCCCTGACGCGGTCCTCACGACCAGCAAGCACGCGACGGCGTCCGTGTTCGCGATGGACGACCGGTCCGTCGACGGGTTCCTCGACCTAGTGCTGGACCCCGTCGAGACCGGTGTCGGGCGGGTCGTCCCGCTGTTGCATCCCAGCTATCAGGCGGTGTGGCTGGCGCGGCTGGACCACACCCGCGAGTCGTATCTGGCCGAACTCCGGGCGGTGCTGGAGACCGCCGGAACGGGCGACTGAGCCCCACGAGCGGGGGTTCCCGGTCGCAGGTGCCGCCGTGACGGGCGGTTTTATGTCCATGGCGCGGATTCGACACCAACGACCATGTCGGACCAGGCGATCGAGCGGGCGGTACGGCAGCTCCGGAACGCCGAGGTGGCCGCCGCCGAGACGGCCACCGTCCGGGACGGGACCAACGTCTTCCCGGAGGACGCCGGCGAGCCGGTGCGGGTGCTCGACGCCGGGAGCGCGGTCCGGACGGTGGAGGACCTCGCGCGGACCGCGCTCGCGGAGTACCTCCCGGAGGGCGTCGGCATCGCCACCCGGAACGGCGAGTTCGAGCTGACGGCGCCGGCCGCCGAGGGCGTCGACGTCCGCTTCGACACGGAGCTGTTCGCGGTCCACTCCACGCAGGTCACCTTCTCCGGGACGGTCGAGCGGGCCGTCGACGGCACCGAGGTCGGTGTCGTCACGGTCAACTTCCGGCTGCTCGACCGTCAGCGGTTCCCCGGGTCGGGGTCGCACGGGGAGCAGCCCCGGCCGGGCGGCGAGGGACAGGGATGACCGCGCCGGGCGCGATACCGACCCGGTCGATGTGGGCCGCTCCGGGGTGGCGACGGGATCCCACCGGCCGGACTCGGACCGCTACAGTTCGTCCTTCGTGCTCGGCGTGTCGCCGGCCCGTCGCTCGTCGACGCGGGTAGCGTCGTCCAGCGCGCGGGCGAGCGATTTGAACAGCGCCTCGACCTCGTGGTGGGCGTTCTCCCCCTCGACGCCGGCGTGGAGGGTCAGCCCGGCGTTCATCGCGAGCGACCGGCAGAAGTGTGCGGCCATGTCGCTGGTGAACTCGCCGACCCGCTCCTGGGAGAAGTCGCCGTCGAACGCGAAGTACGGCCGCCCGGAGACGTCCACGACCACGTCGGCGACGGCCTCGTCCAGCGGGACCCGGCGGTCGGCGTAGCGCCGGATGCCGCGCTTCTCGCCGAGTGCGGCGTCGAACGCCTGCCCGAGCGTGATGGCGACGTCCTCGACGGAGTGGTGATCGTCGACCGCCAGGTCGCCGTCGCACCGGACGGTGAGGTCGAACAGGCCGTGCGTGGCGAGCGCCCCGAGCATGTGATCGAAGAAGCCGATGCCGGTCTCGGCGGTCGCCTCGCCGTCGCCGTCGAGCGCCAGCGTCACCTCGACCGTCGTCTCGGCGGTCTCGCGGGTGACGGCAGCCTCACGCGCGGCGCCCGCCGCGGCGTCGTCACCGGTCGCCTCGTCGCTCATGTCCCTGCCTCCGATGGCCACGGTCAAGACCGTTCCCCTCCAAGCGCCCGCCGCTGATCAGTCTGCAGATGTGGTCATACGTGGTGGGGCCGCAGGTCCGGTCGCGGTGTCTCGGCCCGTCCCGCCCGCCCCGCTGTCGGTTCGGCACCACCCTCACGGTCGCCGACGGGGAGCCGACGCCGGACGCGCTCGACCACCGCGGCGACTGTCCGGAGTCGTTCCGTTCCGGGGTCCACAGCGCGGAGACGACGCGAGCCCCCCGCGAGCGCGGCGAGGCGCTACTCGGCCTCGGTGAGTACGAGGCCGCCCGAGGCGTTCCGGGGCGCGCGACCAGTTCCGGACTCTCTGCGCCGAGGACGTCGCGGCCGGCTACGAGGCCCGGGTCGAGGCGGCCACGGACTGACCGACGGCCCCCGCCGCCCACTGGGGATATAGACGACCGTTGTGAACTGGGCTGTACCGACCGTTTATCAACCCTGGGGGCGACCAGTCAGTATAATGACGCTCATCCAGTCGGTGGCCGACGCCGTCGCGACGGCAGCGCCCAGGCTGGCGGCCGCGTCCCCGACGAGCGCCGCCGTCTCCGGTGCCGCGGCCTACGCGCTCACCAGGTGGATGGCCCGCGATGCGGGCGTCTCCCCGTCCCGGCGCTGACCGGCGGCCCGCATCACCGGGGCCCGCCGACCCGATCCCTCCGCCACGAACCGCTTCCACGTAGCCGCCGGCTCGCCGGGCAGTCCCGTCGCCGAACACAGCGGTGCTCTGGTTCTAGCGGACGGCCTCGCCGGCCTCCGCCAGGGTGAACGCGCCCTCGTAGAGGGCCGTTCCCACGACGACCGCGGCGCCCCCCGTGTCGTGGACCGTCCGGATGTCCTCGATGGTGGCGACGCCGCCGCTAGCGATGACCGGCGCGTCGACGGCCTCGACGACGCGCCGGACCTCCTCGCCACGGACGCCCTCCATCTGCCCCTCGACGTCCACGTCGGTGAACAGAACCCCCGCCGCGCCGGCGTCGACGAACCGGGCGGCGGCCTCGGCGGGATCGAGACCGGTCCCCTCGGTCCAGCCCGAGACGACGACCTCGCCGCCGCGACTGTCGAGGCTGACGAGGACACCGTCGGGGTAGCGGTCGGCGACCGTCGAGACGATGTCGGGGTTCTCGACCGCGGCGGTCCCGAGGATGACGCGGTCGACGCCGCCCTCCAGGAGGTCGAACGCGTCCGTCGCGGTACGGATGCCGCCGCCCATCTGCACGTCCGCGGTGGTGCTCGCGACCACCCGCTCGATGGCGCTCGCGTTGGCCCGCTCGCCCTCGAACGCCCCGTCCAGGTCGACCAGATGGAGCGTCCGCGCGCCCGCCTCCTCCCAGTCGCGTGCGGCCTCGACGGGGTCGCCGTACGTCCGGCCGGTCCCCCGCTCACCACCCACGAGCTGGACCACCTGCCCGTCCTGGACGTCCACCGCCGGCACGACCTCGAAGGTGTCGAACATGCGCTACCCGTCGCTGGGTCGGGGGCGGGCTAAACGGTGCTGGTCGGCGCGGCGCTCGGGGCGGGAGCGCCCGGCCCTGTCCGTGACGGCACGCCGTCCCCGATAACGACAGAACGTGGCTGATACTCGAACGATTCCGGGTACGAACACGCGGGATGTGGTGCCGAGAACGAACTCACCGATAGCAGAACCTGTCGGGCGTTCAGTCCGAGCCCGTGGCCAGCCGGTCGAGGACGGCCTCGGGCATCCGCTCGCGCATCGCCGGCGGGATGTCGTCGGGGTCGACCTCGTCCGGGTCGGCGTCGTCAAGGAACTCCCCGGCGACCTCGTCGGGGTCGACCTGCATCCCGGGGCCGAACAGCTCCAGCGCGGAGTTGATAGTGGTCCAGTCGCCCGTCTCGGCGGCCTCGCGGATGCTCTTGGTCGGGGCCGACAGCAGCTGGTTGACGAGGGCGTCGGCCATCGACTCGACGGCGGCCGTCTGGTCCGCCGAGAGACCGTCCGTCTCCATCGTGGTGATGGCCTTCTCGACCTCACGGCTCTTGACCCGCTCTGCGCCCTCGTACATCGCGCCGATGATCTGGTCGGCGCGCTTGCGCTTGTACTGCGAGAGGAGGTGGTCGAGCTCCTCGGCGACCATCCGCTCGACGCGTTCGGCGGCCTCGGCCCGGGCCTCCTGGGTCCGGTTCGTGACGGTTTCCAGGGCGTCGAGGTCCCGGACGGTGACCGAATCGAGGTCCGTCGCCGGGGCGGCCACGTCCCGCGGCGACGCGAGGTCGACGACGAACGTCTCCCCGGCGTCCGCGAGCAGCCCCGTCCCGATGATCGGCTCGTCGGCGCCGGTCGTGGTGAGGACGAGTCCGGCCGCCCCGATGGCCTCCTCGAGCGCGTCCAGTCCGACCGCCTCCGTCGGCGTCGCGTCGATGTCGTCGGCCAGGCGGGCGGCCCGCTCGGGGGTGCGGTTGGCGACGGTCAGCGAGGCGACCTCGCCGGCCAGCGCGCGGGCCGCGAGCGTCCCCATCTCCCCGGCGCCGACGACCAGGGCGTCCTCGGCGGCGAGGTCGTCCAGTTCACGCCGGGCCAGTCGGACGGCCGCGCTCCCGAGCGAGACGACGCCCTCGTTGATACCGGTCTCGGCGCGGGCGCGCTCGCCGACGTGGATGGCCTTGGTGATGGCGTCCTCCATGACGGGGCCGATGCCGCCGGCCTCGCTGGCGGTCACGAACGCACGGCGGACCTGCCCGATGATCTGGTCCTCGCCGAGGACGAGCGACTCCAGGCCGCAGGCGACCCGGATGAGGTGCTCCAGGGACGCCTCGTGGGTCATCTCCCGACGGACGCCCTCCAGCCCGGCGGTGTACCGGTCGAGCGCCGCCATACCGGTCTCGGCGTCGTCGGTAACGACGTACGCCTCCACGCGGTTGCAGGTCTGCAGGCAGAACGCCTCGCGGACGCCCGGCTGCGAGAGCAGGGTCTCGACGCCCCGGTGCTGGGATTCGACGGCAGCTCGTTCGATATGGTCCAGGCCGGCCTCCTCGTGGGAAACGCTGACGCCCGAGACGAGTCCCGTTGGAACGGTCACTGTTCGTCACCCACCACCTCGGCGATGACCGCGGTGGCTTCTCGACGAGCGTTGGTACTACCATCACCTAAACCCTTCCAAACGCTCGGGCTGCGAACCACCCGGCGAACCGCCTCCCGGCGGGCGTCCGGTCCCACGTCTCGCGCCCTGAGATCGGTCCGGACCTCGGCCGTCAGCTCCGCCATCGCGCCGGCGCCGGCCAGCTCCTCCTCCAGCCGCTGGCGGAGGTGCTTCGACAGTGCGGGGCTGGCGCCGCCGGTCGCCAGGCTCGCCACCACGGGGTCCTCGCGGACCGTCGCCGGAACCACCACCTCGCCGACCGGCCGCCGGCCGGTGCCCGACCGGTCCGCCCGGTTGTGGAGGACGCCCCGCTCGTCGGCGGTCGCCGCGATGGCGGCGTTCAGGTCGGCATCGTCGGTCGCGGCCACGACCAGCGCGGGGTCGGTCCGTTCGAACCAGGGCGGCACGTCCCCGGGGGTCGGCGCCGCGCGGACGCGCTCGACATGGCCGGTCGCGTCACCCTCGGGGGTGAACCGCCGGTCCACGAACGCGGGGCTGACGACCACGACGCGGGCCTCCCGGGCGAACCGGCGGGCCTTCCGCGCCCCGACCGGGCCGGCCCCGAACACGAGCACAGTCTCGCCACGGAAGTCGTGATGCAGCGGGATCATCTAGTCGTCGTCCACCCCGGTCGTCCCGGCGGCCCGCTCGTCGGTGTTCGCGTCGGCCCGCTCGTCCAGCCGGATGCCCGTCTTCTTCAGGATACGGGTGGAGAACAGCGTATCCCAGTCACCGTCCTCGACGTCCCAGAACTCGGCCATCCGCTCGCGGACCTGCTCGACGCGCTCGGCGCTCTCGGCCTCGCTGCGACCGTGGGTCATCGCGAAGAAGTTGTACGACCAGACGCCCTCGTGGCGCGGCCGCTCGTAGCAGTGCGTGACGAAGTCCAGCGACGCGACCGCCGGCCCGACCTCGTCGACGACCTCGTCGGGGACGTTCCAGACGGTCATCCCGTTCTCGGTGTAACCCAGCGCGTAGTGGTTCGGGACGACCCCGACGCGACGGACCTTCCCCTCGGCGTCGAACCGCTGGAGCGTCTCCAGCACCCACTCGACGGGCTGGTCGATCTCGTTCGCGACGTCCGCGTACGGCGTCACCGAGAGCGGCAACCCGTCCTGTACCGCGAGCACGAGGTCGCGCTCGCGGGGCGTGAGGTGGTCACGGTCGGTCGGCGTCACGCCGGGCCCCAGGTCCGAGAGGTCGACGTCGCCCGCCTCGATGGGCCCGTCGACGAGGAACTTCGCCTCCACGCGGAACTCCTGCTGTTTGGGCAGGTTGTACGTCTCCTGGCCGGTCTCGGCCTCGATCTCGTCCAGTACCTCGCGGACGCGGCCGGCGTCCGCGACGCTGACGACGAACCACATGTTCAGATGCGGGTGCTCGCGCTCGTAGTTGTGTGCGACCTCCCGGTGGGCGTTGACCTGCTCGGCCACCGCGTCGAAGCGGTCCTCGGGGGCGTGCATCGCGACCAGCGTCGCGGCACCACCGATGGCCTCGGCGTTGACGAGCGCGCCGAAGCGCGTGAGCGTCCCCGCCTCGTCCATCGCACGGACCCGAGCCAGCAGCCCGTCGGCGTCGATGTCGACGCCGCGCTCCCGGAGCGCGCGCGCCGCCGGCTCGAACGGGCGCTCGACCACGGGGAACCCGCCCTGGAAGGCGTTCACGATGGCGCGGTCGACCCGCGAGA
This sequence comes from Haloglomus irregulare, assembly GCF_007421925.1. Classification (GTDB taxonomy): domain Archaea; phylum Halobacteriota; class Halobacteria; order Halobacteriales; family Haloarculaceae; genus Haloglomus; species Haloglomus irregulare. Next base: position 156,622 of record NZ_QMDX01000002.1, read on the forward strand.
GGGAGCCGTCGTCGTCCTCGGTCATGCTGCTTTGTCGGGGACAGGGCCGGATAAGCGTCGCGTTCCCCACATCACAGTGGGCGCTCCCGCCCGGTGTCAGTCGTCGCCGCGGACGCCGACGACCCGGTCCACGTCGTCCAGTTCCTCCAGGTCCGAGAGCAGCGCGTCGTGGTCGACGACGGCCTCGTAGTAGGTGACGACGGCGTAGGCCCCCTCCCGGAGCAGCTGCTGGCACTCCCAGACGAACGCCTCGTCGTCGAGGGTCAGCCCCTGGTGCTGGTTGACGCCGAACTCGGGGTCGTCGTTGCCGGAGTAGACGTAGGTGTCCTCCGGCGCGGTATCCGGGTGGTGGGCGGCGATGCGGTTGCCGGTATCGAGGGTGAGCTGGTGGAGCGCGGGCTCCTCCTCGCCCGAGAGGGTGGTGTGGACCACGACACCGTTCAACTCGATATCACCCGGTTCCAGCAGCGCCCGGGTCCGCCGGATCAGACCCTCGTCGACGTGTTCGCTCATACCCGGGATTGGCCACGCGCCGGTAAACAGGTAGCGGTCACCGGCCGACGCGTCGGCCGGGAGAGACGGTGGCACGCGGGAGCCACAGCTTGGAAGCTATGGCTGCGCGCCCGCGACGAATCGCGCGACCGCGCCGCAGTTTCGTGCCGCTGCCTCTCAGTGGTCGTCGGCCTTCAGACCCGGCGAGGGTTCTGGGCGCGGGGGCCCTTCTCGGATTCGACGATCTCGAACTCGAGCTCCTCGCCCTCCTCGAGATCCGGACCCTCGATGTCGTCCATGTGGACGAACACGTCGTCGTCCGCTTCGTCAGTCTCGATGAAACCGTAGCCGCCGGTGTCGTTGAAGAACACGACCTTACCAGTCGCCATTGCAACTGCCCGGAGGATACGACCATATAAAAAGTCTGCGACCGGTCGCACCCGCCGGACGACACGAACCGGCGCCACCGGCATCAGCGACCGGTGTGACGAGTCACAAGACCCATAGCCTGTGGGCATCGCTGGTCGGACATGCACGGGTGGCTGCGCCGACGAGCGCTCTCGCTGTACGAGCGCCTGCTGGAGCGGGAACTCGACGGGGCTCCCACCCACGTCGCCGTCATCCAGGACGGGAACCGCCGGTACGCGCGCCGGTCGGGCGACGAGGCCACCGACGGCCACCGCGCCGGCGCGGAGACGACCGAGCGGATGCTCCACTGGTGCAACGAACTCGACGTACAGGAGCTCACGCTGTACGCCTTCTCCACCGAGAACTTCGAGCGCCCGCCCGCGGAGCGCGAACAGCTGTTCGACCTCATCGAGCGCAAGCTCCGGGAGTTCGCCGACCGCGAGGAGGTCCACGAGAACGAGGTCCGCATCCGCGCCATCGGTGAACTCGCCCGGCTCCCGCCGCGCGTGCGCGAGGCTATCGACTACGCCGACCGCCGGACGGCGGGCTACGACGAGTTCCATCTCAACATCGCGCTGGCCTACGGCGGCCGCGCCGAACTCCTCTCCGCGACCCGGGACCTGGCCGGCGACGTCGCGGCCGGCGACCTCGACCCCACGGACATCGACGTGGCCGAGGTCGAATCCCGACTGTACGAGGGCCCCGCCCGGGCCGTCGACCTCATCATCCGCACGGGCGGCGACGAGCGCACGTCGAACTTCCTCCCCTGGCACGCCAACGGCAACGAGGCTGCCGTCTTCTTCTGCTCGCCGTACTGGCCGGAGTTCCGCCGCGTCGACTTCCTCCGGGCGGTGCGGACCTACCAGGCCCGCGAGGCCTCGTGGCGGCGGACCCGTGCCGAGCGGGCGGTCGCGCTGCTCCGGGCCGTCGGTGACGCCGAGCTGGGCGATGCGCGGCGCGTCCTCCGGCGTGTCCGCGAGCGGGCCGAGACGGACGGGACGGAGCTGGACCTGCCCGAGCCCGAACCGGAGGACCCGCCCGAAGCGCCGGAGACCATCACCGAGACCGCCGACTGACGGCTACGGCGCCTCCCGGTCCATGTCGCGGTGCTCGTTGCCCGGGATGTCGTCCCGGAACCTGTCGATGATGCCGGTGAACGCCCGCATCCCCCGTAGGGAACCTCCACGTCGTCGAGGGTGTTCCGACCGCCGTCCGGGCGACGTCGAAGCCCCGTTCGCCGGCCGGGCGACCCCGCACCGAGCGATACTTGTCCGCCCGCGAACTGACGGCGGACATGAGCCTGCGCGTCGCCATCGGGGCCCCGTTCCAGCGCGAGGGGACGGCGGAGCTCCCCGAGGGCACCTTCTTCAAGAAGCTCTCGCTGGACTGGGAGTGGTTCACGCCGGACCAGGCCCGCCGGCTGGCGGATATCGGCGTCGGGGAGGGGCTGCTCACGCGCGAGGGGAACCGGCTGGTCGCGCAGTTCGACCCCGCCGACGTGGACGTGCCCGAGGAGTTCCGGCCCGACGAGTCACTCCTCCAGGAGCGGTCGACGTTCGACCGGGTCCTCTCGGCACTCGCGAACGAGGGCGTCGAGAAGCAGGAGGCCGTCGCGGCGATGAACCAGCTGAAGGCCGACCGTGGGCTGACGATGGACGGTGCCGCCGTCCTCTACGCCCACCGGCAGGGTGCGGACGTGGCCGACCTCGCACGCCGGGCCCGGGAGGAGCTGTGATGGTCGACGAGTCCATCACCGACGGCCGGCGCATCGCCCAGCTGCTCGCCGCCGAGCTCCGGGGCCACGAGCGCGGGGCGCTCGGCCGGCTGGCCGTCGTGGATGTCCGCGACGCCGAGGGGAGCGAGCACGGCACGTTCGCCTACGGCGTGGCGCTGCTGCCGCCGGGGGAGACGGCCGACCGGCGCAACCCCGACGTCGCCGAGCGCGACGCGGTCGACCGGCTGGCGGAGGTGTACGTCCACCTCGACCGCGCCAGGGTGGAGTTCCGGCTCGCGCCGGACGCCGCGGCGGACGCGGGCCGGGAGGCCGCCGCCGCGGACGAGTCGGGGCTTCGGGTGCGGCCGAAGGCCACCACGCCGCCGCGGACGCTGCTGTTCCTGGAGTCGGGGGTCGCGGCCAAGCGGGCGCTCCCGGTGTTCCGGGCGGTCATCGCAGCGAGCGATGACTGACTACTCCGGCACCGTCACGTCGAGCGAGAACCCCCAGACGAACTCGACATCCGGGTCGCCCCCGAATCCCGCCCGTGGGTCGTCGTACACCTGCACCGCCTCCGACCACCGGTACGCCCCCGGCCGGAAGTAGCCCCGGACCGCGTAGTCGTCCCAGAGCTCGTACTCGTTGGTGAGTGAGCCGCCGGCGTAGCGCCGCGGGTTGCAGCCGTACAGCGCGTCCCCTCGACCGCCGCTGGCGTCCGGCACCCAGCGGTCCCCACGGCGGTCCTCGTGGTCGGTGCTCTCGGCCAGGTAGAGCCGGAGCCCTCCGGGGTCGTCGCTGCCGCCCTTCTCGCGGTTGAACAGGCAGCAACCCCCCTCGGCGACCGAGATGGCCCGTTCGGGCCCCTGGTTCGTCGTCGTGACGGCGATACGGACGGGCTGGTCGGCGGTCGCCAGCGGCTCGGCCACCGCCACGTCGATATCTACGGGGCTGTCGTCCGGGGTCGCGTTGACGCTGGCGAGCGCCACCTGCCGCCGGTCGGTATCGGGTCCCAGCAGGTGCCGGCCGGCGCCCGGCGCGACGTCCCCCTTGCACCCTGCGAGCCCCGCCAGGCCAGCTGCGCCGGCGGCTGCCAGGTATCGGCGCCGCTTCATCGGGGACGGTTACGGCCCGAGCGGCATAAGTTGCGCGGTAGTATGTAGCGCAATTATCGACCGAGGGCCGTAATAATTGCTGAAACTGGCGGATATCCGAAGAAAAGAAACTGCAAGCCAGCTACTGCTCCCTTGCGACCGTCAGCTACCGTCCGCGTGTGCGAACACGAACTCGCGCAGCAGCTTCGCGCCCAGCACGGCCGCCTGTCCGTCGTCGCGGTCGTTGACCTCCACGCAGTCGAAGCCGTCGCAGTGGGGCGCCACGTCCCGGACGACGTCGCGCATCGCCCGAGACGACAGCCCGAACGGCTCCGGCGTGCCGGTGCCGGGCGCGACCGACGGGTCCGCGGCGTCGATGTCGACGCTCAGGTAGACCGACCCGTCGAAATCGGGCGTCCAGTCGGGCACCGCTTCGGGTGGCACGACGGCCACGTCCCCCCCGGCCGCCCGCTCGTACTCGGCCTCGCTGCCGGCGCGAGCGCCGAGGATGACCGCCCGGTCGGCCACCTCGAGCGCGTGCCGGGTGACAGTGCTGTGCGACAGCGGGTCGCCGCCCAGCTCCTCGCGGAGGTCCAGATGGGCGTCCAGACAGACGAAGCTGTCCGGCTCGACGGCGCGGACCCCGGCGACGGTGACGGTATGCTCGCCGCCGACGAGGAGGGGGACGGCGTCGTCGGCTCCGACGTCTCGCAGTCGTCCGGTCAGGAGGTCGAGGTACTCCTCGGCGTCGGCCCACGGCGACTCGTCGCCGGCGTCGTGGACGGCGAGGTCGGTGAACCGCGCGTCGGTGCGGGTATCGTAGTCCTCGAAGCCGCGGGCGAGCCGGCGGACGCGGCCGGGCCCGAAGCGGGCCCCAGGCTGGAAGGAGGTCGAGCGGTCAAGCGGCGCGCCGACGAGGACGTAGTCGGCGTCGGAACGGTCGGCGGTCGCGCCGGGGAAGGGGGTCACGATCTGAGGAGGGGAACCGGTCGTCGGTCGGCGGGTCGGTGCGCCCGGCTCAGACCAGCTTCCGCTGGCCCTCGTACTCCAGGTACTCGATCTCGTCGTCGGCGCTGATCTCCTCGCTGCCGGGGATGCGCATCGTGATGGTGTCGTACGTCTCGAGGTCCATCACCTGCATCTCGCCGTCGGCGGTGGAGACGACCTGCCCCTGCTTGCGCTCGACGATGGGCACCCACACCTTCGCGTCGACGGGCTGGGTGAAGTTGCGCTTCTGGCTGTCGAAGACGCCGGTCCCCTCGACGCGGGCCTTCGCGCTGCCGTGCTTGCCGGGCTTGGACGTGCTGTAGGCCGTGATCTTCGAGGGGACGTCCTCTATCATCACGTAGTTCCCCTCCTGGAGTTCGCGGACCTCGGTCTGCTCTCTCGCCATGCCCGGTGCTTCCGGTCGCGCCGGTATAAACGGTACGGAACGGTGGAGTCGCGACCGCCGCGAGCGCCGCCGACGGCGCTCAGGCGGGCCGTTCCGCCGGAACGGACAGCGCCTGGCTCCCGACGGGTTGCCGACCGGCCCCTTCCCGGGCGACGCCGACACCCACATCGCGTAGCCGTGACAGCGCCAGCTGCCCGTTCGGGCCCGCAAACATCGACCGCTCGCTGCCGTCGCCGGTCGCTCGAACGCCGCCGCGGGTCGGTGCCGTGCGTCGAGACCGCCGCTCAGAAGCTCAGATGCGAGGTGGAATCGGGCAGGTCGTCGTCATCGTCGTCGTCGTCGCCGTCGACGGCGTCGGCGGGGCCGGCGTGGTCGAACGTCACGTCGTCGTCGGTGAGGTAGACCGCTCCGAGTTCGACGGTCACATCGACCTCGACCAGCGTGGAGCCGGCGGCCTTCCCGTTGTCGCAGTGGCCGGTCGCGGCGTCGAAGACGGAGCCGTGTTTCGGGCAGACGATGCCGCCGTCGCGCATCACGGTCCCGACCCCCTCGCGGTAGAGCTTCTGGTCGGTCTCGTGCTGGCAGAAGTTCTTCCAGGCGACGATGCCGTCGGCGAGTCGGACGAGAACTACCTCCCGAAGGGAGCCGTCCGACTCCTCGACGGTGCACAGCCAGCCACCCCGGTCGGGTACGTCGTCGACGCTCGTCAGGTGCGTGCGGGGCACGGCGACGACTGGGGTGAGCGGGTAAAAAGCCCTTCTCCCGGGGGCGTCCGGGGCTCCCGACCGGACCACTTTAGCCTGCGCCGCCCCTCCATTGGTGTATGCAACGGCTCGACGGCGAGCGTATCGCCGTGATCGGCGGCGGCTTCGGCGGGCTCTCGACGGCCTGCTACCTGGCCGACGCGGGCGCGGACGTGACCGTACTGGAGAAGAACGAGCAGCTGGGCGGGCGCGCCTCCCGGCTGGAAACGGAGGGGTTCAAGTTCGATATGGGTCCCTCCTGGTATCTGATGCCCGACGTGTTCGAGCGGTTCTTCGGCCACTTCGGCCGGTCGCCCGACGAGTTCTACTCGCTCAGCCGGCTGGACCCCCACTACCGGGTCTTCTTCAAGGACGGCGACCACGTGGACATGGTCCCCGACCTCGACGAGAACGTGGCGACCTTCGAGTCGTACGCCGACGGCGCGGGCGAGACCCTGCGGGAGTACCTCGACACCTCGGAGTACCACTACGAGACCGCGATGGAGCAGTTCGTCTACACGGACCGCACCTCGCTGCGGGACTTCGTGGACCTGGACGTGCTGAAGGCGGCGCCGGTCGGCCTGAAACTGCTCGGGACGATGGACGACTACGTCGCGGACTACTTCGACCACCCCAAGCTCCGGCAGCTGATGCAGTACACGCTCGTCTTCCTGGGCGGCGCGCCCAGCAACACGCCCGCGATGTACAACATCATGAGCCACGTCGACTTCAATCTCGGCGTCTACTACCCCGACGGCGGCATCGGCGCCGTCGTCGACGGCCTGGCCAACCTGGGGGCGGAGCTGGGCGTCGACTACCGGACCGGCGCGCCCGTCGAGGAGATCATCACCCGGCGCGAGGGCTTCGAGCTCCTCGTCGGCGACGCACCCGAGCCGACGCTCCCGACGCGCACGGCGGGCGGAAGCGACGAGGCGACCGCCGCCGACGGTGTGAGTCCGGTCGAGGCGGCCGCGGACGGCGGGGCGACGACGGCCGACGCCGGCCCCCGACGCGAGCGATTCGACTACGTCGTCAGCGACGCCGACTACGCCCACACGGAGCAGGAGCTCCTGCCCGAGCACGAGCGCGGCTACGACGCGGACTACTGGGACTCCCGGACCTACGCTCCCTCGGCGTTCCTGCTCTACATGGGCGTCGAGGGCGACGTGGACCCGCTGGAGCACCACACCCTCGTCCTGCCGACCGACTGGGACGAGCACTTCGAGACCATCTTCGAGGACCCGGCGTGGCCGGACGACCCCGCCTACTACGTCTGCGTTCCCAGCGAGACCGACGAGACGGTCGCGCCGGAGGGCCACAGCAACCTGTTCGTCCTCGTCCCCGTCGCGCCCGACCTGGAGGACGGCCCGGAGACCCGCGAGCGCTACCGGGAACTCGTACTGGACGACCTCGCGGAGAACACCGGCGTCGACCTGCGTGACCGCATCGTCGTCGAGGAGTCGTTCTCCGTCTCCGAGTTCGCCGACCGCTACAACTCCATGCAGGGGACCGCGCTCGGGATGGCCCACACGCTCCGACAGACCGCCTTCCTCCGGCCGCCCCACCGCTCGAAGGAGGTCGACGGGCTCTACTTCACCGGCTCGTACACGACCCCCGGAATCGGCGTCCCGATGTGCCTGGTCAGCGGCCAGCACACCGCGGACTGCGTCATCGAGGACCTGGCTGGCAGCGCGCCCGACCGATAGCCATGGCCGGGTCGGAGTCCGAACCCGGGCGGTTCGCCCTGGACCGCGTCCTCCCGCCGGAGGACACCGCCGTCGGCTACCTGCTGCGGCTCTCGCGGCCCCGGTTCTGGCTCTACCTGGCCGGCCCGGTCATCGTCGGCGTCGCCTACGCGGCCGACTCCGTCAGCGGGCTGTTCGACCCGCTGGGGCTCGCGCTGTTCGGCTACTTCCTGCTCCCCGCGAACGTCTACCTCTACGGCGTCAACGACATCTTCGACGCCGACATCGACGCCGAGAACCCGAAGAAAGAGGGCCGCGAGGTCCGGTATCAGGGCTCCCGGCTGGTTGTCGGGGCCGTCATCGTCTCGGGCCTGCTCGGACTGGCGTTCGTCCCCCTCCTCCCGCTCACCGCCGTCGCCGTACTGGTCCTCTTCGGCCTCCTCGCCACGGAGTACTCCGCGCCACCCCTCCGGTTCAAGACCACGCCGTTCCTCGACTCCGTCTCGAACGGGCTCTACATCCTCCCCGGCGTCATCGCGTACACGGCGCTGGCCGGGCGGCTCCCGCCGCTGGGCGCCATCATCGGCGGCTGGCTCTGGACGATGGGGATGCACACGTTCTCGGCCATCCCCGATATCGAGCCCGACCGCCGGGCCGGCATCCGCACGACGGCGACCTACCTGGGGGAGTTCAATACCTACCTCTACTGCGGGTTGATGTGGCTCGTCGCCGCGATGGCGTTCGTCTACGTCCACCCGTTCTTCACCGTCGTCCTGATGCTGTACCCGCTGCTGGTCTTCGGCATCACATACGCCCGCGTCGACGTCGACGAGGCCTACTGGTGGTACCCCATCATCAACACCCTGGCCGGGATGGTCATCACGATGGGGGGGCTGTACGTGCTGGTCTACGGGAACCCGGTCGGGTTCTGACCACGACGTGGTGCCGGCCACTCCGCGACTACTGCACGAACAACCGCTCGTCACTGGAGCTACGGCGTGAAACCGGTCACAGACGGGTTGTGACACGCATTACGGGGCTACTCGGGGCGAGACCTACTCCCCGCGGATGCCCCACTGCCGGCGCTCGCGGGGTCGCTCGGAGAGGGAGGCCACGTCCAGCGGCTCGTCCTTCGTCTCGATGGCCTCCAGCGCGGCCTTCGCGGAGGGGAGTGTGGAGAAGTAGGTGATGGACTCCTCGACGGCGACCTCCAGCGGTTCGCGCTCGCGGGAGACGACCAGGTCGACCTCGCCGTCGCGGATGGCCTGGCCGAGGTCGTCGAACTGCCGGACGTCGAAGTGGCGCTCGAAGCCCGCGCGGACCTCGCTGACGTCCTCGTCCAGCTGGGAGAGCTCGCGCACGGACTCCAGGTCGACGTGGGCGACGCCCTCGGTGGGGATGGCCTTGCCCGTCGCGGACTGGGACTTGAGGTAGGCCTTACCGAACGAGCGGGCGGTGCCCATGACCTCGCCGGTGGACTTCATCTCCGGACCCAGGCGCGGGTCGCTGCCGGCCAGGCGGTCGAACGGCAGGACGACCTCCTTCACGGAGACGTGCTCGGGCACCATCTCGTGGGCGCGCAGCTCCGCCAGCGAGGAGCCCGCCATCACCTTCGCGGCGAGCTTGGCAATGGGGACGCCGGTGGCCTTCGAGACGAACGGGACCGTGCGCGAGGAGCGCGGGTTCGCCTCCAGCACGAACACTTCACCGTCACGGACCGCGAGCTGGACGTTCAGCAGGCCCACGGTGTCGAGCGCGACCGCGATGTCCTGCGTGACCTCCCGGACCCGCTCGAGCACCTCGTCCGAGAGCGAGCGCGGGGGGATCATGCAGGCCGAATCGCCCGAGTGGACGCCGGCGGTCTCGACGTGCTCCATGATGCCGCCGATGAGCACGTCATCGCCGTCCGCCACGGCGTCCACGTCGAGCTCGACGGCGTCGGCGAGGAACTCGTCGACGAGGATGGGCTTGTCCGGGGAGACGCGCACGGCCTCCTCGATGTACTCCTCCAGTTCGGCGTCGGAGTGGACGACCTCCATCGCGCGCCCGCCCAGCACGTAGGAGGGACGCACCAGAACCGGGTAGCCCAGGTCGCGGGCCAGCTCCAGTGCCTCGGCCTCGCTGACGGCGGTGCCGCCGGCGGGCTGGGCGATGCCCAGGCCGTCCATCAGGCGGTTGAACCGGTCGCGGTCCTCCGCGAGGTCCATCGCCTCGACCGACGTGCCCATGACCTCGCAGTCGAGGTCGCGGCGCTCCAGCTCGTCCTCCAGGGGGGCGCCGATGTTGACGGAGGTCTGCCCGCCGAACTGGACCATCACGCCGTCGGCCTCGGTCTCCGCGACCACGTCGGCCACCTCCTCGGCGGTGATCGGTTCGAAGAAGAGCCCGTCGGAGGTGTCGTAGTCCGTCGACACCGTCTCGGGGTTGTTGTTGACGACGTGGGCGTCGATACCCTGCTCCCGGAGCGCGCGGACGGCGTGGACCGCGCAGTAGTCGAACTCGACGCCCTGGCCGATGCGGATGGGGCCGCCGCCGACCACGACCACGGACTCGGCGTCCCGGTCGACCTGCACCTCGTCGCGGGCGATACCCGAGTACGGGTCACGCGCCGAGTAGTAGTACGGCGTGCTGGCGGCGAACTCGCCGGCGCAGGTGTCGACCTGCTTGAACCGGCGAGCGGTGGCGTCGGCCTCGACCGCCTCGACCGGCCCCTGCTGGGGGTTGGCCTCGGAGGCGAACTCCGGGGCGGTCCCGGCACCGTCGGCCATGGCCGCGGCCTGGTGGTCCGTGAACCCGAGGTCGGCGGCGCCCGCGAACGCCCCGTCCTGGGCGGCGGTCGCGGCCTCGGCGACCTTCCGGAACCGCTCGACGTACCACCGCTTGATGCGGGTCATCCCGACGACCGCCTCGACGGAGTAGCCCCGATCGAACGCCTCGAACATCGCGTACGGCCGGTCCGGCGACGGCCGTTCGAGGTACTGTGTCTCCAGCTCGGCGTCGCTCACGTCCGCCCAGTCGACCGCGGGCTGGTACTCCGAGGAGCGCAGCGCCTTCAGCAGCGACTCCTCGAAGGTGCGGCCGATGGACATCGCCTCGCCCGTCGACTTCATCGCCGTCCCGAGGGTGAAGTCGACGTCGGTGAACTTGTCCTTCGGCCAGCGCGGCACCTTCGTCACGACGTAGTCGATGGCCGGCTCGAAGGCGGCGGTGGTCTCCCCGGTGATCTCGTTCTCGATCTCGTGGAGGCGCTTGCCCAGCGCGACCTTCGCCGTGACGCGGGCGATGGGGTAGCCCGTCGCCTTCGAGGCCAGCGCCGAGGACCGGGAGACGCGGGGGTTCACCTCGACGACGCGGTACTCCCCGCCGGGGGTGCCGTCGTCTCGCCACGCGAACTGGATGTTACAGCCACCCTGGATGCCGAGCTCGCGGATGACCTCCAGCGCCGCGTCGCGCATCTCCTGGTGGCCCTCGTCCGGGATGACCTGGCTCGGGGTGACGACCGTCGACTCCCCGGTGTGGATACCCATGGGGTCCAGGTTCTCCATGTTGCAGATGATGATGCAGGAGTCGTCGGCGTCGCGCATGACCTCGTACTCCAGCTCGACCCAGCCGTCGATGGACTCCGTGATCATCACCTCGCCGTTGCGCGAGAGGCGCAGCCCCTTCCGGACGCGCTCGCGCATCTCCTCCATCCCGTGGATGACGCCGGAGCCGGCGCCGCCCAGGGTGTAGGTCGTCCGCATGATGGCGGGCAGCCCGCCGACGTGGTCGACGGCGTCGTCGATCTCCTCGCCCGACTCGATGGTGACGGAGGCGGGCACGGGCTGGCCGATGGACTCCATCCGCTCGCGGAACAGGTCGCGGTCCTCGGTCGCGTAAATGGTGTCCAGCGGCGTCCCCATGATGTCGACGCCGAACTCCTCGAGGACGCCCTCCTCCGCGAGTTCGGCAGTGACGTTCAGCCCCGTCTGCCCGCCGAGCCCGGCGATGACACCGTCCGGGCGCTCCTCCTCGATGACCTCCGCGATGGCCTCGGTGGTGATGGGCTCGACGTACACCTCGTCGGCCATCTCCGGATCGGTCATGATGGTGGCGGGGTTCGAGTTGACGAGGACGACCCGGGCGCCCTCCTCCTGCAGGGCACGACACGCCTGCGCGCCGGAGTAGTCGAACTCGGCGGCCTGTCCGATCTGAATCGGCCCGCTCCCGATGAGCAGGATGGTCCGGTCCTCGCCGGTTACGTTCATTACCGCGTCGTGGTCCGCACATCGTAATAAGGCCGGCGATGGGCTACGAATCTCGAAACGCAGTTTCGGAATTCGCAAGCCTTACCACGACCGACCGCGCCGGACGAGAGCGATGACGAGCAGCAGCACGCCGGCCAGTGCCGCGAGGGCGCCGAACCCGGGCGCGCCGGATGCCGTCACTGCTACCGTCGTCCCCGGCGGTGGCGCGGTGACCGTCGGGGTCGAAGAAGGTGGCGGAAGTTCGGCCTCCCGTGCGAGGATGCCACCCCCGGTCGCCGGGAACGGCCGGTCGGTGCGACCCTCCACACCCGGGCCGTCGAACTCGCCGTTCCGGTTGCTGTCGTAGACGGCGATGAGCCGGACCCGGCGCTGTGCCGGGTCCTCGTCGGAGCGCACGACCGTCCCGTTCACCCGGACGCGCTCGCCCGCCGGGACCGGGACTGGTTTGAACCCGTCCTCCAGGAAGGGACTCCGGACGACCACGTACCCTGGCGCCGGATACCGGGCGGTGGCGGCGAAGCGGACCTCCGACCCCTCCGGCGCCGACCCGACCCGCCGCGCGGTCACGTTCCGCAGCGTCGCGGGCTCCCCGACGATGACGGGTACGCGACCCGCCACGGTCCCGTCGCGGGAGGCCTCGACGGACAGCTCATCGCCCGCCGACCGGGGCCCGACATCGAACGTGGCATCGAACTCCCCGTCACCCCTGCGGCCGCCGGCCTCCACCCGAACGGTCCGAGTCGCCAGGGTGCGGTCCCCCGCCCGAACCCGCAGCAGTAGCCGCGACCCCGGCGCGAGAACCGTCGACCCCTGAACCACGAACCGGCCCTCCGTCCCGACGACCGCCAGGTCACGCTGTCGGTCGGCCGACTCGTTCCGTACCCGGAGGTCGGCGCTCGGGCCCCGGAGGACCAACTGGCCCTCGTACCGCTCGGGGCTCCCGCCGGGCAGGACGAGCACCGGCTCGAAGTTCCTCCGGACGGTGGCCGACAGCGCCACCGTGTCGTCCCCCTCACCGACTCGTGCCGCGTCGGTCTCGATGACCACGTGGACGGTGTCGTTCGCCGTCGCCGGCAACGTCCGGACGCCGGGGCCAGAGAGCAGGATGCCCCCGTCCCGGTCCGTGTCCTCGCCCACGACTCCCTCCCGTGACCGCGACGCCAGCGTGAACCGGCCGCCGGTCGCGTTCACCGCGCGTTGCAACCGCTCGGTCGGTGTCTCGCCGCTCGCGTTCTCATACGCGTTCGCGAGCTGCTCGGAACGGATCGTCAGCACCGCGACCTCGCCGTCCACGACCCGGACGGCCCCGGTGAGCCGGTCGGCCGCGGCCGCCCGCCGGACAGCCGCCGCGCTCCGGAGGTCGTCGGCCAGCGACGGCGGTCCGCGCCGGGTTTCGATCTCCCCGATTCGGGGGCTGTCGTCCGGTTCGGACGCGTCGAGCCGGAAGAACGTCGACTCGCTCCGGGTTCCGTTCGCGGTCGGCAGGTCGGCACGCACCTCGTAGTCACCGTTGTTGACCGTCCCGTCGCAGCCGCCCTCTGCCGCCAGTCCCCCCCTGTCGAGCAGGAGCCGGACGGACCCCGACGAGGCGTTCACCAGCGTCCGGCTGCGGCTCTCCCGGACGTCGATCCGGAGCTGTTCACAGCTCGGCGGCGTCGGTCCCAGGACGTCGAGGCTGGCGTTGGTCTCGTTCAGCGCCCGGACCAGCCGGTCGGTCCGGTCCGAGCCGTTGGTCTCGGCGTATGCCGCCCCGAGCCGTTCCGATTCGAGGGTCACGACCAGTAGATCGCCGGTCCGGACGTTCCCGGCCGTCTCGAGAGACCCCCTTGCGTGGGCGCGGTCGACGGCCGCGACGCTGTCGAACTCGTCGTACCGGACCGTGTCGCCGGCGAGGGTGGTCAGGTTCCCGGACGGGCCGTGTGGCGTGGCCGCCCCGGTCGTGCTGGCCGTGTCGCCGCCGACGACGGGGGACGCGGGTGCGGCGGCTGCCGGCGGTCCGGCGGCCGCGAGCACAATCGTGACCAGCAACAGGACCGGGAGTGCGCGGCGTGCCCACCGGTCCGTCGACCGGTGGCTCTCGCTGGAGGGCATCGGTCGGCTGGAGCGGTCGGCCCGATAAGTGTCTTTACCCCCGTGGCCGCTGGTGAGGGTGATACGTCGCCCGGCCGTGGCCGCTCACTGTGGCTCGTCCAGCCGGTACCGGTAGGGCCGGTCGCGGATGACCTCCACCTCGCCGGCCTCGGCGCGGCGGCCGAGCACGGTGGCGACGCGGTGGGCGCTGTCGAACTCCTCGCCGTGCGCCTCCAGCAGGTCGAGGATCTCGCGCGCGGTCAGGGGCTGCTCGGCGTCGGCGTCGGCGACGACCGACCTGATCCGCTCGAACTCACCCCGGCGTAAGCGCATGTGCATACACAACACGGCCCCAATCAAAGAACCCCGTCAGACAGATGTCGGACGCGCCGCTGCCGAGAACCGCCGGAGGGCTCGATGACGACGGCGGGTGCCGTCGTCCGACGACTCGCCGGTCGGCCGCCGCCCGTCCCCACCCGCACGACCGAGGGTCCTACCGGTTGTGGTCCCGGCCCGTCCGTCGCGGCGCGTTCACGCCGGCGTGTCGAACTCGTCCTCGAAGTCGCGCTCGTCCCGGTAGGCCTCCACGAACTCGGCCACGTCGAACTGGAGCATCTGCTGCTCGAACTGTGCGGCCGCGGTGCCGTCCTCGGCGTGGCTCAGCGCGTGCTCCATCAGCTCCACCAGCAGCTCCACGACTACCTCGTGGAGCCGCCGGGCGTCGAAGTCCGCCAGCCACACCATCGCGTAGCCGACCGAGCCGTCGTCGCTCGTGTCCGCGCTGACGACCGCCTCGGGGAACTCCTCTAACACCATCCCCATGACGTGGGGCGTGCCGAACTGCCCGAACTCGTCGGCCGTGTCGATCGCGGCCTCCAGGGTCCGCACCAGCTCCTCGGGGACCCACCGCGAGAGCGGGTGGACGTCCATCACGACCGCGTGCGTCTCGCCGCAGTCGCAGGCGTACTCCCGCAGCCCCAGGTCCAGTTCGTGCGGGGTGACCGTCTCGCCACACGGGAGGTCGAGTTCCGTCCCCCGCCCGCCCGGCACGCGTGGTTCGCTCATCCGTTGGGTGCTGTAGGGTGTGTAGCCGGGTAAAGGGGTCGGTCCGGGCGCTCCCGCGCTCGGCCGGTGCCCGACCGGCGCTCAGTCCACCCACGTCATGGCGGCGTCGAGGTCGAGCGGGCAGCGCCCCACGCGATACCCCTCGAAGGTGTCGTCCGGGCGGGCCCGGAACACGACGGTCGGCCGGTGGGCGATGTCGGGCCGCTCGCCGGCAACCTGGTTCCACTCGTCGTCGCGGAAGGAGGAGCAGTCGACGAGCAGCAGGGTCCGGGGGTGGGCGTCGAGCTGGCCGTCGGTCTTGGACCGCCCCGTCTGCCGAACGGCGGCGACCGGGGTGTCGGCACGCTGGCGACGGGTCGGGGGCCGGGGACGGGTCACCTCGACCAGCTGTGAGCCGACGCGGAAGTCGAGGGCGTAACCGCTGTCGAGCTGGACCTCCGGCTCGAAATCGAGCCCGGCGCCGGCCAGTAGCTTGGCCACCGTGAACTCCGACATGGTGGCGGCCATGCGGAACCAGTCCCCGCTCCGCGAGGTGCCGAGCTTGGCGGCCATCGTGTAGCGGTGGGGGGCAAGCGCGCCGGTCGCGAGGAACGCGTCGTAGTACGAGAGCGTCCGCTCGGCGTCGGCGTCCGGGAAGCCGGCGGCGTGCTCGGCGAAGAACTCCCGGGTCGTCTCCCGGCCGTCCTTGGAGAACAGCACTGGGAGGAAGAAGCGAGCCAGATGCTCGTGGCGCGCCAGCCACGGCTCCTCGACCTCCAGCCGGGCGAACAGCTCGTCCTCGACCCACTCGCCGACCGCGGCGGGCGCCTCGTCGAACGTGTACTTGTCCGTCCGCCAGAGGACCTCCGGGGTCTCCGTGTTGCCCAGCCAGTAGGCGTCGGGGGCCCCGTCCGTGTCGTGATGGGTCCAGCAGAACAGCGCGACGTCGCCGTTGTCCATCTCCAGCCGGCAGGTCTCGTAGCCCTCGGGCTCGAACCAGGGGTCCGCGAGCGTGGCGCCGAACCGCCGGTCGAGCGGCTCGTACAACTCCTGTCGGACACGGTCGGTCCCCCAGTGCTCGCGCGACCGGCGGAGGCGGAGTGGCCCTGCCACACGCCTATTAGGCGACCCCGACCCGTAACGGTTCCCGTTCGTCCGACTGGTGCCGGCGGCCCCGAGCGAGCGTCGTCCCCGGGCCGACGGCTGGTGCCGGAGCCCCGGCCGGGGTGTCCTCACCGGTTACCGGCTACGATAGATTCATTAGCACCTGCTCGCAAGCTCGTGCGTAGCTACCATGTCAATGGGTGCCTATGACGAGGACGAGCACGAGCGTCGCGAGGAGAAGTCGACCACGGTGGACACCGACTTCGACGACGAACGGTCGGAGTACCGCGGTTCGGTGGAGTTCGATGCCGGCGACTCGACGGAGGCACTCCTGGACCAGTTCAAGGAGATGAAACAGGACCGCTGACCGGTCCCGCCGCCGGACGACTTCAGACCGTCGGCGTCCGAACCTGTAACAGCACGACCGACAGCCCACAGATGAGTGTGACGGCGCCGACGTGGGCGACCAGCGTCGCCATCAGCACCGGGAAATCCGTGATGAACGGGACCAGCAGCAGCTGGAGCAGCCCGAAGGCGACGGTCTCGACGTCCGCGCGTTGGAAGGCGCGGGCGGTGTCGGGCTCGAACTGGTACCGGGCCGACCGCCACAACGCCGTCACCGATGCCCACCAGTTCGTTCCGATGCGGTAGCAGACGTCCCACAGCACCAGTAGCGTCAAGTAGACGACCAGCACCGGCGGTTCGGGGCCGAACAGGCGCTCGGTCAGCGGCGTCCCGCCGCCCGCGGGGTCGAAGACGAACAGGTGGGTGATGAGCGCGATGTACGCGAGCACCGCGAGCACGACCTCAACGCTGGAGCCGAAGAGGAGCCGCCGGTAGGACTCGGGGACGGGCACCGCGCGGGTGAGGGTGCTGATGCGGAGCATCTCCGCGCTCCCGACGGCGGCGACGAAGACGGCCGCGGTCCCCGCGATGGCGGCGGACCACAGCCCGTAGTAGGCCGCCAGCAGCAACACGCCGATCTCGAAGATGGCGAGCTGGATGGCGATGGCGACCGGCTGCGAGAGCTCGACGCCCGGCAGGGCCGAGATGATGCTCTCGTACACCCAGGTCTCGCCGAACTCCGGCTGCCGGGTAGGCGTCGGCGACGCCATCAGCTGTCACCCCTCGGGTCGGGGGGGTCGCCGCCGTCGGCCTCCACCCGCCGCGGTGACTCGACCGGTGCCGTCTCGGCGGGTGAGAGCGCCCGGAGTACCGCCGTCCTGAACGACGTCCGGTCGACCGGGACCAGCGACTCGATGCGCCGGTCCGTGACCACCACCGGGTTCCGCAGCCCCTTCACCAGCGGCACCGCCACCTCCGTCGGCACGTCGGTGACCAGCCCGAGCCAGCGCGAGGAGAGCCCGGGCGAGAGGATCGGCGCCGGGAGGATCGTCGGCTCCCGACGGCCCGACAGCCGCGCGGTTTCCAGCAGCATCGTCTCGTAGGTCAGCACCTCCGGGCCGCCGATCTCGAACGTCCCACCCCGCGTCGCCGGCGCGTCGAGCACGCCGACGAGGTAGGCCACCACGTCGTCGATGGCGATGGGCTGGCAGGGAGTCCGGACCCACCGCGGCGTGATCATCACGGGGAGCCGCGAGACGAGCTGCAGGATGAGGTCGAAGGAGAGCGAGCCGTCCCCGATGATGACGGCCGCCCGGAGCGTCGTCAGATCGTACTCGCCCCCGCCGAGCACCCGCTCGACCTCGCGGCGCGACTCGAGGTGCTCGGAGAGCTCGTCGCCGTCGTCGCCCAGGCCGCCCAGGTAGACCACGCGGTCGACGCCCGCGGCGTCCGCCGCGTCGCCGAAGTTCCGCGCTGCCCGGCGGTCGCGCTCGGCGAAGTCCCCGCCGGACCCCATCGAGTGGACCAGGTAGTACGCCGCGTCGACCCCCTCCATCGCGTCCTCCCAGCCCGGCTCCAGCAGATCGCCCGTCGCCACCTCGACGCCCGGCGGGGCGTCGTACCGCTCGGGGTCCCGGACCAGTGCCACGACCTCGTGCCCGGCCCGGAGCAGCGCCGGCACCAGTCGCCCGCCGACGAACCCGGTCGCCCCCGTGACGAGTACGCGCATACCGGGACAAGGCGGCGGATTCTGATAAGTGTGCGTCCCGTCCGCGAGCGCGGTCGACCGGTGTGCCCGGGGTCACCGCGTCCCCGATAAGTTATGAAGACTATTCTCGAAGGTTCGAAGGAAGTTCCGAAGCGGTTCGGTTGCGGTTCCCCGGCGGTTCGGTCGCGGTTCTCCGGACGGTATCGGAGCAAGATTTTAGTCACGATTGCTCGTAGCGTACTGTGGAGGTGGAACGAGAACATGTCTCAGAGTGCCCGCAGTGTCGGTCTCCGTGGACTGACCCGGTACGACCTCGTGCTCCTGCTCATCCCGCTTACTTTCCTGGTCGCGACGGCCGCGGGGGTCTCACTCGACGCTCCACCCCACGTCGTCACGGCCGTGGGCGGGGTCGCCAGCGCCCTCGTCCTGGTTGACGCCCTGTTCCGGAACCCGCCGCTGAGCGCCTGAGGCCACTCGCCGGGCGTTTCGAGTCTGTCGTCCGGGTTCCTCACCCGAGTCCCGCGTACGTCCCGAGACGCGCGGATATCCACGAAACCGCGTCCGTTACGCGGTTCCTGGCGCCCCGGTCAGGTCGACGGTCGTCGTCCGCGACCAGTCCGTCTCGTTCAGCACGACCGCGCGGCCGGCGCCGAAGACGAACAGGTGGTCGCCGACGTAGCGGGCGCGCCGGGGGTCGTCGACGGCGACGCGGCGTTCGGTCGCGAGGTCGTCGGTCGAGAGGACGTAGCCGCCCGCCGGCGTCGGGAGGAAGGCGACGTCGTGGCGCGGGTCGTGGGTGAACGCGTGGTGGGTCCGGGAGACGGCCGACCACCGGGCGTCGAGCAGCCGCGACGTTTCGACCCGCGGCTCGGCCGGGTCCGAGACGTCGAAGACGACGGCCTTCACCCGGCCGCCCTCCTCGCCGATACCGAGGACACGGTCCTCGCCGAGCGGGTGGAGATACGAGGAGTAGCCCGGGAGCTTCACCGCACCCTCCTCGGTCGGACTCGAAGGATTCGAGAGGTCCAGCACGTGGAGCGGGTCGACCTGTCGGAAGGTGACGACGTAACCGCGGTCGCCGTCGAACCGGACGCCGTAGACGCGCTGACCGGGGCTCATCCCGGTGACGGCGCCGGTCCGTTCGAGCGTCGCCGCGTCGAGGACGTACGCGTCGTTGGCGCTCTGGACGCGGGGGAGTCGCTCGCCGACCGTGGTCGCGACCCGGAGGTGGCCCTCGTGCACGTCGAAGGAGAACTGGTTCAGCACCTCGCCGGGGACCGACCCGGTCGCCGTCGCGTCGAGGTCGTCGACGGGGAACCGGACGATATGTGTGGTCGTGGCGTCGCGCCGGTTGTCACGGAGGTACGACTGCCAGCCCTCCCGCAGTCGCTCGGCGGCGCGCTCGCGCTCGGCGGGGGCCAGCGTACCGAGCCAGCCACGGACGGTCGCCTCGACCTCCTCGCGCTCGGCCGCCGGCGAGAGGTCGTAACCCCGGACCGTCCGCAGCCGCTCGCGGACGTCCGCCGGGAGGACCTCGCTGTCGAGCAGGTAGTCGGTCCGGAGCGCCGCCCGGCGCTCGGTCGTCGTGTAGGTCGCGTAGACGGCGTCGGGCGAGACGTGGACCGTGGCGTCACGGCTCCCGAGGAACGTCGTCCGCTCCCGCACCGCGCCGTCGGTCGCGCTCAGCGAGAGCACGGAGTAGCTCACGTCGGCGGCCACCGGCCGGTCCGGGTGGCGGACCTCTGTGCACGGAACGGAGACGTCCCCGAGCGGCTGCACCTGGCAGGACTCGCCCCGCGCGGGGAGGTCGTTCGCCACGACGAGCAGCACCCGTCCGTCGGCCAGCCGCGCCGAGACGATGCGCCCCTTGACCTCCCGCTCCCAGGTCGCCGCCGGCGCGTCGGGGTCGGAGACGTCGTACCCGGTCAGCGTCCGCGCGGGCGCTGCCGACGCTTCGTCGTCGCCGTCGCTCAGCACCGCGTCCGCGGCCGCGCCGATCGCCGAAACGGTCCCGCCGACGGGGTCCGGCCGCGGCTCGGGCCGTGGCTCGACCGGCCGCCGCACGCGCTGTCGGTCCGGCAGCATCACCACGCGGCCGTCCCCGACCAGCATCCGGCCGCTCCGGTTCAGGACCGCGGTCACGGTCGCGTCGGCGGGCGGCGTCGCGGCGACCACGCTCGTCCCGCCGTCGCCGCGACGAGGGGCCCGCTGGACGTAGAACCGGTCGCCCACCGTCTTGACGACGTCCGGCTCGTCCACGCCCGTCACCTGCACGGTGGTCGTGCCGACCCGGGGCGACGCCGACCCGCCGGCGGCTCCGTCCCCGCCCTCGGCGCTCGCGCCCGCGTCGAGGGAGACGTCCGTGGCGGCCGTCTCCACCGGCGTCGCGGTCGTGCGGACCGGTCGCCGGCGTTCGACTGGCCCGCCGTGACCGGCGCCGGAGACGCGCTGTGCCCGGGAGACGTACGCGCGGAACGACTCCGTGGAGTCTGAGGTGGTGAGCCCCAGCGCCGCCTCGCTCCCGGCCGTCGACCCGTTCGCCGCCGAGGCGGGCGCGAGGCCGTCGCCGGTACCATCCCCCGGTGTTGCACCCTGGTCCGCGAGGGTGATGGCCCCGGTTATCGAGGCCCCGAGTACCAGCACGACCAGTCCGACCGTTCGCGGTAGCATGGCCGGCCGTATGCAGTACGAGAGCCAGTCCGTTGTGTAATATCAAAGACGCCTTTGAGCGACCCCGCCGCGACGGGTGCGACAGCGGTTTGGCGTCCCCGTCCCGAGTCCGGGCATGGCACGTGAGCCGTGCGACGGCTGTGGCCGGTCGCTCTCGATCGCCGGCGGCGTGGCGAACATCTGGTCGCCGGACGGGGACCGCACGGAGGGGCTCACGCTGGAGCTGAGCGACGGCTCCGAGCACTTCCTCTGCTACGACTGCATCGAGGAGCTCCCCGAGGACCGCGAGCCGACCGCCGCGGACGTGGCGGCGCTCCCCGAGCGGGACGCGTAGCCGGAACGGCCACGAAGGGGGGCACCCGGGCGAGTGACGCGACCGTCACGGCGCGTCGTCGGTCCGTGGCGCCGGTGACCGTCGGTCGTCCCCTCGGTGGGTTCCCACGACGCGGGGTCGCCGGGTCCGGTGCGGTTATGCCCGCCGAACCGGTGGAGGGGATGTGGACCCCGCCCGAATCGACGCCGAGTTCCCCGCTCCCTCCTACCGGGGCGCACAGGAGGCCGCCCTCGACCGCATCCGGGAGGCGTTCGAGGCCGGGAACGACGTAGTGCTGGTGCGTGCGCCGACGGGGAGCGGCAAGTCCCTGCTCGCGCGGGCCATCGCGGGCTGTGCGCGCCGGGCCGGGGAGGCCGAACCCCACCAGCCCGTCGGGGCCTACTACACGACGCCGCAGGTCTCCCAGCTGGACGACGTGGCGGCCGACTCGCTGCTCGACGACCTGAGCATCATCCGCGGGAAGTCCAACTACGACTGCATCCTCCCGGGGGAGTCGAACACACCCGTCGACGAGGCGCCCTGTGCCCGCGAGCGCGGGTTCGACTGTCCGGTCGAGCACCGCTGTCCCTACTTCTCCGACCGGGCCATCGCCTCGAACCGCTCCATCGCGGCGATGACGCTGGCGTACTTCATGCGGACCGCCGGCAGCGACGTCTTCGGCCGTCGCGACGTGGTCGTGGTCGACGAGGCCCACGGCCTCGCGGAGTGGGCCGAGATGTACGCCACCATCGAGCTGACTCCGGGTCGGGTGCCGACGGCGGTCTGGGAGACGACGCCGCCGCCGGCCGTCAACGGCCTCCGGGACGCCACGGCGTACGCCGAACGGCTGGCGGCCGCGTCCGACCGCCGACTGACCGAGCTGCGGGCGAAGGCCGAGCTCGAGCGCGAGGAGGTCGCCGAGCGCGACCGGCTGACCGAGCTCATCCGCGAACTCGGCTGGTTCGTCGAGGACCTCCGGGACGAGGACTCGACGACGACGTGGGTGGTCGACCAGCCCGATGGCGCGGGCACCGCGGTCGTAATCAAGCCGATGGACCCCGCGCGCTACCTCCACCACACCGTCTGGGACCGAGGGGCGCGGTTCGCGCTCCTCTCGGCCACCATCCTCGACAAGGCGGCCTTCTGTCGGGCGAGCGGCCTGAACCCGGCCGACGTCGCGCTCGTTGATGTCCCCCACACCTTCCCGGTCGAGCGCCGGCCGCTGTACGACACGACCCGGGGGAAGATGACGTACGAGCACCGCGACGAGACCGTCCCGGAGGTCGCCCGACTCATCGTCCGGCTGATGGCCAACCACCCCGACGAGAAGGGGCTGGTCCACGCCCACTCCTACGCCATCGCCGAGCGTCTGCGCGACCACCTCGACAGGTTCGGGGTCGGAAGCAGGGTCCGGAGTCACGACTCCGAGAGCCGGGACGCCGCCCTCTCGGCGTGGAAACGCTCCTCGGGCGCGGACGTGTTCGTCTCGGTCAGGATGGAGGAGGCGCTGGACCTGGAGGGCGACCGCTGTCGGTGGCAGGTGCTCTGCAAGGCGCCGTACCCGAACACGCGTGACTCGCGGGTCGCGCGCAGACTGGCGGACGACCAGTGGGGCTGGTACTACCGCTCGGCGCTGCGGACCGTCATCCAGGCGTGCGGGCGCGTCGTCCGCGCGCCCGACGATTACGGGGCGACCTACCTCGCGGACTCGAGCCTGCTGGACCTGTTCGAGCGCGCCCGCCACGACATGCCGGACTGGTTCGCTGACCAGGTCGACCGACTGTCGACGCCGGATCTGCCCGCGTTCGACCCGGACGCGGCACTCGGCGGGGACCACTCGGATGATCCCGGCGGAGGTGGGGGCGCTGGCGGCCGGTCCGACCGGGGCGGCTCCTCGTCGGGGCGGTTCGACCGGTCCGGGTCCGACACCCAGGACCCCTCCGACCACCCGCTCTCGGACGTCTGGGGGGAGTGAGGACGAGTGGCCGCGTGGAGCGGGAGGCAAAGGTGGGTGTTGCCCGGATATGCGCGAGTCTCGAGGAACAGTCGGACTATTTCTGGATTATACCGGAATCGCCCCGGTTATGACTGCGCTACCCGTCGAAATCCCGGCGCATCGCGATCTCGAACCAGGGGCAGAGTCGCAGCTGGCGGTACTGCTTCTGGTGCTCGTAGAGATGTTCGTAGGGGACCCACATCCGGCCACCGACCTCCGCGGGGTCGGGGTCGAGGGTGCGGTCCTCCAGGGTGCATTTGAGGACGGCACAGACCTCCCACTCCAGACCCTGGTCGAGATAGTAGCGTTTGTACTCGAACTTGTCCGTGATGCGGATGTTGCTGTACTGACCGGGCGTGACACCGAGTTCCTCTTCCAGGCGCTGTCGGGTGGCGGCCTTCTGGCTCTGTCCCGCCTCGGGGTGGGAGGCCACGGTCCCGTCCCAGTGGGTGTCCCAGAGGCGCTTGTCGTCGGCTCGCTGGGCCAGGAGCACGTTCCCGTCGCGGTCGAACACCAGCACGGTGAACGCGCGATGCCGGATGCCGTCGCCGGTGTGGGCCTCGAGCCGGTTAGCCAGCCCCTGCTCCCGGTCGTTCTCGTCGACGACGATGACCTCCTGGCGGGCGTTCTCGTGGTCGGCGTCCGGGCCCACGGCACCTTGGCCGGTCTCGTCGGTGCTCATGTGTGCCGCTCGCCCGTGTGGCATAAGACCGCTTCGGCTTTCCAGGTCCGATTCCGGCGCGGTCGCCGGCCGCCCCAGCGTATAAAGAACCGAACACACACGGTCGGCCGACGGGTTCGTCCCGATGGACGTCCCGCCCTATCGGTCGGTTCGGGGGTCCGAACCCGTCTGGACCGGAGGATGAACCGGCGGCTCGACCGTCGTACCCGACGGTTAGCGGTCCGTGGGCCACTACGGGTCGTGACAACACGCCGTATCCGCGGGGATGGAGCCGGCGACTCTAGATGGCTAGTGCAGAGCCTTTTATTTCGATAGCCTGTATGTAGGGCATGGATGCTACACCAGGCTGTGGACACTGGCGGTGTGGGGCGTGGGGAAGTGGGCGGTGAAGAGCAGTCGCTGCGGCGGTTGAGCGCACAGGGCGGCCTGGCGCTGTTCGTCGGCGAGTCGTCGCCGGCTCACGCGACCGCCAGTTCGCGGCTACACGCGCGGACACCCGAGGAGGACCACCACCTGTTCGTGAGTCCGGCCCGGACGCTGCCGTCCGTGAAACATCACGTCGACGCCGTGCCAGAGGGCGCGTCGGTCCGGGTCGTCCGGACCTCGCGCGGCCCGGACCACGACGGCCGGTTCGATGGGATCCCGACGCGGGCCGCCGTCGACCAGGTGAACGGCTCGCTCCGCGCGCTCGGGGCCGCCGTCTCCGACGCCATGGAGATCATCGCCAGTCGCGACGCGGGTCGGCCCGTCGTCTGCCTGCGCGACGTGACCTCGCTGACCGACGACCGGTTCGAGCTGGAACGGTTCCTGCTGGAGCTGCGGGTCGCCGCGCTGTCGACCAACGCGGTCGTCCACGCCCACCTCCCGGTGGCGCCGGACCACGAGTGGCTGGACGGACTCCGCGACCTGGCGGACGCGACCTGCTACATCGAGGACGGACTCCCGCCGCTGGGCGAGTGGGAGCTCAAGGAGGGGACGGCCGAGGCCAGCGACGCCGGCACCGCCAGCGGCTCGGTCTGACACGCCCGCCACCGACCATCCATCGCCGGTCCACACCCTTTCCTGACCGGGGTGAGTCACTGACTCCGCAGCGACGGCTACCCCAGTTTCTCGTCGAGGATGAGTCGCGTCTTCGTGGAGACGACCTCGTCCAGTTCGCGCGCGCGGGTGATGAGCCCGTTGAGCGCGTCGGTGTCGGTCGTGTCGGCAACGATGACGATGTCCTCCTCCCCGGAGACCTGCCAGACGAAATCCACCTCCGACCAGTCGGCCATCGCGTCCGACACCGCCGTGGTGTCCACGTCGACGGCCACGTCGATCTCGACCATCGCCTTCACGTTCCCCGTCCGGGTGGCGACGGTGAACCGCTCGATGACGCCCTCCTCCAGCATCCGGTCTACCCGGTTCCGGACGGTGCCCTCGCTGGTGCCGACCGCGTCGGCGATCTCGGTGTACGGCGTGCGCGAGTCCCGCCGGAGGATGGCGAGTATCTCCCGGTCCAGGCTGTCCATGATTGGCTCGTGGCGGCCCGTACGCGGCGGCGCCGGACCCCCGGCGAGGTGCGTGACTACCCCTGGCTCCCACTTACCGATTACGAAATTCGCAATTCGGCTTCGAACGCAACGGTTATTCCGGGGGCGAGAATACGAGGCTCGTAATGACGGACGCCGCAGCCGACGACCGGACCGCGTACGTGGCCATCGAGGGGGGACGTGTCGTGGAGGCCCGGAGCCGGGCCCCCGGCCGTGCGCGCGGCGAACTCGTGTTCACGACCGCCTACACCGGCTACGAGGAGTCGCTCACCGATCCGTCCTACGAGGAGCAGATCCTCACGTTCTCCTACCCCCTCATCGGGAACTACGGGGTCCGGGAGGAGCGCTTCGAGTCCGAGCGGGTCCATCCCCGCGGCGTCGTCGCCCGCGAACTCACCGACGACGTGGCCGACTGGCTGACCGAGGAGGGCGTCCCCGCCGTCGACCACCTCGACACCCGTGACCTCGTCACCGGCATCCGCGAGGAGGGCGCGATGGAGTGTGGCATCGCGGCCGGCCCGGACGCTACCCCCGAGGTCGCCCGCGAGGAACTGGAGCGGTGTGTCGCCATGAGCGATCACACGGACATCGGCGAACAGGTGAGCGTCCCCGGCCGCGAGACGCACAACCCGGACGGCGACGGCCCCCGTGTCGGGCTCATCGACTGCGGCGCGAAGGGGAGCATCGTCTCCTCGCTGCTGGAGCGCGACGCCGTCGTCGACGTCGTCCCGTACGACGCCACCGTCGCCGACATCGAGCGCACCGACCCGGACCTGCTGTTCATCTCGAACGGTCCGGGCGACCCGGAGAACTTCGAGGCCGCCGCGGCTCTCGTCGACGAGTACGTCGGTAGCCTCCCCATCGCGGGTATCTGTCTCGGCCAGCAGGTCGTCGCCAACGCCCTCGGCGGGTCGACGGAGAAGATGGAGTTCGGCCATCGCGGGGTCAACCAGCCCGTGCGCGACCTCCGGACGAACCGCGTCGTGATGACCACCCAGAACCACGGCTACACCGTCGCCGAGCCGGGCGACCGGCTGGAGGTCACCCAGGTCAACGTCAACGACGACACCCCTGAGGGGCTCGAATCCGACGACCTGGACGTCATCACGCGCCAGTACCATCCCGAGGCCAACCCCGGCCCGAACGACTCGCTGGACTTCTTCGACGACGTGCTCGAACTCGCCGGCTACGAGACCGAGCGTGGCGCGACCGGCGCCCCGAAGACGACCTGACGGGCGCTTCGACCTTCGAGACGGCTACAGCGTCAGTTCGGTCGCGTCGGCCCAGCGCGGTTTGAACTCCTCGCGGACACTGGCGGCGAACTCGTGGTCCTTCAGGTTCAGCATGGCCAGCGCCTCCTCGCTCTTGAGCGGGTGGGGCACCTCGATGACGACCTCGTTCCGGTCGATGAGCGTGAACGTTCCGGAGACGTCCTCGACGGTTCGAACCTCGAACCCGCCGTACCCACTGAGGGTCTCGCGGTAGCGGTCGCCGAACTCGGCGGGGAGCGTCGGTGCCAGGTCCGGCTTCATCAGCAGCTCCACCTCCACGCCGCGTTCGAGTGCCGCCTCCAGCCCGTCGAGGATGGCGCTCCCGACCTCGGTGACGTCGAAGTACTGCTCGGTGTACGTCGAGAGGACCATCACGATGCGGGCGTCGGCGGCGGCGATGCGCTCGACGAGGAGGTCCGCGGCCTCGTCGGCGCCGACCGCGGCCGTCCAGAACCGCTCCTCGACCGGTTCTGTCGTCTCCAGCTCCCCCTCCAGCTCGTCGACGATGGACTCGTACTGGTCGGCCTTCTCCTCCAGTTCGCGCTTCTTGTCCGCCAGCAGCCGGTCCAGCGCCGTCTCCGGCTCGACCGCGACGTACTTCTTCGGCCGGCTCGCGGACTGCGACCGGACGAGGTTGTACTGCTCGATGCTGTTCAGCACGTCGTAGATGCGACCCATCGGCACGTCGCTCACCCGCGAGAGCTCCTTGGCCGTCGTCGGTCCGGTCTTCAGCAGCGAGCGATACGCTCGCGCCTCGTACTCGGACAGCCCGAGGTCCCTGAGACTCGCCATACCGGACGGTCTCGGCG
Source organism: Haloglomus irregulare (assembly GCF_007421925.1). GTDB lineage: Archaea > Halobacteriota > Halobacteria > Halobacteriales > Haloarculaceae > Haloglomus > Haloglomus irregulare. Next base: position 183,939 of record NZ_QMDX01000002.1, read on the forward strand.
ACGGAACATAAACACCGAGGAAGTTTACCCCACTCTTCCGTTGTTTACTCTCAGCGGCGACCGATACCGTGCGGCCCGGCGGTCTCAGGTCGCGGCCGCCGCGACGGGGTGTGGGTTCAGTCCAGCATCGCGACCGCGTCGGCCAGCGCCTCGGGGTCGGTCGCGGGGTCGGTCGCGGTCGTCCCACGGCGTGCGACCGCGTCCTCGCGGTCGCTCGGCACGACGACCTTCTCGTGGTCGGCCAGTCGCAGCGCCGCGCGGTGGAGGTCGCTCCCGGCGGGTGGCGTCTCGACCACGAGCGGGCCGTTGGCGTGCCGGGCGCAGGCGGTCGCGTAGCCCGCGACCTCGACACCCATCCGGCCGGCGGCGCCCGCGAACGCCGACAGCGCGGCGGCGGCGGCCTCGCGGTAGCGGTCCGTTCCCGTCAGCGCCGCCAGGTCGATGAGCGCGTCCGCGGCCTCGACGTTCGTGTCCAGCGGCCGGAGCGGCCGGTCGAGCAGGCCCGGGCCCTCGGCCGGACCGTCGCGGAACGCGCCCGTGTCGTCGGCCAGGTCGAGCAGCGCGTCGGCCACCTCGCGAGCGGCGTCGAGCCAGCGGTCGCCACCACGCACCTGCGCGGCCGTCGTCAGCCCCGTCAACAGCCGGGCCTGGTCGACCAGGAGCCCCGACTCGACGCGCTCGTCGCCGTCGGCCGCCGCGGGCGGAACGTGGGTCACCTCGCCGTCCGCGACGAGCTCCGCGAGGACGGTCTCGAGCGCGCGTTCGGCGTAGCGAGCCGCCGGGTCGTGGTCGGTGACCGCGGCGAACCGGAGCAGCGCGTCGGCCGCCAGGCCGTTCCGGTCGGCGAGGACGGTCCGGTCGACGTGGGGCGGGTCGGCGTCCTCGCGCTCGCTCGCGGGGAGCGTGTAGTAGCCCCCGCCGGCCTGACCACCCGCGAACGCGCCGCGGTCGCCCGCCTCCGTCCAGAGGTCGGTCGTCAGGTAGTCGACGGTCGCCGCGGCGGCCTCCCGGTAGGTCGCCTCGCCGGTGTAGAGGTAGCCGGTCGCGAAGGCCCGCACGAGGGCGGCGTTCTCGTCGAGCAGCTTCTCGCGGTGGAGGCCGGACCAGTCCCGCGAGTCCGCGTAGCGGTAGAAGCCGCCGTCGTAGGTGTCCAGCAGGTGGGCGTGGACCGCCTCCAGGGTCCGGGTGGCGTGGTCGCGGGTGCGCTCGCGCTTGGCCGCGAACTCGATAGCGCGGGGGAGGGGGAACTTCGCGCCCTCGCCCCAGCCGCCGAACTCCCCGTCGAAGCCGCCGGTGACCCGATCGACCATATGGGCCTCGACCTGCGCGGTGACCTCGCCGGCGGGCGGCTCGTCGTCCAGTGCCCGGGGGATCGACCCCGCGCCGGTGCCCTTGGCGTCCCAGGTGTGCCGGACCGAATCGAGGATATCGCGAAAGCCCGTCAGCCCGAGGTAGCCGGCCGCCGTCAGCACCTCACCGTCGGGGGTGAGGAAGGCCGTCGCGGGGAAGCCGCCGACGTTGTACCGCTCGCGGACCCGTGGCTGGCGGTCCGCGTCGACCCGAACGGGGACGAACCCGTCCGAGAGGTGGGCCGCCACCCGTGGCTCGCTGTAGGTCTCGGCGTCCATCTCGCGACAGTGGGTGCACCAGGGCGCAGTCACCGACAGCAGCACCGGGCAGCCCCGGCGGTCGGCGACGGCGAACGCCTCGGCACCCCACTCGCGCCAGTCCACGAGGGTGTCGGCGGCGGCGTCGTCCATACGCGAGCGAGGTGACTCCGGGGGGAAAGCGTGTCGTTCGGGGGCCGCTGCCGCGCGCCGCTCCCCGACCGCCGGTCAGCGCGACCCGTGTTCGACCCCGTTCGACCGCAAACCGTGTCGTGCGGGCGTCTGACGCGGAGTTTTGTGGGTGGAGCCGGAAGCATCTCGTATGACGAACCTCACTGAGGTGTACGAGGGCGGGGCCGGGGGACCCGACCGGCGGCGGCTCTATCTCGGCGTGGGACTGTTCCTCGTCGGGGCGGCGCTGACCGTGGGCGGCATCGCCGTCGGGACCTCGATGGAGGTCGCGGCGGCACTGAGCCTGAGCACGTTCGCGGCCCGCGAGGCCGCCGGCATCGCCGCCGGTGTCGGCCTCCCCGCGACCTTCCTCGGTGTCGTGGTCGTCCTCCCGCAGACGTCCCGCCGGGTCGACGCGGCCGCGGTCCTCGGGAGCGTCGTGATGCTGTTCGGCGTGCTCCTGTTCACCGAGGTCTACCCGCAGGCCTGGTTCAGCAACGCGTTCGCGGTGGTCGCGGTCTACTTCGTCGGTGCCATGACGACCCTCTGGGCGCTGTTCACCGCGGTCGCGAACTTCACGACCCGCAACGACCCCGGCGGCACGGTCGAACTCCGCGTGACCGAGGGCGGCGAGACCCGTGTCGTCGAGGTCTCCAACCAGGGGCTCGCGAGCAAGCTCGGCGGCATCGGCCTGATGGGCGGCACCCCCGACGGCGACGTGAAGACCCAGACGGCCGGTTCGAAGCGCGGCACGTCCGGCACCGCCTCGACCACCGACGGCGGCGCCGAGGTGATGTCGAACGGCTCCGGGCCGACGACCACGGAGTCGACCACGACCGTCGGCTCGAACACCGACCGGCCGGGCGAGAGCGACTCCCTCACCGAGCGGGCCCGCTCGGGCTCCGGCCGGAACCAGCGCTTCTCCGGTTCCGACGGTGGTGGGCGCGGCGGGCGAGCCCCGTCGGGCGTGTCCGACGGCGGGACCGCGGCCGACGACGGCGACGCCGAGCTGCTCTCCTCGGGCGCCGACCCCCACCCCAACCAGGACCTCTACTGCGGCAACTGCTCGCACTTCCGCTACGTCCGCACCGACCGGGGAATGCAGCCGTACTGCGGCCTCCACAGCGAGGTCATGGACGACATGGACGCCTGCGAGGAGTGGACGCCGAACAACCAGTAACCGACGCCCTCTCGTCGCCGACCCCCTCCGTTTCGCGATAACACCCCGTATTACTCCGATATCGACGACTCCGACCCACTATCCCCCCTGATATCCGCGAGCGTCCCCCCCACCCGCTCCCAGTGGCTCCCCTTCCAGAACTGCTGGCCGCACCGCTCGCACCGCCACACCCGCCCCTCGTCGGGTGCGTGTGCGACGCGCTCGCCCGCCGACACCTGCTCGACGGACCCGTTGCAGGACCCGCACCGCGCCGGGCGGTCGTCGAGTTCGAGCGCGAGCCCGGCCTCGGACAGCGCCCGGAGCTGGTCCTCGACCGTCCGGCTCGTGAGCAGCGTGCCCCGGTCGCCGGCCCGGGCGGCCAACTCCCTGTCGCGGGTGAGGAGCGTCCGACCCTCCTCGCGGGCCGCCGCCAGCAGCGCGTCGTCGGCCTCCGTCATCCGCCCCTCGTCCAGCGCGTACGCCGCGTCGTAGCCGCACATCCGCAGATAGGTGGCGAGCTTCCCCAGCATCGCGTCCAGCAGGAACGGAGCCTGTACGTCGGGCATCGGTCGTGGGGTACGGGGGCCGGGGCCGTGACGCTGGTGGTCCGACGGGGGCCGTCCGTCCGACCGCTCCACACGGATACCACGGCGACGGCAGGGCTCCGGAGGGCGTCCCGTCGCCGCCCTGCCCGGTCTCCGAGACGGAGGACCGACCCGCTATCTCCCCAGTTCCTCGTGGGCGCTCGCCAGATGGGACGACGCCAGCGCCCCCAGCAGCGACAGTTCCCCGGCCAGCGCCCCCGTCGCGATGACCTCCGCGAGGGCGTCCGCGTTCGACCCCGCCGGGTCGCCGCCGCCGCGCACGCCCAGCACGTCCAGCGACTCGGCCTGCGTCGGCAGCCTCGTGCCGCCGCCGACGGTGCCGACCTCCAGCGACGCGAGCGTGACGCTGGCGTAGAGCGCCGCGCCGTCGTCGGTCTCGCGGACGTCCGCGGTGGTGATGGCGTTGGCCCCCTCGACGACCTGGGCCATGTCCTGCCCGGTGGCGAGGAAGGCGGCGGCGACGGTGTTGGCGGCGTGGGCGTTGAAGCCGAGCGAGCCGGCCTTGGCGCTCCCGACCAGGTTCTTCCGGGTGTTGGCCTCCGCGATGGCCGCTGGCGTCGTGTTCAGCACGGACTCGACGGTGTCGGCCGGAATCAGCACGTCCGCCGCGACGGTGCGGCCCCGCCCCTCGACGGCGTTGACCGCGGCGGGCTTCTTGTCCGAGCAGAGGTTGCCCGACAGCGCCACCAGCGAGGCGGGCGTCTCGGCCTCGACGACGGCGCAGGCCTCCTCGGTCGCGATGGTGGCCATGTTCATCCCCATCGCGTCCTTCGTGTCGTACGCGAACCGGAGGAAGACGTTGTCGCCGACGACGTAGGGGGTCACGTCCCGCAGCTCGCCGTGGCCCGTCGTCGACTCGGCGGCCTCGCGCAGGGCCGGCACGTTCGCCCGGACCCACGAGGCCACCTCGCTCGCCTCGCCCACGTCCCGGACGCGGAAGACGGGCGCACGGGTCATTGCGCTCTTCAGGACGCGGGCGGTCGCGCCACCCCCGGCCCGGATGGCCGCACAGCCCCGGTTGACCGACGCCACCAGTGCGCCCTCCGTCGTCGCGAGCGGGAGGTACTCGTCGCCGGAGGCGGCCTCGCCGTCGACGGGGACGGGGCCGACGACGCCCATCGGCACCTGCGCCGCGCCGACCATGTTCTCGATGTTTGCCTCGGCGTCGGCCGCGTCGAAGGCGTACGAGCCGACCGCGTCGAGGTCGGCGGCGGTCTCGGTCGCGAGCAGGTGCCGCCGGGCGGCCGCGGCGGCCGCGGCGTCGGCGTGCTCCTCCAGTTCGTACAGACGCAGCTCTCCCTGCCGAACCAGCTCGGCCAACTCGGCGGCGGTGGCGTCCTCAGTCATACCGTGTCGGTCGGCGCGTCCGCGCCTAAGGCTTCGGGTCGCGAGCCGTGACGGGTCGTTCGACGCCCGGGTCCGGCCCACCACCCCGACAGCGGAACCCGGACGATGCGTGCCGGGGCTTGATATCCCGCCAGGATGAATGACCGCGCTGATGCCCTCCAGTCCGCCGTTCGTCGATCTCGGTACCGGGAGCCTCGACACCGCACAGATCTACCGGGAGGCGCTGCCCGTCGCGGCGCTGGTGGGGCTGTTCGGCGGCATCGCGCTGGTGCCGCTGGCGCTGGTCTCCCTGTTCGCGGGGAGCAGCGCGCTCGGGGCGATACTCACGGTCGTCGCACAGTTCGTCCTCGCCGTCGGCGCCGGCATCGTCCTGCTGTACGTCGTCGTCCGCGGGCAGCAGCTCGCGGAGACGGAGTAGTCGAGGCCGAGGGCCCGCCCCCCGTCTACCCGTCCCCGTGCGTGTAGCCACGGTCCGGGAGCGGCTCGTCGTCCATCGTCAGCCCCGCGTCGGCATCGGTGACGGTCCCGACCCGCGTCAGGGCGACGGGGCAGTCGTCCCGTGCCGTGTCGAGCGCGCTCTCGGGAACGGTCACGACGAGCTCGAAGTCCTCGCCGAAGGTGGTCGCCAGCTCGCGGGCGGCCGCGCCGCCGTCGGTCACCTCGCGGACCGCGTCGTGGACCGGCAGCGCGTCGGCCTCGATGACGACGCCACAGTCCGAGGCCGCGGCGAGCTGGTGGCACGACCGCGCCAGCCCGTCGCTGGAGTCCATCATCGCCGACGCGTGGGCCGCGAGCGCCCGACCGGCCGCGACGCGGGGTGTGAACCGGAACAGGTCGTTGGCGCGGTCGGGGTCATCGCCGAACAGCCGGAGCGCAGCGCCCGACCGGCCGAGGTCGCCCGTCACGCAGAGCGCGTCGCCCGGGGTCGCGCCGGACCGCCGGACCGGCCCCGCCTCGCCGACCCGGCCCAGCGCCGTCGTGGCGACGGTGAACTCCTCGTGGCCGTCCAGGTCCCCGCCGACGTACTCGGCGTCGACGGCCTCGCAGACCTCGCGGGCGCCACGGACGAACGCGCGGACCTCGTCGGCCCGGAACGACGGCGCGCCGTAGACGGCCACCGCGGCGGTCGCGTCCGCGCCCATCGCCGCTACGTCCGACAGCGACGCCGCGACCGCCCGCCAGCCGGCGGTGTAGCGGGTGGTGCCATCGGGGAAGTCCGTCGTCTCGTGGAGCATGTCCGTCGTGAGGACCTGCCCATCGACGACCGCGGCGTCGTCGCCCGCCGCCGGGAGGTCGGCGGCGATCAGCGCGAGGGCGGCCCGCTCGTCGATAGCCGTGTCGTCGCCCTCGCTCATCGTCGGAGGGGCGACCGCCACGGGTATATGGGTGACGACGCTGCCGTCACCGCTCGCGGACGACGACGAACTCCGCGAGGTCGCGGAGGTAGTCCACGGCCCGGGAGTCCCGGGCGGCAGCGGTCTCGAGGGCCTCGATGGCGGCGTCGGACTCGTCGCGGGCGCGCTGGTTGGCCTCGCCCGGCGAGAGGTCCGCCACCCGGACGATGGAGGGGCGCTCCATCTGGGCGTCGTGGCCGGTCGGCTTCCCGAGCGACTGGGTGTCGGCGGTCTCGTCCAGCACGTCGTCGCGGATCTGGAAGGCCACGCCGACGCGCTCGGCGTACTCGCCGAACGCCTCGACGGTGTAGGGGTCGGCGTCGGCGGCGATGGCGCCGCACTCGGCGGCCGCGCGGAACAGCGCGCCCGTCTTCCGGCGGGCCAGCGCCATGTACTCCGCCTCGTCCTCGGGCATCGCGACCAGCTCCGTCGCCTCGCCCATGCCGAGCTCGACCATCGCCTCGCTGACGGCCTGGGTGGCGCGTTCGTCCGCGGAGAACAGGTGGAACGCCTCGCCGAGCAGGCCGTCGGAGGCGATGATGGCCGGTCCGTGGCCGTAGGCGACGTGGGCGGCGGTCTCGCCGCGCCGCAGGTCGGCCTCGTCGATGATGTCGTCGATGACGAGCGAGGCGTTGTGGACGAGTTCGACGCCGACCGCGAAGTCGGCGGCGGTGTCGTCGGCCAGCGGGTCACCGCCGGCGGCCTCGCAGGTGAGCATCGTCAGCGTCGGCCGGACGCGCTTGCCCCCCGAGAGGGAGACGTGGCGCACCTGCTCGGCCAGCGCCGGCGGCTCGACCCCGTCGAGGACGGTCTCCAGCCGGTCCTCGACGCGCGCGCGCCGGCGTTCCAGATACTCCATGCGTTCCATCTGAGGCCGGTGCCGGGAAGTACGTGACGGAGTCGTGCATCGAATCCTGCCCTCCGGACACTACCGGCCGCCACTCCGCCAGTGAGGTCCCGTCCCGGGGGTATTGCCGTCACGCGGCCGTGGCTGTGGCCGAGCGGGCGTCGAAAGAAGGAACGAGTGGGAGGCGCGCCTACAGGTTGGGTGCCTCGCCGCCGAACTCCTCGATGAGCTCGGGGACGACGTCGAACAGGTCGTCGACGATGCCGTAGTCGGCGAGGTCGTAGATGGGGGCGCTGGGGTCCGTGTTGATGGCGACGATGGTGTCGGCGCCCTTCATCCCGGCGACGTGCTGGACGGCGCCGGAGATGCCGATGGCGATGTAGACGTCCGGCGTGACGACCTTGCCGGACTGGCCGACCTGCCGGTTCTTGGGCAGCCAGCCGTTGTCGACGATGGGGCGCGAGGAGGACAGCGTCGCGCCGAGCGTGTCCGCCAGCTCCTCGATGAGGACGATGTTCTCCTCGTCCTCGATGCCGCGGCCGACCGACACCAGAACGTCCGCCTCCGTGATGTCGACGTCGCCGCTGCCGACCTCCTCGAAGCCGGTGACCTCGGAGCCGATGGCGTCCTCGTCGATGTCGACGTCGACGGCGCCGACCGGGGCGTCACCGTCGCCCTCGGCCCTGGGCCACTCGGCCGGGCGGACCGTGAGCGCGTACGCCTCGGCGTCGACATCGAACGTCGTCTCGACCTTGCCACCGTACTGTTCGCGGGTGACCTCCGTGACGTCACCGCCGTCGAGCGCGATGGCGTCCGTCAGCAGCGGGAGGTCGAGGTCGTCGGCCACGGCGGGGGCGTAGTCGAGCCCGTTGACCGTGTTCGGCATGAGCAGGACGTCCGCGCCGCTTGTCTCGTACAGCTGCGGGATGGCCTGGGCGTAGACGTCGTGGTTGAACTCCTCGCCGTGGTCGACGGTGTGGATGGCGTCGACGCCGTCGCGGTTCACGTCGTCGGCGAACGCGTCGACGTCGCCGGAGATGACGCCGAGGTGGAGCTCGCCGCCGAGCTCGTCGGCGAGTTCCCGACCCGCGGTGATGACCTCGTAGGAGACGTCCCGGAGCTCGCCGCGCCGGTGCTCCGTGATTGCGAGAACCGTCATCCCTCGACCACCCCCTTCTCGCGGAGGAAGTCGGCCAGCTCCCCGGCGGTCTCCTCGGCCGAGCCCTCCCAGAGCGTCGCGTCGCCCTCGGACTCGGGCTCGTACATCGAGGTCCGCTCGATGTCGGCGTCGAGCGTCGACTCGTCCAGCCCCAGGTCACCCAGCCCGTGGACGTCGAGGGGCTTCTGCTGGGCCTGCCGGATGCCGCGCAGGCTCGCGTAGCGCGGCTCGTTGATGCCGGACTGGATGGTGAGGACGGCCGGCGTCTGCACGTCGGTCAGCTCCTCGATGCCACCCTCCAGCTCGCGGTGGACGTGGGCGACCTCGCCCTCGATGTCGAGGTCGAGCGTGTTGACGACCGCGGCCCACTCCATGTCGAGCTTGTTCGCCAGCGCGACGCCGGTCGCGCCGTTGGAGTCGTCGGCGGCCTGGACGCCGGAGAAGACCAGATCGGGCTCCTCCTCCTCGGCGACCGCGGCCAGCAGCTCGGCCTTGGCCTCGACGGAGAGGTACTCGGCGCCTTCGAGCGCGTCGTCCCAGACGCGGACCGCGCGGTCGGCCCCCTTCGCGAGCGCCATCCGTACGGTCTCCTCGGCCCGCTCGGGTCCGATGGTGACCGTCACCACTTCCACGTCGTCGTTCTCCTCGCTGGTCTGGACGGCCTCCTCCACGGCGTAGTCGTCCCACTCGTTGAGGTCGTACTCGAGATAGCTTTCGTCGACGTCGAGTCCCGAAATCTGGAACTCGTCCTCGACCTCGGCCACCTCCTTCACGGTGACGAGTATCTTCATGCTAGTCGTCACAACACAGCGGTCGTTCGTGAATAAACGTTTCCGAACGATTCGGATCGGACTCGCCGTTGCCCGGGGATATACGCGCCGTTCAACTGGGTTCCGTGGCCGCCCACAGGCGATCCCCTCGATGCCGCCCCCCGCCCCGGCGCCGGTCACTCCTCGTCGAGTTCCGTCACGTCCTCGTCGGGAAGGGTGATGAGGTTCTCGCGGCCGATCCGGAGCTTGTCGACCCGGTCGTCGTCGTCCATCGCCGACAGCAGCTGCGAGACCTTCGCGTTCGACCAGCCCGTCTCCGTGACGATGTTGGCCTGCTTCATCCGGCCGCCGTTGCGCTCCAAGAGGCGCTCGACCCGCTCCTCGTCGCTGAGGAGCTCCGGCTCCGGGTCGTCGTCGGCCGTGGCCACCCCGGCGGCCCCGTTCCCCCCGCCACCCGTGGCCTCGCTCCCGCCGTCGGTGCCGGCCGTGACCGACCCGCTGCCGGGCGCGCCGCCGTCGCCGCCCGCCGCCGGGGTCGGGCCGCCGTCCGTCGGGCGCCGTCGGGCGACGAGGACCAGCAGGACGGCCAGCGCGACGAGCCCGCCGATGCCGCCGATGACGAGGAGCATGTCCGACCGCGGCTCGGACGGCGGGTCCGTCACCGGACTCGTCGTCGGACTCGGTGACGCCGTCGGCGTCTGTGTGCGCTGGCGCTCGTACGTCGCGGCCACGTCACCGCGCTCGAAGTCGGTCGGCCCGGACCAGCGCAGGACCCCGTTCCGCGGCGGGACCGTGGCCGTCACCGGTCCGCCGAACCCCTCCGGCGGATAGATCGCCAGCGTCTGCTCCGCCGCCAGTCCCGGCAGCCACGTCCCCTCGGAGGTGTTGAACGCCGAGCCGAACCGGAGCCGGCTGCCGGAGACGGTGGCGAAGTTCGTCCAGGTGAACGAGAGGGTCAGCCGGCCGACCGCCGTGCCGTTCGTGGTGGCGACCGTGGCATTCCGCCGTGGCTCCTCGATGCCCATCGAACGATCGACGGTCTCGTTGGCCCGTGAACTGGCACGACGGAACGTCTCGAGGTCGAAGCCGATATCGATGTCGCCCTGCTCGAACTGCTCGGCGAGCTCGTCGAAGGCCGCACGGTCGCTCTCGTTCTCCAGGACGAATGCGGTCGAAACCGACCAGCGGGCATCCCCGTCGGGCCGGAGCTGCACGCTGAGGGTCGTCCCGTTCCGGGACGGCGACTCGGACTGGAGGGCTGCGAGCGACGCCGAATCGGTCGATCCGGCGGACACCTGCTCCGAAGCCGGGGCTGCTGCCACGGCCGGCAGTGCCGTGCCGACCACGACCAGCGCGGCGAGGACAGCCAGGGCGAGTGGTAAGTGGAGGGCGACGGGGGGCCTCGACCGCATATCCTCCCGATGGCGGGGGCGAGCTGAAAACGCTTTCCATCGGGTGATGAAACGTCTCCGGGCCGTATGAAACGTTTCCGCGTCGCTGCGGGCGTCTCGCCCGGCGGGAGATGCCGACGGACGCCTTTTTGTTCCCCCACGCAGAGGGTGGCCGTATGAGCGGTCCCCGCCCCCTCCACACGTCCGCGCTCGCCGTGGCGGTCCTGGCGCTGGCGCTGGTCCTGGCGCCGGTCGCCGCCGTTCCGGTCGACCAGCCGCCGACGGAACGGCCCGGCCCTGACGCGCTTCCGGCCCCTGGCGACGCCCTCCCCACGACCGCCGGAACCGCGCCGGTCGTCGCCGAGGGGAACACAACCGGCTATCTCGACCTCGACACGACGATACGGACCAGCCGGTTCGGCACCGCCACGTTCGACGTCGGCGGGGCCGTCGCGGCCGACAGCGGCCGAACCCGGTCGATATACCGGGCGACACGGCTCCGGACGGCGTTCACCGAGACGGAGGGCAACCTGACGGCGCAGCGGGCGGTCGTCACCCGTAGCGCCGACCGTATCGACGACGACATCACGGCGCTGGAGCAACGCGCACAGGTCGCCCTGAACCGGTACAACAGCGGGGCGATATCCGCCCGGAGCTATCTGCGCGAGCTCGCCGCCATCGACGCGGCCGCGGACTCGCTCCGGGGCACCCTCGACCTGCTCTCGACGTACAACTCCGTCGCCGACGAACCGATACCGTCCGCCCGAATCGCGGCCCAGAAAGCCCGCCTCCTCCCGCTTCAGGGACCGGTCCGCGACCGGGCGCTGGCGGCCATGCGTGGTGACGGCCCCCCCGTCCGGATTTTCATCCAGACCTCGGACGAGGGCGTCGTCCTCGCCACCATCGACCGGCGCGGGTTCACACAGCGGTACATCCGCGAGGCACACGTCCCGAGCGCGCGTGACCCCGGCGGGGTCGACCGATTCGACCTGGCCGAGGACCGGCTGGAGGCGGCCAGTGACCGGTCTCGGAACAGTTACCCGTGGACGTGGGAGAACCGGATTTCAGCCTCTATCGGGTCGTTCCAGGGCCAACCGTTCCTCTACACCGCAGGCGTCTACTCGGTCCGAATCGGCCATCCCCACGGAGCCGACCGAACCTACGATCTCATCACGTTCATAGACGGGTCGACGGAGGAGGTGTTCCGTGAGATCCAGTACAAGGACCTGTCCGAGATACCACTGACCCGGGCCGCCACGAACGACTCCGACGGCGTCTCGCTCTCGGTGGATCGAACCCGTTCGGGCGGTCCGATGCGGGTGACGGCCACGAACGCGTCGACCGGTGAGCCGCTCGCGGCCGACGTGCTCGTCAACGGTGAGACGGTCGGCCGGACGGGCAGCGAGGGACGGTACTGGGTCATCGCGCCCCGCCCCACGGCGAACGTCACCGTCGTCCACGAAGGAGCGGCCGTCTCCGTCGAGATCTTCAGCGACGGCGCGCCGACCGGCTGACGTCCCGGAACCTCTTGGCACATGCCGCGCCAGGCCGCCCGTGCCCCCGAGTCACGCCGCCGGTCCTACCGCGCGGGCCGACCGCGCCGTCTCGCCGGCCGTCGGTGTCGTGCTGCTCGTCGTCGTAACCGTCGCCCTGGCCGCGACGGTCGGCGTCGGCGCGGTTCCGGACCTGCCGGGCGACCCGCCCCCGGCCGCGCACATCGACTGCCGCGCCGACGCGGGCCCCGACCGCGTGGCCTGTACCCATCGCGGCGGCGACCGGCTCGACACCCGCGACCTGCGGGTACACGTCGCGGTCGACGGCGACCCGCTGACCCACCAGCCGCCGGTTCCGTTCTTCGCCGCCCGTGGGTTCCGGGCCGGGCCGACCGGCCCCTTCAATCCCTCGTCGGACCCCGGCTGGACCGCCGGTGAGACGGCGAGCTTCAGCATCGCGGCCACGAACGACCCCGGCCTGACGCCGGGCGCGTCGGTCAGGGTGCGACTACTGGCGGATGGCTACACGGTCGCGGCGGCGGAGACGGAGGTGAACTGACAGGGCGTGAGATGGGGTGACTGGGGGCGAGAGCGAGTGCGTACGCGGCGGGCGCGGCGTCAGTCGTCGGCGGAGGCGTCCGCCGGGGCGTCGACGATTTCGGCGGCCGTCGCCCCGGGGGCCTCGTCCGCCCCGCCGGGGACCCGTGCGATGGTCGTGATGGCGATCTCGGGGTTGTAGTCCGGGCCCATGGTGACGTGGCGGAACTCCCCGTAGCCGGCCTCGCGGAACATCCGATCGGCTTCGGCCTCGTCGTAGAACAGCATGATGGCGTCGGCGAGCTTCCGGAACACGCCGGAGCGGGGGTAGTTCGGACCGACGACCAGCACGGGGCCGCCCGGCTTCACCACGCGGCGGAACTCCTCGAGCGCGTCGACCGGGTTCGGCCAGTACTCGATGCTCCCCGAGGACCAGAGCGCGTCGAACGCGTCGTCGGCGAACGGGAGCCGTTCGGCGTCGCCGCGGTGGAACCGGACCTGGTCGCGCTTGCCGAACTTCTCGTAGGCCTTCTCCAGCTGGTGCTCGGACTGGTCCAACCCGTAGACCTTCTCGGTGCGCTCCAGCAGCCCCTCCGTGGCGAAGCCCGTCCCACAGCCGACGTCCAGCACGCGGTCGCCCTCCTCGATGCCGAACAGCTCCAGGGAGTCGTTGCGCATCTCCTCGTTCCAGATGAACGGGTTGATCTGGTCGTACACCTTCGAGAGGTACTTGTAGAAGAGCCGCGCACGCGCCTTGTTCTCGAGGATTCCCATTGGAGCACCCTTGGTGGTGCGCGGGCATAATTCCCCTGCTTCCGGGGTCCCGAGGAGCGCCCGTGGAACTAACCGCCGGGCTCCCGTCCGGTCGCTCATGCGATCGGAGTCGGTGCTGGTACCCGGTGGTCGGGACGTGCGTGGAACGCTCGATACGCCCGAGGACACGGTCCCCGACGCCTGTGTCGTCGCGTGCCCGCCCCACCCACAGTACGGCGGCCGGCGGTCCGATACACGACTGACGGCGCTCTCGGAGACCCTCACCGGGGAGGACGTCGCCTGTCTCCGCGTCGACTACGGCGCCTGGGACGAGGGACGAGGCGAGACGACGGACGCACGGCAGGCCTGCGCCTGGGCCCGCGAACGGTACGAACGCGTCGGACTGTTCGGCTACTCGTTCGGTGGCGCCGTCGCGTTGCTCGCGGCCGCCGCGGACGCCGATGACGGTCGCCCCCTCGAGGCCGTCGTCGCGCTCGCGCCGGGGACCGGCATCACAGGTGGCGTCGACCGCACCGTGCCCGACGCGCTCGAGACCATCGCCGCACCCCTGCGCGTCGTCTACGGCTCCAGGGACACGACCGCGGACTGGGAACCGATCGTCGAGCGGGCCCGCGCCCTCGACCTGGACGTCGTCGAACTGGGTGCCGACCACCACCTCGTCGGGCAGGCCCACAAGGCCGCCGATGCCGCCGCCGAGTCCCTGCTGGCGCGACTGTAGCGGCGGCCGCCGGTCCGGACGCGCCGGCGCGGAACCGACACCACTACCCTCGGAGCCGCCCGACGGTCGGGCATGACCCTTCGGTACGTGACGACCAACCCGGGGAAGGTACGGGAGGCGGAGGAGTACCTCGACGCCGTGACGGCGCTGGACTACGACTACACCGAGGTCCAGGCGCCGGACCTGGAGACGGTGGCGGCCCACGGTGCCCGGGAGGCGTTCGCGCACGCGGACGAACCGGCCATCGTCGACGACGCCGGCCTGTTCGTCGAGCCGCTGGACGGGTTCCCCGGGCCGTACTCCTCGTACGTCGAGGACACGCTGGGTGTGGGGCTGACGGGGCAGGTCGCCCGCGCTGCGGTTGCGGACCGGGACGACGGCGAGGACGACGCGGTCGCCCGCGCGGCGTTCCGCTGTGTCATCGGTTACTGCGACGGCGAGGACTTCGCCGCGACACCGGACCCGGTCGACCGCGGCGAGCGCCGGGGCCAGGACCTCTCGGCGGCGGACCGGGGCACCGCGACCACCGACGACCAGGTCGCCGACGAGGGGGTGGCGCCGGTCAAACTGTTCGGCGGCGCCGTCCCGGGCCGCATCGTCGACCCCCGCGGCGAGGGGGGGTTCGGGTTCGACCCCATCTTCGAGCACGACGGGACGACCTTCGCGGAGATGGACGCCACGGAGAAGAACGCCGTCTCGCACCGGGGCCGGGCGCTCGCCGCGTTCGCCGACTGGTTCGCGGAGCGGTAGGCCGAGCCGTGACGGCGGCCGCCGGGCCCGAGGGGAGCTCAGCCCAGTAACCGCGGTCCGAACACCATCACCAGCAGCCCCAGTATCATCACCACGCTGACCGTCGTCGTGACCGCCGACGTGAGCGCCCGGCCGTCGGTGACCGGCAGTCTGGAGACGACCGACTCCGTCGTCGTGCGGAGGATATGGCCGCCGTCGAGCGGGTATGCCGGGACGCAGTTGAACTGGCCGATGATGAGGTTGATCCAGGCCGTCCAGAACAGCAGATTGGCGAGCAGGAAGGTCCCGCCGGCACCGAGCAGCCCGAGCGGCCCGCTCACGGTGTAGAACTCCGTGACGGGGCCGACGAAGCCGGCGAAGTTGTAGCCGACCTCCGGCAGCGTCAGCGACGCGAACGGCAGTACGAGCGCCAGGTACGCCCGCTGGATGCCGCCGAGGTCGCCGCCACCGTCGCCGCCGAGGATGGTCAGGAAGGTGCCCGCGGGGTAGACGTCGACGCCGAAGTCGTCCACGACGAGCCCGGAGACCCCGCGCTGGACGCGCACGCCCAGCACGGCGTCGGAGCCGCTGCCGCCGAGCTCGATCTCGTAGGTCCGGCGGTCACCGTCGAAACCGCCGACGTAGCCCGTCACGGTAACGGTGTCGCCCGGCTCCCGCCCGTCGAGGACGGCGCTCAGGTCGTCGAAGTCGACCGTCCGCTCGCCGCCGATATCGGTGACAATCATCGTCTCGCCGCCCGAGAGCTCCGTCCCCGACGCGAGCGCGCCGTCCTCGGCGACGAGGCTGTACGTCCCGATGGGGACGGTCTCCGTCCGGGTTCCGTCGGCCCCCCGGACCGTCAGGTCCGCCACCGGACGCGACGCCACGGCCCGCTCGAACCCGCTGGCCGTCGATATCTCACTCCCGTTGACGGCCGTGATGGTCTCGTTCACCTCGACCGGCGCGCTCCTGACGGCCGTGGTCACCAGCACCTCGCGCGTGACCTCCAGCTGACTGCCGTCACGGAGTCCGACCGTCACCTGCTCGGTCGAGGAGTTGGCCAGGACGGCCTGCATCTCGTCGGCGTCGGCCACGGACTGGCCGTCGACGCTCGCGATGACCGCCCCCTCCTCGAGACCGGCCTGGCGCGCGGGCGATCCCGGGAGCGAGCCGCCGACGGGGACGCCGGCGGCGACACCGATGGCCCCCGCGACCGGGCCGAACAGCAGGAGGAAGCAGAGCACCGCGATGGCGAAGTTATTGGTGACGCCGGCCGCGAACATCCGGGTCTGCCCGCCGCGACTCGCGTCGTTGCGCGAACTCTCGTCCGGCTCGACAAAGGCCCCGATCGGGATGAACGCCAGCAGTGCCAGCCCCATCGACTCGATATCGATGTCCTCGACCCGGCAGAGCAGCCCGTGGCCGCCCTCGTGGACCACCAGCCCGATGACGAGGCCCGCGATGATCTCCGGGGCCACGGACAGCGGGAGGAAGTCGTTGACGCCCGGGATCGCGAGCACGTTCTGCGGTTCGTTCAGTGGTGAGGGTTGTGGGTTCTGCACCGCCTGCAGCGCCGCGAACGCCACCAGCCCGAACGACCCGATCATCACCACCAGCGCGATGCCGACGCCCAGGTTCCCCCAGGCCCGCCAGAACCGCCTGGGTTCCGAGAGCCAGTTCAGGAACGCCTTGCCGCGCTGGGTGTGGATCGTCGTGATGGGCCCCTGCACACGGACCGCGTCGGGGAGCCGCCCCTGGGAGTTCAGGGCCATCGCGACGAAGGTGTAGAGCAGGACGCCCCCACCCACCAGCCACAGCGTGCTTACCATTACCGACAGACAGGAGCCGTCCGCTCAAATGGATTGCGGGTCGTCGAGGGGGGCTGCCAGTCGTATCGTGACAATACTGCAGATATCCCATGAACGGGTCGCGTAACCGAACCGAGTCGGGCGTTGTGCCGGTACGGTGGATATATGTCATACAAGGGCTCGTGACAGCGAGAGTCGTCACGCCCCCGAGACGGGAGCCCGCCGACCTGCCCGCCCCCGGTGTTCGGATGTGGACGGCCGACACTACCGGCGCGCACCGCCCCGCGGCACCGACACGTTGAGGATGGTTCCACGAGCCATACGAGCCATGACGCTGGCAGCCGACACGCGCGACGCCGTCCGCGCGCGGCCCTTCCTGCACTCGGCCCTCCGTGCGGGCGTGGTCAACTACACCGCTGCGGCCCGGTTCCTCGGGCTGGGCGACGACGAGGAGGACCACGAGGCGGTCGCGGCGGCGCTGCGGCGGTACGCCGACGAGCTCGGACCGTACGAGTCGCCCACCGCGGGCACGAACGCCCGGGTCGAGATGCGTTCGGGCGTCGGGCCGACAGACGACCGCGCGGACGCCGTCCTCGCCGTCGGTGGGACGGTCCTCGCGCCGACCGGCGGCGACGCCACGGGCGTCCTCGCGACGGGTGACGTCGCGGCGCCGGACCTCGGCCCGGTGCTGGACCGGCTCCGAACCGTCGGCATCGAGGTGTCGGCCGCCGGGGCCGCCGACGGCGCACTGGCGGTGGTCGTCCCCCGCCGTGACGGCCCCACGGCCCTCCGCGCGATCGAGGAGACGCTGTAGGCGTTGCGAGCGACCGGCCGACATCCTGAACGGCCGACCCCGGATTCGGCCGGCCTTCCGACATCCTGAAAGGCCGACCCCGGCTACTCCCGCCCATGACGCTCCGGGTGACGAACACGCTGACCGGCGAGAAAGAGGTCTTCGAGCCGCGCGACGAGGACGAGGTGCTGCTCTACTACTGTGGCCTGACGACCTCCGACCCGGCCCACATGGGCCACGCCCGGTCGTGGCTCCACGTCGACGCCATGCATCGGTGGCTCGAACACCGGGGCTACGACGTGCGCCACGTGGAGAACTTCACCGACGTGAACGAGAAGATCGTCGCCCGGGTCGGCGAGGCCGGCGCGGACGAGGCCGCCGTCGCGGAGCGCTACATCGCGGCCCTCATCGAGGACATGCGGTCGCTGAACCTGAAGCGCGCGGCGGTGTACCCACGTGTCTCCGAGCATATCGAGGAGATCATCGCGATGGTCGAGCGACTCGTCGAGGC
The DNA here is from genome assembly GCF_007421925.1 of Haloglomus irregulare. Lineage (GTDB taxonomy): Archaea > Halobacteriota > Halobacteria > Halobacteriales > Haloarculaceae > Haloglomus > Haloglomus irregulare. The sequence continues at coordinate 201,752 of NZ_QMDX01000002.1, forward strand.
GGGCTACGCCTACGAGGCCGACGGCTCCGTCTACTTCGACGTGACCCAGTTCGAGGACTACGGCGCGCTCTCGAACCAGACGCTCGATGAACTCGAGGCGCAGGGGGACCCGGCCGAACGCTCCGAGAAGCGCAACCCCGCGGACTTCGCGCTCTGGAAGGCCGGCGGCGTCGCGCCCGACGCCATCGCGGAACACCGCCACGGCGAGGCCGCGCCCCCCGAGGCGGCCGCCGACCGCGCGCTGACCTGGGACTCCCCGTGGGGCGAGGGGCGCCCCGGCTGGCATATCGAGTGCTCGGCGATGTCGACGACCCATCTGGACGACACCATCGACATCCACGTCGGCGGCCGGGACCTCGTCTTCCCGCACCACGAGAACGAGATCGCCCAGAGCGAGGCCGCAACGGGACGGACGTTCGCCCGCTACTGGCTCCACACCGCCCTGGTCGAGGTCGAGACCGACGAGGAGACGGAGAAGATGTCATCGTCGCTGGGGAACTTCGAGACCGTCTCCGGACTCGTCCGGGAGCGGGGACCGAACGTCGCGCGGATGTGGGCGCTGTCGGCCGCGTACAACACGGAGGCCGTCTTCTCGACGGCCGCGCTCGACGAGGCCGAGGAGCGCTGGGAGCGCCTGGAACGTGGGTACGAGGCCGCCGTCGACGCCTGTGACTCGCCCGCGGCCGGCGCGACGGTCGCGGACGAGCCGCTCCGCGAGGCCGTGGCCGACGCCCGGGCCGACTTCGGCGCCGCGATGGACGACGACTTCAACACGCGCGAGGCGCTGACCGCGCTGCTGGATCTCGTCGGCGCCGTCAATCGCCACGTCGCCGAGGAGCCGTACGACTACCGCGGGCTGCGGCGGGCCATCGAGGCCCTGGAGACGCTTGCGGGCGAGGCGCTCGGCTTCGAACTCGGCGACGCGGGCGGGGGCGGCGACGTGCGCCTGGCCGAGGACCTCGTCGACGTCGTCCTCGCGGCCCGGGAGGACGCCCGCGACCGCGGCGACTACGAGCGCGCCGACCGACTGCGCGACGACCTGGCCGCGCTCGGGGTCGAGGTGCAGGACACGGACGAGGGCCCGGAGTTCCGGCTGCCGTAGGGCCGCCGCCGCGCCGCTGAACGGCCGTTCATCGCGAGGCCACCGGACTTATCCCGGGCAGCCGAGAACCGGTGGCCGATGACAGGACGTGCTGTCGCCGCGTTGCTCGCGCTGTTGACCATCACCGCCGGCTGCTCGGCGCTCTCCGGGGCGACCAGCTTCACTGCCGACCGTGGAACCGTCTCGCAGTCCGCGCTGGACGACACCGGGTACGCGCTGGAGAACGAGTCGACGCAGACGATCACCCGGTCGTTCGCCGGGCAGGACGTCGAGGTGAGCAACCAGCTCACCGAGTACGCCCGCTCGTCGAACCTCCCGGTGTTCGGGGACGCCCGGATCGCCCGGTTCACCGTCTTCACCACCCCCGCGGTGGAGGTGGCCGAGCAGGGGCCGTTCAACCCCGTCGCGGATCTGAACAACACGGGACTCGCCCTCCGACTCCAGAACCAGTACGACACCACCGAGAACGTCCAGCGCGAGGGCAACCGGACGGAGACGATGCTGGGCCAGGAAACCACCGTCGGCACGTTCCGCGCGGACGCCCGGACCACCGACGGCACCAGCACGGAGGTGTTCATGCATATCACGCAGGTCCGTGACGGCGACGATTTCGTCATCGCCATCGCGGTCTACCCGACCCAGCTCGACGGCGAGCGGGAGACGGTGAACACGCTGATCAACGGCGTCCAGCACGAGACGGGCGACTCGGGCGAGGCGTAACTCGCGGAAACAGTCCTCCCGGCCGCCGCTGGGTGTGCGGCACGGATTGGCGGCTCACCGTCGCCGGGCCGTCGACCGTGGCGAGTCTCGCCGGCTACGCCATCGACACCACCGCGGCCTACCCCGGACGAGCGCTCAGTATCACCGGACTCATCGTCGGCCTGGCGCTGCTGGCCACCGGCCGTGGGCGGCAGCCGGAGGCGGAAACGTGATCGGGACTGCCGCCTACGGCCCGGAGACTGGTATCGAGGAGTACGACGACATAGCGGCAGCAGAGAAGGCGACCGGAACGAGCTGTCTCCGGGCATCCGGGGCCTCGCAGGCCGAGTCCGACGCCGTCGCCGAGGCGCTCGGCCTCCACGCGCTGGCCCCGGCGGAGTTCAACACCGCCCGCCGGGACCTACTCACCCTCCGGAAGTTGGCCTGGCCGACCCGTGAGGCCGTCGGGGTCCTCGCCCGCGGCGATGTCGGGGACGGTGTTCCTCGCGCTCGTGATGCCGGGCTGCTTCCGGGAGCAGGGCTATCCCCCAGCGCGCCGGTCGCCACAACGCGGAGTTTAGGTGGCCGGCCGCGAACCACATGGTATGAGCGACGACGACGGCTACGTCCACGACCCGTCGGCGTTCGGGGACGACGCCGATGACGCGAACGCGGCGGCCGAGACGGCCGACGCCACGGCGCCCGGGAGCGACGACGTCGACCCGGAGGACATCCCCCGTGGCGACGCCCGCGAGTTCGACTGGCGCGGCTGGACCCTCGTCGCCGCCATCCTCTTCGCCTTCGTCGTCATCCCGGTCGCCCTCTACTTCCTGCCCCGCGCACAGGGGTTGGTCTCCTCGCTCGGTCTCTCACTTCGCGACGCCTTCCTCGTCCTCCCGCTGGTCCCGGCCATCGTCCTCGGGGCGCTGGCGGTCTGGGCCACGACCCGACCCTGACGCGGGGTCACGCCCCGTCGCCCGCCGCCCCGTCCCCAGCGACGATGGCCTCGGCAAGCGACCGCGCCGCCCGGACGTGCTCGTCGGCGGCTCCGTCACCCGTCCCATCGACGTTGGCGAGGAGTTCGGCGACTTCGGCAACGCGTTCCCGGGCCACCTCGGGGGCCTCGATCTGTCGGGCGTCGGCCGCGACCGCCTCGGCCTCGCCGAGCTACCGACTGGCGGTCCGCTCCACGGGCCGCTCGGCCGTGGCTGCGAGGTGGTCATGGAGGTCGACCAGCGCCTCGCGGTCGACCGCCCCGGTGTCGTGGCTCACGGCTCGCGCTTCCCCATCAGGATGGCCACCGTCCACGAGCAGACCACCGCCTCGCCGTCCCCGTCGTCCGCCAGCACCTCGACGTCGCGGACGACGATGCCGGCGTCCGGGTGGCTCCCCGACTCCCGGCGGTCGACGACCTCGTGGCGCACCCGGAGGACATCACCCGGCCGGACGGGGCGGTGCCAGGTCAGGTCGTCGATACCCAGGCCGCCGCGGTTCGAGGAGTCGTTGAGGAAGTGCTCGACCATCAGCCGGGTGGCGACGCCGACCGTGTGGAGCCCACTGGCGATGAGGCCGCCGTACCCCGTCTCGGCCGCGGCCTCGGGGTCGGTATGCATCGGCTGTGGGTCGAACTGCTCCGCGAAGGCGATGATGCCGGCCTCGGTCATCTCGTGGTCGCCGTACGTCTCCGAGAACCCGACCGTCATGTCCTCGAACCGGTGCATATCCCCGTCCGCGGCGGCGCCGGGCTTAAATCCACGGCGGCGTCCCCGTCCTCGCGGACGGGCTATTCCCTCGTATGACCCCCCTGCAGGCATGAACGCCCGCTTCTACCAGCGTGTGCGGCGTGGCTCGTCCGCGCCGGCGACGGCGTTCCCCGGTCGCCACGGCCGGTGTGGTGGCGCGACGGTCCCTCGGGCGCGGCGGTGTGCTAGCGGCCCACCGGAGCGGTCGGCTGGCCGGCGCCCCCCTCGCGGACCGTGATGCCGCTCGACCGCAGCCGATGACGCATCCGCTCGGTGGTGACCCCTGCCGAACGGGCCGCCGCGTCGATACCGACGGTCCCGCTCTCGTACAGCGTCATCGCCGTCCGGAGTGCATGTGTACGCATGGGCTTCGATTCGATTTCTTGGCTCTACTATGATAACCATTTCGAAGAATAGCAGTACGAATGTGCTCTAAGAGAGGTATTAGGCGGTCAAATGAATCTCGAATACTTACACACGTGGCGGGTCGTCAGGACACAGCGGGGGAGCGCCGACGGTGTGCCCGCCACGGTCGGCCCGAGCGCGAAACGCGGGCATCAAGTAGGTGCTCGCTAGACGGCCACGTATGGGTATGGCAGACCGACTCAGCGCAATGGACGAGCGGGAGAAGATCGGGGGCGGTGCGGTGATGCTGGCCGCGGGCATCCTCATCCTCGCGCTCCTCACCTTCGCCGGCATCCAGGGACGCTCCCTTCGCCTCGTCCTCGGCATCGTGGGCGTCATGACCGTCGTCATCGGCGTCCTCTCGATCGGCATCAGCGAGAAGGCGGTGTAGCCGGCGGCCGGCGCCTCGACCGACATCGACCGGCTCTCGCCGACCCCCAGTTCCGACGGAAACTCGGAGCCCTCCGGACCTCACGGTCGATACCTCGGAAGGGGACCTCCGAGCCGTTCTATCGCGGACGTTCGCCGAACAACTCCCACCCCGCTCGACATCCGAAGTCCCGGGGCTCAGAGGAAATAGGCGAGCCCGTAGACGACGGACGACCCGACCATCATGAGCACCATGAGCAGGGCGAACAGCTGCTGGCGGTCCATACGCGGGAACTACGCACGAGGGAGTATAAATCGTCGTCCATCGTCCGACGGGGCGCCGTTCCGGTAGTGCCCGGACCGAGGCCCGCGGGGCTTTTGCGTGCGCCGCCCCTCCGGGCGACCGATGCGAACGCTGCCCGCCCTGCTGGTCGCCGCCCTGCTCGTCCTCGCCGGTTGCTCCACCGGCCTCACCGGGGGCGACCCCTTCAGCGACGACGCGACGCCGGAACCGACGGCCACGCCGACCGACCCCGGCGACACCGGGTCCGACGGGGACCCCGGCGGTCCCAACGATACCGGGTCCGACGGGGGCCCCGGCGACGCCGACACCGAGGGGAACGCCTCGGCGTTCGACTTCGCCGACCCCGACGAGGACCGACTCGGCTGGGAGAACGGCTACTGGTACAACGAATCGCTCGACTACGACGCCAGCACCGGGCTGAACGGGACCGAGCGGGAGGCGCTGGTCGCGCGGTCGATGGCCCGCGTCGAACAGCTCCGCGAGCTGGAGTTCCGCCAGCCCGTCCCCGTCCGGGTGATCAATCGGTCGACGTACCGACAGGAGTTCAGCGGCGACGGCGCCGACTACACCGACACGTTCCGGACCTTCGACAACGCGAAGTTCGAGTCGCTGTTCCTCATCGGCGAGGACCGGGACTCGCTCGCGGTGCAGAACCAGAACCGGGGGTCGAACGTGCTGGGGTTCTACTCGCCGCGGAACGACTCCATCGTCGTCGTCTCGGAGTCGACGCCGCCGATGCTCCGGGACGAGCTCACCCTCGGCCACGAACTGACGCACGCGCTACAGGACCAGGTGTACAACCTCTCGGACTACAGCCGTCCCACCCGCGAGACGTACGGCGCCACCAACGGTCTGCTCGAGGGTGACTCCCACTACACGGAGCAGCTGTACCGCGACCGCTGTGACGGCGACTGGGACTGCCTCTCGCTGGCCGGCGGGGGCGGTGGCGGCGGCGGCTCCGACATCCACTTCGGGGTCTACTTCGTCAACTTCTTCCCGTACAGCGACGGCCCGCCGTTCATCGAGCACCACCGTGACCGCGGCGGCTGGGACCGTGTCGACGCGATGTACGACGACCCGCCGGCCTCCAGCGAGCAGGTCATCCACCCCGAGAAGTACGGCGAGGACGAGCCGACGACCGTCTCGGTGACCGACGAGCACACGGGCGACTGGGAGCGCGTGCGCCCCGAGGCGCCGCGGCCGGGCCAGACCCGCCCGGACTACGCGAGTTTCGGGCAGGCCTCGATGAGTGCGATGTTCGCCTACACCATCGCCGACCCGTACAACGAGTCGGCCGTCGACGGGACCCGCGAGTTCATCAACCGTGACGGCGGGCAGGTCGACCGCCAGGACCCGTTCAACTACGACCTCAGGTGGACCAGCGGCTGGGACGGCGACCGGATGCACGTCTACCGGAACGCGACCGCCGCGGCCGCCACGGACGGGAGTACCAACGAGACGGCCTACGTCTGGAAGTCCACGTGGGACTCGCCCGAGGACGCCCGCGAGTTCGCCCGGGGCTACCGCCTGCTGCTGGAGCACTGGGGCGGCCAGCAGCGCTCGGGGGACCAGGTCAACTACGTCTACACCATCGACCGCCAGCCGTTCGCGGACGCCTTCCGCGTCCGGGTCGACGGCGACACCGTGACGCTCGTCAACGCGCCGACCGTCGCGGAACTGGACGAGGTTCGGTCGGGTCGGCCCGCGGCGGCCGACGACGGCGCCGGCTCCGACGGGACCGCCGCCAGCGTAGCAGGACGGTGACGCGGCGCCGGTTCCTGACGGTCGCCCTGGCGGCGATGCTCGTCCTCGCCGGCTGTTCGGTCGGACCGCTGGACGGTGGTCCGCTGGAGGGCGGCGAGCGCGAGGACCCCGACGAGGACCGGCTCGGCTGGGAGGACGGCTACTGGTACGACGACCCCGTCGACGTGACCCTCGACGACGGGCTGAACGGGAGCGAGCGCCGGCGGGTCGTCGCGCGGACGATGGCCCGTGTCGAGCGGATCCGCGACCAGGAGTTCCGGTCGCGGGTGCCGGTCGAGGTAGTCTCGCGGGAGACCTACCGCAAGCGCCGCGGCGACCGCGCCACGGACCCGGACAGCGAGTTCAACCGCTGGAACGACCAGGTCTGGGAGGCCATCTTCATCGTCGGCGAGGACGACAGCGTGGCCGAGACGCTGGACTCGGTGTTCGGCTCCTCGGTCCAGGGCTACTACTCCCCCTCGCGTGAGGAGATCGTCATCGTGAGCGGGAGCGAGACGCCGACCATCGACCGGGCCACGCTCTCGCACGAGCTGGTTCACGCGCTGCAGGACCAGCAGTTCGGGCTCGACCGGAGCCCGGAGACCCAGGACGCACAGCTGGCCGAGGACGGGCTCGTCGAGGGCGACGCGAACTTCGTCGAGCGGGCGTACGAGGAGCGCTGCCGGTCGGGCGAGTGGCGCTGTCTCGACCGCCCCGAGAGCGGCGGCGGTGGCGGCGGCCCGTTCAATCAGGGTCTGTTCACGACCGTCTTCGCGCCGTACGTGACCGGCCCCGACTTCGTCGGCGAGCTCAAGGACCGCGGCGGCTGGACCGCCGTCAACGACGCCTACGACCGCTACCCGGCCTCGACGGAGCAGGTCATCCACCCGGACCGCTACCCGGGCGACACGCCCGTCCGGGTGACCGTGGCCGACCGCTCTGTGGCCGACTGGGAGCGGTTCGACGTCGACCCCGAGGCCGACACCGTCGGTGAGGCCTCCATCTACGCCATGTTCTGGGCCAACGACCAGCTCGGCGACCACGACCGCTACGACTACGTTCACCCCTACTCCACCGGCTGGGACGGCGACAGCGTCGTCCCGTACCGGTCCGACGGGGAGTGCGGCTACGTCTGGCGCAGCGAGTGGGACTCGCCCGCCGAGGCCCGGGAGTTCGCCGGGGCCTATCGGGACCTGCTCCGGTCGCGGGACGCCGACGCCCGCGGCGACGGCGTCTTCGTCATCCCCGACTCCGACCCGTACGACGACGCCTTCCGTGTCTCCCGGTCCGGGACCACCGTGACGGTCGTGAACGCGCCGACCGCCGCACAGCTGGACGACGTGCACGGGCGGCGGTAGGCCCGCCGACCGTCTCAGAACGTGTAGGTCCGGAGCTCCCGGAGCAGCCCGTCACGGACGAGGAACGCATCGAGGAACCGGAACCAGGTCTCGCCGTTCGCGCGTTCGAGCCGCCCCTCCACGGCGACGCGGACGGCGTCCGGGTCGGTCCCGGTCGACGCGCCGGGCCCGGTCCCCGTGGTATGGTAGACGTGCTCGACGACGTGGGTGGTGTCGGTCTCGGGGCGCTCGTCGCGCATGAACGCGACGAAGCGGTCGGCCCCCTCCAGGGTCATATCGGGCCGGTGCTGGACGAAGCCGTCGGCGAGCAGGTCCCGGAGCGCCCCGTACGCGCCGCCGTCGATGCGACGGTAGTACTCGCGTGCGAGGTCGCTGGCGTCGGTTCCCATACCCCGGCTATCGCCCTGGCAGGTCATCAACCGGTGGGTTCCGGAATCCTTTTGTGGGACAGCGGCCTCGGCAGGAGTGTAGGCGCGCTGGTAGTGTAGTGGTATCACGTGACCTTGCCATGGTCACAACCCGAGTTCAAATCTCGGCCAGCGCATTTCCCCGGAACCCACCGGTCGAGCAGCCGCTCCGCCGGCTCCTCCACCGAACTCCGAACGGTCTCCCCCGGGCCGTTCATCGACGTCCTCGCCCCCAGTACCTCCGGTGTGTCACCGACGCGCTCGGGGTCGGCGCCGGCTGGCAGTCCTCCCTGGGACGCTGCTGTTCGCCCAGGGCGGCCCCGCCCGCTTCGACGCCGACCTCCCCGTCCGCACGTCAACCGTTAGGTACCGCTCGCCCTAACGGCCGGTATGCGCCCGGCGCCCCTCGCCCTCGCCGTCCTGCTCGTCCTCGCGGGCTGCGGGGGGACCGTCGGGTCCGGCGGCGACACTCCGACCGGGACGGTGACGCCCGCGCCCGTCCCCGACGGTGAGGCGGTCGACCGGGGTCGGCCGGCCCGTCTGGCTCCCGGCCTCGCGGCAGACGGTGTGTTCGACGCCGGTCGACTGGCCCGTGCCCACGCCGACCGCCTCGCCGGGCGCTCGTTCACCCGCGTCCGGACGGACACCCGCAGGGTGAACGGGAGCCTGCGCCAGCGCGACGAGACCACCCTGATGTACGCCGCGGGGGGCGACCGGTTCCGCTACCGACTGAACCAGACCACCCGGGGGTCCGAGGAGGTCGAGCGGAGCGAGATCGACCGCTACGCAGACGGGAACCGGGTGCTCGTCGCGTCCCGCGACGCGAACGGAACCGAGTACGAGGTCCTCGCGGGGCCGACCGGGGACCCGTACACCCCGGCGCAGGTGTTCCCGGGGAACGCGACGGGCGCGACCTCGCTCGCCCGACTGCTCACCCTGGTCGACGTGACGGTGACCGACCGCCGGACGGTCGACGGCCGGCGCCACTACCGGGTCGAGACCCCCGCGCGGCAGGACATCCCGCCGCTACGGAACATCAGCCTCGTCGCCACCGTGACCGAATCCGGGCTCGTGCGGAACTACCGGCTGAGTTACGATGTCGAGCGCGGCGGGCGGCAGGTCCGCATCGTCGTGACCGTCGCGTACGACCGCCTCGACCGGACGACCGTCGAACCCCCGTCGTGGCTCCCCGAGGCCAGGGCCGCGACCGGCGCCGGGGCGAACGGCACGACGGTTGCCGGGACGACCCCGACGGCCACGGCGACGGCCCCGGGTCGGGGTGAGGGGTGACGACGGGCGGAACGCTCCGCCGACCGATGTGGGGAGACATATGTGAGTGGCCGTGTCGGTTCGGGTATGAGACGGGTCCTCGTCGCGGTGCTGGTGTTCGCCATCGTCCTCCAGGGGTTCGCCGGCATCGCCTCGGCACAGTCGGGACAGCGCCTCGGCGGCACGGTCGTCGTCGAGGAGGGGGAGACGGTCAACGGGTTCACCTCGTACGCCGGGCGGGTCGTGGTCCGCGGGCAGGTCGAGGGGGACCTGACCGCCATCGCCGGACGGGTCGTCGTCGAGGAGGGCGGCACGGTGACCGGCCGGGTCCGTGCCATCGGCGGGTCGGCCGTCATCGCAGGGAGGACCGGCGGGAACGCCGTGGCCTATGCCGGACGGGTCACGGTCGCCGAAACCGGCCGTGTCGGCGGTTCGTTCGGCGCGGTCGCCGGGAGCGCCGTTATCGCCGGGACGGTCCAGGACGACGCGACGACGGTGGCCGGCAGCGTCACCCTCGAGCCATCGGCGAACATCGACGGCTTCCTGACCTACGTCGGGGACTACGAGGACCGGGGCGGGCGCGTCTCGCTCGGAGCCCGCCACGTCAGCGAACTCTCGCTGCTCCCGTCGCTGACCGGCGCCGGCAGCGTGCTGTTCTCGCTGTACCTCCTGATCGCGGAGCTGTTCGCCGGTGCCGTGTTGCTGACCGCGTTCCCGTCGTTTGCGGAGGACGCCGCCGACACCGTCGTGGAGGAGCCACAGCGCGTTGCCCTCGCCGGGCTCGTCGGGGTCATCGGCGTCCCGGTCGTCGCCGTGCTCTCGGCGCTCACGGTGGTCGGGCTCCCCCTGGCGGTCGCCGGGCTGGTCGGGCTCGCCGTGCTCCTCTGGGTGGGGAGTATCTACGGCCGCTACCTGCTCGGGGCCGTGCTGCTCTCGTACACCGAGCGGGACGACCGGTATCTCGCGCTGGTCGTCGGGCTCCTGCTGGTGCTCGCCGTCTCGCTGGTCCCGGTTCTCGGTGACCTCGTCAGGGTCCTGCTGGCGCTGGCCGGCGTCGGCGTCGTGATGCTCGGCCTCTACGTCGCGTACGAGTCCGTCGGGGACCGCCGGACGCCGCCGGGCGCCGACAGGCTCTGAGCGCCCCGGCAGCGGTCGACGGCCGACGGAGCCGACCCACTCCTCGCTGCCCCACCGCGCTCCGGAGTCACACCGGAGGACGACCCGCCCGTCCCCACGGTCGCCGCCGAGCAGCCGCGGCCGCTCGACGGTCGTGGCGTGGGCCGCGGTCTCGTCCGGCCGCGGGAGCGTCACCTCGCGGTCGCCAACGGTGACCGTGACCTCCCCGTACCCGGTCGCCTCGGCCGCCCTGATGACCGTCTCCAGTTCACGGAGCGGAGTGACGAAGTCGGCGTCGTTGTGCGAGGCCGCCCTGCCGGGGGCGGCGCCCCACGCGATGTCCACGACGTCCTCGCCCCGCCCCGCGAGCACGGCGTTGGCCGACGCGCCGGCGAGCAGCATCAGCCCGCCGAAGTAGAGCCAGCTGATGAGCAGGACGATGACACCGACGACGCCGTACGAGCGGTCGAGGAGGCGGCGACGTAGTAGCGGAAGACGCCGCTCAACGTCGTCCAGTCGAGCGCGGCGACCAGCGCCCCCGGTACCACCTCTCGGACGGTGACGCCCCCGTCCGGGAAGACGTAGCAGATGGGCAGGAGCGCGACGGCCGCCACCGAGACGACCGGCCGGACGACGGTCCGTGCCCGGCGGACCCGGCTGCTCATGCCCACCTCCCGGCCGACCGTGGCAAAGCCCCACCGGGCCTCGATGCCACCCTACTCGCGCAGGAACCGGCGGACCTCGTCACCGACCAGCGAGGGCCGCTCCTGGTGCATGAAATGGCCCGCCTCCTTCACCCGCAGCACCCGGCAGGGCCCGTCGAACGCTCGGTCGGCCTCGTCGAACAGCTCCGTCCCGATGCTGCCGTCGCGGGCCCCCGTCACCAGCAGCGCCGGGACCTCGATGGTCGGCCTCTCGTCGGGCGATGGCGGGCCGCTCGTGACCAGCTCCTTCAGGCTACTTCCCATGATCTGCCGGTAGTACTCCAGGGCGTGTTCGACGGTGTCCCCTCGTGCGAACGTCGATTTCACGCTCTCGATGCGGCTGCGTGAGTAGTCCCAGCCCGGGCTCCAGAGCCCCCAGAGGAACTCCACGAACTCGAAATCCCTCCAGCGGAGTGCCCGTTCGGGCGCGCCGGGCACCTGGAAGAACCACATGTACCACGAGCGCAACGCCTGCCGCGGATAGCGCGTCAACAGCGCGTTGAACCGCGGCGGGACGGCCATCGCCACCAGCCGGTCCATCGCCCCCGGCTTGGCCGCGGCCGCCGCGTACGTCGCGACCGCGCCCCAGTCGTGGCCGACCAGCACCCGGTCGCCGTCGCAGTCGAACCGGTCGGCGGTCGCCGCCAGCAGAGCCGTCGCATCCGTTCCGAGCGCCCGCACCGTGTACTCGCCGTCCGGCGCGGGGTCGGTCGGCGCGTAGCCCCGCATGTACGGCGCGACCGCGGTGTAGCCGGCCTCGCTCAGCGCGTCCAGCACCGGCACCATCGAGCCGGCGTCGTCCGGGAACCCGTGGAGGCAGACCGCCAGGTCGCCCTCGTCCTCGGCGTCCGCCGACGGGTGCTCGACCAGACACTCGAAGGTGAGGCCGTTCGCCTCCAGTTCGACGGTCCCGTAGCCCGCAGTGTCACCGGCGGCGACGGGGTCCGACGGGCGGGTCGCCGGCTCGGCGTCGGCGTTCAGGTCAGTGGTTTCGGCGGGATCCTCGCTCATGAGTGCGCCGTCGACGCCCATGCTCTTAGCCATGGGTGTCGTACGAGAGAGCATGACGGTCGTTGCGCTGCTGAGTGTCGCACCGGTCATCGAGGACAGCATGGCGGGCGAGGTCGCTAGGGCGGTCGCCGCCCTCGACGAGTTCGACGTCTCATACGAGACGAACCCGATGGGGACGGTCATCGAGGCCGAGGACATCGGGACCCTGTTCGACGCCGCACAGGCGGCCCACGAGGCGGTCGACGGGGACCGCGTGAGCACGGTCCTGAAGATCGATGACAAGCGGACTCGAACGTTCGAGGCCCACGAGAAGGTCGACGCCGTCGAGCGGGAACTGGGCCGCGCGGCCAGAGGGGAGCGCTGAGGGGCAGCCCCGGCGGGGATGGCGACTCCGGTGGGGTTTAGCCGTTCGACTGCGACGGCCGACGCATGAGCGACGACAACCAGGAGTTCCGCACGGAACGCGACAGCCTCGGCGAGATGCAGGTGCCCGCGGACGCCTACTGGGGCGCCCAGACCCAGCGCGCGCTGGAGAACTTCCCCATCTCGGGTATCGGCTTCGGGCGGCGGTTCGTCCGGGCGCTGGGTATCGTCAAGAAGGCCGCCGCCCGGGCGAACCTCGACCTCGAGCTCATCCCCGAGGGGAAGGGCGAGGCCATCGTCCGGGCGGCCGACGAGGTCATCGCCGGCGAACACGACGACCAGTTCCCGGTCGACGTGTTCCAGACCGGGAGCGGCACCTCCTCGAACATGAACGCCAACGAGGTCATCGCCAACCGCGCCACGGAGCTCGTCGGCGGGGAGATCGGCACCCGCGAGGTCCACCCCAACGACCACGTCAACTACGGCCAGTCCAGCAACGACGTCATTCCGACCGCGATGCACGTCGCCGCGCTGGAGGCGGTCGAGCGCGACCTCATCCCGGCGCTGGAGACGCTCCACGACGCGCTCGCGACCAAGGAGGAGGCGTTCGCGGACGTCGTCAAGACCGGCCGCACCCACCTCCAGGACGCCACGCCCGTGACGCTGGGCCAGGAGTTCTCCGGCTACCGCGCACAGGTCGGGAAGGGTATCACGCGGGCGGCGAGCACGCGCGACCACCTCGGCGAACTCGCGCTCGGCGGGACCGCGACGGGGACGGGGCTGAACACCCACCCCGAGTTCCCGGCCCGTGCCGCGGAGTACATCAGCGAGGAGACCGGGCTGGAGTTCCGCGAAGCGGACAACCATTTCGAGGCCCAGGCCGCTCACGACGCGATGGGCGAGGCCCATGGCCAACTCCGCACCGTCGCCGGCTCCCTGAACAAGATCGCCAACGACCTCCGGCTGCTCGCCTCCGGCCCGCGCAACGGGCTCAACGAGATCGACCAGCCCGAGAACCAGCCCGGCAGCAGCATCATGCCGGGGAAGATCAATCCCGTCGTCGCCGAGTCGGTCAACCAGGTCCACAAGCAGGTCGTCGGCAACGACGCCGCCGTCGCCGCAGGCGCCGCGGAGGGCCAGATCGACCTCAACCTCTACAAGCCCGTCATCGCGCACAACTTCCTCCAGTCCGCACGGCTGCTCGCGAACACGGCCGACGTGTTCGCCGAGAAGTTCGTCGCGAAGTTGGAGGCCGACGAGGCGTACTGCGCCGAGCGCGTCCAGCAGTCGATGGCGCTCGCGACGGCGCTCAACCCGGCCATCGGCTACGACAAGGCAAGCAAGGTCGCAAAGCGCGCCCTCGCCGAGGACATGACCGTCCGCGAGGTCGTCCTCGAGGAGGGCTACCTGACCGAGGACGAGGCCGACGAGGTGCTCGACCCCATGCGGATGACCGAGCGTGGCATCCTCGGCGACGACTGACCAGCCGGCGCGTCAGTCGTCGCTGGCCCACGCTGGCTAGCCGACCCGACCGTCGCTCCCGCGGTCCCGTTCCCCGCCGCCGCCCGGACGTCGTCGCCCCTGAACCACGACGGCGGCGTGACCGTCGTCTCCCCGACCGCACGGTAGCGCATCCGGACCGTCACGACGGCCCGCGTGCCGTCGCGCCAGCGGGCGGCCATGGCCCGGACCCGGCCGCTCGATTCGACGAACGCCGTGACCCGGTAGCCCGCGACCGACTCCTCCGTGGCCGTCGTCACCGCGGGTGGCGCATCGTTGCCGCGGATGACGTACGCCGCTCCCTCCGCGGCGCCGGGCTCGACCGTCGTCCGGTCGGCCGCCGGATACCGGGCCACCACCGCCTCCGCCCGGTCACCCACTGGCCCCTCGCGGCCGCGGGGCTGTGCGAGCGGTCGCGCCCGGACCGGCCCATCCGCCGGTCGCCGCTCGAAGACCCGCCCGCCGGTCGCGTACTCGGTCGGCTCGGTGCCGGCCGTGGTGTAGCCGCTCCAGTTCGTCCCCCGGCGCGTCCGGTCGACGCGGTACGCCGTCCGGTTCGCGACCCGCACGGGCCGGACCGTCGCCCGCGAGCGCAGCGGCCCCGGTCGATGGGTAGTCCGGTTGCACGGGAGCACCCAGGTGTAGTCCCGCCCTGCGAGCGTGGCGGCGTGTGCGTCCGAGACCCTCAGGTGTCGAGCGGCTGCCGGAGTGCGCCCGGCCGCCGCGACGTCGTCGCCGCATCCGCCGTCTCCGGTACGGGTGCCGGCGTCAGGGTCGACGTCGGCTCGCGGCCGGCCGGGTCGTCGACCGCACTGCAGCCGGCCGGCACGAGCAGCCCCCCGACCAGCGCCGTCCCCGTTCTGGTCACGACTCCGCCTACAGGGACCAGTCGGAAGAAGCGCCCGGTGGCCGGGACTACGGCCTCAGGACGAGCAGGTAGATAGCGCCGGCACCCACCGCCAGCGCGCCGACGCCCCCGGCCATCACGCCGAGCGGTTCGAACCCTGCGAGTTCGGTGTCCGAACCGCCCGCCGTCCCCGGCGCGATCACCTCGTTGCTGTCCCCACTCCCCTCGTCCGCACCGGACCCGCCCTGGTCACTACTCGATCCACCGGCACTGCCGTCGTCGGACCCTCCCTCGCCCGAACCGTCACCGGCCCCGTCCGCCGATGTCCCGTCGGGCGTGGCCGCCGGTGTCGCGGTCGAAATCGAGCCGCCATCCGTCGTCGTCACGTTCACCGTCCCCGCGGTGACGTTCTCGACGCGGAAGCCGTACGTGCCGGCCTCGTCGGGCGAGCGCTCGAAGGTGATCGCCTCGGTCTCGCCCGGCACCAGCTCGACGAGCCGGCTCTGGACGAACCGGCCGTCACGGAAGAGCTCGACCTCGTAGGTGCCGACGCCGTCGCCCTCGTTCGAGACCGTCGCGTTCACCAGGACCGTTCCCCCGACGGCCATCGAGCTCCGGTCGAGGCTCGCCGCGGTGGTGACGAACGTCGGTGAGCCCTGGGCCGCGGCCCCGCCGCCGCCACCGCCGTCACCGCCACCGCTGCTGCTACCGCTGTCACTCCCTCCGTCGTCAGTATCACCGGTCCCCGCCCCGACGCCGGGTTCCGACTCGTCACCGTCATCACTGCCGCCCCCACCATCCCCGTCGTCGGTGCCCTCGTCACCATCGTCTCCACTATCCCCGTCGTCGGTGCCCTCGTCTCCACTATCGTTGCCCTCATCATCACCCCCGTCACCGCTATCATCGCCACCATCGCCCCCATCGTCTCCACTATCCCTGTCGCCCCCATCGCCCCCACTGTCCCCGTCATCGCCACCATCGTCGCCGCTATCGCCGCCCCCATCGTCACCGCCGCCACTGCCTCCATCCGTCGACGTATCGACGAGCGGCGCGAACGTGCTGAACGAGGTCAGGTTGGCACCGAGGGTGTCGGCGGCCGGGTCGACCCGCGGGTCCGTGACCTCGCTGTACGTGCCGGTCCGGTCGTCGTACCGGTAGAACGAGAGGGCCGACTCGTCGCTCACATCACCTTCGTCGTACGCTATCGTGAGGTCCAGATAGGCGTCGTCCTGCTGCCCCTCGATGTCGAGGTAGTCGCCGATACCCTCCAGTCCCCTGCCACGGTCCGGCGGGTCGGCGACCGGACCGAGCGCGATGTGGCGCGACGCGTCGAAGGCGACGACCACGTTGCGACCGACCCCGTCGTCGTCCTCGTCGTAGAACACGTTCAGCTCCGTGGCGGTGGTTCCGCTCATGCTCCCGGCCTCCCGGAGGCCCCAGCCGCCGCTGTTCCGGACGAGTACCTGCTCCAGGCTCGTATCCGTCGCGCCGCGGAGCAGGATGCCGTCACCGTCGGCCCCGCCGTTCGAGCCGGCGGAGACGTTCCGGACGGCGGTCCCGGTCCCCGTGACGAGGAGCCCACGGTCGGCGTTGCTGAACGCGGTCGCACGGCGGATGGTCGTGTCGTCGCCGCGGAGTTCGAACCCGGTACCGAAATCACGCACGGTGAGATTCCGGAGCGTGGTCCCCGCCGCCCCGTCGGCGACCACGATGCCCGACGAGCCGGCGTCCTGGCCGTCGAGGGACCGCGGCTGCTCCCCGTCCTGACCGAAGCCGATCACGGTGATGTCGCTCCCGTCGACCAGGAGGCACCGCGAGCCGCTCCCGGAGAGGCCCGTGTCGACGCGGTACGTCCTGCCGTCCCCGTCCAGCGTCCGTCCGCACTCCGTCACCGCGTTCCGGAGGGCCGCGACGGGCGCGTACACCCCTCCCGGGGCGGTGATGTTGGCCGAGACCCGCCTCTCCGCCGTGTCGCGGGAGCCGTTCCCGACTGTCGACCAGCCGTCGTCGTACCGGCCGATCCGCACGGTCGAATCGTCCAGCGGCGGCTCCTCCAGGTCGCTCGGCCTGTAGTGCACCGTCAGGTCCAGGAACTCGCCGCCCTCCTCGCCCGGCAGGAGCGAGTCCCCGTCGTCCCCGGTGGTCGAGACGTTCAGATACGGCCCGAACGCCCGGCTGCCCGGCCGCGCCGGTCCCGGGGAGCCGACCTCGTCGAACTCGACCTCGCTCGCGGTGAACGACACCGTTCCGTTCGAGAGCGTCAGTCGGGAGACGTTCACGCGGCCGTCGCCGACCAGCCGGACGGTCCGCCCGTCGTTCCGTGCGGTGAGGTCGGTCAGCGTGTTGTCCGTCGACTCGTTGACCAGGAGGCCGACGCCGGTGTTGTCCGAGAAGGTGGTCTCCTCGACCGTGCTGCCGGCGGTGTTCGAGAGGACGATACCGCGTTCGTTCCCGTTCGCGTCCGTGTCGCGCACCGCGACGCCGGTCGCCCCCGAGAGGTCGATGCCGTCGGCGTTCCCCGTCGCGGTGAGCCCGGTCGCCGTCGTGTTCGACCCGGCGAGTCGTGCGCCGGCGTCGGCGTTATCGGATAGCTCGGAGTCCGTCACGCTCGTCCCCCCCGATCTCACCACTACCCCGTGCCGGCTGTTGTTCGCCGCGACGACCCCACTGAGGGTCGCGCCAGGGGCGCTCTGCTCGACCTCGATGCCATCGATGCCGTTCCGACTCGCCGTGACGTTCGCCAGCGCCAGCCCGCCGGGATCCACACTCCGCAGCAGCAGGCCGCGTCCGCCGTTATCGAGGAACCGGCTGTCCGTGATGAGCACCTCCGACACGTCGATCGCGGTCTTCAGCCCGGTCCCGTCGCTGTCGTTGACGACGACGCCGTCCATCGTCACGTTCCCCTCGATCACCTCCACGCCGACGGCGTTCCCCTCCAGCACGCTATCGTTCAGGGTCAGATCGCTGGCGAACGAGATGACGCCGGCTCGGGAGTTGTTCACTGCCGTGATCGACTCCGCGGTGACGCCGACCGCCGGGCTGTCGGTGGCCCCGATACGGACTCCGGCCCTGCTGTCCGCCACCGTGACGTTACGAACTCGGACGCCACTGACGGCCGAACCGTTCGCGACGACGGCGATCGCCCCGGAGCCGTTGCCACCGGAGACGTCGTGACCGTCGCCCTCTACCGTGACGTTGCTGGCCGTGATCCGCAGACAGGGGCCGTCGTCCTCGGCGAGATCGGTAGCGACCCGGTAGTGGGTGCCGGCGCTCGCCAGTTCCTGGCAGTTTTCGACGGCCTCGACGTTCCCACCCTCGCTAGCGGCGGCCGTCGGTGTCAACGCTGTACTCGATGCCAACACGCCGGCGAGAATAACCGACGCCAGTGCCACGGAGAGAAGTGCCCCACCTGTTCGCCGCCCGTTTCGAGAGCCGTCGGTCATCGTCGAACAACGGACAGTATCCGACAAATAAGATTGAGACAAATCCGTCCAAACGATCGGTCAGAACCAGGCCCGACCCGCAATCGAGCCCGCCGGCGGCCCCCATGTCCCTGGCTCCGGCCGGGGACATCCCGCGAGTGGCACGTGCGAACCGCTGGCAACGGTGTCGGGGCCGCCGACGCTCCCCTGCCATCGGGCCGTTTTTGGTCCCGCCCGACGCACCGAGCGGCATGGACCACGACCGCGACTACGACTACGCCGACCTCGGGCTCGTCGCGGGGCTGGAGATCCACCAGCAACTCGACACCGCGACGAAGCTCTTCTGCGACTGCCCGACGGCCCGCCGGGAGCCCGACACCTCCGACCGCCGGTTCGCCCGCTATCTCCACCCGACGCGCTCGGAGCTGGGGGAGATCGACGAGGCCGCGCTGGAGGAGTCACGGGTCGACCGCGAGTTCGAGTATCTCGCGTTCGACACCACCTGCCTCGTCGAGGAGGACGACGAACCCCCCCACCGGCTCGACGAGGAGGCGCTGGAGACGACGCTGGAGATCGCCGCCCTGCTGGACATGGAGGTCGTCGATAGCGTGCAGGTGATGCGGAAGATCGTCGTCGACGGCTCCAACACCTCCGGGTTCCAGCGCTCCTCGCTGGTGGCCACCGACGGCGCCATCGAGACCAGCGAGGGCCCCGTCGGGGTCACGGACATGCTGCTCGAGGAGGAGTCCGCACAGCGGGTCTCCGAGACGGAGGCCGGCGTCCGTTACGGACTGGACCGGCTGGGCATCCCGCTGGTCGAGATCGGCACCGCACCCGACATCCGGTCGCCCGCGCAGGCCCGCGAAGCCGCCGAGCGCATCGGAATGCTGCTGCGCTCGACGGGGAAGGTCAAGCGCGGCCTTGGGACCATCCGGCAGGACGTGAACGTCTCGGTCGCGGAGGGGGCCCGCATCGAGCTGAAAGGGGTCCAGTCGCTCGACGACATCGACGACATCGTCCGGCTGGAGGTCCACCGGCAGGTCCGGCTGCTCGAACTGCGCGACGAGCTCCGCGAGCGCGACGCCGCAGTGGGCGACCCGCAGGACGTGACCGGGACCTTCGCGGACACCGACTCCGGGGTCATCGCGGGGGCCTCGACGGTGATGGCCGTGCCGCTGTACGGGTTCGACGGGGTCGTGGGCGCCGAGATACAGCCCGACCGCCGGCTCGGGACCGAGCTGAGCGACCACGCCAAGCGCCACGGTGCCGGCGGCATCTTCCACACCGACGAACTGCCGGCCTACGGCGTCACCGCCGCGGAGGTCGACGCCCTACGCGACGCCGTCGACGCCGGCGGGTCGGACGCGGTCGCCATCGTCGCGGCCGACCGCGAGGTGGCCGAGGCGGCCATCGAGGCCGTTGCCGAGCGCGCCGGGACGGCGCTCGAGGGGGTCCCCGAGGAGACCCGCGACGCGAACGAGGACGGCACCTCCCGCTACCTGCGGCCGCTGCCGGGTGCCGCGCGGATGTACCCCGAGACGGACGTCCCGCCCGTCGAGCCGGACCCGGCCGGCGTCGAGACGCCCGAGCTGCTGACCGAGAAGGTCGAACGCTACCAGTCCGAGTACGGCCTCGATGCCGGGCTCGCCGAGCAGGTGGCGTACGGTCGGCGGATGCCCGCCTTCGAGACGGCGGTCGGGCGCGGCATCGACCCGACGACGGCCGCCACGACGCTGGAGTCGACCGTGACCGAGATTCGCCGGCGCGACGCCCCCGTCGAGAACCTGACCGACGAGCACCTGCTCGACACGCTCGACCTCGTCGAGGCCGACGACCTCGCCAAGGAGGGTATCGGCGAGGTGCTGACCGTGCTGGCCGAGCAGCCCGACCTCTCGGCCGAGGCCGCCGTCGATGAGGCCGGCCTCTCCGGCGTCGATGAGGCCGAGGTCCGCGAGGCCGTCGCCGAGGTCGTCGAGCGTAACGCCGACCAGGTCGACGCCGAGGGGATGGGCGCCTTCTCCGCGCTCATGGGCGAGTGCATGGGCGCCCTCCGCGGGAAGGCCGACGGCGAGGTCGTGAGCGACGTGCTGCGCGAGGAGATACAGCAGCGGTTGTAGGCGTCTCCCGCCCGGCGACCCGCTCCGCTCAGGCCAGGAAGAAGATGAGGCCGCTGATGGCGGTCACGGCCAGGATGAACACCGCCGCGAGCGCGCCACCCATCGACATCATGGCGTTGGCGTGGCTGGCCAGCGTCTCCGTGCGGTCGTTGCCGAAGACGGTCACCTCGGCGCGCTCGGTCGCCATCCCCGCCTCCACCGGTTCGACGTCGTCGAGCGCCTCGCGGGTGACGGCCTCGACGGCGTCGCAGAGCGACTCGGCGTCGATGGCGGTCCCGACCTGGTTGACCGCCTCCACGGTGTTGACGATGTGGGTGTCGGTGGTGAGGGCCTCCGCGTCGTCGACCGGGAGGGCCGAGGTGAGGTGGCTCACCAGCCGGTCCCGGAGACCGGGCTCCATGTTGTTCCCGTCGACGAGGACGTACGCGGTCCGCTGGCCGTCGACCTCCGTGACGGCGACACGGATGCCGAGCGGGCCGATGCCGTCGGTGGCGGTCCAGTCCGTGCGGTCCCAGGCGACGCCGAGTCGGAGGGGGTGACGCTCGGCGTCCGCGAGGGCCGTCCCGAGGTCGCCGGCCGCCTGGATCATGTCGAACGAGCGCTTCGAGCCGGGGGTGACGTGACCGAGGTCACCGCCGTCCAGCCCGTTGTTGCAGTTGTGGGCGTCGGCGAGCAGCACGTCCTCCAGCCCGCCCGAGCGGGCCTCGGCCCGTGTCGAGAGCCCGACCGCGTACTCCACGTCGTCGGCGAACGCGGGGGCGTAGGTGGCGGCCATGAACGCGTCCTCGCCGAAGGCCTGGCCGATGAGCGTGGCCTCGCCGTGGCTGGCGCGGTACGACCGGGTGGCGTCGCTCGTGTACTCCAGGCGGTCGAGCGCGCGGTCGGCCGCGTCGATGATGGTCTCGACCTCACGGGCGGTGACGAGATTGAAGTCGTGGCCGGCGGTGGCGTGGGGCGGGAAGGCCAGCCCGTCGGCGTCCTTGGCGACCCGTTCGGGGAGGTTACCGCCGCCGATCTCGCCCATCGGCCCGGGATGGATCATCGGCAGGACGAAGCGGGCCTTCTCGATGCCGCCGGGCTCGCGGAAGGCCAGCACCGTGACGGGGACGACGGCCTCCTCGCCGAGCTGCTCGAAGAACTCCTCCAGCTCGTCGGTCCCCTCGGCGATATGGCCGACGAAACCCCGGAGGAAGTCGAGGACGGAGACGCCCAGCGAGCTGCGCCACGGCCGGTCGATGACGACGAGGAACAGGTAGACCGACCCCACGTAGAGCACACAGGTGACGGCCAGCAGGACGAACGTCTCGGGCCCGACGACGGTGATTTCGGCCGGTGCCTGGTTCGCACGGCTGAGGTAGACGTCGGTCAGCGTGCCGCCGACCTCGAACAGTCGCAGGGTGCCGCTGTAGACGAACAGGAGGACGGCGGCGGCGACGGTCTGGATGCTGGCCGGAACGATGGCCGTCACCAGCGAGTCGTGGGAGACGGCCATGACGACCAGCAGCCGGAGCGCGAAGATACTCGCCAGCGCCGCGATGAGGGCGTCGAAGACGAACGTCTGCGAGAGCGGCGTCAGGACCGCCAGCGCGCCGGCCGTCGTGAGGACGACGACGACGACGAGTTCGCAGGTGAGCGCCAGCAGCGACGCCCGGTTCGGGGTGAGCTGCCCGCCGAACAGCCGGTCGACCGGCGGCGTCAGCAGCGACGCCACCACCGTCGGGACGCCGATGTAGAACACCCCCTCCCAGGCGTCCTCCAGGACGAACCGCGAGTCGAAGGCGGCGATCCCCGCGAACGCCGCGATGAGGAGGGCGAACGCGATGCTGGAGTACCAGCTCGGGGCCCGGAAGATGAACCGTGACAGCGAGGCGAGGTCGCCCTGTGTGTTGCTCATCTGTCGGTCGTGGTCATCCGTTCGTCCGTGTCGGTTCGGTGCCAGGGGGATTCAGCCGCGGCGGGATAAATCATCCACCCGGAGTCGGACGGGCGGCGGACGCCCGTTCAGCGGTCCTCGCAGACGTCGACGAAGTTCTCGAACACCTCCTCGCCGCGTTCGGTGTGGGCCACCTCCGGGTGCCACTGGACCCCGTAGCAGTCCCGGTCCGCGTCGCTCATCGCCTCGACGCCGCAGACGTCGCTGGTCGCGGTCCGGGTGAACCCCTCGGGGACGTGCTTGACCTCGTCGGCGTGGCTGGCCCACACCCGGGTCTCCGGGGCCAGCGAGCCGACCAGCGGGTCGTCGTCGTCCTCGATCTCGACGGTCACGTCGGCGTAGCCGCCGTAGTCGCCGCTGCCGACCTCCCCGCCCAGCTCGGCGGCGATGAGCTGCATCCCCAGGCAGATGCCGAACACCGGCACGTCGGCCTCGAGGTAGTCGGGGGCGCGCCCGACGCGGTCCATGTCGGGGCCGCCGGAGAGGACGACGCCGTCGGCCTCCACCTCCTCGGGTGGGGTCCCGTTGTCGACGATGGCCGCGTCGACGCCGATGTCACGCAGCGCCCGCTGCTCGAGATGGGTGAACTGTCCGTGGTTGTCCACCACGACGATACGAGTCATTACCGTTCCTTCTCTCGTGAACCGGTATAAGCCTCGTGAAACGACGGACCCGAGCCGACGCCTCCGGACGCCCGACCCCGCTCAGAGCGCGGTCGGGTCGAACCACTCGTTCCGGCCACGCCACTCCTCGACGTCCCGCGCGTCGCGCACGTCGAGATACACCTCGACGCCGTTGTCGTCGGGGTCGTCGAAGTAGAGCGCCTTCGAGATGCCGTGGTCGACCGGGTCGACGGCCACGTCCAGCTCGCGGAGCCGCTCGTACGTCTCCCGCAGCCCCCTCGCGTCGGGCATCTCCCACGCCGAGTGGTAGAGGCCGACCCCGTCGCCGGGGGCGGTCACCCCCTCCCCGGAACCCTGCAGGGCGAGGTCGTGGTGGTGTCCGCCGAACGTGAGGAAGGCGTAGCCGGCGTGGCGCTCCTCGACCCGCAACCCAAGCACCGTCCGGTAGAACCCGACCGCCCGCTCCAGGTCCCGGACCCGCAGATGGACATGCCCGAGATGGCGGGCATCGTGCATACCACGGCCTGCGTCCCCGGGGGTCAAAAATGGGGCGGGGCCCCGTTCAGTCCCCGTCGTCGCTATCACCGGGCTCGAACCGCTCGGCGGCGGTCTCGAAGCCGGTCTCGGCCTGCTCGCGGGCGCGGCGCTCCTCGCGAGCCGCGATGGCCTCGGGGCCCGGTGTGGCGTCGTCGTCGACCCGTGCCCACGACTCGTGGACCTTCGCGTGACACCAGCGACAGAGAGAGACCGTTATCTCGTGTTCCATATCGGCCTCGGGGGTATCGCGATACGAGAGATGGTGCTCCTCAAGCAGCGGTCGCGTGTCCCGTGCCTCGGCGTGAGCCAGTCTGACCTCCTCCAGCCCGCAGCGGACGCACTCGCGTGAGCGCTGACACGCCCGGAAATGCGGGCACTCGGCCCACTCCCACTCGCCCTCGGGGTCCGCCGCCGGACAGCGCAGGTCGTCGGCCCGGCGCTCCCGGGCGAACTCGCGGTCGTGCCGTGCGTGCTCGGCGGCGTACCGACACCGCCCGTCGTCGGTCAGGTGGTCGCACCGCTCGACGTGCTCGTACGGGTCGTCCACGCCGACGCTCGTTCCGGAGGGGGTCTTCATCGTGGCCGGGTTCGGTCCGGTACTCCGTGCGCTTGCGGTTTCAATCCTCGTCCGCTCCACCCCGAGGTGGCCGTGACGGGTCCGCCCGCGCCGACGCGCTCGCACCGATACTACTCCCCCACGGCGGCGATGACAGGAGCGGGTTCGACCATCCCGGGGGCGCCCCCCGTCGCAGAAGACGGGAATCGACGGTACAAACCGAAAGAGTGACTGGAAGCGGAACTATTCCATCTGTCGCTCGATAACCGACCGTAGTTCTCGGATATCCGCGACGTCCACGGACAGCGACTCGTCGCCGGCGGTGAGGTCGAGCGTTCCGTCCGGCGTGCTCGTCCCGACCTCGTGGACGGGCGCGACGCCGTCGACGGCCGCGGCCACCGCCTCGGGCGCGGTCGTCTCGATGACGGCACGGCCGACGCGTTCGTTGAACAGGAGTCGGTGGGCGTCGCCGCCGAGGGAGACGTCGGCGCCGGCGTCCCCGGTGACCATCTCGGCCAGCGCGACCGCGAGGCCGCCGTGGCTCACGTCGTGGACCGCGCGGGTGGCGTCGTGGTCGGCGACGTCGGCCAGCGCCCGGAGGAACGCGGTGTTGTTTCGGGGCGGTTCGGGGAACGCGTCGGTGCCCCCATGCCGGGCGAGGTACTCCGAGCCGCCCAGAGGGACGGCCTCGCCCTCGAGGGCGCGGTCGCCGACGACGAGGACGGCCCCCTCGCCCGCGAAGGCGGCCGGGGGAGCGTCGTAGCCGGCCTTCGTGCCGACCATCGCCAGCGTGGGCGTCGGCGCGACCGGCCCGGCCTCGGAGTCGTTGTAGAGCGAGACGTTGCCGCCGACGACGGGGACGTCGAGGTCGGCACACTCGTCGGCGAGGCCGTCGACGATGCCCCGGAAGCCGCCGTAGACGTCGGGCTTCTCGGGGTTGCCGCCGTTGAGGCAGTCGACGGCCGCGAGCGGGTGGGCGCCCTTGGCGGCGATGTTGGTGGCGTTCTCCAGGGCGACGGCCCGCGCGCCGTCGTACGGGGCGACGTCGGTCCAGTTGGGGTCGGCGCCGGCCGAGAACGCCAGCCCCGTTCCGGGCGCGGCGTCGACCGGTGCCGATTCGCGGACGGCCACGAGCGCGGCGTCGTCGCCGGGTCGCAGGGCGGTCCGGGTGCCGACCTCGTGGTCGTACTGCCGGTAGACCCAGCGTTTCGAGGCGGTGTTCGGCGAGCCGACGACCGTCTCGAACGCCGCGCGCAGGTCGGGCGCGGGGTCGGGCAGGTCGGTCGCCGGCTGCTCGGGCTCGACGTGGTCGAGGTCGTTCATCGGCGCGCCATCGGCGAGGAACCCGGCGGGCGCGTCGACCACCGTCTCGCGGCCTCGCGACTCGGACCCCTCGAACGTGCAGACGTAGCGGTCCTCGGTCACCTCGCCGATGACCGAGCAGCCGAGGTCGTACTTCCCGGCGATCTCCCGGACCGCGTCGACGTCCTCGGGCCGGACCTCGTAGCACATCCGCTCCTGGGACTCGGCGAGGAGGATCTCCAGGGCGTTCATCTTCGGCTCGCGCTGGTGGACCCGGTCGAGTTCGATCTCCGCGCCGAGGTCGCCCTTGGCGATCATCTCGGAGGAGGCGCCGCCCAGCCCGGCGGCGCCGAGGTCACGCGCCGCGCGAACGAGGTCGTCCCCGACGAGCTCCTCGTTGGCCTCGATGAGCAGCTTCTCGGTGTACGGGTCGCCGACCTGGACGGCGGGCCGGTCCTCGGTCTCGGCGTCCTCGGCGAGGTCCTCGGAGGCGAACGAGGCCCCGCCCAGCCCGTCCCGTCCGGTGCCGTTCCCGACGAGGACGAGCTTGTTGCCGGGCTCCTGTACCGCGGCGGTGACGAGCCGGTCCTCGCCCAGCAGGCCGACGCAGGCGACGTTGACGAGCGGGTTCCCCTCGTACGAGTCGTGGAAGGCGACGCTACCCGAGACGGTGGGGACGCCGATGCAGTTGCCGTAGTGGGAGATGCCCTCGACGACGCCCTCGAACAGGTAGCGCGAGTGCTCGCGGTCGAAGTCGCCGAAGTAGAGCGAATCCGCGAGCGCGATGGGGTAGGCGCCCATCGACATCGTGTCCCGGACGATGCCGCCGACGCCGGTCGCCGCGCCGTCGAACGGGTCGACGTAGGAGGGATGGTTGTGCGACTCGACGCCCATCGTGATGTAGGTGTCCGAGTAGCGGGTCTGGTCGTCGGTCTCGGTGCCGGGGACGGGGAGCGCGACGACGGCAGCGTCGTCCCCGGGGCCGACGACAACCCCCGGGCCCTCGGAGGCGAAGGCCGAGAGCAGGGGGCGCGAGGAGCGGTAGGCACAGTGCTCGCTCCAGAGGTTCTCGAAGAGCGCTTCCTCGGCGGCCGTCGGGTCCCGACCCAACTCGTCGACGACGAGTTCGCGGTCCGAGGGTGCGAGGGGCATACCCGCGCTCGGTCGGGCCGGTGGAAAGCGCTTTCCATCCCCTCAGAGCCGGCCGCCGCGCAGGTGCAGTTGCCGCCGGGGCGCTTCGAACTCCGGACGGACGGCGAGCGGTTCCGCTCGGCGTTCACCCGCGCAACGGCTCGACCACCGGGTACGCCCGCATCGCGCCGGACCGGTATCTCGCGCAGCGTGGCTACCACGGGCCGCCCCCGACCCGGGGCTCGCTGCTGGCGCTCCTCTCCGCCTTCGGGGTCCGCCCGGCGCTCGCGGGCGAGGGCGGAAACGGGTCGGTCGGACCGAACGGGACGGCCGTGGCTCCGGCACGTGCGCCCACCTCCACCCGTTGACCGTGAGTGCGCCCGCGCCCACGATGGGGCTACCACCGGAACCCCGCGCCGGGGCGGGACGGCAACCACAGCCGTCGCAGGGCCGACCGCCGGCTACCGGCTCATCGACGAGGCGCTCGTCCGCCCGTCGGCGCTCAGTGTGGTCGGCCCGAGGGACGAGCCGCGGAACGCGAGCCTGGCGCTGTCCGTCGACCGCCGCGGACGAGTCCGCGGATACGACGCTACACCGCGATGATCGCCGACGAGCCGGTTCGGGTCGGACAACGGACCCGCTACGAGCTGGGTGGCGTCCGGGTCGACAGGCCGGCGTGGTACGGGTCAGCACTGGACGTCACGAACGGCACCGCGACCGGACCGGTGGTGGCGACCCCGACCGGAACGTCGGCGGACGGCGGACGGCGGCGGTTCGTCCGGGTGAACGGCCGAGCGGTGTCGTCACCCCCGCCGACACCGGCGCGTTTTTGCCTCGGTCGTCCGAACAGCGAGCCGTGCTGTCCGTCGAGTTCCACTCGCACTCGTCGCTCTCCTACGACGGACACGACCCCGTCGAGCTCCTGCTGGCGCAGGCCGAGGCCGTGGGGCTCGACGCGCTCGCCGTGACCGACCACGACGAGATCGACGCCTCGCTCCGGGCCGCGGACATCGCCCCGGAGTACGGCCTCGTCGGCATCCCCGGCATCGAGATCACCTCGGAGGCGGGCCACGTCCTCGGCCTCGGCATCGAGGAGGCCGTCCCGCCGGGACTCTCCTACGACGAGACGCTGGCGCGCATCCACGACCAGGGGGGTATCGCCGTCGTCCCGCATCCGTTCCAGAAGTCCCGCCACGGCGTGGCCGCCCACATCACCCGCGACCAGCTCGCGAGCGCGGACGCTGTCGAGGTGTACAACTCCCGGCTCCTGACCGGTCGCTCGAACCGCCGGGCCGAGCGGTTCGCCCGCGAGACGGGGCTCCCGATGACTGCCGGCAGCGACGCCCACATCAGCGAGATGGTCGGGCAGGCGGTCACCGAGGTGGACACGACCCACGAGGACGTATCGAGCATCCTTGAGGCCGTCCGCGAGGGCCGGACCACCGTGGTCGGGAAGCGGACGCCCTGGCGCGTGAGCGTCCGCCAGTTCGGCGGCGGCGTCCTCCGCCGGGCCAAGCAGGCCGTCCTGGCCCCGTTCTGATGACCCCGCACGCGTTGCAGGGGACCGACCCCGACACCGTCGAGGGGGCGCTCCGCGACCGTGACCCACTCCCCGGCACCGGCGGGTTCGCCGGGACGCTGCCCGACGGGCGCGTGGTCCGGGACGCCCTCGGCCGGTATCCGGTGTTCACCGAGCGCGGTGACCCCACGAACGCCGGCTCCGACCCGACGGAGCTGGACGAGCCCGTGGGACTGCCGGCGGGCCACGTCCGCTCGGCCGACGGCGACGAGCGGGTCTGGACGCTTCCGAACCCGGAGCCGTACGCCGACGGCGCGACGGCGGTGGCGGCGCTCCGGGAGGCCATCGAGCGAAGCGCCGGTGCCGTTCCGGGCGCGGGGCTCGCCGTGGCGTTCTCCGGCGGCGTGGATTCGGCGCTCGTGGCGGCACGCTGCCCGGATGCCCCGCTGTACGTCGCCGGCTTCCCCGACAGCCCCGACGTGCGGGCGGCCCGCGAGACGGCCCGGCTGCTCGGGCGGGTCGACGACCTGCAGGTCGTGACGCTCGACGGGGCGGCCGTTCGCGAGCACGCGGCGACCATCGCCCGAGCGACCGGCCGGACGAACCCGATGGACATCGCCATCGCGATACCGCTGGTCGCCGTCGCGGGTCGCGCACGCGGGGACGGCTGTACTCGGCTGGCCGTGGGCCAGGGGGCCGACGAGCTGTTCGGCGGCTACGACAAGGTGGCACGGGCGCCCGACGACCCCCGTGTCGAGGCCGACAGCGTCCGCGGGGCGGCCCGGGAGCTGGTCGGCGGGCTCCCGGACCAGCTGGAGCGGGACGTGCTCGCGCTGCGAGCCGCCGGCGTCGAGCCGGCCGCACCGCTGTTGCACGACCGGGTCGTCCGGGTCGCGCTGGGACTCCCCGGGCGACTGCTGGTGAACGGCCGTGGCGAGCGGAAGGTCGCGCTCCGGCGGGCCGCCCGGGCGTGGCTGCCCGACCGCGTCGCCTTCCGCGGGAAGCGAGCCGCCCAGTACGGCAGTCGCACCGCCCGGGAGCTGGACCGGCTGGCCCGCGAGGCCGGCTACGAGCGCTCGGCCGGCGGCCACGTGGCCCGGTTCGTCGCCGACCTCGCCGGGGACGTGCCGGCCGTCGGGGCGCCGTGACCAGCCGTCGGGGCGCCGTGATCGGAACTCGCGCGCCCGTCGATCGGGCGGCTGCCATCCGTCGGACGCAGGTGATAGTCGTCCCCCGGCGCCACGCGGATTCCGGACGATTCTGCCGAATCCGGCGGTTCTGGGCCATGTGAAACGGTGTCTCACCCCCTGCCCGACCAGAAAGCATTTATTATACCCGCTGGTTGTCGACATCGTACCCCTAACCATGGTGACAGCACGGAGTACCCCGCTCGGGTCTGTGCACGTAGCGTGCGACGCAGGCGTGCCCCGGGCGCTGGCGGAACCTGTTGTTGCCGATTGCGATCCATAAGCTAACCATGACAAGCACAAGAGAGAAGCTGCGTGCCGTGTTCCTCTCGGTGCTGATGGTCGTCTCCGTCTTCTGAGCCACCGTCGCACTGAGTGGGGCTGCGGCCGCCGCATCCGGCCCGTCTGTCGGCAACGTCAGTCCGGGCACAGTAGACGAAGAGACGACGGAGAGTAATCAACAGATAACGTTCGAAGTATCGACATACTCCGAGGACGGGAACTCCGACACGGTGTCGCTGGTGTTCCCCGACCGGTACGAGAACAATCTGAGCGCCAACAGTGCCGTGACGAACGACCCTGATGGAGTCGCTCAGAGTATCTCGCTGGTCGACGGCCCCGACGGCGACGGCGTGCAGGACACGCTCCAGTTCGAGCTGGCCGACGACGGCAGCGATGACTCGCTCCCGCTCGAAGTGGGCGTTGACACGGGCATCGACTACCCCGATGTCAGCTCCGACACGAACCTCCCGGTTCGGTTCGTCTTCGAGGACACCAACGGTGACAACATCGACCAGACCTTCGACACGGTCTTCATCCAGAACGACGCGTCCGCGGACGCCGACCTGGTGGTCCCCACCAACGGCAACAACAACACCAACTTCGAGGACATCGCGTTCCAGGGTCAGATCGTCGTCGGGACGAACTTCAACCCCGGCGAGACGGTCAACGTCCGTCGCGTGACGGACAGCGGCGACCAGCTCGTCCGCGAGGAGTCCGCTGACTCCACCGGCGAGGTCACCCTCGACACCGCGGACCTCAGTCAGGCGGGTGACTTCTTCTTTGTCGGTCAGTCCAGCGGGAACCAGTCCGGCTTCGAACACGTCATCCAGACGGTCGACGTCGAGTTCGAGGACGACACCGTGGACAACGACGCCGAAGTCGGCACGTCCCGAGTCAACCTCAGCGTCGAGTCGAACCGTGCCGGTAGCTTCGACCACTTCGTCCGTTCGGAGCAGCTGAACGACGAGGACCTGCTCCAGGTCTTCCCGAGCGCGGTCAATCCGACCGACGTCGACACCGACGATGACGGCGAGACCTCGAACGACGGGATCCGCATCACCGCCGGGCAGGACGCCGTCGCGCCCGTCAACTTCGACGGCATCGAGACCGGCAACTACAGCTTCACGTTCAACGTGACGGACACCACTGCGTCCGACGACGCCAGCGTGAGGGTCGTGGAGCCCGGTCGTGGCGAGATCACCTTCGAGAACAACATCGTCAGCCAGGCGCGCGGTGACGTCGCCAGTATCGAGATGAACCTCGAGAACGTCGACCGCGGTCGGCTCGTCATCGGCTCGAACGAGTCGAACTTCAACTCGACGGTCACCTTCGAGGACGCCGACGACGACGGGACGGTCACCATCACGCTGAACACGCTCACTCCGAACGAGGCGAGCGCGTTCGACACGGAGAACGATGACGACATCGTGAACCGTCAGTCGCTCGTCGTCGGCACCACCGAGGGCAAGGCGCTCGACCCGATCAACTACGAGCTGTCCGTCCGCCTGTTCGACACCGATGAGCAGACCGACCTCGGCACGCTGAGCGTCCAGCCGGCCGATGCACGGAGCATCACGGTGGCGACAGCGCCCGACGGCTCGTTCAACGACCTCACCGATCTCGAGGAGATCCTCGAGCGACAGGAGAACGGGGAGTACACCCGACCGACAACGTCGCACAGCGGGACGTCCTCATCTACGAGTACGATGGTACCGGCCTGTTCGGTGCGCTGGCAGCCGCGAACGGCTCCAGTACCACGGGAAGTTCGTCAACGCGTCCGCGCTCAACGAGAGCTCGATCGACTTCATCATCGACGAGACGTCGGACTCCCGAACGGCGAACCGCCCGATCAAGCGGATCAACTTCAACCAGACCGCGGATGCGGGCGGTCTCCGGGTCGTCTCCGACGCTGACAACCAGACGGCCTACATTATCCTCGACACGGATAATCTGAACGTGACCGACGCTAACAACCCGAGCGTGACCCGCTCGCTCGATGCTGGTGACACGTTCAACGCCAGTATCGAACTGCGCGCGAACGACCAGTTCGGTTCCGACGTTGATGAACTCGACGAGACCAGCACGCTCTCGACGGTCGTCGAGCGATCGGCCACGTTCGACACGACCGGGGAGCTCGAGATAAACGACAACGACGCGATCGTCGTCGACGCCGCTGAGGGGCAGACCGTCAGCGGGACGACGACCGTCGCGCCCGGGACCGAGCTGGACATCACGCTGGCTAACGCCGAGCCGTCCCTGTTCATCTCGGCCCGCGACACAGTGACTCAGAACGGCACGTTCAACATCACTGCGGACTTCTCGCAGTATCCGGACGGCCAGAACTTCACGGCGACCATCACCGGTCAGGGCTTCGAGGACGACGCCGAGACGCCCGGCCGCGTGCGAGGTCAGGTCGCGACCGTGACGTTCAACAACCAGAGCTTCAGCGGTCAGGCGACCAGCGTGAACGTCGCGAGTGCCTCCCTCTCCGACGGTGGCTTCGTGACGATTCACGATAACACGGTCGGCAGTGACCCGCTCGGGTCCGTCCGAGGAACGTCCGAGTTCCTCGCACCCGGCACGTCGGAGAACGTGACCGTCGAACTCGACGAGCCCATCG
Organism: Haloglomus irregulare; assembly: GCF_007421925.1. GTDB lineage: Archaea > Halobacteriota > Halobacteria > Halobacteriales > Haloarculaceae > Haloglomus > Haloglomus irregulare. The sequence goes on from NZ_QMDX01000002.1 coordinate 233,920, forward strand.
CTCGTAGCGAGTCCGGCGACACGTTCTTCGCCATGCCGCACCTCGACACGGACGGCGACGAGACCTACGACTTCGTCACGTCCGAGGGCGCCGACGACGGCCCCTACACGGACGCCGAGGGTAACATCGTGCTCGTTGGAGCGACCATCACGGTCGAGCGCGCACCCTCGGTCACGTTCAACGACCAGCAGACCGAAGGTGAGGTCGTGGAGGTCCAGAACGCGCAGCTGCCGGACGGCGGCTTCGTGACCATCCACGACGACACGGTCGCTGACGACCCGCTCGGGTCCGTCCGAGGGACGTCCGAGTACTTCGATCCCGGTCGGACCTCCAGCATCGAGATCACGCTGGACGACCCGATCGAGGAAGGCGGCCAGTTCTTCGCGATGCCGCATCGCGACACCAACGGCAACGAGGTCTACGACTTCGTTAGCAGCGAGGGCGCGGAGGACGCGCCGTACTTCAACGCTAACAACGAAATCGTGCTCGACGGCGCGCAGATAAGCGTCCCGAGCGAGCCGACCCCGACGCCGACGGCGACCCCGACGCCGACGGCGACGCCCGAGCCCGATGACCCGACGCCGACCCCGACCGAGACCAGCGGACAGCCCGGCTTCGGCCTGGTCGTCTCGCTGATCGCGCTCATCGGCGCCGCGCTCATCGCGCTCCGACGTCGCGACTGACGAGCGGAACCCTCACGGGTTCTCGAACCACTTGCGGTTCCATTCTTTCGCGCGCCACGCCGACACGGAGTGACATCCGTCGCGTGCCGCGTCCGACCGACCGATACCCGTAGCGACGCAGTCGACGGGGTCATCGTCGGACCCGGTGACGCGGTCAGCAGTCCCCTCCAGAGGGGGGAGCTCTCGGCACAGCCTCCCGTCCGGACCCTGGGCCCCCCGCCGTACCTACCACCGCGAGCGACCGCGGATGCAGCGGCCCCAAACGGTTTTGTCGAGACCGCCCGTCCGGCCGACCGTCATGGAGTACAACGTCGTCGAGACGGACGATGTCGCGGTGACCGACCTCTCGGAGGTCGAGGAGATTCCCCCGGACCTGGATATGCAGTCCATCGACTCCGCGCTAGGGTTAGAGGAGATGCTCTGCAAGGTCTGGCACTTCGAGGAGGGTGAGGAGATCGGCTATCACGCCCACGGCCAGCAGGAGGAGCTGTTCTACGTGCTGGAGGGGGAGTTCTCGCTGAAGCTCGGGCCGTCGGGGGAGACGGAGTTCCGCGAGGTCGGTCCGGGGGCATTCTGGGCAGCGGGGCCGATGATCGGCCACGGCCACCGCTGTGTGAGCGAGACGGGGACGGTCCTCGCGCTGGGCGCCCCCAACGTCGCGGACCCGGGGCGGGATCCGCACGACATCACCGACGAGGAGATCGCGGAGGCGCAGTCCGACGACTGAGCCGGGCCCCGGTCAGTCCGCCTCCGTCACGGGGTCCGGACCGACGGTGACGGGCTCGTCGGCGTAGGTCGCGTCGAGGTACTCCAGGATGCGCGAGGACTGGCTCATCGTGACGCCGGTCGCGTCGTCGACGATGACCGGGACCTGGCGCTGTCCGGAGACGCGGTTGACCTCGTTGCGCCGGGAGTGGAGTCCCTCGACCCAGACGCTGTCGTAGTCGAGATCGAGCTCGTCCAGTCGGTCGACGACGAACTCGCAGAACGGGCAGCCCTCCAGCCGGTAGAGGGTGATGGTCGGTCCAGTCGTGTCGGCTTCGGTCGCGTCGCCCGCGTCGGCGTCGGTACTCATGCTCCCAGGTTGCGGGCGGGGGATCATAACTCTCGGGGGCCGTCTCCCGGCGTCGTCGAGAGCGCAACGCCCAAGCGCTGCCCTCCCCCACGGCCGGTATGAACGTGGACCGGCGGTACGCCGCGGTGGCCGCCATCGTGGGCATCTTCGTCCTCGTGCAGGTCGGCGCGCTCGCGCTGGTGGAGCCGTTCAAGACCGCCGGGTTCCAGGACGTGGAGGACCCCTCGGACCCGACCAACAGCCTGCTGTACATCGGCGCCATCCTCGTCGCGACGGTGGTGATGCTGGGGGCGTTCCGGTACGGCGGCGACCGGGTCATCCGGGCGGTGCTGGTCGGCTCCTCGGGCTACCTCTCCTTCTACGTCTTCGCCGTGCTGGTGCCGACCCTCCCCGTCGCCGGGGTGGCGGCGTTCACGCCGGCGGTCGTGCTGGCGGCGCTCGTCACGGTCGCGCTCTGGGTCCACCCGGAGTGGTACGTCATCGACGCCGCCGGGGTGGTGATGGGCGCCGGCGCGGCGGGCCTGTTCGGCGTCAACTTCGGTGTCCTCCCGGCACTCGTGCTGCTGGTCGTGCTGGCCGTCTACGACGCCATCAGCGTCTACGGGACCGAACACATGCTCGCGCTCGCGGAGGGCGTGATGGACCTGAAGGTGCCCGTGGTACTCGTCGTCCCGCTGTCGTTCTCGTACTCCTTCCTCGACGCCGCGCCGGCGGCCGGCGGGAGTGACGCGGATTCGGGCGCCGCCGACGCCGACGACGTCGAGGCGGAGGAGGCCCTGACCGACGGGAGTGGTGCGTCGGATGCCGGTGACGCCGACGAGGGGGACGACGGCCCCCGCGACGCCTTCTTCATCGGCCTCGGGGACGCCGTGATGCCCGCCGTCCTCGTGGCCTCGGCGGGCTTCTTCGCCCCGGTCGGGGTCTCCTCGCTCGTCCCGGGACTCGCGCTCACGCTGCCCGCGCTGACGGCGATGCTCGGCACCAACCTCGGACTGCTCGCCCTGATGTACTTCGTCATGCAGGGCCGGGCCCACGCCGGCCTGCCGCTGCTCAACGGCGGCGCCATCGGGGGCTACCTCGCCGGGGCGCTCGCGGCCGGAGTGCCGCTCGTGCAGGCACTCGGACTGGCGCCGTACCTCTGACCCGGGGGGACTGGTGAAGCGAGTTTCAGTAACCTCGCCGACAGAAATGTATTTCAGATTACACCTTTCCGTCCCCGGGCCCTACCGACGGATGCGGGGAACGCTCCCCGATGGTCCCGATGGAACCCCTCCGCACGCGCCGCCTGCTACTGGGCGGCACCGTCCTGTTCGTCGCCGGCTGGCTGGGGCTGCTGGCGCTCGTCGCGCCGGCCCTCATCGATGCGGTGGCCGCAGCGACGCTCCTCCCGTTGTCGCTCGTCGCGCTCTCCTCCCTCGTCGCGCGAACCGCGGCCCGGTTCGTCGACGAGCCACGGTGGCCGTCCGCCGTCGTTCAGGACACGTCCCCCCACCGGTCCACCCCCGGACACGGAGGGGATTCCGGCGGGGCCACCGAGACCGACTGAGCACCCCGCTGCCGGGGTCGTCCGCGTGCCACACCGGCCCCGGCCGTTCTCGGTCTACTCGCCGGTGAGCGCCTCGCTCGCCGGTGCGAAACCGATGGTCTCGCCCAGCCCCTGCGCTTCGGCCCGCTCGTAGAGCATCTGTGCGGCGGCGACCGTCTCGATACCGGTCCCGCCGGAGTCGAACACCGTGATCTCCTCGCGGTCGGTCCGCCCGTCGGCCACGCCGGCGACGACCTCGCCGAGTTCGGCGTGGATGTGGGCCTCGTCGACGGCGCCCGCCTCCACGGCGGCCAGGAAGGCGCCGGCGTCCTGATGTGCCCGCGCCCGGAGGTCCGGGACGTAGGTCGCACGTTCGACCGTCGTCGCGTCGACCTCGCGCTTGCCCGCGTCGTACTGGCCCATCACCGTGACGTGGGTGCCGGGGTCCAGCATCTCACCGTCGAAGACGGGCTCGCCGGCGTTCGTCGCCGTGACGACGATGTCGGCCCCCTCGACGGCGGCGTCCGGGGAGGCGACGGCCGCGACCGAGGCGTCGAGCGCCCCGTTCATCTCCGCGGCGAAGCTCTCGCGGTGCTCCTTGGTCGGGGAGTAGACCTCCACCGTCTCTATGTCGCGGACGGCCGCGGCCGCACGGAGCTGCCCGCGGGCCTGCGCCCCGGACCCGAACAGCGCGAGGTCCGTGGCGTCCGGTCGCGCCAGCTCGTCGGCCGCCACGCCGCCCGCCGCGCCGGTCTTGAACGGGTTGAGCGACGCCCCGTCGAGCAGCGCCACCGGGCGCCCGCTCTCGGCGTCGAACAGGGGTAGGAGGAAGTGCGCGTCGCGGTCGCCGAACCCGGCGGCGTAGGTGTACCCACCCATCGCGCCGGTCTCGGGGAGGACGGCCATGTAGCCCGTCAGCATCCCCGGCGGGGACTCGTTGACGAGCTTCGTCCGGGGCTCGGCGGGGGCCCCGTCGCCGACCTCGCGGTACCCCTCCCGGACGGCGTCGATGTAGTCCGGGAACGTCGCCAGTCCCGACAGCTCGTCGCTCCGCAGGAACAGTACCTCCGTATCGGTCATGGACGACGGTTCTCGCGGCGGTCGCTTGGCGTTTGCGGCCGGGGCCGCCCGTCCTCTCGGCCCGTTCTACCGCCGCAACCGCGCTACGGTGCGCGCCGGCGTCCCGCGAAGCGACGTGTTGAAACCCGGGGCGCCGGAGGTAGCTGACGTGAACCGGAACGACCGGGCCATCACCGGACTGGTGATGGTCGCCCACGCGATGGTGCACACGTACGAGCTCTCGCTCCCGCTCCTGCTCCCGGTCTGGCAGGCGGAGTTCACGGCGCTCGGGCTCCCGACTGCGACCATCGCCGTCACGGGCTTCGTGATGGGCGTCGTCCTCACCGTCGGCTACGCCCCGTTCGGCCTGGGCGCGCTCCCGGGCGGCGTGCTGGCGGACGCCTACGGCTCCCGTCGGCTCATCCTCGGCTGTCTGGTGGGGATGGGTGCCGCCTTCCTGCTGCTGGCGGTCTCGCCGTCGCTGTTGGCCGTCGCGTTCGCGCTGTTCGCCTGGGGCGTCGCTGCCTCCGTCTACCACCCGTCCGGGCTAGCGCTCATCTCCAAGGGCGTCGAGGCCCGCGGGTCGGCGTTCGCCTACCACGGCGTCGCGGGCAACCTCGGCATCGCGGTGGGCCCGCTGGTGACCGCCGTCCTGCTGTTCGCGCTCGGCGACTGGCGGGTCGTGGTCGGGCTGCTCGCGGTCCCGGCGCTCGTCGCGGCCGTGGCGACCGCCCGCATCGACGTGGACGAGACCGCCGCCGTCCCGGAGACGGCGACCGACGGGGGGCCGGACGACGGCGACGACGATGCGGCCGACGCCCGGGCCTCCGGGTCGGTCTCCTCGCTCGGGGAGTTCCTGACGGACTCGCGGCTCCTCTTCACCGGCTCCTTCGTCCTCGTCTTCGCCGCGGTCATGCTGTCGGGGCTCTACTACCGCGGCCTGCTCACCTTCTTGCCGGAGGTCCTCGGGCAGTTCCCGTCGCTGGCCCCGGTCGAGTTCGCCGGGCGCGAGCTCGAACCGGAGCGGTACTTCTACGTCGGCCTCCTGATGATCGGCGTCGCCGGCCAGTACGCCGGCGGCCGCCTGACCGATCTGGTGCCGGTGGAACTGGGGTTGGCCGGCGGCTACGGCACGCTCGCGGTGCTGGCCGTCCTCTTCCTCCCCGTCGCGACGCTGGGGGTCGTCCCGCTCGTGGTCATGGGCGCGCTCGTCGGCTTCTCCCTGTTCGTCGTCCAGCCGTTCTACCAGGCGACCGTCGCCGAGTACAGCCCCGCCGGGACGCGGGGGCTCTCCTACGGCTACACCTACCTCGGCGTGTTCGGCGTCGGCGCGCTGGGCGGCGCCGTCGCGGGGGGCGTCCTCACGTACGCCACCGACACCGCGCTGTTCGCCGTCCTGGCGGCCTTCGGGGCCCTCGCTTCGCTGTGCGGGGGCGTGCTGTACCTGCGACGGTGAGGGTGACAACCGCGACGACGAGGCCCTGCTGATGGCGCACTGCTTCGGGATGAGGACGGTGTGGGTCGAGTCGGCGGACGAGGTCCCGTATCGGGAACCGGACGACACCATCGACGCCCTTCCGTCGCGCTCGCCGGCCCTCGACGGGATACGGGGGAGCTGAGCGGGCCGCGCGAGGGGCCCGGACGCGCCGGCGACGCGACCCTTTTGCACCCCCGTCCGCTATCCCCGGGCGTGTCCCCCGACATCAGCGTCGCCGTCGTCGACGCCGAGACCCCGGGCAACGTCGGGACCATCGCACGGGCGATGAAGAACTTCGGCCTCTCGGAGCTCCTCCTCGTGGACCCGCCGGAGCTCGACCCCGAGGGCGAGGCGTACGGGATGGCCGGCCACGCCCGCGAGGACGTGCTCCCGAACGCCCGCGAGGTCACGTTCGACCACCTCGTCGGGCGTTACCACACGGTCGGCTGTACCGCCGTCACCGGCGAGGACGCCCGCCGGCACGTCCGCTACCCGTTCCGGACGCCGGCCGACCTCGCGGCCTCGCTCGGCGAGGTCGAGGCCGACACCTGCGTCGTCTTCGGCCGCGAGCGCGTCGGCCTGACGAACGAGGAACTCGGCCGGCTGGACGAGGTCTGTGCCATCCCGGCCAGCGAGGACTACCCCGTGCTGAACCTGGGGCAGGCCGCGACGGTGGTCCTCTACGAACTCCGCGACCTGACCGTCGAGACGACCCAACTCCCCGACGGCCCCATCGAGCGGGCCGCCGAGGCCGAGATCGAGGGGCTCCACGAGGAGTTCGCGCGCTACCTCCGCAACGCCAACCACCCAGCGGAGAAGCGGCCGAAGGCCCGGCGACTACTCCGGCGCGTGCTCGGGCGCGCCCACCCGACGGGCCGCGAGGTGCGGACGCTGCGGGGCATCCTGCGGCGCGGCAACGGACTGCTGGAGCATCCCGAGCGGCTCCGGGTGGACGGGTCGGAGCGGGAGGCAGACGAGCGTTGAGTCAGGGTCGCCCGTAGCCCGGCAGCTCCGCGATGGCCGCGTCGGCCTCCGCGATGGCCCGTTCGAGGGCGTTCACGCCCGGCTTCTCGACGCGGTCCGGGTTCGCGAGGACGTGGACCGTCTCCTCGCCGACCGGCACGAAGCCGGCGTCGAGGTCGGCGGCCGTCGCCCGCAGGCCGAGTCCGGCGTCGGCCCTGCCGGCGAGGACGCGCCGGGCGGGACTCTCGTGGGCCCGCGTCCCGGCGTCGAACCCGTCGATGGCGTCGACGACGTCGTGGCGGTCGACGCCGCGCTCGGCGGCGAGGTCGGCCACCGCGTTGCCCAGCGACGTGCGCAGCCCCGAGGCCGTCGTCCGGTTGACGAAGCGGAGGTCGCGGTCGGCGAGGTCGGCCAGCCCGTCGACCCCCTCGGGGTTGCCCGCCGGGACGACCAGCCCCCACTCGCGCGTCCAGGCCCCCACCGGCTCGTGGTCGACCTCGACGGGTCCCGGGGCGCTGGTCACGGCGACGTCGGGGACGTCGTCGCGGAGCCGGCGGAGCCCCTCACGCGAGCCGACGCCGAGGTAGCGCGGCCGGTGGGTCGTCGACACCGTCGCTCGCGGGTCGCCTCGCTCCCCGCTCGCCGGGCGTGGCCCCCGCGCCACTCGGTCCAGCAGCGTCGACAGCAGCGGGTCGTCCTCGCCGACGCCGAACAGGGTGGGCGGGCGCACGTCCGGCGAGAACAGCTGGACGGTGACGGACTCGCCGGCGTCGAGGTACTCCACGTCGGGGTCGACCGCGACTACGCCGTCGGCCTCCACGAGCGAGGTCGTCGCGCCACTGCCCTTGTCCACCGGGTAGACCAGCGTCCGGCCGCCGCCGTCGGTCACGAGGCCGGCGGGCATGTAGCGGAGCCGACCCTCGGCGTACCGCTCGGCGACGGCCATCGTCCCCTCCATGGTGGCCGTCCGAGCCTCGGGGAGCCCGGCCGCGTCGCGGATGGCGGGGGCGACGAACGTGCGGAAGATGGTCAGCGCCGAGACCGGGTAGCCCGGGAGTCCGACGTAGGCACACCCTCCGTCGGACTCGCTGCCCTCGTCCGACGACGCGTCCGAACCCCGTTCGGACCCGACCAGCCGTCCGACCAGCATCGGCTTGCCGGGCTTGACCGCGACGCCGTGGAGCAGCAGCTCGCCGCGCTCCTCGATGACCCGGTAGATGACGTCGACCGCCGAGGCCGAGGTCGAGCCCGAGGAGAGGACGAGGTCGCACTCCGTGGCCGCCTCCCGGAGCACGCGCTCCATGGCGTCGTAGTCGTCGCCGGCGTGGGGGTAGAGTCGCGCCTCGCCGCCGGCCGCCTCGACCGCCGTGGCGGTGGTGTAGGAGTTCACGTCGTAGATCTGGCCGGCCCCGCTGTCGAGGTCGCCGCCGGGCCGGACCAGTTCCTCGCCGGTCGAGACGATACCGACCACGGGGCGCCCGCGCACGGGCACCTCGTCGACGCCGAGCGCGGCCAGCAGGCCGATCTCCCGGGGACCGAGCTCCGTCCCCGGGCCCAGCGCGCGCTCGCCGGCGGCCACGTCCGCGCCCGCGAACATCACGCGGTCCCCGGGCGCGAGCGACGTTCGGACGCGGACGGTTCGGTCGCTCGCGGCGTCGCCGCCCGACACGCTGTCCGTCCGCTCGACCATCACCACCGCGTCGGCGCCCTCGGGGAGCACCGCGCCGGTCGATATCTCCGCGCAGCCGCCCGCAGGGACGGTCACGTCGGGGGCCTCGCCGGCGTGGACCTCGCCGACCAGGTCGAGTTCGACGGGGTCGGCCTCGTCGGCGCCGACGGTGTCCGCCGCTCGGACGGCGTACCCGTCGACGGAGGCCCGGTCGAAGCCCGGGACGTCGATGGCGGCGTCGATGCGGGCGCCGAGGACGCGCCCCCGTGCCTCGCGGAGCGGCACGGTCTCGGGGTCGGGGGTGAGGTCCAGGTCCTCGATGGCGGCCGTCGCCTCCGCCGGCGTCGCCAGGTCCCTGAACTCCTTGCGCTCGCTCATACCCCCGCGTTGGGACGGGGACGTTATGAAGGGGCGACCTCGGTGGCGCGCGACGGGCGCGACCGCCGGGTCGTATCCCGGACGCTTTTCGCGCCGGCGCTCCGACCGTGTGTATGGACTACGAGGGGCCGATACTGGACGACCATCTCCATCTGGACCCCGTGAACGGGCAGGACACGGCGGCCGTCGAGACGTTCGCCGACGCGGGCGGGACCCACCTGCTCGTGCTGAACAAGCCCTCCTGGAGCCTCGGTGTCGAGGTGGACGCGGCGGCGGACTTCCGCGAGGGGTTCGACCTGACCGTCGAGGCGGTCGAGCGCGCCACCGAGGTGCTGGACGGCCGGGCGTGGCCCGTGCTCGGGGTCCATCCGGCGCTGATCTCACGGCTCGTCGACCGCGGCTACACTCCCGAGGAGGCCCGGGACCTGATGTGCGCCGGCCTCGAGGTCGCCGCCGAGTACGTCGACGACGGGCCGGCGCTCGCCATCAAGTCCGGCCGCCCGCATTACGACGTGGACGAGGCGGTGTGGACGGCCTCGAACGCGGTGATGCGCCACGCCTTCGCGGTCGGCGCCGAGGCCGACTGCGCCGTCCAGCTCCACACGGAGGGCGGCGAGGCGTTCGGCGACATCGCCGACTGGGCCGAGGAGCGGGGGCTCCCCCGCGAGCAGGTCGTCAAGCACTTCGCCGGGAGCCGGACCGTCGGGCCGGTGCCGAGCGTCCTCGCGAAGAAGCCGAAGATCGAGGGGGCCATCGAGCAGGGTCGCCCGTTCATGCTCGAGACGGACTTCATCGACGACCCGGACCGACCGGGCGCGGTGCTCGGGCCGAAGACGGTGCCGCGGCGGACCCGGTGGCTGCTGGAGACGGGCCACGAGGACGCGGTCCGGACGGTCCACGTCGGGACGCCGGCCCGAGTCTACGGTATCGACACGGAGGCGACGCTGGAGGGGTGACCGCCCCCGCCGTCGTGACCTGCGAGCCGCCGCGGCCCCCGGAACCGGATTCGGGCCGTGAGTTGGACGCAGACGGCCTCAGGGCGCCGCCGTGTCCGTGTGACGGATTCCTCCGGTGGCCGCCCGAGGGAAAGCCCTAACCCCGGTCGCGCGTACACCCGAGACATGAGCACGCCCCCGGACGAGTACTACACGGCGGAGCGCTGGCAGAACTGGTTGGAACGGGTCGAGGAGGAGGACCTGGACCCCGAGGACGAGGACGCCGGACGGCTCCTGCTGAACCTGCAGGACGACACCGCCATCGCGGTGGCGAAGGTCATCGCGGGGCACACGGACGGGGAGCTGGGGCAGGAGCGCGCCATGGAGGAGCTCGCCAACATCCGGGAGATCGTCCTCCCGGAGGTCGAGATGGACGACGAGGACGCGGCGATGCTGGTCGAGAGCGTCCAGACCGCGCTGGTCCCCGTCTTCTACGCCGCCGAGGAGTACGTCGCCGAGGGCCCCGCCGAGGACGGCAGCGTCGCCGACTACATCAGCGCCGCCGTCGACGCCGAGGCCGAGGAGGACCTCGACAGCGCGGTCGGCTTCTGCGCGCAGGCCGGCACGCTGGTCATCGACGGCGACTCGCTGGACCGCGAGGTCGTCGAGGACCTGGAGTTCGGCTACGTCGCCGAGTGGGTTAACGGGCTGGACAGCCTCCAGACGGCGATGCGGGACCCCGAGGTCGTCGAGGAGGAGGAGTAACGCGCGTCGGTCGCCCGGCGGGGGCACGGGCGGCCGGTCGACGCGACGGGTGCGACCGTGTCACGCTCCGGGGCCGACACGACGGGGCCACGGGGTCGTCTCCCGCGACCGGCACGGGAGCATCACCCGTTTCGACCCGTGCGACGGTATCCGGTTGGCTCATCGGGACGGCCAGCCCTCGCCGTCCATCGGTACGGACGGCGCCCCGGGCGCACCCCGAGGCGGCCCGATGTCCGGCAACCGCCCGTTCCGTCGACGTCCCATCGACCGTCTCCCGGATTACCATCGGAATGCCACTATTGCTCATCTGTGACGAGTGAAAACAGATGAGAGGTAGAGATGATATAATAACGGCGGCAGCTCTACGATCCTATGCCGTAGAAGACAGTAATAGCTGGTCCGGACGCGCGCGAGTCCGCAGATACTTATGCCCGGCTGGGATACGTATAACGAATAATGCGTCCCGTCCGGGGAAGCGGCGACCGTGCCCAGGCCATCCAACTGGGGGCGCTGCTGCTGTTCGCCATCCTCATCATCAACCTCTCGCTCTACCAGGTGTTCGTCGTTCCGGACCAGAACGGCGAGATCGAGTTCAAGCACAACCAGCAGGCACAGGAGGAGATGAAGATCGTCCGGAACACGGTGTTCCAGACGTCGGTCACGGGGACCGACCTGACGACCTCCGTTCAGTTGGCGCCGCAGTACCCCAGTCGGACGGTGTTCGTCAATCCGGGTCCACCGTCCGGCTCGCTGCGGACCGAGTCGCTGGGTAATGTCTCGTTCAGCGGTATCGAGCCGACTGACGAGGAGACGAGACAGTTCTGGGACGCGAGCGCATCCAACCTGACGACCGACTGGTGTACCGGCCGAACTACAACCTCTACACTGCCCCGGATACGGTGTACGAGAGTTCGGTCGTGTTCAATAGCGGTGATGGAGCGCCGGACCGGACGCTGACCGGACAGAGCATCGTGAACGGACGCCGGATCAGCCTCGTGACGCTCACGGGGAACGTCGGGACGACGGCGACCGGATCGGGATCCCTGGAGTTCAAAGGCGTCAGCGCGTCGCGAGAACCGATTCCGGTCCGCGGAGGGAGTGGACCACTGAACGTGACGATTCCGACGACGCTCGCGGAGAGCGAATGGGAGGCGCTGCTGAGCGACCAACTCGACGGCGACAACACCGGCGTCAACGTGTCGACGGACGGAGACGAGCAGTTCCTCACCAACATCAGCTACGACGACAGCACCAGCCCGGCGACGGTGACGCTCACCTTCGAGAAGGGCGTCCAGTACGACCTCCGGCTGGCCCGGGTCGGCGTCGGGAGCGGCGTGACGAGCCCCGGCGCGGCGTACATCACGGACGTCCAGAGCCCGGCCAACGTCGACGAGGGCGGGACAGTCGAGTACGTCATGGAGGTTCGCGACGAGTTGAACAACCCGGTCAGCGGGGTCGACGTGACCGCCAACGCGACGAACTCGCCGGACGATATCGGGGCGTTCGCCGCCGGTAACACGACGAAGACGACCGACAGCGACGGTCGGGTCTCGTTCGCCTTCGACGCGCAAGCGGGCGCGACCGGAACGGAGGATCTGGTGTTCAATATCTCCGACGTGGACGGGAGCGGGACCGTGGAGGACTACGAACTGGTCGAGCAGTCACTGACCGCGCAGTCGAGTGGCGGCGGAAGCGGTGGGGGCGGCGATGGGACGCCGCCGGCCGTCTCGAACGCCGAGGCGGAGCCGAACACGATAGTACAGAGTCAGGAGTTCGACCTCTCGGCGACGTTCGACGACACCAGCGGTCGCGGCGGGAGCGACATCTTCGAGGCCACTTGGTCAGATACCATTTCGGGCGACAGCGGTGACTTCTCCGCCGCTGACGGCCAGTTCGACCAGGCCATCGAGGACGTGGAGACGACGGTCAGTGGAAGTACGACGGACGACTGGTCGACCGGCGACCACGATATCGAGATTACCGGGACGGATGCGAACGGGAACAGCCGGACGACGACTGTCACCGTCACCGTCGATAGCGGGCCGGCGCCCGGGTTCAGTAGCGTTTCGGCGAGCGACATGGATACCCAGCAGACGAACGACGCTGAACAGACCCTCACGTTCACCCCCGATCAGGACCTCCCGGCAAATGAGACCGTCACGATCGATCTGTCGGACGCACAGGATTCGACGGGACCGAACACGAACCAGTATCAGGTCGATTACCAGGGGTCGACCATATCAGTCGATAGCGGCGGTGGGTCGGCGCAGTTCACCACGCGAGACGATGAGAATGCAGTTGTGGAGTACACTCCAGGCGGTACGGTTACGAGTAGTACGCAAGTGGAAATCAATATCGATGGCGCTACAACCGGGAACAACGGCCAGCAGTCCGACCCGTACGATGTCGTGTTCAGCCGAAGTGACGGGGGCCAAGAGACAACCATATTCAATGTGTCAAACTGACTTTCGACACCTGACGAAACTCCTGTCGACAAAGCCATAAGGCACGCAACAGACCCCAACCCATGAGCGAGAAAGCCGTCGGCATCGACGCGATGGAGATCCACACCGGCACGTTGCGACTGGACCTCGCGGAGACGTACGCGCCCGCGAAGGACGACGACCCCGGGAAGTACACGAAGGGGCTGGGCCTCTTTGCCTCCTCGTTCCCGGACGTCTACGAGGACATCGTCACGATGGGCGCGAACGCGGCCCGCCGGCTGCTGGAGCGGCGCGGGCTCACACCCGCCGACATCGGCCGTATCGACGTGGCCACGGAGTCGTCGTTCGACAACAGCAAGCCCGTCTCCACCTATATCGCGGGCTGCCTCGAACAGGTGTACGACGAGGACTTCCACCACGCCAACAAGGGCGAGCGGAAGTTCGCCTGCATCTCGGGGACGCAGTCGCTGGACGACGCGTACAACTGGATCCGTGCGGGCCGCAATCGCGGCCGGAAGGCGCTGGTGGTGGCGACGGACACGGCGCTGTACGAACGCGGGGACCCGGGCGAGGCGACACAGGGCGCCGGCGCCGTGGCGATGCTCATCTCCGAGGACCCGGACCTCGTGGAGCTGTCGACAGCCCAGGGGTACGGGAGCGCCGACGAGACGGACTTCCTCAAGCCCAACCAGCAGTTCCCGAGCGTCGACGGGAAGCGGTCGGTGCAGGTGTATCTGGCGCGGATGCGCGAGGCGCTGATGGACTACGAGTCCGTCGCGGGCGACACCCACCCGGACGACTTCGCCCTGGTGCCGTTCCACACCCCGTTCCCGGGGATGGTCCGGAAGGCGGCGCTGCTCGGGTTCCGGCACGTCGCCCGGGACACGGAGTACGAGGACCGGCTGGCAGAGGAGATCGGTCGCCAGCCCCGCCGGGAGGCGTTCGACGACGTGGGGGCGTTCCAGGACGCCCTCTCGGAGTACACGGACGCGCTGGCCGAGACCGACGTCTACCGGGACTGGTACGCCGAGACCGTCGAGCCCACGCTGGAGCTGTCGCGCTACTGCGGCAACTGGTACACCGGCAGCGTCCACGTCGCGCGGGCGTCCGGGCTGCTGGAGGCCGCCGAGGCGGGCCGTGACCTGGCCGGCGCGCGCCTGCTCGTCGGTTCCTACGGGAGCGGCGCACAGGCGGAGATCCACCACGAGACCATCCAGCCGGGCTGGGCGGACTCCATCCGCGCGCTGGCGGTCAAGGACCGGCTCCGCGACCGCTACGACCTCAGCTTCGAGGAGTACGAGCGCATCCACGACGCGCACAACCACGAGAAGGAGACGGACGTGGACGCGCTGACGACCCCCGACGGGGAGTTCGTCTTCGACGGCTGGGGACGGATGGGCGAACGCAAGTACCGCTACGTCTGACCCGGCTCAGGCGACCGTCTGCAGCCCGTTCAGCAGCTCCTCCAGCGGCCCGTCCGCGACGGCCAGCGAGAACCCGTCCAGCCGCGCGAGCTCCGGGGCGTGCTCCCAGCAGTCCTCCGGCGTGATGCCGTGCAGCACCACCGCCGACGGCGTCGGCGTCACGACCCGGAGCGCGACCAGCGGCGACTCCCCCCGGGTCACCTCAGTGAACACGAGCACGCGGTTGGTGGACTGGCCGTACAGCCGGTAGAACTCCTCGCTGGAGAGCCGCGTGATGGCCTCGATGGAGTCGATGACGGTGTGGCCCGCGACGGTCGTGTCCCCTCCGGCCGCGAGCTCCGTCGCACCGATGGCGCCGTAGACCCGGGTGATGGGCACCCGCGCGGGGTACTCCCGCAGGTCGTGGACGATGTCGCGGTCGAACCCCGCCTCCACCACGCGGGCGTGCTGGCGGATGCGGCCACCGCCCCGGGCCTCGTCGATTGAGAGGAGCGCCTCGACGACACGCCGGACGATGCCGATGCCCGGCGAGTCCCGCCGCCCGCCCTCGTAGTCCGAGACGACCGAGGGTGAGACGTCGAGTTCGTCGGCGAGTGCCGTCCCGCTCACGTCGAACTCGGTCCGCCACTTGCGCATCGTCGCGCCGGGCTCGTCGCTCAGGGTGATCTCGCCGGCCATCCGCTCGGCCAGCCGTCGCCGCGCGTCGATGTCGTTGTCCGTCATCGGCCCTGTCGCCATCGTGGACGGGAGCGGTCATGAAGCGGTCGGTGTCTCGGAGCGAGGTCGACCCGCCGGCTACCGCCGGACCAGTGCCAGCGTGCCGAGCACCGCAGCCACGAGCACGGCCACGAGCCCGAAGCCGGGCTGGCCGCCGGAGCCCGTGCCACCGGCGCTGGTCGTCGCCGTCGTGTCGGCCCCCTCGGTCACCGTCGGCGTGGCGGGTTCGGTCCCGGCAGGCGTCGAGGTCGGCGTGTCGGTCGGGACCTGCCGCGTCGACGCGAACGCCTCGGACATGTTCCGCATCGGCTCGACGACGCGGGGCCCGGGCTGGCTGATGAGGTTGTCGTCGACGGTCAGGGTCTGGTCGAGAACGTACGCGTCGGTCGACGACCAGGGCTCGCCGGAGGGAAGCGACGAACTGCTGGGACGGACGACCCACTGCGGGTTCCGGTCGGCGACGACCTCGTCGCTGAGTCGCGGATACGGACGGTCGCCGACGTCGGCCGCGATATTCTCGCCGCCGCCGGTCTCGATGGCCTCGTGGATGAACGTCCCCTCGCTGGCGGTGAAATTGAAGAAGAAGTATGCCACGCGGGGGCGGTCCTCGGGTGCGTCCGCCCGGATCTCGTCCAGCGTGCCGTTGAACTCCTCGTTCACGGTGGCCGCGCGGTCGCAGGCACCGGTGAAGCGCCCGAACAGCGACACCTTCGCGGTGATGGCGGCCAGCGACCGACCGAAACCGACCTTGTAGACGGTGAGACCGGCGTCCCGGAGCTGCGAGACGGTCTCGTTGGGGACGATGTTCGGCGCGAGCACCAGGTCCGGCTCCAGGCCGACGACCTGCTCGCGGTTGACCGTGCCGTCCCGGTTGGTCACGTCGGTCCGGTTCTGCGAGCCCTCGAGGTAGGCCGTCGTGGGACCCGTCGGGAGCCCGACGACCCGGTCCTCCTCGTTCAGCTCCCACATCGTCTGCGCGGCGCTGGGGGCCAGCACGACCACGCGGTCGGGAGCCTCGGAGACCGTGACCCTCGTACCGGTCGCGTCGGTGCGGCTGACGGGGAACGAGCAGTCGTTCTGTGCTCCGGTCCCGACCGCCGACGACGCCGGGGCGGCGTCCACCCCGTCGGCTCCGGCTGTCGGGGCCGCCAGCGCCCCACCCGGGGCGACGGCGGCCAGCAGCGCGACCATCGCCAGTACGGACAGCGTCCCACGAACCTGCATGCCCGCTCGGACTCGCGTATGCAACAAGTACTTGCCTACTCCAAGTCGAGTTGTGGCGCATGTACGACCGGGCGCGGACCGTGGCGTGGTCGGTGGGCCTCGCGGTCGCGTTGGCCCTCGTCGCGCTGGTCAGCGCGACCATCGGCCCCGTCTCCATCCCCGCCGGCACGGTGGCGAAGGCGGTCCTCAACGAGGTGGCCCTCCCGACGCTCTCGGGGGCCGGCGTCGGCTGGATCCGCCCCTTCAGGTTCACCGTCGAGTCGTCGGACGCGGTCATCGTGACGGAGCTGCGACTCCCCCGCATCGCGCTGGGTGCGGCCGTCGGCTTCGCGCTGGCGACGGCCGGTACCGTGATGCAGGGGTTCTTCCGGAACCCGATGGCCGACCCGTCCATCATCGGCGTCTCGACCGGGGCGGCGGTCGGTGCCGTCGCGGCCATCGTCTTCCGGCCCGCCATCCCGCTGGTGCCGAACCTGCAGGCGATGGCGTTCGGGGTGGCGCTGCTCGCGGGGTTCGCGGTCTACCTCATCGCGCGCGAGGGCGGCCGGACCCCGGTCGCGACGCTGCTGCTCGCGGGCGTGGCGGTCCAGACGTTCCTCGGTGCGGTCGTCTCCTACACGCTGCTGTTCGCGGGCGACTCGCTCGAACGGGCCGTCTACTGGCTGATGGGCCACCTCCACGCGGCGAACTGGGGGAAGGTCGGCGCCGTCTGGCCGGTCGCCGTCCTCGGGTTCGCCGTCACCTTCGCCTACGCCCGTGACCTGAACGTCCTCCTCGTCGGCGAGGACGACGCACAGACGCTCGGGGTGGAGGTCGAGCGGACCAAGCAGATACTGCTGGTGGTCGCTGCCGTCCTGACCGCGGCCGCGGTCGCCGTGGCCGGTGTCATCGGCTTCGTCGGCCTCGTGGTCCCGCACGTGATGCGACTGCTCGTCGGCCCGGACCACCGGGTCCTGCTCCCGACCTCGGCGCTCGCCGGCGCCGGCTTCCTCGTCGCCACGGACACGCTCGCCAGGGCCGGCCCCGCCGAGGTCCCGGTCGGCATCGTCACCGCGGCGCTCGGTGCACCCTTCTTCCTCTACCTGCTCCGCAGCCGGGAGGTGCATTCACTGTGACCGGCGCGCACGACGGGGCCGACCCGCCGGCCCTCGAACTCGATGACGTGACAGTCAGCTACGGTGGGCGGACGGTCCTCGACGGCGTCTCGCTGTCCGTCCGCCGCGGGGAGTTCCTGGCGCTGGTGGGGCCGAACGGCGCCGGCAAGACGACGCTGCTCCGGGCGGTCAACGGTCTCGTGACGCCGGAGTCCGGCACGGTCCATACCGACGGTGCCGACGCGACGTCGCTGTCGGCCCGGGGGCGTGCCCGCCGGGTCGCAACCGTCCCGCAGGAGACGAACGTCGGCTTCGACTTCCCCGTTCGGGACCTCGTAGCGATGGGACGGACCGCCCACCGCTCGCGGCTCTCCCGCGAGAGCGAGGCCGACCGCGCGGCCGTCACGCGCGCCCTCGACCGGACGGGGACGGCGGCGTTCGCCGACCGGACGGTCGGGTCCCTGAGCGGCGGCGAACGCCAGCGGGTCGTCCTGGCCCGGGCGCTCGCGCAGGCGGCCCCGCTGCTCCTGCTCGACGAGCCGACCGCCAGCCTCGACATCAACCACCAGGTTCGGGTCCTCGGCCTCGTGCGCGACCTGGTCACGACGGCAACCGAACGCGACGGAACGGACCGGCCGGCCCGGACCGCCGTCGCCGCCATCCACGACCTCGATCTCGCCGCCCGGTTCTGCGACCGGGTCGCGCTGCTCGCGGACGGGGACATCCGGGCCGTCGGCCCCCCACACGAGGTCCTCCAGGGCGACCGGCTGGCCGCAGCCTACGGCGTCGAGACGGTCGTCACGGAGGACGCGGTCACGGGGGCGCCGAGGGTGACGGCGCTCGGGGAACGGACGCCGGCGGCGGCGGGCGACCGTCGGGATGCCGTGCGGTCGCAGCCGGAGGCGGACGACGACTAGCGCCGGCGGTAGAGCACGTCGACCAGCGCCGCGCCGACCATCATCGGGAGCACCAGCGAGAACGCGACGACGAGGACGAGCGTCGCCCAGCGCGGGCCGCCCGGCGGCCACAGCATCGGCCAGAGTTCGCCCAGCGGCCCGCGGAACCAGACGACCGCCAGGGCGAGCGAGCAGAGGCCGGCGGCCAGGCGCACGAGCCGGCGGCGGTCGGCGTGCGGGTCGTCCGCCGAGAGCACGGAGAGCGGATCGTCCGGGTCGGGGCTCGACACGGCCGACCGTTCGAGCCCGGGCGGCTAACCGCTTTCGACAGCACGGGACAGGGTTATGATTCCTCGGGCCGTTCTGGGGATAATCGGATGGCCAACAAGATCGCGCTGCTGCTGCTCGCGGCCATCGTCGTCACGGCGACCGGCGCCGGCGCCGCCCTCGGCCTCTACGTGAGCGGGTCCGGCTCGCTGGCCGACCTCGGTGGTGGTGGCGGTGGCGACGGTGGGGGCGACGCGACCCCGACGCCGGCCACCGACGGGGGGGACGCCGAGTCCGGCGGTGACCGGACGACCACGACCACGGCCACGACGCCGACGGAATCGGCTACCGACGAATCGGTGTCGTGGACCGACACGCCCGCGGCGACACCGACGCCGGAAACGGTGCCGCCGGAGTCGTTCGACGAGTCGAACATCGAGACGCTGGTCGTCGAGGAGATCAACGAGCGGCGGGCCGAACTCGGCAAGGACAGCCTCCGCGCGCTCCCGGAGATCGACCGCATGGCGGGCAACCACAGCCGCCGGATGGCGGCCCAGCGGTACGCCTCGCACGCGGCCGGCGGCTACACCACGGAGGAGCGCTACCGACGCAACGACCTCCACGACCGCTGCCGGATGGCCGACGACACGAACACGGGCATCCAGGGCGGTTCCGCCATCGAGACGGTGACGAAGGTCTCGGCCGGGAGCGAACTGAACGGCCGGAACAACCGCGACGACCGCGCGGTCGCCGTCGACGCGGTCGAGAACTGGTTCGACGAGCCGGCCGAGCGCGAGAAACTCCTCAACCGCAACGCGGGGACGCTCGGTGTCGCCGTCGTCGTCACGGAGCGGAACCGGGCGTACGTCACCGTCGACCTCTGCGCCGGGTGACGCGGTCGGTCGTCGTCCCGGCGCGTCGCTTCCCCGACCCGATATCGTCGCCCCTGAACCGACGGCTCCCGCGGTCCCCAACGGTACTGTTAAGTGGTATCACGCCGCACAACGCGATGGTATGCCGGCACAGAGCCATCCGGCCGACGAGCGGATCCTCGAGTTCTTCGGGGAGCACCCGCCGGAGTACGTGCCCACCGTGGCCAACCGGCTCGGCATCCACGTCCGGTACGCGGAGCACCGGGTGGACGTGCTGGTGGAGAAGGGCCTCCTGGAACCGGTCAGCAACGAGATGGTCTACACGACCACCGAGGCCGGCGACCGGACCCTCGCCGAGGACGGCGCCGCCGCGCCCACGCCCGCCGAGGCGACGACGGACGACTAACGTTCAAGTGCCGATGTCGTGAAGCCGGGCCATGGAAGGGGCCGACCGGTTCATGCTGTTCGGGCTACTGCTCGTCGGGTTGGCCATGGCGCTCGGTATCCTCGCGATACTCCTCGGGTTCTGACCACGACAAGGGTCGGATTTAAGCGGTCGGGAGCGTTGCCGACGGTATGGACGAGTTCGAGGAGATCGTCTCGTCGTGCACGCCACGCGAGACCGGTCCCGTCGCCGACACCTACCAGAACACGGTCGGACTGGCCTGCCCCTCGTGTGAGGAACCGTTCGACGACCTCGTCGTGGTCAAGGAGTTCACGCGACTCAACCTCTCGGAGCTGATGGACGTCTGCGCGACCGTCCACGACGGGAACCCGGTCCTGTTCACCCACCGGAAGTAGGGCGTCCCTCGGCGCCGCCGTCCGAGGCGAGCCCGCCCGTGTCGGGGCGTAGCGACGCGAGACTCCGCAGCCGCCGGTCCCCGACAACGCAGGTCCCGCGCCGCTCGTGGCCGTGTCGCTCGACGTGGATTCCCTCCAGCCCGGCGTTCCGGGCCGCGCCGACGTCGGCCGGGCCGTCGCCGACCAGCGGCCCCGACGGGTCCGGGCCGACGTCGAGGTCCGCGAGCGCCAGTTCGACGGGCCTCGGGTCCGGTTTCCAGCCCGTCGACTCGTCACAGCAGACCACCGTGTCGAACCAGTCGCGGATATCCAGCCGCCGGAGCACCGGCTCCGTCAGATACGACTGGCAGTGGGTCACCAGCCCCACCGGGCGGTCGAGGGCGCCGAGCCAGGCCGCGTCCTCGTAGAGGGCGGTCGCCTCCGCGCGGGCGGGAGGGTCCTCGACCTCGTGGAAGGTGTCCCAGAAGGCATCGACGTCGATACCGCGCTCGCGCAGGCGGCGGTTCGCGCCGCCACCGAACCCGTGCCAGACCGCCTCGGCCTCGGCCGGTGTGAACCCGTGGCCCAGCCGGTCCCCGACCTCGCCGAGCGTCTCGTGGATGTAGGACGACGCCACGTCGACCAGCGTCCCGTCGAGGTCGAACAGCCAGACGTCGTACCCGTGGCTGCTCATCGCCCTCTCTTGCCATCGTGGGAGTAAGTAGCTGCTGGACACGGCCGGGGCTTCCGGCCACACCCCTACTGCCGGACGTGGATCGAGGAGCCCAGGTAGCTGTGCAGCGCTTCGTCGACGTCTTCGGCCCGGAAGGCCACGAGGGCCGCCGCGATGGCGTCCCGGAGTGCCGACAGGTACGCCTCGCCGGTCCGGAACTCGCGGGGGCGACGGTAACGGCCTCGACGCCGAGGGCCTCGCCCGCCAGCCCCCGGAGGTGCGCCGGGTCGTTCGCCTCGCCGCGCCACAGGTCGTCCCCGGAAGAACAGCCACCCCTCCTCGCCCGGCGGCGGGGCCCGGTACCCCAGGGTGGTCTCGAACCGCTCGGGCTCGACTGCCACGCCCGGCTCCGGGTCGAGGTGGAACGTCACCCGGGACACGGAGGCGGCGTCGCCGGAACGTCGTGGTCCGCCTCGCCGCCGTCGCGCATCGTCAGTCGGCCAGTTCGTCCAGTCGCTCGGCGAGGTCGATGTCCTTGCCCGTGATGCCGCCCTCCTCGTGGCTGGTGAGTTCGACGGTCACCTCGCACCACTCGATCGTGAGCGTCGGGTGGTGGAACGCCTCCTCGGCGAGGCCGCCCGCGCCCCCGGCGAAGCCGACGCCCTCGAGGTAGGAGTCGAACTCGTAGGTCCGGGTGATGTGGTCGCCGTCGCGCGCCCAGCCGTCGGGGAGCTGTGATTCGATCTCGTCGTCGGACAGGAGGTCTGTCATGGGTCCGTTAACGCCCGCGGTCGGCAAAAGGATACGCCCTTACCGGGTCAGTCATCGCTGTGACTCCCGCTGTGGGCCACCCCGCGGCGCCGCGACCCGCCGGACGGCGCCTCCGTGTTCGCCGCGACGAACGAGAGGTAGAACGCCAGCAGCGTCCCGCCGGCCATCACCAGTTGCGCGCCGGTCCCGAAGGCCTGCCGCCCGAGCACCAGCAGCGCGCCGAGGACCACGGCCGCGAGCCCCGTCGCGAGCGCCCGGCGGACCACCGTCGTCCAGACGGTCGCACAGCACAGCGCCGCGAGCGCCGTCAGCCCGACGGCGTACAACGCCACCTGCGCGCCGCCGCCGTAGACGAACAGCAGCCGCGGCGAGAGCACGAGGAAGGCCGGCAGCAGTGCCGTCGCTGCCAGCGTCGCCCGGCGCGCCGCGCCGGGCCGGACGCGGTCGGTGAACGCCCACGCCGTTGCCAGTGTGATACCGCCGTAGATGATCGTCGCCGTCGAGAAGTGCGCCGTCAGGATGAGCCACTCGTACTCTGTGACGGTGAGCGCGCCCAGGGCGATCTGCGCCGGGAGGAGCGCCGTCGCGACCGTCAACGCCCCGCGAACGCGGCGGCTCAGCCCGGCTCGCCACGCGTAGGCGGTCCCGCCCAGCACCACGAACCCGGCGACCATCGCCACCAGCCGGTGGAACCACTCGATGAAGCTCATCCAGTCGGCCGGGAACAGGCCGAACACTGCGCCGTCGCACAGTGGCCATCGCTGCGCGCACGTCAGCCCGGCCCCCGCGGCGGCCGTGTACACCCCCAGCAGCATCAACACCGCCGTCAGCCCCGTCGTCCCGGCCAGGTAGTGCCGGAAGGACAGCTCCGAGCGAGCAGGGAGGTTCATACATACGCATCGGGGGCGCATGGACTTATGACTCTCCCTTTCACGCTGGGATACGGCGGGGACCCGGGTCGGCTCGCCCCGAACCCCTCGTGCCACCATCGGGCGGCGACAGCAGCGACGATGGCAACGCCTCCGGAGCACTCACGCGCTCCCGGCCAGGGGACGGTCGGCCGACTCCGCCGACAGGAACGTGCGGGCGTGATCCCGACCGGAACGGCGCAGCAGCGCCGTATGGGGCCGTGTTCGGCGCTCCCGCGGGCGGAGCGAGGGTTCGCCGGAACCCGCTTCCGATGGCGCTCGCGCGGGGAGGGGTGGGGAGCACCCGCCCCGCTGGACCCGTCGCGCGTCACGGGCTCCCGCGTGTGGGCGTCGCAGCTACGAGCCTTTCCGCACGGCGTCCTGGAGCGCCGGCAGGATATCGGTCACGTCGGCGCGGAAGTCGTACTCGGCGCGGTCCGAGAGGTCCGTCCGGTCGAGGTTGACGATACAGAGGGTCGCGCCGGCGTCGGCGGCGGTTCGGGGGAAGGAGGCGGCGGGCTCGACGGTGAGCGAGGAGCCGACGACGAGGAACAGGTCGGCGCGCTCGGCGAGCGACTGGGCCCGGAACAGTGGGTACTCCGGCAGCTCCTCGCCGAACAGGACCACGTCGGGCTTCAGCAGGCCCTCACAGCTGGGGCAGCGCGGCGGGACCGCGCCGGCCTGGACCCGTTCCATCACGCCCTCTGCCTCGTACCGGGTCGTACAGTTCCGGCAGGCCACCCGCTGGCCGTTGCCGTGGACCTCGATGACCTCCTCGTTGCCGGCGTCCTGGTGGAGGCCGTCGATGTTCTGCGTGATGAGCCCGTCGAGGTGGCCGTCGGCCTCCAGCCCGGCCAGCGCCTCGTGGGCGGGGTTCGGGGCGGCGTCGCCGCCGAAGGCGTCCTCCACGAGTTCGACCCGCTCGCTCCAGAACCCCTCGGGGTCGGCCTCGAACCGGGAGATGTGGAAGTCCATGGGGTCGTACTCGCTCCAGATGCCGCCCTCGCTCCGGAAGTCGGGGATGCCCGACGGCGTCGAGACGCCGGCGCCCGTCATCGCGACGACGGAGTCGGCATCGCGGATGGCGCCCGCCGCAAAGCGGATCTCGTCGTCGACGTCCGTGTCAGTCATGTCCTCTCACACGGTGTGGTCGGACTAAAACGACTCGGCGGGGGTGGGCGTCACTCCAGGAGCCGGTCCAGTTTCAGCCGGCGTGGCTCGAACCCGCGTCGCTCGTAGAACGCCCGGGCGCGCTCGTTGTCGACGTTGACGCTGAGCGAGAGCCGCTCGCAGCCGCGGTCGCGGCCCCACGCGACGACCCGGTCGAGGAGGCGGTCGGCCAGCCCCTCGCCACGGTGGGGCGGACGGACGTACAGCTCGCCGACGTTGACGCGGTCGCCGCGGGCGAACACCGGGGGCGAGGGCTCCCGTTCGGCCGCGACGTACCCCGCGATGGCGTCGGTTTCATCCGTGCCGACGAGGACCCGCCGGTCGTCGTCGGCCAGCGCCTCACGGCGGTACTCGTCCTGGAGCGCGCGGCAGTCGCGGTCGGCGAGCTCGTTGTACGGGTCCATGTCGGCCATCTCCACGGCGAAGGCGTGCCAGCAGTCATAGAGCGCGTCGAGGTCGCGCTCGGTCGCCGGCCGGATATCGAAGTCGGACACGGTGGTCGCGTCCACCCCGCTCGGCAAATCTCTTGGCCCGGGACTCAGACGCTCGGCTCGCCGAAGGTCGGGAGTCGCTCCAGTTCGTCGGCGTCGAACTCGTCGTCGAACGCCGCGCGGGCGATGACGCGCCGGTGGACCTCGTCGGCACCGTCGACGATGCGGAACGCCCGGACCGCCTCGTAGAAGTCCGCGAGCGGGAGCTTTCGGGAGATACCGGCGCCGCCACAGCACTGCACGGCCAGGTCGATCGCCTCCTGGGCGGTGTTCGCGGCGTACACCTTCGCCATGCCGACCTCGACGCGGGCCTCCTCGCCGCGGTCGAGTTCCCCCGCGGCGTGCCGGACCATCGTCCGGGTGGCGTGGAGCCGGGTCTCCATATCGGCGATCTCGTAGCGCTTTGCCTGCTTCTCCGAGAGCTTCGAGCCGAACGCCTCCCGGTCCTCCATGTACGTCTTGGCGACGTCGAGCGCGCGGGTGGCCATCCCGGTGAAGCGCATGCAGTGGGTCAGCCGTGCGGGGCCGAGCCGCTCCTGAGCGTGGACGAAGCCCATGTCCAGCCCACCGAGCAGGTTCTCCTCGGGGACCCGAACGCCGTCGTAGGCGATCTCGGCGTGGCTCTCGGGGAGCATCGACTGCCCGAGGTGGGGTGTCGGCTCGACGATGTCGACACCGTCGGCATCCGTCGGGACGAGGAACAGCGAGCAGCCCTGGTAGGGG
Source organism: Haloglomus irregulare (assembly GCF_007421925.1). Taxonomy (GTDB): domain Archaea; phylum Halobacteriota; class Halobacteria; order Halobacteriales; family Haloarculaceae; genus Haloglomus; species Haloglomus irregulare. Next base: position 258,903 of record NZ_QMDX01000002.1, read on the forward strand.
TGGTTCTCCTCGTTCGTCCGGGCCATCACGATGAGGACGTCGGACTCGTCGCCCTGCGTGGTCCACCACTTGTGGCCGTTGATGACCCACTCGTCGCCCTCTTTCTCGGCGGTGGTCGAGATCATCTTCGGGTCCGAGCCGGCACCGTCCCGGGGCTCGGTCATCGAGAAGCCCGACCGGATGTCACCGGCGACCAGCGGCTCCAGGTACTCCTGCTTCTGCTCGTCGGTCCCGACGAGTTCGATGGTGTGCATGTTCCCCTCGTCGGGCGCGTCGACGCGCATGGCGACCGCGCCCAGCAGTGAGCGCCCGGCCTCCTCGAACAGCGGCAACACGTCGCGGAACGACTCGCCCATGCCGCCGTGTTCCTCGCCGATCTGCGGGCAGTAGACGCCCCGCTCCCGGGCCTCGGCCCGCAGGTCCTCGATGACGGACTCGTCGACGGTGCCCTCGCCCAGATACTCGCGCTCGGTCGGGATGACGACCTCGTCCATGAACCGGCGTGCGCGCTCGGCCAGCTCCGTCGCCCGCTCGGAGTCGTGGTAGTCGATGTTCATACACTCGCGGTTGCTGTCCAACCATTGTAAAGGAACCGCCGAATCCACGCCGCTGGGAGCCGGCCACAACCCCCTTCTGCGCCCCACTGGGCGGATGAGTCCCCGACGTGTTCTTACAATGTTAGTACCTGAGGATTTACGGTGCTGGTGGTGCCGAATACGAACATGACCGACGGCGAGACCGACTACTTCCGGCGCATCGTCGACCGCGACGCCCTGGCTGACTACCTGAGCGCGGAGCTGGGGGCACACGGCGGCACCTACGAGGTCGAGCACCACCAGGAGGGCCATTCCAACGAGACGCTGTTCGTCACCTGGGGGGACGAGGAACTCGTCATCCGGCGGCCACCGCCGGGCAAGACCGCCGAGAACGCCCACGACGTGCTCCGGGAGTTCCGTGTCGTCGACGCGCTCCAGGGGACCGACGTCCGCGTGCCCGAGACCGTCCTCTCCTGTGAGGACCACGACGTCCTCGGCGCGGATTTCTACGTGATGAAGCGGATGCAGGGCGACGTGCTCCGCGAGGACGAACCGGAGCGGTTCGGGACGACCGGCCGCCGTCGGCAGGTGGGCGAGGAGCTGGTCGACCGGCTCGCCGAGATCCACGCCGTCGACTACGAGGCCGTCGGGCTGGAGGAGGGCGATTTCGGCTACCCGCCGGGGTTCACCGAGCGGCAGGTCCGGCGCTGGTCCGAGCAGCTGACCTGGGCGTTCGAGGTGACCGCCGAGGAGCGCGAGGTCGAGACGCTGTACGACGTGATGAGCTGGCTCCAGGACAACGTCCCGGAGGACCCGCCGGCGACGCTGGTCCACGGCGACTACAAGCTGGACAACGTGATGTTCGCCACGGACGAGGAGCCACGCATCAACGCCGTCTTCGACTGGGAGATGGCCACCCTGGGCGACCCGTTCACGGACCTGGGCTGGATGCTGTCGTACTGGTGGGACGGGAAGGACCCCGAGCCGCCCGAGTCGACGGACTCGCTCTCGAGCACGTTCATGACCCGCGAGGGCTACCCGACCCGCCGGGAACTGGTCGACCGCTACGAGGCGCGGACCGGCCTCGAGTTCGAGAACGAGCGGTTCTACCGCGTACTCGCGGTGTACAAGCTGGCCGGTCTCGGCGAGATGTTCTTCCGACGCTACCTGGAGGGCAACTCCGACGACCCGATGTACCCGAAGATGCGCCACGGCGTCCCCGCGCTCGCACAGCGCGCCCAGCGCATCATCGACGGCGAGGAACCGCTGTAACCGCCCGTCCGGCGGCGGCCGCCCGACGCCACGTTCAAGCCGGGCACCACCCAAGAACGCGGTAATGGGCAACGCGGACCTCCGCCAGCTGGCGGCCATCGAGGACGTGGCGTTCGACGACCTGGACGGGAGCGTCGTCGCCATCGACGCGCACAACTGGCTCTACCGCTACCTGACGACGACGGTCAAGTTCACCGGGTCGAGCGCCTACACCACCGGCGGCGGCGAGGAGGTCGCCAACCTCATCGGCACCGTCCAGGGTCTCCCGAAGTTCCTGGAACACGGGATGACGCCGGTGTTCGTCTTCGACGGCGGGACGACCGAGCTGAAGGCCGACGAGGTCGCGGAGCGACGCGAGCAGCGCGAGCGGTACGAGGACGACCTCGAGACCGCGCGCGAGGAGGGCGCCGACGCCGAGACCATCGCCACGCTGGAGTCCCGCACCCAGCGCCTGACCGAGACCATCCGGACGACGACGCGGGAGCTCCTCGAACTGCTCGACGTGCCCGTCATCGAGGCGCCCGCGGAGGGGGAGGCCCAGGCGGCACACATGGTCCGCCAGGGCAGCGTCGACTACGCCGGGACGGAGGACTACGACGCGTTGTTGCTCGGTGCGCCGCTGACACTCCGCCAGCTGACGAGCAAGGGTGACCCCGAGCTGATGGACTTCGAGGCCACGCTGGCGACCCACGACCTGACCTGGGAGCAGCTGGTCGATGCGGCCATCCTGATGGGGACCGACTTCAACGAGGGTATCTCGGGCATCGGGCCGAAGACCGCTGTCACGCTGCTCCGCGAGCACGGCGACCTCTGGGCGGTGTTCGAGGCCGAGGACTGCCACGTCTCCAACGCGGACGCTATCCGCCGGCTGTTCCTCGACCCCGACGTGACCGACGACGTCGACTTCGACACGGCCATCGAGCCCGACATCCCGGCCGCGAAGGCGTACGTCACCGGGGAGTGGGAGGTGCCGGCCAGCGAGGTCGAACGCGGCTTCGAGCGCATCGACGAGGCGCTTTCACAGACCGGGCTGGACCGCTGGACCTGAGTGCCCGCGTCCGGTGTCGGCCGCGACCCGCTCGGGGAGCCGTCATCCTGAGCGCCCGGCCCCCCATCCCGCCGGCTCGAACGCGAGCTCCGGGTCCGTCCGCGGACCGCCGTCCCAACCGTATCCCGTTGAGCTTCGGGACGCACACCTCGGCCCCGTCGGCTGGCGCCGGGTTCTCGCCGGCCCCGCCGTCCTCGTCGGCGGCCACCACGCCGCTCGCGCGTTCCGTCGCCGGGTCCGACCGTCACCGTCACCGTCTCCCGGGAGCATCGGCCGACGAGCCCCTCGGATACCCATCTCTGGATTTATGTCCGCGCCCGACACACAGGTGGCCATGGACCCATCCGACGTGGCGGACCTCATCCGCGAGGCGCTGCCGGACGCTCGCGTGCGAGTGCGCCGGGCCCGCGGAAAGCACGACGACGATCACCTCGCCGCGCTCGTGGTCTCGCCCGCGTTCGAAGGCGAGACGCTCGTCGACCAGCACGAACTCGTCTACGACGCACTGGAGAGCCACATGACGACCGACATCCACGCGCTGGAGCTGAAGACGTACGCCCCCGACGCGTTCGAGGACGCCGACGTGGCGTTCGAGGAGGCGTAGGCGTCGCCGGGGCCCGCTCGACCGGCGGGTGACGTGACCGTCGGGGGACTGTCCTACGCTCCCTCGTCGAAGTCGCCCCCCTCTACGTCCACGTCCACGTCTTCGCCGGCGCCGCCGGCGTCGGACTGCTCCGCGACGGCACTGGTCTCGACCGCCGACAGCCCTTCGATGTCGAGCACGTCCGCGACTGCCGCGCCGGGGACGGTCACCAGGACGTCGCCGAAGCCGAGGTCGCGCTCGCGCTCCCCACCCAGCGCCCCGACGGCGTCGACCAGCGTCTCCGGGTCGATGCCGTCCTCGCTCCGCAGGACCAGCGAGACCGGCTCCTCGGGCGGGTTCTCGACTATCGGCTTGACGGCGTTCGAGACGTACATACCGTCCGTTGGCGGGGCTGCGGTTTGGGTGTGGCGACGGCCCCGCGACCCTCCCCATCGCCCCCCTCACACCAGTTCGTACCGGAGCGCGGCGAGCCGCCAGGGCAGCAGCAGGACCAGCCCGCCGACGAGCGAGACGAGGACGAACGCGGGGTCCGCGCTCCCCGGCAGGAGCGGGGTATCCCGGAGCACCTGGCCGATGGCGACCGCGCCGGTCCACGCGCCGGCAGTCCGGACGGCCGCGTCGAAGCGGGACTCGCGCCACGGCGCGCCGTACACCCCGACGACGAGGGACGCGACGACCCAGCCGAACAGGAACGGGGCCGCCGACGAGGGGAGCGACGGCAGCGCGGCGATGCCGCCGTGTTGTAGCTCTCCGAGTGCGAAGAACAGGAGGACGAGCGCGAGGTCCCCGACGGCAAGGACGGCGGTCGTGGCGGAGCGGTCCACCCGGGACGTGACGACACCGGCGGCGTTCATGCACTCCCGTTCGACCCCGGGTGACTTGGACCCCCCTGCTCCCGGGACGGGGGCGCGCGGAGTTTCTCGGTAATCCGGCGCGTTCTCGGCGGGCATACTCGGTTCGGCGGGTATCCCCGACGTTCGCTCGGAACCCTCGCTCACGGTCCCGGGGGCGTTTTGTCGCTGCCGACCGGAGAGCAGGTATGGAAGGGTCGACCGTCGCGTACGCGCTGCTCGGCTGGCCGGCGGACGGGCCGACACTGCGGCTCGACCACCGCGAGTTCGCGTACGCGGGCAAGTTCGTCATGTCCGCGACCGGGAAGGCCGTCGCGTACCGGGACGGCGACCCGGCCGACCCCGAGGCGGTGCTGGCGGCGGCCGCGTTCGACGCCGACCGGACGGACGAGGCGACGCTGAAGATCCGCTACCTGACGGTACGGCAGGACGCCCGCGGCGGCGGTCTGGGCGCCCGGCTGGCGGCGTTCGTCGCCGCTCGCGCGGCCGGACGCGGCTTCGACCGGGTCGCCATCGGCGTCAACAACGCGTTCTCCTACGAGGCGCTCTCCAAGGCCGGGTTCGCGTGGACCGGCGCCGAGAGCGGCCTGGCCGAACTCGTGCTCGCGCGGCCCGCCGAGACCCCGGCCGACCGCGACCCCGGCCGCTACCGCGACGGGCTGGACCGCTTCCGCGAGCGCGAGGGGCTCACCCCGGCCGAGCGCGCGTTCCTCGACGACCGCCGCGGGGCCGACCCGCCGGCGCCCGTGACGCCGCCGGGTCCGGACGCGACGGAGTGACGCGTCAGACCCCGGCCGTCTCGACGGCCATCGACCAGGTCAGCTCCTGCTCGGTTCCCGCGGGCCACCGGATCTCGCAGGTCGCCAGCAGTCCCACGGTCCCGTCGTGGCTCCCCGTCCAGAGCGGCGCGTAGCCGCCCGCGTCGCCGACCGCGGTCCGTTCGGGGTCCAGCGATACCGTTCCCGCCGGGAGCGGCATCGTCGCCGACAGCCCGGCGATGTCCAGCCGGGCCGTCCCGATGGTGTAGGCGTCCGTCCGGTCGGCCCGGTGGTCACCGCCGGGGTCGTAGATACTCATCGAGGCCCCGTCGCCGGGCAGGTCGACGGCGGTCCCGACCCGCTCGACCGTGCCGTCGGTATCCGCGACGTCGACGGCGCTCCAGAGCCGGAGTGCTGCCGCTGGGCTCCCGTCGGGGGCATCCGGGAGCCGGTAGAGGACCAGCGTGTGGTCGGAGGTGACGTCGGCACCGTGTTCGAGCGGCTGGGTCCGGGCGCCGCCGAACTCGAGCTCCCCCTCCGATGTCTCGTCACGCCCGTAGATGCCATAGGAGCCATAGGCGGCGCCCATCGACTCGACGTACGTCCGGAACTCCGCCTCGCCCCGGGCCCGGGAGCCGACGGCGGACTCGTCGTACTCCAGCCGGCGTTCCCCGCTGGTGCTGTCCGTCTACGGCCCCGTGAGCGCCTCCGAACAGCCGGCCACGGCGGCCAGGCCCCCCACTCCGCCGAGGCACGTCCTCCGGTTCATACGCTCCCGTCGGCGGGGCGAGGGAAGTGGGTGTGCCAGGCACAGAGAGCGGTTTCACCCAGGCGGGCGGACCGGATCGCCCGGACGGTCGGCGGTCGGTTCGTCACCCTTACCCCCGCGACCCGCCGACGCCCGGTATGCTCACGTTCGTCGGGCTCGGCCTCTGGGACGAGCGCTCGGTCACCGTCGAGGGCCGCGACGCCGTCCGCGCTGCCGACCGCGTCTTCGCGGAGTTCTACACCAGCAAACTGGCCGGGACGACCGTCGCCGACCTCGAAGAACACCACGACGTCGACGTCGAGGTCCGGGCTCGTGAGGGTGTCGAGCGGGACCCTGGCCCCGTCCTCGACGCCGCCGAGTCCGGCGATGCCGTCTTTCTCACGGCGGGTGACACGATGATCGCCACCACGCACGTCGACCTCCGGCTGCGCGCCCACGAGCGCGGCATCGAGACGAGCATCGTCCACGGGACCACCGCCGCCGCCGCGGCCGCCTCGCTGACGGGGCTCCAGAACTACCGCTTCGGGAAGGCGACGACGCTCCCGTTCCCGTACGCACACGGTGGCGACGACGTTCCGGCGTCGGTGCTGGAGACCGTCGACGCCAACCGGGAGCGCGGGCTCCACACGCTCTGTTTCCTCGATATCAAGGTCGGCCACGAGCGCGCGGAGACGGACGAACACATGACCGCGAGCACGGCCGCGAGCCTGCTGACCGAGGCGGGTCGGGGGGACGACCTCGGCGCCGTCGTCGCGCGGGCCGGGAGCCCCGACCCGGTCGTCGTCGCGGACCGGCTGACCGCCCTGGCCGAGCGGGAGGTCGGCGACCCGCTCCACCTGCTGGTCCTGCCCGGCGGGCTGCACCACATCGAGCGCGACGCGCTCGTGGAGCTGGCCGACGCGCCGCCGGCGCTGGCCGACGAGCGGCTGGCGTAGCGGGGGAGTCAGTCGCCGCCGTCGGCATGCACCGCGGCCGGCTCCGGGTCGGGGTCGACGCCCTCGTCGAGCGCCGCGCCGAGGTCGTACTCGCTCCCGGTGAGGACGTAGAGCAGGTCCTCGACGACCGTCAGCACCTCCGGGAGCTCCCGGACTACGAGCCACGTGACGGCGACCAGCGCGAGGACGGACAGCGACTGGGCGAGTACGCGGTCCGCGAGGAAGTACGACACCATCCGCGGGTCGCTCGTCCCGAACAGGGCCATGACCTCCGGGACGAGGACCTGCAGCCGCTGCTGGCCGAAGGTCAGCCCGATGAAGACGTTGCGGACGAGGTTGAGCGCGTAGATGACCGGGACCGAGACGGTGAACGCGCGGAGTTTCCGACGGAGCGGGGCCCGGACGGCGGCGATCAGGCCGGCGAAGATGGCCATGCTCCCCAGCCCCGTACAGGCGAGCTGGATGGTGTAGGTGATGGGGTCGGTCCCCTCGCGGAGGAAGAAGAACGTGTTGCGGTAGTCGTAGTAGCCCGCGCCGTCGCGGAAGGCCCGGGCGCGGGCGCCGGACCAGTCGTACTGTGCGGCGATGCGGCCGGTCGCCTCCGTCCAGGTCAGGACGGTCGGGTCCTGGCCGAGCAGCGCCATCAGGAACTCCGTCTGCATCGTGACGGTCCTGATGAGCGGTCGCCGGAGGACCGCGAGCGCCTCGAACGGCATGAACACCACCCCCATGACGCCGACGGCCCGCGAGAGGACGAACAGCGAGTCCCGGCCCCGGTAGAGCAGGAGGCCGACGTACGCCGACAGCGGGACGGCCGCGAGACTGCCGACGCCCTCGATGAGCGACCTCTGCTCGAACGCGAAGTGATGGACCAGCGTGAGCCAGAACAGGGCGAACAGGAGCCATGCCGCGGCGAGGACGTAGCGTGCGGGCTCGCGGGCTCGGAGCTCCAGCAGGCTGCCGCCGACGAAGGCGCCCACGACGAGCCATGCGAGCGGGTCGGAGAGGGCACCAAGCGCGGCGAACGCGCCGAGCGCGGCCTCGACCGGTCCCGTCATCGCGCCCCTTTAGGAGAATCCGCCGCATAGCTCTTGTCGTGAGTCCGTGCCGTCGGACCGGACCGGACGACCCGACGCACGGGCACGCCCCCGGTCATCAGTCGTCGTCCCGGGCCGGACCGACCGGACCGGGGTCGGGGTCGGGGGTGGTCGGCTCCGTCTGGCCATCGTCGTCCAGGCCGAGCGTCTCCGCGACCTGGAACTCGCGATGGGTGAGCACGTACAGCGCGTCGTCGAGCACGGTCGCGAGTTCGGGCAGCACCCGGACGACGGGGTAGGTGATGAGCAGCAGGGCGGCGACGGAGGCCGACTGTGCGAGCACCTTGTCGGCGAGGTAGAAGGAGACGAGCCCCTCGTCCCCCGGCGGGATACCGAACAGCGCCGTCAGCTGTGGGACGGCGACCTGGAACCACTGCTTCCCGAAGGCGACCGCGATGAACGCGTTCCGGACCAGGTTCAGCACCCAGATGACCGGGACCGAGAGGGCGAGTGCGGCCAGCTTCCGGCGCAGCGGCGCCCGGACGGCGGCGATGACCCCGGCGAAGATGGCCATGCTCCCCAGGCCCGTGCAGGCGAGGATGATGAACGTCTCGTAGCGGTGGCCGCCGGTGGTGAAGACGAAGGTGTTCCGGAGCCCCTTGTCGCCGGCCGTGACCATGGGGTCGTAGCCGGCGAGGCGGATGAGGAAGTCGACCTGTGCCGTGGTGGTCTCGACGAGCGGGCCGTAGAGCCACGGGATGGTCGTCGCGGGGAGGTAGATGAGCCCCATCACGGCGACCCCGCGGGTGATGACGAGCAGCGACTCCCGCCCCCGGTAGAGCAGGTAGGCGGCCGAGAGCGACGCCGGCACGCCGAGCGCGCTGAGGACACCCTCGATGGCGCTCTTCTCGACGAGCAGGAACTGCGGGATGAGCGCGAGCCAGAAGACGGCGAACAGGACCCAGGCGCCGGCGGCGACGAAGCGTGCGGTCCGGCGGTCCCGCGCCTCGGCGAGGACGGCGGCGACGAACGCGGCGACGGCCAGCCACGCGAGCGGGTCGGCCGGTCCCTGCGGCATGTCCGAACCGTTGTCGTGCCCGGATATACCGCTTGTGGCTGGGGGCGCGGGGCGCTCACGCCCGGCAGCGGTAGGTCCCGAGGCCGACGCGCCGGGTCTCGGTCGGCCCGTCCAGCCGGACCGGCCGCTCGACGTAGGTCACGGAGACGTTCAGCGGCGTCGTCCCGTGACGGGCGGCCGTCCGCCGGCAGAGGTAGGCGCCGAACTCGTCGCGGAGCTCGGCCCCGCCGGGCCGGCGCAGGTCGAGCAGGTAGACCAGCCACCGGTGGGTCGGGAAGGTCGCGGCGGTGTCGGGCGGCGGGGCCCACGAGACCGCGCCGCCGTTCCAGGCGTCGACCCGCTCGCCGGACGGCAGCGTCGCCGGCGCGACGTACCAGCCGTCGACCCGGCGGGGCTCCGGCGCGAACATGTCCCAGCGGTACTCCCGGCTGACGTCCCGGACCTCCGCGGGTGCGGGCGCGGCGCCGACGGAGACGGCGTTCCAGGCCAGGACCGTCACGAGCAGTACGGCCGCGACGACGGCCGCGACGCGCCGCGCCGCCGTCCGCAGGTCGTCGCCGAGGCTCGGCTCGGGGCCACGCGGAAGCCGCGCCGCCAGCCCCCGGGCGGCCCGCCCGACACGGGTACGGCGCTCGGCCGGGACGACCGCCCGGACACGGCGCCCGGCGGCGTCCCAGACCACGGAGGGGAGGAAGGGCAACAGCGCCGCCATCGAGACGAAGGCGAACGGGCCGAGCCGCAGCGTGGGCGCCATCCCGAGGTGCCCGGCGCCGAGGGCCGCCGCGAGCAGCGCCCGCGGCCAGCCCCGCACGACGAGCAGGAGCGGCGACAGGACGAGCAGTCCGAGCCAGACGTGACCCAGCGCCGAGAGGAGCGGGCCCTGTCCGGCGAGCACGCCGCCCAGCCACAGGGTCAGATGGTCGATGCCGAAGACGTACCGGACGGCCGTCCCGTCCAGCCATGCGCCGCCGCGGAGCTTGATGACCGCGTTGACGACGTAGAGGATGACGACCTGGACGAGCAGGGCGGCCGTCGCGACGCCGGCGACGCTCCCCGCCCCTCGGCTCCCGTCCGCACCGTCCTCGCCGACCCGGCCGACCGCGTCGACCGACCAGACGCCACCGAGCGGGAGGAAGAGGCCCCAGAACAGCAGCCGGCGGAGCAGCGAGTCGCCGGCGTTCAACAGCAGCGGGTTGCGTGCGTGCAGTGAGACCAGCAGTAGCCACGAGACGACGGCCGCGAGCCGGGTCCGGTAGCCGGCGGCGAGCGCGAGCGCGGCGACGGCGGCGAGGCCGAACAGGGCGACCTGGAGCGCGAACCCGCCCGAGAGCGCGTGCAGCGAGAGATCCGCCAGCGGGCCGTACGTCTCCCGGAGCGCCGTCCGTGGCAGGACGCCGCGGTCCGTGTAGTGGGCACCGAGCGCCCGCGCGCGGAGCGCGAGGTCCGCGACGAGCAGCAGGCCGAGCGCGACCCGGAGCGCCGCCAGCGCCCGCCGGTCGACGGCGACGCGTCCGACCAGTGCGCCGGGAGCGCGGGCCGGGCGGCTCGGGTCACGGTCGCTCATGGGCCCGGCCCGCTCACCTGTCCTGCCACCACGCCAGCTCCCGGGCACGGTGGCGCGAGTTGTACGCCTCCAGCCCCTCCCCGAGCACGCCGCGCAGGTTCAGGTCGTCGTACAGCGTCGAATGGGTGTAGTCGAGGAAGGCGATGGGGGCGACCAGTTCCCCGTCCCGGCGGGTGACGCTGGCGACCGCGGTGTAGTTGTGCCGGTGACGCGGGTCGAACGCGATGACGCTGGCGACCGGCGGGGACTGCGCCAGCACGGAGGGGGCGTGGAACGCCTCGATGGAGCGGTGCGTGAGCTCCTGGCAGAACATCCCGTCGGTGCGGCCCTCGACGAGCGCCTCGAAGGAGGTGTCAGACCGGAGGTACTTGCGGATCTCGACCGTGTCGAGGAGGACGTTGAACTAGATGGCGCCGGCGACGTACCGCGGCACGTCGTAGTAGGTCGTCTCCCGGAACGCCCCGGCCAGCGCGTAGGCGGTCGCGACGGGGTCGGTCGGGTCCGCGCCGGTGAACGCGGCCACCGTCTCCGGGTCGCCGTCGGTGTAGCCTGCCCGGAGGAGTCCCGTGGCGACCGGGCGCGGGGTCCCCTCGGCGACCGTCCCGCGGAACGCGTCGAACTCGACCGGCTCCCACCGCACGTCGCCACGACGGAGGGCCAGTACGTCCGCGACCGCGGTCTCGACGGTATCGGGGTCGACGGCGACCGCGGCGGCCGCCTCCCGGGCCAGCGCGGGCGTCGTCCCCGTGAGCGGGAGTCGCCGGACGCCGTCACCCCGGACGGACAGCCGGTCGCCGCCGCGGTCGATGCGGAGCCGGCCGCCCGGGACCGGCGCCTCCCGGGGGAGCTCCAGGAACGGCTCGGAGGCGATGTCGCCGATGGACTGCTGGGTGAGGTTCGTCCCGGAGACGACGCCGTAGCCGAGCACGACGTTGTTGCCGGCGACCGCGGTGCCGACACCGGCCGTCGCGGCGCCCGCCCGCTTGAGCCAGGCGCGTCGGCCCAACCGCCCGTCGGCCGCCGGGTGCCAGGACTCGTCGGCGGCGCGGTCGCGTGTCAGTCGGCGGAGCGCGGCCCGACGGTTCACGCCGCGGCGTCGGCTCGGCGGGGACAAGTATCTTGCCCGGTCGTCCTCCGCCAGCCCCCCGGCTGGCCACGACCGCTGCGACCCACCCGTTTTTGCGCCACGCGCCCCTCGGGGCTGGTATGAGCGACCTGCACGAGCACGGGTTCAAGAAGGTCACCAGGGTCGAGGCCGCCCGCGAGCGGCTCCGGGGGGCCGTGACGGCCCACTCCCGGACGGACACGCTCGACCTGTCCGTCGCCGAGGGGCGCGCGCTGGCCGAGCCGGTCGATGCCCGGCACGCGGTGCCGGACTACCACCGAGCCGCGATGGACGGCTTCGCCGTCCGCGCCGGTGACACCGTCGGTGCGAGCGACCGGGCCCCCGAAATCCTCCGCGAGGTCGGCACCGACGGGGAGCCGGCCGAGGCGTCCGTCGGCCCGGGCGAAGCCACCCGTGTCCACACCGGCAGCGCGCTGCCCGACGGCGCCGACGCGGTCGTGATGGTCGAGCATACCGACCGCTTCGCCGGCGAGGTGGAGGTGTTCGACGCGGTCGCCGAGGGGGAGAACGTCGCGCCGCCGGGTGAGGACGTCGAACAGGGCCAGCGGCTCTACGACGCCGGCCATCAGCTCCGACCCTCCGATATGGGTCTGCTGAAGTCCTGTGGCGTCCGCCGGGTCCGGGCCTACGAGCGCCCGACCGTCGGCGTCATCCCCACCGGCGAGGAGGTCGTCGAGCGCGACCCCGGCCCGGGCGAGGTGGTCGAGACGAACGGGCTCACGATCTCGCGCTACGTCGAGCGCTGGGGCGGCGCCGCGAAATACCGGAACGTCGTCACCGACGACGAGGAGGCGCTCCGGGCCGCCGTCGAGCGCGACCTCACGAAGGACCTGATCGTCACCACCGGCGGCTCCTCCGTCGGCGAGCGCGACCTCATCCCGGGCGTCGTCGACCGCCTGGGCGAGGTGCTGGTCCACGGCGTGGCGCTGAAACCCGGCCACCCCTTCGGCTTCGGGGTCGTCCGGGACACCCCGGTCCTGATGCTCCCCGGCTATCCGGTCGCCTGCATCGTCAACGCCGTCCAGTTCCTCCGCCCCGCCATCAAGTGGGCCGGTAACCTGCCGCTGCACGACCACCCGACCCGGGAGGCGACGCTGACGCGGAAGGTCCCCAGCGAACCCGGAACCCGGACCTTCGCGCGGGTCACGGTCGAACGGGGCGAGGACGGACTGGAAGCGACGCCGACGCGCGCCTCGGGGTCGGGCGTGTTGTCGTCCGTGGCGCTCGCCGATGGCTGGGTCGTCGTGCCCGAACGGACGGAGGGCTACGCTGAGGGTGACGCCGTTTCCGTCGAGGACTGGGAGTATTACGCGTAGCTCTACTTTTCGAGCCGAACGGTTCGGATAGTCGGATTATCGGGGCAGCCGCCGACCGACCGAACGGAGCCCGCTACCCTTCCAGCCGCAGCCGTCGGACGACGAACGCGCTGTCGAGCGCAGCGAGGAAGGGCCCCAGCCGCGGGCCCTGGTCCTCGTCGAGGAACAGCCGGTAGCCGGCGGTGAAGAAGTCCCCCACGTCGACGCCGTGGTCGCGGGCGGTCCCGTAGATGGCTTCCTGAAGCGCCTCGTCGTCGGGGTCGTCGGCCTCGATGCGGTCCGCGAGGTCCGCGAGCGCGGCGGTGGTGTCGTCGTCGAACTCCACCGCGGGGAGGGTCTCGGCGAGCCGGTAGTTGTACGCGTTGTCCGTCCGGACGGCCCAGTTCCGGGCGAGCGGGACGCGGTCGAGCGCGTCCGCGACGGCCCACTCGGGCGTCCCCTCGGGGATGTGCCCGGAGCGGCGGGCCATCGTCTCCCGGAGGTCGGTGTCGTCGGTCATCCCGAGGACGGCAGCGAAGGTGTAGGCGATACGAACCCGTTCCGGGCGGACCGCGTCGACGACGAAGGGGTAGACGCGTGCGGCGCGTTCGCGCTCCGTCTCGGGGGCCTCGACCTCGCCGAGGATGACCTGCTCGAAGCGGTCGAACTCGTCGACGAGCTGGTCCAGCGTCGTGATGTCGAAGTCCCGGGCGCGCTTGGGATCCTTCGCGAAGAAGAAGTGGACGACCTCGCGTTCCAGCAGGTCCAGTACCTCGCCCGCGAGGACGACGTTGCCGGCGGAGGAGGAGAACGGCTCCCCGTTGAGGGTGAACCACTCGTACACCATCGGGACGGGCGGGCGGTCGCCGAAGACGGCGCGGGCGATGTGGTCGCCGGAGGGCCAGGAGCCCTCGGCGTGGTCCTTCCCGAACGGCTCGAAGTCGACGCCGAGGACGCGCCACTGTGCCGGCCACTCGAACCGCCAGGGGAGCTTCCCCTCACGGAACGTCGCGGTCCCCTCGTGGCCACAGCCCCCGATGGTGGTGTCGCCGGCCTCCATCTCCGTACAGCGGTAGTCGACGGTGCCCGCCTCGAGGTCGATCCCGGTGACCGTCTCGGTCACCGTCCCGCACTCCGCACAGATGGGGTTGAACGGGACGTAGTCGGCGTCGACCTTGTTCTGGTAGTTCGCCAGCACCTCGCGGGCCCGGTCCGCGTTCGCGAGGACGTGCCGCGTGGCGTCCTCCAGCCGGCCGGACTCGTACAGTTCGGTGTTGGAGACGATTTCGATGTCGACACCCAGCTGCTCGGCCGAGCGCCGGATGAGCTCCGAGAAGTGGTCGCCGTAGGAGTCACAACAGCCGAAGGGGTCCGGGATCGCCGTGTACGGTTTGCCGAGGTTCCGGCCGAGCGCGCCCGCGTCCTCGACCTCGCCGAGGCCGACCACGTTCCCGTCGAGGTCGGCCAGCTTCCGGGGGACCTTCCGCAGCGGGTCGCGGTCGTCCGTGGTGAAGACCTGCCGGACCTCGTGGCCCCGCTCGCGGAGCACCTCGGCGACGAAGTAGCCCCGCATCACCTCGTTCATGTTGCCCAGGTGGGGGACGCCGGACGGGGAGATGCCGCCCTTCACCACGATGGGGTCGTCGGGGTCGCGCTCGCCCGCCTCCTCCGCGGCCTCCACCCGGGCCTCGACGGCGTCGGCGGCGGCGTCCGCCCAGAACGCGTGCTGGCGGTCGCTCTCGGCGAGGGTGTGCGGCGAGCGCGCCTCGAACGCGTCGGCATCGAGCGGGACGTCGACGGTACCCGATGGCGCCGGGCCCGGCTCCTCGCTCACGCCTCGCCCACCCCGTCGGGGACGACCTCGGTGCCCTCGAACTCGCCGTTCCGGACCGCCCGTCGGACCCGCTCGGGGTCCGCCCCGTCGAGGACGAGCGTCCGGATGCCGGAGCGCTGGACCAGCTTGGCCGCGAGCAGGTCGATGGGGGCGTTCGAGCCGGCCGAGCCGAGCGAGCCGCTCGCCGCGACGAGCTCGACGAGGTCCGCGGCGGGGAGCCGGTCGTACCGCTCCGCGTCCGGGGATTCGTTGGGGTCGGCGTCGAACACGCCCGGAACCGACGTGGCGTACACCAGCAGATCGGCTTCGACGTACTCCGCGAGCGCGGCCGCGACGGCGTCGGTGGTCTGTCCCGGGACGACCCCGCCCATCACGACCAGCCCGTCCCGGCGGAGCGACTCCGCGGCGGCGTCGTACGCCTCGGGCGGTTTGACCGGCCCGTCCATCGCCGCGCCCAGGAGGCGGGCGTTGAGCCGGGTGACCCCGATGCCGAGCTGGTCCAGTTCGATCTCGTTCCCACCCAGCTCGCGGGCGGCGTCGATATACTCCCGTGCGACCCGCCCGCCGCCGACGACCGCGGCCACCTCGTGGTCCGCCGCGAGCGTCCCCAGCACGTCGCCGTATGCGGCGACCCGACCGGGTTCGAGGTCCGGGGCGAGGACGCTCCCGCCGACGGAGACGACTAGCTTCATACCCCGTCTGTACCCCCGGCTCGTCGGTTAACCTTCCGCTTACGCTCGACCGTCCGAGGGATACAAGCCGCCAGCCGTCCTGCCAACGGCCATGCAGACCGTTGCCATCTGTGGTCCCGGCGCGGACGCCCTGACCGCCCGCCTCGTGGCGGCGCTCCCGGGGCGCGTCGGCGTCGTCCGACAGGTCGCCGAGGACGGGGGGCCGGCCAGCGCATCCCGTCCGGCGAGCGCCGACACGACCTACCGCCTCGACGCCGACCGGTGGCACGCGACCGGGGACGACCCCTCGCTGCGCGACGCCATCGAGCGGCTCGCGCCGGACCACGACCACGCGCTCGCGGTGGAGTTCACTGGGGCCGACCTCCCGACGGTCGCCGTGGGTGGCGCCGACCCGCCCGGAACGGTCGTCGCCGAGGTGGCCGACGCCGACGCCCCGGTAGATGACCTCGTGGCCACCATCGAGGACGTGGAACCGTTCGAGACGGTCGAGTCGCTCGTCGCCGAGGTGAAGCGTGCCCCCGACGCCCACCGGTCGGGCGCCATCGCCACGTTCACCGGCCGGGTCCGCGCGCAGGACGACCCCGACGACGACCGGACCCAGTATCTGGAGTTCGAGAAGTACGAGGCCGTCGCCGCCGACCGGATGCGGACCATCGAGACGGAGCTGGCCGAGCGGGAGGGGGTCTTCGAGGTCCGCCTCCACCACCGGACCGGCGTCATCCCCGACGGCGAGGACATCGTCTTCGTGGTGGTGCTCGCCGGCCACCGCGAGGAGGCGTTCCGGACGGTCGAGGACGGCATCAACCGGCTGAAGGACGAGGTCCCCATCTTCAAGAAGGAGGTCACCGAGGCGGAGACCTTCTGGGTCCACGAGCGCGAGTGACCCGGTCGCGGGCGCGGCGAGCTGACGGGCCGCAGGGGTTCCGGCCGGTGCGCGTGCCATCGAACGCGGCCCGGTTCCACGCCGAGCCCGGCCCAAGAGGCGGCGCGACCCGACTGTAATGGTCGATAATTAGGATTCGGAAACGAAAGACTCAGAACGCTCGATAAAAGTTCTAACCGTCTCTCGAAATCTCGTGAAAGATGCCCTTCTCGCCGATTAAGCGACGAAACGAGCCGAAGCCACGGCAAGCGACATCGCTTTATATGATAGTCCGGCTGCAGTGTCGGGACGAGGTGTCAGAGATGAGCGCAACCACGCAGTCACCCTCCGACGATGCCGAGACCGAGAGCAAGTACGAGCGCCTCCAGGCGTACCTCAGCGAGCGCGCCCAGGACGGCGAACTCTACTTCAAGAGCAAGTTCATCGCGGACGAGGTCGGCCTCTCCGCGAAGGAGATCGGCGCGCTGATGGTGCAGCTCCGCGACTCCGCGGCCGACCTCGAGATCGAGAAGTGGTCGTACACGAGCGCGACCACGTGGCGCGTGGAACCCGCGTGACCGACGCCTCGTAACCTCCCTACCCACGGAGCCCCACCGCCAACACGACCCGCCCGACTGGTCCCCACCTCGGGTCCCCGCGGTTCCGCGTCATCCGCCGATGATCCCCTTGCGAACGAGAAACTCCGTCAGTAACCGTCATCAGCGCATCGAACGGGCGATCATACTGGTACAGCCCGGAGACGGGCCACCCCGGGTTCGGAGTGCCTGCCACGAACGCCCACACGAGGATCACTGCGGTCGAACGTCGGCGGGGGTTCGCCGGCGCGGGCCGGCGGTCAGCCGCCGAAGTAGCGGTCCGCGATCCGGTCGCCGGTGCGCATCGCGAGCGCCTGTCCGGTGTTGGTCGGGTTCGGGCCGCCGAGTCCGTTCGGGAGCACGGAGTGGTCGGCGATGAACAGCCGGTCGACGTCGTAGGCCTCGCAGGCCTCGTCGGCGACGAAGCCCATCCGCATCGTCGAGTGGATGTGGATGGCGCTCGGGCCGGCGTCGAGCCGGTGAACGTGGACGTGGTCCTCGAGCCGCTCGCCGGGGTCGCTGTACACCGACTCCGGCACGGCGGCCTTCAGGATGCTCGCGCACCGCTCGGCGAGCGCCTCGCGCTTTGCCTCGTCCCCGTCGCTGGGTGCGTACGTCACCTGCGGGACGTGACCGTGCTCGTCGGCGTAGCCAGACAGCTCCACCCGGTTGCGCCTCTGGGGGGTGTCGTCGGTCATGATCTGGAGCGAGAGCATCCGGTCGTAGCCGGCCATGAACCGCTTCAGCTCCGCGCCGACGATGCGGCCCTGACTGTCCCAGGTGGCCGCTCCGGGGGCCTCGTACCCCTCGGGAATGACGTCCTCGGTGAACGTTCGCCGGGACCCGGCCATCGACGAGAGTGCCGTCGTCCCGGGGGCGCCGCCGAACGTCTGGACCCCGCCCTTGCCGGGCCAGTCGAAGCGGGCGGCGATCTGCTCGCCGGCCCAGGGCTGGACGGTCTCCTGGCCGAGCGCGGCCCGGAGCGCCTCCTCGCTGAACAGGCCCGCAACGACGTCGCCGTAGTGGAGAGTGAGCCCCCGGCCGACCCAGTCGTTGCGCGGGAGCGGCGAGTTGAGCCACAGCCGCGGCGACTCGATGGCGCCCGCCGCCAGCACCACCGCGTCGGCCTCCACGACCCGCGATTCGCCGCTCCACGTGTCCCGGAACCGGACCCCGCGTGCCTCGACGCTCCCGGGCCCGGGTTCGGTCAGTATCTCCGTGACGAAGGCGTTCGGCCGGATGGCGACCTCGCCGGTCTCCAGCGCGTCGGGGACGACCCCGATGGCGCTCGACTTCTTCGCCTTGTCGGCGTAGTCGGCGCCTCGTGGATGCGGGTTGCCGGGGATCTCCGTCCCGACCAGCGTGTGCCCGTCGACGCTGTCGGCGCCGTAGTCGCCGGTTCGCCCGCCGCTGTTCGCCCGCAGTGCCTCGTCGGGCCGGGTGATCGCGTTGGGCTGTGGGCGGTAGCCCTCGGCCTCCACGTCACGGCCCTCCAGCAGGTCGAACCCGGCCCGGGCGGCGCCCTGGTAGTAGAGCTCCTCCTTCGGCGTCGTCGGCGCCGGCGAGACGTTCAACTGGTCCTCGACCGTCCGGTAGTAGGACCGCTCGGAGCCCCGTGGCCCCTTCTCGGCGAGATCCTCGTAGTCGATGAGCCAGCCCTCGCCCCCAGCCGCGAGCCCACGCTCGTCGAACGCACTCGGGTAGGCCCGTGGGTGACAGCCCGTGTAGTGCAGCGTCGTGCCGCCGACGCCCGCGATCTGGATGATGAGGCCGTCCTGGGGCTGCTCGCGGAACCAGACCGGCCGTTCGACGTCGGCCGGCCCCCAGGTGAGCTTCTCGATCATCTCCAGCTCCCGGGTGCTGAACTGGTCGTCCAGCAACTCGCCGTCGAGGTCCGCCGGGTCGGCGGAGTAGCGCTGGCCGTCCGCCGGCTCCTCTGTCGGGTGCTCCCACTTCGTGTTGCCGTACCAGGGGCCCGCCTCCAGTACGAGGGTCGTCACGCCGCGCTCGCCGAGCCGCTGTGCGCAGGCGGGACCGTCCCCGCCGGCACCGATGACGACGACATCCGGGTCGTCGAACGTGCTCACGGGCGACCACCCCCGTCGAGCCACTCCCCGAATCCGGGGGGCAGGTCGCCGCCCGCGTCGCTCGCATCGCCGCCGGAGCCCTCGGCACCGGGTTCGTCGTCCGCGGGTCCGTCCCCGCCACCTCCCGCCCCCGAGCCGGGGGCGCGGCCCGGCCCCCGACCCGGGCGTCCGTTCCCGTTGCGCCGCCCGTAGCCGGTCGCCGCGTACGACTCGTCCAGCTCGTAGCCCAGCAGGGCGTCGTAGCCCGCGTCGATGCCCGGATAGCCGGACTGCCTCCACCCGAGCAGCGCGTCCTGTCCGCCCCCGAGGTCGACCCCGTCGCCGGGATCGAACGTGTTGTGCTCGGCGGGCTCGAACGCCCGCTCGCTGGGCGGCGCGTCGAGGAAGTCGTCGTAGCCGTCGAGGTCGCTGTAGTGGACGAGCGCGGGGAAGGCGACGGTCAGCGCCACGACGAAGCCGCCGTTCTTGCCGCCGTTGTCCTCGATGTCCTTCAGCGCCCGGAAGCGGTCCGTCCGGGCGAGGCTGGCGAACGGCCCGCCGGCCGGCCCGAACCGTCCGGGCTCCGGACGGTCCTCGTTGCCGTTGCGGCCCAGCAGCTCCGCCGCCGCCGAGTCTAGGATGGCGGCGACGGCCTCGGAGAGGTTCGCCGTCTCGCCCGTGTTCGACAGCCGCGGGACGGCCGTCTCCGGCGAGATGAAGTCGTTGATGAACCGGACCCCCTGCACGGCGAGGTCGGTGGTCAGCCCACCGTACCGCTGCACCCGGTCGTCGTCGGTGAGTCGCTCCCCGCTCAGTTTGTCCGTGAGCTCCGGCGTCGGCGGGATGACCGCGTCCACCACGGCCCGGAACGTCGCCACGGTGTGCGGGTCCGGGTCGCTGTCCGAGCCCGGGAGCTCCGCCTCGTCGACCTCCGAGAACGTGTCCTCGACCGCCTCCAGCACCCGACCCGGGGTCGTGGTCCCGACGCCGACCCCCATGCCGGCCATCCCTCGGAGCACGCCACGCCGGCTCCGCGAGGCGTGTACATGGCGGTCCCCGCGCCCCTCGGCCGCTTCCGGCGGGCGGCCGTCCTGTTCGTCCCTCGTCCCCTCGGGTCCATCGTCCGCGTGTCGTCCGATCATGCTCGGTCCTCGCACCCGTCGGGTCGCTCCACCATCGCCGCCCGACGGCCTGCTCGTGCAGCCACTACGTTGATGCGCCGGTAACGGCTGTCGCCGTCTATGTCGGGACCTACTTGTCCGACCGGACGACCGGGCCCGTCGTCCGGCGGTCGCAACCCTTATGCACAGATGCGACCGTCAGTGTACAGTAATGGATACCACAGAGTCGGAGTTGGCCCCCGCCGTGCGCTCCATCCTGTCGGCGGCCCGGGAGCGGTCAGGCGGCGACGAGCGGGTCGCGGTCGACCCCCGGTCGCTGCCCGCGGCGTTCGCGGCGGCCGAGGCCGACGACCGCGTGCCGGTCATCGCGGAGGTCAAACCGACCTCCCCCACCACCGACGGGGAACGCGACGAGGACCCCGTCGCGCTGGCCACGGCGATGGTCGAGGGGGGCGCGGCGGCGCTGTCGGTACTGACCGAGCCCGAGCACTTCGGCGGGTCGACCGACGCCCTCGAACGGATCCGCGAGGCGGTCGACGTGCCGGTGCTCCGGAAGGACTTCCTGCTCCACGAGGCCCAGTTCGACGCCGTCGCGGCCGACGTGGTCCTGCTCATCGCCCGCTTCCTCGGCACCGACCTCGAACCGATGGTGCAGGCGGCGCGGGAGCGGGGGTTCCAGGTTCTCGTCGAGGTCCATGACGTTGCGGAGCTAGAGCGGGCGCTCGCGGCCGGCGCGGACGTCGTCGGCGTGAACAACCGCGACCTCGCGGCCCTCGAGGTCGACCTCGGCACCTTCGAGCGGGTCGCCGACTCGCTGCCGACGGCCGAGCGCGGGAGCGTCACGCTGATTGCGGAGAGCGGCATCAGTACGAACGAGGCGGTCGCGCGGATGCGACGGGCCGGGGCCGACGCCCTGCTCATCGGGTCGGCCATCATGGACGGCCCGGTCCGCGCGAACACCGAGCGACTGACGACGCCCGCGGCGGGCAGCGACACAGAGGACACCGACTCATGAGCGAACAACAGCAACGACGCGACGGGAAGTTCGGGGACTACGGCGGCCAGTACGTCCCGGAGGCACTCATGCCGGCCATCGAGGAGTTGACCGACGCCTACGAGCGGTACGTCCTCGGGAACGAGGACGGCTTCATGGACGAGTTCCGGCGCCGCATCCGGGACTTCGGCGGCCGCCCCACGCCGATGGGCCGTGCGGACCAGCTCAGCGAGCGCTACGGGACGGAGGTGTACCTCAAGCGCGAGGACCTGCTCCACGGCGGCGCCCACAAGCTCAACAACGCCCTCGGCCAGTGTCTGCTGGCGAAGTACATGGGCAAGGAACGCATCGTCGCCGAGACCGGTGCCGGCCAGCACGGCACCGCGACGGCGATGGCCGCCGCCCATCTGGACATGCCCTGCGAGATCTACATGGGCCGGCGCGACATCAACCGCCAGCGCCCCAACGTGTTCCGGATGCGAATCAACGGCGCCGAGGTCACCCCCGTCGAGGTCGGCCGCGGGACGCTGAAGGAGGCCATCAACGAGACGATGCGGGACTGGGCCACGACGGTGGAGACCACCCACTACATCATCGGCTCCATCGTCGGCCCGCACCCGTTCCCGTCGATGGTGCGTGACTTCCACCGGCCCATCAGCGCCGAGACCAAGCGCCAGTCCCGGGAGGCGTTCGGCCGGCTGCCGGACGCGGTCGTCGCCTGTGCGGGTGGCGGCTCCAACACGATGGGCATCTTCTCGGAGTTCGTCGACCCCCGGGACAGCGACCCCGAGGGCGTCGACGATGTCGACCTCTACGCGGTCGAGGCCGGCGGCTCCACCCTCGACGTGGACGAGGAACGCGGCGTCGCGCCGAATTCGGCGTCACTGTCGACCGGTACCGAGGGCGTCCTCCACGGCGCCCGGACGAAGGTGCTGCAGGACACGGACGGCCAGATCATGGAATCACATTCGGTCTCGTCGGGGCTGGACTACGCCGGCGTCGGCCCGGAGCTGGCGAACCTGGTCGAGGAAGGTCGGGTCGACGCGGTCAACGTCGATGACGACGCCGCGCTGGCGGCGTTCCACCGGCTCTCCCAGACGGAGGGCATCATCCCGGCGCTGGAGACCGCCCACGCGGTCGCCTACCTGGAGCAGCACGACGACCCGAGCGAACTGGGCGAGTACGTCGTCATCAACGTCTCCGGGCGCGGCGACAAGGACCTCGCGGCGGCCATGGAGGAGACCGCCGGCCGCGACCTGCCCAACGCCCCCGAGATGGACGTGTTCGACGGGGAGGGGCTTCGATGAGCGGCGGAACCGGCGAGAGCCGCATCCCGGCGGCGTTCGAGAGCGAGCCCGCGTTCGTCCCGTACCTGGCGGCGGGCGACCCGACCTTCGAGGCCTCGCTGGCGTACGTCGAGGCGCTGGAGCGGGCCGGCGCCGACGTCATCGAACTCGGACTACCCTTCTCGGAACCCATCGCGGAGGGACCGACCATCCAGCAGGCCGTCGTCCGGTCGCTGGACGGCGGGATGACCGTCGAGCGCTACTTCGAGTTCGTCGCCGCGCTCGACGTGGACGTCCCGCTGGTCTGTATGACCTACTACAACCTCATCTACCAGTACGGTGACGAGGAGGGACCGGAGCCGTTCGTCGAGCGCGCCGCCGCCGAGGGCATCGACGGGTTCGTCGTCCCGGACCTGCCCGCCGAGGAGGCCGGCCCGCTGCGTGCGGCCTGCGACGCGCACGGGCGCGATCTCGTGTCCATCGTCGCCCCGACGACCCGCGACGACCGGCTCCAGCGGCTGGTCGACCTCTCCTCGGGGTACCTCTACGTCCAGGCCCGGCTGGGCGTGACCGGGGCCCGGGCGAGCGTCTCCGACCGAACCACCGAATCGCTGGCCCGCGTCGCCGAGACCGGGACCGACCTCCCTCGCGCCGTCGGCTTCGGCATCTCCTCCTTCGAGCAGGCCCGCGACGTCATCGCCGCCGGCGCGGACGGCGCCATCGTCGGGAGCGCGCTGGTCGACATCGTCGCCGAGGGCCACGCCGAGGACCGACCTCCCGAGGAGACGGCCGCCGAACTGGAGGCGCTCGGCCGGGAACTGAAAGAGGGCGCGCTCGCGGCCGCCGAACCCGAGGCGTCGCAGGCGGACTGACTCGGGCAAAGCGCCGCCCGACGCCGTCCCCCACTGGCCGGTCCCGACAGCCCGAAGCCGGTACCATACGGTAATACGGGATGGATACCTACGAACATCCATGCATGGCGCCACGAGAACACTGGATATTCGGTAAAGTGTCCTATAGGACATTGGTTGCAAGGTACTTACGTCCCAGTGCGATACGGACGAGTGATGAAGACCGACGACGACAGCGGGCCCTCGGGGGACCCTTCGGCGGACCGGTTCCGACTGCTGTTCGAGACGCTTCAGGACGGCATCGTCGACTTCGAGTTCGAGGCCGGGGAGCCGGTCATCAGGACGGTCAACGACGCCTTCTGTGACCTGTTCGGCGTCGAGCGTGCCGCCGTCGAGGGGACACCACTGAACGACCTCATCGTGCCCGGCGACCGGGCCCACCGGAGCGACCGGTTCGACCGTCGGACGGCCGCGGGCAAGTCCAACCGGGCGATCGTGGAGCGCCGGACCGAGGGCGGGGTCCGGACACTGCTCTACCGGGGGGTCCCGTACCGGGACGGTGACCGGGGGTTCGCCGTCTACACCGACCTGACCGACGAGATCAGGCAGGAGCGGGAGCTCGCCGTCCTCAACCGTGTCGTCCGCAACGACCTCTCCGAGGAGGTCGACCGCCTGATCGAGCTGGCCGACACGCTCGCCGCCGACGTGGACGACGCCGACGCGGCGGCGACCGTCCGACGGATGCGGGCGAGCGCGCTGACGCTCGAACGCCTCGGGGAGGAGGCCCGGGACATCGAGCGGGTGCTCGACGCCGACCCGACGCTCGACTCGACGGCCGTCGACGAGGCCGTCGAGTCGGCGCTGGCGGGCCTCCGGGCGGCCGAGGTGGCCGACGTGACGGTCGAGCTGGGCGAGCTTCCGCCGGTCGCCTCCGGCGGGCATCTGGACCGGGCCATCGCCGCGCTGGTCGACAACGCTGTCCGACACGTCGACCGGGCGGCCCCACCGGTCCGGATCACCGCCTCGGACCGGGGGGACACGGTCAGCATCAGCGTGGCCGACGCGGGTCCAGGGCTCCCGGAGCGGGAGCAGCGGCTCCTGACCGGCGTGGTCGACCCGACGCCGCTCGACCACGGCAGCGGACTCGGCCTCTGGCTGGTCCGGTGGATCGTCACGGCCGCCGGAGGGGACATCGACTGCGCCGAGCGCGCGGCGGGCGGGACCGAGATAACCCTCGAACTCCCCGTTGCGTCGGGAGCGGACTCCCGGTCGGGGTGACTCGTTCGAGGTGCCGTCGTGGGTGCGCGCAACGTCATCCCCGACCGGAACGCCCTTGGTCGTACCTGCCACACCACGCCCCATGGATGCAGGCACAGGGAAGGCGGCCCGCCTGGCGCGTATCGGCACGGACGGCCGGTACGTCGTCGTGCCGATGGACCACGGCATCACCATCGGCGCGGTCGCCGGCCTGAAGGACATCGAGAGCACCATCGCGGCCATCACACGCGGCGGCGCCGACGCCGTCCTCACGCAGAGGGGGGTCGCCCCGCGGGTCCATCCCAACAAGAACGGCGCGGGCTACATCGCCCACCTCAACGGCTCGACCGCCGTGGGTCCCGACGCGAACGACAAACGGACCACCGGCACCGTGACCGACGCCATCCGGGCCGGCGCCGACGCCGTCTCCTTCCACATCAACGTCGGCTCGGACCACGAACCCGGGCAGATCGAGGAGCTCGGGCGGCTGACCAGCGAGGCCCACGAGTACGGCCTCCCCGTGCTGGCGATGACGTACGCCCGTGGGCCCGGCGTCGACGAGTCCGACCCGGAGGCGCTGGGTCACGCCGTCCGGCTGGGCGAGGAGCTGGGCGCCGACGTGGTGAAGACCGCCTACTCCGGCGACAGCGAGTCGTTCGAGCACGTCTGCGAGTCGACGCGGCTGCCGGTCGTCATCGCCGGCGGCGAGCCGGACGGCGACCGCGAGACCCTCGCTGCCGTCCGGGGCGCCATGGACGCCGGCGCCGCGGGCGTCTCGATGGGGCGGACCGTCTTCCAGCACGACGACCCCGAGGCGATGACGCGGGCCGTCCACCTGGTCGTCCACGAGGACGCGACGCCGGGGGAGGCGCTCCGGGAGTCCGGCCTCGCCGTCGAGGCATAACGGCGATACTGCGGTCTTATTTCCAGAGCGGTCGTAGTTATGGCATAAACGTTCGAGTGAGTCCTTTCTGAGTGACGAAACCCGGAAACGCCCCGCCGCGCTCCCCCGCGAATCGATACGGACCACCCCTCTCGACGCGGCCCGGACCGGGGCCGCTCGCCTTCGGCGCCACCCTCATACGGTCCGCAATCGTATAGGTCAGCAGTGACGACGGTACTCCTCCTGCGGCACGGAGAGACGACCTGGAACCGCGAGGGACGGATGCAGGGCTGGGCGCCGACGCCGCTGACCGACCGGGGTCGCGAGCAGGCCCGGCGGGCGGGCACGGCAATCGCGGCGGCGTACGATGTGGACCGGGTCGTGGCGTCGGACCTGCGCCGGACACGCGAGACGACCGCCGAGTTGCTCGGCACGCTCGACGTCGAGCCGACGTTCGACCGCCGGTGGCGCGAGCGCTCGTTCGGCGAGCTCCAGGGGCTCACCGTCGAGGAGGTGTTCGAGGGCCACCCGGAGTACTCGCTGCTGCACGCCGGGGTCGCGGGCGCCCAGGCGACGCCCCCCTGCGGGGAATCGCTCATCGACACGCGGGAGCGCGTCGTCGACGGCTGGGAGGCGCTGGTGGCCGAGGCGGCACCCGACGAGACAGTGCTGGTCGTGACCCACGGCGGGCCGCTGTTCCTCCTGCTCGCCTACGTCCGCGGCCAGGACTTCGAGACGGCCATGGCGGAGGGGTGGCCGGAGAACACCGGCCTCGCCGAGTTCTACGTCCGCCGGACCGAGGACGGCGTCACCGTCGACGTGCGCCGTGACGGGGAGCCGCTGCACGAGCCGGTCGCCGACCACGACGACACCCACCCCGCCGGCCGGGAGGAGGGGACGGCGGCGGTCACCGAACGGGTGGCCGACGGTGACGGGGTCGACCCGGAAAGCGAATAGGCACCCCTCACGAAGCCGGGCCATGACCACGGTCGTCGTCGTCCGGCACGGGGAGACCGACTGGAACAGCGAGGGCCGGATGCAGGGGTGGGCGCCGGTGCCGCTGAACGAGCTCGGCCGCGAGCAGGCGGTCGCCGCCGGCGAGTGGCTGGCCGGCCGCTACGACGTCGACCGGGCGGTCTGTTCGGACCTGCTGCGGACCCGCGAGACCGCGGCCCGGCTCTGCGAGCCGCTCGGGCTGGTCCCCGATGGCGACCGCGTCGCCTACCGCCGGGCCTGGCGCGAGCGCGACCTCGGCATCTACCAGGGGCTCACCTACGCCGACATGTACGACCGGTTCCCGGAGTTCGGCCTGGGCGAGGCCGCCGTCGAGGCCGCGACCGAGACCCCGGAGGGCGGCGAGTCGCTGCTTGACCTCCGCGACCGCGTGCTCGACGGCTGGGCGGACCTGCTGGCGGAGGTCGGCGACGAGGCAACCGTCCTCGTCGTCACCCACGGCGGCCCCATCCACTTCCTGCTCGGCCACGTGAAGGGGCTGGGCGTGCGCGACGCCTTCCTCGAGCACTCGATGGCCAACTGCGGCGTGACGGTGCTGGAGCACCCCTCCGGGGCGCCCGCGGCGGCGACCGCCGACCCGGCCACGGTGGTCCGGGAGAACGCGACGGAGTGGGCGGACGGATAACGGCCCGAAGCGCCGCTCTGCCGAACTGTAGTGGGTACATGTCGCAAACGCACCGATTCGTTCTGATACGTCCGTCCCCTCGGAACCCGGTCGAGCGCGACCGCTCCCGCGAGCGCTTATGAGACCCGCCCGCGTACGACCGCAGATGAGCGACGCCGCGGACGAGGGCGCCGGCACGGCGGACGACCCCGAAGTCACCGCCGACCTGCCCGATGCGCCCATCCACACGACCGGCACCGACCACATCACTATCTGGGGCTCGAACGAGGCCGACACCCTGGCCTTCTACCGTGACCTGCTGGGGATGCCGCTCGTCCTCCGGCAGCCGAACCTCGACGACCCCTCGCAGACGCACCTGTTCTTCGATACCGGCGACGGGCGCATCCTGACGGTCTTCGTCGGCGACCGGCCCTCCAACCAGGGCGGCCAGCGCAGCGCCGTCGGCGCCGTCCACCACCTCTGCTTCTCGCTCGACCCCGGGCGCTACGAGACCGTTATGGACGCGCTGGACGAGGCCGGCAAGCGCTACAACGTGTTCGATCGGGGGGCCTTCCACTCGTTGTACACCACGGACAACAACGGCCTCGTCATCGAGCTCTCGGCGGACAAGTACGACATCCCGGACGACCGCCGCGGCGAGGTACTGGCGACGGCCCAGCGCCTCCGCGTCGCGGACGGCGCCGACTACGCGAAGGACGAACATCTCGCGGCGGCCATCGAGGAACTCGGGCTGGAGGTGACGGAGTACGACCTGCCCGAAGCCGCCACGGGGACCGGCGTGGAGTAGCGGGCGTCGGGGAACGGGCGCGTCAGCAGACCGGTTTCGGGTTGACCCCCATCTCCTCCAGCGTCCCGAAGTAGTCGTCGTACGCCGCGGTGACGACCGCGTCCGCCAGGGGCTCGGCCGCGTCGGCATCGTCGTCGGACAGCAGCGCGACGGCGTCCTCGAGGTGGTCCTCCAGGTCGCCGCCGAGCCCGCGGAACGTGCTCGCCGTCCCCGGGTCGGCCTGGCCGGTGAAGAAGCCGGTCGCCTGCGAGCGGTGGGCCTTCGCGACGAGTGTGCGGCCCACGAACGCGCCCAGCCGCTCGGCCGTCGTTTCCGCGTCGGCCATCGCGTCGTACAGGTCGGGGGCCGAGCCGGGGTCGTGGTCGTCCACCTCCCCGGCGACGGTCTCGTACGCCTCCCGTTCGGCCGCGGCGGCGGCCGCGAACAGTTCGGCCGCGTCGCCGTCCGCCTCGTCGGCCCAGGCCTCGTACGTCCCGGCGGCGACGTGGTGGTCGTCGGCCATCGCCGTCAGCACCGCGTCGGGCTCCATCTCGCCCGCGGTGAGCGCGTAGAGGGCCTTCGAGGAGCCCAGCCGGGAGAGTTCGGTCTTGTTCGCCTCTCGGACCGCCGATACGAATGCGTCCGTCATGCGTCGGGGTTCGGTGGCCGGCGGTTTAACTCCGCCGTGACGACCCACGACGGACGGGTGAGCCATAGCACGCGCCGTGGCTGCCGACGGAGAGGATTATAACCACCCCTGACGTAGTATCACGCATGGATTGGCAGACGGACTGGGGGCTGCGGGGTCGGATGCTCCTGACGATGTTCCTGCTCGTCGCCCTCTACATCGGCTTCATCGGCATCCTCTCGCAGTACGTCGGCCTGTTCGCCCTGGTGCTCATCATCGGGCTGTTCTCGTTCGGGCAGTTCTTCTTCAGTGACAAGCTGGCGCTCTACTCGATGGGCGCCTCCGTCGTCGACGAGGACGAGTATCCGGACCTCCACGCCAGGGTGACGCGGCTCTCCCAGCAGGCCGACCTCCCGAAACCGACGGTCGCCGTCGCCGACTCGCGGGTGCCGAACGCGTTCGCGACCGGCCGCTCGCAGGAGTCCAGCGCGGTCTGCGTGACGACCGGCCTGCTGCGACGGCTTGACGACGAGGAACTCGAGGGCGTCCTCGCACACGAGCTCGCGCATATCAAGAACCGCGACGTGATGGTGATGACCATCGCCTCGTTCCTCTCGACGCTCGCCTTCCTGGTGGTGCGCTTCGGCTGGCTGTTCGGCGGCGGCCGGAACCGGAACGGCGGCGTGGTCGTGGCCATCCTCGTCTCGCTGGTCGTCTGGATCGTCTCGTTCCTGCTCATCCGGGCGCTCAGCCGCTACCGGGAGTTCGCTGCCGACCGCGGCGGTGCCGCCATCACCGGCAACCCCTCGGCGCTCGCCTCCGCCCTGCTCACCATCGACGGCTCGATGGACAAGGTCCCGGAGGAGGACCTCCGCGACCAGGACGAGATGAACGCGTTCTTCATCATCCCCCTCCGCTCGGGAATCGTCGGCCGGCTGTTCAGCACCCACCCGCCGACGGAGAAGCGGGTGGAGGAGCTCCGGAACCTGGAGCGGGAACTGGAGACGTGACGGTCGGCCCGGACCCCACCGGACGACTGAAACGCCCCACGGACGTAGTCCCGCGCACGAATGGGACTCCTCGACTCGCTCCGCGAGGCGCTGGGGATGCGCGCGGAGGCCGACGCCACGCGCCGGGCGGACCCGGACGACCTGTTCGGGATGTCGACGGCCTACGTGACGATGGAGGCCGACCTCGGCTACCGGTCGACCGGTGACGCGGCGCTCTGCTTCTCCGGCGTCGACAGCACGGAGTTCACCGCCGCAGTGCGAGCCATCGAGGACATCCTCGCGGCCGGCGAGACCGAGACCGGCACCGCGTTCGACGTCCGCACGGACGGGAAGGGGTACGAGTGGGTCGTCCTCCACGACGACGACCCGGAGGACCTCGTCACGAGCGTCCACTTCGCGGCCGACGAGTTGACCGAGCGCGGGTTCGGCTCCCGACTGCTCGCCGCGGCCTTCGCGTTCGAACGCGCCGACGAGGACGGGACCGCGTACTGGCTCTACTCCTTCCGCCGGGGGGCGTACTACCCGTTCGTGCCGGACCCCGGGGGCCGGAAGGAGCGTGTCGAGCGCCTCGAGTTCAAGCTCGAGAGCGTGCTCGACGGTGAACTCGAGGTCGAGCCCGAGAAGGAGTACTGGTACCCGCTGTGGCCCGACCGCGGACGACATCCGTGGGAGTGAGTGTCGACCCGGGGACGGCCGACCGCCGCGTTCAATACGACGGCTCCACACCGTGCGCTCGTGCAACGGCTCCACGCGCGCTACCCGTTCCTGTCCGCCGCCCGCGAGGCCGTCCAGTCCGCGGACGTCGACCTCGTGGCGCTGGTTCGGGAGGGCGGGCCGGCAGTCGAGCGCGGCGTCGAGCGGGTGCGGCGCGCGCTGCTGGAGGGGACCGCCGAGAGCGAGGAGCGCTACGGCGCGCGGGCGGAGCTGCTCTCCTACCCGGTCGCGCGGGTGCTGGTCTCGCTACTCGACGCCCCCGGCGCGACCGAGAAGTACGCCCGCGCGGAGGCCGCCCTGGCCCAGCGCCGGTTCGTCGCCGACTTCGCCGAGGAGCGGTCGCTCCGGAGCGGCGGCGAGACGCTGTCGCTGGGGGACCTGCTCGCGGACTTCGGCCTCTCGGGGGACGTCCGCCCGACCGGTGACGGCCAGTTCGACGTGGCGGTCGCGGCGTACCTCCGGCTGAGCAGCGGCCTCGACGGCGAGGACTGGCGGCTGGTCCGCCGCCGGCTCCACGACGGCGTCGTCCCAGTCGACAACGCCGAGCTGGAGACCCTACTGCGGGAGGCCGTCCGCGAGCGGGTCGCCGAGGGGCTGCCGCTGACGGTTCCGGACCCCATCGCCGAGGGGCTCTCCGAGGCGGTCGGCCAGCTCCGGACCGCCGTCGCGGACGCCGACCCGCCGCGCTCGTTCACCGGACGGATGGAGCCCGGGTCGCTGCCGCCCTGCATGCACGCGCTGTTGGACCGGTCGCGCGACGGCGAGGACCTCCCCGAGCACTCCCGGTTCGCGCTGGTCGGCTTCCTCGCCACGTTCGACGACCTCGACGCCCACGACATCGCTGCCATCGCGGGGCTGGACGACCCCGAGCGCGTCCGCTACCAGCTCCAACGGCTCCGCGACGACCGCGGGGTCGCGTTCGCGCCGCCCTCCTGCGCGACGATGCAGGCCTACGGCGATTGCGTGAACCAGGACGACCTCTGCGCGGAGATCGCCCACCCGCTCTCGTACTACGAGCGCCGGGCGGGCGAGCCGAGCGGGGCGGAGGAGGACGCGACGGCCGACTGAGTCAACCGTCGCCACAGCGCCGCGGCGGGTCCCGTCACCCGGCGCTCACTCGTCGGTCACGGCGGTATGCGCCAGCCGGCAGGCGTGCGAACTCGGATTCCACTCGGAAGACGGAAGACGGAGTGATAACAACCGATATAACCTTCCTATGCCGACGGTTGCCGATGAGATCGGAGGGTAGCGGGCTTATCGGTACGCGAACGTCACACCGATGACCGCCATCACGAGGATGAAGCCGGTGATGGCGCCGACCAGCGTGATGCCGTCGATGGTCTGCCCGGACATCCGCCCGACGGCGACGATGCCGGCAGCGAACAGCACGACGGCGGCGACGGCGACGGCGATCTCGGTCACCGTCTCCCTGTCGGGGGCCATAGCGCGGGATTCCGCCGGTCGATTCAAAAGGACTTCGAAGCGGGCCGCGGCCGGACCCCCGTCCCGACCCGTGGCCGCGCCCCTGCCACGTCCGGCGGTTCCACTTCCACCCCGCTAGCGGGGCACTTATAACCGTCGAAACCCTGGTTTCGGATGGAAACAGCGCGATCCACACGTATGACGCATACAGAACACAAACCCGCGTCATCGGATGAATCGCAGTCGAAACGAAGGGGGGTCGACCCCGACCGGGAGCGGCCCGTGGTCGAGCACGTGATGGAGACGACCGGCGACGGGACGGGCCGGACCGGCGCGGGGCCACAGCCGCTCGCACCGGACACGAGCCGGCTCGATGGCCGCTCGGCACGGGCCTGGACGGAGCCGATGACCGTCCGGGCGACCGGCGAGGGTCGGTACGACGTCGAGAACGGCGCCGGCCGGACCTACCGCGTCGACCTGCCCGACGGGGACTGCACCTGCCCGGACCACCGCATCCGGGGCGAGCGGTGCAAGCACCTCCGCCGGGTCGCCATCGAGGTCACCCGTGGCCGGATTCCCGCGCCCGGGCAGGTCCGGGGCACCTGCCGGGGGTGCGGGCGTGAGGGGTTCGTCCCGGAGGGTGGCCCCGACTACTGCCGCGGCTGCCGGCTGGAGTCCGGCGACCTCGCGACCGACCGCGAGACGGGCGACGCCGTGCTCGTCGTGCGGGTGACGGCAGACCGGGCCGACGCGGTCGCGGTCGACGGCACGGGCCGGCCGGTGGCGGACTACGAGACGAACGCGGGCTACCCGCGCGACGACCCGGTCGTCGAGGTCGTCTACCCGTTCGACGGCGGGGAACCGCTCGCGGACCGCCGGCGCTACTCGTTCCCGCACTCGCGGCTCGCCCCCCGCGACGCCGCCATCGTCGACCCCGGGCTGGGCGAGGTGTAACCGGGCCCGCGGTCAGTCCTCCAGCGCGACGAACACGGTCCGTAGTCTCCGTCCACAGTCCGGACAGCAGAAGCTCTGCCACTTCTCCGGGTCGAGGTCGCCGAACGTCCCCCTCCGGGTCGCGGCCTCGCGGGACACGTCCTGCTCGCAGGTGTCACAGCGGAACGCGTCGGGTACGCCGGGCATAGCCGGTGCTACGGGCTATCGAATGGAGAGCGTTACGCCGGGGGGACGGAGCCGCGCGCCCCGCGAGTGCTGGCTCAGGGGTCCGGCCGCTCCCCGAGCGTCAGGCGGGCCGTCCGTTCCTCCCCGTCGCGGACGATACCGACGGCCAACTCGTCCCCGGGGCTCGCCTCCAGGGCCAGGTAGATCGAGAGGTCGTTCAGCGTGCGGATGGGGGTGTCGTCCAGCCGGACGATGACGTCGCCGCCGGTCGGCACCTCGACGTTGTTGACGACGGTCGAGCCGCTGGAGCCGCGGAGCGTGCCGGCCGAGGGGCCGCCCGACCGGACGCTGGCGACGTAGGCGCCCCGGACGGACTCGAGGTCGTTCCCCTCCGCGAGGACGGGCGCCACCGGTCGGAGGCCGACCCCCATGAACGGGTGGGTGTAGTCGCCGGTCCCGATGAGTGCGGGCAGGATGCGCTGTGCGAGCGCGGCGCTGATGCCGAACGCGATGTTGTCACCCCCGCCGGAGTTGACCACGCCGACCACGTTCGCGTCCAGGTCGACCAGCGGCCCGCCGGAGTTGCCGGGGTTGGCCGCCGCGTCCGTCTGGATGGCGTCCGGGATGACGAACTCGTTCGCGGCCGACAGCGACCGGTCGACCCCGCTGACGATGCCCGCGGAGACCGACTGGCCCAGCCCGAACGGGGCGCCGACGGCCAGCACCTCCGTCCCGATGGGCGGCTCGCGCTCGACGAAGGAGAGGTCGGTCGCGTAGTCCGGTAGCGTCCCCACCTCGATGGCCGCGAGGTCGGAGTAGACGTCCTCGCCGACGACCTCGCCGGCGTGCCAGTCCTGGTCGGCGAAGCCGACCTCGAACTCGGTGGCCCCCGCGACCACGTGCTCGTTGGTGACGATGTGACCGTCGTAGACGAAGCCCGAGCCCTGACCGGCGCGCCCGTCCGGCCCGTAGGCGCGGATGACCGCCACGCTGTCGACGGTCGCGCGGTAGGCCCCGGTGTAGCGCCCGTTCTCGCCGGCCGTCGGCTCCGGGCCGCCATCCGCGTCGGGCGTGTCCGTCGGTTCGTCCGGCTGGTCCGCCGTCGACCCGACGAACCCGGTCGAACAGCCCGCCAGCGCAGCCGTCGCCCCCGCGGCGCCGAGCAGGACCGCCCGCCGGGAGCGGTCGCCCTGCTCGCTGCCGGTGCCGTCGTTCATACCCGCGATTCGAGTGGGGGACGCAAAGGCCCTCGGTGGCTGTGCGGCGCCGCGACGGGGCCGGAGCGCTTTTGAACGCGTCCACCCTGCCTCCGACGATGACCGACGACGCCCGCCCCGACGGTTCGGAGCCCCCGACGGACGCCGACACGGCCGACGGGACGCCCGACCCCGCCAGCGTTCGCCGCAAGGCCGCGGCCGTCCGCGAGTCCCTCGCCGAGCGCGACGGCGCCCTCGTCGCGTTCTCCGGTGGCGTCGACTCCTCGGTGGTGGCGGCACTGGCCCACCACGCCCTCGGCGACGACGCCGTCGCCTGCACCGCCCGGAGCGAGACGCTCCCGACCGCCGAGCTCGACGACGCCCGCCGGGTTGCCGACGAGATCGGCATCCGTCACGAGGAGGTCACCTTCTCCGAACTGGACGACCCGGCGTTCGTCGAGAACGACGGCGACCGCTGCTACCACTGCCGGACGATGCGACTGGGCGCCATGTTCGAGCGCGCCCGCGAGCTCGACATCGAGACCGTCTGCGACGGGACGAACGCCTCCGACCCCGGCGACGGCCACCGGCCCGGGCTCCGTGCGGTCGACGAGATGGACGCCGTCTCCCCGCTGCTGGCCGCCGGCGTCACCAAACCGGAGGTCCGGGCCATCGCCCGCGAGTACGACCTCTCGGTCGCGGACAAGCCTTCGATGGCGTGTCTCTCCTCGCGGATCCCGACCGGTCTCGAGGTGACCGAGGAGCGCCTCTCCCGGGTGGAGCGGGCCGAGCGCCTCCTCCGGACCTGGGGCTTCGACCAGTTCCGGGTACGCGACCACGACGGGCTCGCCCGCATCGAGGTCGGCGCCGACGAACTGGCGTACGCGCTCGACACCGACTTCGCGGCGGCCGCCCGCGAGCACCTCACCGACGCCGGCTTCGACCACGTCACGCTGGACCTGTCCGGCTACGAGACCGGCAGCGTCTCGCCCGGCGGCGACGCGGCCGAGGAACCACTCCCCAGCGAGGCCGACGTGCTCGGCGCGGACTACCCCAGCGGCGACGACTGACCGCCGCGCCGTCGACGCCCCACGGCCGACCGGGAGCGCGCGGTCGAGCTCGTCCGGGAGGCCGTCCTCACCTCGTCGTACGTCCGGCTCTCCGGCGACCACCCGGTCACGGTCATCGTCGAGGACGGCCCCTACTACACGACGCTGAGGGGAAAGGCGTACGTCGCAGACCTGGGCAACGAGTTCCTCCTCACCTCGGACGTGACCCGGCGGGCGCTGGCGGCGTTCGACGAGGCCGACATCGAGCGGCCGCGGTTCGACCCCGACCGGGACGGTCCGGAGTAGCCCTGCGGGAGGTATCGAACTCCGCGACCGTCTCGAACCGGTCGGAGACCGGCGCTCCCGCACGGGATTTAAGACGCTCCCACGCCCTCGCCCGGTATGGACTACGAGTTGGCCATCGAGGACGCGCCGTCGACCGTTCCGGGCGGGACCGGCGTGTTGCTGATCCATCCCAGCACCGGCGAGACCGACCGTATCGACACGGACTTCCTCAAGACCGACACCGACCACCTGCTGGTCGTTTCGACCCGGACCACCGCCCGCGAGGTCCAGCAGAAGCTGGAGTATTACGGCGTCGATGAGGAGCACGCCGTCATCCTCGACACCCTCTCAGTCGAGCGGGGCTACTCCCGGCGGTCGGCGAGCAACGTCCACTACGTCGCGGCCCCGGACGACCTCGACGGCATCGTCGAGGTCGTCGAGCGGTTCCTCGAGGACCACGACGGGAAACTCCGCCTCAGTTTCGACTCCATCACCGAACTCGCGTACTACGCCGACGAGGAGCGGACCCGGGGTGCCGTCGAGGACGTGCTCGCCCTGCTGGCGGAGTACGACGCCGTCGGCCTGTTCCACCTCTCCGACGAGGTCCACGACGAACCCGTCCTCGAGGGGTACCGCGAGCTGTTCGACGGGGTCATCACGCTGACCGAGGACGGGACCGTCACCTGCGAGTTCTGACCGTTCCCGCCCCCGAACCCCACAGATTCCCCCGTTAGGCCGTTCCAACCCGCATATCTCTGTCATCGGCGGGACGGTTCGGTTCCGTGTGATACCGATCCGTGACGGAGCGACAGGAGAAGTGGCCGTCCGGCGTCGGGTGTCAGACTCAGGCGCCGGCGCGCTCGAGGGCGTCCTCGATGTCCTCACGCTGCGTGACGCCGACGAACCGCTCGACGACGCCGTCGTCGTTCTCGACGATGAGCGTCGGGAGCGACCGGACCTGGTACTCGTTGGCCACGTCCTGTTCCTCGTCGACGTTGACCTTCTCAAGGTCGAACCGGTCCCCCCAGTCGTTCTTCAGCTCGTCGAGAATCGGGTCCTGTGTCTTGCAGGGGCCACACCAGTCCGCGTGGAAGTCCATCAGGCTGACACTCATACTGTCGGCGGTTGCCGAGGCACGCGCATAAGGATTTCCCAGCCGGTCGCTGCCGCCGGTGTCGCCGCCGACCGCGCCCCGTATGCGGCCGTCGTGTCGAAAGGGTTAGGTGCGCCGCTCGCGCAGGTGCTGCCATGAGCAGTGGGCAGAACTCCGGCGGCCTGATGTCCAGCGCCGGACTCGTCCGGTACTTCGACTCCGAGGACCGCAACGCGCCGACCGTGGACCCGAAGACGGTGGTCGCCTTCGGCGTCCTCTTCGGCGTCCTCATCCAGGTACTGAACGCCGTCGCCTGAGTCGGCCCGGCGCTTCTCCACGTTGGCCAGTTCCCGGCAGCCTCGCGGCTCTCCCGGCTCCCCATCGCGAACTCGCCACCCACGCCGCAGCCGTGCGCTCGCCGCGCGAGCGCACGTGTCGGGTAAACCGCTTTCGCCCTCGGATACCCGTACGAAGCGACGGGCGCTGCTGGCAGCGGCCGGAGCTGGGAGTGGCCGGCTGCCTGACCGGCTACCGCGGCGCTTCGGCGGGCGAGACGGGGGCCGCCCTTGGGGAGCGTGCCCCCGGGACCCCGGACACCGTCGCCGAGAGCGGCATCCCGGCGACGGTCCGCGAGGAGCCGCCAGACCTCCTCGCCATCGACGACCCGGCCTTCGCCGCCGACTGGAGCGGTGTCGACCCGGCGCGACGCTACCGGCTGGAGAACGACCACCCCGGACTGCCGGGCGGCGCCGTGGTCATCGGGCTGCTGCCGGGGGCCACGCCCGGGTCAACCCGCTCTCGGTGCCGTAAGGCCAGGAAACACTGAACGACCGGTTCGGCGGGCCGGCGCCGGTGACCTACTGCCCGCTCTGCGGGCGTGGGCTGGTCGCGACGTGGCGGGACTGGCGGCGCGACCACCCGGACGGACGTGCTCCTGCCGCCCGCGGTCCGGGACGGTGACGTGCGGGGACTGACTACGCCGTGGCTGGGTGGCGTGGAGAGCGGGAGAGAAGTCGGCGTGCCGCCGTCAGTCGTCGGCCGCGGCCGGCGCCTCGGCCTCGGCCTCCGGCCCGATGATCTCGTAGAGGTTCTGTCGCGCGTCCGCGAAGTAGACGTCCTCCTCGACCGTGTCGATCTCTTCGAGTCGTTCCAGCGCGTAGCGGACCGTCCGGGCCGACAGCATGGACTCCTCGACGATACCCTTCTGGGTCATCGGCCCGTTATACTCGAGCACTTTGAAGACGAGTTTCGCGCTCGGCGGGAGGTCCGAGAGTTCCTCCGCGTCGGATTCTGCCATCTGTGAATGCAACTGACGCATGCCACCCGTATAAAGATTGAGGCATCGGGGCGCGTGCCGCCCGGAAACGGGGAGAACAGCGCCGATGACATCGGGTGGCTCGCGGGGTACTCCCCCGGTTCCGAGCGGACCGGATGGCCCCTCCGAGCACGCGACGGACGGAGCGAACCGCTTTTGCCCGCGGCCGGACGACGACAGGGTATGGCAACCGATACGGCCGAACGCCCCACCGCGCATCTGCGCGGGGTGACGGTCACGACGCTTGCGGCGCTCGCGGGCATCGCGGCCGCGCTGGTGTCGTCGACGGTCGCGACGGGGGCCACCGACCGGAGCGCGCTGTTCGTGCTCGTCGGCTTCACCTTCGCCCAGTTCGCCGTCCTGCAGGGCATCGACGTGGCGGGCCTCCTCGAGCTGAACGTCGACGAGTTCGGCGCGAAGGACGTCCTCTACGTCGTGTTCATGACCTTCTCGTTCTGGTTCGTCTGCTGGGGGGTGCTCCTCAGCTCGGGGGCCTCCCTCTGATGGCCGAGGACAGTATCGCGGTCGTGGACCTGGACCGGTGCCAGCCCGACCGCTGCAACTACGAGTGCGCCAACTACTGCCCGCCCAACCGCACCGGCAAGGAGTGCATCACCAAGCGCTCCGAGGCCGAGGACCCGGAGCTGCTGGACGGCGCCCCGGACCAGATCCGCATCTCCGAGGAGATCTGCCTCGGCGAGAGCTGTGGCATCTGCGTCACGAAGTGCCCGTTCGACGCCATCGAGATCATCAACCTGCCCGGGGAGTTAGCGGAGTCGCCGGCCCACCGCTACGGCGAGAACGCCTTCGGGCTGTACGGCCTCCCGGCCCCGCAGGAGGGCCGCGTGACCGGCGTGCTCGGCCCGAACGGCATCGGGAAGTCGACCGCGGTCCGTGTCCTGGCGGGGGAGATCACGCCCAACCTCGGGCGCCACCGCGAGGAACCCTCCTGGGAGGCCGTGCTCGACGAGTACCGCGGGACGGCGCTCCAGGACTACCTGGAGGACCTCCGTGGCGGGAAGCTCGACGTCGCGCGCAAGCCCCAGTACGTCGACCGCATCCCCGACCAGTTCGACGGGCGGACCATCGACCTGCTCTCGGGCGTCGACGAGCGCGATGCCGTCGACGAGGTCACCGAACGCCTCGGCATCGCCGGCGTCGTCGACCAGGATATCGACACCCTGTCCGGCGGCGAACTCCAGCGCGTAGCGCTGGCCGCGGCCCTGGTCCGTGACGCCGACTTCTACTTCATCGACGAGATCACCCCCTACCTCGACATCGGCCAGCGGGTGACCGCCGCCCGGCTCATCCGGGAGCTCGCCGAGGAGGAGGACCGCTCGATGATGGTCATCGAGCACGACCTGGCCATCCTCGACCTCGTGGCCGACACGGTCCACGTCACCTACGGTGAGCCGGGGGCGTTCGGCGTCGTCACGACGCCGAAGTCGACCCGGAACGGCATCAACGAGTATCTCGACGGCTACCTGGAGGCCGAGAACATGCGCATCCGGCAGTCGGCCATCCGGTTCGAGGAGCACGCCCCCCGGCAGGGGAGCCACGGGGAGACCCTCGTCGAGTACCCCGCGCTCACCAAGTCCTACGGCGAGGGGGAGTTCACGCTTGAGGTCGAGCCCGGCGAGATACGGCACAACGAGGTGCTCGGCATCGTCGGCCCGAACGGCATCGGGAAGTCGACCTTCGCCGAGCTGCTGACCGGTCGCCTGGAGCCCACCGACGGCGAGGTCGACACGCGTCTCGACATCGCCTACAAACCCCAGTACATCGAGATCGACCAGCCGATGCGGGTCGACGCCTTCCTCGCCTCCATCACGGACGACTTCGGTTCCTCGTACTGGAACACGGAGATCGCGGGGCCGCTGCAGCTCGAACGCATCATGGAGCAGCAGCTGACGGACCTCTCGGGCGGCGAGCGCCAGCGCGTCGCCATCGCGGCCTGCCTCTCGAAGGACGCCGACCTCTACCTGCTGGACGAGCCCTCCGCGTTCCTCGACGTGGAACAGCGCGTCCAGGCGACCACCGCCATCCGCCGCTACACCGAGAACAACGACGCCACCGCGATGGTCATCGACCACGACATCTACATGATCGACCTGCTGGCCGACCGGCTCCAGGTGTTCGACGGCACGCCGGCCGAACGCGGCCACGCCGGCCAGCCCGTCGGGATGCGCGAGGGGATGAACGAGTTCCTCGCCAACCTCGACATCACCTTCCGCCGCGACCAGAACACCGGACGGCCGCGCATCAACAAGCCCGGCTCGCAGCTCGACCGGAAGCAGAAGAAGCAGGGCGAGTACTACTACGCGCCCGAGGGCGACGAGGAGCTGGGCGAGGAGTAGGGCGGATATCCCGGGTAATCTCCGAATAGCAGTGTCCGGGACGTACCTTGGTGCGAAGGTAGTCGATAACCACGTAGCGGTGGCTGTAACTCTGAAACGTATCCGGTACTCCGATACCCTGGCGGCGATTCCGCTGTCGTCGGCGCCCGGTGAATCCCGCCCACCGGGGCGGCTCCGAGCCCCATCCCGCCCCGCGTTCTCGAAACGCTTACGCCCGGGCACACACCACGACGAAGCATGATTCAGGTGGCGGTCAACGGCTACGGCACCATCGGCAAGCGCGTGGCGGACGCGGTCACGCTGCAGCCGGACATGGAGCTGGTCGGCGTGGCCAAGACGAGCCCGAACCACGAGGCGGAGCTGGCCGCCGAGAACGGCTATCCGCTGTACGCGGCGGTCGAGGACCGCATCGAGCTGTTCGACGCGGCCGGCATCGAGCTCGCGGGCACGGTCGACGAACTCGTCGACGCGGCCGACATCGTCGTCGACGCCTGCCCCTCGGGTATCGGCGCGGAGAACAGACCACTCTACGAGGCGCACG
Source organism: Haloglomus irregulare (assembly GCF_007421925.1). Lineage (GTDB taxonomy): Archaea > Halobacteriota > Halobacteria > Halobacteriales > Haloarculaceae > Haloglomus > Haloglomus irregulare. The sequence goes on from NZ_QMDX01000002.1 coordinate 299,352, forward strand.
ACACGCCGGCGCTCTACCAGGGCGGCGAGGACGCGGACCTCGTGGACACGTCGTTCAACGCGCGGGCGAACTACGCCGACGCGGAGGGGGCCGACCACGTCCGGGTGGTCTCCTGCAACACGACCGGGCTGTCGCGGCTGTTCGCGCCGCTGGAGGAGGCCTACGGCGTGGAGAAGGCCCGCGTGACGCTGGTCCGCCGGGGGGGCGACCCCGGCCAGACCGACCGCGGGCCCATCAACGACATCCTCCCGAACCCGGTGGCACTCCCGAGCCACCACGGCCCGGACGTGAACACCATCTTCCCGGACCTCAGCATCGACACGCTGGGGCTGAAGGTGCCCGCGACGCTGATGCACACCCACTCGGTCAACGTCCAGCTCGACCCCGATGCCGACGGGATGCCGAGCGCCGACGAGGTGCGGGAGCTACTCGCCGAGGAGGACCGGACGTTCATGATCCAGTCCCGGCACGATATCGACGGTGCGGGCAAGCTGAAGGAGTACGCGCTGGACCGGGGCCGCCCCCGCGGTGACCTCTGGGAGAACTGCGTCTGGACCGAGTCCGTGAGCGTCGAGGACGACGACCTCTACCTGTTCCAGGCCATCCATCAGGAGTCCGACGTCGTGCCGGAGAACGTCGATGCCATCCGGGCGGTGCTGGGGACCGCCGACGCCGGCGAATCCCGCGAGCGGACGGACGAGACGATGGGGATGGGGCTGTAATCCGGCCCCCGCGCCCGGCGGTGTGGCTCGGTTCGAACGGGCGGCGCCGGCGCCCGCTGCCGATGGCCGGAACCCGTGTCATCGTTTGTCAGGGTGCGAAGCCTTTTGCACGGCGCCGCCCTACTTTAGAGTGTAATGCGCCGCGACGACCGCGACGACGACCCGTTCTCGGATGTCTCTGACTTCTTCCGCGAGATCGAGCGGATGATGGGTGGTGCCGACTCGGGCTTCGGCGACGATGTCCACTTCCGGGTCGACCGCATGGACGACGTGGTCCGGGTGGTCGGTGACCTCCCGGGAGTCGAGAAGGAGACCATCGACGTGCAGTGCGATGGCCACGATGTCATCGTCGGTGCCGACACCGACCGTTACGAGTACCGCGAGCGGATCGAGCTCCCGGCCCGGGTCGACGAGCACTCCGCGGAGGCGATGTTCAACAACGGCGTTCTCGAGATCACCCTCGACTGTGTCGACGGGAACAGCGGCACCGGCATCCACGTCGACTGACGGCTCCCGGCCGCACCTCCGGATGAACGAACAATCTTCAAGAGGCGCGACCCCGTGGTTACGAGGACATGCAGCCGAGGGGACAGGGGGTGCGCTCGGACGGTGACGGCATCGAGGTCCTCCATCTCGATGACGACGAGGCGTTCCTGAACCTCACCCGGAGCTGGCTGGAGCGGGAGAACGAGGACATCGAACCGACCACCGCCACGGACCCGGAGCGCGCGCTGTCGCTGCTCGCCAGGGGCGCGGCCACCGACGGGGGCGTCCGGAGCGAGGCGGACCGTGAGCTGGAGTCGGTCGCCGCGACCGGGGGCCCCCCGGCCTTCGACTGCGTCGTGAGTGACTACGACATGCCCGGGATGACCGGGCTGGAGTTCCTGGAACGGGTCCGAGGGCGCTATCCTGACCTGCCGTTCGTCCTGTTCACGGGGAAGGGGAGCGAGGAGATCGCCAGCGAGGCCATCTCGGCGGGGGTCACCGACTACCTCCAGAAGGGTACCCGCGGCGACCGGTTCACGGTGCTGGTCAACCGCATCGAGAACGCGGTCGACCAGCGCCGTGCGGAGCAGCAGGCCGAGCGCTCCGCCCAGCGCGTGCGGCAGGTGTTCGAGCGCATCACCGACGCGTTCGTCGCCTTCGACCGCGACCTCCGGTTCACCTACGTCAACGACCAGGCGGCCGACCTGCTGGACGCCGACCCCGACGTGCTGCGGGGGACACCCCTGCTGGACGCGTTCCCGACCATCGAGGACTCGAAGACGGTGACGGCCTGCCGTCGGGCGCTTGAGGTCCAGGAGTCGGAGACGGTCGAGGTGTTCGCCGACCCGCTGGATTCGTGGCTGGAGATCCGGGCGTTCCCGGCGCGTGATGGCCTCTCGGTCTACTTCCGTGACGTGACCGAGCGCAAGCGCCGGGAGGCGGAGCTCCGTGAGGAGCGGGCGTTCACGGAGAGCGTCCTCGCCGGCCTGCCGGACGCGCTGTACGCCTTCGACCGGACGGGCGACCTGCTCCGCTGGAACGACCGGTTCGCGGCGACGACCGGTTACACGGACGCCGAGATCGCGGACATGCACCCGCTGGAGTTCGTCCCGGACGACGAGACTGGGCGTATCGCCGACAGCATCGCCGCCGTCGTCGAGGACGGCGAGCACGTCACCGTCGAGAGCGCGTTCGAGACGACGTCGGGTGAGCGGGTTCCCCACGAGTTCACGGGTGCGCCGCTGGTGGCCGAGGACGGCACCGAGCTCGGGCTGGTCGGTATCGGGCGCGACATCAGGGGCCGCCGCGAGCGCGAGCGCGAGTTCGAGGCCGTCTTCAACAACACGTTCCAGCTCACCGGCCTGATGGAGCCCGACGGCACGCTCGTCCGGGCCAACGACCCCGCCCTGGAGTTCGTCGGTGTCCCCCCGTCCGAGGTCGTCGGTGTGCATCTCGCCGAGGCGCCGTGGATCACCGAGCGGAACCGCGACCGGGTCTATGACGCCGTCGAGCGCGCCCGCGACGGCGAGTTCGTCCGGTTCGAGATGGAGATCGATGGCACCGACGGCCCCGCCATCATCGACTTCTCGCTGAAGCCCGTCACCGACGACGACGGCGAGGTGACCTTGCTCATCCCCGAGGGACGGGATATCACCGAGCGGAAGGCCCGCGAGCGCGAACTCGAACGCAAGAACGAGCGGCTGGAGGCGTTCACGAGCGCCGTCAGTCACGACCTGAAGAACCCACTGTCGGTCGCTGACGGGAGCCTCGACCTGTACCGGGAGACCGGCCGCGAGGAGCCGGAACTGGTCGACCAGGCGGCCGACGCCCTGGACCGGATGGATCGGCTCATCGACGACCTGCTGGACCTCGCCGAACAGGGCCGCGTCGTGGCCGACCCCGAACCTGTCGACCTGTCGGCCGTCGTCCAGCGCGCCCTGACGGGCGTCGGCTCCGAGGACGTCGAGGTGACCGTCGAGGCGACCGACCGGGCGGTCCGCGCCGACGAGGCCCGGCTGGTCCAGTTGGTGGAGAACCTGCTCGACAACGCGGTGGCGCACGCCGAGCAGGCGGCCCGCGTCGCGCTCGTCGACGGGGACCGCCTCGTCGTCGCGGATGACGGCCCGGGCGTCCCGCTCGACGAGCGCGACCGGGTGTTCGAGCCCGGTTACAGCACCAGCAGTGACGGCCGCGGGTTCGGCCTCGCCATCGCCCGCGACATCGCGGAGGCTCACGGCTGGTCGCTGACCGCGACCGAGAGCCGGTGGGGCGGCGCTCGGTTCGAGGTCGAGGGGCTCGACAGCGACCCGCCCGGGGGCGACTGAGCCCCCCCGACTACCGCTCGGCGGCCCCCCGCACCAGCGCCGCGAGGCGGTCGTAGAACCCCGACTCGTACTTCGTCGCCGCGTCCACCGTCGGCCGGGCGTTCGTCTCGTTGACGACGGCCCGCTCGACCGCGAGGTCCTCCGCCCCGTCACCTCCGGGCACCAGCAGGTCGACGCCGAGCCAGGGCACCTCGAGCGCCCGGGCGGCGCGCTCGGCCAGGTCCCGGAGCGGCGCAGGCAGGTCGACGCCGGTCGCCTCGGCGCCCCGGTGGACGTTGTGCTTCCAGCGCCCGGCCGCCCGGGCCGCCTCGGGGAGTCGCCGCTCGACCGCGCCGACGTACTCGCCCTCGACGCACATCACCCGGAAGTCGTGGGCGTCGGGGACCAGGGCCTGCACGAGGAACGAGCGGTCGCCGGTCGCGGGGAACTCGTGGAGCAGGTCGAGGTAGTCGGTGACGCCGAGCAGGGAGTCGGCGTCGCCGACCCGTGCGACCCCGATACCGCGGGTCGCCGAGTTCGGCTTGACGACGGCCGGCAGCCCCACCCGGTCGAGGGCGTCCTCCAGCGCCGCCTCGTCGGCCGGGTTCGAGACGACCACCGAGTCCGGCGTCGGGACGCCCACCCGGCCGAGTCGCGCCAGCGTCTCCCCCTTGTGCCGGGAGCGAAGGACGGCCTCCCGGCCGTTCACCCAGGGCACGTCCAGCAGCGCGTCGGCGACGCCGCCCTCCGCCAGCCGCGGCGGGTAGACGAACCCCACGTCCACGTCGGGGAACGCCGCGTCGGGCGCCGTGAGGTCGACCGTCCGCTCGGCCGTCGGCAGGTGGACCGCTTCGATACCACGTTCGGCCAGTGGCTCGCGGACCCGTGCGAGCGTCTCGGCTTCCGTCGCGACCCCGAGTCTGAGCATACCCATCCGTGGGCGCGCCGGACAAATGAAGCGGTCGGGTGCGCCGGGCCCCCCGGCGCTGTATACGCGCTCAGGGGACTTATCTCAACCACGAACGTGCCCGAACCCATGTCCCCGCCACGGACGCCCCTCCTCCGCCCGGACAGCTACTTCGACGACCGGACCGCCACCCTCGGTCGCGGGCTCGCCGTCACCGCGCTCGTCACGCTGGCGACGGTGACGGTCGTCATCGGCTTCGGACTGGTGTTCGCGGCCAACATCGACGGCACCGTCGAGACGAGCAACCCCGAGTATCCCGGTGACGTTTTCTGTGACGGCGACACGCCGAGCGGCTGTACCGAACCCGCGACGGTCGAGCAGGACGTGGACCGGGTCCTCTGGGACGCCATCGGCTCGGTCGCGGGCCAGACCGCCATCGGAATCCCCATCATCGTGCTGGTGACCGCCGGGGGACTCCACGGCGGCTCGGCGCTCGCCGGCGGCGAGGGCGGCTTCGGCCGGTCGCTGGCCGTCGCCGTCTGGGGGCTGGCACCGGCGGTCCTCGCGGGCGCCCTCACCGTCGCGGCGCTCGCGGTCACCTTCGACCCGCTCACCGTCTCGCCCGAGCAGTCCCCCGAGACGCTCCGGCAGCCGGCGCTGGCGCAGGTCCGCGACGTCGAACTCGTCGGGACCATGCTGGGCGCCCTTGCGACGCTCTGGGGCGCGGTCATCTGGCGGTTCGGCCTCCTGCACCAGCGCGGCGTCTCCGGTGACGCGGCCACCGCCGTCGCCGGCGTCGTCGCCCTCCTCTTCGTGCTGTCGAGCGTGACCTGACCCGGGCGACGGCGGCCTGCGTTTAGCCCGCCGACGCCGCGCTCCCGCGGGCTGAGATTTCCGGCCTCACCCGTCGTAGCCGTCCCACTCGCGCCGGAGCAGCCCGTACTGGAAGGTGTCGTACCAGTCGCCCTCGATGAACATCGCCTCGCGCTGGACGCCCTCGCGGGTGAACCCGAGCTTCTCCATCACGCGCTGTGAGGGCCGGTTCGGCTCGAAGACGGCGGTGTTGAGCCGGTGGAGGTCGAGCTCCTCGAAGGCGTAGTCGACGGCGAGCGCGGTGCCGCGGGGGGCGTACCCCTCGCCGTGGTGGTCGGGGTCGATCCAGGCACCCAGCCAGGCGGTCGCGTTGACGTGGTCGATGCGCCACATCCCGACGTGCCCGACCGGGTCCTCAGGCGCGCAGATGCAGAAGTTCACGCCGTCGTCGCCCTCCGCGTGCTCCTCGTAGCCGTCCGCAACGGCCTGCTGGTTCTTCGGCGAGACGCTGCGAAGCAGCCGGCGCACGTCCGGTCGGTTCGTCACGTCGCGGACGAACTCGTGGTCCTCCGCCTGGCGGGGCCGCAGCGTCACCGTCCTGTCGTCGGTCGCGCGGAAGACGGGGCCGGGCATCACCGCTCACCCCCGTCCACCGCGCCGCTGTCCGGGTCGTCGAGGCCGCGTTCGGCGGCGGTCGCGCCCGGCGGTCGCCCGGGAAGCCCTCGAACCGTGTCCTCGCGGTCGAACCAGTCGTCCGCGAGCAGCGAGTACGACACCACGTCGACGTGCTCGCCGTCGACGCGCCTGGCCTCGCGGCGGGTCTCGCCGAGCCGGAACCCGACGTCCTCCAGCGCCGCGCGCCAGCGCCCGTCGGTGGCCAGCGCGCGTCCCCGGATCTTGTTCAACCGGAGTTCCTCGATGCCGTAGGCGACCAGTTCGCGGACCGCGTCGGTGACGTGGCCGTGGTCCTGATGCTCGGGCGCGATGGTGACCGCGATCTCGCCGTGGCCGGCGGGGCGCTGGACGTCGAACAGCGAGGCGTAGCCCGCCGCCACGTCCGGGTCCCCGCGTGGGACGACGACGAACTGCGCGCCCTCGTCGCTCGCGTCCGTCTCGGCCACGCGGTCCTCGAACCAGCGTTCGATGGTCACGTCGCTCTCGGGGGTGGCGGGGCACAGCCCCCAGCGAAGCTCCGGGTCGTTGCGGAGCCGCGCGACGAGGTCGAGGTCCTCACGCTCGAGCGTGTGCAGGGCCACACGCTCACCACGGCGGAAGACGGGACCGGGCATCAGGCCTCACCTCCCAGGGCGGCCTCGACGCCGTCCCACTCCCGGGCCAGCATCGCGTAGCGTACCACGCCGACATGCTCGCCGTCGACGTACTTCTCGGCGGGCTGGACGCCCTCCTCGTGGAAGCCCAGCCCCTCCAGTACCGCGCGGCTGGGCTCGTCCGGGACGATAGCCCGCGCGACGAGCCTGTGGAGGCGGCGCTCGGCGAACAGGTGGTCGATCAGCAGCGCCGTCGCCTCCGAGGCGTACCCCCGGCCGTGGTAGTCGGGGTCGACCCAGGCGGCGAGTTCGGCGGTGCCGTGTGTCGGGTCGATGCCGAACCCGACGACCCTCCCGACGGGCTCGTCGTCGTCGCGCGGGACGACCAACAGCCCGACGCCGGAGTCGTCGTCGGCGTACTGTTCGTGTCGCTCCTCGGTTTCCGTACGTGTCCGCGGGAACGCCGTCGTCAGGCCCCACCTGATCTCGGGGTCGTTGGCGTGCTCGTGGAGGAAGCCGATGTCCTCCTCGTTCGCCGGGTGGAGGGCGACGGTCTCGCCGCGGCGGAACGCGGGACCTGGCATACCCACTCGTCCTGTCGGGAGTGACTAAACGCTTCCCTGAAACTGAGACACGTTGCCAAACTGCGGGGTCACGCGGCGGGCCCCGGTCCGTCCGACCCGTCCGAGATGGGGTCGTCCGTCGCCGCCACCACCTCGTACCGGTCGCGGGCCTCGGCGAGGGGGAGGTCGGACGCGACGAGTTCCGGCAGGGGGATCCGCCCGCCACGGCGGGCCGCGGCCCCGAGGACCAGCGCCACCAGCGCGGTCCCGGCGGCCGCCTCGACGGTGGGACCGACCAGCAGCACCGCGCCAGCGGCCGTCAGCAGCGTCGCGACGACGACGGCGATGGCACCCACGCGGCGCCGCCGCCGGACCTCCTCGCGGTGGGCCGCGACGATGCGCTCGCCCGTCCCGACGGGAACGAGGCGGACCTCGCCGGCGTCGTCGCTGGGGAACTGGAGGCAGTCGACGCGGTCGGGAACGTCACTCACGACTCCGCCGTGGCTCGCGGTGGTAATCAATCGTCGGGCGGTCCGACTCCCGGGTGTCGGTTCGAGTGGCCGTCCGCGCCGCCCCCGGCATGGCTGTGGGGACGGGGTCGCGTTCACGGCCGGCCCCGAGGGGACCGTCGCGGCGCTGGATACCGTCGTCGGACTGCTCGCCGGCACCGGCTTACTGCCCGGCCGCGTCGGCGTCGTCCTCGACGTCGCCGCTGCGGTGGCCGTGGCCGAGCACCAGCGCGACCACGTTCAGGAACAGGAGGCCGATGAACGTCACCGCCTCGCCGTCCGCGAGCCCGCCGACCAGTAGCGGGACGTAGAGGAACGGCATGGCGACAGCGGACCAGAACGCGGTCGCCTGCAGGAGGGGGCGGAGGTGTTCGGCAACGGTGCGAGCGGAACCGAGGAGGGCATCAGCGATGTGGGCGGGGGACTCGCTGATAGGCCACAGCGAGGGACTGTTCGTGGACATCGTCTCTGTCCATTTCATACCCCCGTATCGACATATAACCGACAGAGCCTTCGATTCGTTTCGGACGTTTCACTCCGTTCTCAAGGCACCCGCCGGACGTTTTACGAGCGATGCAGAACCCATGAGACGTTTTATCGAGCGATCTGAGGTGATTTCGCGCATCTACCGAACTGCACGTCCAGGTAGATAGCCGACCGGTACGCTGGGGTCGCCCCGGACACGCCCACGACGGGGCCGCGACCGCGCGTCAGCCAAGCAGGGTGACGGTCACCGCCACCGCGCCGCCGTCGGTCTCGATGGTCGCCGCCTCGCCCACGTGGTCGCGGACGGCGTCGCGCCACGTCTCGACGCGGCCCTCGTGTCGCTCCCGGTGCCGCTCGGGCGTGTACTCCGTCTCGGGGTTCGACCGGAGGTCGTCCTCGGTCGCGTCGACGGAGGGGAAGGCCGGCGCGTCGTCGGCCAGCAACCGCTGAGGGGGGATATGGATCGGGCGCGGGGTGTCGTCGTAGCCGCCCTCCGCCCCGGCGAGGTGGAGTCGCGCGCGCATCCGGCCGCTGAACGGTGGCGTCACGCGGAGCACCGCGCCCGCGTCCCGGCGGGCGTTCGCCTCCAGCGCCGCTATCAGGTCCTCGGCGGTGATGGCGAGGGTGTCGATGACGGTCGGGTCGTCGGCCTCGGGCACGCGCTCACCGACGGGCGGCCGTCGTTTCAGCGTATCGCCTTCCCGTCGCCCGCGCTACCAGCCGTCCAGCGTCAGGTGCGCGCCCGTCGGGTGGACCCGGCAGACCGAGGGGTCGTGGCCGGCGTCGGAGAGCCCCGTCCCGAGCGCGAACACGGTCTCGCCGAGCATCGCCATCGCCCCGCTGCCGTCGGCCTCGCTCACGTCGAGGACGACGTCCCGGACGCGGTCGGTGAGCAGGCCCGCCTCTCGGGCGAACCGCCGGGAGGCGCGGACGAACCGCGGTAGCGTCGGCTCCTGCACCAGCGCCGACAGCGCGCGCTCGCCGGCGTGGGTCAGCTCCTCGGTATCGCCCGACAGCACCTCGGCGGTCGAGAGCTCGCCCAGCGTGACGTACTCGACGCGTGACCGCGCGGGGATGCCGTCCATGACGCCCTCCGCGGGCGCGCCGGGCTCCAGCCGGACCGGGACGCCCCCACGAGCCTGCGCCACCACGTCACCCAGTCCCGTCCCGGCCTGGACCTCGGCGCCGTGGGCGACCGTGACGAGCTCGTTCTCCGAGAGCTCGCCGTCGAAGACCGCGTTTGCACAGAGCGCGGTCCCGAGCGCGAGCGCACCGCTGACGCCGAACCCGGACGCCAGCGGCACCTCCGACCGGGCGTAGACCCGCGCGCCGTCGACCCGGAGCGCCTGCAGCACGCGCTTCGGTGCCTCGATGTCCATCGGCTCCCGGTCCAGCAGCACCTCGTAGGTGCCCGGCGTCGCCGGCTCCACCCGGACGGTGACGCCGTCCGAGAGCGCCAGTCCGGCGCCGGTCGAGCCGGCCTTCGTGGGGTCGTTGGCCGGCTCCGCGGTGAAGAAGCCGGTCACGTGCGCCGGGACGAACGCCGTCGGCGGGCGGTCGCCGTCGCCCGCGTCGCTCCCCACCTGTGTCGGGCGGTCATCGGGGTCGCTCATGACCGGGCTCGGGCGGCCGGCGTGTTAACGCTCACTCTCCGACGCTCGCGAGCGATATCTCGGATACGGTCGGGGTAGAGCGATAACCGGTCGGAATCGTCGCAAGGATCCGGGTTTCGGAGGGAAAACGGGGCACTCGGGCCCGCGGGTCCGCTGCGGTCAGTAGTGCCGATACGGTACGCTGTCGATGAAGGAACAGACACAAAACCGGGGGCCGTTTCCTTCCGCTGGTGCAGCCTGCGGAGGACAGTATCACGGAGGGGAGCCTGGCGCGCCCGCTGTTCGGCCTGGCCTGGCCCATCGTCGTCACCCAACTGCTGCAGGTCACCTACAATCTCGCCGACACGCTGTGGCTGGGGCGGCTCTCGGCCGAGGCCGTCGGGGCGCTGAGCCTCGCCTTCCCCCTGGTCTTCTTCGTGCTCTCGGTCGGCGGCGGCTTCACCGTCGCCGGGTCGACGCTGGTCGCCCAGCACACCGGGGCCGAATCCGACGGCGACGGGGCCGAGCGGACCCGCGGCAGCGACGGTGCCGGCCAGGTCGCGGGCCAGACGCTCGCCTTCGTCACACTGCTGGCGACCGGTCTCGGTGCGCTGGGCTACCTCGGCGTGACACCGCTACTGGGCCTGCTCCCCGCGGACGCCGCGACCGCCCGAGACGTGGTCCCGCACGCGGCCGACTACATGCGCGTGTTCTTCCTCGGGACGCCGTTCCTGTTCGGCTTCTTCCTGTTCTCGGCGCTGATGCGCGGCTACGGGGACACCCGGACGCCGATGGTCGTGATGGCGCTATCGGTCGGGCTGAACGTCGCCATCGACCCGGTGCTCATCTTCGGCTGGTTCGGCGCGCCCGCCCTGGGCGTCACCGGCGCCGCCTACGCGACGGTTATCTCCCGGGGGCTGGCGACGGTGGTCGGCCTCTACGTCCTGTTCCGGACGACCCGGGGTCCCGACGTGCTGCTCCGGCATCTCCGGCTGCGGTACGAGCGGGTCCGCGAGATCGTCGGCATCGGCACGCCCGCGGCGCTGGAGCAGTCGACCACCGCGCTCGCGATGGTCGCGCTCACGGGGATGGTCGCCGCCTTCGGCCCGCCGGTCGTCGCGGCCTACGGGCTGGGCAACCGGCTCATCTCGCTGGTCTTCCTCCCGGCGATGGGACTCGGCCGCGCGACGAACACGATGGTCGGGCAGAACCTGGGCGCCGGCAAGCCCGACCGCGCCGAGCGGGCCGTCGGCCTCGCCGCCGGGGCCGCGGCCGCCGTCATGATCGGGGTCGGCGTCGTCGCGCTGGTCGCCGCCCGCCCCGTCGTGAGCGTCTTCATGACCACCGGGACGGCGACCGCGACCGAGACCATCGGTCTCGCGACGGATTACCTCCGCATCCGGGCGGTGGAGTTCGCCTTCATCGGCGTCTTCCAGGTGCTGCTGGGCGCCTATCGGGGCGCCGGGAACACCCGGACTGCGCTGGGGTTCTCGCTGGTCGCGCTCTGGGTCGGCCGGGTGCCGATGGTGTACGGCTTCGCGTTCCTGCTCGGCATGGGCGCGACCGGCATCTGGGTCGGTATGACCACTGGCCACATCCTCGGCGCGCTCGCCGCCGGACTCTGGTTCACGCGGGGAACCTGGAAGGAGGCCGTCATCGACCGCGAGACGCCGGGTGGCGGTGCGACCGAGCCGACGGAGGCCGACCTCCCCGAACCCGAGGCGAGGGGCGTGGACGCCGAACCGGACCGATGAGCGACGGGGCCGCGGTCACCCCGTCGGCGCCCGTGCCTCCGGGGCCGCCATCGAACTACTGTTGCCCCCGCCCGACGTCACCGTGGCGGTCGACGTCGGCGTCGGTGTCGACGTGGGCGACGGGGTCAGCGTGGGGGTCGCCGTCGCGTTCAGTTCGGCGGGTGACTGCCCCCGGATCATGAACGAGAGCAGGTTGCCGACGAACACCTCGTTGTCGGCGTCGTACACCTCGTCGGGTTCGACGAACGACGCGTCGGCGACGACGGTGACGTTATCGCCGCTGGCGACGGTCGGGGGCGTGACCGGGCGCCGGGTCTCCAGCCCCCGGGTGCCCTCGGCCGCGGGCAGGCGCCCGGTGAGGTTGCTCCCCGACTGCACGACGACGTAGCCGCCGATATCGTACGTCACGGCGTCGGCGCCGTTGGTGAGGCGACTGTCGTCGGCGGGTCTCGCGTAGAAGCTGCGGAAGTTGTTGTCGTTGGCGTCGTCGTCGGTGTTGTAGAGCTGTTCGGCACCGATACGGACCCCGTAGCCCCCCGTGAGGTTGGTCGCGCGGAAGACGGTGACCCTCGGGGTGCCGAACGGTCCCCGGACCTCCACCTGCGGGGGTTCGGCGAGGACGACCAGGCGGCCGCCGTCGTCAGTGAAGTTGCGGACGGCCCGGCGCTCCTCGGGGGTGAACCGATCCGTCGGCTGGATGACCAGCAGGGCGTCGTACTCGTCCAGTGACTCCTCGTAGTCGACATCACCGTCCCCGGTGTCCTCGGCGAAGGTGACCGAGTGCCCCGCGGCGAACAGTGCGTCGACGGCCGGTCCGAGGTCGGTCCGCGAGAACTCGTTGTCGTGCTGGGTGTCGATGAGGACGCGCTTCTGGCCCCCGACCTCATCCGCGCCCGCCACCTCGATGGTGCCGCTCTCCGGATCGACCTCACTCAGCACGGCGTCGGGCTGGTACTGCGCCGGCGACTGCCCCTGGACCTGCTGGCCGTCGGTCGCGCCGGTGCCCGTGAGGGCGCCCACGAGGCCGACGGCGAGGAGCAGACCGACCACCAGGAGGACGTAGACGGCCAGCGGCTTCGCGATGCGGCCCTCGGACATCAGCCCTGACCCCCGGGCGTCGGCGTGGCCGTCGCCGTACTGGTGTTCCCGCCCGCCCCCGCTGCGGGGTCGTCCGGGGGAGCCGCCGGGACGCCCCAGACCATCCAGTAGCGGACGGGCCGGACGAACCCGTCGGGGAGGGCGTTCGCCTCCCCCTCGGTGGCGACGTAGACGACGTCCCCCTCGACGCGGGTGACGCGGCTATCGCCGATGGACAGCGAGAGCTGGGTCGGCCGGGCCTCGCGGTAGTCGACCGCGTAGTCGTCGCCCTCGATGTCGTCGGCGAGGGTCGCGGCACGCTCGATGGCGGTACCGAGGTCACCGATCTCGTCGGCGAACCCGTTCCGGACCGCCGTAGCGCCGAGATAGGCCCGCCCGTTGGCGACCTCCGTCCGCGAGAGCGAGAGCTCGTCACCACGGTGCTGCATGACCGTCCCGACGAAGCCCGCCTGCAGTATCTGTAGCCGCTCCCGGAGCCCATCGAGGGAGATCTGTGCCTTGTCGGGGCCGGTCCGGATGAAGGTGTCCGACCGCTGCCCGGCCGACTCGACCGCCGACGAGGGGACCTGGACGACGGTCCCGATGCTGCCGACCGTGGACCCGGACTTCACGACGATGCTATCGGCCGGCGCGATACCGTAGTAGCCACCGGAGGCCGCGAGCCCCCTGACGTACGCGACGACGGGGAGCTGACTGGCGGTCCGGTTGACCGCGAGGTAGAACTCGGAACTCGCGGATGCCGGGCCGCCGGGGCTGTCCAGGCGGAGGACGACCGCCGCCACCGAATCGTTCTGCCTCGCCTCGCGGAGCTGTCGGGTGACCCGGTTGACGTTCTGGTCGTTGGTGGGTCCCTCCAGCGTGATGACCGCGACGGTCGGGTTCGTCGAGGACGAAGCAGCGTTCCACACCACCGGTCCGAACACCGTCGCGGAGACGAGTGCCAACGTCACGGCGACGACGTAGCCCGCGGTCCGCGCTGATGTCAAGCGGTCGCTACTGAGCATCGAATACGTACCCCTATAGGAGTGGGGTGTTGTTAAACCTCAACACGGAGGCAGGACACACGGCACCCGGAACGGTGTGGCGGTAGGGGGCAGTCAAGCGGCTCCGTCCGCGGCTCGGTGACCCCGCCGACCCCGGCCACGAGCGCGCGGTCGGGCAGCGAGTCCTCCCCGGCGAGCAGCCCGACCTGTCGGGCGGTCGGCCCGTCGTAGACGGTGTTGTGCGCGAGGCGGCCGTCCTCGAACTCCATGACGTCGATGCCGCGGCCGTCGAGCGGTTCGCCGGTCGCCCCGATGCCCCAGGCTGGCCTCGACGGCGCCGGCGAGGCGCCACTGGCCGGTGGCCGTCCCCCGGTCGACCTCGTGGATGGTCTCGACCGCGAACGCCGGACCCGAGACGGCGGTGAGCGGCCCCTCGAAGGACTCCCGCAGCGCCCGTGGAGCGTGTCGAGGGCGGCGGACTCCTCGACGACGTCCTCGCGGGCTTCGCCCGCTGTGGTTCAGTCCTCGCGGGCCATCGCGTCCGGGTCCCGGTCGCTCGCGTGACCAACGCACTCCGCTGCCAGTTCGGCGACCGGTCAGCCCTCCGCCATGTCGGTATGGTCGCGCGGACGACCCGTGAGGTGACGGCCGTTCGGGTGGGCCGGGGCTACTCCAGACAGACGTACGTCTTCGTGTCGACCACGTGGGTGAGCCCGCGGATGGCGTTCGACGCCGAGTGGAGGACGTCGTACACCTCCTCACCCTCGGCCTCGACGACCAGGTCGAAGTCGCCGGCGACGACCTTCGCCTCCGTGACACGCTCGAAGCCGGACACCTCGGCGAGCACGCCCTCGGCGTGCCCGGTCTCGACCCTCGTCATGATGAACGCACGGACCATACCCGGCGTTCGACCAGCGGTATAGTAAGCGTTCGGCCCCCCGCTACGGGTCGAACTCCGTCGACTCCGGAACGAACGACGCCCCGTCCTCGTCGTCGCCGGGACCGTGGACGTCCCGATATGCCGTCCGGTAGTTGGCGAACTTCCGGAGCAGCGCGTAGCCGAAGACCCCGTCGTAGACGAGAACGAACGCGAAGAAGGCGACCAGCTGCGGGACGGTGACCCCGAGGAACTGGCTCGCGGCGACGCTGACGAGCACGGGGACGATGCCGACGAGCACGTTGTAGGTGGCGTGGATGGTCGCGGCGATGATGAGGCCCTTGACGACGATCGGGCCGGCCCGGTCGCGGTTGAACTTCGCGAGCCCGAGGTAGTAGCCGGCGAAGGCGGAGTAGATGACGTGGCCGGGCCCCGCGAGCGCCCGGAGCGCGGTGATGCGCCCGCCCGACTCCACGATGCCGATGATGCCGCTCCCGCCGGTCTGGGCCACCGGGAGCCCTGCGAGCCCGGTCGCGACCCAGCCCAGGCCCGCCGACCCGAGCGCGGCCCCGAGCGCGAGTTCGTTCCCGCCGGTGCCGAGGTTGCGGGTGATGTAGAGGGCGTTCTCGATGGTGGCGAAGCCCAGGCCCGCGGCCGCGCCGTATACCGCGCCGTCGATGACGGCGTCGAAGGAGGCGTCGCGAAAGGGGTAGAGCCGCACGGCCAGCAGCTTCACGGACTCCTCGACCGGGCCGACGACGAGGTAGAAGAAGAGGACGGTCCCGACGAGCGCCCCGAGCGGCCCCAGCATGGATGGCCCGCCGCGGACGACCGGGCTCAACACCGAGTTGAGGATGGCGGCGAACCCCGCGAACAGCACCCCGAGGACGAACGTCCCGACGAGGAGTTCCAGCGGTTCGGAGGTGGTGATGTCGGCGACGTAGACGTACGCGACCAGCCCCAGCGCCGGGACCACCGAGAGCACCACCAGCCCGACGGAGTAGGGGTCCCGCGCGAAGGTGGCGCCGATGCTGCCGAGCAGGAACTGGCTCAACAGGATGAGCGCTGCCAGCAGGATGACGACGGCCCGCGTCGTCGTGATGATCCCCCGGTAGACCCTGACCGCGAGGCTGTCGATCGCGGAGCGTGGCTCCCAGGTCGAGATGTCGTAGAGGTCCCGTGTGCCGTCGCTTCGCGCCTCGATCGGGTCGCGGTCTCCCATTCGACACCGCGTACTCGGGGGCCGGACCTAACGCTTCCGCCCGCCAGGCCGGACACCGGACCCTTTTGAGGTCCGCCCGCCGAACGGACGGTATGCATTTCGACCCCCGCGAGCAGGCGGCGCTCCGCGAGGTCGGCCTCACGACCGACGACCTGCAGACGGCCTCGGCACGGGTGGCCGACGCCGTCGAGACCGCGGCCGCCGACCTGGAATCCTTCTTCGAGACCCACGACGTCGTCTACTCCACGATGGACCAGGCCCACTCCGCCGCGGATCTGCCCGAGCACGAGATCCGCTGGCTGGACACCTACACCCACGCCGCGGACCTGCGGGGCTGGCTCCGGTTCGACTCCTGGGGCGTCCCCGTCGAGGACGGCCGGATGCTCACCGAGGACGTCGTCGAACTCACGCTGGGACCGACGGTCAACGGTCGCGTCCGGTTCGCACCGACCCGCGAGGCACTGGAATGAGCGACGATGCGGGCGACGGGCCGCCGGCGGTTCCCGCCGACGCCGAGGCGCTCTCCGTCCGGGTTCGGGGTATCTACACGACGGCGCTGACGGCGCTCCTGCACGACTCGACGACCGACGGCGTCCCGACGCGCGTGGTGCAGGCGTCCGAGCCCATCCGTGACCGGTTCGCCGGTGACCCCGATGAGCGAACAGCCGGTGGCGAAGCCGCCGGCCAGTCCGGTGCGACGTTCCCCGTCGCGCCCGCCGACGCGACGGTCACGACGACCGGGGAGCGCCAGGGTGTCGGCATCTCCGGCGCGCCGTGGGCGGTCGCCCGCCTCCGCGAACGGCTCGCCGGCATCAGCCGTGACACCCTCGCATGGCACGCCACGCTCCCCGCGGGCGCCGTCTGCCAGGGGGTCGTCATGGACGACGCCGGCGGGGGTGCCGTCGTCGACTGCGGCCCGGCGTCGGGCTATCTCCCCTACGCGAACAGCGACGACTACGTCGAGGAGGGCGACGTCCTCCGGGTACAGGTCCGTGACCCACGCCCGCCGTGGGACGACGACCGCCCGGAGCTCGGTACCGGACTGGTCGTCGACGCGGGCCTCGTCGAACTCCGCCGCGGCGGCACCGGCGGCACCGGCGAGGCTGCCCGGATGGCGGAGCTGCTCCCCGTCGAGGTCCCCGAGGGTTGGGCGCCCCGCTGGGACCGCGGCGCCGACGACGCCGACCTCGACGCACTGGAGGCGGCGCTCTCACGTGGCGTCGCCCGCGTCGAGACGCTGGCGACTGCGACCGACCCCGACCCGGACGAGGCGCCCGGCCTCCTCGCGACCATCGGGGCGACCGCCTGGTGCTGGTTCGGCCGCGAGTCCCGCTTCGAGCTGGACGAGCATCGGCGCGGCGTCACCACGACGATGCCCGGCCACCACCGGACGAAGGCCACTGCCGGGGCCGCCAGCGCCGCCGTCGACTTCGCCGAGGCCGTCGCGGGTGACCGGTTCGCCGGTGGGACCGGCGAACGAACGGCCGGCGGGGAAGCCGCCAGCCGCTCCGAGCCCGAGGACCCCTTTCCCTTCGCCGCCGTCACCCGCCAGTTCGGCCCCCGGGAGGGCGACCGGCTCGCGCTCCACCACGGGAAGCCCGACGGCCGCCTCATCTCGCTCGGTCGGGGGGAGGTGACCGACTACGACCCCGGGGGTTCGGTCACCCTCCGCCGGGAGATGAGCCCCGGCGGCACCTACGACGCGCTCAGTGCCGAGCGACAGGCCGGCGACGTGGCGGTCACCACGCTGAAGGAGGGCCGCTGGTGGTACCCGACGGTCTACCGCGCCGACGACGGCAGTCGTCGGGGTACCTACGTCAACGTCTGCACGCCCGTCGAGCTGTTCCCCGACGCCGCCCGCTACGTCGACCTCCACGTCGACGTCGTGAAGGAGGCCGACGGCACCGTCCGGCGCGTCGACGACGACGAACTCGACACGGCAGTCGACCGGGGCCACGTCAGCGAGGCGCTCGCGCGGAAGGCCCGCAACGTCGCGACGGCGGTGGAGAACGCACTCTGAGCGGCGTTCTTGCCGGCTCGGGGGTCCTCGCGCTCGCTCCGCTCGCGCGGATGCAGTACGGACGACCGATGGCACCCCCACGCGATGCGTCGGGAGGTCCAGTTCGGATCTGATGGCCGACTATCATGCGGTCGAAACGAGTCGTGTAATATCCGGAGTTGAGTGGAAAACGGGGAAATAATCCCATTATGTGGCCGGCATTAATCTTCTGTTCCCCTCTCCCGAAGCAACCGCCATGCACCCAGCCCCACCCCCCCGAGCGCCGCCAGGGGGCCGAAGCCCGACTGGCCGTCGGTCGCGGTCGACTCCCCGGTCGTCGCCGTGGGACTCCGCGTCGGCGATGGCGTCGTCGTGGGGGTGTCGGTGGCCGTCCCCGTCGGGGTCCCAGGGCTCGGGGTCGCCGACAGCGGCGCGGCGTCGCTCGGCGGGTCGGGGAACGTGTAGAGGGCGGCACGGTCGAAGCTGCTCCCCTCGGCGGCCCGTGGGCCGTCACGGTGGCTCGTCGCGATGAAGAACTCGCCCTCGACGGCGACCCGTGCGGTCCAGAAACTCGTGTCGTCGCTATCGCGCCAGCGCGCCAGGAGTTCGGGCTCTGCCGGGTCGCGCACGTCGTACACCCGGACGCCGCCCTCGTACCAGGAGGTGTAGAGCCGGTCGCCACGGAACTCGAAGTTGTGCGAGGTGGTCCAGACGCCACCCAGCGTCGGGTCCGGGGTCGGCGGCGGGTCGATGACGGCCAGTTCCCGCGGGTCGTCGAGGTCGGACACGTCGTAGAGGGTGATGGGACTCGGACCGCCCCCCTCGCCGTCGGGAGTCACGTCCCAGGATTCACCGCCGACGCCGAGCAGGTCCCCGGTCCCGTCGACTGCGACGAAGTGGTCGTTTCCCGGCGGCTCGCTGAACTCCTGCCGGCGCTCGGCCCGCGTCATCTCGAGGAACGCTTCCGGGTCGCGACCGCGCACCTTCGCACGGAGTTCGGGTGCGGTCGGGTCGCTCACGTCGACTGCCCACGTCCCGGCGTCCCAGTGGGCGAGGTAGGCGACGCCGTCGTGGACCGTCAGGTCGA
>NZ_QMDX01000002.1:318280-475377 GCF_007421925.1 Haloglomus irregulare
TTCGCGGGCCCGACCACCGCGAGCAGGTCGTTCTCGTGGTCCAGCTTCACGTCGTACACGTCGAACAGCGTCGGGTCGCGGTCCGCCAGTGGGTCCCGCTCGTCGACCAGCAGCGACGGGTCCGCCGGGTCCGAGATGTCGACCACCGCGAACCCGTCGGTCGTGGCGCAGTAGGCGGTCGCCCCGTCCGGCGCGGTGACGGCCTCCTTCAGGCGCTCGACTGGGAGCCGTGCCAGGACCTCCGTCCCTTCGGCCGTCGGCGTCGTCTGCCGGGGCGTGAACGTCGGGGTCGATGTCCCCTGGGCGTCGGCCGCACCGGCTGCTGGCCGGGCCGGGAGGGCACCTAACCCGGCGAGCGCCCCGGACCGCCGCAGGAAGGCGCGCCGTCGCATCGTCGGTCGGAGGTGCGCCCCCGTTCTATCCGTTGTGGTCGTGGGCCGGCACGCTACCGGCCGCCGTCGCGGGTCCCACCCGCTCGGGGAGCCACCGTCGACCTCGACGGTCTCCTCGGACGCGTCGCTCCCGCCCCCGAAACGGACGAACAGTAGCGACGCGGCGACGGGGACGAACACGCCGACGGTCCCGAAGCGGGTCTCCGCGTCAGGTCCGGCATCGGCGCCCCGTGCCCCCGGCCCGTCCCCGGCGTCATGGCCGCCGTTCGAGCGACGGCGACGGGAGCAGATCAGCCGCGCGCGGCCGTTCTCCCGACGCGAAAACCCCCGGCCGTGTATATACGTCCGCATCCACTAGATAGCGTATGCAACCATCTCCACGCACCGACGAAACGGAGGTCCTCCGGCGCGCGCTCGGCGAGGTATCGAACGCCCGGGCCCGCTACCATCTCCGACAGGCGCTGCAGTACACCGTCGCCGCGGACGTAGAGTGCGACGACCAGGCCGACTGAGGCCGACCGTTCCGCCGCGCGATCCCCCCGAAGCCCCGACCCCTCGGCTCAGTTCTCCTCCAGCGCGTCGATGGCGACGGCCGCCGCCATGATGGCCTCCCGCGGGACGTCGCCCGTGTCGCTCAGACGGACGTCGTAGCGGTCCCGGAGCGAGAACCGCTCCTCGATGGTGCCCATCTCGCGGCCCGAGGCGCCGGTGATGCTGTACGAGTGCGGAAGGATACTCAGAACCCCGACGAACTCCTTCAGCGCCATCACCGCCGCGGACTCGGACTCGATGGTGGCCCACAGCTCGCCGCCGGGCGACCGGATGCGGTAGACGTGCTTGAACAGGGTGAACTCCTTCTCGATGACGGCGAACGTCTCGCCGGAGGCCTCGTCGACGAGGTTGTAGTCCCCGGCGACGTCCATGATGTTCTGGGCCTTCACCCGGAACGCCACGTCGCCGTCAGGCGCGCTGAACGGGAAGTCCTCCTTCATCCGGAGCCGCTTCTTCCTGCCCCGGAGGACGACCCGTCCGTCCGCGTCCTCGACCGTGTACTTCGAGCGGATCAGGGCCTGCGAGACGACGTACGAGTCACCCGAGAGGTCGATGTCGCCGATGACGTCGTCCGCCTCAGCGGCCGCCGTGGTCGCGACCTCCTCGTCGGTCATGCCCGGCAGTCGGACGTCCCCCGGCATAGGTCTTCCCGCCGGGGGCCGCCCGCGTCGGGGGATACTTGACCGCCGGGTGCGACCGCTCGGCCACATGCGCTACTACGAGGACATGGCGGTCGGCGACGTGACCGAGCACGGCACCTACGAGATGACGAAGGAGGAGATCATCGAGTTCGCCGAGCAGTACGACCCGCAGCCGTTCCACACCGACGAGGAGGCCGCGGAGGAGTCCATCTTCGGCTCGCTGGCGGCCTCCGGCTGGCACACCGCCAGCGCCTGTATGCGGCTGCTCGTCGACGGCGTGCTGGAGGACCAGGCGTCGCTCGGGGCCGCCGGCGTCGACGAACTGCGGTGGAAGCAGCCGGTCTACCCGGGCGACGAGCTCACCGTCCGCGTCGAGACCATCGAGAAGGAACCCCACCCCACGGACCCGACCCGTGGCCGCGTGAACTCCCGGATGACCGGGATCAACCAGGACGGCGAGGCGGTCATCTCGTGGGTCGGCCTGGGGATGGTGCAGCGGCGCGAGCCGCTGGACGAGGCCCCAGGGGAGTAGGCTCCCACGCCGCTCGCGAGGGCGCGACCGACAGAGGTTTTCGGGCGCCACTCCAGCCCTTCACCAATGAGCAAGGAGTCCATCGAGGTCCGCGGCGCCGAGGAGCACAACCTCAAGGACCTCGACGTGCGAATCCCCCGCGAGGAGTTCACGGTCGTGACCGGCCTCTCGGGGTCGGGCAAGTCCTCGCTCGCCTTCGAGACGGTCTACGCCGAGGGCCAGCGCCGCTACATCGAATCGCTGTCCGCCTACGCCCGGAACTTCCTGGGCCAGATGGACAAGCCGCAGGTCGAGACCGTGGAGGGGCTCTCGCCCGCGATCAGCATCGACCAGAAGAACGCCGCCAACAACCCCCGCTCGACGGTCGGGACGGTCACCGAGCTCCACGACTACCTCCGGCTGCTGTACGCCCGCGTCGGGACCCCGCACTGCCCGGAGTGTGGCCGCGAGGTCGGCGAGCAGTCCGCCTCGAACATGGTCGACCGCATCCTCGAACTGCCGGAGGGGACCCGCGCCAAACTGTGTGCGCCGGTCGTCCGCGACCAGAAGGGGGCCTTCGCCGACCTGTTCGACGAACTCGTCGCGGAGGGCTACTCCCGCGTCGAGGTCGACGGCGAGGCGTACGACCTCGCCGTGGAGAAACCGGACCTCGACGAGAACTACAACCACACCGTCGACGTGGTGGTCGACCGCGTGAAGGTGTCGCTGGAGGCCCGCTCGCGCATCACGGACTCCGTCGAGACGGCGCTGGACGAGGCCGACGGCGTGCTGAAGCTGGTGCTCCCGGACCCGCCGGCGGACGCGGGCCTCGGCAGCGAGACGCGGTCGACGGGCGACCTCGCGGGCGACGAGGGCGAGGACACGGCCGACGACCGCCTCGTGGTCTCGTTCTCTGAGGAGCTCGCCTGTACGCACTGCGGCATCGACCTGCCGGAGATCGAGACGCGGTCGTTCTCGTTCAATTCCCCCCACGGTGCCTGCCCGGAGTGCGAGGGTATCGGCGAGACGAAGGAGGTCGACCCGGAGCTCGTCATCCGGGACCCCTCCAAGCCGCTCCGGGACGTGTTCGAGCCGTGGAGCTACTCGCGGTCGTACTACCGGACGCGGCTGGACGCGGTGGCCGAGCACTTCGAGGTGCCGCTTGACACGCCGTTCGAGGCGCTCGACCCCGCGGTGCAGGACGCCTTCCTCTACGGGACGAGCCAGGAGGTCGTGTTCAAGCGCCGGACCAAGAACGGGACCCGGCGCAAGCGGAAGCCGTTCGAGGGCGTCATCCCGAACCTCTCGCGGCGCTACGTGGAGACGGATTCGGACGGGACCCGCGACCACATCGAGAACTACATGGCCACCACGACCTGCCCGGCCTGCGAGGGGTCGCGGCTGAAGCCCGAATCCCGGGCGGTGCTGGTGGCGGGTACGTCGCTGGCCGAGGTGAACCGCCTCTCGATCGGCGACGCGCTGGCCCACTTCGAGGGGCTGGAGGACGAACTGACCGAGCGCGAGCGGACCATCGCCGAGGAGATCCTCAAGGAGATCCGCGCCCGGTTGGGGTTCATGGACGAGGTCGGGCTGGAGTACCTCACCCTCGACCGCGAGGCCTCGACGCTGTCGGGTGGCGAGAGCCAGCGCATCCGGCTGGCGACGCAGGTCGGCTCCGGCCTGGTCGGCGTGCTCTACGTCCTCGACGAGCCCTCCATCGGGCTCCACCAGCGCGATAACGACAAGCTGTTGGACACGCTGGAGGGGCTGCGCGACCTCGGCAACACGCTCGTCGTCGTCGAGCACGACGAGGAGACGATGTGGCGCGCGGACAACGTCATCGACATGGGGCCCGGCCCGGGCAAACGCGGCGGCGAGGTCGTCGTCAACGGCGACGTGGAGGACGTCATGAGCGAGCCCCGCTCGGTCACCGGTGACTACCTCGCCGGCCGGCAGGCCATCCCGGTCCCTGAGGAGCGTCGGGAGCCGGACGGCCACATCCACATCCAGGGCGCCCGCCAGCACAACCTGAAGGACCTCGATATCGACGTGCCACTCGGCAACTTCACGGCCATCACCGGGGTGTCGGGCTCCGGCAAGTCGACGCTACTCCACGAGATCCTCTACAAGGGGCTGGTCCGCCGGATGAACGACACGGACGTCTATCCGGGCGAGCACGACGACATCGACTACGAGGGGGTCGAGACGGTCCGGCTCATCGACCAGTCGCCCATCGGTCGCACCCCGCGTTCGAACCCCGCCACGTACACCAGCGTCTTCGATCACATCCGGGAGCTGTTCGCCGAGACCAACCTCGCCAAGCAGCGCGGCTACGCGAAGGGCCGCTTCTCGTTCAACGTCAAGGGCGGCCGCTGCGAGGGCTGTGGCGGCCAGGGCACCGTCAAGATCGATATGAACTTCCTCTCCGACGTCTACGTCCCCTGCGAGGACTGCGACGGCGCCCGCTACAACGACGAGACGCTGGACGTCACGTACAAGGACGCCACCATCGCGGACGTGCTGGACATGAGCGTCGGGGAGGCCTACGAGTTCTTCGAGGGCCACAGCGGCATCCGGCGCCGGCTCGAACTCCTGATGGATGTCGGGCTGGACTACATGCGGCTGGGTCAGCCTTCCACCACGCTCTCGGGCGGGGAGGCCCAGCGGGTGAAGCTCGCCGAGGAGCTGGGGAAGAAGGACCGGGGCCAGGCGTGCTACCTGCTGGACGAGCCGACGACGGGGCTCCACAGTGCCGACGAACGCAAGCTCATCGAGGTGCTCCACCGGCTGACCGACGCCGGCAACACCGTCGTCGTCGTCGAGCACGAGCTCGACCTCGTAAAGAACGCCGACAACATTATTGACCTCGGGCCGGAGGGCGGCGAGGGCGGCGGCCGCGTCGTCGCCCAGGGCACGCCCGAGCACGTCGCCCGGCAGGACGAGTCACACACGGGCCGGTACCTCCGCGACCAGCTCGACGTGGACCTGCCCGGGCCCCGCGCCGAACGCGAACGCGAGCGGGACGGGCTCCGGGAGCGCGCCAACGAGCGCGTGGCCGAACTGCGAGGGGAGGGCGACGCCGACCCCGAGGCGGCGGCCGGGGACGACTGAGCCGGGACGGGCCCCGCTGCCGCCGGGGCCAGGTCCGAGCAGACGTAACGCGATAATTGATGATTCTGCCGGTTTATACGAGAGATCAAAGAAATACTATTCGAAGCGGACACGGCCGATTGCTCGGTTGTCAGTCGATACCGTCGTGCTCGACCTCCGGCGGCGGCTCCGCCCGCGGCAGCGACAGCCGGACGACGCTCCCGCGTGGCTCGTTGGCCTCGATGGCGATGTCGCCGCCGGCGTTGGTGACGGTCCAGCGGACGAACCAGAGGCCTAGCCCGCGGGCGTGGTCGAGCGGCGTCTCGTGGCCCCGCTCCAGCGCCTCCCGTTCGAGGTCGCCGATACCGGGGCCGTCGTCGGCGACCTCGATGACGACCGCGTCCTCCGTCGGCCCGACCCGGAGTTCGACGGCCGGGCTCTCCCGGTCGGTGTGGCTGACGGCGTTCCCCACCAGTTCGTTGAGCGCCTGCTCTATGGTGTCGCTGGCGCGACCCCAGGCGACGCCCGGCGCCTCGACATCGAACGAGGCGTCCGGGTGCCGCTCCGCGTTGTCCGCGGCGACCCGGCGGACGAGCCCGGCGATGTCGACCGGCCCGGCCTCGCCCCCGGGCTCGATGCTGTCGTGGAACTTCCGGGTCCGGTCGCTGAGCGCCAGCAGCTCCTCACCGGCCGCCTCGATGGTCGCGGCCTGCTCGGCCGGGTCGCCGGCGCCCTCGGCGATGCGCTGGGCGCGCGCGAGCACGACGTTCATCTTGTTGCGGAGGTTGTGCCGGAGCACGCGGTCGAAGACGGAGAGGCGGCGCTCGCTGTGCCGCAGTTCCGTCACGTCCCGGCAGACGCCGACGACCCCGCCGAACGTCCCGCCCTCCCGGCGGAGCGAGAGGCTGATCTGGTAGGTCAGCCGCTCGCCGTCCGCGGCCGTGACGGTGGTCTCGTGGGTCGCGCGCTCGCGGCCCGTCGTCCGCAGCTCCTCGACCAGCTCCGCCGACTCGACGACGCTCCCCTCGGGGACGATGAGCGAGATATGGGACCCGAGCAGCGTGCTCCGGTCGTAGCCGAGCGCCGACACCATCGCGTCGTTGACGAGGGTGAAGTGGCCGTCCGCGTCGAGCTCGTAGATGGGGTCGGCCGCGGCCTGCAGCAACGCTTCGACCTGCCGCTCGCGCTCGACCTCCTCGGTCACGTCCTCCTGGAAGCCGACGTAGTGGGTGATGGCCCCGGAGCCGTCCCAGACGGGAGCGACCGTCACCCGGCTCCAGAAGACGGTGCCGTCCTTCCGGTAGTTCCGCAGTCGGACGCGGATCGATTCGCCAGCGTCGATCGCCTGCCGCAGCTTCGCGACCGGCTCCGGGTCCGTCTCCGAGCCCTGGAGGAACCGGTGGTTCCGACCAACGTACTCCTCGGGCTCGTAGCCGGTGATGTCGGTGAACCGGCCGTTCCCGTAGATGAGGGGGTTGTCCGGCCGGGTGTAGTCGCTGATGGTGACACCGACGGCGGCCTCGTCGATGGCCCGGCGGAACAGCCGGAGCCGGTCGCGTTGGCTGGCGAGCGCCCGGGACATCGACCGGGTGCGGGCGAGCGAGTCGACGCGCGCGTCCAGTTCCATCCCGTCGGCCGGGAGTTCGACCACGCCGTCGACGACCTCGCCGAGCGCCTCCCCCAGCCACGGGGTGTCGGCCGGCTGCCCGCGCAGCAACAGCAGGACGGGGAGCTGGACCGGTTCGGCGTCGCCCCGGCGCTCGCGCAGCGCCGCTGCCGTCCGCCGGTGCCACGCCGAGTCGACGAGACAGAGGTCGAACTCGGGCCACTCCTCGTCCGGCGCCGCCGTCAGCACCTCGTACTCCTCGCGCAGCCGCTCGGCGAACAGCTCGCGGTCGCGGTCCCGGGCGACGAGCAGCAGGAGCCGGAGCTGCTCGCCCGGTGCGGCCACGTCCTCCCTGTTCGTGAGTGCCATCCGACTCAGCTGTCCCGTTCGACCCGTTCGGGGGTCCCCGTGAGGATCCCCCGGAGCCCGGTCATCGGCTCGCCGATTTCGAGACCGTCACTGTCGATGGAGAGCTCCCGGAGCGTCGGTTCGAAGCCGCTCAGTCGCTTCTTCAGGACGCCGACCGACTTCCGTATCTCGCCCGAAAGCTCCAGGTATCGGAGGAACAGGACGGAGTCGGCCAGGTAGCTGATGTTCTCCTGGGTGGTGCTGAACTCCCCCGTGATGCGCTGTTGCTCCTCGACGAGGACGACGGTGACACCGACGTTGCGGAGGTAGCGACAGAGCGCGTGGAGGTGTTCGGTCAGGCCGTCGTCGTCGCGGAGCGAGAGGCGGTAGCCCGCGGTCCCGTCGATCATCACCAGTTCGGTGTCGTTGGCCTCGACGTCCGTCCGGACGCGGTGGGCGAACTCGTCGGCCGAGAGGTTCATCGGCTCGACCGGGTCGATGCCGAGCAGCCCGTCCTCGATGGGCTCGTCGAGTGGGATGCCGAGCGACGCCGACCGGTGGCGGAACTGCTTGGCCGGCTCCTCGAACAGGTAGACCGTCGCGCGCTCCCCGCGGGCGGCGGACTGCCGCAGGAAGTGGCTCCCGGTGGTGGTCTTCCCGACCCCCGACGGCCCCGTGATGAGGGCGACGGTGCCGCGCTCGATGCCGCCGCCGAGCAGCGAGTCCAGCTCGTCGACACCCGAGGAGAGCGTCTCGCTGGTGAACTCGCGGTCGTAGTCCCCGGGGACCAGCGACGGGTAGACGGTGAGACCGTCGCCGCCGATGCGCATCGCGTGCGAGCCGCCGCGGAACGTCGACCCGCGGAGCTTCTCGACCGCTATCCGGCGGCCGGTCTGCCCCCGTGAGAGCGTGATGATACCGTCCCCGAGGAACTGGAGGTCGTCGTCCGGCCGGCTGGCCGTCGGCTGCGTGGTGTACAGCGCCGTGACATCGCGGTCCTTGAGGAACGCGGTGAGCGACGCCATCTCCTGGCGGAACTGGTAGTCGTCGGGGGCGAGCTGTCGGAACTGCGTCAGCGGGTCGATGACGACCCGCTCGGGGTCGCGCTCCCGGACCGCCTCGACGATCTGCTCGGCGGGCTCCCGCCCCTCGACCTCGGCGGGCTCGAACGCGCTGTAGCTCCGGTCCTCGACGAACCGGTCCGCGGTCGGGCTCAGATCCAGGATTTCGACGCCGTCCAGGTCGAACCCTAGACTCGCCGCGTTCCGCTCGATGTCCTCGACCGGCTCCTCGAACCCGACGAACAGCGGGCGCTCCCCGGTCTCGGCCCTGGCAGTCAGGAAGTGGAGCCCGAGAATCGTCTTGCCGGTCCCCGGCGGGCCACGGAGGACGTAGGCACGCCCCGTCGGGAGGCCCCCGCCGAGGAGTTCGTCGAGGCCCGGAACCCCGGTCCCGGCGCGGTCGAAGCGCTCGTCAGCCATCCTCACTGCTCTCCCTGCCGAGGGTGATTCGGAACTGCTCGACGATACATAACGTATTGTAGTAGAACAGGCCGAGCAGGAACAAAAACCTATGCGTCGCCGTCACGCGGCACGGCTCCCGTCGCGCCGGTCGCGGTCCAGCCCCGGAGAGGGGTCCGCCTGGCGGTCGTGCGTGGACCGGAGCTTTCGCAACTACCAAATACACAAGTTCCGAATGCCCCACCGATAAACATGGCCAGGCCGGAAGTTCTCGACCGAGTCAAGGAGGCGGAACGCGAGGCCGACGAGATCATCGAAGAGGCCGAAGCCGACCGCGAGGCACGGATCGCCGAGGCCCGCGAGCGAGCCGAGGAGATCCGCGAGGAGGCCCGCGCGACGGCCGAGGAACTGCGGGATGAACGCCTCGCCGAGGCGCGCGAGGAGATCGAGGCGGAGCGCGAGGCCATCATCGCGGAGGGGGAGGCCGATCGCGAGAAGTTGCAGGCCCGCGCCCGTGAGCGGATGGAACCGGCGGTCGAACGCGTGGTGGACCTGTTCGAGGAGGCGGTCGATGCTCAGACCTGAGAAGATGGGCCGGGTCTCGGTGACGGGATCCAAGGCGGTACTGAACGACGTCGTCGAGACGGCCCACGACCTCAACCTCCTCCACCTGAGCGACTACGACGGCGGCTGGGAGGGGTTCGAGCCGGGGAGCCCGCAGGAGGGCGCCGACAGCGCCTCGGACGCGCTGGTGACCGTCCGCTCGCTCCAGTCCATCCTCGGCGTCGACGAGACGGACGCCGAGAGTCGTCCCGTGCTGCCGGACGACCTGCATGCCGAGATCGAGGAGGTCCGCACGCAGGTCAACGAGCTGGACGACCGCCGCGACGAGCTGGACGACGAACTCCGCGGCGTCGAGGAGGAGCTGGAGACCATCCGCCCGTTCGTCGAGCTCGGCATCGACCTCGACCTGCTGGGCGGCTACGAGAACCTCTCGGTCGCCGTCGGCGAGGGCGACGAGGCGGCGGTCCGCGAGGCGATGGTCGAACAGCCGGGCGTCGATAGCCACGAGACGTTCGCCGTCGACGACGGCGAGACACTCGCCGTCTTCGCCTATCCCGCCGTCGACATCAGCGACGCGCTGGTCGGCGCGCAGTTCACCGCCTACGAGGTGCCGGAGCCCGGCACGGCGGGCGAGGACGTCAGTCCCGAGGGCTACGTCGATCGGCTGGAGCAGCGCCGACGCGAGCTGACCTCGAAGCTCGAGACGGTCGAGGACCGGCTGGAGGACCTCCGCGTGGAGGTCGGCGGCTTCCTGCTGGCGGCCGAGGAGCGGCTGGCGGTGCAGGTCCAGAAGGCCGAGGCGCCTCTCTCCTTCGCGACGACGGAGAACGCCTTCGTCGCCGAGGGCTGGCTCCCGTACGACGAGTACGTGGACCTGGCCGAGGGGCTCCAGGAGGCCGTCGGTGACCACGTCGACGTGGACCTGGTCGAGGTGGCGGAGTACGACGAGGACGGTCGCCCGACCGACTCCGAGGAGATCGCCGGCGGCGCCGGCGGGGTCGGCGACCCGACGGCCGCCGCGGACGGCGGCGACGAGGTGGCCGCGGACGGCGGCAGTGCGCCCGCCTCCGAGGTCGTAACCGACGGCGCGGGCGCGGACGTGGCCGACGGCGCGGGCGCGGACGTGGCGATGGGCGCCACCGGCCCGCCGGTCATCCAGAACAACCCGGCGCCGGTGCGGCCGTTCGAGGCGCTGACGAACGTCATCAACCTCCCCAAGTACGACGAGTTCGACCCGACGGTCATCGTCTTCCTGACGTTCCCGGCGTTCTTCGGGTTCATGATCGGCGACCTCGGCTACGGTCTGCTGTACATGGCAATCGGAGGGGTGCTGTACACGCAGGTGGAAGGCGAGGTGCTGAAGAGCCTCGGCGGCGTCGCGCTGTGGGCCGGCGGGTTCACCGCGCTGTTCGGTATCTTCTACGGCGAGATATTCGGGCTCCACACCGTCTCGACGGTGCTCTGGGAGGGGGTCGTCGGGCTGAAGAGTGCTCCCATGCACAAGGGGCTCCAGCCGGCCGACCTGGGGTACGCACAGGCGTGGATGATGCTCGTCCTCACCCTGGGCGTGCTCCACGTCGGGCTCGGCTACGTGTTCGGCTTCATCGAGGAGGCGGGCCATAGCCTCAAGGAGGCCGTGCTGGAGCACGCCTCCTGGGCGCTGCTGATGTTCGGGGTCTGGGTCTGGGTGTTCAGCCGGCACCTGGCGGCCGCCAAGCCCGACTTCCTCTACCTGGCGTTCAACGAGGTCGGGGCGACCCCGGCCTTCCTCGACCTGTCCGAAGCGGCGACGGAGACACAGGTGGCCTACGAGTTCGGCTTCGCGGGACTACCGGAGGTCGTCGGCCTGGCCGCCCTGGGCGTCGCCGCCGTCGGCTTCGTCCTGCTGGTGGCCGCGGAGGGCGGCATCGCCTTCCTCGAGAGCCTGAACGTCCTCGTGAACGTCCTCTCGTACGCCCGCATCGCCGCGGTCCTGCTGGCGAAGGCAGGGATGGCGTTCGTCGTCAATCTGCTCTTCTTCGGTGCCTACCGGGACAAGGGCGAGTTCCACTTCCTCCTCACCGAGGGGCCACAGGAGGCGCTGGCCGCCCACCCGGATGCGACGATCATGTTCCCCGGCCTGATCCACTCCGGCGTCGCCGCGGTCGTGCTGGGCTTCGTCGTGCTGGTCGTCGGGCATCTGCTGGTGCTGGTGCTCGGCATCACCAGTGCCGGCCTGCAGGCGGTGCGACTCGAGTACGTCGAGTTCTTCCAGAAGTTCTACGAGGGTGGCGGCGACGAGTACGAGCCGTTCGGCTACGAGACGCGGTTCGCTGGCGACGACTGACTCGGCCCGTCCCCGTCCTCTCCCGTTCGTTCTCCACGGACGTTCGGGACAGTACCCGTCACTTGGACGGCGCTCACGTATCCGAGGTTCCCGACGGAGCCGAGCGATGCTGCCCGATAACGGGCGCCCGAACTCTTCGACTATCCCCCAGCGGTGTCGGGCCCAAAAACCGAGGAGGGCGGCGGGGTGCCGCCGGGGCAGCGACGAAATGTTAGGATTATTGCATACACCTGACCGGGGGGAGTTCCCACTGCTGGGGCTGTGCGCCACGGTATCACGGGGGGCAGCATGAAAGGGTTTGAGAAGTTTTATTGGCCGGCTACCCGCAGGGTCGAGTGCTCGGAAGCGACAATCACGGAGGAATCTCAAAACCAATGCTGGAACTCATCATGACGTTCGCGACGTTCGTACTGCAGAGCTCAGAGCCGGCCATCCCGCCGACGGCCGCCGCCGCCCTCGCCGTCGGGCTGGCCGCCTTCGGCGCGGGCTACGCGGAGCGCGGTATCGGCGCCGCGGCCGTCGGTGCCATCGCCGAGGACGACGACATGTTCGGTCGTGGGCTCATCCTCACGGTGCTGCCGGAGACGCTCGTGATTCTCGCGCTGGTCGTCATCTTCGTCGTCTGAACACTTCCACCACTTTTCGATCAATGAGTCTTGATACGGTCGTAGAGGACATTCGAGACGAAGCGCGAACGCGTGCGGAGGAGATCCGCGCGGAGGGCGAGCAGCGAGCCGAGCAGATCATCGAGGAGGCGGAGGCCGACGCCGAGGAGGTCGAGGCCGACGCCGAGGCCGAGGTCGAGCGGACGATCGAACAGGAGCGCGAGCAGGCCCTCTCCAGCGCCAAACTGGAGGCCAAGCAGGCGCGCCTGGAGGCGCGGCGCGAGCTGCTGCAGGACGTCTACGACGACGTCGAGTCGGAGATAGCAGCCCTGGAGGGCGAGCGTCGCGAGGCGCTCACCCGCACGCTGTTGTCGGCCGCGGCCCCCGAGTTCGAGGGCGCGGACAGCGCTCGCGTCCGGGGCCGCGAGGAGGATGCCGACCTGCTCGAGATGATCTGCGAGGACCACGACGGCTTCGAGGTCGGCGAGCCGGTCGACTGCCTCGGCGGCGTCGTGGTCGAGAGCGAGGGCTCGCGCGTCCGTGTGAACAACACCTTCGATTCGGTGCTCGAGGAGGTCTGGGAGGACAACCTCCGGGAGATCTCCGAGCGCCTGTTCGAGGAGCGATGAGCATCCAGAATCAGGGCGGCTCGAACTACGAGTACGTGACTGCACGGGTACGGTCCCGCCGCGCGCGACTGTTCGACGAGGACGACTACCGCAAGCTGACGCGGATGGGGACGGGCGAGATCGCCCGCTTCATGGAGGAGTCCGAGTACGAGACGGAGATGAACGCGCTGGGGTCGCGCCACAGCGGCGGCGACCTCATCGAGTACGCGCTGAACCGGAACCTGGCGGCGAACTTCGAGGACCTGCTCCGGTGGGCCGACGGGCGCCTGTACGACTACACCGCCCGCTATCTCCGGAAGTTCGACGCCTGGAACGTGAAGACCACCCTGCGTGGTATCTACTCCGACGCCGAGCGGGGTGAGGTCGAGGACGACTTCATCCGCGCCGGCGAGTTGGGTGAGGCACGGCTGAACCGGCTGCTCGACGCGGCCTCGATGGAGGAGGCCATCGAGGCGCTCCGCGGGACGATGTTCCACGGGCCGCTCACGGCGGCGCTGGAGATCTACGAGGAGCACGGCGAGCTGGTGCCGCTGGAGAACGCAGTCGACCGCGGGTTCTACGGCCGCCTGCTCGAGGGGCTCCCCGAGGAACCCGACCGCGCGACGGAGCTGTATATCGAGTTCCTCCGCGCGGAGATCGACTTCCGGAACCTGCGCAACGCGTTCCGACTCGCGTACTCCGGCGCCGACATCGACCCTGCCGACTACTACATCGACGGGGGGCGCCTGTTCGACGAGGGTGACCTCCGGCAGCTGGCCAGCAACCCCGACGAGCTGGCCGCCCGTGTCCGGGATTCGCCGTACGGCGAGGACCTGGACGCGGCGCTGGACGGGCTCGAGCGCGCCGAGGGCCTCGTTGGCTTCGAGAACGCGCTCGACGCTGCCCTTTTGGAGTACTCGGACCAACTGTCAAACCGGTACCCGCTCTCGGTCTGCCCGGTGCTCGGCTACGTGCTCGCGAAGGAGCGCGAGGTCGATAACATCCGCGCCGTCGCGCGCGGCCGGGAGGCCGGACTGGGCGAGGACGAGATCAGCGAGGAGCTGGTGATACTATGAGCCAGGAGATCGGTGTCGTCGGGAGCCCGGACTTCACGACGGGATTCCGGCTCGCCGGCGTCCGGCAGTTCGCGAACGTACCGGAGGAGGAGAAGCCGGACCGCCTCGACGAGGCGGTCACCGAGATGTTCGAGGACGACGGCATCGGCATCGTGGTGATGCACGACGACGACCTCGACCATCTCTCACGCACAGTCCGACGCGACGTCGAAACGAGTGTCGAACCCGTGCTCGTGACGCTCGGCGGGGACTCCGGCGGCGGAGCCCTCCGCGAGCAGATCAAGCGCGCGATCGGCATCGACCTGATGGACGAATGATATGAGTCAAGCGACAGACACGACCCCCGAGAGCGAGGGGGTCATCGACAGCGTAAGTGGTCCGGTCGTCGTGGCGACGGACCTGGACGCGCGGATGAACGACGTCGTCTACGTGGGCGACGAGGGCCTGATGGGCGAGGTCATCGAGATCGAGGGGAACCGGACCACCGTTCAGGTGTACGAGGAGACCTCCGCGGTCTCCCCCGGCGAGCCGGTCGAGAACACCGGCGAGCCGCTCACCGTGGACCTGGGGCCCGGGATGCTGGACTCCATCTACGACGGCGTCCAGCGCCCGCTCGACGTTCTGGAGGAGCGCATGGGCGCGTTCCTCGACCGCGGCGTCGACGCCCCCGGCATCGACATGGAGGAGACCTGGACCTTCGAGCCGACCGTCGAGGTCGGCGACGCGGTCGAGCCCGGCGACGTGCTGGGGACGGTCCAGGAGACGGTCCAGATCGAGCACAAGGTGCTCGTCCCGCCGGAGCGCGGGGCCGACGACGACCACCACGGCGAGATCACGGCCGTCGAGTCCGGGGAGCACGACGTCCAGGAGACGGTCGTCGAGCTCGACACCGGCGCCGAGATCTCGATGCACCAGGAGTGGCCCGTCCGGGAGCCCCGGCCGGCCCGGGAGAAGGAGACGCCGACGACGCCGCTGGTCTCCGGCCAGCGCATCCTCGACGGCCTGTTCCCCATCGCGAAGGGTGGGACGGCGGCCATCCCGGGCCCGTTCGGCTCCGGGAAGACCGTCACCCAGCACCAGCTCGCGAAGTGGGCCGACGCGGACATCGTCGTCTACGTCGGCTGCGGGGAGCGCGGCAACGAGATGACGGAGGTCATCGAGGACTTCCCCGAGCTGGAGGACCCGGTGACGGGCAACCCGCTCATGTCCCGGACCTGCCTCATCGCGAACACCTCGAACATGCCGGTCGCGGCCCGCGAGTCCTGTGTCTACACCGGCATCACCATCGCGGAGTACTACCGCGACATGGGGTACGACGTGGCGCTGATGGCCGACTCCACCTCACGGTGGGCCGAGGCCATGCGGGAGATCTCCTCGCGGCTGGAGGAGATGCCCGGCGAGGAGGGGTATCCGGCCTACCTGGCCGCCCGCCTCAGCGAGTTCTACGAGCGGGCCGGCAAGTTCCAGAACCTGAACGACACGGAGGGGTCCATCTCGGTCATCGGCGCGGTCTCGCCGCCCGGCGGCGACTTCTCCGAGCCGGTCACCCAGAACACCCTGCGTATCGTGAAGGCGTTCTGGGCGCTGGACGCCGACCTGGCGGAGCGTCGGCATTTCCCCTCCATCAACTGGAACGAGTCCTACTCGCTCTACCGGGAGCAGCTGGACCCCTGGTTCACCGAGAACGTGGACGAGGACTGGCCCAGCCGCCGCCAGTGGGCCGTCGACACGCTCGACGAGGAGGACGAACTGCAGGAGATCGTCCAGCTCGTCGGGAAGGACGCGCTGCCGGAGGACCAGCAGCTCACGCTGGAGGTCGCACGCTACCTGCGTGAGGCCTACCTCCAGCAGAACGCCTTCCACGACGTCGACACCTACTGCGAACCAGAGAAGACGTTCCGGATGCTCGGCGCCATCAAGACGTTCAACGACGAGGCGTTCGACGCGCTCGACGCCGGCGTCCCGGTCGAGGAGATCATCGACATCGACGCCGCGCCGCGCCTGAACCGGATGGGCGTCGCCGAGGACTACGACGAGTTCATCGACGAGCTCGAGGCACAGATCGAGACCGAACTCGGGGAGCTATACTGACAATGCAGAAGGAGTACAAGACAATCACGGAGATCAGCGGTCCGCTGGTGTTCGCCGAGGTCGACGAGCCCGTCGGCTACGACGAGATCGTCGAGATCGAGACGCCGAACGGCGATATCCGGCGGGGCCAGGTGCTGGAGTCGACCAGCGAGTTCGTCGCCATCCAGGTGTTCGAGGGGACCGACGGTATCGACCGGAACTCCTCGGTGCGGTTCCTGGGGGAGACGCTGCAGATGCCGCTCACGGAGGACCTGCTCGGGCGCGTTCTGAGCGGCTCCGGCGAGCCCATCGACGACGGCCCCGCCATCGAACCGGAGGAGCGACGGGAGATCGTCGGCGCGGCAATCAACCCCACGGCCCGGGAGTATCCGGAGGAGTTCATCCAGACCGGCGTCTCCGCCATCGACGGGATGAACACGCTCGTCCGGGGGCAGAAGCTCCCCATCTTCTCGGCGTCGGGACTCCCCCACAACGACCTCGCGCTCCAGGTCGCCCGCCAGGCGACCGTCCCGGAGGACGAGGGCGACGAGGACTCCGAGTTCGCCGTCATCTTCGGCGCGATGGGCATCACCCAGGAGGAGGCCAACGAGTTCATGGACGACTTCGAGCGCACCGGCGCGCTGGAGCGGTCGGTCGTCTTCATGAACCTCGCGGACGACCCCGCCGTCGAGCGGACGGTCACGCCGCGACTGGCCCTGACCACCGCCGAGTACCTCGCCTTCGACAAGGGGTACCACGTCCTGGTCATCCTGACGGACATGACGAACTACTGCGAGGCGCTCCGCGAGATCGGGGCCGCCCGCGAGGAGGTGCCCGGCCGCCGTGGCTACCCCGGGTATATGTACACCGACCTCGCGACGCTGTACGAGCGCGCCGGCCGCCTGGAGGGTATCGAGGGGTCGGTCACCCAGATTCCCATCCTGACGATGCCCGGCGACGACGACACCCACCCCATCCCGGACTTGACCGGCTACATCACGGAGGGGCAGATCTACGTCGACCGCGACCTCAACAGCCAGGGCATCCAGCCCCCGGTGGACGTGCTGCCCAGCCTCTCGCGGCTGATGGACGACGGGATCGGCGAGGGCCTCACCCGCGAGGATCACGCCGACGTCTCCGACCAGATGTACGCCGCCTACGCCGAGGGTGAGGACCTGCGCGACCTCGTCAACATCGTCGGTCGCGAGGCCCTCTCCGAGCGGGACAACCTCTACCTCGACTTCGCGGACCGCTTCGAGGAGGAGTTCGTCGAGCAGGGGTTCCGCACTGACCGCGCCATCGACGAGACGCTCGATCTCGGCTGGGAGCTCCTCTCGATGTTCCCCAAGCCCGAGCTCAACCGGATCGACGAGGAGCTCATCGAGAAGTACTACCACGAGGACGTCGAGGCCGAGGGCGAGGAAGAGGTCGCTGCCGACTGACGACGGTTTCCAGGCTGTACGCCCTGTCCTCGATGTATAACCGTCATAAATCAACAATAACCGGAATATTCGGGACGAGTACGACGTAACCGGCTTATCGTCCGCGTTAGCTCCCGCCATCGGTAGGTTTCTTTACCTCCCACCGCATCGTTCGGGAGCACATGACCGCGACGGGACTCGACACGACACGCGAGGGGGTACGCCCGCCATGAGCGGGGACTCGCCGGACCGGGAGCCCCTGTCGGGGCCGGACAACAGTTGGCTCCGCATCGGCGACCGGACCAACCTGATGATCATCACCGGCTACCTCGACTTCGACGAGCCCGTGTCCTACGAGGACCTGCGCACGCGGTTCCAGGAGCGGCTGCTCCCGTTCAAGCGGTTCCGCCAGCGGGTCGTCGACGAGGCCACGCCGTTCCGCCGACCCGCCTGGGTCGTCGACGAGGGGTTCGACATCGACTGTCACCTGCATCACGTGGCGCTCCCGGAGCCACAGGACAAGACCGCCTTCCAGCGGTTCGTCGGCGACCTGATGAGCCAGCCGGTGGACCACGACAAGCCGCTGTGGCACGCCTACCTGGTCGAGGGGGCCGGCGACACGGGGAACGCGCTGGTGATGCGCATCCACCACGCGCTCGGCGACGGGTTCGCGATGCTGTACGTGCTGCTGGGGCTGGCCGACGATCCCTCGGAGATCGAGCTGCCGGTCGGCGGGGCCCCGGAGCCGCCGGACCACGCGGTCGATGCGGACGCCACCACGCCCGGACCCCCGGCAGGGAGCCTGACCGACGATGGGCCGGACGTGCTGGGCGCGCTCTCGGCGGCGCCGAGCGCGCTCGTCCGCGGTGCCCGCGCGGCGAAGATCGGTCTCGACTCGGTGACGCTCCCCGAGGAGCCCGACACCGCGGTGACCGGCGAACTCGGGCTGAAGAAGCGGGCCGCCTGGACCACCCCCATCGACGTCGACCGGGCGAAGCGCATCGGCCGCGAGTTCGACGGCACTATCAACGACGTCCTGCTGGCGACCACGGCGGGCGCGCTCCACCGCTACATGGAGGCAACGGGCGACGACGTCCCCCCGGATCTGGAACACCGCGCGGCGATTCCGGTCAACCTGAAGCCGCTGGACCAGCGTACCGAGCAGCTCGGCAACTACTTCGGGTTGGGCTTCCTCCAGCTCCCGGTCGGCATCGACAGCGTTCAGGGCCGCATCGACACCATCGGCGAGCGGACCGGCGCGCTGCGGCAGGGGACCCAGGCGTACCTGATGCTCACGCTGCTCCGGACCGTCGGCAACCTCCCGATGCCGTTCCAGGAGCTGGCGATGTCGCGCTTCCGGGACCGTGCGGGGTCGGTCATCACGAACGTCCCCGGTCCGACGTCATCGTTTCAGTTCGCGGGACGCGAGGTCAGCGACATGATGTTCTGGGTGCCGACCTCGCAGGGTATCGGACTCGGCATCAGCATCTTCAGCTACGACGGCGACGTCCGAGTGGGCGTCTCCTCGGACGCCGGCCTGGTCGACGACCCGACCGAACTGACCGAGGCGTTCGTCGACGAGTTCGAGGCCATCGCCGAGGAGGTGGGGGTCGACCCCATCCCGGCGGACGACTGACCGGCCCCCCGGAGCGGCCACGGGATTGATACCCGCCGCTCGGATAGTACCGAGGATTCGAATGCCCGAGTTCGCCCACCTCGCCGACGTTCCGTCCGCGCTCTCCGGGGCTGCCGCGGTGCTCGTCCGCGCCCCCGGGCTCCACGGCCGGCGGGAGGGGCTCTGTCCCACGCTGTCGCTGGCCGGCACCCCGACCAGCACCGTGGCTGTCACCTACTGCGGGACGGCCGAGGAGTGGCTGACCCGGATGGCGGGCCACCGCGCCACCCTGGACGCCATCCGCGTCGTGACCGTCGGCGCCGCCGTCGAGGGCGACGACGTCTCGGGCCCCACCGTCCTGCGAGTGGAGACCCCGGACGACCTGACCGGCGTGGAGATCGCGGTCGGCGAGGGGCTGAGCGCGCTGCCCGACGGCCACGCGACGCTCTGCCTCGACTCGCTGACCGCCCTCCTGCAGTACGCCGACGTCGAGGAGGCCTACCGGCTGCTCCACCCGCTCGTCGAACGGCTCCACGCCGACCGGGTGGTCGGCCACTTCCACGTCGACCCCGCGGCCCACGAGCCGGAGACGCTCGCCACGCTCGCGGGCGTCTTCGACGCCGAGGTCACGCTCACCGGGGACACCGTCCGGTCCGGACCGCGAGCGGCGTCGGTCCGGACGACCGCACGGGCTGAGAAGTCGGGCTTCGTAAAGCGTTAAGCCGCTGCGGGCGGAATCGCCTGGTAATGGCAAAGGACGTCAAGCCCACGCGGAAGAACCTCATGGCGATCGAGGATCGCATCGAGCTCTCCGAGCGGGGCCACGACACGCTCGAGAAGAAGCGCGACGGCCTCATCATGGAGTTCATGGACATCCTTGACCAGGCCCAGGACGTCCGCGACCAGATGGACGACCGCTACGAACGGGCCCAGCGCGCCATCAACATGGCGCGCGCCATGGAGGGTGACGTCTCGGTGCGGGGCGCGGCCGCGGCGCTGAAGGAGCACCCGGAGATCACCACCCAGTCGAAGAACATCATGGGCGTGGTCGTCCCGCAGATCGAGTCCTCGAAGGTGAAGAAGTCCCTCGACGAGCGTGGCTACGGCGTCGTCGGCACCTCCGCGCGCATCGACGAGGCCGCCGAGGCCTACGAGGAGCTGCTAGAGACCATCATCCTCGCGGCGGAGGTCGAGACCGCGATGAAGAAGATGCTGACCGAGATCGAGACGACCAAGCGCCGCGTCAACGCTCTCGAGTTCACGCTGCTCCCGCAGCTCTACGAGAACCAGGAGTATATCGAGCAGAAGCTCGAGGAGCAGGAGCGCGAGGAGATCTTCCGCATGAAGAAGATCAAGGCGAAAAAGGAGGAGGAGGAGTCCGCCGCGCGCGCCGAAGCCGAGGAGGAGGCCGAGGACGAGGAGGCCGAAGAGCCGGTCACGGCGGACGACTAGCAGGAGCTTCCCCCCGGCTCGGGTTCGGTGGCCCCGCCGAACCGCTCGCCGCAACGGATCAAGATGCCGTCGATCGGCCGGAGCGAAGCTCCGGCAGGGCCCTCGCATCGGTGCGGCCGACAGCCCGAACGTCGTCGGAGCGGGCTCCGACGGAATCGAAACCGCGCCCGTGAGGCGGTACGTATCGGAGGAGCGACCAGTCCGGCCAGCCGCCTCCACGGGTCACCGATCCGCATCCCCCACCTGCGTACCCACACGGGTTTTTACCCTTCCCACAGTAGGGGGAGTATGCGTTGTCCCGTCTGCAATGCGGCCGTTGTGCCGTTCGACGTGCCCGAGGAGTACCGCGGCCACCTCCCCGCCGAGACAGAGCACGCCGGCCTCTGCTCGCGCTGCCTTCGTCTCCACCCCGCCGACGAGGGCGATGGCGACTTCGAGCAACTCGGCGAGGAGTTCCCGCAGGATCCTGACGTCGCGGTCCCGATGGCCATCGCCATCGGCCTGCTGGATTCGCTCGCACTGAACCGTCAGAATATCGAGGAACTGCTGGACGTGGTCATCGAGGCCGGCGTCGACCCCATCCTCACCGTCGACCGACTCCAGACGCAGGGATCGACGGACCCCGCGGTGGACCTGAACCGGCGGATGGAGCAGCTCCAGCAGCTCATCAACGCGAACAGCGAGGAGGAGGCGGCGTAAGCCCGCATCGAGAGGTCACCTGCCGTACACGCGCACTGCAAGGGCCCGTCTCACTGGTGCGAGGGCATGCGGCACACGGGTACTGGGTCTTCAGCTGTGGACTCCTCCGGTGAGTGGTTCGGCGGCTCCGCCGCCGGACCCGAAACCGGAGAGCGGTGCGTTAGAACGTCTCCAGATACCGGTCGATCTCCCACTCGGAGACGTCGACCAGGTAGTCCTGGAACTCGGCGGTCTTCGCTTCGACGAACTTCTCGCCGATATGCGGGCCGAGCGCGGAGAGGATCTCCTCGTCGGCCTCGAGCGCGTCGACGGCCTCGCCGAGGTTCGTCGGCAGGGTCTCGATGCCGTACTCCTGGCGCTTCTGCTCGTCGAACTCGTAGATGTTCTCCCGGACCGGGTCGGGGGCGTCGAGGTCGCGCTCGATGCCGTCGAGCCCGGCGTTCAGGAGCACCGCGAACGCGAGGTACGGATTACACGACGGGTCGGGGAAGCGGGCTTCGATGCGGCTGGCGCCCGGGACACGCGCGGCGGGCTTGCGGATGAGTGCCGAGCGGTTCCGGTCGGACCACGCCACGTAGACGGGGGCCTCGTAGCCGGGGACGAGCCGCTTGTAGCTGTTGACGGTCGGGTTCGTGACCGCGGCCAGCGCCTCGGCGTGCTCGAGGATGCCGGCGAGGAACGAGTGGGCCGTCCCGCTGAGGTCGAACTCGTCGTCCTCATCGTGGAACGCGTTCTCCCCGTCCTCGAACAGGGACATGTGGGTGTGCATCCCGGAGCCGTTGATGCGCGGGATGGGCTTTGGCATGAACGTCGCGTGGAGGTCGTGCTGGGCGGCGATGGCCCGGACGACCGTCCGGAAGGTAGCGACGTTGTCAGCCGTCGAGAGGACGTCGTCGTACTCGAAGTTGATCTCGTGCTGTCCCTGGGCGACCTCGTGGTGCGAGGCCTCGATCTCGAAGCCCATCTCCTCCAGGCCGTAGATGATGTCACGGCGGACGTCGGAGGCGAGGTCCTTCGGCGCGAGGTCGAAGTAGCCGCCGGCGTCGCCGGTCTTCGTCGTCGCGCGGCCGTCCTCGTCCTCCTCGAAGAGGAAGAACTCCGGCTCGGGCGCGACGTTGACCTCGTAACCCAGTTCCTCGGCTCGCTCGATGGCCTGCTTCAGCACGTAGCGCGGGTCGCCCTCGAACGGCTCGCCGGTCGACGTGTTGATGACGTCGCAGATGAGCCGCGCGGACGCCCTGTCCTCGCCGCTTCGCCACGGTAGGGTGGCGAACGTCTCCGGGTCGGGCTTGAGCCGCATGTCCGACTCCTGGATCCGCACGAAGCCCTCGATGGAGGAGCCATCGAAGTAGATACCCTCGCTGAACGCCTTCTCCGCCTGGTCGGCCGGGACGGAGACGTTCTTCACGGTCCCCAGGATGTCCGTGAACTGAAGCCGCAGGAAGTCCACGTTCTTTTCCTCGATCTCGTCTAGCACCCGCTCTGCCTCCGCTGAGAGGTTATCGTTCGTCATTTTTGTCGTCAGCAACTCTCACAACCCCCTTGGATAAAATACTGGCGCTCTGCGCGAGTATCACTCCGCCGAACAAGAGGCAATAACTGCTATAATCATACACTCAGTCGAAAATTGCTCGCTGAGACGGGGTGAACTGCCCGGATTCAATCCGGGGTATCGCGGGGGTACGCGGCGGGGCGTTCGGGGTTTTTGCGAAAAAGTGAGTGTTCATAAACTTCTAAACCCCCGGTCCTGTTAGGTAGAGTATGACCTACGAGAACCTCGACGAGCGGCTCATCAACGAACTCCTCGTGGACGGCCGCGCGTCACTGCGTAGCCTGGCCGAGGACCTCGACGTTTCCGTCACGACCGTCTCCAACCACCTCTCCGACCTGGAGGACCGCGACATCATCCGCGGCTACACGCCCATCGTCGACTACGGCGAACTCGGCTACGACGTGACCGCCATCATCCAGCTCAAGGTCGAGGGGGACGCCCTGCCCGACATCACCGAGCGGCTGCAGGACCACCGGCAGATGGTCTCCGTCTACGAGGTGACCGGCGACCACGACATCATCGCCATCGGCAAGTTCACCGACACGGACCACATGAACGAGGGGATCAAGGAGCTCCTCATCGACCCCGATATCAAGGAGTCCAACACCAGCGTCGTGCTCAACACCGTTACCGAGAACGAGCAGTTCCAGCTGGACTACTAGACGCGCTCGCTCGAGCCTTCCCGCCCTCCCGGGCTCCGCCCGCGAGCTGCGCGGCACGAGAGTGTCTGTGGTGTCCTCGTGCCGACGTCTCCGACCGTCTGAAACCTTGGGAGTGAGCGAACCGACGCTTCGCGGGCCACGAGCGGACGGACGTTCCTCGGACTGTCGTGGCGGCGGTGCCGTCCCGAACCGAACCCGCGCTCCCCTTGTCGCCAGCCTACGCCCGACGGTAAGTGGGACGGCGTCCTGCCAGTGTGGTACGGAGCGGACTGATATCCGGACGGCGGAACCGCCCGATAGGACGCATTATCACCCAGACTGGAGTATGCTGGATAGCGGGCCAGCTTGTCACGAACTGCGGGGATATCTCAGTTCTTCACCACGTCCAGCACCGTCGGCAACGCCAGCACGCTGGCGACGACGAGCGCGGTCACGGCGAACGCGAGGACCGGACCGGGTTCGAGTGCGAGGACGAGGGCGAAGGGGACGCCGAGCGCCGGGACGCCGACGGCCGTCAGCAGCGTCCCGTCGCGGCGGCTCGACGGGACGTGGAGGGCGTCCCCGCCGATTGCGCCCCAGGCGATGCGGGCGCCGAGTGTCGCCCCGAGGACGGCCATCGTGTCGAACGTGAACCCGTTGACCGTCCCGACCAGGCCGAAGAGGAGCGCTAGCGAGAACGCCCGCCCCGGCTTGCGGTCGGCACCGATCCGGAGCAGGAGTGCCAGCGCGGCGCCGCCGACGGCGAACCCGGCGAGGACGTCCACGAGGTAGTGGACGCCCAGCACGACCCGCGAGAGGCCGATGGCGGCGATGGCGACGGCCCCGACGGCGAGCCGTGCCCGCCGCCGACCGGCCTCGAGCGCAGCTGCCGCGCCGCCCCAGACGAGCGCCGCCCCGGTGGCGTGACCGGAGGGAAAGCCGTACCCGTCGGAGGTGACGAGCGTCCTGTAGAGGGGCCGGAGCAGTTCCGGAAGCGCGCCCGCCCGCTCGGCCGTCTCGGCGCCCGGCGGCCGCGGGATGGCGAAGATACCCTTCAACGTGGTCGTCAGGGCCAGGGCACAGATACCGCAGCCGAGCAGGAACGCCGCCCGCTCGCGGTCGACCCCGTCGACGATGGCGTCGCCGAACCAGTACGCCGGGGAGAGCACACCGAAGTAGAAACCGGTGCCACCCAACTGCGTGACCAGCGCCGCCAGCACGACGACCGCCAGCGGCAGCCCCGCGAGGGCGGCGTCCAGTTCGGTCGCTCGGGCCACGAGTGGCCAGAGAGGGCACATCAGGAGCGGAACTCGTCGATACGGTCCTTGACGCGGCCCGGCGCCCGGGCGGCCCCGATGCCGGCCCCGATGAGCAGCATCAGGGTGTAGAGGCCGAGCGTGAAGACCCAGACGAACAGCATGGCGACGATGGCCGCCGCGTCGCCGAGGAAGTAGAACGCCCCCAGGGTCATCGCGGTCCCGAACAGGAGCACGAGGTACGGACCCCAGCCGCGGGCCTTCCCCCTGCGAACGCGACCGCGGACGTACCGCTTCAGCT
Source organism: Haloglomus irregulare (assembly GCF_007421925.1). Taxonomy (GTDB): domain Archaea; phylum Halobacteriota; class Halobacteria; order Halobacteriales; family Haloarculaceae; genus Haloglomus; species Haloglomus irregulare. Next base: position 343,067 of record NZ_QMDX01000002.1, read on the forward strand.
CCGCGTTGATCTCCTCGCGGTGGACCGTCCGGTCGTCCAGGCGCTCCTCGAAGTCCGCGAGGTCGCCCTGCAGCTCCTCGATCGCGTGTCTGAGTTCCTCGTCGTCGATCCCGTCAGCGTCGATGTCGAGGTCCAGTTCCCCGTCGCCGTCCGTGTCTCGTCCGGTCATGGCTGTGTCGTCCCGTTGCTCGGAGTCGATGCCCCGCATCTCGTCGCCGATGTCTGCCTCGTCGAGTCGGCCGGCGATGGCGGCGTTCAGCACCACGCCGATAAGCAGGACGAGGCCGCCGAAGTAGAGGAACGTCACCAGCAGGAGCGCCGCCCCCAGGGCGCCGTAAGCGCTGGTGCCGGCCTGGCTCGCGTACACCCGGAAGCCGGTCTGGAGGGCGGTCCAGCCGACCGCCGCGAACAGCGTGCCCGGAATCGCCTCCCGGACGGTGACGTTCCGGGCCGGGAGGAGGTAGTAGAGCGGGAAGAACGCGGCCGCGAGGCCGCCCACGAGCAGCGACGTCCCGAGCACGCTCGCGACGTCGATGCCGGCTACCGTTACGTCCACCCGGGCGATGGCGACTCCCAGGGCCACCGTCACGGCGACGCCGAGCCCGACCGCGAGCAGGGTAACGACCCCGTCCCGGACCTGCTCGACGATGCCCTCCGGCAGGGGGGCGCCGTAGACGGTCGAGAAGGCGACATCCAGGCCACGGAACAGCTTCAGCGCCGACCAGAGCAGCACCGCGAGGCCGACGACGGTCGCCCCGCCCTGCCCGGCGGCCGACGTGAGCGACGCCCGGACCGCCTCGCCGGCCTGGTCGCCGAAGGCGGCGGCCGCCCGGTCGGCGAGGGCCGCGGCGAGCTGCTCGCCGCCGAAGACGCTGGCCGCGACCAGCGACAGCAGCAACAGCGGCAGCAGGGAGATGAACGCGTAGTACGAGAGGCTGGCCGCGATGAACGTGATCTGGTCCGACTGGACCGCCCGGACCGTCGTCCGGGTCACGTCGGCCGCTCTCGATGCCCGCCGGTTCATGGCCCCGCGTTCGGCAGACGGTTACATAAATCGGGTGGAACGCCGGCCGGCGCGCGGCTCAGGCGAACAACTCGGCCAGCGCGCCCACGTCGGCGGTGGTCTTGAACGTCGTCCCGCCGTAATGGGTCCGCGAGGCCTCGTGGCCGACCTCCCGGAGCCGCTGGATGAACCCGTCCATCCCGATGGCCGGCTCGCCCCAGTTGCCGAACAGCTTGTGCTGGTCGTAGTGGGTCGGCTCGGCCAGCTCCCCGTCGAGCCGGTCCAAGGTGCGCCCGACCGCCCGGGCCACGCCGAGTTCGTCGTATAGTCCCTTCACGTGCTCGCGTGTGCGCGCGAGAAAGGCGTCCTCGTGGGTCCGCCCGAGCCACAGGGGCCCGGCGGGCTTCGTCGTCCGGCCGCAGTTCCCGCAGTCGGTCGTGGGGTCGTGGACGAGGCCGTGGCGGGTGGTCCGCCAGTAGCAGTCCGGACACCAGTCGACGTAGCCGAGTTCCTCCAGCAGCGCGTCGGCCGCCCGCGCGCCGGAGGTGAGCTCGAGGTACGTCCGGGCGTAGTGGGGTGCCGAGTGGCTGAGGACCGGTTCGGCGGCGACATCGTAGCGGGCGGCGGTCCGGACGAGCGCCGAGAGCAGCACCCGGAGCCCCATCTCGGCGTGGAACTCCGTGTTCCGCGGGACGGCGCCGTACGACCGGACGCCGGACTGGAAGTGGGCGCCACACAGCGGCGCGGTGTCGGTCGCCGTCACGCACAGCAGGCTCCGCGCGGCGTTGCAGGCCGCGTCGACGAACGGAACCGGCGTTCCGAACGGGTCCAGGTCGACCACGTCGTACCGCTCCTCGTGCATCAGGGCGTTCGCGTCCCGGTGGACGGCGGTCCCCTCCAGCTCGTTGTGCGCGAAGTTCTCGCGGGCCAGTTCGACGGCGTCCGGGTCCACGTCACAGCAGGTCGCGTCGAACCCCGCCGCGGCCGCGCGTATCCCGCGGATGCCGGAGGCCGCCGTCGCGTCGAGGTACGACCGCGGCGGCGGCCCGTCGACCTCCCCGGCCGCGGCCCGGTCGCGGTAGGCCCGGAGCGCCGCCACCGTCAGGTCGCGGTTGAGCTCCTGCTCCGGGTTGTAGAAGACGGCGTCGCCGGCCCCCTGTTCCGGCTGTTCGGGGACCGAGACGGTCACGCGACCCTCCGAGACGTCCATGCCAGACGCGGAGTAGCGGCGGCAATAAAGGGGCTCCGTTCGTGATGCCGCGTCGGTTCCCCCCACAGTCGGGAGTACCGGTCGGGAGTCGTGTATAGCCAGTCCATGTGGCAACTGGAAACCCCTCGTACATCGGAAGATCCGAAACCCTGCCCTATCGGGGGGTACCGTACGCCACCGGGAACCGCTCGCTGCTCCCTCGGGAGGCCCTCCGTCATGAACGGCGGTGGAAACTCCCCCTCGCCCCGCTCCTCGTGTCCCGAAGGTGGAGCCGACCGACGGACACCTATCGGGTCGGGAACGTGTGGTCGAGATCCCGCGCCGAGGCCCCGCGCCCCCGGGAAGGGCAGGGCCACAGCGCGCCTCGACGGGCTACGATCCGGTGGAATCGAAGGGCGCGAGGGCGTCGGAACCGGTCCCGTCGTCGTTCTGCACGAGCGCGGAGCCCCCGGAGAACACGGGTACGCCACCGGAAAGAGCGCTGGACGCGACCCGAACCCATATGACCACGCCACGAGCGGCTCCGGTATGTTCCGCAGTGGGGCCTTCGTGGCCGAGCACGTGACGCCCGTCGGTGAGGACCAGGTCCAGCCCAACGGGGTCGACCTGACGCTCGAGGCGGTGTTCCGCCAGCGCGAGCCCGGCCGTATCACCGCCGACGGCAAGTCCATCGGCGCCCGCCACCGACGCGAGGCCGGGTCGCTGGTCGACTCCGACGGGGGTGAGCCCGGCTACGAGACGGACCCGGACCGCGAGGGGCACCGTCTCGCCCCCGGCAACTACGTCGTGCGGTACGCCGAGGTCGTCTCCATCCCGGCGGACCACGTCGGCTTCCTCTACCCGCGGTCGTCGCTGCTTCGCAACTCCTGCATGCTCAACACGGCCGTCTGGGACGCCGGCTACGAGGGGAAGGGCGAGGGACTGCTGCAGGTCGGCTACGATATCGAGATTGAGGCCGGCGCACGCGTCGCCCAGCTCGTGCTCGCCGAGGCCGGACACACCGGCGAGTACGACGGCGATTATCAGGGCGAGAACGTCTGAGCGAGCCACTCCGGTCAGCATCGAGCCAGCGGCCGACCGGGGCACCCGGCCCGCAGCCCGTGCTATCCGGTGCCACACCACGCATAACCGAGCGGTTCCCCCGCTTCGGGGCTCCTGCAGGTGGTTCTCCACACGCCTTCGGGGCTCGACGCACAGATGGCAACGGGGTCACGTGGGCCGCCGTACGGGGCGACGGCGGGCCCCGCATAAACTCCCGTACATACCCAGCCAAATACCTATGCTCGAACCATGGCTATCACTGGTAACTGCCAGAGGTCATGGTGGTGTAATGAACAGGACACGTCTACGCCGTGGGCTGGTACTCGTCGTGGTTCTCCTCCTCGGGGTCTCCCTCGTGGGCCCGGCGGCCGCCGGTCCGTACACGACGACCACAGGAGACGACGACACGACCGGTGATGGGATTCTGGACGGGGGCCTCACCGACTCCTCGAGTAGCGATACGACCAGCGACTCCGACGACTCCACCGCCGCCGAGTCGGACTCGAGCGGGGACTCGGGCGAGACGTCCGACTCCTCCGATTCCAGCTCCGACTCCGGCGACGACGGCTTCCTCTCGGACTCCGGTGATGCGGACTCGGGCGACGACGGGGACGGTCCGTCCGGGGCCGACGACGACCCGGACGACGGGACGCTCGCCGAACTCGACCGTTCGACGACCGACTCGCTGTCCACTCCCGAGGGCACGGGGGGCGTCATCGACGGCGAGACCATCGAGGGGGCGGAGCTGGTGACCATCTCCCCGACGACGGACGACTCGTATCAGTTCGAGCTGCTCGACCTGAGCACCTCCGAGGACGCGGTGCTGGAGCTGACCGCCGGCACCGAGACGATGACGACCGTCACGACGGTCGCCGACACCGTCGACGCCACTGTCGACGAGTTCGGCGCGGGCACCAGCGAGTCACTCGACGCTTCGGCTGACACGGCACGGACCGGGTCGGTCGGGTCCGTCGACGATCCCCCGCCGTCCGTCGACGCCGACACGGCGCCGGTCGAGCCACGAACGTCCGAGGCCGAATCCAGCGACGACACGACGGCCCCCCGCAACGCCATCGGCCTCTCCGCGCCGGGCGACCTGCCCGAGGAGCCGGTCGGAGCCGGCGCGGTGGTCGGTCTCCTTGGCACCGTCGCGGCCGTGGTCGGTCGCCAGTCCGGCGTCTTCGCCGGGATGAGCGGCAACCTGGGCACGACCGCCCGGACCGCCGCGGCCGCGGCCCCGGGGTCGAGCTACCTCGACCGTCTCGTCCGGATGCTGGCACCGTTCCGCTACTCGCGCTACGACGACTCGGATCCCCTGGAGCACGAGGCCCGCGACGCCATGTTCGACGTCGTGGAGAACTCGCCGGGGACCTACCTCTCGGAGATCGCCGACCGCGCGGAGCTCCCCCTCTCGACGGCCCGCCACCACATCCGCGTGCTGGAGCGCGAGGGCCTGGTCAGCGGGGCGAAGGTCCGCGGCAAGCGTCGGTTCTATCCCGCGTACACCGACGGCGTCGAGCTGGCCGCCGCGATGAACGACGAGTCCACCGCGTCGGTCATCGACGCGCTCGCGCGGCTCGGTGCGTCCTCGGTCAGCGACCTCGCGGACGAGCTCGACAAGGACCCGAGCACGGTCACCCACCACGTCCAGCGGCTGGAGGAGGACGAGGTGGTCGTCCGCGAGCGCGACGGCCGTGCCGTCATGAACAAGCTGTCGACGGCCGCCCGCACGATGCTGGAGCCGGAGGAGGCCCGTCCCGAAGGGGCGGCCACCGGCGAGGCCGTGGCCTCCGACTGAGGACCTACTCCGGCCCGTCCGTCCCTGTCCGTTCGCTTCCCTCGACCAGCAGCGACACGTCGCTCGCCTCGAACGTCCGCCCGCGCTCGAACAGGACCCGGAGCGGCCCCGGCGTGTCCGGCCGGAACTCGACGGCGTAGCCCTGCATCCAGTTCTCGCCGCGAAGGCGGCCGGTCCCGACGTCTCGGTCGGTCACCTCGATGGCGTGTGGCGTCCCCTCCACCTCGAAGCCGAGCCGGTCCCCCTCGACGGCGTAGCGCAGCGGCGTCCGTTCGGTGTCGAGTCGCGCCGCCACCGTCGGCTGGACGTCGAGCCGCCCGCTGCGCTCCTCGCCGTCGTAGGTCCCCGTCCAGCCGTCGCGCGTCCGGCGAAGGCTAAGCCGGTAGCCGACCGCCCGGTTCCGGACGTCGAGGGTCCCCTCGAGCGGGTCGACGGCCTCGACGCGGCCCCGGAAGCGGCCGCCCCTGACCATCACGTCGGGCGCGTCAACGCGGAGCCAGCGGCCGACCGCGCGGTCGCCGGCGACCAGCGTCGAGGCCAGCGTCTCGCCCTCACCGTCGTCCGTCTCGGCCCGGGCCGCCGTGCCGCCCGTCGGCCCGCCCGGCAGGACGGTCGCCGCGTAGGCTGCCCTGCGGAGCCCTCGGCGCGCGGCCGTCCGGACGTCGTCGTTCAGGTCGGCGCGGGCCACCTGTGCGAGCGCGCCGCGGTCGGCGCTCGTGCCGGTCGCTCCGAGCGCCAGACACGCGGCCTGGCGGACGGGCACGGCGTCGTCGCGCAGCAGGTCGAGCAGGCGCTCCCGGCGCCGTTCGCTCCGGTCCGGCAGGAGCGCGCAGGTGCGCGCCGCGTGCTTGCGGACCGGCGGGTGCTCGTCGTTGAGCAGACCGGTCAGCCGGCCCGGGGAGACGACCTCTGGATGCCGGGTGGCGAGCCACTCCAGCCCCCAGGCCGCGCTGTGGCGGACGCTCTCGGAGGGGTCGTCGAGACGGCTTCTGAGCGCGGGTGCGGCGGCCCGTCCTGCCTCGGGGTCCTCGGCGATGACCTCGGCCACTGGCCGGGCCGCGTTCGCCCGGACGCCGGCCACGGGGTCGTCGAGCGCGCTCGACAGGTCCTCGAGGACGGGTTCGACGATGCCCGGCTCGTACGTGCCGACCTCGAAGCAGACCCGTGCGGCCGCGGTGCGGACGCGGTCGTCCGGGTCGTCCAGCGCGCCGACGACCCGGTCCAGCGCGGGGGCGAAGACGCCCGGGTTCGAGGTCGCGCGCTCGACGAGGTCGCTCGCCGCTTCGCGCCGCTCGCCGACGTCGCCCTCGAGCAGCCGCGTCACCAGGTCCGTCGGCGTCGACATCGTGGCACGGTACGACTGCGGAGAACCTGTAACTGTCGGTGCTGCGAGGCGGGCCCCCGCGATTCCCGCCGTGTCCTACTCCCAGGCCGGCCCACCGGAGTCGTTACCGTCCGCCCGGTCGTGGAGCCACTCGCGCTGGCTGCGCACCCGCGGCGGGAGGTCAGCGTACGAGTGGTCGAACAGGTCAGCGACCGCGGGCGGTGCCGTCGCCTCGGCGGTCGCGACGGCCGCGTCGGCCTCCCGCTCGGCCTCGTCCCGGGCCGCGGCCACGAACCCCTCCTCGACGACCCCGGCCTCGCGGGCGAAGTCGGCCAACCGGTCCAGCGGGTCCCGTCTGCGCCACTCCGGGACCGAGGCGCGGTCCTCGTAGCGGGACGGGTCGTCGCTGGTAGTGTGTGGGCCGTGCCGGTGGACCACCGACTCCACCAGCACCGGCTCCCCGTCGCGCGCGGTCGCGAGCGCCGACGCGACCGTCTCGTGGACGGCCAGCGGGTCCGTACCGTCGACCTGGACGCCCTCGAACCCGTAGGCGGTCGCGCGGGCGGCGATGCTGTCGGCCGCGGTCTGTCGCTCCCGCGGCGTCGAGATGGCCCAGCCGTTGTTCTCGCACAGGAAGACGACGGGCGCGTCGAACACGCCCGCGACGTTCATCGCCTCGTGGGAGTCACCCTCCGAGGTCGCGCCGTCGCCGAGGTAGGCCACGACGGCCTCGTCCGTCGGCCCGCCCGTCGGCTCGACCAGCCCCGACGCGACCGCGCCTGATTCGGGCGGGTCCCCGGGCGGCCCGCTCGGCGCTACGGCGTTCCGGTAGTTGACCGCCATCCCGAACCCGACGGCGTGGGGCAGCTGCGTCGCGATGGGGACGGCCTGCGGGAAGACCCGGACCTCGTGGTCGGAGACGAACTCCGGGAACCCGCGGCGGAACAGCAACACGTCGGCCATCGGGACGCCGCGGGCCAGCGCCATCGCGTTCGTCCGGTAGGTCGGGAACAGCCAGTCCGCCTCGCGCATGGCGTGGGCGGCCGCGACCTGCGAGCCCTCCTGCCCGCGGAACGGCGGGTAACCGGACATCCAGCCGCGCCGCTGGAGCGCCAGCGCCCGGTCGTCGAAGACCCGAGCGCGGACCACGTCCCGGAGGATGGCGACCACGTCGTCGCCGCCGAGCCCCGTCCCCGCCAGCGACCGCTCCCCGATGACGCGCTCCATACCCGGAGCCTGTGCTGGTGTCCCGTTAGCCGTTGTGGTGCCCCCGAGTTATCGGATAGTATCGAGTATAATCGACAAGAACTCGGCATAATATACGAAAAAGAACCGTATCGGATATACAATCCATCGCGCTCGGACCCCCGGCTCCGCGACGGGGCCGTCCCCGAAGCCCTCGCTCGCCGAGTTCGGTCGCGTGTTCCGCGTGGCGGTTCCAGCGGAGCAGGTCCCTACACCTCCCCGCGGTCGCGCGCTTCCCGACGGTGGAACCGGCCGCTCGAACGATTCACCGGCCGGGAGCGAGCCTCGGAGGTGGCTCGTCGCAACCGTCGTGAGAGCGAACGGGAACACCGAGGACGCGCCGCCCGAATCGACCGTCGCCGTCCCGCAGACTAACCTATCACCGCCTCGAACCGGGAACCATGTCAGACCACTCGCACGACCACTCCGACGACGACCACGACCACTCGCACGACCACCACGCGCACGATCTGGACGCGCTCGGGGCGGCGGTGGTCACCGTCTCCTCCTCGCGGGGGGTCGACGAGGACCCCGCCGGCGACGCCATCGTGGCGGCGTTCGAGGCCGCGGGCCACGACGTGGCGGTCCGGGAGGTGGTCAACGACGACCTCGACGGCATCCAGTCGACGGTGGACCGGCTGGTCGGACGCGACGACGTGGAGGTCGTCGTCACCACCGGCGGCACCGGGGTCACGCCCGACGACGTGACCATCGAGGCCGTCCGGCCGCTGCTCGGGACGGAGCTCCCGGGCTTTGGCGAACTGTTCCGGCGGCTCTCATACGACGAGGTCGGGACCCGGGTCGTCGGGACGCGGGCGGTCGGGGGCATCACGCGCGGCGTGCCCGTCTTCTGCCTTCCGGGCAGCGAGAACGCCGCCCGGCTGGGAGCCGAGGAGATCGTCGTCGCGGAGGCGCCGCACCTGGCTGGGCTGGCCCGGCGCGAGGCCGACGACGACGCGTGACCCGCGTCACCGGTCGCGCAGGGGTCGCTCGCACCTGACGGTGGCGCCCGAGCCACACTCGTCGAGCCAGAGGTCGCCGCCGAACCGCGACAGTATGGCGGCGTTGGTCCGCAGGTGGTCGGTCGCCCGCGTCGTGGTCACGCTGCCCCCGGCGAGCGCCAGCGGCGTTGCGAGCTGGTCGGCGGTGTGCACGTCGACGGCGGGGACCCGCCCGGTCCCGGCCGCCGACCGCCGTGTCTCGCGGAAGGCGGCGAAGGCGTCGACCGCCTCCGCGGCTACTTCCTCCATCGGCGTCCCGCGCTCGCCCAGGGCGTCGAAGCCGGCGGCTGCGTTCGCGTATGCGGCCCGGACGGTGAGGACCCCACCGTGACAGTCGCTCTCGACGTACGTCGCGTCCGTCTCGACCGGTCTGTCGGCCACCTCGCGCAGCGCCCGGCGGGCCGCCCGCGCCCCGCGCTCGGCGACCTCGGCATCCGCGAGTCCGGTCGAGGCGACGGCGCTGACGGCCACCCGCTCCAGGGTGCCAGGGGCCGTCGCCTCGAAGCGATCGAGCCCGTCCGTGCCGCGAAGCCGGAGCGTGGCTTCGCCGCCGCCGGCGGGGTAGAACCCGCGCCGCGAGACGGCGACCCGGCCGTCGAGCCCCACCCGGCGGACCAGCGGGAGCTTCACGCGCCGGTAGTGGTCGACCGTCGGGGCCCATCTCACGTCGGTCCCGCCGGTCGCGCGGAGCACGAGCCGCTCCCCCGCGTCCAGGGCCGCCGCCAGCGGGAGCACTGCGTCGAACACGAGCAGGACGCTCCCGGCGGTGTCGATGTCGACGTCGTACTCGCCGGGGGTCACCGTTCCGGGCTCGAACCGGAGGCGTTCGGAGCCGTGGTCGGCGTCCTCGACCGTCGCGCCGCAGGCGTCGGCGACCGCCTCGACCGCGGCGAGATGCTGTGGCTTCAGCCCGGGTTCCGGGCGGTCCCCGCGGATTCCGGTCATCTCGAACGGGTCGCCGGTCACCGCCGAGAGGGACAGGGCCGTCCGGAGGAGCTGCCCACCCCCGGCGCCCCCGTCGAGTTCGAGCATGGCGAGCGGTCGGGCCGGCGTGGCCTGAAGCTAGCGGTCCCCGACCGACTCGGTCCGCCCCTCCAGTTCCCGCCAGGCGGGGGTCCGGACGGTTCCCCGTGACGGGGGAGCTATGTGTCCCCCGCCGCTCCCGACGGCCATGGACGAGCAGTCGCTTCGCGAGCGCGTCTGGGACGAACTCGACGAGGCCGGCGAGGCCCGGTTCCCGTTCCCGCCGACCGGTCGCATCCCCAACTTCGCGGGTGCCGACGTGGCGGCCGACCGCCTGACGGACACGACCGCGTGGCGGGCCGCCGGGACGGTGAAGGCGAACCCCGACGCCCCGCAGCTGCCGGTCCGCCGGGCCGCGCTCCGGGCCGGCAAGACCGTCTACATGGCCGTCCCGCGCCTGCGCGACGAGCGCCCGTTCCTCGAACTCGACCCCGACGCCATCGACGACTACGACGCCGCGACCACCGTGAGCGGCATCGGGGAGTACGGCCGGCAGGTCGGCCCCGACGCGATGCCCGCCATCGACCTCGTCGTCTCCGGCAGCGTCGCCGTCGACGAGGCCGGCGCCCGGGTCGGGAAGGGTGAGGGGTTCAGCGACCTGGAGTGGGCCGTCCTCCGGGAGCTGGCCCTCGTGGACGGCTCGACGCCCGTCGCGACGACGGTGCACGAACTGCAGGTCCGGGCGGAGGCGTGGACGCCCGACGCCCACGACGTCCCGCTCGATCTCGTCGTCACCCCCGAGCGGACGGTCGAGACCGGTGCGGCGGGCAAACCGGCCGGTATCGACTGGTCGCGGCTCTCGGCCGGGGACGTGGCGGAGATGCCCGTACTGGAGCGGTTCGAGGAGTGAGGCCCGCGGTGCGGCTCCCTATGCCGGCTCCTCGACGTCGGTGTCGACGCGGTCCTGGATGAGGTCGCGCAGGTCGTCGGCGTCCTCGACGCGTGCTATCTCCTCGCGCTCGACGAGGGCGGTCCCTTCGACGTTGTCGCGGGTGGCGCGGTCGACGACGTAGACCGAGCGGGTGCGGGTGACCGCCCCGACGGAGGACATGATCCGGGCGCGCTTCTCGGCGGTCCGGTCGAACGAGGAGTGGCCGGTCAGCATGGAGGCGGTGTTGGTGCGCTCGGCCTCGCCGACGGCCTTGAACGGGGCGCGGTCGGTCGGGTGGACGTCGTAGCCGACCCTGGTGAGCACCGCGATGACGGGCTCGTCGTCCGGGTCGGCCGCGGGGTCCTCGGGAGTGGGGTCGCCCTCGCGGACCTCGCCGGCGCCGTCGAGCACCTCTACGGGGGAGGTCAGCGGGGCGTCGAACACGTCCTCCAGCTCGGCCGCGACCTCGACGCTCGCGTTCATCCCGTCCTCGTACTTGGAGACGGTCCGGCGGGAGACGCCGAGCTCCTGGGCGAGCCGGCCGAGCGACCAGTCGCGGTCCTCGCGGGCGTCGACCAGCACCTGGCTGTCGATGTTGACGTAGAGGCCGCCGGGGGCCGCGTAGATGAGCGGCGGCACCTCCTCCAGGAACAGGTCCATCGCGGTGTCCGGCGAGAGCACGGGGACGCCGTGCCGGAAGTAGACGACGCCCGGCTTGAGCTCCTCGTCGCGGGTACGGAGCCCGACCACCAGCGGGGTAGCGCCGAGGTACGTCCCCAGCCGGCGCATCTCCGCGCCGGTGGGGCCGTCGAAGGCGTCGATGTTCACCAGCATCTTCAGGAGGACGGTGTCCTTGCTGCGGCGCGCCGCCACGTCGAAGCTCTTGGGGCGGATCGCACACCGGTCGCTAACGAGGAAGCCAGCGTCCTCGAGCATCGCGGTCACGTTCTCGACCAGTGCGGACCGGGACATAGGGATGTATAGCCGACTCGAGGAGTATAGGTGTTGTGACCCCTCTCCCCTCCCAGTCCGGCGGTTCGGCGCGCTCGCGGGGATAGACTGATACAGGCGGTTGACTCGCGGGCCAGCCGGCCGCGAGGCCGACCCAAGCGGCCGTGACCGGCCGGTCCCCGGCTCGCGCGCCCGAGCGAAACCCGTTCGTACTCGCCTCCACAAGCCACGGTGTGACGGTCGTGGGTATCGACGACACGGATTCGCGCGAGGCGGGCATGTGCACCACGTACGCGGCCGCACTGACCGCCGAGCGACTGCGCGAGCACGGGGGGGTCATCGAGCGGTGCTGTCTGGTCCGGCTGAACCCCGCCGTCGAGCACAAGACCCGCGGCAACGCCGCGCTCGCGGTCCACACGGACCTGCCCGCCGACGCGGCGTTCGCGGCCGCCCGCGAGGTGGTCGCCGAGCACGCCGTTGTCGACGACCCCCGGACGAACCCCGGTGTGGTCGCGCTCGACGGCCCGGCAACGGGGGTCCCCCCGCGCCTGAGGACCTTCGCCGACCGCGCCGTCCGGGACCTGCTCGACCGCGAGACCGCCCGTGCACACTGCGAGGCGGTCGGTGCCCGCCGCGAGACGTGGGGCGACGGTCGCGGTCTGGTCGGCGCCCTCGCGGCGGTCGGCGCCTGGCGCGCGTGGCGCGAGGGGGGACTTGACCCGACCTACGAGCAGATCGTCTACCGACCCCGCGAGCGGTGGGGGACCGAGCGCGAGGTCGACCACGAGAGCGTCTTCACCGCCGCCGACCGGGCCTCCCCGACCGTCTGGGACACCGTGGACCGCGGGGAGGACGAGGCGGTCTGCGTGCCCCACACCCCGGGCCCGGTGCTGTACGGCATCCGAGGGGACGACCCCGCGGCCTGCCGCCGGGTCGCCGCAGCCATCGACGCCGAACCGGCCGAGCGGACCCTGACCGTCCACACCAACCAGGGCACCGACGCCCATCTCCGCGACGGGACGCTCGTGGAGACCCGCGACGGTCGAGCCTACCGGCTCGACGGCGTCGTCGCAACGGCCCCCGAGACGCGACGTGGCGGCCACGTCTTTCTCTCGCTGCGGGCCCCACACGGCGGGGGTGACGCGCCCGTGCTGTCATGCGCGGCGTTCGAGCCCACCAAGCGCTTCCGCGACCACGTCCGCGCGCTCCGGGTCGGCGACCGGCTCACCGTCTGTGGCGAGGTGAGCGACGGGACGCTGAAGCTGGAGAAGTTCGCCGTCCGCGAACTCGCCCGGACCGAGCGGGTCACCCCGGACTGCCCCGACTGCGGTCGGTCGATGTCCTCCGCCGGTCGGGACCAGGGGTACCGCTGTCGGGACTGTGGCACCAGTGCTCCCGGGAAGGTCGAACGGGCCATCGAGCGGGCGCTGGAGCCGGGCTGGTACGAGGTCCCGCCGTGTGCCCGCCGACACATCGCGAAGCCGCTGGTCCGCGACGGGTTCGACGCGCCGACGCACCCGGAGCGGTGAGCCCCCGCGGCCCCTCGCCCGCCGACCACCCGAGCAGAACGGCAGCCTTACGCGAGGCGCCCGCCGACCGGAGGGTGTGAGCGACGACCGCCGAACGGAGCCGACCCCCTGCGTCCGGGTCCCCCGGGAGGAGGGCGAGGCGGCGCGGGCCGATCTCGCGGACCGCGACCTCGTGGACGCCGACCACGAGATCACGGTCGCCGACGGCGTCCTCCGTATCCCCGTCACGGACCCGGCCGCCGTCCCCGAGGCGTACGACGTGGTGACCCACGAGGCGCCCGTCCGCGAGGGCCAGACGCTGCCCGTCGACGTCCTCGGCTGGTCGCCGACGTACGGACGACTGGGCGATATCGTCATCCTCGACGAGGACGACCCGGAGCGGGCGCAGGCGGCGGCCGATGCCGTGATGGCGTCGTCCATCCCGGCCGGGACGGTGGTCAACCGTGCCTCGAAGGTGAAGGGCGAGACCCGGGTGCGGGACTGGGACGTGCTCGCCGGTGACGGGACAGAGACCGTCCACCGGGAGTACGGCTGCGAGTTCCTGGTCGACATCGCGACGGTCTACTTCTCCCCCCGGCTCGCGACCGAGCGCCACCGCGTCGTCGAGCAGGTCTCCCCCGACGACCGCGTGTTCGATATGTTCGCCGGCGTCGGCCCGTTCGTGATTCCGGCCGCGAAGCGGGGGGCGACCTGCGTCGGCGCGGACATCAACCCCGAGGCGGTGGACTACCTCCGCGAGAACGCCCGTCGGAACGGCGTCGCCGACCGCGTCACGGCCCATGCCGGCGACGTCAGGGAGGTCGCGACCGACTACGCCGGCTGGGCCTCGCGGATCGTGATGAATCTCCCCCACTCGGCCGATGCGTTCCTCGATACCGCCGTCGCCCTCGCCGGCGACGACTGCGTGCTGCACTACTACGACATCCAGCACGACTCGGACCCGTTCGGCCCCGGCGAACGGGCCATCCGCGAGGCCGCCGCCGGCTACGACGTGACCGTCGAGGCCCGCCGGGAGGTCCGGTCGTACGCCCCCCACGAACTCAACGTCTGTCTGGACGTGCGGCTGTCGCGCTGACCCCGTCCCCGGGTTCTCGACGGACCGCACCCGGGACTGCATGGGCGAGGCCGCGGTCGGTACCGTATCGGACGGGGCGTGCGACCACGACCACGACGTGCGCGGCGAGCGGTTCGAGGGCCTCCCCGGCGACGAGTGGGACCGCCCACGTTCGGCGCCGTCGAGGCCGTCGACCTGCCCGTTCCACCGACGACCGACCTTCGGAATCCTTTTACTCCGCACCCGGCTTCGGTCGTGTAGCGCCGGTGTAGCTCAGACTGGCAGAGCGATTCCTTCGTAAGGAATAGGCCGGGGGTTCAAATCCCTCCACCGGCTTGAGCCCGTTCGCTCGTCCTCCCACCACTCCCGGGTTCCCCTCGAGGTTACGATGGCGAACGAGGTCGAGACCGACCGGGGCACCGACGTCGTTGCCTGCGTGTTCCAGCGCCAGCGCGAAACGAACGGCCGGCCCCGGGCGCCGGTGATGAGGGTCATCACCACGGACTGCCGTGGGAGGCCCTCCGGCCCCTACTGCGCCGCCGACCCCTCGGAGCCTGCAGTGCACGTCTGACGACCGGTCAGCACGTCATACGGCGAACGCCGGACGACCGCGCCCGTCCGTTCGCTAACCGAGCATCGGTTCCGCCCCACCGTCGTTCCTCGCGCGTCCCGCGAGTTCCGCGAGTTCGTGTCGACCGCCGCGACCTGCGACCTCGAACGGCCGTCCCCGCGTCGTCGGGTTCGACGGAACGATGCGATCCGACCGCCCTCGTATCGAGCGGCGCCGTGGTACCCGTCGATCGGCTGGCTCGTGCCCGGATATCGGTGGATATCCCGCGATAACTCGATTACGGGGCGGTATGTGTGGATATATCGTATACTTTCCACTATACGGAAATATTCACCATATTGATTCCAAAAACGACTCATTACGTCGAAACGACGCGGCGCGTTGCGGGTTCCGACCAACCTTTAGGCCCTGATACTCATTACCGTACATGAACTCGACACACGGGGTCCTCGTCCCGTTCGAACTACCGGACGCGGAGGAGGTTCCACGAGTGTTGATCGACACGCTCTCGACGATGGAGGTGGTCCTGCTCGGCCACTACCAACTACCGGAGCAGACGCCCACCTCTGCGGGACGCGACCAGTTCGAGGACGACGCACAAGCGGAACTCGAGGACATCGCCCGGCGGTTCGAGGCGGCAGGAGTCTCGACGACCACCCGACTCGTGTTCGGGAAAGCCCGCGAGAAGAGCATCGATCGCGTCGCAATAGAGGAGGACTGCGACGTGATCCTGACGCCCGGTCGCGCCGACGCGATCACACGGGTGCTCGTGCCGCTCCGCGGTGAGGCGAACTTCGACCGGATCCTCTCGTTCGTCGGGGAGTTACTGACCGCGACCGAGGCGTCCGTCACACTGTTCCATGCGGACGAGGAGTCCGACCGGCTCCCGGGCGAGGAGATCCTCGCGGATGCGACCGACCGCCTCGTATCGGCCGGCATCGACCCCGATCGCATCAGCCGACAGTCGTCGACGGAGGACGATGTCGGACGGAGCATCGTCGATCTCGGAGACACGTTCGACCTACTCGTGCTTGGCGAAACGGAACCCTCGCTCCGTGATCGGATCTTCGGGACTCGCCCGGCACAGGTGACCGCCGACACGGACGACCCTGCCTTCGTCGTTCGAAACGCCGAGCAATCATGATCGCTCGACCGACGCCGTGGGACTCATGCCGGACGGGGAGGCCGAGGCCGATCGCGCTCCCGAACGATGCGGCGGTGCTCGGCGAATGAAAAACGATCTCGAACGCGATCTCGGTCTCTACGCGACCGTCACCATCAGCATGGGGGCGATGATCGGGAGCGGGATCTTCGTTCTCCCGGCGCTGGGGTTCAAGAAGGCCGGCCCGGCGGTCATCGTCGCGTACGTCCTCGCCGGACTGGTCGTGCTGCCGGCGGCGCTGTCGAAGGCGGAGATGGCGACCGCGATGCCCGAGTCCGGCGGGACGTACATCTACATCGACCGGGCGATGGGCCCGCTTGCCGGCACGGTCGCGGGGATCGGCGCGTGGTTCTCGCTGGTGTTCAAGAGTTCCTTCGCCCTGGTCGGACTGGGGGCGTATCTGCTCCTTCTGGTCCCGCTGTCGGGCGGGTTGGTGAAGGCCGTCGCGCTGGGGCTGGCGGCGCTGATCGTCGTCCTCAACATCGTCGGGACCGAGCAGAGCGGGACGGCCCAGTCGATCATCGTCACCGCCGTCGTGGTGGCGCTGGCGGCGTACGTGCTCAACGCCGGCGTTGCGGTCGATACGGCCCGGTTCCAGGGGTTCGCCGACAAGGGCACCGGTGGCGTCGTCACCGCGGCCGCGTTCGTCTTCGTCTCCTATGCGGGCGTGACCAAGATCGCCAGTGTGGCCGAGGAGATCGAGGACCCCGACCGGAACCTCCCACTGGGCATCCTCATCTCGATGGGCGTGATGATGCTCCTGTACACCCTCGTCGTCGCAGCCGTCGTCGGCCTGAACGACGCGAAGACGCTGACGAGCACTGGACCCGGAGCCGGTGACAGCCCGTCGTTGACCCCGATGGCCGACGGTGCCGGCCAACTCCTCGGGGGAGTCGGCGTCGCCGTCATCTCGGTGGTGGCGATCCTGGCGCTGACCAGTATGGCCAACGCCGGGGTGCTGGCCTCCTCGCGGTTCCCGCTGGCGATGAGCCGCGACTCGCTGGCGCCCGGGGGACTCGCCCGGGTCAGCGAGCGGTTCCAGACCCCCCGGAACGCGATCCTCGTGACCGGCGGGCTCCTGCTCGCGCTGATCGCGTTCGTCCCGGTGGTCGAACTGGCGAAGCTGGCCAGCGCGTTCCAGATCCTCGTGTTCTCGATCGTCAACATCGCCCTGATCGTCTTCCGGACCAGCGGCGTCGAATCGTATCAGCCGTCGTTCCGGTCGCCGGGCTACCCGTTCGTCCAGATCGTCGGCGTGGTCGGCGGCTTCGCGCTACTCACGCAGATGGGGACGCTCCCGATCCTCGGCGCGGCCGGCATCATCGTCGGTGGGGTCGCGTGGTACCTGCTCTACGGCCGCTCCCGGACGGATCGCGAGGGTGCGCTGGGGGTCATCCTCGCCCGACGACGCGACGAGGAGCCGGTGACCTCCGACTGAATCGATCCGTCCGCCCGGGCCCGGCAAGTCCACGCGGGCGCTCGACGAGGCCCTGGCACTGTCACAGGCGGCGACGACCGTACCGAGATGGTTTACCGACCCGAGGCTAATCCCCGTACACATGGACAAGTGGCAGCGTCGAACCGTCTACTATGTGGTCCTCCTGACCGGCTCGATGCTCGTGTTCGCGGTGCTCTATCAGAACGGGATGCGGATCTACGAGGGAAGGCCGAGGACGTTCCTCCACTCCGTGCAGATCGTCGTCGAGACGTTCACGACGACGGGGTTCGGCTCGGACTCCCCCTGGACCAGCCCGCAGATGAACGTGCTCGTGATCGTCATGGACCTCTTCGGGACGGTGCTCATCTTCATGGCGTTTCCCGTCCTCGCGTTCCCGCTGCTCGAGGACATCCTCTCGACGACCGTCCCCACAGCCGTCGACGACCTCGACGACCACGTGGTGATCTGCACGTACACGCCCCGTGCCGACATCCTCATCGACGAGCTGGAGTCACGGGATGTCGACTACGTCATCGTGGAGCCGGACCGTGACCGGGCGACCCGTCTGTACGAGGACGGCTACCGTATCATCCGGGCGGACCCGGAGTCGACGTCCGGGCTCGAGGGGGCGAATCTGGCCGCTGCGAGGGCGCTCGTCGCCGACGTGTCGGATCAGGTCGACGCGAGCATCGTCCTCACCGCCCGGGAGCTCGCCGACGATGTCCTGACACTCAGCGTCGTCGAGGAGCCCGACCGGGCAGCGTACCACCGCCTCGCGGGGGCCGACGAGGTGCTCTCCCCGCGCCCGCTGCTGGGTCAGAGTCTCGCCTCGAAGGTGACGACGTCGGTCACGAGCGCACTGGACGATGTCGTGGAGATCACCGACGAGTTCGAGATCGCCGAATTTCCGATCCACCGCGGGAGCCAGCTCGTCGGGAAGACGCTCGCGGAGAGCGGCATCCGCGAACAGGCCGGTGTCAACGTCATCGGGGCATGGTTCCGCGGCGAGTTCGAGACGCCACCCGACCCCGAGACGACACTGACCAACAGCACGGTGTTGCTGGCGACCGGTCGCGAGGCGCAGCTCGAACGGTTACGAGACCTCACCCAATCGGGGATGCGACCGATAGATCGGGGGGATACGATCGTCGTCGGATACGGGGAGGTCGGTCGAACCGTCACTGACGCGCTCGCCGATGCCGGACTTCCGTATACGGTCGTCGACCGGACGGACTTCGAGGGTGTCGACGTGGTCGGGGACGCGAGCGAACCCGAGACGCTCAGAGAGGCGGGCATCGGTGACGCCAGTACGGTCATCTTGGCACTCCCCGACGACACGACGGCCGAGTTCACCGCCCTCGTGGTCCGGGATTCGAGCGCTGACGTGGAGATCATCGCCCGCGTCGAGGAGTCACGGAGTATCTCGAAGATGTACCAGGCGGGTGCGGACTACGTGCTGGCACTCGCGACCGTGACCGGTCGAATGCTGGCGTCGCGGATACTCGAGGACGAGGACGTTCTCTCGCTGGACCAGCAGGTGGAGGTCGTCCGCACACCCGCATCCGAACTCGTCGGACGAACGCTCGGGGAGGCACGCGTGCGGTCGGAATCCGGCTGTACCGTCGTCGGGATCGAGCGCAACGGAGACGTGCTCTCGGACATCGGCCCGGCGGTTCGCGTCGAGGACGGCGACGAACTCATTATCGCCGGAACCGACGACGGGGTCCAACGGTTCACCGAGCTCTACGGTTGAGGGAGGAGTGTCGGTCGCCGGAGTCGCGACCCGGCGATGGTGTGTTCGGACTGCGGCAGCGCGGGTTCGTCGGGGGACTCGCGCAGCCGGCCGTGTCAACGCCGGCGACTCCCTCGCCCCGCGAACACGTTCGCTGAGAGCCCCCGATCCGGCCGCCGGGAGCCACGGTTCCCCCGACCGGCCGTATATCCTGGCCGACTCGGCCGTTACACGCCGACTCGCGTCCCGCTCCCGCCTGTACGACTCCTTCCGATGTCCGACGGACCAGCCGTCGAGCCGACCCCTGTCGGGCGGATTCAAGTCGCTGCCGCCCCCACGGGGTGACGTGCACGAGCCCGACCTGAGCGGACGGACGGCACTGGTGACCGGGAGTGCGAAGCGGGTGGGCCGGGAGCTGCTGTTGCGCCTGGCCGACCACGGCGCCGACGTGGCGGTCCACTACCGCGAGAGCGATGCCGCGGCCACGGCGACCGCCGACGAGGCCCGCGACCGGGGGGTAGAAGCGACGACCGTCCAGGGGGACGTGACCGACCCCGACTCCGTGGACGCCATGTTCGACGCCGCCGAGGCGGAACTGGGCCCCGTCGACGTGCTCGTCAACAACGTCGGCGACTTCGACGCCCGGCACTGGACGGAGATCGAGTGGGAGGCCTGGCGCAACGTCGTCGAGAGCACCTTCTACGGCACCGTGCTCTGCTCGCGGCGGGCGCTCCCGGGAATGCGCGAGCAGGGATGGGGCCGTATCGTCAACGTCGGCTTCGCCGACAGCGACCGGATGCACGCCCACCCGGTCAACTTCCCGTACTTCGTCGCGAAGACGGGCGTCCTGATGTTCACGCGGATGCTCGCAGGCGACACCCAGGACGACGGCGTCACCGTCAACGCCGTCTCCCCGTTCGCGGTCGAGAACACGGTCTCCGACGTCTCCGGGTTCCCGCGGGGGCGGGCGGCCTCGTTCGACGACGTCGCCGCGCCGGTGCTGTTCTTCTGCTCGGCGGCGGCCGACTACATCAGCGGCGAGAACGTCGCCGTCGACGGCGGCCGGCTCCCCGAGCGCTGAGGTCGCGACCCGAACCGTCTTGTTGCCGCCAGCCCCGAACCCGGTATGATCGAACCGGGTGACACGGTACCCGACTTCACCGCGCCGATGGCGACGCCGGAGAACGCCGCCGGACAGGGCGAGTACACCGCAGCGGACATCGCGTCGTTCAGTCTCTCCACGGCGCTCGCCGACGGTCCCGTCGTGCTCGCCTTCTTCCCCGGCGCGTTCAGCCGGACCTGTACGACGGAACTGTGCCAGGTCCGTGACTGGCGGGCCGAACTCGCCGCCCTCGACGCCCGGGTGTACGGCGTGAGCGCGGACACCCCGTGGTCGCTGCTGGCGTTCATCGAGGAGTACGGCCTCGACTACCCGCTGCTCTCGGGGTTCAACAACACCGTGATCGCCGACTACGGGATGTCACTGACGGAGGGTCCGCTGGCCGGGCTCGCGCGGCGCGGGGTCCTCGTCATCGACACGAACCGGACGGCCCGGTACCGCTGGGTGGGCGACGACCTCCGCGACCTCCCGGACCTGACGACGGTGCGGGAGGCGCTGGCGGCGGTCTGAGCCGCCCCGGCCGGGCGACCGTGTCGCCGCCACCGTCAGTGGTTAGCCGTGCCCTGCCGTGACGACCCACATGACGACCCGTTCGCTCGCGCCCGACGACCCCGCCCGCACCGCCTTCGACGCGACCGTGACGGAGCGCCGCGACGACCCGCCCGCGGTCGGCCTCGCGGAGACGTACTTCTACCCCGAGGGGGGCGGCCAGCCGGCCGACCGCGGCACCGTCGCCGGTGTCGACGTCACCGACGTCCAGTCCGTCGACGGCCGGGTCCTCCACCGGCTGGCCGAACCGCTCCCGGCGGACGAGGTGATACGGTCACGTGTGCCGTCGACGCCGGGTTCCGAACCTACTGCCGGCGGGCACACACGGCCAGTCACGTCCTGTACGGCGCCGGGCGACGGCTGTTCGACGAGCTCGGCTACGCCGGGTTCGGCATCCGGCCGCCCGAGGACGACGGCGGCAAGGTCCGCGTCGACCTCCGGACGCCCGACGGTGTGGACGACGACGACCTCGTCGCCTTGGAGCGGCTGACCAACCGTGCCGTCTGGGACTCCCGCGAGGTCTCCTGGCGGCGGGTCGACGCCGACGAGGCGCTGGCCCGCGAGGACGTGGCGTTCAACAGGAAGACGGAGGAGGGGATCACCGGCGATACCGTCCGCCTCATCGAGATCGACGGCTGGGACGTGGCGGCCTGCGGCGGCACGCACGTCGCGAACACACGCGAGATCGGCCCGATGACGGTCCTCGACCGGTCGAACCCCGGCGAGGGACGGACCCGCGTCGAGTTCGCCGTCGGGCCGCGCGCCATCGACCGCCGGGCGAACGACCACCGGGCGGCGCTCGCCGCGGCGCGGACGCTCGGCGTCGGCGTCGCGGACCTGCCCGACGCGGTGGCCCGGCTCCGGCAGGGCCGCGACGACCTGGAGTCGGAGCTGTCGGCGCTGCGCGAGCGGTACGTCGACGCTCGTGTCGCCGCGCTGCGCGGGACCGCGGTCGAGCGCGACGGTCGGCGATGGCTCGTCGGCGTCATCGCGGGGGTCGACGTCAACGCGCTGGCCGACCGTGCCGAAGCGGTCGCCGGCGACGACGCCGCGGTGGTCGCGCTCGTGACCGACGACGCCTCGCTCGTGGTCGCCACGGACGGCAGCGTCGACGCCGGCGACGTCGCGGCCGACGTGACCGGCCGGTTCGGCGGCGGCGGCGGCTCCCCGACCGTCGCGCAGGCCGGCGGCATCGACGCCGACCCGGATGCCGTCGTCGCGTTCCTGCGCGGGTCCGCCTGAGCAGGCGTCCTCAGCCGGCCACGAGGGACCGCCAGGCCGACCAGCGCAACTCCGGATAGAGCGACTCGAAGGTCGCCCGCCGGTATTCGAGGCGTCCGTCGCCGTCGCGGTCGAGTAGTGTCAGCTCCCCCGTCCCGTCGGCATCGCGGTCGACGACCGTGACCCGTCTCCGGGTATCGCCGACCGCGAGAGTGGTTGTCAGCCGGTCGTAGGGGACACCCGTGACGAGGCGGGGCGGGCCATCGGGACGGCCGGCATCGGCGAGCCCCTGGGCGGCCAGCTGCGTGCGCCTGTCCACCCCACGGAGCACCGGGTAGCCGTCGCCCGATGGCACCGGTGCTGGCGGCTGGCCGGCGACGACCGGCACCCACGGGCCGTCGAAGGTCAGGTCGGTCGCCGTCCCCGCGGTCCGGCCCCGCAGTTCGGCGGTTCCGACCCCGCCATCGTCGGCGCCGGCGGACTCGCGCTGGCCGGTCGCCGTGCGGTCCCACGCGACCGCCGTGACACGGGCCTCGTCGCGGCCGGAGCGGAGGTTCAGCCCGACAGCGCCGCCGGTGGTCTCCGGGGTGCCGGTCACGGACCCCGCCGCGTACGAGTCGGTGACGCTGGCCGTGCCGAAGGCGCCGGCGTTCGTCCCGACCAGTCCTCCGGTGCCGTTCCGTCCGGTGACGGCGCCGAGCGCGTAGGCCCGACCGACGGTGCTCCCGACGTTGACCCCGACGAGCCCGCCGACGTAGCTCTGTCCGGTCACGTTCCCGGTCGCCAGTGACTCCGTGACGCGAGCACCGCCGCCGCCTCCTGCGCTGACTATCTCCCCGTTCTCCAGGGTGACGTCCCCGCCGTTCCCGCCGACGAGGCCACCGACCTCCCGAACGCCGGTTACCCGCCCCGTGGCGGCCGACCCGGTGATGCTCCCACGGTTCGCCCCGACCAGGCCGCCGACGAGCGCGACGCCGGTCACCGGCCCCGTCGCGACGGCGTCCGCGACGGTGCCGCCGTTCTCGCCGACCAGACCGCCAGCGCCTCTGAACGCGCTGGTCACGGTCGCGGCCGCGGTGGCGTTCGTGAGAGTCCCACGGTTGAAACCGACGACGCCGCCGGGGGCCTTGCTGATGACCGTACGCCCGTCACGGGTCGTATTGACGCCTCGCACGGTGCCGGCGGTCGAGACGTCCTGGACGGTGCCCCGGTTCACCCCCGCGAGCAGTCCGCTCGCCAGGACCCCCTCGACCGTCCCCAGGACCGAGGCGTCGCGCACGGTGCCGCGGTTCACCCCTACGAGCCCCCCGACGCCACGGGTGACGGCGTCGCTCCCGTCGACGTTCGCGTTGACGAGTGCCACGTTCCGGACCACCCCGTCCCGGCCGACGGTCCCGAACAGGCCGACCCCCTGCCCCTCGGCCCGTTCGATGCTGACGTCGGCGATGACGTGGCCGTTGCCGTCGAAGGTGCCGGTGAACGGGGCGTCGTCGGTCCCGATGGGACGGAAACCCTCCCCACCGTTCGCGTCCGGGCCGGCGACCGTGGCGTATCCCGGGCTCGCCGCCGTGAGGTCGCCCGTGAGGACGTAATCGGCGTCCGGGTTCGCCCGCATCACCGAGAGGTCCCGCCAGTCGTCGATCTCGATCGGTTCCGTCTCCTGGCCCGTGGCCGGTGCGGCCCCGGACCCGACGGCAGCCACCACCAGCAGGAGTGCCGTCGCGGCCGCACGCATCGTCGTTCCCATACGTTCCCACGATACGGCGTGGCCGCCGAGTATCTTGTCCGGTCCGTGGGCGGACTGTCCGGCAGTCCCGCGGGTGACTCGCGTCCGGGGGATTCAGCACCGGGCCGCCCGAACACGGACGTATGTCGCTACATCCACGCCGAACCGTCGCTTACACGGCTGGCGCCTGTGCCGGGGGTTTCACGACGGCCGCGCTGGTCGCGGCCCGGCGGCGCGAGTTCCGCGCGGCCGGCCGCTGGCTGGCGTTCGCCGCGCTGGCCGGTGCGCTCTCGGTCGTCGCCGAGGAACTCGTGCCGGACTAATCCCGTGTCTCGGGCGGGAGCACGCCCATCCGGAAGCCGGGGCTGTA
Source organism: Haloglomus irregulare (assembly GCF_007421925.1). GTDB lineage: Archaea > Halobacteriota > Halobacteria > Halobacteriales > Haloarculaceae > Haloglomus > Haloglomus irregulare. The sequence goes on from NZ_QMDX01000002.1 coordinate 367,006, forward strand.
GCGCAGTTCGGGTGCCGCGTCGGGCTCCGGGAGCCCGGCGGCCGCGAGCAGCGTGTTCGTCCTGACCGTCGCGTCGACCGGCCGCAGCTCCCAGGGGTCGCGCTCGATGCGCCCGACCACGACGCCGTCGCTGCCGTCGCCCGGGAGCGCCGCGGTCGCCTCCCGTGCCGGGAACAGGTAGCGGACCCGCTCGATGCAGAACGCCTCGATGCTGTCGGGCTCGGCGGCGTAGGCCTCGCCGTCCGGCCGGTAGCGCGCCGCGAAGACGGCCGCGTCCCCGGCGTCGGTCCGGCGACGGCTGGTGAACCGGACGGTGTCGCCGGCCCGTCGGATGCGGGCCTGCGCGGGGCGGAACGGGAGGCCGAACGCGCGCTGGCCGACCGCCGCGCCCAGCCGACTGCCGCTGTCCAGCGAGAGGAAGTAGACGCCGGACTCGTCCCCGTGCTCGACGTAGGTCCGGAGGTTGAGCTGGGCGAACCCGCGACGGAGCCCCCGTGGGACCGACAGCGCCCCCGGCGCGACCGCGACGTTCTCCAGGGCCAGCGCGCTCACCCGCGCCCGGCCGTCGTACGCCGCCACCGACAGTGGGTCCGGGACCAGCGGCTCGACGGCCGCGGGGTCCAGCGGCCAGTGAGCGAACAGGACGTCGCGACCGGTGACGGTGAGCAGCGGGGGCATCGACGCCCCGTGCTACGGTCGGCCACGACTAAGTACCGACGCTGGCGGGGGGTTTTGTCGCTGGCGCCCCCAGCGACCGTATGGACACGGACGACCGGACGACGCCCGACCCGGCGGAGACGCGTATCCTCGTCGCGGGGGCCAGCGGCGACACCGGGCAGTGTGTGCTCCGGGCGCTCGAGGGCCGCCCGCCGACCGTCCGGGCGCTCACGCGCTCGGCGGACAACCGCGACCCGCTGACCCGACTCGGGGCCGACGAGGTGGTCGTCGGCGACCTGCTCGACCCCGACGACGCCCGCACGGCGGTCGCGGATGTCGATGTCGTCCTCAGCGCGGTCGGCTCCGGGGTCCGGACGGTGCTCACGGCCGACGAGTTCGTCGACGGCGCCGGAACCCGCAATCTCGTCGAGGCCGCGACCGCGGCCGGCGCGACGGCGTTCGTCATGGAGTCGGCCCTGGGCGTCGGCGACGAGCCGGCCAGCCCGCTTGCCGCCGCGTTCGACCTGTTCATCGGCCCGGTCCAGCGCGCGAAGGCCGAGGCCGAGGCCGCCCTCCGGGACTCGCCGCTCCGACACACTGTCCTCCGTCCGGGCGTGCTGACCGGCGGCCCCCGGACCGGGCTGGTGCAGGTGGCCGACCCCGGCGCCCGCCTCTGGGGTGCCGTCACCCGGGCGGACGTGGCCCACCTGCTTGCGGCCGCCCCGTTCACCCCCGCCGCGGCCGACCGCACGCTGGAGGTCGTCTCCAACCCGCTGCTGAAGCGCCGTGCCGACCCCATCGACTGGCTGTTCCCGTGATGTCGTGGGGATAATAGCTCTATATCGGACAGTAGCGAAGAATCTCGATCGTAGAACGAAAAATAGGGTTCTCGATGCGAAACCGGCGCTCCCGGCTCGGATACCCGACCCGGCGCTCCCGACAGCCATAGGCACGTGGCGGCCCTCCGACCGGTCGTGCCTGCCAACGTCTTCGTGACGGGACCGCCGGGAAGCGGGAAGACGACCGCCGTCGAGCGGGCCCGTGAGCGGCTGGCCGACCGCGGTCACGTCGCGGCCGGCGTCCGCGCCCCCGAGGTCCGGGAGGGCGGCGAGCGGGTCGGGTTCGACATCGTCTCGCTCCGGACCGGTCGGCGGGCGGCGATGGCCCGAATCGACCGCGACGCCGGGCCGGGCGTCGGGAAGTACCGGGTCGATGTCCGCGCGGTCGACCGGCTGGTCGCGGACGCGCTGGACACCGCCGGCGTCGACTACCTGCTGCTGGACGAGATCGGACCGATGCAGGTCCGCAGTGACACGTTCGTCCGTCGGGTCCGCGCGGCGCTCGACGCCGAGACGCCGGTGCTGGCGACGGTGAAGGCCGACTCGCGACCGGACGGCGACCGTGACCCGACGGACTTCATCGAGGCGGTCCACGACCGCGACGACGGACTCCGGGTCACCGTGACGCCGGCGGAACGGGACGCGCTGCCGGAGCGACTGGCGGCGGCCGTCGCGGCCCGCTGCGGGGGCGACTAGGCCCGGTCGCGGCCGCCCCGGTCGCCGCGAGCGGGCCCCATATCAAGCCGCCGCCCCTGGGTCCGGTGATGACCGAACGACCGGAAGTCGGCGCCGGCGTGGCCGACGTCGACTTGCAGGGGCGGACGGCTCTCGTGACGGGCTCGACGAGCGGCATCGGGCGCGAGGCGGCGCTCGCGCTCGGCCGCCTGGGCGCGGACGTCCTCGTCCACGGGCGCGACCGCGAGGCCGGGCGCCAGGTGACCGACGAACTGGAGCGGCTGGACGTCGATGCCCGGTTCGAGGCGGCGGACTTCGCCGACGTCGACGCCGTTCGCGACCTCGCCGCGGCCGTCCGCGACTGGACCGACGACCTGGATATCCTGGTGAACAACGCCGGGGGCCTGTTCCAGGACGGCGACCGCACGGCGCTGGGCGTCGAACGGACGTTCCACGTCAACCACCTGGCGCCGTATCTGCTGACGACGGAGCTGCTGGACTGTCTCGCGCCGGAGGCGCGGGTCGTCACGACGGCCTCCGACGCCCACCGTGGCGTCGGGCTGGACCCGGACACCGTCACCGAGCCGGGTGGCGGGTTCCGGGCCTACCAGCGGTCGAAGCTGGCGAACGTGCTGTTCACGGCCGAACTCGCGCGCCGACTGCGGCACCACGGGGGCGACCGGACGGCGAACAGCCTCCATCCGGGCGCGATCCCGGGGTCGGGGTTCTCCCGGTTCCTGCCGGGACCGCTCCCGCGGGTGATGAAGGCGCTCGACGGGCTCCCGTTCGTCACGAGCGTGGCCGAGGGGGCCGAGACGGTCGTCTTCCTCGCGGCCTCGTCCCGGGTCGACGGGGTCTCCGGGCGCTACTTCGCCGACTGCGAGCCCCGGACGCCGAGCGGCCCGGCCCGTGACACCGAGATGGCCGAGCGCCTCTGGACCCGGAGCGCGGACCTGCTGAACATCGCGGAACCGCTCGCCGGGGACGCGGCGGCGGACTGAGCCGACCCGCGCCGGTCCCCCCGGCGAGGAGTAGACAGTTACTTCAGCGAGGACGAGAAGCGTCGGCCATGAGCGCCACGGTCGCCTACATCATCATCGCCACCTGCATCCTGGCCGTGTTCGCGGTCGGCGCGGCCGGCTGGTGGATGACCGACAAGACCCTCGGCGAGGACGAGGAGGACGAGGAGCCCCCCACCGGTGGGAGTGCGGCCTGAGCGCGGCCCCCCGATGTCCCGCACTGCCGCTGGCACCCCGTGCCGGCAGCCATCCGTCCCATCGCGCGTACCGTGACCGACGCGGACGGCGACTACGCCGGCCGGATGCTCGGCACCCTCCTCCTGGGGTGGGCCGTCCTCCAGTGTGGCCGGTTCATCCTCAGCCCGCTGCTGCCGGCCATCATCGACGACCTCTCGCTGACCGCCGCCACCGCCGGCCTGGCCCTGACCGCGTTCCAGGCCGTCTACGCCGTCACCCAGTACCCCAGCGGCCGGCTCTCCGACGAGTGGTCGCGCGCGACGCTCCTGCTCCCCGGCCTGGGCGTCCTCGTCGTCGCGTTCGTCGCCATCGGCGCGGCGCCGACCTATCTCGCCTTCGTCGGTGGGGCCGTCCTCCTCGGGCTCGGGAAGGGGGTCTACGTGGTCCCCTCGCGGGCGCTGCTCTCGGACCTGTTCGTCGAGCGCCGGGGGCGCGCGCTGGGGGTCTACACCGCCGGGACGGACGTCGGGGGGCTGGCGGCGGCGGGTCTGGCCGCGCTCGTGCTGGCGGCATCGCTCCCGCTCGTGGGGCTGCCCGCCGGCTGGCACGCCGCGCTGGAGGCGGCCGGCTGGCGGTCCCCGTTCCTCCCCATCGCCGGGCTGCTGGCGCTGGCGGCGCTGCTGTACGCCGCCTGGAACCGCGAGCCGTTCCGGCGGGGGCCGGCGTCGCTGGAGTTGGGGACGACCGTCCGGCGGCTCGCGACCACCCGCGAGCAGCGCGAGGTGCTGGCCGCCTACGCGCTGTTCTACTTCATGGTTGGCGGCTGGATCAACTTCCTCCCGACGTATCTCGCGACCGCGAAGGGGGCGCCCGAGTCGCTCGCGTCGGCGGGGTTCGCGCTGGTCTTTCTCACCGGCATCTGTACGAAACCCGCCGCGGGCTGGCTCTCCGACCGGTTCCCCCGACGGGCTGTCTCCGTGACGGGACTGCTGCTCGCGACGGCGGCGCTCGCGGGGGTGGTCCTCGCGTCGTCGGTCCCCGTGCTGGCGGTCTGCGTGGTCGCGCTCGCGCTGGGATACAAGACCCAGTTCCCCATCGTCGACGCCATCCTGCTGGACGCCGCGCCCGAGGCGAACATGGGTGGGGACCTCGGCGCCGCCCGGGCCCTGTTCCTCGGGGTCGGCAGCCTCGGCCCGGCCTACGTCGGCGTCACCGCGTCGACGCTCGGCTACGGCGTCGCCTTCGCCGGCCTGGCGGGGTGTCTGCTCGTCGCCGCCGGTATCATCGGCCGACAGCACCGTCGCCGTCGGAGCGCCGCGAGCGCGGCCCCCGGCGACTGACACCACTGCTCTCCGGGAGTTATCGGCGACCGGAGATAACCGGCAGTCCGCTAATCCTCCCATCGTCCGACGTGACCGCACGGAGTGGTGGGGACGTCCGTATCACTCCAGTTTCGAGTGAACCCGCATGCAACTGCAACGCACACATGCCGTCGCCCTGACGGCGCTCGTCGTCGTATCGGCGCTGCTCGCCAGCCCGGCAGCCGGGGGCCTCGTCGCCCAGGAGAGCGGCCCGCCGGCCCCCGACCAGGAGAACCGACCGCCGACCGACGGAGCCGACTTCATCGTCCGGCCCGATGACCCGCGCCCGGACACCGGGACCACCTACACGATGCTCGCCCGAGGGGCCGGACCCTGGGACGGGAGCAGGGGGCTCCAGGAGATAGACAACTACAAGATCACGACCCAGGACACCCGGTTCCAGGACTGCTCGCCCGACGACGCCCGGGCGTTCGGTATCGACCGCAACAACGACGACCCCGGCACGGGGACGGACGAGCCGCTGCTCCGGCATATGAAGAGCTACTCCGTCGACGGCCGGGTCATCGCGGTCGAGATCTACGACGATTCGGACCTCGGCGGGGCCCCGACCTTCCTCAACGACACGGACGAGACGGTCGCCCAGCTCGCCAACTGCGTCGTCACGCCGTCGGAGCCGGGCTGGTACCAGTTCAAGGGCTACGTGAACGGCACCAACTACGCGGGGAACTACCAGGAGGTGCTGATATACACCGAGTACTTCTACATCTGTGACTGCGACTCCGAGGCCGAGGAGCGGCTCGGCCCGAGGCCGCACAGCGGGTCCGACACCGGCTCGGGGTTGACCGACGACAGCACGGCGACGGCGACGGCCACCGACACCGCGACGCCGGAGCGCGGCGATCCGTCGACGGCGACGGCCGCCGGGACCGCCACGGCGACCGAGACGGCGACCGAGACGCGGACCGACACCGCCACCTCGACACGGGCCGATACCGCCACCGGGGAGCCGGACGCCGACGATGGCGACGATGCCGATAGCGGTGGTGGCGGTGACGGGACGGCCGCGACGGCCACCGGGACGGCCGCCGCCAGCGGCGACGACGGCGGGCAGGGGGCCCAACCACGGCGGAACCAGCAGGGCGGCGGCGCGGCGACGCCGACCATCGCCGAGGGACCGGGCTTCGGCGCAGTGGCGGCGCTCGTCGGGCTGCTGACGGTCGCGCTGCTCACCCTCCGGCGGCGATAGGGCTACGCGCGCTCGCTTCCCTGTGCCTGATGCTGCTCAAGGATGGAGGAGAGCATCGTCGACTCGGCCTTCCGCAGGTGCTCGTCGACGGTGGAGGGCGCCAGCTCGAGCTCGTCCGCGAGCTCCGTCTGTGTGATGCCCCGCGGGATACGGTAGTAGCCCCGGTCGACGGCGGTTTCGAAGATATCCCGCTGGCGCTCCGTCAGGAGCGACCGGGCGTCCTCCCGGCCCGGCGTGTAGTGGCCCACCTCCTCGACGGTCACCTGGACGCCGTCCGAGACGGTGGTGAGTGCCTCGCGGAGCGTCTCGTGCTGCCCCACGATGCGAACCCGGAGGCTCCCATCCTCCCGGAACGTGACCGGCGTCTCGATGATGAGCGCGTGCTCGTAACAGAGCGCGAGCAGCGTGCCGGTCGGGTCGGCGGGGATGAGGCGGACGTAGCAGTAGAACCCGCCGTCGGCATCGGGGTCGGTCACGTCGTAGTCCAGCAGTCCGTCGCCCTGTACCGCCACGGCCGCGGCCTCCGGGTCACCCCGGAGCCGGTAGAGCAGCGCGCCCGTCCCGTCCCCGTAGCCGTCGACGTGGTGGAGCAGCTCGCGCGTGATCCCGGAGGCAGCTGCCAGTCGACCGTCTATCGGATGCAGGCTGTCGCCGCCCGATGCCAGTACGAGGTCGAAGTAGCGCATCGTCCTACCGGGCCCGTGACGGGCCCTACTAACGGATTCACTCCCGTCTCCCGCATAACGGTTCCGGCGCGGGGTCGGGCGGTCCGCCGACGCGTCCACTCGCGACCCCGGCCGTTTATACTCGCCGCGCCCACGCGACCGCCATGGAGAAGGTCGCCATCGACGACGTCCCGACGGAGAACAGCCCTCTCGGCGTGCACAGCCTGCGGAAGCCGGTCTCGACGGCGCTCGGGACGGAGCACTTCGCGATGAACTACTTCGAACTCCAGCCCGGGGAGTCGTTCTCCGGTGGGCTCCACACCCATCACGACCAGGAGGAGGTGTTCTACGTGATGGCCGGCGAGGTCGAGTTCGAGGTCGGGATGGACCGCGAGGGGACGACGGTCGCGGCCGGCGAGCTGGTCCGGTTCGAGCCCGGCGAGTACCAGACCGGCTGGAACCGCGCCGACGAGCCCGCCACGGGCTGGGCGCTCGGCGCCCCCGGCGCCCAGCACGACTGGGACGAGCTGGAGTCCGTCGTCGACTGCCGGGAGTGCGGCGAGGAGACGCCCCACGCGACCCGCATCAACGAGAACGGCCGCTTCGAGATGACCTGCAACGACTGCGGCACGTCCTTCGAGATGTAGGCCCGGGCGCCCCGCTCGGCGGCGCGGCCACGAGCGGCAACGCTGAAACACCAGCCCGACCAGGGATGAGCTATGGCCATCCCGCTTCCCGAGTTCGTCGACCGGCTGAACGACCTGTTGGACGTCGAGGCGTACGCCGCCGACGCCGCAGTGCAGGGGCTCCAGGTCGGCCCCGAGGACGCCAGCGTCGACACCGCCGCCTTCGCCGTCGACGGCGTCCGGGCGACGTTCGAGACGGCCGCCGCCCGCGATGCCGACGTCATCGTCGTCCACCACGGCATCTCGTGGGGCGGCATCGACGCTGTCACCGGGAAGGAGTACGAGCGCGTCGCCGCCCTGGTCGAGAACGACCTCGCGCTGTACGCCGTCCACACGCCGCTGGACGGCCACGACGAGGTCGGCAACGCGGCGCTCCTGGCCGACCACCTCGACCTCGACGTGGTCGGGCCGTTCGGCGAGTTCGGCGGCGCCCACGTCGGCCAGCGCGCCCGTGCCCCCGAGCCGCGAACGGTCGAGGACCTCCGCGAGTCGCTCGCGACGCTGGCGACCGGCGACCAGCCCGTGCAGGTGCTCGACTTCGGGCCCGAGACGATCGAGGACGTGGCCGTCCTGACGGGCAGCGGCACCGACTGGCTGGACGAGGCCCGCGGGGCCGGCGTCGACGCGCTGGTCACCGGCGAGGGGAAGCAGCCGGCGTACCACGAGGCTCGCGAGGCCGGCATCCACGTCCTCCTGGCCGGGCACTACGCCACCGAGACGTTCGGCGTCCGTGCGCTGGCCGACCGCGTCGCCGGCTGGGACGCCGGGGTCGAGACGACGTACATCGAGCATCCGACGGGGCTGTGAGCCCGGGCGGCGGACGCCACCCTTCGGCCGGCAGGTGGCGAGACGCCCGACATGAGCGACGCGCCGGCCTCGGCGATGACCACGAGCTGCCCGTCCGAGCCGCCGGTGGAGGGTCCATGGCGCCCCACCACCGGCCACGCCCCGGGTCGGCTCGCGCACACATCCGAACCCCTTTGCTCGGCCCGGTCCAGGGTTCGCATCGTGAGCACGGACGTCAGCCCGCCGGCGCGGGCCCGGGTGGAGGCCGGCCTGGACGACCTGGTCCGGGAGAACCGGTTCACCATCGCCGTCGTCTTCCCGCTGTTCGGCGCAGTCCTGCTGGTCGCGTCGGCCGAGTCGCTGCTCCCGGCGTCGCTGAACTTCAACCCGTACCTCATCATCCTCGGCACGCTCGTGATGCGGCTCCCGCTGGTCGCCGGCCTCGCTCCGGTGATCGACCGCCGGGCCGCCGCGGGCCTCCTGCTGCTGACCGGCTACGCCTACGGCATCGAGTACGTCGGCGTCCTGACTGGGGTCCCCTACGGGAGCTTCGACTACGGCGTCGAGTTGGGGCCGATGCTGCTGGACACCGTTCCGCTGGGTCTCCCCGTCTTCTTCTTCCCGCTCGTCGTCAACGCCTACCTGCTCTGCCTCCTCCTGCTGGGCCCCCGCGCGGAGTCGACGGGCACCCGGCTCGCCAGTGTCATCGGTGTGGTCCTGCTGATGGACCTCGCTCTCGACCCGGGGGCCGTGGCGCTCACGTTCTGGGCGTACGACCCTGCCGGACCGTACTACGGGGTCCCGTGGTCGAACTACGCGGGCTGGGTCCTCTCTGCGACCGTCGCGGTCGTCACGCTGGACACCACCCTCGACCGGACCGGCCTGCGCGACCGCCTCGCCCGCTGCGAGTTCATGCTCGACGATCTCGTCTCCTTCGTCGTCCTCTGGGGGCTCATCAACGCCTACTTCGGGAACTGGATTCCCGTCGTTCTGGCGGGCGGCCTCGGTATCGCCCTGCTCGCCACCGACCGCTTCGACTTCGATGTGCGGCCGTCGCTCCCCTCGCTCGGCGGGTGACGGCGGCGACGGTGGGTGGCCCGGTGGACGCTGGCCGTTCTCCGAGCGAGTTACGCATTATCGGCGAACGGGCGTCATGATTCGGAAACGTCGCCGATAGCTCCGGAACTGCTCGGCTATGCCGCCTACCTCGCGGGCATCGGTTCGCCCGGGCGGTCGTGGCTGGTGGCCGCGCTCGAGGGAACGTCGCTGACCGTCGCGAAGACGGCCTCGGGGTCCTTGGTCCAGAACCAGCGCCAGCGTGTCTCGATGACGAGCCGGATCTTCCGGAGCGTCGACAGCGACGGGGTCTCGGCGAGGACGTCGCAGTCCCGCTCGCGAATGAGCCGGTGGTGATCGGCGTACAGGACGGCCGCGGTGAGGACGGGAAGCTGGCAGTCCCGCGGCAGGAGGTTGATGCCGGCGACGCCCTCCCGGTAGAGGGCCTCCGTCCGCTGGAGTTCGTCGCGGATGGCTGCGGCGAAGGCCTCGTCGTACTCCAGCCGCTCGACCTGTTCGGCCGTGACGCCGCGGGATTCGAGCGTCTCCAGCGGGAGGTAGATCCGGTCGCGCTCGACGATGTCCTCGCGGACGTCCCGGATGAAGTTGGACATCTGGAACGCCTCGCCGAGCCGCCGCGCCGCCGGGATGGCCTCCTCGGGGTCGTCGGGTCGCATCACGTAGGTCATCATGACGCCGACGGCAGCCGCGGAGCCGCGCATGTAGGCCTCGACCTCGCTGTAGGTCCGGTAGCGTGACTTCTCGATGTCCGTGCCCATCGCGTCGATGAAGACGTCGACCTCCTCGTCGGGGATGTCGTACTCCGCACGGAGCTCGGCGAACGCGGACAGCACGGGGTCGTCGGTGTCACCGGTCAGCGCCGCCCGACGGATCTCCTCGAGCTGCCGGCGCTGCTCCTCTGGGTCGACCCCCTCGGCGTCGTCGACAACCTCGTCGGCGACCCGGAAGAACGCGTACAGCACGTAGGTCGCGTGCCGCACCCGCTCCGGGAGGAGTCGTGTCGCGTAGTAGAACGTCCGCCCGGTCCGACGGTGGATGGCCCTGCTCCGTGAGAGCTGCTCGTCGTCGACCATTCAATAGCTGAACTAAGGGTCGCTGGCTTCTTATAGGTAGTGCAATCGGGAACCGGTGGGGACCCGAACGGGCGAGTGTAAACTCGAACCTAAGGGCAGGAAAGGCCCTCTTCGCCGGAAACGGTCGCTGGTGTCGGCGGCCGGCCTCCCGCGACCGTGGACGTCGCACTCGAGACGGACCCCGGGCTCGCATGGGTCGTCGCCCTCGTCGGCGCGCTCGGCGCTCTCGATGCGGACCCCTCTCCGGAACGCCCGTCGGGCGTATCGGACGCGACGGAGCAGCGGATGCCGCGGCCCTCCCGGTGGACCTGCCACGGTCGCCGATGGGCGTGGCGTCCAGCAAGCGGAGGAGGAAGCGGGAGTTCCCGACGTCGGGGACCCGGCCGTCGGCGGAGGGTGCGCGTGGGCTCGGACGTCCCCGACGACCCGGTTACGCGTGCCGGTCGAGGAAGGCGTCGAGCCGTGACAGTCCCTCCTCGAGGTGGGCCGGTTCGGAGCCGAAGCCGAGCCGGAACTGCTCGGGCTGGTCGAACGCCTCGCCCGGCGCCAGCACCACGTCGGCCTCCGCGACGGCGCGCTCGCAGAACGACCGGCCGCCGTAGAACCCCTCCGGTGCCTCGACGAACGCGTTGACGCCGGCCGGCGGGTCGGACCAGTCCAGTCCGTGCTCGGTGACGAACTCGTCGACGCGCTCGCGGTTCTCGGCGGCGAGGGCACGGTTCTCGGCCAGCACCGTCGCCTCCGTCTCCGGGTCGAGGACCTGCTCGGCGACCCGGTGGGAGACCGCCGGCGGCGAGATGGTGGTGTAGTCCTTCCACTGCCAGGCGGCCTCGACCACCTCCGGCGGGCCCGCCAGCCAGCCCAAGCGCAGCCCCGCCAGCCCGTACCCCTTCGACAGCCCGCAGGTCGAGACGCCGTAGGGGCCGAGGCTCGCGGCCGGCGGCGGGGCCGTCCCGGCGTCGGCCAGCGGTCGGTACACCTCGTCGCAGAGGAGATAGGCGCCGGCGTCGGCGGCGATCTCGTAGACCGCCTCGACCGTCGCGGCGCCGTGGACCCGCCCGGTCGGGTTGTTGGGGTTGTTGACGACGACGACGGCCGTCTCCGGGCGGACCGCCTCGGCCACGGCGTCCGGGTCGAGTCCCCAGCCGTCCGCGGCGTCGAGTTCGACCCGCGTCACCGACCCGAACGCTTCCGGGAGCGCGTGGAGCGACTGATAGGTCGGTGTGACGACGACCGCGTGCTCGCCCATCAGCGCCGCGAGGGTCACGAAGTTGGCCTCCTGTGTGCCGCAGGTCAACAGCACCTCGTCGGCGCCGCGGCCGTACCGCTCCCCGATGCGGTCACGGAGCTCCGGGCTCCCGTTGGTCGGGATGACGTAGCCCATGCCCTCGGGGACGAGATCGAAACGGCCGGGGGCGAGCGGCCGGATCCCGGACTCGGCGAGCATCAGGTTGTCCGCCTCGTGCTCGGCGAACCAGCGCTCGAGAGCGAACGGCGTGATCTCCATGCCCTCCGCTGCGGGAGCCGGCCGCAAAACCGGCGTGGTTCCGGCGACGCCTACGGCTCCTCCTGGCGCTTGCGCATCTCCTGTCGGGTGAACTGCGGGGTGGCGCTGATGCCGCTCTGCTCGCGGAAGGAGCGGTAGAGCAGCCCCAGCAGGAGCGCGGCCCCGGCGGCGGGCGCGACCGCCGAGATGGGCGTCGCGAAGGCGTAGAGGATGGCCGCCGCGAGGACCGTGCCCGTCAACAGCAGCCCGAGCACCAGCCGAACCGCGAGCTGGTCGAAGACGGACTCCTCGTCGGCCACCGTCGCCTCGACCTCCAGGTCGCCCCGGTTGATGCGGTCGAGCGTGTCCTCCAGCTTCGGGGGCGTCCGCAGCGCCGACCGGGCCGCGTCGTTCACCTCGTCCGCCCGGTCGGTGAGGAACTCCCGGATGCTGGCCTCCACGTACCCCTCCTCACGGAGGTAGTCCGTGGCGACGTCGATGAAGTCGAACTCCGGGTCGAGCGTGACACAGACCCCCTCGACGACGGTTGCGACCCGGAGGACCAGCGCCAGGTTCGGGGGCAGCCGCAGCGGGAACTCGTAGATGGTGTCCTCGACCTGCTCGACGATCTGCTGGACGCGGTACTGCTCGATGTCCTCACCGCGCGCGTCCGCGATCGCCAGCTCCATGACGTTCGCCATCACCTCGCGGTCGGCCTCCGGGGAGAGCGTCCCCAGCTCGATGAGCACGTCGAGGATGGCGTCGATGTTCTGGTCGGCGACGGCCACGTAGAAGTCGACGATCTTGTCCTGGACGAAGGCGTCGACGCGGCCGGACATCCCGAAGTCGTAGAAGACCAGCCGGCCGTCGTCCTGGACCGCGAGGTTGCCGGGATGGGGGTCGGCGTGGAAGGTACCGTCGGAGACGAGCATCTTCAGGTAGGCACGCTGGAGCGTCTCCGCCAGCCCCGTCCGGTCGAACCCGCGGTCGTCGAGCTCGTCGACGTCCGAGATCTTCGTCCCGGGGACGTACTCCATCGTCAGCACCCGGCCGGTCGAGCGGCCGCCGTCGACGGCGGGGATGCGGACGCCCGGCTCGTCGCTGAACTCCCCGCGGATCTCCTCCAGCATCTCGCGCTCACGCTCGTAGTCCATCTCCTCCCGGATGGTCTTCGAGAACTCGTCGGCCAGGGTCTGCATCGAGAACGACCGCGCCTGGTCGACGAACCGCATCAGGACCGGCAGTGAGAACTTGATGATGCGGAGGTCGGCCTCGACGAGCGACTCGATGCCCGGCCGGCGGACCTTCACCGCCACCTCGCGGCGGCCGTCCGGGCTCCCCGGCACCGGGTCGGGCACCGTCGCGGTGTAGACCTGTCCCAGCGAGGCGCCGCTGATGGGGTCGGTGTCGAACGACTCGAACGCCTCCGAGACCGGGCCCAGCTCCCCCTCGACGACGGGCCGGACATCGGCCCAGTCGGCCGGCGGGACGCGGTCCTGGAGCTGCTCGAACTCCTCGATGTACTCCGGTGGGAGGATGTCCGGCCGCGTCGAGAGGATCTGGCCCAGTTTGATGAACGTCGGGCCGAGCGTCAGCAGCGAGTCCAACAGCTTCCGGGCCCGGCGACGGCGCGTGGCCTCGTCCACCTGTCGGGCTCGGCCGAACAGCAGGAACCGATTCCGGTCCCGGGCGTACGCCAGCAGGATCGGGAGGAACTGGTAGACGACGACTGGGAACCGGCGGTACGCGCGGAGGTTCACCACGCGCCTACGCGTCCTCGACCGGGACCCGGGTCGCCCCTGCGGCGGTCCGCGTTGGGAGCGTCACCGTCAGGACGCCCCGCTCCATCGTCGCGGTCGCGCCCTCGCCGGTGGCGTTCGGCGGGAGCGGGAGTTCGGCGTCAAGGAACAGCGACCGCTCCTCCGCCACGTACGAGAACTCCGGCGGGAACGACTTCTCCCGGCGAGCCTCGACCCGCAGGCGGCCCTCGTCGACGGAGACGTCGACCGTGTCACCCGTAGCCCCCGGCAGGTCCATCACGACGCGGTGCGCGTCGTCGCTCTCGAGCAGGTCCGCGAACACCGTCTCCGGCAGTTCGCGTAGGGCGTCGCGAAGCGCGTTCATACTCTACAGTACGGCGTCGGGGGCGAAAAAGGCCCCGGAGACGGAACCGCCACGGTAACGGGCCACAGCCGGCCGTGCGACGGTGCTCCGGCCCCCGGCCCGGGCTCCGTCCGGACCCCCGCGCCGACGGGACCGTCGTCGCCGCGACCCACGCCGAGGACGCCTCCGCTTCTCCCGTTCGACCCGGCGACGGCCGCGGCGCCGCCGCTCCCGCTCCGGGCCGGGAGCGTTCCCGCCCCGCCGGAGTGACCGGGGTACTCGGTGAACAGGACCGGAACGTCTCCCATGCGGCTCGGGAGTCGAGCGTGGGGACCGGAGGCGCGGAATCGATCGACTACTCGCCGAGCGTCACGGCCTCGTGGGCGGCGTTCCGCAGCGCGTCCGACCGGCCGTGTGTCCCCGGCGCGATGGCCAGCGTCCGGATGCCGCGGCGGGCCGCCAGCTCCAGCACCGGCTTGAAATCGGTGTCCCGGGAGGCGACCGCGAGCACGTCGCAGTCCCCGTCCGCGACGAGGGCGGCCGCGTCGACGGCGAGCCGCACGTCCACGTCGCCGCTGGTGACGACGACCTCGTAGCCACGGGCCTCCGCAGCCTGGATGAGGCCGGGCGAGGCCTTCTCGTCCAGGTACACCCGGGTGATGGTCGGCCGACCCATCGCCGCGGCGGCCGCCCGGACCTCGTCCAGGTCCGTGTCGAACTCGCTGCGGAGCACGTTCGGCCCGTCGACGAACAGCGCGACACGGTCCGGCTCGTCGCCGACCAGTCGTTCGAGGAGACCCATCCGTCACTCGCTCGGCGTGGTACGGGCATAGCGCTGGCGGTCCCCCGGTCGCCCCTACGTCGTGGTGTAGCCGCCGTCGTTGCGGTAGACCGCGCCCGTGCAGTATGCCGACGCCGGGGAGGCCAGGAACAGGGCCAGGCCCTTCAGGTCCGCCGGGTAGCCGAGCCGCCCGAGCGCGGTCTCCTGCCGCATCTGCTCCTGTACCGGCTCCATCCCGGGGGCGTCCTCGCGCATCATCCCGCCGCCGATGCCCGTGTGGACCCAGCCCGGCGCGATGGCGTTGACCCGGATGTCGGGCCCGAGCTCGACGGCCGCCTGCCTGGTGAACTGGACGACGCCGCCCTTGGAGGCGACGTACGCGGAGAGGCCCGGCGTCTCGGTGCCGACGAGCCCCAGCACGGACGCCGTGGTGACGATGCGGCCCCCCTCGTCCGCCCGCATCGCCGCGGCCGACTCCCGGGTCGTGAGGAAGACGCCGTCGAGGTTGACCGCCATGACCTCCCGCCAGTGCTCGAGGTCCTGGCTGTGGACCGGGTCGAACAGCCGCCCGATGCCGGCGTTGGCGAAGGTCACGTCGAGCCCGCCGAACGCGTCGACGGTCGCGTCGACGGCGTCGCGGACGTCGTCCTCGTCGGTCACGTCGCAGGCGACCGCGCGCACGTCGGCGCCCGCCGCCTCGGCCAGCTCGGCCGCCGTCGACTCGGCGCCGTCGGCGTCGATGTCCGCGAGCATCACGTCGCCCCCGGCCTCGGCACAGGCCTCGGCGTAGGCCGCCCCGATGCCGCCGGCGCCGCCCGTGACGAGCACCGCGTCGCCGTCGAGCGAGAACGATTCCAGTACCCCTGCCGCCGCCGGAACGTCGTCTCGTTCCATGGGTGGGCGTCGGGACCATGGGTGAAATCGGTTCGCCCCCGGATTCGGGGGCCAGCCACGTGGGTCGGTGGGCTGTCGACCGCCGGGGGCGGACGCGGGCCATCCGGGCCGTCGGCCGATGTCGAGCGGAACCGATTTCCCCGCGGGCGGCGACCCCGACGGTATGCCGCTTCGAACGCCGCCCCTCCGTGACCGGCACGCGAGCCGGGGCGCGAAGTTCACCGAGTTCGGCGGGTGGGATATGCCCGTCGAGTTCGACTCCATCACGACCGAGCACACCGCCGTTCGCGAGGCCGCCGGCCTCTTCGACGTCTCGCACATGGGCGAGATCATCGTCAGCGGCCCCGACGCGACGGCGCTCACGGACCGGCTCGTCACCAACGACGTGGCCACGCTCGACGCCGGCGAGGCCCGCTACGCCGCCATCGCCGACACCGACGGCGTGATGCACGACGACACGGTCGTCTACCGGCTCCCCGCCGACGAACTCGACCGGGCGACCGGGGACGCGCCGGCCTACCTGTTCGTCCCGAACGCCGGCCACGACGAGTGGGCCCACGCCCGGTGGTGCGACCACCGCGACGAGTGGGGGCTCGAGGCCACCGTCGAGAACGCCACCGACGAGTGGGCGATGTTCGCGCTGCAGGGCCCGGCGGCGCTCGACCACCTCGCCGCACGGACTGCGGCGACGCCCGACCTGGCGCGGTTCGAGATGGCCGGCCGCCGCGTCGCCGGGGTGGACTGTCTGGTCGCACGTACCGGCTACACCGGGGAGGACGGCGCCGAACTGCTCGTCCCGTGGGCCGACGCCGAGACCGTCTGGACCGCGCTCACCGGACCGGCCACGGGCGACGACCCCGACGTCGGGGTCCAGCCCTGTGGCCTCGGCGCTCGCGACACGCTCCGTATCGAGGCCGGCTTCCTCCTCTCGGGCCAGGACTTCGACCCGGCGGACGAACCGCGCAACCCGTACGAGACCGGCATCGGCTTCGCCGTCGACCTGGAGCGCGAGTTCGTCGGCCGGGACGCGCTCGCGGCGGTCGAGGCCGAGGGGGTCGACGAGCGGTTCGTCGGCTTCCGGCTCGTCGAGCGGGGCGTTCCGCGACACGGCTACGACATCACCAACACGGACGGGAAGGTCATCGGCACCGTCACCTCGGGGACGATGAGCCCCACGCTGGACGAGCCAGTCGGGATGGGCTACGTCCCCGTCGACTACGCCGACCCCGGGACCACCGTCCGCGTGGTCATTCGCGGCCAGCAGAAGAAGGCGCGGGTCCAACCACTCCCGTTCCTCGAGGAATAAGGGTCGGACTGGTTACCGCGATCGCCCATTTCCCGAGATGTAGCGCGGACATATGACATACAATGCGCATATGTGTCGGAAACACCGATTGTGTCGTTTCTTCCCCCTACCGACGGCGGTGGCGACTCCCCCGAAGCCCTCGCCGTCCGATCCCACCGGGACGTCGAACGTGCACGGTCACGGCGGCCCTGCCGAGGGCAAGCCGCCGGGCCGGCGCGAGGGCTCCGGAGACGGTTCCGTCGTGGCCGGCACCGTGCGAGGGCGTGCGGGCACGAGGACGGCCCCGTCGGCGTCGATGGGGTGATGCGTCTCACCCCCTGTTCCACGAACCACAGCCTACATGTCCCGACCGGCCGACCTGCGTGTATGAGCTTCGAGGTACCCGAGGACTGCCGGTATCTGGAGACCCACGAGTGGGTCCGGCCCGCGGACGGACGGGTCGGTATCACCGACTTCGCGCAGGACGAGCTCGGCGACGTGGTGTTCGTCGAGCTGCCGGGCGAGGGGGAGACGTTGGAGGGTGAGGCGGAGTTCGGCGTCATCGAGTCGATCAAGGCCGTTTCGGACCTGTACGCGCCGCTCTCCGGGACCGTTGCGACGGTCAACGAGCGGCTCATCGACGAGCCGGAGCTGGTCAACGAGGACCCGTTCGGCGAGGGCTGGATGCTGGAGTTCGACGCCGTCGTGGAGGACGACCTCGAGGGTCTGCTCTCCCACGAGGCGTACCGCGACCAGATCGAGTAGCTACCGTCCGTCCCCCCCGACCGACGGAACCGAAGGGGTTGTTATCGGGGGGCCACAAAGGGCATACAACCCGATGTTCACGCCGCCAACCGACTCGCGGACAGGAGCTGACGGATGAGCAGTAACGACCGTGAGCGGGGCACCCCGTTCGCGCCACACACGGCCGCCGAGACCGCGGCGATGCTCGACGCCGTCGGCGTCGCGGACGAGGAGGCACTGTTCGACGTGCCCGCGTCCGTCCGGTTCGACGGGAGCTTCGGTATCGACCCGCGGTCCGAGCGCGACATCCGCGAGGAGGTGGGCGACCTGCTCGCGACCAACGAGTCGCTCACCGAGTTCCTCGGGCGCGGCCACTACGACCACTACGTACCGTCGCCGGTCGCACATCTCTCCGACCGCTCGGAGTTCCTCACGAGCTACACCCAGTACCAGCCGGAGGTGGCCCAGGGCTTCCTCCAGGCGCTGTTCGAGTACCAGTCGATGCTGGTGGAGCTGACGGGGCTGCCCGTCGCCAACTGCTCGATGTACGACGCGGCGACGGCGCTGGGCGAGGCCGCCTCGCTCGCGCGGCGGGTCCGCGCGACCACCGGTACGCGCGTGCTCGTCCCCGAACACCTCCACGAGGGCCGGCGCGAGGTCCTGGCCAACTACGTCGCCGGCGGGGAGCTGACCGTCGAGTCCTATCCGATGGCCGACGGGAACGCCGACATCGACCGGCTGGCCGAGCAGGTGGACGACGGGACGGTCATGATCTACGCCGAGACCCCGACCGTCCGGGGCTGTATCGAGGAGTCACTGGCCGCGATCGGCGACCTCGCCGCCGACCACGAGGCGCTGTTCACGCTCGGTTCGGACCCGGTCGCCCTCTCCGTGCTGGAGGAGCCGGCGAGCGTCGGCGCCGACGTCGTGGTCGGGGACTGCTCGCTCGGCCTGCCGACGGCCTACGGGATGGGACTGGGGCTGTTCGCCTGCCGGGAGTCGTTCCTCCGGCAGGTTCCCGGGCGACTCGTCGGCGCGGGCGAGGACGAGACCGGCCGTCGGGCGTACACGCTCACGCTCCAGACCCGCGAACAGCATATCCGTCGGGAGCGCGCGACCTCCAACATCTGCACCAACCAGGCGTGGGTGGCGCTCCGGGCGGCGATGCACGTCGCGTCGCTTGGCCCCGATGGGCTCCGTGACCTCGCGAACGACTGCGTCCGCTACGCCCGCGACCTGTCGGCCGAACTGGACGAACTGCCGGGCGTGCAGGCGCCGGTTCACGACCGCCACCACATGCGGGAGTTCCCGATACGGACGGACCGGCCCGCCCCGCGGGTCGCCGCCGACCTCCGCGAGCACGGCTTCGCGGTCCACGAACTGGACGACCACCTGCTTCAGGTCTGCGTGACCGACGCCAACACCGACGAGACGGACGCCCTCGTCGCGGCCTTCGAGGAGGTGGCCCGATGACGTACGACCAGGCGCGCTGGACCGACGGTGAGGAGCGCTACGAGCCGCTGCTCTCGGAGAAGCGCTCCCGGGAGGTCGAGCGCGACGCGGACGACCCGCTGCCGGAGGACCTGACGCGTGACTCGCTGGAGCTCCCCGACGCCTCCGAACCCGAACTGGCCCGGCACTACACCCGGCTCTCGGAGATGAACTACGGCGTCGAGAGCGGGCCCTTCCCGCTCGGCTCCTGCACGATGAAGTACAACCCCAGCTTCACCGAGGACGTGGCCGCCGACCCGGCGGGCCACGTCCATCCGGACCGGTCTGACGAGTCCGTCCAAGGGGTGCTCGAACTCCAGCACCGGCTGCAGGACTGGCTGGGTCGTATCGGCGGGATGGACGCGGTCACGCTCCAGCCACCCGCGGGCGCCGCCGGCGAGTTCACCGGTATCCTCGTCACGAAGGCGTACCACGAGTCCCGGAACGACGAGCGCAGCGAGGTCATCGTCCCGGAGTCGGCCCACGGCACCAACTTCGCGAGTGCGGCGATGGCGGGCTACGACGTGGTGTCGCTGCCCTCCGGCGACGACGGCCGGGTCGACCTGGAAGCGCTGGCGGCGGCGCTCTCCGAGGAGACCGCGGCGCTCATGCTGACGAACCCGAACACCCTGGGCCTGTTCGAGCGCGACATCGAGCGCGTCGCCGAGATGGTCCACGACGTCGGCGGCCTGCTCTACTACGATGGCGCGAACCTGAACGCGCTGCTCGGGCGCGCCCGCCCGGGCGACATGGGGTTCGACGTGATGCACTACAACGTCCACAAGACGTTCGCGACGCCCCACGGCGGCGGCGGCCCGGGCGCCGGTCCCGTCGGCGTCGTCGACGAACTCGCCGAATTCCTCCCGGACCCCCACGTCCGCGCGGTCGATGACGAGGGTGAGCCGGTGCCCGACGCCGACGACGCGGCCCGGTTCCGGACCTACACCCCCGAGCGGTCGGTCGGGAAGGTCCACGGCTACGCCGGCAACTGGCTCGTGCTGATGAAGGCGTACGCCTACATCGCCCGTCTGGGCGACCCCGGGCTCGCAGACGCCAGCGCGAAGGCCGTGCTGAACGCGAACTACCTCGCGTCGAAGGTCGACTACGAGGTTCCCTTCGGCCCGCTCCACCACGAGTTCGTCGCGAGCGCCGGCGAGCAGGACGCGGCCGACGCCGCAAAGCGGATGCTCGACTACGGCGTCCACCCGCCGACGACGAAGTGGCCGGAGATCGTCAGTGAGGCGCTGATGACCGAGCCGACGGAGGTCGAGAGCCGGCGGACGCTGGACCAGCTCGCCGCCGCGTTCAACGCCGTCGGCGACGAGGACGACGAGACGCTCGAGCGCGCCCCAGAGCGGACCGCCGCCCGCCGTATCGACCAGGTGCGGGCCGCACGCGAACCGCGGCTCTCCTGGCACGAACTGGACGAGTAACTCCTCCCCCCCGGGTCCCGCGATTCCTCCACGAGGCGCTTTGAGACCCTACCGGCCATGCCGCCGTCGGTCACGACGGTGGTCGATTTCGTATCGCGGCTATCGGTTTACGAGTCAGGGAGACGAGCCGGGTGCCGGCCGGACAGACGGGGAAATCGACCACGAAACGGGCGGACGTCGGGCGGTTGGGAGCATCGAGTCCCCAGCTCGGGCTGGGGGTTCTGGTACTCGGACCGTCACCTCGGCTGATTCACGGAAATCGCTCCGCTACGGCTCCAGAACGGCCCGGAACCGCGCCTCGTTGGCCATCATCCGGTCGTACGCCTCGCCGGCGTCGGCGAGGTCGTAGGTCTCGACCTCGGGGGTCACGTCCCGGAGCGCGGAGAACTCCATCGTGTCCTGAGAGTCCCGGGCGTGGCCCGAGCCCCAGCCGCCGACGGACGCGCGATTGCCGACCAGGCCCTGCACGTCGACACTCACCTCCCGGCCCGGGACGCCGACGGCGACGAGTTCGCCATCCCGGCCGAGACCCCCGGCGACGGCCTCGATGGCGGGGGCAGAGGGTGCGGTCCCCAGGACGACGCGGGCGCCGCCGAGCTCCTGGAGTCGCTCGGCGGGGTCCGTCTCGCTCGCGTCGAGGAAGTGGTCGGCGCCGAGTTCCTTCGCGAGGTCGCGCTTGTCGCTCGACCGGGAGACGGCGACCGTCTCGAACCCCATCCGGTGGGCGTACTGGACGCCGAGATGGCCCAGCCCGCCGATACCCTGGACCGCGACGAGGTCGCCCGGGCCGGCGCCCGTGTTCCGGAGCGCGTTGAACGTCGTGATGCCGGCACAGAGCAGCGGCGCGGCGTCGACGGCGTCGAGCGACTCGGGTATCGCAGCCAGGGCCGCTGCCGGGATAGTGGCGTACTCGGCATAGCCGCCGTCGAAGGTGAGGCCCGTGATGCCGGCGTTCTCACAGCCCTGGAAGTCGCCGCGACGGCACGGTTCGCACTCGAAGCAGTGGCCGCCGTGCCAGCCGGCGCCGACGCGGTCGCCCTCGCTCCAGCCCTCGACGCGATCGCCGACCGCGTCGACGCGTCCGGCCACCTCGTGGCCCGGGACCCGGGGGTAGGAGACACCCGGATAGCTGCCCTCTTTCACGAACGCGTCGCTGTGGCAGATGCCACAGGCATCGACCGCCACCCGGACCGCTTCCGGGCCGGGGTCCGGCAACTCGCGCTCGACCAGCTCGAACTCGGCACCCGCTTCGGGGACCTCGACCGCACGCATGGTGTCGGTCATCGCTCGAGGCTGCGACCGCCCGACGTGTCGGGGCTCGCATCCCGGCGACCCGCGGGGGTGACCGAAAGGAGAATACCGCTCAGGCGTCGACCCCGGTATCGACGCTCTCGCCGATCCGGACGAAGCCGTAGTCGCACTCCCCGCAGCGCCACTTCACCTTCCGGCCCAGATGAAGTTCCGTGCTCGCCACGCGCCAGAACGTCCGCGCCTCGCCACACTCGGGGCAGTACCGCTCGGTTTCCAGGCTCATACGTCGGACTCCGGTGGCGTCGCTGTTGAACCTACTGGTCCCAGCGGCACCACTCGGGGCGATGAACCAGATGCCACGATATCGATTCGCCGCCGGCCGCCGACCAGGTGGCCGTAGTACGGCGGCGAACGCGGCCCGTGCACCGGCGAGATCCACTCCGGGTGGGGTGTCGGCGCCCACGGTTCATGGCGCGAACCCGGGCAGCTGCCCGCGTGCGCCTCGTCACACCACAACATACAAGCCGTAGCTTACCAACGTAAAGTCCACGATGCGAGAAGCATACATCGTAGACGCCGTCCGCACACCGTTCGGGAAGCAGGGAGGGTCGTTCCGGGATACGCACCCGCAGGACCTGGCCGCGATGCCGCTCCGGATGCTGGAGGAACGCAACGGCTTCGAGGGCAGCGAGGACATCGAGGACGTCATCTACGGCTGTGTCACGCCGACCGACGAGCAGGCCAACAACATCGCGCGGCTCGCGCCGATGGTGGCCGGCTGGGGGGACGACGTGCCCGGCGTCCAGCTGGACCGGATGTGTGGCTCCGGCCAGCAGGCCGTCAACTTCGCCGCCGCCCAGATCCAGTCCGGCGCGCACGACGTCGTCATCGGGGGCGGCATCGAGCACATGAGCCGCGTCCCGATGGGGTCGGCCGGCAGCTCCATCACGGACACCTACTTCGAGGAGTTCGAGGAGCTGACCACGCAGGGCGAGGGGGCCGAGCGCATCGCCGAGCAGTGGGGCTTCACCCGGGACGACGTCGACTCCATCGCCGTCGACTCCCAGGACCGCTGGGCCGAGGCCGCCGAGGCCGGCAAGTACGACTCGCACGTCGAGCCCGTCGAAATCGAGCTCGACGACGAGACGGTCACCGTCGAGGAGGACGAGCACCCGCGTCCGGGCACCGACGAGGGGACGCTCGCGGGCCTCCCGCTCGTCTTCCGTGAGGAGGGTGACGGCGTCATCCATGCCGGCAACTCCTCGGGCATCGTCGACGGGTCCTCGGCGCTGCTGCTCGCGTCCGGCGACGCGGTCGAGGAGCACGACTGGGAGCCGATGGCCCGCATCGTCGACACCCACGTCGTCGGCGTCGACCCGCTCACGATGCTGACCGGACCCATCCCGGCCACCAACGAACTGCTGGAGCAGAACGACATGACCGTCGACGACATCGACAAGTTCGAGGTCAACGAGGCGTTCGCCTCCGTCATCACGGCGTGGCTGGAGGAGACCGGTGCCGACTGGGAGAGGACCAACGTCTGGGGCGGCGCCATCGCTCACGGGCACCCGCTGGGCGCCACTGGTGCCGCGCTCATGTCGAAGCTGGCCTACCAGCTGGAGGCGGACGACGACCAGTACGGCCTCTGCACGATGTGTATCGGCTTCGGACAGGGCATCGCGACCATCATCGAGCGGGTCTGAACCGGGCGCCCCCCCGACCCACTCGTCCTCTATCCGCGTAGCGATGCGACCGCCGACCGTAACCGCTTACTCCGAACGGCCGTACTGCCGAGTAATGCCCGAGCGCGTCGAGAGCACCGACCCGGACGGCGTCGACTTCGGGTGGGTGATGCAGACCACCTTCGTCGTCACCATCCTCGCCGGTGCGCCGGTGGTCGCGCTCGCCTCGACGACGACGACGCTCCCGACCTGGACGGACAAGGCCACGTTCGCGGTCCGGGTCGGGGCGTTCGTCTGGTTCTGTACCGCGGTCGCCGTGTTCCTCTACGCCCGCCGCGTGCGGGACCCGGCGGACGAGGACGGCGAGGAGGACCCGGAGCCGTCGGCCACGGGGAACGATTAGCCCCAGTCCTCGGCGTAGCGGAAGTCGGTGCCGGCGCGCTCGGCGGTCACCTCGTCGCGCTCGCCGTCGCCGACGAACACCGCCCGCTCCGGGGAGACCCCGAGGTCGCGCAGCGTCGCCAGCAGCGGCTCGGGGTCGGGCTTCTCCGTCTCTACCGTGTCCCGGCCGACGACCGCCCGGACCCGCCCGTCGAGCTCGTGGCGCTCCAGCGCCAGCCGGCAGGCCGCCTCGCAGTTGAGCGAGCAGACGCCGACCGGGAGGTCGGCCGGGTGCGCCAGCAGGCGGTCCGCGGATGCCAGCCGCGCCGAGGTCCGGGCGCCCTCCCGCTCGTGTTCTGCGATGGTCGCCTCGACGGCCTCCGCCAGCGCCGGCTCCTTTCGGGACCGCTCCAGCAACCGCCAGAGGTCGCGGTCCCCGGGGTCGACGCCGTGGGTCTCGAACGTCCGCCCCACGTCGCGGCGGACGGCCGCCCAGTCGACGGCGAGCTCCGCCAGCGTCCCGTCGAGGTCG
Source organism: Haloglomus irregulare (assembly GCF_007421925.1). GTDB lineage: Archaea > Halobacteriota > Halobacteria > Halobacteriales > Haloarculaceae > Haloglomus > Haloglomus irregulare. The sequence goes on from NZ_QMDX01000002.1 coordinate 391,291, forward strand.
TAGACGACCGCGTCGTACTCCACTGCGGGGTCCGCATCGAGGTCTGCCATCCCCACTGGCTTCGGTGGCGTGGCTCAAACGGCTTGTGCCCCGCCGTCAGTCCAGCAGTTCGCGGGCGATGATGGTCCGCTGGATCTCGCTGGTCCCCTCGTAGATGGTGGTGATCTTGGCGTCCCGGTAGAGCCGCTCGACCGGGAAGTCGGTGGTGTAACCGTAGCCGCCGTGGATCTGGACGGCCTCGTTGGTCACGTCCATCGCCGTCTCGCTGGCCTTCAGCTTCGCCATCGAGGCGGCCTCCGCCGGCGGCGCCCCCGAGTCGAGTTCGCGCGCGGCGTCGTAGGTCAGCAGGCGCGCGGCCTGCGTGTCGGCGTGCATGTCCGCCAGCTTGTGCCGGATGGCCTGGAAGTCGCTGATGGGCTGGTCGAACTGCTCGCGGTCGGTGGCGTACTCCTCGGCGAGGTCCAGCGCGGACTGGGCGAGCCCGACCGACTGGGCGGCGATGCCGACGCGTCCGCCGGTGAGTATCTCCAGGGCGGCCGAGAGCCCGCGACCCTCCTCGGTGAGCCGGTTCTCCGCCGGGATGCGCGCCCCGTCGAAGGTGAGCGAGGTGGTGTCGCTGGCCCGGAGCCCCAGCTTCTCCTCCCTCTTGCCGACGGTCAGGCCGTCGACGTCCATGGGGACGAGGAACTGCGTGACGCTGCCCGGGTCCGCCGGGTCGGTCTTGGCGAACAGGATGACGACGCCCGCGCGCTCGCCGTTGGTGATCCACTGTTTGTCGCCGTCGATGACGTACTCGTCGCCCTCGCGGCGCGCGACGGTGGACATCTCCGCGGGGTTAGAGCCGGCGTCCGGCTCCGAGAGGGCGAACGCGCCGACGGGGTAGCCGTCGCGCATCTCCGGGAGCCACTGCTCCTGCTGGCGCTCGGTGCCGAACGTCGCGATGCAGGAGGTGGCCAGACAGTGGACGGAGAGGGCGGTCGCCACCGCCAGGGTGCCGTAGGCGACCTCCTCGTTCACCAGCGCGTAGGTCAGGCCGTCGGCGTCGTAGCCGCCGTACTCCGCGGGGACGGTGAGGCTCGTCAGGTCCAGTTCGGCGAGCCCCTCCCACACCCCCTCGGGGAACTCCTCGTGCTCGTCGGCCTCGCGGGCGACCGGCCGGATCTCCTCCAGAGCGAACTCCCGGACGGTGTTCCGGACGGCCTCCTGCTCGGACGTCAGGTCCATACCCCCGATTGGGGGGCGTCGCATCAAAAGTTCCCCGACGGACGGTGGCGGCGGCTACGGCCGGGTGACGGCTCGGGGGGCCGTGGACGGCGAACATCCGAGGGACGTGGCGAGGAACGAACGAGTCGTCCGGATTACGCGGGAACCTCCGTGGCTGCTGGTCAGAGGTCCTCGTACAGCGGGTAATCCGCACAGAGCGCGGCGACGCGCTCGCCGACCTCCTCGCGGACGGCGGGGTCGTCGTGGTCGTCGAGTACGTCGCAGATGAGGTGTGCGACCTCGCTCACGGCCGCCTCGTCCATGCCGCGGGTGGTCATCGCGGGCGTGCCGACACGGATGCCGGAGGGGTCGAACGGGGAGCGGGACTCGTCCGGAACGGTGTTGGCGTTCAGGACGAGATCACAGTCCTCCATCGCCTCCTCGGCAGTGCCGCCGGAGAGCTCGGGGTGTGAGTCCCGCAGGTCGATGAGCACGAGGTGCGTGTCCGTGCCCCCGGAGACGACGTGGAGGCCCTGATCGCGGAACACCTCGGCCATCGCCCGGGCGTTGTCGACGACCTGTGCGGCGTACTCCTCGAACTCGGGCTGGAGCGCCTCCTCGAAGCCGACCGCCTTGCCGGCGATGTTGTGCATCAGGGGGCCACCCTGGCCGCCGGGGAAGACGGCGGGGTCGATCTCGCTCGCGTGCTCCTCGTTGGTCATGATGATGCCGCCGCGGCCGGCGCGGATGGTCTTGTGCGTCGAGCCGGTGACGAAGTCCGCGACGCCGACGGGGGACTGGTGCTCACCGGCGGCGACGAGCCCGGTGATGTGGGCGATATCCGCGAGGTGGTAGGCGCCGGCGGCGTCGGCCGCGGCCTGGACGCGCTCGAACTCGACCTCGCGTGGGTACGCGGAGAAGCCCGAGACGACGATGTCGGGCTGGAACTCCTCGGCCAGCTGGTGTAGCCCCTCGTAGTCGATGTAGCCCGTCTCCGGGTCGACCTCGTACTGTTCGACCTCGTAGGTCTGGCCGGTGAAGTTGGCCGGATGGCCGTGGCTCAGGTGGCCGCCGTGGTTCAGGTCCAGCGAGAGGATGCGGTCGCCGGGGTCGAGGAAGGCGAGGTAGACGCCCATGTTCGCCTGCGTCCCCGAGTGGGGCTGGACGTTGACGTGGTCGGCCCCCCAGAGCTCCTTCGCGCGGTCGATGGCGAGCTGCTCGACCTCGTCGGCGTACTCGCAGCCGGCGTAGTAGCGCTCGCCCGGGTAGCCCTCGGCGTACTTGTTGGTGAGCGCCGAGCCCTGCGCCTCGAGCACGGCGGGGGAGACGTGGTTCTCGGAGGCGATCATCGCGAGGGTCTCGCGCTGGCGGCCCACCTCGTCGTCGAGGGAATCGGCCACAGCCGGGTCGGCTTCGCGGACGCGGTCGTACATACTCACATGTGGGACCGGAGTCGGGAAGTACCTTCCTCTCTGCGGCAAGCCGGACCGCGATTCCCGGGCCCGGGGCGGCGGCCGCAGGCCCCCTCCCGAGCGGCTCGCCGTCCACCGGCGGCCCGTGGCAAGGCTGAAAAACCACCGTCGATTCCTCCCCCCAACACTTTGTACGGACGGGCGAACAACGGTATCGTAGATGGTGTGGTGTGCGACGACGGGGGGAGTCGTACGAGCCCGAGGGTACCGGGGTGCTGCCCGCGTGGGGACACGGGGTTGGAACCGGCTGTCGGGGTCCGGTGGGCCCGTCCTTCCCGCTTCGGTCGATGCTTCCGTCGCGGGGCGTGCCCGTGAGCTGACGCTCCCTGCTGGAGGGGTCCGGGTGGTCGGTCCCGACGGGGAGCGGCCGCCACGGGACCGACTCTCGCTCGCCCCCGACGAGGTGCTGGTGGCGGGCGACGGGGCCCTGGAGACGGTGGTCCGGTTCGAGACGCCCGCCCACGTCGACCCGCCGGCGCTCGCGGACGGTGGCGGCGGAGCGACCCGCGCCGCGACCGGCCCGGGCGGGACGACGGTCGCGTTCGAGGGGACGGCGCCGGTCGCGGTCGGGTTCCGCGAGCGGGCGCCGGACCCGCCGACGGTGACGGTCCCCGCTACCCCGACGGGGGTCGCGACGGCGATCACGCACGCGAGTGCCGCGCTGGGGACGCTCGGCCCCGAGCGGTCGCATCCGAGCCGGCGGTCGCACCCCCCGCTGGTCGCGTTCGGCGACCGGGACGTGCCGGCGGCGGTGGCGCGGGCCACGCCGGAGACGGGTATCGAGCTCCGCCTCCCGGCCGACCTGTCGACGTGTTCGCTCGCCGCGCCGCTGGCGTTCTACCTCGGCGCGACCGTCCGGGCCGAGGACCGATCGGCGCCGGTCCTCCGGGTCCCGGCGACCGGGCTCCGGCGGGTGTTCCCCGCCGCGGACGCGGCGTTCGCCGACGCTGTTTCCGGGCTACTACGCCGGGTGTTCCTGCTCGACTGCCTGACCCGCGACCGCCCCGGCGAGCGACTGGCCGGCCGCGAGGTCCTGGACCGCCTCGGGCTCGACGCGGCTCGGCTCCGGTCGCTGTCGCCCGCCGAGCGGCTGACGGCCCACCTCGCGGCGCCGCTCGACCGCCTCGACGACCTGCCGGACTGGCCGCTGGCGACCTACGTGGACGGCGGCATCCGAACGGCCCGGTGCCTGCCGCATCTGCTCGACCGCCTGAGCCTGATCCATCCGGCTGCGGCCTCGGCTATCGACGGCGATTCGCTGCTCTGCCGGGCGCTGGACGAGTTCTACCGCGGACCGTCACCGGACGGGGACGAGGACGGGGTGGGGCGAACGGTGCGCCCGGCCCCCGACCCCTCGTCCATGCGACGTACCGAGGACGTGGTGACCGCCGACAGGCTGATGCCGGAGCTCCGGGACGCGCGGGTCCACGGCTGGCTCGCCGACGGGACGCCGGTCGAGGCGTTCACCTCCACCCCCGAGGCGTACCGGAACCGGCTCGCCGCCCCGGAGCGCGACGCGACGCTCGACATCGCCGTGGTCTGCAACGACCCGGAGATGAGCGACGAGCGGGCCGTCGCCGACATCTACCGCGAGGGGGCCGCCGGACTCCCGGTCGACGTGACCGTCACGGGGTCGCTCGCCCGGGGGGAGTTGGCCGACCTGCTGGCGACACCCCACGACTTCGTCCACTACATCGGCCACTGCGAGGGGGACGGGCTCCAGTGTCGCGACGGGTTCCTCGACGTCGCGGACGTGGACACCGTTCGGGCGCGGACGTTCTTCCTGAACGCCTGCGGCTCGTACCAGCAGGGAAAGCGGCTGGTGTCGGCCGGCAGCGTCGCGGGCGCGGTCACCCTGACGACGGTGCTGAACCGGCAGGCCGTGACCGTCGGGACCGCGTTCGCCCGCCTGCTCATCCACGGGGCGGGCTTCGAGCGCGCGCTCTCGCTCGCCCGTCAGGAGATACTGATGGGGAGCGATTACGCCGTCGTCGGCGACGGCACGGACGCGCTTGCCCCGGCACGGGACGCGACGGTGCTCCACGTCACGCCCGTCGCCGATGGCTACGAGGTGGCGACCGAGCTGCTGTCGGGCGGCGACCCCGGACGGAGTTACGCGTCGCCGGTCACGGGCGAGGACCGACTCGACGGGCGCGTCTCGCCGGTGACAGTCGGGCGCGGGACCCTCCGCGACCTGCTTGCGGACCGCACGGTGCCCGTGGTCTACGACGGCCGGCTCCGCCGGTCCACGGACCTCGCCGCGACACTGCGGCCCGACCCGGACTCCGGCGACTGATATACGTACGCTGATATTTGCCTCCGGGCCGCGGGCACCCGGAAATATCGGTCGATTTATATAGGCTATCGCCGAACCGTCATATCACGCGAGGCGGTATTCACGGTCTGGTTACGGCAATCCGGGTAGTTTTCTTCGATGGTTACCGATGGGTTACCATCAATAGTCCAATAAATTAATATGTACTCAGTGTCATAGTTACAGTTAGCAAACATGGACGCTAACCTACTCGAGGACAGTATCACAGCGGTGCTCTCGGAGGCGCTCACCGGCGTCGACGAGACGGTGTTCGTCGTGAACCCGGCGCCCGGGACCGTCGACGAGCTGGTGGAGGTGCTGTCGACCGACGACGACGCGACGGTCCGGCTGCTGGCGGACGAGGCCGTGCTGAAGGACGTCATGGATGACTTCATCGTCGCCAGCCGCGCCGCCGACCTGGTCGAGGCCGACCAGCTCGAGTTCCGCACCTACGCGAACGGTGACAACACGCTGCTCGTGACCGAGGATTCGGTCGCCGCGCTGGTCGCCGCAGGGGGCCAGGTGGCCGCGCTCACGACGACCGACGAGTCGTTCATCGAGGGGACCCACGCGGCGTACAGCGACGCCTGGGACGCCGCCGAGACGTACGACCTCCGGACGCCCGCCATCTCGCGGGTCCGCGAGACGCTGCGCGAGTCGCTGGGGCCGGATTCGGCCGACGACTTCGACGCCATGCTGGCGACACTGGGCACGGCCCGTGGCGACGGTGACGGCCTCGACGAGGTGACTATCAGCCTGCTGGTCGCCGCCAAGAACCGCGAACTGCTCTACGACATCAGCAAGTGGGGCGAGGACATCGGTATCGCCTCGAAGGCCACGTTCTCACGGACGAAGACCCGGCTGGAGGAGGCCGGCCTCATCGACACCGAGAAAGTGCCCATCGACGTCGGGCGCCCGCGACTCCGCCTCCTGCTCGACAAGGAGGGACTGGAGGACGCCAGCGAGCAGGAGCTCATCAGCGCCGCGAACTCGGCGCTGACCGCCTGAACAGGGTTTCGCCGACTGGGGGTGGGTTCAGAACTGGTAGCGGCGGGTGTCGTCGCGGTCCGGCGGGCCACCGCCGCCGGCCATCTCGTCGTAGGTCATTCCCGAGAGGTACTCGTCGTAGGTCACGTCGTAGGCCGACCGGAGGTGGAAGTCGAGGTTGCCCGTCTCCACCGCGGTCTGGAACAGCATGTGGGCCCCCCGGCGGACCAGTTCGTCCAGCTCGTCGGGCTCGTAGGCGGCCGCCAGCAGCGCCAGTTCGTTGCGGGTCTCCCGGTCCAGCGAGACGGCGGCCGACTCGCCCATCTCGCCGTACGTGTGCTCGATGTCCGCGACAAGCTCCTCGAGGCTCATGCCCGAGGCGACGCCGCCGACGGGCTTGAGGCCTGCGCTCTCGCCGACCCGTCACTCCGTGCCGTCGGAGTACGCAGCGTCGAAGAAGGCCACTTCCAGCTCCACCGTCCGGCGGAACAGCCGGTCCACGCGGCGTTCGCGACGTGGCGACAGCGTCGGGCCGACGGCGTCGAGCTGTCCGCGGAGCCACCCGACGAACTCCCGGAAGGCTGGCACCGCGTGGAGGTCGATCCACTCGTCGAGGTGGAACCGGTCCGGGCGCGGTCCCTCGGCCGCCGCGGTGGCCCACTCCAGGTAGACCCACTCGGCCGGGACGAGGACGGCCAGCGCCTCGGCGTATCCCGCGCCCGCGGCGTGCCCGATGAGGTCCCGGAAGCCGCGGGTGACCGGCCGGAGCTCCGGGTTCGTCCGGTCGGCCTCGGGCACGTCCAGCGCGTCGAACGAGCGCCGGAAGTAGTCGTCCTCGTCGGTACCGACCGTCTCCAGGAAGGACGCGAGTTCGACCCGCGCCTCGACCGTCGGCGCGTCCCCCGCCGCGTGCCCGAACAGCGACGTGAGCGCGTCGACGAAGGCGTAGTCCTGGACGAGGTAGCGACGGAAGACCGCGTCGTCCAGCTCGTCGGCACCCAGCTCGTGGACGAACCGGTGCTCGGTCGCGGCGGCCCAGTCCCCGCCGGTCCGGTCGCGGAGCCAGCCGGTGTAGCGGTCGCCGTCGTGCTCGGCGAAGCGGACCGGAACATCGCTCGCGGGGGTCCCGCGGTCGGCGCCGCGCTCCCGGCTCATACGCCCCACCCTTCGTCGCGGTAGGCCGCGTCCCAGAACCGGTACTCGTAGCGCGCCGACGTGTGGAACAGCTCCCGGTAGCGGTCGCGCGTCCGTTCGGGCGCATCCGCGGCGACGTCGTCCAGTAGCGCCCGGCACCAGTCGGCCAGCTCGGCGAACTCCTCGCCCGTGTACGTCTCGATCCACTGTGCGTACCGCTCCTCGTCGGGCAGCCCGTCGGCCGCCAGCCGCTCGGCCGTCTCGTTGAACCCCCACATACACGGCAGCAGCGCCGCCACGAGGTCGCCGAAGCTCCCGAGCGCGGCGACACGGACGAGGAAGTCCGTGTACCCGCGCGTAGTGGGGGAGGGTTCGGTCGCCTCCAGCTCCGTCTCGGGGATGCCGAACTCGGCGGCGTACGACCGGTGGAGGTCCATCTCCGTGTGGAGCGTCTCGTGGAGCAGTTCGGCGAAGGTGCCCATCCGGCCCACGTCGGGGGCCTTCGCCGCGCCCAGCGCGAAGACGCGGTTGTACTCCACCAGGTAGACGTAGTCCTGCTTCACCCAGCGCCGGAACGGCTCGGGGTCGAGCGTCCCGTCGCCGATGCCCGCGACCATCGGATGGTCGACGATACCCGACACGACCTCGTCGTGCAACGGTGCCAGTTCGTCCGTGAACACCATGCCGGCCGTCGGGGCCGACGCGACTTATCAGTTGGTGGTATCAGTAGCTTATACCGGGGGCGCCGGATATCCGCTATCGCAGCCCGTTCTACCCCTACACGGTAGATACGCGGTGCATAAGACATCTGACGGGGAGAGAACACGGCTGTATGGGATGCACATGTGATATCTACCCGATTCTCGGGCAGCACCGTACCGCTCCCGACGGACCCGTCGCAGTGCCCGAACCGTCACCGGAAAGTAGCGCCCGTCCCCACTCCAGGTGATGACGGAGGCCGGGGCCACGCCCGACGAACCCGAGGAGGACGACGCGCCCGCGCTCCCGGACGACCCCGCGGCGGTCGAGGCGGTCCGCGAGGCGCTCGTCGACTGGTACGAGGCCGACCACCGGTCGTTCCCCTGGCGCGAGACCGAGGACCCGTACGAGATCCTCGTCTCCGAGGTGATGAGCCAGCAGACACAGTTGGACCGCGTCGTCGAGGCCTGGCACGACTTCCTCGATGAGTGGCCGACCGTTGCGGACCTGGCGGCGGCCGACCGCGCCGACGTCGTCGGTTTCTGGACGAGTCACTCGCTGGGCTACAACAACCGCGCCAAGTACCTCCACGAGGCCGCGGGACAGGTCGTCGACGGCGCCGTCGAGGGCGTCGAGGCGGGCGCGTTCCCCCGCACTCCGGAGGGACTGCAGGAACTGATGGGTGTCGGACCGTACACGGCTAACGCGGTCGCCTCCTTCGCGTTCAACGAGGGTGACGCGGTCGTGGACACGAACGTCAAGCGCGTGCTCCACCGGGCGTTCGACACCCCCGACGACGACGCGGCGTTCGAGCGCGTCGCCGCGGCGCTCATGCCCGCCGGCGAGTCGCGGGTCTGGAACAACGCCATCATGGAACTCGGTGGGGTCGCCTGCGGGAAGGCGCCCCGCTGCGACGAGGCCGGCTGCCCGTGGCGCGAGTGGTGCCATGCCTATGCCACGAACGACTTCACCGCGCCGGACGTCCCGACCCAGCCCGAGTTCGAGGGGTCACGCCGGCAGATGCGCGGCCGGGTCGTCCGCACCCTGCAGGAGGCCGACGAACTGGCGCTCGACCGGCTGGGCCCGAAGGTCCGGGTCGACTACACCCCGGACGGCGAGTACGGCCGGGCGTGGCTCCGTGACCTCCTCTCCGACCTCGCCGACGACGGGCTGGTCGAGCTGGAGGACCGTGAGGGCGACACCGTCGCCCGCCTCCGGCGCTGAGGCGGGCGACCGGCCCTACGGGGGCGGTGTCGGGTCCGGCGAACCCGCCGTCGGGCTGCCGGCTCCACACCCGCTGTCGCCCGGTCGTCCGACCCGACGACCCCGATATCGAGCAGGGCGTCTCCCGCGCGCTCCTCACGTTCCGGGACCGCGTCGCAGTGGACGGCCCGCCCGAGTCCGGTGACCGAGCACACCGGCCGACCGTTCCCTGGTCGCTCAGTCGACGGACGGTAACGTGCCCCGCCGCCGCTTCGCGCGCCGCCGGTACTCCCCGTTCGGGTCCTCGGGGCTGAACGGCGCGGGGGCGCTGTTGACCGCGTCGGCGCCACACTCCGGGCACTCGTCGCCGAGCGTGTAGACCGGCCGGTCGTGGACCGCGCGCCAGTCGGAACAGACGTGGATGTCGGATTTCATTCGAAACCACTCCGTTCGTCGATACTCCGGTGCTCCCGTCGGATATCCGGCATGGATGGCCGCCGTCTACTCCTCCTCGGTGCGGCGGTCGCGGTGGAACTCGCCGGTGCCCCCGACCGACTCGATGGTCTCGCGGGCGCGGCCGGCAGCGGCCTCGAGCTCCGATTCGGCGGTCTTGTAGCTTGGCGCCTGCACCCGGATGCGGTACTCCGGTGCGCCGACGTAGGTGACCTCCAGGTCGACCTCATCGGGCACCTCGCCGTTGCCCCCGGCCACGGTCAGCGCCTCGCGCACGTCCTCGACGCCGCCCGGGCCGGGTGCGCGCAGGTCGACGTAACCCGACACCTGGACGTACGGCACCGAGACGTTCTCACGGGCGGTCCCGACGATGGCCTCGACGTCCTCGTCGGAGAGGTCGGTGTCCTCGAGCGCCTCCGCGCCGTGGATGGCGGCCTGCTCGAAGCCGTCGTACAGCGAGCCAAAGGCGCCGAACAGCGCGTTCGCGACGGTGCTGTACTGCTCGTCGCTCATGTCCTCGCCGAAGGCCAGCTCCATCCACTTCTCGGCCTTCTGCTCGGACTTCCACTCCTGGATCTTGTCGCTCCGCTGGTGGTCGTTGACGTCCTTGATGGAGAGGTCGATCTGCTGGGCGTCCTCGTCGATCTCCAGCACCTTGCAGACGACGCGCTCGTCGACGCCGACGTGGTCGCGGACGTTCTTGATCCAGCCGGAGGCGACCTCGCTGACGTGGACGAGTCCGCGCTTGTCCTCGTACTCCTCGAGGTCGACGAACACGCCGAAGTCCTCGATCTCGTCGACCCGGCCGACGACGAGCTCCCCGGGCTCGGGATAGCCGCTGAACTTCATACCCGGCTGTTGCCAGCAGACGGGGATAAACCCACCGAGAGCCGCGACCGGGGCGCCTCGACGCCCGCTACCGACGGACCGAGAGGAAGACGAACCCGACGACGACCGCCATCCCGACGCTCCCGAGGACGAAGGCAAGGCCGTCGGAGAACCCGCTCCGTCGGAGCGAGACGATGGCGGTCAGCGTCACCGCCAGGGCGACCGTGGTCGCGCCCGCCCAGAACGCCCCCAGCCGGAGGCGGTTCCGCCAGGGTGACCGGGTCTCGCGCTCGTGGTCCTCCAGCAGCGTGTGGCCGGCCTCCTCGGCGCTCGTGGGCGCGTTGAGGACGCCGTCCGGCAGGTCCTCCGGGTCGTCCGCCGGGGCATCGTCGGCGCGCCTCTGACCTGTCTCCCCCTCCACACCGGTGACGGCCGCCTCCACGTCGGCGTCGGTCGCCCCGGGCCCCCCGTCGCTGTCCCCGTGTGGCGACTCGTCCATGTCCCGGGCTTCTGGTGGAGGGGGAAAAACCGTTGTGGCACCCGCCCGCGCCGACCGGGGACAACGTTTACGTCAGAGTCGCGAGTCGTTGCACGCGTCATGGCGGATATCGAGTCCACAACGACGAACGACCCGGGCTTTCACGCCCTGAGCCGCGTCGGCGATTTCGAGCTGAGTATCGATGCCACCACCGAGGATGGGCCCTCCCCGAACGAGGTCCTGGTCGCGGACTACGCCTCCTGCTACACCTTCGCCTTCCGGGCCGGCGCCCAGCGAAACGACTACGACGAACTCGGCAGGATCCAGACGGACGCCTCCGCCGATGTCGACGACGACGACGACCTCGAGTCCATCAGCTTCGAGATGCACGTCGAGGCCGACCTCGACGAGGAGGAGCAGGCGGAGCTCAAGGAGTTGGCCGACGACATCTGCCACGTCCACGCCGCACTGAAGGAGCACCTCTACGCCGACGTGAACATCCACCCCGGCGCCGACCTGTAACCGGCCCGCCGTTCGCCGCGCGGTCCCGGCCGAACGTCCTCCGCAAGGTCTATTGCCGGCTGCTAGCTACGTTCGACCATGGACCTGCGTGTCATCGAGAGCGAGGAGGCGGAACTCTCCATCGAAATCGCCGGCGAGGACCACACCTTCATGAACGTGCTGAAGGAGGCGCTGCTGGAGACCGAGGGCGTCGGCGCGGCCACCTACGACATGAACCCCGAACAGTCCGGTGGTCAGACCGACCCCATCCTCACAATCAAGACCGAGGAGGACACGGCCCCGCTGGACGCGCTGGAAACGGCGGCACGGAACGTCCGTGACAAGACCGACAGCTTCCGCACCGCGTTCGAGGCCGCCGCCTGAGTCCCGTCCCCCTCTGCTCCTGACCCCGCGAGCCCCGCAACCGTGCGGTGAGCGCAGCGCGCTGTGGGGCTGGACCCCGGGACGATTCCGCCCGACTGCCTCCCGACGGACGGCTCCGGGCTGCCCCCTGCCGCGTCCCCGGCGCCGGAACGACGGCCCGCCCTCACCGGCCGGGCGTCGGCTCAGCGCCGGACGGGGACACCCCGCTCGTCGAGGTAGCGCTTGACCTCGTCGATGGAGTGCTCGTCGAAGTGGAAGATGCTCGCCGCGAGCGCGGCGTCGGCGCCGGCCTCGGTGAACACCTCGTAGGCGTCTTCGGGCCCGCCACAGCCCGAGGAGGCGATGACGGGCGTGGAGACGGCATCGCAGACCGCGCGGGTCAGCGGGATGTCGTAGCCGTCCTTGGTGCCGTCGGCGTCGATGGAGTTGACGAACAGTTCGCCGGCGCCGCGCTCCTCGGCCTCCGCGCTCCACGCGACCACGTCCGTGCCGGTCCCCTCGCGGCCGCCCTTGACGGTGCACTCGAACCAGCAGGACTCCCCGTCGACCTGCTCGTAGTGCTCGCCCCCCTCGTCGTAGCGGCGGCGGGCGTCGACGCTGATGACGATGGCCTGGCTACCGACGGACTCGGCCCCCTCCGTGATGAGCCCCGGTCGCTGGAGCGCGCCCGTGTTGATGGAGACCTTGTCCGCGCCGGCACGAAGCGTCTCCACGATGTCGGCCTTCGTCCGGATGCCGCCGCCGACGGTCAGCGGGATGAAGACCTCGTCGGCGACGGCCGAGACGGTATCGAGCATCGTCTCGCGGCCGTCGGCCGAGGCGGTGATGTCGAGGAAGACGAACTCGTCGGCGCCGGCGCGGTTGTACGCGCGAGCCATCTCCACCGGGTCGCCGGTGTACTGCAGGTCCTCGAAGTTGACCCCCGTGTACACCTTCGCGTCGCCGTTCTCGTCCAGGTCGACGTCGATACAGGGGATGATTCGCTTGGTGAGGGTCATCCGAGTTCTACCTCACCGGTGGCGGCGGCCGGGTTTGACGGTGACGGTTATCGGTGTCGTCGCGGGTTCGCGTGCCCCGCCGGCCCCCGACCGAGCACCCCTCGCCGGGGGGCGAAGGAACACTCATTTACCGGGGACACGCATCACCCCTTCAGGGCGAGCGGGCCCGTGCCCTCGGGCCGTCGGGGCGGGTCCGCGACCGACGAGGCCGTCCGCGACGGCGGCTACACGAACACGACATGAACGAACGGACGCGCGAGTATCTCCGGGGCCGGTTCGGCGACCACTACCGGCAGGTCTCCATCGAGCCGCCGCCGCGCGCCAACGAGCGCGAGTGGGGCTACATCCCCTTCTCCGAGGGCGGGACGCGGATGGTCCGCCACCGGGCGTGGATCGACCTCGTCGGCGGCGCCGACGACCTCGCGGACGCGCTGGCCGACGACTCCGTGCGGCCCCAGCACGTCTACTACTCGGCCGGGAGCTACGACGACCCCGGGGCGAACTCGATGGGGCGGAAGGGGTGGCGCGGGTCGGACCTCGTCTTCGACCTCGACGCCGACCACCTGCCGGGGGTCGACCCCGAAGCGGCGACGTACGCGGAGATGCTGGCGACCTGCAAGGAGGCGCTGTTGCGGCTGCTCGACATCCTGGCGGGGGACTTCGGCTTCACCGATACCGACGTCGTCTTCTCCGGCGGCCGGGGGTACCACGTCCACGTCCGGCGCGCGGACGTCCAGTCGCTGGACCGGAGCGCCCGTGGCGAGATCGCGACCTACGTCCGCGGTTCCGAGGTCGAGTTCGAGGACCTCGTCCGCACGGAGGCGGTCGGCGGGGCGGCCGGGCGGACGAGCCCGGCCGAGAAGCGGACGCTGCCGCCCGAGGGCGGCTGGAGCGGCCGGCTTCACGAGCGCCTGGAGGCGTTCGTGGACGAGCTCGTGGCGATGGACGAGGACGCGGCGCTCGAACGCCTGCGGGCGTTCGACAACGTCGGCGAGAAGAAGGCGGCGGGCGCGCTGCGCGCCATGCGGGAGAACCGCGAGGCCATCGCCGCCGGCAACGTCGACGTCCACCCGGCCTTCCTCAGCGTGACGCGGACGCTGCTGACCGAGGCGCTGGCCGAGGCGGGCGCGCCCATCGACGAGCCGGTGACGACGGACATCAACCGGCTCATCCGCCTGCCGGGGAGCCTCCACGGCGGGAGCGGGCTCGCGGTCACGCCGCTCGACCGCGACGAACTGGCCGACTTCGACCCGCTCGACGACGCCGTCCCGGACACCTTCCGCCACAACGACATCGCCGTCGAGGTGACCGAGCCGGGGGTGGTGGAGCTGCTCGGCGATACGTTTAGTATGGAGGCGGGTGAGCACCGAGTGACAGAGGCGCGGGGCGTGTTCCTCATGACGAGGGGGCGCGCCGAGAAGGCACCCGAATGATGGATCTGGACGAGCTCAGAAGCGCACAGAGCCGGGAACGACAGGCCTCCCAGCTCCAGCACCTGCGCGACGGCTTCTACGAGGAGGCGGCCAGCTTCATCCGGGGCCTGCGCACGGAGCGCGAGCGCGCCGCCGAAAGCTCCGCCTACGACTTCCCCTACGACGACCCGGAGGTCAAGCGGCTCACCGACGAGATCGGGACCGCCGAGGAGGTCGTCGAGTCGCTGTACGAGCGCCGCGTCGGGAAGGTGGTCAAGATGGCCTCCTTCGACGCGGCCGGGATGGCCGTCGACGCCGACGGTCTCACCGCAGAGGAGTCGGACCTGTTCGCTCAGTTGGTCGGCGACATCGAGGCGAACCGGTCGCGCGTCCTCGACGCGCTCGCGGGCAAGGGCGGCGGGTCGGCGGCCGAGGGGTCGTCCGGGACGGCCGCCGCGGGGAGCACGCCCGGTATCCCGGACGAGGCCGGGGCCGAGCGCGCCGGCGCGTCGGACCAGACAGGGGGCGACGCTCCGCCCCACGGGGAGGCCCCGGCGCCGGACGAACCGGTCCACATCGGCAACGGACCGGCCGCGGACGGGCCGGTGTCGACGGCCGACGAGGCGTCGTCCACGGACCAGGCGGCGGACCGCGCGCCGACGCCGGAGGGGGGCGCGGCGGCCGGCCCGGAGACCGACGATGTCGACGCGCAACCGGCCGGCGGTCCCGGTGACGCGCCGAGCGACGCGATGGATGCAGCGTCGGCGATGGGCGGGGACTCGACGGGTCGCTCCGAGGCGGTTCCCGGCGGCGTGCCGAAGGCCCCGCCCGAGTCCGGTGTGTCGGCCGCCGAGGCGGACGCGTCGGCCCCTCCGACCGCCGACGACACGACGGCCACGAGCGCGACCGAAGTCGTCACCGACGATGCGGGGGTCGAGGATGGCCGGCAACCGGTGCCGCCGGCCGACGGCCCGCAGGGGAGCGACCCGACACCGGAGCCCGGGTCCGGGAGCACGACCGCGGGAACGTCCGGAACCGACGACCACTCGAGCGGGACGGCGTCGACCGCCGGGACGAGCACGCCCGCCGCCGAGTCGTCGGGGACGGGTGACGGTCCGACCTCGGGGTCGGACGGGGCCGAACCCGCAGCCGCGGCCCCCGCCGGGAGCGACGCCGGGACCGGCGTCCTCGTCCGCGTGACGACGGACGTGGGCGAGATATTCGGCGTCGACGGTCGGTCGTACGACCTGTCGGCGGGCGACGTGACGGTGCTCCCGCCGGACAACGCGACGGTGCTGATCGAGGACGGCGCGGCCGAGCGGCTTCAGTCGGCAGTCCCGTTCTCCGGCGGCAGGTCCTCGACCCGGTCCTGATACCAGCCGTGGATGTGCTCCCGGTTCGAGCCGACGGGAGTGCCGACAGGAGGACGATGAGCAACAGCGAGAGGACGTCGGCAGAGGCGTCGAGCTGCTCGGACGGCGGAGCACGTGTCCCGGCGTCGTTCGGTACGCCCACCACCCTCAGGTGGCTCCCGTCCCGCGGCCGCCCACCACGGCGTCGCGGGGCTCCCGTTCCTCGCTCCGTTCCGTTCGGCCGTCCGTGCGGCCCCGGCAACCGGGGTCGGCCGCGTTACTGGACCAGGCCGGAGACGACGCGTGACTCGGCCTTGCGGAGGTGCTCGTCGACGGTCGAGGGGGCACAGCCGAGGTTGTCGGCGATGTCCTTGTGCGTCGCGCGACGGGGCACGTCGTAGTAGCCCTCCTCGACGGCGGTCTCGAAGACCTCCAGCTGGCGGTCCGTCAGCGGCGAGAGCAGGTCCTCGCCGCCGGGGACGTACGGTCCCGCGTTCTCGACGCTGAAGTCGAGCGCGTCGGGCAGCAGGCCCAGCGCATCGCGCAGGTTGCCGTGCGTCCCGACGAGCGTGGCCTTCAGGCCGGCCTCGGTGAACTCCAGCGGCGTGTCGATGATGAGGGCGTTCTCGTGGGCGATCTCCAGCAGCGCGCTCCCGTCCTCGGGCGACTCGGCCTGGACGAAGGCGTGGAACCCGTCCTCCTCGACCTCGACGACGTCGTGGTCGTGGACGCTGGCGCGCTGGGAGAGAGCGGTCTCGAACGACTCGCGGTCGCCCAGCAGGCGGTAGAGCAGGACGGTCGTCCCGTCCGCTCGGGCGTCGACGTGGAGGACCTCCTCCCGCGTGACGCTCCGGTGCCCCTCGATGAACCGGTCGACTGGGTGGATGGCGCGATGCGTCGGTGACAGGGTGAGTTTGAGATACTGCATTGGTTGACGTGCCCCGGTTGCTCCCGGTGTACCCCAACATGGAGAGTTCGGGTGTAAATAGAAAGTGACAACAGCGTCCAAAAGTTCGATAACGGGCCTCTACGGCCGGTTCGGGGCTTCGAGCGGCGTTCCGGGGGTATTTGAACAGCCGGGACAACACCGGCCGGGGGTTTAGATGTCCCCGCCCGGGTCGAGGGGGTCGTTCCACCCCACCGTACCGGCAGCCTCGCCACCCGGAACCGGGACGGGTGTTCCGGTCCCACGGATAGCGACCGTCGGGGCGACCGCCGGTTTCCGGCAGACGGCCCCCGAGCGATGCAGAGCACAACGACTATGCGCCGGCCGCCCCCCCGTCGGGGTATGAGCGACTGGCCGCACGACCCTGACGGCGAGAAGGGGAGCGAGGGGATGCGCAAGTACGGACAGGCCATCCTCGCGAAGAAGCTCGACGACGAGGCGGACTTCCCGCTGGAGAAGTCGACGTTCGTCGAGGCGTACGGTGACCATCCGGTTCGACTCAACCACGAGCGCGTGGTCAGCGTCGCGGACGTCATGAGCGAGGTCGAGGAGGAGTCGTTCGAGGAGATCATCGACTTCCACCAGGCGGTCGGCCGGGCGATGCGCGAGAACGGGATGTGGGAGATCACGCCCGAGGAGATCGGTCGGTAGACGACGGTCGAGGCCACACGGTAACCACGCCCTGTGCCGCCGAGCGGTCGACATGGCGCCCGTCCCGGAACCGTGAACGGTAACGGCTCTACTGCGAGCCGCACACCACCCGGTAGTGACGAACACGCAGGTCACCCTGGTCCAGGTCGACAACTACGGGCCGTGGACGGTGACGCCCGAGCCGCGTCGCGAGGTCGACCTCCAGACGCTCCAGTCCCGGCTGTACGCCGACCTCTCGCAGCTGTTCGGCAACCGCGAGGGGTACGTCTTCTTCACCCGCTTCGACAACATGATCGCGGTGACGAACGGGCTGGACCGCGAGGCCCACGCGCTCATCCAGGAGTCGGTCGCGAACCGCTACCCCGTGACCGTCTCCCTCGGTGTCGCCACGGACCCCTCGCCGGCAGCGGCGCTCGGCGATGCCACGAATCAGCTACAGGCGGCCGGCAGCGCCCAGGACGAGGACCGCACGCAGATCCTCGGCGGCGGGTTCCTGGCCGGGGCCGACCGGACCGACGCGGACGTCCAGATCGCCCATTTCGATGTCATCGACGCCACGGGGAAGTACACGGACAAGCTGAACGCGTTCGACTCGTTCATCCGCATCGAGCAGGGGTACGCCGAGTTGATGCGCCACATGCGGCGGGCCCACGACTCGCTCTCCTTCTTCGTCGGCGGGGACAACGTCATCGCGGTCTGCCCGGAGCTGACGCCGGCGGCCTACCGGGACGCAATCGACCACGTCGCCGGCGAGGTCGACGTGGACCTGCAGGTCGGGGTCGGCCGGGCCCGGACCGCACAGGATGCCGGTATGCGCGCCAAGCACGCGCTGGAGGAGTGCCGCCACGAGGGGACGGCCGTCGAATTCGGCGACGGCAGCCACTACTGACCGGACATCCGGGGCCCCGACGCGGTGGGGACTGGGACGCACGACCGAATGAGGGTTAAGTCTACTCAGCGACACGAGGCAGTCGTGCGACGACGTGAGGTGCTAACTGTCCTCGCTGGCGCTGGGACCGCCGGCTGTGTAACCGGCTACACGGGCACCGACCGGGGTCCGCCGGGGACGGCTACCGGCGACACGAAGTACGATACCCTCCCGCTGGCCCAGCAGGGGGTGCCGCCGACGATCTGCGAGGAGCGCCTCCGGCCAGAGGGGATCCGGGCCATCAGTGATCCGGCGTTCGGCTCCCCCGACGAGTACCCCGCCGACGTGGCGGGTTACCGACCCCTGACCGACGACGCGACGGTCATCGGGCTCGCCGGGGACGGGATCGCCCGCGCATACCCGCTGACGGTGCTGAACGTCCACGAGATCGTCAACGACACGCTGCCGGGCGGGTCCAGCGGGGACGGGGGGACGCCAGCGGTTGACGGGGTCCCCCTCATCGTGACCTACTGTCCGATCTGCCGGAGCGGGATGGTCGCGACCCGGCGGGTCGACGGCGAACCGACGGTGTTCGACGCCTCCGGACTGCTATGGAAGCCGCCTCGCATCAACACCGCCGCCGCCGAGGCCGACGACCGGGTGTTCTCCGACCGGCCGGAGGGGGTCGGGAACGGCGGGAACCTGGTGATGTACGACGCGGCGACGGGGTCGTACTGGTCGCAGATGCTCTCGCAGGCCATCTGCGGCCCGCAGCGTGGAACCCGGCTGTCGCTCCGGCCCGCCACGATTACCGGGTTCGGCGACTGGCAGGACGCGCACCCGGAGACCGAGGTACTGCTCCCGCCGCCCCGATCCGAGCAGGTGCTCCCACCGGTCGGTGACGGCCCGGGGTGAGCAGCCCATGGGCGACGGCGTCGAACGGGCCGCGACCGACCCCGTATGCAGGGGAACGAAGCGATTCCCATCGCCCCGGTCGACCGTCTGGTCGGTTTCCAGGACCTCAATCGCGGGAAACTGCTGGAAAGAACCGACTGGAGCGGGACGAACGCGCCGTTGTATGGTGAAATCTGGTTTGCACCCTTGGTCAGTTTTATATACTACCCAATAGAACAAAGCTTCTGACATGACACGAACATACCGACGTCGTGATGTTGTGAAGACCACTGCCGGACTCGGGATCGTCGCTGGTCTCGCCGGGTGTACCAACGACGGTGGTGACGGCGGCGGCGACGGCGGCGATGGCGGTGACGGCGGCGATGGCGGTGACGGCGGCGATGGCGGTGACGGCGGCGATGGCGGCACGGACGGTGGCACTGTCGACCTCCTGAACGTCATCGGCTACCCCGAGGACGGGAACACCCTGTTCCGGGACTACTACGGGCTGAGTGACGGGAGCGAGGACATCATCGTCCCGGACGGCCTCCGCGACGGGGAGATGCAACAGCAGGTCGGCAACCCGATGGACAACGTCATCGGAACGGCACCCGCGGCGGGTGGCCCGTCCCAGGAGGCGTTCAGCACCCTCTACATGGACGAGTACGGTGAGTCGCCGGGCGTGTTCACCTCCCAGTCGTACGACTCCGTCGCGATCGGCATCCTCGCGAACGCGGCCGCCGGCGAGAACAGCGGGAGCGGCGTCCGCGACCAGATGCGGAACATCGCCAACCCCGGCGGGATGGAGGTCACGCCGGACAACTTCGTCGAGGGCGTCGAGGCGGCCGCTAACGGCGAGGACGTCAACTACCAGGGCGCCTCCTCCAACACGAACTTCAACGAGGCCGGCGACCCGGCCAACGCGGCGTACGACGTCTGGGAGTTCGACGGCGAGGGCGGCACGACCGCGACGGAGACGCTGAGCTTCGAGGGGGCCAGCCCCGACGGCGCCGGTCCCTCGGCGGACTCCATCCCCGGCGGCCTCGGTCGCACGGTCGAGGTCGGCATCCTCCTGCCGGAAACCGGCAACCTCGCGTCGGTCGGCGAGGGGATGATCAACGCCGCCGAGATCCCGGCGCAGCAGGTCAACAACTCGGACCTCGACCTCGAGGTCAACACCCAGCTCGAGGACACCAACACCAACCCGAACACCGGTGTCCAGGCCGCCGGCTCGCTGGTCAACGCCGGCGTCCCGTTCGTCTGTGGCACGGCCTCCTCCGGGGTCAACGTCCCTGTCTCCAAGCAGGAGTTCATCCCCAACCAGGTCGTCGGCTGCTCGCCGTCCTCGACGGCGCTGTCCGTCTCGAACCTCGAGGACGACGACTACATCTTCCGGACCGCGCCCTCGGACCTGCTCCAGGGTCGGGTGATGGCACAGGTCGCCTCCGAGCGTCTCGGCGCGTCCACGGCTGCCACCCTGTACGTCAACAACGACTACGGTCAGCAGCTCTCCGAGCAGTTCAGCAGCGTCTTCGAGGAGGACTTCGGCGGCACGATCTCGGCGCAGGTCGCCTACAACCAGAACGAGGACTCCTACACCTCCGTCATCCAGGAGGCCCTCAACAGCGCCGGCAACTGAGGTCGGCGACACCCACTCGATTCTTTCGACGTGCACCACTGGGAGCGCCAGCCGGCGGTCCGCACCGGTATCTCCACGAGGCCGGCGACTGGCGGTGGAGACGGCCGCTGAGGAGTGAGCGCTCGGGCCCGGGCGGTCAGCCGCCCAGGAAGTCCCGGCGGACCTGCTCGTCGTTGAGAAGGGCTTCGCCAGCGTCCTCGTAGCGGTTCTGCCCGTCGACGAGGACGTACCCCCGGTCACAACGCCGGAGCGCCTCCTTGGCGTTCTGCTCGACCATCAGGACGGCGGTGCCGTCGTCGTTGATGGCGTCGATCCGGTCGAACATGTCGTCGACGAGGTCCGGGGCCAGTCCCGCGGAGGGCTCGTCGAGCAGCAGTAGATCCGGGTCCAGCATCAGCGCCCGGCCCATCGCCAGCATCTGCCGCTGGCCGCCGGACATCTTCCCCGCCTCCTGCTCCATCCGCTCCCGGAGGATCGGGAACCGGTCGTACACCGCCTCCAGTGCGCCCTCGGGGACGTCGTCGAGGATGTACGCCCCCATCTCCAGGTTCTCCTGGACCGACAGCGAGGTGAAGATGTTGCCGTTCTGCGGGACGTAGCCGAGCCCCAGGTGGATCACGTCCTCGGGCTCGGTGGTGGTGATTTCGGTCCCGTCGAACGTGACGGTGCCGGCCATCCGGTTCGTGAGCCCGAACACGGACTTCATGGCCGTCGACTTGCCGGCCCCGTTCGGGCCGACGATAGTGACGTACTCGCCGTCACGCACGTCGAGGTCGATATCGGTCAGGATCTGCAGGTCGCCGTAGCCGGCGTCCAGGTTCCGGACCGACAGCAGGCTGTCGTCGAACCGGCGGGTGCCCTGCTTGGCACCGGCGGTTTCGCTGGCGCCGCTCGCCTCGTCGGGTTCGGCCGTCTCGCTCATTACTCGACCTCGCCCCCCAGGTACGCCTCGATTACCTGTTCGTTCGACTGTACCTCCTCGGGGGTCCCCTCGGTGAGCATCCTCCCCTGGTGCATCACGATGACGTGTTCACAGTTCTCCATGATCAGGTCCATATCGTGCTCGACGATCAGAAACGTGTAGCCCTCCTCGCGGAGTTCGTGGACGTGTTCCAGCAGCCGCTCCTCCAGCGACGGGTTGACGCCGGCAAACGGCTCGTCGAGCAACAGCATCGTCGGGTCGGTCATCAGCGCCCGCGCCAACTCGAGCAGCTTCCGCTGCCCGCCCGAGAGGTTGCCCGCGTACTCGTGGGCGAGGTGGTCAATCTCGAAGAAGTCGAGCATCTCCCAGCAGTCCTCGAGGATCTTCCGCTCCTCGCCCATGATGCCACTGCGGAGCCCGGGCAGGACCGAGCGCCACAGCGACTCGCCGGTCTGGCCCTTCGGCGCCAGCATCATGTTCTCGAGGACGGTCATCTCCTCCAGTTCGCGGGCAATCTGGAACGTGCGGACGAGTCCGCGGTTGGCGACCGAGTCCGGTGACATCCCGCTGATCTCCTCGCCCCGGAAGTGGACCGCTCCGTCGGTCGGCTCGTGAACGCCAGTGATGCAGTTGAACGTCGTGGACTTGCCGGCGCCGTTCGGGCCGATGAGGCCCGTGAGACTCCCCTCCTCGACGGCGAAGTCGGCGCCGTCGACGGCGACGATTCCGCCGAACTCCTTGCGTAGTCCCTCGACCCGGAGCGGGACGCCCCTCGGCGTGTGTTTGGCGGCCTCCTCGACTTCGGAGTCGTGGGCCTCGGCCTCGTCGATTTCGACGTCCGCGTCGGGTGCGTTCGTCTCGACCCCCGCGCCCGTGTCACTCATCGGTATCACCTCCATCGACGGGTTCGCCACCGTCGGTCGCGGGCGTTGCCCCCGGACTGTCGGTGGACCGCTCGGGCCGGTTCAGCGAGATCGTGGAGGCCTCTTCCTTCCGGTGGCCCAGCATCCCCTCCGGACGGTTGTGCATCAGGTAGATCAGCACGAGCCCCATGATGACGAGCTGGAGCTGCTGTAGGTTGTCGGTGATGAACAGCAGCATCGGGAACGGGTCGAGCCCGGAGATGAGCGGTGACACCGCCTGTCCGAACGTGTCGACTGCATCCGAATCTACGTTCTGCTGGACGACGTTCTTGATGAACAGCGGGCCACGGAACAGGAACGCCGCAAAGATGGCCCCTCCCATGACGCTGCCGGTCGTCGAGCCGGCGCCGCCGATGATGAGTGCGATCCAAACGAAGAAGGTGAGCCGGGGGCGGAAGGCGCTGGGCGTGATAGCGCCCTGGACCGCGAAGAAGAGGATGCCGCCCAGCCCCATCAGCGCACAGCCGAACATGAACGCCGTGATCTTGAACCGCCGCGTGTTCTTGCCCAGCGACTGGGTCGCCTCCTCGTCCTCGCGTATGGCCTTGAGGACGCGACCGAACGGTGAGTTACCGACCCGTCTGAGCAGCACGTAGAAGCCGATCAGGAACACCAGCAGAATCAACCCGTAGAGCAGGCTATCGAACACCGGCTTGGGATTCGATCCGAGCGAGAGCGCCGCTCCGGCGGATTCGGTGAACGCCGTGTACGGTTCCAGCAGCCCGAGCGCCTCGAGCAGGTCGTCCGTCGGGTCGAAATCGAGGATGAGGCCGGAGCCGCCGCCAAGTCCGACGAAGTACCCCGCGATCTGCATCTTCTGGAAGTCGCTCTCGAGCACCGTGAACCGGACGATCTCGCTGACGCCAACAGTGACGATGGCGAAGTAGTCCGCGCGCAGGCGCAGGGCGGGAAGCGCGACCAGCCCCCCGAAGGCGGCGGCGGCGAGCACGCCACCGATTATGGCCAGCCAGAGCGGGAGCCCGAAGCCACCGATGGAACCGGCCGCGGGCTCGGTAAGCGCCGGTTCCTTGGCGAGGACGGCGGTCGTGTAGATGCCGATCGCCATGAACCCGATGACGCCGATATTGAAGAGGCCGGTGTACCCCCAGTGGAGGTTGAGTGCGAGCGCGAGCATCGCGAACACGCCGATGTAGAAGAAGAGGTTGGCCAGCAGGTTCACCTGCTGGCGGGCGCCGAAGTCCAGTAGCGCGCCCCCGACGAGGTAGAGCGCGAAGATGCCGAGTATGAGCCCCAGGAGCTTGACCGCGTCCTCCTCCCAGAGCTGCTCGGCGGCCGCCCGGACCCCTCCGACGGGGTCGTCCTTCCCGTCAGCGTCGTCGTTCGTCCCGCTCATGCTGTCGACCCCCCGGAGAAGATCCCCGACGGTCGGACCAGCAACATGAGGATCATCACGAGGAACGCGGACGCCCGCGCGAGCCCAGTCGGGACCCAGACGATCGACACGGACATCGTCAGGCCGATGACGAGCCCGCCCACGATGGCACCGTAGACCGAGCCGATCCCACCGAGGATGACTGCCGCGAAGATCGGCAGCAGCAGGATCCAGCCCTGGAACCAGTGGAGGGTGCCGTTCCAGATGACGAACATGTAGCCGGCGACACCTGTGAGGCCGGCTCCGATGATCCAGGTGTACCGAATCACGCGCTCGGTCGGGATGCCGGTGATCCGGGCGAGGTCCTCGTTGTCCGACATCGCGCGCATTGCCTTCCCCAGCTTGGTTCGCTGGAGCAGGAGGTGGAGCCCGAGCATCAGCAACACCGAGACCACCAGCAGCGACACCTCATGGAGGTCCACGCTGACGAACCCGTCGTACACCAGGATATCGGTGCTGGGGACGGCGTTCGAGTCCGTCACGCCACGCCGGCTCGGGTCGAAGATGAAGGCGATCAGGTACCGGAGGACGAACGCCACGCCGATGCTCGTGATGAGCAGGGTGATGCCCGAGCGGTCCCGGATGGGTTCGAAGACGGTCCGGTCGATGAACAGCGAGAGCAGTATGGTGAACAGGGCGGCAGCGATGACGCCCCCGAGCACGGCGAGTGGCGTCGAGGCGACGCCGATACCGAGCTGGGCGCCGAACACCGAGCCGCCAGCACCGACGAGCGCGAGCGAACCGATGTCGGCCTCGGCTCCGAACCCGCCCGCAATGATGTAGGTGACGATCATCCCGGAGAAGGCGCCGCTGGTGATGAAATCACCGTGTGCGAAGTTAGCGAAGTTCAGGATACTGTATGTCATCGAGAGCCCGATGCCCGCCAGCCCGAAGAACAGGCCCCGCATCAGCCCGTCCTTCAGGAGCACGACGAACTGGGAGACGGGCACCTGCCCGAACACCAACTGTCGAACGAGATCTAGCAGCAACACCACGAGTGCCAGTACGAGTGCGGCTCGAACCGGGTCGGCGATAAGTAGTTCCCGCCCCCGGCTGTACGTGTCGTTTACGCCCATAGTGTGCTTCTACAGGTACAACCGGAGTACACCGTAATGTACTCTTCGGCTCAATAACCGACTCCCGCAGTTCTATGGCTGATAACCGGCCGCTCTGCCGGCGAGAACGTGCCGGATGGAGAACCGCCATCGTCACCGAGTGCCCTCTGAACGTCGTTGCGCAAGCCTTTCGTGAGGACCTGTCTATCGCTACGGTATGTTCCAGACGCTGGCGGACCTCAGCGCTGCCGGGACCACACTCGGGGTACGTGTGGATATCAACAGCCCCCTCGAGGATGGCGAGCTGGCGGACGACTCGCGGGTCCGTGCCCATCTGGAGACGCTCTCGGAGCTCCTCGACCGGGGGGCACGGGTGGCGGTACTCGCACACCAGGGCCGACCGGGGGGTGACGAGTTCGCGACGCTCGCCTCCCACGCCGCCCGGCTGGACGAACTGCTCGACGCGCCGGTCGACTACTGCGACGCCACTTTCACCGCGGCCGCTCGCGAGCGGGTCGACGCGCTCGAGAACGGCGAGTGCGTCGTGTTGGAGAACACCCGCTTCTACTCCGAGGAGTACATGGAGTTCGACCCGGAGACGGCCGCGGACACGTTCCTCGTCCGGGAGCTGGCGCCGGCGCTCGACGCCTTCGTCAACGACGCGTTCGCCGCTGCCCACCGTTCACAGCCATCGCTCGTCGGCTTTCCCGTCCGGGTGCCGGGCTACGCTGGCCGTGTGATGGAGCAGGAGTTAGAGGTACTCGGGAGCATCGAGTCGACGACGACGCCCCGCGTCTACGCGCTCGGCGGGGCGAAGATCGTCGACTCGCTGGACGTGGCCCGTTCGGTGCTCGAACGTGGCTTCGCCGACCACGTCATCGTCTCCGGCATCGTGGGCAACGCCTTCCTCCTGGCCGACGGCGTCCAGCTCGGGGCGGCCAGCGCCCACGTCGTCAACGAGCGGTCAGACAGGGCGGTCAAGCGCGCCGGCGACCTGCTCGACGAGTTCGGCAGCCGCATCCACCTCCCCCGTGATGTGGCCGTCGAGCGCGACGGCGAGCGGGTCGAACTGGACCTGGGGGCGCTCCCCTCGCAGAACGCCGCGATGGATATCGGCGCGAAGACCATCGCCGCATACGGCGAGTTCCTGGACGAGGCCGGGACGGCCATCTGCAACGGTCCGGCGGGGGTGTTCGAGGACGAGCGGTTCGCCACCGGGACGCGGGAGCTGTACGAGGCCGCGACCCACTCGGGCTACAGCATCGTCGGCGGCGGGGACACGGCCGCGGCGCTGCGGCGGCTCGGCGTCGAGGGCTTCGACCACGTCTCAACCGGCGGGGGCGCGGCGCTCCGGATGCTGACCGGGGAGCCGCTCCCGGCGGTCGAGGTGCTCCGCGCGAACCGGCACTCGGCATGACCGACACCGACGCCGCACCGGCCGGCGTGACGGTCGAACCCGGCGACACGGGCGACGTGGACGCGGTCGCGGAGATGTGGGTCGCCCTCGCCGAGGGCCAGCGCGACCACGGCTCGCACCTCCTCGCCGACGAGAACCGGCCGCCGGCCCGCGAGGCCGCGGCGCGCCACGCCGTCACCGGCGGCCTGTTCGTCGCACGACTCGCCGACGGGGAGGCGGTCGCGGACGCGCCGCTCGGCGCGGGCGACCTCGTCGGTTTCGTCACTGCCAGCCCCGCGAGCGGTGACTTCCGGACGGACATCGACCGGGGCGTCGTCCGGAACATCTACGTCCGGCCGCCGGCCCGCGGCCGCGGGGTCGGCACGGCGCTCCTCGCCGCCGCGGAGGCGCATCTCGCGGAGCTGGGGGCCGACAGGGTGTCGCTCGAGGTGATGGCGACGAACGACGCCGCACGACGGTTCTACGACCGACACGGGTACGAGCCACACCGGGTCGAGCTGGAATCGCCCGTGGACGACCGATAAGGTTTCGTGGCGTCCGGGAGTACCATCACCCGTGCCACGGGAGCTTGGGTGGTACAAGCACTCGACTTGTAATCGAGAGTTCGTGGGTTCAAATCCCACCCGTGGCTCGTATCTGAACGCTCAAAGCCGGCCACGACATCCCCCCTGTCCTCGTTCACCTCTTGGCGAGCCAGTTAGTTGAGTAGCGATGCCCCTGGCGTGGTCGCCCGGAGGGGTGCACGCGGACAGTGTCGTGCCCGGCCATCTGTGGGTGCGACGGCTCGCGTCGCGACCGACACGGAGGTGGCCGTCCGATGACGTTCCGGCAGGCCCTCGAATGCGGGCGGTGTGGCCGTCTCCTCCTGCACGACGTGACGGAGTGTCACCACTGTCGGGCTGACCAGTTCCTCCAGGGAGCGGATGCCCGATGATCGACTGCCGGTGTGGCGCTCCCCTCGCGCCAGCGGTCATCATTCGCGACGACGTCTGAGACCGGCATCGGTGTCCGGAGTGCTGTCCCGCATCTTCCGCATGGCTCCTGCCGCTCGCGCACTGTGCCAGTCCGGCTGCCCATCGTGTGGGCTCTCGCCCGACGCCGAGACCGCGCTCCGGCTGTCGAACGACCACCGCCGCGGGAAGCCGCTGACGGAGCTGTGCCACGACCCAGCCGTGCCACAGCTCGAGCCGGTGAACAGTCATCGCTGCATCTCGCAACCTGATACTATCCCCCGGGACGGTAGGCCGTCCGGTGGGTGTCCTCGATGGCCCGTGGCTCGTCCTCGGTCGAGCTACCCCGTGAAGTCGCTACACACTGGGATGCCGACCGTCTCGAACTCGGACATGTCCTCGATTTTGGCGGGCACCTCGTCGATCCCGATCTCCTCGCTCACGATCGCACCTGGGTCGAGTTTACCCGTCTCCATCATGTCGAGAATCTCTCCGTAACGGGACGGCTGGAGGCCTAACGACCCGAGGAAGTCGATCTCTTGAGAGACGATTAGGTCAGTCGGGAGCGAGACCATGCCCCCCTCCTCCTGTGTCGTCAGCCCGATCTGGATGTGGCGCCCGTTACCGCCGAGGGACATCACGGCGTTCTGGCACGTTTCCGCGACGCCGAGGGCGTCTACGGAGACGTCCGCCCCCCCGTCCGTGATGGCTTGCGCCTCAGCGGCGGGGTCGTCCACGTCGCGAGCGTTGATCGTGTCGACGGCGCCGAGTTGCTCTGCCTTCTCGAGTTTTTCGTCCATCAGGTCGACGCCGATGACGTTGGCCCCGAGTGCGTCGGCTACCTGGACCCCGGAGAGGCCGACGCCCCCGAGCCCGTGGATAACGACGTCCTCACCGCGACCAACTCTACCGCGGTGTGCAAGCCCGTGGTAGGCGGTCATGAACCGACAGCCCAGTCCTGCCACGTCCGTGCTGTCGACCCCATCGGGAAGCGGGATACAGTTGATGTCGGCGTTGGGGACGTGCAGCTCCTCGGCGAGTGCACCCGGGTGCTCGTCGACGAACCCCGGGATGACGAGATTCTCACAGATGTTCTCCCGCCCGTTCCGACACTGGCTGCACTTCCCGCACGCGAAGTTGAATGGGATTCCGACGTGGTCACCTTCGTTCAGGTTCTCGACCTCGTCGCCGACAGCAACGACGTGGCCGACCGGCTCGTGGCCGAGGACGTGTGGCGGGGTGGGACTCAGCCCCAACCAGTCCCAGTCCCCCTGCCAGGCGTGCCAATCGCTCCGGCAAACCCCACAACCGTCCATCTCGATGACTGCCCCCGATGGGGTCACGTCGGGCTTTTCCACGTCGGTAACTTCGAGCGGTTCCTGGAATTCCTGCAGTGTCACTGCTCGCATGGCACGCGCTAACACGGAGCAATACGACTTACCTCTTTCGGCGGGGCGGCCGACCGAGAGGTGCTGCTGAACTCCTCCAACCGGCTCCAGCTGCCTCGGGAGGCGTACGGCGTCCACCGACATCCGAGGCGTCTCCGGCACTGCACTCGAGGACCGTGGCGCCGAAGTGGTGGCTCAGGCTTCCGGGGTAAGAGAGTCGAACGGTATCAACGCCGGTGGGGTCCCCCCGGCGATGGTCGAGCGGGGCACGCTTCGCGTTCGCTCCGAACCTCACTCGACGGACGCGAACATCGGCGCCGAGGTCGCGCTCGCCGTCTCCACGGTTGGCGATTCACTCGTGTTCACAATCACCTCGGGACTGCGCTGGAAGCACCACCTGACCGGGGGGCGAGTCGATGGATACCCGGCCGCTCAAGCACGGTGACGGGAGTAGGTATCCTCTCGCCGACGCCTGCGAGAACCACTCCGGGGCGCTTTCTCCGGTTCGGGTGGTCGACTTTGCCCCCCCGATCCGCGGAGACTGTCTGGGTCAGTTGAGATGTTCAATCAGTAGACTCCACAGGGGCCGTGCTGACTCGATGGAAACGCTGCCCTCCCTGGAGCGTGACGTGAGCACGGGACCCGAGAGACCGACCTGCATTCCGTGCCTGAGTGTAGCCTCAAGCCCGAAGCTGTGCGTTCTCGTCGCCGGTATGCAACTGCCAACTTCGGGGAACTCCTCTGACGCCGTGCGGGATACAGAGCGTGAATCGGCCATTCGAAGTGGTCGATACCAAGACAACTGGAACCGTTAGATGCAGAGGATCCATCGGGTGGGAAACTAACTATACGACGGCCACAACAGCCCCAATAACAAAGCTGGCCAGTGCGATTACAGAGAGGACCGTCCCCGAAAAGTCAGTGGCTCCTTCTGACTTGGCCTCAAATCCCCTCCACCGTGAGAGGATTCCAGCACCGACGAGTATCGCAGCTACCCCGCCGACTAAACTAATGCCAGTCCACAGCGAAGGACCAGATTCGAGTAACTGTCCAAGCGATTGACTCGTGAGAACCATTCCTGTCACCAGCGGTGCGATACCGACTGCCTTCGTGGAGGGCATACATCCATGCTTGATTTCGCTCGTCATTAGTGTTACTCGAGTGCTGAGTACGTAGCGCAGTTCTAACGACGTATCTAGACGAGTAGGGGCGAATTGAACACAGTTCAGTTGCTGAGATCACCTTCTGAATCGGTCACCCCGGTACTGACAGCCGATGATAGTTCGAAAACGAATAGCGCGAGTCGGTCAGCCGAAGTGGACGGGAACACGGGTCGTAATTCGGTCAGAACTCGCCCAGATGAAATCTTACTGAGAGGGGCGACGCCCAACTCTCGCAAAAGTCGTATGGGGTGACGGCAAGACTACGGAGTATGTCTGATACCGGCAGCGGAATTTCCAAAACACTATCTGAAGTGGATTCAGTCAGCTATCGTCTCGATTCCGTCTGCAGTAATGGCTGCACCCCTATCGGGAAATGATAGCGCAGCTCGGTATCTTGTCGGCGTTTCTGTCCTCTTCGTCCCGTATTCGTTCTTCCCGCTAATCCGAGCTTGCTAGGAACGGTATCCCATGAGAATCGCATGATGAACAGTCGGTTGGTTCGGTAGAGCGAGAGTGGAACAGACGCTGTCACCGTGCTGAACCCATCCTCTGTATCGCTCAGGCCGCTGCTGACAAAGGCCCAGTAGTTGCTGCATACAGGGCGCGTGTTGATCACTCGAGTTTCTCGACACCGGTGATTTCGAACCGGGCCCCGCCCTCCTCGCTCTCGGCGATGGCGACCTTCCACCCGTGCGCGTCGGCAACCTGCCTGACGATCCGCAAGCCGAACCCGGTGCCGTCCTCATTCGTCGAATATCCTGCCTCGAATACCTCCTCACGGCCAGACTCGGGGATGCCGGAGCCGGTATCTGCCACGTAGAAGCCGTCGTCCATCGCACCGACGGACACTGTCACCTCGTCACCGCCGTGCTCGATGGCGTTCCGGTAGAGGTTCTCGAACAGTTGCTGAAGTCGGCCCTGATCCGCCCGGATAGTCCGCGTTGTGCCGGTTTCGAGCGTTGCCTGCTCCGTATTCACGGTTTGCCAACTGTCCGTGGCCATGTTCGCAAGCACGATCGGGTCGGTCTCATCGACTTGGTCGCCTTCCCGTGCCAGTGTCAGTACGTCCTCAATGAGCGCGTCCATCCGGTCGAGTGCCTGTGCGACGTCGTCGATATGATCACTGTTGCACTCCTCTCGAATCAGTTCCAGCCATCCCTCGGCCACCCGGAGCGGATTCCGCAGATCGTGGCTGACGATACTGGCAAACTCCTCCAGGCGCTCGTTCTGGCGTTGAACCTCGTGCTTCTGTTTGACCTGCTGAGTGATGTCGCGCGAGACAGCCATCGCGTAGACGACCTCGCCCGTGTCATCTCGAACTGGCATCGTCCGGAGTTCGTAGTGCTTCCCCCGGAACTCCTGTCTGTACGTGTAGTTCTCGCCATCGAACGTCCTTTCGAGATACCGAACCTGTTCGTCGGCAACGTCACCCGGGTACAGATCGTGCGGTGTGTTCCCTTCGAAGTCGGCACTGGTGAGGCCCATTCTCTCCAGCCCGTTACCACCGGCACGGACGAAACGCATCTGTTGATCGAGTAGGAAAACTCCGCCACCGGGGAAGTTCTCAACTAGAGCCTTGTACTGAGTGGTAATACTCTTCACTTTGCGTTCATTCTCTTTGCGCTCGGTAATATCTCGGCTATTGACGATATATCCCTCAATCGCCGGGTTGTCGAGTTGGTTGTTGCCGTTGGCTTCCATCCAGCGCCAGGAGCCGTCGGCATGGCGAGCGCGGTATTCGACAGTCCCCGTCGGCTCAGGGGTGGTCACCCACTCCCCAAAAGTGTTTTTGAGGCGCTCGCGGTCGTCGGGGTGGACATACTCCCACGCTGTGTCACCGATGGTTTCCTCAGGTTCGTACCCGAGAATGCGCTCAATCGCGGGACTCTGATACTGAAAAACACCATCGGCATCGATGATAGAGACGTTGTCTTTGGACTCCTCAACGAGCGCCTGAAATCGGCGTTCGCGCTGTCGACGTTCGGTCAGGTCCCGACCGACTCCGACCAGACCGGCCACGTTCCCCTCCTCATCGGTCAGCTGTGCGCCGGTGAATTCACAGGGGAGACGCCCGCCGCCGGCAGTGCGCAGGTCAGCGTCGACTGTGGCCTCTCCGTCGGCCAGCGTCGTTGCGACGCTGTCGGCGATGGCCTCACGTTCGTCTTCAGGGAACAGTTCGACCGCCTGCATACCGGCCAGGTCGTCGTCAGTGTAGCCGGTGAGTTCGGGGACCCGGTCGTTCCACCGTCGGAGGGTGCCGTCCGTGTCAAGCACGTAGAACAAGCCGTCCAGTGCATCAAGTGCCTGTTCGATGAACCGCCGTTCCTCCCTGAGTTCCCGTTCGCGCTCCTTGTGCTCGGTTACGTTACGGGTCGCCCCGGCGATGTACTCGACGGACCCGTCGAGCACGACCGGTGCGATTCTGGTCTCCCAGTAGCTCGGCTCCGACCCGAACTGTAACTCTTCGGTGTACTGAAGCGGTTCTCGACGGTCGACACACTCGGTATACTGAGCTTCGACCGCTCTGGCTTGCTCCTCGCCGAGTAACTGTTCTAGTGTCTGATCTTGCATCTCAGATGCTGACACCCCTGTCTCGTCCTCGTAGGCCGGATTCACCCGTTCAACGATGAACTCACTGGAGGCATTAATCAGGAATAGCGAGTCCTGCGCGTGCTGAAATAGCGTTTCGATCTTTTCGAGGTCACGCTGGCGCTGATGCTGTTCAGTGACATCCCGGAACTCGGCGACTAACCTCTCGATTTCACCGTCCGACGAGACGGGAGTAACTTCACTCTCCCGGATAACCTGGCCTACTGGAAGGTCGAGTGTAACAGTATATCTGACGGGTTCGCGCTGTTGGACGCATTTGCGGTAGGCTCCGACAACCTTCATGCCGTTCTCCGGTCCGAGGGCCTCACGCGGGCGCGCTCCGACGATTTTACTCCGATTTCGTCCGATGAGCTCGACCGCCCGCGGATTACACCGCTGGTACCGGAACCCACCCTCCTCAACGTCTATCAGAAGAAGGGCATTCCGTGCGTTCTCGAAGATGGTTGCGTACTCTCTGCGTGTTTCGCTGAGTCGCCTTTCTGATCGGTACTGCCCGACAGCGTTGCCGATGCGATTAGCGAGCAACTCGTACTGTTCTGATCCGGACTGCTTTCGAATGTAACCGGTTGCACCTGCTGTGAGGGCATCACTGGCAACCTCCTCACTACCTTTCCCGGTAAACAGAATGAACGGCAGATCAGGGTGCTCTGCCCGGACGGTCTGCAGGAATTCGATCCCATCCGTGCCGGGCATATTGTAATCCGAGACGATACAATCGGGCGGGCGGTCGTTGATTCTCTCCAGCCCCTCGTCGGCGCTGGTCGCTGTCTCGATGGTGAACCGGTCGTCCTCACGTTCGAGAAACGTCCCTGTCAGGTCCGTGATGGAGGAGTCATCATCGACGTGGAGGATTCGAATCTCCTCTTGAGAGCCGCGCTGCATAACGGAGCTATGAGTAATCATAAGTAAAAATGTACTGCAGCGGAGTCGGAACCGAACTCGATCCTGTGAATGTCAGGAAATCAGTTCGAAGTTGGCATTCGAACTGAGCACTGCTCCGGTGCTGAGTTTACCCTCTGTATTCAGCACGCCCGGGCGAATCTACCGGGTTCTGAGGGCTTCAATAGGTCCTCGTTTTCCGATCGACCGTATTCACCGGCAGCACCCCGGTCAACGTTCTCAGTTCTCTGCTTCGGTAAAGGGGTCAGCAACACAGCAGATAGAACCAGTACGGTAGTTGAATCAACCCCTGTTCGACACTGATCGGCTGTGAACTCCGGACGGTATCGCCGGTGAGAATCAGCCCGAACGGGGCATCGTACGTGTCGACGAACTCCCGGACCGGCCTCACGGCATCCTCCACCGGTGGTCGATAGGCGAATCCCACCGGAACAGGCGTACCGTCGACCTGGAACACGAAATCGACCTCGCCCTGGCGGCCCTGCCAGAACCGGATATCTGGGTCGATATCGACCCCTTGTGCGGCGTTGATACCGTAGGCGAATCGCATCGTGTGATCGAACGCGGCCACACGCGCAAGCGCAGTCTCACGGTCGAAGTCCGAGAGGACGCGCTCGGCGTCGCCGTCGGTGAGCGCGGTGATGAGCCCGGTATCCCGAAGATAGAGTCGCACCGAGCGCGGCCGGCTGTTGTCGTACTCGGTGACTCCGTCTAACAGGTACAGTTGCCCGAGTGCCGGGAGGTAGCTGTCCGTGAGCGTGCGCCGATCGATGTCGAACAGGTCGGCCAACCGCTGGTAGCGGACTGGCTCGGCGCCCCGGTTGCGGGCGGCCAGTGCACAGAGCCGCTCGAGATCAGCGATGGTCCGGACGGATTCGAAGCCGGGGACGTCCTGGTAGAGCGCGTCCCGGACATCGTCCCTGAGATCGGTGTATGCCTCGCTGTTGAGTTCACCGGCAGATTCGACCGGCCCGTCGAGCGCGTAGCTGATTATGCCCCCCATCGCGAGATAGTGGACGACCTGTGACTGGATCTGACGGGTCGTGTCGGCGACTCGGCTGTACTGATCGCGAAGTGTCTCCGCCAAGGCCGCTAGGTCGCCGCGTGCGAGCGCGTCGGGAAGACTCCCCTCACCCTCGCGAATCGGCGTCGGGCTGACGCGTGTGTCCCCCTCTTCGAGGTCCGGGTAGAGCGTGTAGAGGTAGTCACGGAACTTCTCGGCGAGGATGGGTTGGGTGCTGTAGCTCTCGCTGGGCAGGTCGACGCGGTCGCACTCGCGGTCGATCTGGACGCCGGCATTGGCTGTCACGACGACGTGACGCTCCGGTGCGTCCGCGAGCATGTCGGCGACCGGTTTGCCCCACCCCTCGACGTTCGGCTTGCTTGGATGCTCGATGAGGTGGACATCGTCGAGGAAGACGAACTGTGGCGTCGGGTCTGCAACCCGACCGAGAACACGGCTCTCGTAGTAGCGGATCGCCTGCCGGAGGCCATCGTCTGACCGAAGCTGATAGAGCGGGTCTGCACCGAACGGGACGTAACAGAACCGCTCGGGAGCCGCGCCCCGATCGATGCGGTGGGTGATGAACTGTTTGATGAGCGTGGTCTTTCCGACGCCACGACGCCCGACGAGGCCGAGCAATCGCTGATCCTCGAACTGACTATCTGACCGGTCGGGGCGGGCGAGGTGATAGAAATCGCTCTTGTGCCGGCGTGGCAGGTCGAACTCGTGTGTCTCTGCCTCCCACCAGGGATTGTGTTCGGCGAGCGTGCGGAGGAGCGCGTCCCCGCCAGCATCGAACGGCATGTACTGCTGATGCCACGATAGGCACCGTAATGGGCGTTTTGGCTGCTGATTCTGTCCTTCGGTGCTCCTTTGATGAAACACGGACACGATATCGGTACCGCGGCGATGGGTGCAGCAGAAAAGACACTGTATTGTAGTTTAAGTCGAGAAGTATGACAACGTGGAGTATACATTCAAAGGAGTTATTACGACAAGATGCATACGAACGTATGCGAGGTGTCCGGAAGGCACTTCGCGATGTCGGATCCGGGACTAACGCGAGGGGGGAGTGGGCGGTGACCACCCGTTGGGTGTCACGGGGTAGGGAAACCCGACACGAGGACACATGCGCACACACACGCTCCGTGGGGAGGGGACTCGGCAACGGTCAGCAGCGACCACCACCCGGCGCCCGATCGCCGGTGCGGGGGTGGTCGCCTGATGCTGGTCTTCGCCTTCGACCGCGACTGGACCGTCGACGTGAACCCGCATCCGGGTCGGCAAGCGGTGCCGCTCGAGTGGGTGCGAGAGCTCGCGCACGGAACCCGACACGCGGTCTACGCGATCGGCAATCAGGACCTCGCCGAGGAGGCGGCCGTTCCAGGCGTGGTGGACATCGTGGGGATGCACCCGGACGACTGGAATCGGTGGCTCGGAGGGAAGCGGCCCGATGGCCGCTACGAGCGGTTCCCCACCCGGCGTGAGCGCCTGGCCCTCATCGCGGACCTCCATCCGAACGCGGATGGCTACGTCGCTGTCGACGATATCGACCTGAGCGATGTCGAGGGGTGGGACCACTACCACGCCTGGGAGTTCGTCCCCGCTGTCAAGCGGGGCGACGTCCATCCGGATCTCCCGTTCGTGGACGAGACAACCACTACCGATGGCGACCCGATGCCCGACGGCGGCTCCCCGGCGGCTGCCGGCATCGTGCCGGTCGATGCGGACCACCTCGGTTCGTGGCTCGATGACCGGCGGGACGCCCCGGGGTTCGGGATCGAACACACGGTAGACGGAACGAATCGGACCGGACTCCGTCGGGATGTCTCGGCCACCCGAAGGACGCTGAGCCGGGCCGTCGAACCGACCTTCCGGTGCCTCCCATCGGCCCCGGGAGCGGATCCGTTCGACGTCGAAATCGCCGCCATCGAGATGGTCCACGTCGCCGACCCGCCGATGGCGGCGTATCTCCCTGCGACGGACGGCCCGGCCGAGCGAGCAGCCGCGCTCGCCGACCTCGCAGCGGACAGTCCGTTCGCCGTCGACGTCTCGCGGGTGCTGGCGCCGCTTGAGCGAGACAGTGACACGGCACGGGCCGCCGCCCTCGGTGCACTCCGTCGAGTCGCAACGACGCGGCCAGCAGCCTGCACACCGGCGCTACCGACCATCGGGTCGCTGCTCGAGGAGGACCGTGTCGCGCCAGCACCCGCGCCGTCGGTGGTCCGGTCCGTTGGTGGTGTGGCACCCGCTGATATCGCCCCGCTCGCCGAGGTCGTTACGACCTATCTGTCGGTCGCTGACCCGCGCACACGGCGACAGGCAGCAGGGTGCATCACCGAACTCACAGAGGCGGACACGGTCGATACCGTCCCTGGCCTGACGGCGTTACTCGATGACCGGGCGGCGGCGCATCACGCCGCCCACGACTTGGCACTGATTGCCGAGGCGGACCCGGAAGCGGCGAAGGTGGCGACACCGGTGCTCGCGGACACACTGGCCGATGAAGCGTTGAACGACGGGACTCGGCTGAATGCAACAGTCGCCTTCGGTCGAGTCGCCACCCAGTACCCGACAGTTGCGACCGGCCTCGTGGACGAGGTGGCGACCCTCCTGGAGACGGAGCATCCCGAACTCCGGAGCAGTGCGACCGGGTTGCTGTGTGAGATTGCTCGGCTCCATGCTGACCGTGTCACGGCCCATGTCGGCACCATCGCAGAACTGCTGTCGGCGGATGATGACCTGACGCGGGAGAATGCGTCGACTGTCTCGGCCCGAATCGCCAAGGACCGGCCCGACGCGGTGACGGAATACGTCGAACAGGTGCGACCGCTGCTGGCCGACGAGCAGTGTCAGGCACGAGCCAACGTCTGCAAAGCGCTCGGTCACCCGGGAGATGCGGCGTCGCTCAGTGCGCTTCGAGCAGCCAGTACCGAGGACGATCATGAGACGGTCCGAAAGCGAGCCCGGTGGGCCGTCTCGCAGATCGAGGGGCCACCGGCGTGATTCCGCCGGCTACGACGCACCGACATTCGACCGATGCGGTTGCGATACTCGAACCATACGACTCATGCCATCCGATACGACCACACAGATCACGTTCGTCCTGGACTCGTCCGGTTCGATGTCGAAGATCCGCGAGGACACCATCGGCGGCTTCAACACGTTCCTCACGGACCAGCGCGACGAACCCGGGCGAGCGGCGGTGACGCTATACGAGTTCAGCGATAGCGTCTCGCGGGTCTACCACGGTAAACCGCTGGGCGACGCCCCGGACCTGGACGAAGAGACGTACACGCCGGGCGGACGAACCGCCCTGCACGACGCCATCACGACCGCCGTCACCGAGACGGACGGCCACATCGAGAAGCAGCCGGCCGCGGTACAGCCCGATACGGTCGTCGTGGTGGTGCTGACCGACGGGAAGGAGAACGCCTCCGAGACGCCTCGGGACCGGGTCCGTGAACTCGTCGAGCAGTACCGTCAGGACCACGACTGGGAGTTCCTGTTCATCGGAGCCAATCAGGACGCCGTGCTGACCGCGACGAGAATGGGTATCGAAGCCGAGAAATCCCTGGACATGGCCCACAGCGGTGAAGGGACCCAAGCGGCCTACGAGTCGACCTCGCGGAACATCAGCGAGGCTCGGCAGACCGGGTCTGCTGGTGGATACACCGACGAGGACCGGCAGCGGCAGGACGAGGCAGACGGAGCCTGAACCAGCCCGATCCGTTGCGCCGCTGCTCGGTGAACACGTTTCCCCTTCCCGATGGAAAGACCGTAACTGACACAGCAGGGAATCCGGCCGACGGGTCCGAGAGAGATGCGACAGCTGACAGCACCACAACCGGGGACCCGAAGCACTACTACGAGCTGATGATTCGATCCGGCCCTGCCGAAGCCCTCCACCGGTGACAGTCGAGTGCATACTACCAGCAGATAGGGTGGAAGAACCGGATCAGGACTCCGGGTTGACAGGGGCTGAAGTCGTGTATCCGCCAATCCGAGAGCGTATCCCGGGAAGCGCACGCTCATCCCCGGAACGAACTCGCCGGCCGAGGAGCTCGCAGACGATCCTAACAGGACGAGACCAGGGAGCTACGGAAGGAACTCTATGACGCTAGACAGCACATACGCCGGTTGGAACGGAGCCTTGTGGCCCTTCGTGACGAGGCGGGACTGGTCTCGACTCACCTGCCCGACGGGAGTTCGCCGTACTGAGTACGCTCAGGACGGACCGGGTGGCCTACCGCCCTCACATCTCCCGTATCGATATACCGGATTCAGCACGCCCAGCATGACAACTGTTGCGGAAGTGGTCCGACTCTCGCCGAATACGGGGCCGTATCGGTCGTGCTGCGTATCGAACAGATCCCGCCGAAGAGGGTACATCTGGGAAGGTAGTTCCAGTGGGGAGGAGTTGGGGCCGCGGGTACGGACGCTACGGATAGGGTACACCCACGGGAGTGGTCCCCGAGGACGAGGAGTTGCGCGAACGGTCGGCTGTCCTGAGGAATCGGTCCTGTAACCTGGAGTCTACCGGAATATCCCCGGCCGTCAACCGATGGCCGACCTCCGACGGATGCCGGTGTTGCGGCCGGTTGCACTGTGGCTGCATCGCCGTGCGTACCGTATCCGTCACCCAGGTCGCGTACCCCTGCGAGGGACTGCTTGCGATCAAGCGACATCAACTCCTGCGTATCGGAGGCGGACGTTTCGCGTCGTGATGGCCTGTACACCGGTTCATGAGGGGAGCCGGGGCCTGTCCCGGTCGGCGTCGTACCGTAGTTTTCTAAGTGTCCGTGGGTATTCGGTGATAGCCAGCTCTGCGTCAGCGCCGTATTCCATATA
Source organism: Haloglomus irregulare (assembly GCF_007421925.1). Lineage (GTDB taxonomy): Archaea > Halobacteriota > Halobacteria > Halobacteriales > Haloarculaceae > Haloglomus > Haloglomus irregulare. The sequence goes on from NZ_QMDX01000002.1 coordinate 430,282, forward strand.
CGGGGTGAACGTCGGAGCGATCGCCTCCCGGCCGTCGAATGCACGGCCGAATACGTCCGTCAGCAGGCCGACCGCCACCTGCTCGCCGAGTTTCACCCCCTCGTAGTGGTCGCTGTAGTAGTGGACGCCGGCGAACATCCGCGCCAGCCCGACGTTCGACATCAGTTTATCAATCTCCTGATGAATCCCCCGATGCCCCTCGGGGACGTCCATCGTCGGCGGGTAACTGTCTTCCCCCCGGTCAACCGGCAGATAGTAGTCCGCCTCATCGTTCCAGTCGGCGTTCTTGAACCACGCTTTCAGTATCGTGCCGCACGCACCGGCGATCACCGAGTGGCCGCTGGGATAGGCTGGGTGCACCGGCGACCCCTCGATGTAGACCGTGGACAGGAGCCCCGGATCCCCATCGCCGCCCGCCCGGAGCTGGCGCTGGCGCTCGAGAACCTTCGCGTCCGTGACCAGACTGTCGATCTCGAAATCAGTCGGTGAGTCGGCGGTGAACTCCTGTCCGTGAATCCGACCGGCATAGGTCTCCGGCCGACACCGGAAGTGGGCGTAATACTTCTGATAGAACGCCGCCAGTAACGCCTCCCGGCCTGCACGCGCGAGCAGGTCCAGCAGTCCGACCGGACCGTTGTCGGTGTAATTGAACACCGGCCCCTCCTCGCGGGTGACGTACGCGAGCCCCTCGTCGTAGTCGAGCCAATCTCGGCCCAGCAGGTACAGCGCGGCAATCAGATACTCCTGGTACGGCGGTTCGGCATTGACGATGGTTGCTAAGTGCCGTGGGGTCTCGATGTAGCCGCGCCCGCCGGACGGGGGGTTCGGATTCAGTTCCGCCGAGATCAGGTCCCCCTCGTCGTCCGTCGGGGCGATCCCCTCGAGCAGTTCCAGCCAACGGTCCCGGGACTTGTTGTAGTCGATCTCCTGATACCGGAGGTAGCGCTGCTCGGTCGGCAGCGACCACAGGTCCACATCGTGTAGCAGGAACTGGGAGATGTACGGCCCCCACCAGCCGGCCGCGCCGACATCAGCCTCGACGAACAGACGGTCCTTGCCGTACCACCAGTCATCTTCGATGCCGTCCTCGTCAGCGATCCTGTCGAGATCGGTCGCTAGCGGACCGTGCACCTCATCGAACCGCTCACTGGTCGTCGTGTCCCCGTCGTCGGGTCCCGGTTCGTTCCTCCACTCCACGAACGGCACGTCCCGGAGCTGTTCCATCGCATAGAGATCGATCATCTCAGCGGCAGTGTGTGGCCCCGTGGGGTCAGGGGCCATCGGCATCACACCGCGCCAGGCTTCCATTCCGGCGAGACTGACCGAGTGAACGCCGGGCACGCCGATGAACAGCCGGTTCCCGCCCCGCTCGAACACTCTGGCCACGCTCGGATCGGCCGCTTCCCTGACCGCGTCGAGATAGTTCTGGATTTTTCGATACGGTGCCACAACGCCCTCCGGTCGTGGGGTACCGGTATCGCTCCCACCGTCATCCAGCGGCATCCCCTTTGTGAACAGGTACGGCCGGTAGGTCCGCCCGTCGATTTCGATGGTAACCCCCTGACGCTCCGTGCTGCGGTTTTCGTAGGTCAGTAGTTCCTCCACGAACTGTTCAACCGACTCCCGCCCGCGCTCCGACTCGACTAGGAGCTCGCGCTCTTCGATATCGATCCGTGTGTCGTGTGCCATGGTCACACACCACATTCTCGCACTCGACCCGATCTATTAAAACCACCTTCCGCGTACTGCTGAGCGGTTGCAAATCACGTCCCCGGGCGCTCGCCTGTCAGTACGCTTCGCCAGGTAACCGCGCCGTATCGTCCGACAGCGGCACGGTGTATCGGCCACCGCCGGTGTCCCGTCCCCTCCCTTCCCTCACCGAGTCACGGAGGGCCCCTGTGGGCGAGAGCGCCGCTGAATATCCCCCCTATCCTCAGCACGGCTACGGAAACATATCGTCCGCTATGGATCTCCACGGTACCACCTTACGTAGATAGCTGCCCTGTCGCCGTCCGTCTGCGCCCGTTCTCGGGTGCACCCCCTACCCTCTTTGTGGTCTTCACGATGATGAGCGGTGTTGCTGATGGAGTCGCGTTCGCGCCGAGCGGGAGTACCGTCCCATGGAATCGGGCAGGCCGTGGACGACGCTGGGGCTCCGCTCACGCCACTGGGAATCGCCGTGATACCCATCCTGTCCGTATACAGGACGTCGGCAACTCCGACTTCGATACGGTGGCCGCCTTTGAGAATGACATTCACGGCACCGTTGATGCGGTTACGTCGGCCACCGTTCCTACTCGTATATCGGCGACTGTCCTCTACCTTTTCGGCTGACTCGGGCTTTCGATGCCGGTCGACGCAGAGTATGCGGGTCCGGACACTAATGCTCTCACCGCGGCCCCGTCCGCCGACCGCAGCAGGTACCGTCGCCCGACCCACGTGTGCCCCCGACCACGAGGACGGCGACGACGACACTCGCGGCGACGCCAGCGACTGATTTACTCAGCGCGAGACCGGAGACGAGACAGGGGAGACGACCGGCAGCGAGGACGAACCGGAGGAGGCACACGGACGCGCTCCAGTAGCCCTGCAGTGGACCCTCGCCGCATCGGTGTGCCCCCGACTGGTTCCACTCGCACGGAGCCGATGCTGAACTGCCGTTCACCGGTCGAACAGTCCGATATCCTCCCGCCGAACCACGGTCATCGTCAACGGACTGTTGCAGACATCATCGGCGTGTGGCGTACATAGCCGCCGCTTCTCCCGCGTCCCGCCTCGCTCGAGTGTTACCCGCTCCAGCGCGTGACGGGTACAGTTCTCGGCCCCGTCGGCTTCTCCCCACGTACAGAGAGGTCTGACGGCTGGTCGAATGTGGCTTTCGCCCCCGTTTCCGGACATACCCACAGTATCGGCCCCCGAGCAGTTGTGCGCCTCGATCCGTCGGTCGGTGCTGTCGCCGTTCGATATCCTGCAACGCTCACCAGCCGTGGTTCCCGTGCATCGAACGACCCTCCTCGTCCAGCACCGACCCGACTAGCTCGGTGCTACCGCAGAGTACGGTCTCCGAACGAACGGACGAGCTGCCCCCTGAAGTCGACGTCTCCGTCGGCGGCAACACTGTACACGACGTGCCCGGGTGCAGTCGACCGCAGGCCAGCACACGTCAGACACGGCTCCGTACCGGTGTACGCGACCGTCTCGGCCGCTCCTCGGGCGTGCATTCGCGGACGGCACGCGCAGCGAATCCAGCGCCGGGTACCGGCGGATACTCTCCACCGTATCGACGCGATCCGACGTTTCCAGCACGCTCTCGAACGGGCCGTCGCCCCGCTCTCCAGCTCTGATAAGCCAGTTCGATAGCGCGCTGCGTGTGTGACTCCTGGTCGAACGTGCCGAGGCTGGCAGGCACATCCAGTGGTCGAACGAGTGGGGTAGAACGTCACGGACTGCCCCCCGCGCAGCAGGTCCCGGTATGACGATTCGTACTCGCGCCACCGTTCCGTACCGACTCGTCCGACTGTGATCCGCCGGGCGTTCCTGATGACATCGGCGACCTCGGCCCGGCGTAACGTCCGCATCCTGTGCCCCTCTGGTGGCGCGAGTTCCGCCAGTCGCCACTCGGCATCGACGTATCTCGCGTGGACACCTGGTCTACGTCGGTGGCGAACGGTCCTCAGCCAGACGCTGGCGACCTGTAGCAATCCGAAGCGAGACGTTCGCGATCCGGATCGCTGATACTCGGCTGAGCCGACGTCCAAGATCGCGGTAGTGGGACTCCATCCGGGATATGCGGTTCATGGCCTCTTATGGCTGATTATACCGAATGTAGATGCTCAATAATAATTTTCAGTGGTTTCTCGGGCCCATTGTGGAGATATCCCGTTGTGATCCGATACACCGGAGTGACAACTCGGACCCCCGCCCCCTACGGACATCGCAACGGATGGTCTCCGGAGGGTCCCGCGCCCCGAGGCAGTATCACGCCCGGGAGACCGGGATTCGACGGCTCATCGATGCTCTCCTCACCCCAAGGGCGAACGACTCCGGTGCGTCCACCGCAAGCGCCGCCCCGGGACTGGGGCGATTCGGCGACTGGCTGGAGGATCGCGGTGCCGAGATTCTCGACGCTCCGGCGGAGACCGGGAAGGCCGCAACGGCCCCCCGCTGGGGACGGATCCGTCCCGACCGAGGTACGTTCCATGTCGGGGGCAAGGCTACCACGGCCGGGAAGCAGTGGCAGTACGCGTCCATCCCCCTGTCCGCCCACGACCATCGAACCGGACGTCCGCTTGCAGCTTACCAGCGAGTTCCCCTCACTCCCGACCGTCCAGCGCGTTCTTCCAGCTCGGGTAGCAGCCGTAGGCGGCGATGAGACTGATCACCACGCCGGCAGCGATCATCAGCCGGTCCGCGTTGGCGTCGTCCATACACCGCGTACGACTGCCATGACAAAGCCGTTTCCCCTCGCGATCGGACGGGACAGTCGAGTGGACCGAGCGGGCAGTTCGGGAGAGGGATACCCAGCCGGAGCGGGGGACGTGACGAGGGAGCGAGAGTGCGGGCAGGGAGTGAACTCGGACGGGTCGAGGGGGCCGCCGCGCGGCGTGGACCGGGACGAAGCGGCGCGACGGGCCGCCATGCGAAAGGGTTTGACCGTACGAGCCGTTCTTCGCTTGTGAGCGCCTCAACCGAGGACGTCGCGGCCGACATCGACACGAACAGCTTCGGACCAACGGCAGTAGCGTCACTCGCCTCCGTCGGCTTGGCCCTGTACTTCTACTACGTGCGTGGGGACAAGCAGCGCGGGCAGTTCGTCGGCTTCTGGCCCGTCACCATCCTGGCGTTCGCCTCGTTCCTCAAGCTCGAGGAGATCAAGGAACTGCTGGAGGAGGACTAACCCCCGACACCGGATAGGACCGACGGGCCGGGCCGGGGCCAGCGGACCATCGGCTCTCTCCCTGCCGACACCACGGCGACCCGCGCCCGGGAGTGCGAGGCTCTCTCGGTGAGCATCTGCCACGGTCCTCCCGGTCTCAGGTAGTGTGCGGACCGTTCGGGCAGGAGTGATGACTGGTGTGGCCGATCCGGGGAGAGCCGTCCGTCCTCCATGACTGCAACAGCGGCGGATCACGGCGGCGGTGGTTTCATCCGGCAGATGGCGTCCGGCATCTCGGGTAGTCTCTCGTGGACGAGCGACGCTCCGATGTGACCCCGAACCGGTCAGTCCGTTGCATCGTCGCTGGCCTCTCTCAACGGACCACCGGTGGCCGGCCGCCCACACCCTTTCCCGTGTGACGACCCAATGGTTGAGTACCCAGACATGTGTCCTGCAGACGCCTCCGAGCGACAGCCCGCGGACGTCGAGGAGGCCCCACAGATCCAGTGTGATGCCTGCGAGTCCGCACTTCACTCGGCCACCAGCCGGACGGTGTCGTTCCTGCTCCTCGAACAGGTGGTGGTCCCGGTAGTTGGCTGTGACGCCCACCTCGAACGGTTCGCCTCCGTTTGCGGGTTCACGACCGACGGACGGGCCTCGCTCATCGAGCACCGGCCGGCTGGCGGCATCACGTGTCCCAGCTGCCGGCTCGCCGTGACCAACCCGAAACAGCCCCTGATTCCCGTACAGGACGGAGCCGTCACGCTCCTCGCCTGCGCGGAGCACCAGGCCGAACTCGTCGGCCGGTTCCGAACCGGCCTCGATACGGCACAGCAGCTCGCGGCGTCGCTCGATTCGCCCGAGTGACCCGCGTTCGATCCGGTTCCCGACGGCCCGTTCCCGCCGGGGACCGGGACGGACGGTCGACACGAGAGGACGGACGACGTGCTCGTGTCGTGGGCGAGAGCGTGGCTCGACCCCGTGGCACGCGGCTCGTCCCCTCCTGAGCCGGGGCGAACTCCCCCACCACAGAGGGGTCCGCTCGGATCGAGTGCTTCCTGTGCGGCTATGTTTGCCCGGATCGTACTCGTCCCACAGCGATGGCGATGGCCCCGGGAACGGGTCGGTACGTCGTGCCACGGGCCCCAGCGTCGTGGGGATACCCCGTCCGGGCGGTTGTGGACGGTTGCCATGCCGATAGCTAGAGCCCGGGTCCACCGGTGTGTGCGAGATAGTAGCGTCCGGCTACAGGGAGCGTCCGTCGCAGGATACGGGTAACGATGTCACAGTCGAACTCGACCCGTTCCTTCCAGCGACCAGCGGTCGACAGCGGCACGGATTCGCGAACCGGCGACGACCCGGCGGTCGACACGACGGAGGTCCTCTCGCTGCTGAGCGACGAGTACGCCCGGGAGGTGCTGAACGTGCTCGTCGGGGAGCCGCTCTCGGCGCGGGCGCTCTCCGAGCGGCTGGACATGTCACGGCCGACCATCTACCGCCGACTGGACCGGCTCGAATCCGCCGGCGTCATCCGGAGTTCGATGATACTCGATCCCGACGGGCACCACCGGAAACGGTTCTCCGTCGTCGTCGACCGCATGCAACTCCTGCTCGACCCCGACGGGATCAGCCTCGAAGTCGGGGAGTAGCCACACGTATCCGGGACGCGCCCGCATCCCGACACCGGTTCGGCGTTCCCGTCGGGGTGCCCAGCCGAGCGCACGCCTCTACGTACTCACCCCCAGCGGGGGGCGACTCGCTGTCGTGGGGTCCGGACCGGGACCGGGACCGACGAGTCGCGACGCCCGTCTCTTGGCCTCGCGACGACCCTTCGAGCCCGTCCTCCGCTCTGCCGTCGGGCGACTGTGTCCGGATGCTGCAGTCGCATCGCCAGTCCTCGCGGGAAACTCGTATATAAAACTGTCGACCGAGTTTCCACCCCGACAGGACCGCTCCGGCTCTTATCCACCGTCCGGGCAATGGACGGAACATGAGTCAACAGACTCAAACGAACGCGTCCGCGGGACACGGCTCGCTGGCTCGGCGTGCGCTCGGCGTCGGCTTCCGCGGCGAGACGTACCGTAACCTACTGTACCTGCTCGCCCGGTTCCCGCTGGGTATCGCCTACTTCACCGTGCTCGTGACCGGACTCAGTCTGGGGGTGTCGCTGGCACCGCTCCTCGTCGGGATCCCGATACTGGGCGGGGTCCTCGCACTCGGGGGGTACATCGGCGTGTTCGAGGCGTGGTTGCTCCGCCGGTTCCGGAACAGTACGGTGACTCACGACCCCGCCGACCCCGGCGAACTGCCGGCGGTCGACTACCTGAAGACGGTCGCGACGGACCCGCGTAACTACCTGCTGGTCGCGTTCGCGCTCGCGTCGTTCGTCATCGGCATCAACCTGTTCGTGGCCATCACGGTCCTGTTCACGCTGGCGTTCACGCTCGTCATCGCGCCGGCAGTGTACTGGATACCCGGCGTCGAATACGGTGTGACGAACGCCGAGACCGTGGAACTGGGGCCGGCATCCGTCGACACGACGACCCTGGCCGGGACCGGGGTCGACACGCTCCCCGAGGCGCTGCTGGCGTCACTGCTCGGGGTCGTCGTCTGCCTGATCGGACTGCACGCGTCGAACCTGACGGCGAACCTGCTCGGTGGCGCGACCGAGCGTCTCCTCCGGGCCGGGTCGGACTGACTCGGGCACCGGCGATCGACGGTACGCCGGCCGCCCCGGTCGACCGGTCGCGGTTCCCGTTCTGGCGCTCCCGAACCCGGCGTCGGGGTGCTCCTCAGTCGTCGTCCGTCGAGACGCCGGGAAGCGTGACCGTGACCGCTGTGCCGCCGAGATCGCTCTCGTCGAACGACAGCGACCCACCCACGGTCTGGACGACCCAGTTCGCCCCCCAGAGGCCGAGGCCGCTGGCGTGTTCGAGCGGCAGCTCCTCGCCCGACTCGATCACCGCCTGTTCGGACTCGGGAATCCCTGGGCCGTCGTCCGCGACGACGAGACGGAGGCCCGATTCGGCTCGCTCACCGCGCACTGCGACGCGCGGTGACGGCGCGTCGTTGTGTTCGACGGCGTTCTCGACGAGATGTCTGAGCGCGTACCGACACCGCGCCCGGTCGATGCTGACGGTCGTCTCGGGCGCCGTGACGGTTACCTCGGCGTCCGTCCCGGCCGTCGCGTCGGCGGCGATGTCCTCGAGGAACGAGGACAGCGCGGTCCCGGTCCGGTCGGTCGTGGACCGTTCCATGAGCTGCTGGACGCGTCGCGCCTCCTCGCTGATCTCGCCGAGTCGGTCCACGCCCGCGACCGCCGGGTCGAGGCCGGCCTCCTCGGTGTATGCACGGATCACGTCCAGTTCGTTCCTGACGTTGTGCCGGAGGATGCGGTTGAGCACGGCCAGTCGCTGGCGCCGGATCTCACGGTCGGTCACGTCGAAGAGCGTCACAGTGTACCCGAACGTCTCGTCGTGCCCGTCGGCGAGCGGCGAGACACTGGGTTCGAACTGCCTGCGCCCGGTCGCCGTCCGATAGGTGACGGTCTTGCGCTCGGTCAGCGCCGCTATCGAGTGCTCGGTCACGTCCGCCAGCGTGTCGATGTCGCCGAAGACCCGCTCGGCCAGGTCGTTGACCCGGACCACCCGTGTTCGGTCATCGAGGACGAGTATCGCCTCGTCGGTTTCGGTCAGTGCCGCTCGCTCGCCCAGCCGGCGTGTCGCCGGCACACGGGTCAGGACATCGTACCGCGTGACGCCAAGTGCCAGACTCGCGGCGACCACGGCGAAGGCGCCGCTCACGAGCAGGTCGTTCACCAGCGGTGTCGCGGGGCGGGTCGCCTGGACGGTGAACACGTACTCGCCGATCGGCAACGCGACGACCACGCCCTGTCCCGTCGGTAGTCGGTCGTGTCGGTAGGTCGTGACGACGGCGCCGCCGATCAGGGCGAACACGAGCAACAGCAGACCCAGGGCGACGACGGACTGGACGGTCCCTATCGCATCGAGCCCGCCTTCGCCTATCGGTCCGGTGTCGAGCCGTCCCTCGTCGGCGAGCACGCCAACGACGTTCACACAGACGAGGACCGTCACGATGACCGCCCCCGCGACCACTCGTCCGCGCGTAACGTATCGCCCGAGTCCGACGTATCTGGCCGCAAATATCAACCACGGGACGGCCACGACGAGGAGGCTGGCCCTGGCGTTCAGCCGCGTCGCGAGCGGGGTCACCAACCGGAGGCCAGCGTGGACCAGTCCGAGCCCCGCGACCGCCGCCGCCAGAGCGATAAAGGGGCGGGCGAGTCCGGTACGGACCTCCCCGCAGTGGAGCCGCCGGTATACCGACACCCCCACCATCCCCGCGGCGACCCCACTCGCTATCGGGACCGCGACCCTGAGCAGCGTCAGCGGACCGAACTGGAACACCGTACCCGACCTGGCGGCTTCGGCCTCAAACCGGTTGCGGACGGTTGCCCCGGCCCCGGCACGCGGACCGAACGTCCACCGCTGCCGGCGGTGGGTACCGGTGCTCGGCGGTGTCGCGTCGTCGCTCCCGTCCCGTCCGCCGTACGGCCGACCGGGGCCCCGGCGTGAGTCCAACCGGGCAGGGACGGCGGCCGCTGCGGTCGGGGCAGAACACCAGGACGACCCCGTCGCCGCTCGACGACCGGGTCGCAGGACCACGCGGACACCGACGCTCGCCTCCCCGTCGTCGCCGTGTCGATTCGGGGGCTGGCGGCTGTCGGCCGCCGTCCCGACCCACATTCGGGGGACAGATGGCTGGTCGAACAGTCCACAACTCCTATGACGGACGTTTTCGATATTACTAGAGTGTTCGGCTATGGGCACAGGGGCCTAACGGTACTGCCATGACAGCGATCCAACCCCCCGCCGCGCCGACCGACGGGCCGTGCTCGGCGATCGGTAGTCCGATACCGCGCTCGCGGTCGACAGATCGGTGGCCGTTATGAGTGACGAGCGCGAGGCCCGACACGGAGACGCGCGGACGACGGTCCCGATCGGTGCGTTCCCGGACCCGATCCTGGGGTACGAACGCCGGGCGGGGTCACTAGTCATCGTGGACCGAAACCCTCCCTTCGAACGGGTGTTCGAGTCGGTCCCGGCCGGGGCAACGGTCAGCGAGTGGGCAACGACCGCGACCGGTGCCGACGACCAGTCGGTCGCGGAACTCCACACGGCCCTCGCCGACGGGCGTCGAGTCGACACGGTACTCGGTAACGGTGGACGCGCGGACTCCGGGGCGGCGTACCGACTCCGCACGCTCGCGGATACCGGCGAGAGCGAAGACGTCGACGGGCTCCTGCTAGTGACCGACGCGGGGACGACACGCTCCGCGGAGGTCGAAGTCGACCGCATCGCGAGCGTCATCAGCCACGACCTCCGGAACCCGCTCGAGGTCGCGAACATCCACCTCCGCGCCGCCCGCGAAAGCGGCGAGACGGAGCACTTCGACCAGGTCAGGCAGTCACACGACCGGATGGAACGGATCATCCGGGACGTGCTCACGCTCGCCCGCGGCGCACACGTCCTCGACGTCACCGCCGACATCGACATCGGGGACGTGGCCAGGGACGCGTGGGCGACGGTCGAGACCGAGTCGGCGTCGCTGACGGTCGCTGCGGACCTCCCCGCGACCGACGCCGACCCGGACCGGTTACAGCGCCTGTTCGAGAACCTCTTCCGCAACGCCGTCGAACACGGCTCGACGAGCCCCCCGTCACGGGCACCGGAGGACGCCGTCGAGCGCGGCTCCACGGGCAGTCGCCCCGGGGTCGACGACGCCGTCGAGACCGGACAGGAGGTGACACCACCCGAGGACGGCGTCGGGGTCCGGGTGGGACGGGTGGAGGATGGGTTCTTCGTGGCCGACGACGGCGTCGGGATTCCGCCGGCCGAGCGCGAGCGCGTGTTCGACCCGGGGTACTCCACGAACGAGACGGGCGACGGCACCGGTCTCGGCCTGACCATCGTCGAACGGATCGCCGAAGCACACGACTGGACGGTCTCGCTCGCCACCGGGTCGGCCGGCGGCGCGAGGTTCGAGTTCCGTCCGGCGTCCACCACCGACTGAGCTGCGAGCGACAGACGGATCACAATGACACTCGACGACGAGGTACGAGCGGCTCCGAGCGGCGTTATCGAAACCAGTGCGGACGGTCGCGTCCTCGACGTCGACGAGACCGCGGCAGCGACGCTCGGATCGACCGCCGAGGCACTGTGCGGGACGGACATTCGCGACGCGTTCCCACGATCGGCGGCCGGCACGCTCCGCGACGCGTTCGACGGGGGGGCGGTGACCGACCGCTCGTTCGAGGAGTACTACCCGCGGGTCGACCGCTGGCTGGCCGTCGACGTCCACGTCGGCGAAACGGTCCTCGTGTACGTCCGTGACCGCACGGACGGGATCGCGGAGGGGGAGCGGGCCGACCGGCTGGAGCGGCGACTCGGACGCGTCCGGGAGATCAACAGCGTCGTCGCGACCGTGCTACGGCGCGTCGTCGATGCGTCGGACCGGAGCTCCGTCGGCGAGACGGTCTGTGAGCGACTGGGCGGAACGGACCTCTACCGGCTCGCATGGGTCGGCGAACGCGACCTCCCGGACGAGGAGCTCAGGGAGCTGGCCGCCGCGGGGGACGCACTCGACCTCCGGACGCGGATCGGTGAGGCGCTCGGCGACGGCGAGACGCTCCCCGAACGAGCGGCGCTGGAAACCAGGGAGGCGCAACTCGTCGGTGCCATCGCCGACGAGGAGTCGATCCCGCGGGGCGTCCGGCGGGCGGCGTTCGGCCACGGCGTCCGGTCGTGTTATGCCGTCCCGCTGGCGTATCGGGGGACCACGTACGGCGTGGTGTCGGTGTACTCGGGCCGGGAGGACGGGTTCAGCGAACAGGAGCGGGCAGTGCTCGAAACGCTCGCACACGTCGGGGGGTTCGCCATCCGGGCGCTCCGACAGGAGGACCTGCTGGTCGCCGACACCGTCACCGAGGTGACCATCGATGTCGCCGACGAGGCACTCCCGCTCACCCGGGCCGCCCGGGAGGCCGACTGTCGACTCTCGCTCGACGGGGCGGTCCCCCACGGTGACGGGGCGGTCGTCTGCTATCTGAGTGTCGACGGGACCGGCGGGGGTTCCGAGGCGGCGGCCGACGGAACCGAGGGCACGGACGACGGTTCGCGGGCGAGGCTTCGAAGGACGCTGGCCGACGACGAGGCCGTCACCGACGTGCGATGGATCCGGGAGGGCGAGGACCCGCAGTTACAGGCCACGCTCGTCGGTGAGACGCCCGCCACCACGCTCGCGGCGTGGGGTGCAAGCGTCGCGGCCGGCGAGTTCACCGCGGAGTCGGCACGCCTCGTCGCCGAGGCACCGCCGGACGCGGAGGTGCGACGGATCGTCGAGGCCGTCGACCAGACGGCCGCGGAGACGGACCTCGTGGCCAGGACGGAGACGGCCCGCGCCGGCGAGAGCGCCGAGGCGTTCCGAAACGAACTCGACGAGCGCCTGACCGACAGACAGCGAACGGTGCTGCGGACCGCGTATCTGTCCGACTACTTCGACTCGCCACGCGGGAGCACGTCCGACGAGGTGGCTGAAACGCTCGATATCGCCGGGTCGACGCTGCTGTATCACCTCCGTCGGGCACAGCAGGAACTGATCGGGGCGTACCTCGAACCCGACGACGGACCGCCCCGCCGCCTGGACCCTTAGCGCTCAGTACCCGCCCCGGTCGATCCCGTCGAACGAGGACAGCATCTCCTCCGCCTCGGGCAGCAGCGAGCGGATCCGCTCTCTGAGCGCCGAGCGTTTCGCCTTCAGGTCAGCGAGCTCGCCGTCGCCCGTGTCCCCCTCCGCGGCCCGTGCTGCGACGACGGCCCGCGTCGACTCCAGACGGAAGTACTCACCCAGCAGTTCGTACGCGAGCACCTGGCACTGCTGGTCGACGACCGCGAGCAGGTCCGCACGCTCGACCGGCTTCGACAGGTAGTCGTCGAACGGCATATCTATGACCTCCAGACCGGGGTCGACTGCCGTCACCATGACGACTCGCGAATCGAGGTCGCGCTCTCGAATGCGAGTCAGGACCTCGTCACCGGACATCGCGGGCATATGTCTGTCGAGCAGTACGATGTCCGGCTCGATCCCCTCGTCCACGGCCTCGAGGGCCGCCCCGCCGCTGTAGGCGACGGTCACGTCGGCGATGCCGTCGAGTCGGAGCGCGTAGGCGTCGGCGACCTCCTTCTCGTCATCGACCATCAGGACCGTCGGTTCCGCCGCGCGCATCCCATCGCTCATTCGTGCTCCCGATAGGACCTGCGGCCACTAATACCCCGGTCGAAACCCGGGTCGTCGGCCGACGACGGCGACGGCGTGTGTCCCTCGGCTCGCGAGCCCCAGCGCAGCGACGGTTGCCGCCGTCGACGCGCTCCTCGTCCCCGACATCATCGCCGGTGTCGGCCGGCTCGTGTCCCCGTGGTCGTCGACCGATACTGCCGACGAAGCGGCTGTCGAGGGGCTCGGCCCCTGACCGGCCGAACAGGAGACAGCGTGACGTGGCACCGACGTCCGACGTTCACCCGGACGACCGGGGCTGTCCGCTGACCCCCGCTACTCGGGGACGGGACCTGACGGCCGCCGGTCCGTGGTTTCGATCCGCTGGAGACGGACAGTAGCGTGCGTTCTCCGTCTCTGCAACACTGCACTCCCGACTTTACCACTCCCACACGGGAACCTAACTACCGATGTCCCCGCTCGTCGAACGTCTGTACGTGGCGTCGTTGGTAACGGCCGACCTGACGCTCGGTACATTACTGTACCTCCTCGGCAGTCCCGTGTTCGCGGGGGTGCTGTGTGCGCTCGGTCTGGTCGTCGCTATCGGTCGGGTTGGGTCCCTGTATGCCGGGTCCAGTCGGTCCGTGACCGACCTCGTGGTCGACTGACCGAGCCGTTTCGACCCGTCTCCGGCTCAGAAACGGTGCCGGGCAACACACCTTGCCCCGTGCCTTTGCTCCGATCATGACGGATACCGGCGCCACGCGTGACACCGCCCGCCACGACACGGACGGGCCAGCAGAGGGACGGGACCCCGTTCCCGGAGCAGTCGACTGGCTACTGGGGACCGTAGCCGCCGCGGTCGGCCTCGTGCTGACCGCAGTCGGCATCGGGCTGTACGCCAGGGTCGACCGGGAACTGATAGCGGAGTTCGTCACCGCCGAGAGCACGGAGCCGAACGGACTCACGACCGCCGAGACGATCACCGCCGGGGTGCCGTTCGTCGACTGGCTCTCGGCCGGCCTCGCCGTGACCGGGGTCGGACTGGTCGTCGCTGCCCTGTGGTTCGTTCGTGCACGCCGACGAACCCGGCACCGGGTCACCAACGAGGGCGGTACGACCGCCACGTTCTGGGCCAGTGCCGTCTACGGTGCCGCCGTAACCGCAGTCGTGTCGTTCGTCCCCGGAGCGGGGGTCATCGGCGGCGGCCTTGCGGCGCGTCTCCGGGAGAGCAGGTCCGGCGCGCGGGTCGGGGCCGCTGCCGGACTGGTCGGCTGGGTGCTGACCGTTCCACTGCTGGCGTCTCTCGCGATCGGGCTGCTCGCCGGAGCCAGTGCGGTCGACATGCTCGCGGGCGGGGTCGCTCTCGCCGGCATCACCGTCGGCAGCGAGTTGGTCGCCCTCGCGTTCAATGTCGGGGCCGGTGCCCTCGGCGGGTACGTGGTCGACCGATTCGTCTGACCGCGTGGCACAGGCTCCGTCGGTCCGGACCGGAACCGCGACAGCCCCGCTGCCGGCCGTGCCGATACCCAGTGTCGGTCCGGTCGGGGTTCGGGAACACTAGAACGGGTCCTCTCCGGTGTCGGGGGCCACCGTTCGAACGCCATGCGAAACGACCCACGATACGCGTACCGCACGCACGACCCGCACGAGAACTACACGCTCGAGGGCCTACTGGCGTACGCCGCCGTCGTCCCGGCGCTCGTGGTGCTGCTGGCTGCTCCCGTACTGGTGCTGACGATGGTGGTCGGCTTCATCACTGCCTGCGGCGTGTCCCGACTCCGCGACGGGGTCCGGTAGGCGGGGCACACGCTATCGCGTCACTGGACGCGCCGTTCGGACAGCGGGCAACCGTGCCCATCGCCCGGCGGGTGCTCGGGGGTGCCGCCGGGATTCGAGGGCTCGGAGGGGCCTCCGCGGCAGGGAGACACGGTTCGGACTGAACTGTCAGCTGATACTCGTTGAACCCCCTCCGGTGGCGCTATGATCCAGCGGTCATGCTGCATGGAGAGCGTGTGGTCGGCATATCGGAGGCGCAACGGCCCGCGTCCGGCGATCGCCGTATAGGCCACTCACAGGTCGTTCCCGCTCGCCCGAGTGCGCCGCTCCGAGCGCCACGAGTTGGCATGGTTTCGGATCACCGTACGTGACACCGAGGGGTGGCATATCCGCCGGCCGCAGCGGTCGTCCTCGATGCGCAGGTGGTCGTCCTGGTCAGGCCAGTCCGACGTGCCTGCTCCACAGCTCCTGATACAACCCGTTCCGCTCGAGGAGGTCCTCGTGGGTTCCCCGCTCGACGATCCGGCCGTCGTCGAACACCAGGATCTTGTCCGCGCGCCTGACCGTCGACAGCCGGTGTGCGATGGCGATGGTCGTCCGGTCCGCGGTCGCGCTCTCGATGGACGCCTGGATTCGGCTCTCGGTTATGTTGTCGACGTGGCTCGTCGCCTCGTCCAGGATCAGTATCGACGGGTCCGAGACGACCGCCCTGGCGATCGCGATCCGCTGTTCCTCGCCACCGGAGACACGGCTCTCCGACTCGCCGAGCCGTGTCTCCAGCCCGGCAGCCATCCGTTCGATCGTGTCGGACAGGACCGCATCCGTCACTGCCCTCTCCAGCTCTCGCTCGTTCGCACTGGGGTTCCCGTAGAGGATGTTCTCGGCGACGGTCGCGTCGAAGATGTACGGTTGCTGCGCCACGTAGCCGGTCCGTCGTCGCAGCGTCTTGGGGTCGGTATCCGAGATATCGCGCCCGTCGACCAGTATCCGGCCGTCATCGGGGTCCAGAAACCGCAGCAGCAGCCGAACGAAGGTCGTCTTCCCGGACCCGGATGGACCGACCACGCCGACGGTCTGCCCGGCTTCGATCTCGCAACTGACCGGGCCGAGCACGAACGGCTCCGCCGTCTCGGTTCCCGCGTCGCCGTCGTCACTCCCGACCTCCGCTAACGGGTCAGCGTCCGAGAATCCGTATTCGAACACCACGTCATCGAATTCGATGGTGCCGTCGACGCGACCGAGCGCCGTCTCCGATGTCCTGCGGTCCCGTTCCTCGGCCTCGAGTATCGCGTAAACCCGGTCCGAGGACGCCTTCGCGTCCTTGTACTTGTCCACGTATCGCCGGACGCTGGTCGCCGGCTGGACGAGAAGCGTGGAGTTGGTGAAGAACACGGCCAGTTCGCCCGCGCTGAGGGGCTCGGTAAAGAACAGCGGCGGTCCGTTCACTACCCAGAGCGAGCCGATACAGACGACGACGAACCCGGTGAGACGCGAGGTGAGGCTAAATATCTGCCCGTACGAGAGCCGCGTTTTCGCCAGTTCCAGCCGGTCCGATTTGTACTGCTCCGACGACCCGTCGACCCGGTCCGTCTCCCGGTCCTCCGCGACGTACGAACGGACGGTCAGGACGCCCCTGATACTCGACGAGAGCTGACTGGTCAGCCTCGCGGACGACTCCCGGACCTCCGTGTACAGCGGCTCCACCGCGGCACTGAATCTGAAGGTGAACCACGCGATGAACGGCAACGGGGCCAGTATCAGCAGCGAGAACTGCCAGTTGAGGGTGAACAGCACGACCCCGATCGTCGCCAAGTTGACCACGTCGTTGGAAACCCCGGAGAGGACGGTCCGTGGGAGGTCACCGACCTCCTCGACGTCGGATTCGACGATGCTGAGATACTCGCCCGACGACCGCTGGATGAACCGCTTCGGATGGAGTCCCTGTACGGAGGCGTAACAGTCCACCCTGATGCTCTTCTGGAACAGCTGCTTGAACACGTTCCAGAGATACCGGGAGGCGAACCGGAAGGCCGCGACGGCGAACACCGAGCCGAACAGCAGCGCGCTCACCTCGAGGATCCTGTCCTGCGGGTTCGCCGAGAACAGGCGGTCGGCGAACGGGAACTGCGACTGGGTCACCGTCGGGTCGAGCAGTTCGATGACGAGCCCGAAGGCGACCTGTGGAACCTGTGTCAGCGCGGTCCCGACGGCGCCGAACGCGATGGCCAACGCCACGTACCGGGAGTGTTCACGTCCGTGATCGCGGTACATCGAATACACCGATGACTCGGCGACACGGCGGGAGATGGCCGAGCGCATCATCGGAGCAGTCTCACCGGGACCCCCCACCGGCGGTCTGGGCGCGCGCCGCTGCCCCGCGCGACTCCTCCCATCACGACGCCGGTCCGGTTCACGAGCGAGAGGAAGGCCCGCGGCACGGTCGCCAGTTGCCGGGCCGCGCCCGACGACCGACGAGGGGCGCAGGTGTGGGCCGGGGGCCGCCGACTCGACTGCTGGGTCGCACGCATAGCTGACCGTGTCTGCTGGCCCGGTAGCCAGCGTGGGCGCCGCACGACGGCTACACCCCGTCCCGGACCCGTTCGGTCTCCTCGGGGGTGTCCAGATAGAACTCCGGCTCGCTGTCGATTCTGACGCGGGCGAACTGGTCGCTGATGTGGGACTTGGCGGCCGCTACAGCCCGGTCGCGCCGTTCGAACCCCCGTACCGTCGGCCGCTCGAACGCGACCTGGATCGTCCCACGGTCCGTCTCCAGCTCCTGGCCGCCCGACTCCACCTCGTAGAACGCGTCGCAGACCCACGCGTACGGAGCGTGTACGCTCGGCGCGCCCTCGTACGATGGTGGCGTCTCACCCTGTTCGTAGAGTGTGCCAGTCGTTCCGGTTCCGCAAGCGAGTCCGCAGATGAACAGCACAGCTACTGTTCGGTCCCGTGCCGTATAAGCGCCACTCTCGCAGGACCAATATATCGAGGCGCGCCAGAGGGGTCCTGGATGTACTTCCCCCGGGAGCACTCCCCCGAGTATGCCGTGTCAAACCTGCTTAGGAGACGATCCTCCGCTGTCGTGGGTCCCCCTGCCCAGGACATCGCCTCACTACCGACGTGATCAGATCGACGGCACGGCCGGAGTCACCGAGCAGGGCTCCGCGCTACGATTCGTTCGCTGATTCGAGTACTTCTGCACCTCTCGGGCGGACGTACCGATACCGGCGGCCCCCCATTCGAACTCCCGGCTGACTGCAGTCGCAGCCGTCACCAGTGGTAGCATTAGCACGCCAGCGGAGGCGAACAGGAAGTTCGCGCGCCCGAAGCCCAACCAGGCGTATGTGACCGCGACCCCGACTGTGAGCGAGAGGACCGTCCAGACCGGGAACAGAACATCCCCAACGGTGAGTACGCCGCTGAGTTTCAGCCACGGCGACCAACCGGAGTTCACTGCGGCGATCCGGCCGAGCCGAAGCGCTCGGTGTCGGACCTCGTCGAACGTACCGGGAACCTCGACGTGTACTATCATCGACTGGACAGCGTGAACCTCCGACAGCCGCCGCGTGAGGAGGTAATCATCGCTCAGCACGGTCCGGAGTTCAGCGACCAACTCCGACGGCGGGACGGTCAGCTCCGATCGAGTGAAGGTCACGCCACCGCCCCGGGCGATATCAGCGGCGCCGCCGACCTGCAGATAGATCAAGCAGGTGAACAGCGCCCCATACCATGGTTCGAGTAGCCGCCACCACCCGCGCCCGGTGGAGAACGGAACCGCCGTCGCCGGTCCGTGGGCTTCACCGGCTGTGACCAGTCGGTCGAGCCAGTCCGCGTCCCGGTCGAAGTCGTGTTCGGCGTGCGGTCACTCCGATGACAACCAGCGTGTTGAACGTGGCCTGTACGTGTGTGAGAAGTGCGATACGGTGGCGAACGCGGACGTGAACGGCGCGGAGAACATTCGGCAAAAGGTACTCCCGAGCCTCGCCACGGATGGCGGTGATAGGGATAACGGCTGGTTAGCACAGCCAGCGGTTCACCTGTTCGACCGTAGTGAGGGCGTCTTCGCCCCACGAGAACAGGTTGCTAACCGCGAACCGTAATACCCCAAACGCGGTCATGAATCCTCGCCGTTCAGGGCGGGGAGGACGTCAACGGTAGGGGATGACCCGCACGCTCTCGACGCCGGCCGCGGACGCTCACTCGGTGCCCTTCCCGCACCCGTGGTCGGGGCGTTCCACAGCGACCACGCCCTCGTTTCAGAGAGCATCCGCCGTGTGCGAGATCCCGTGGCCCAGCCGCCGGTCGGGCTGTTCCGCCGCCGACCCGAGCAGAACCGCCTCATCATCGAGGCGGTCCGCCGACCCGGCGATCAGGCCTCGCTCGTTGTGGACCCCGGCTCGGTCTCGCCGGTGACCTCTCCCTGTGTGGCGTCTCCACCGGACTGGTCGGCGTCCGAGGCGTCGCTGAGGTCCACCCCACGCCAGTTCCCGAGTTCGAACCAGCCGGCGGCCACGGTGGCCGCGACGATGCCGGACACCGCGAACGCGAACCAGATCCCGACTGGAGTGCGGGTCCCGAAGAACCAGATGTCGACCGGGATGACGCCCTGCGAGGCGACGTAGGCGATCGGTAAGCGGATGAACCCGAACAGCAGGACCGCGATGGCGGCGGCTGTCAGCGTCTTGCCGGCGCCACGGAAGCCACCGCTGTACGCTCGCAACACGCCGACGAAGCCGAACGTGGGCGCGATCCATCGGAGGAAGGTCGCTCCCTCCGCGACGACGGCCGGCGAGTCATCGAACAGGCGGATGATCTCGGGGGCGAACACGAAGGTCAGGACGCCAAGCGCCGACAGGATGAGAAAGGACGTCTTGGCGGCGAACCGGTTGGTGGCGACGACGCGGTCCTTCCGGCCGGCGCCGATGTTCTGCCCCGTCATCGTCTCGACGCCGCGGTCGATCGCGATAGCGGGCATGAAGATCATCGAGAAGACGCGGATGCCGACGCCGAACGCGGCGACGACTGAGGTCGAGAACAACGTGACGATGACCAGTACGGCGTTGACGGAGATGGCTCGACCGGTGTTCTCGACGGAGGCGGGCACCCCGAGCCGGAGCAACTTCCGGACGTAGCCGAGATCGGGGATCATCTCTCGGGGGTTGATCCGGATCCCATGAGAGCCCCGCAGCATGAGCCAGAGTCCGACGACCATCGCCGATCCCCGCGACAGGACGGTAGCGATCGCCGCCCCCTGGACGCCCAACTCGGGGAGCGGCCCGACGCCGAAGATGAGCAGCGGGTCGATGGCGATGTTGAACACCACCGTCCCGAGCATGACGAACATCGGCGTGATGGTGTCGCCGGCCCCTCGCATGAGCGCAATGAAGACGGTGAAACCGAACAGGAACGGGAGACCGAGACTGATGACCTGCATGTACTCGATGGCCGACCCCAGAACGGCAGGTTCAGCGCCGAACACCTGCAGCAGGTCGGCCACGGCCACGAACCCGAGCAGTCCGAACCCTATACCGGCCAACAGCGTCAGGCTGACCGTCTGGGAGGCGGCGTACTCGGCGGCCGCCGCGTCGTCGGCGCCGGTGTGCTGTGCCACGAGGACGCTGCCGGCGATCGTCAGTCCTAATCCGAGCGAGATGAACAGATAGACCAGCGGGAACCCGAGGCTGATCGCCGCCAGCGCGTCCGTACTGTACCGCCCGAGCCAGAACGTATCGGCCAGGTTGTAACTGACCTGCAGCAGATTGGTGATGACGATCGGCAGCGAGAGGAAGAACAGCGACTTCGGAATCGACCCGTCAGTCAGGTCCAGTTCCGACTGTCCCTTGAACAGGCCACCGAGACGGCTCCTGAGACTCAAACGTCTCCCTCGCGACACATCGCCCGAACGCGACACGACGACACGCTGCTACCGCTGTCGAAGAACGATCGACGTCCCACTCTCACTTATTATGGTAAATGGCCGGACGTACTTGACCCCTTCTCTACCCACACGCAACCATCCGAGAAACGGCCGAGTGGCCGCCTCGTGAGGTCTTGGCACCGGACGGCCGCACCGTATCGGGATTACCGGCTCCGTACGGGTGTCACCGACGGTGAGACGGAGGCATCTACCGGCGGACCGGTACACGAGCCGGGCGGGAGGCGAGACGCGTATGCAGCACGGTGAGGGCGGACCCGGGGGCCGAGTCGACCGGGCGTCCCGCCTCGTCTACCGTGTGCGTATCACCGTTGCTGACGGCCGGCGAGTGGACGAACACCGTCTCGAACGTCTCGTCGGGACCGTCGGGATCGCGTGGATAGTGGGGGACCCCTGGCGGGGTGAACACGAGGTGCCCGGGTGAGACGGCCCACCGGGCGTCCGTGCGTGTAGCGACCGATTCCAGCTTCCCGAGGGAGCTGCCTGTGCTCTCTCCTGCTCTGCCGGCGGACTCCGACCTCGCGTTCACGAAGCCCCGCTATGATCCGCGATCACATCGCGCTGCATGCCCGGTGTATTAACGGTCCCCCGCGCGGGGGTCCGGTATGTGTGTTCGCGTCATTCCGGGCGACACCGTGGCCGATCTGCTGGCCCTCGATGATCTCCTCGGGGTCGTGGCGTCGGCGTTCCGCAGCCAGGGGCGTGGCGCGGTCGAGCGGCCCGACCGCCCACATTACCCCCTCGGTGCGGGGCTCGAGGAGGACCCCCATGCGGGGGGAACCGGGCTGGCGATGCCCGCCTACATCCATGGCAACCGGTTCACCGTCACGAAACTCGTGACCGTCCACGAGGACAACCCCGAGCGGGGGCTACCGACCGTTCAGGCACAACTCCTCCTGCAGGAGGCCGCGACCGGCACGC
The DNA here is from genome assembly GCF_007421925.1 of Haloglomus irregulare. Classification (GTDB taxonomy): domain Archaea; phylum Halobacteriota; class Halobacteria; order Halobacteriales; family Haloarculaceae; genus Haloglomus; species Haloglomus irregulare. The sequence continues at coordinate 452,085 of NZ_QMDX01000002.1, forward strand.
CGGCTGCCCTGATGGCCGGCGAGGCGGTCACCAATGCTAGGACCGGCTGCATCGGGGGCCTCGCCGCCCAGCACCTCGCCCACGGGCCGGTCACGCTGGGGCTCATCGGCGCCGGGACGCAGGCCCGCTGGCAGGCCCGCGCCATCGCGGCGGCGACCGACATCGACACCGTTCGGGTGTACTCGCCCAGTAACTCCCGGGCAGCCTGCGCAAGTGACCTCCGTGATGCGGGGCTGGACGCCCGGGCGGTCGACTCGGCTCGTGTGGCGGTCGCGGACGCCGACGTCGTCGTCACCGCGACGACGGCCCGCGAGCCGGTGTTCCCGGCCGACGCGCTCGCGGCGGGCGCCGTCGTGGTCGCCGTCGGGGCCTACACGCCGGAGATGCAGGAGCTCCCCCCGGAGGTCTTCGAGCGGGCGACGCGGGCGTTCGCGGACGTACCGACGGAGGTTGCCGGGACGGGTGACGCACTGGCCGCAGGACTCGATGTCGACTGCTTCCAGCCGCTGTCGGCGGTTCTGGAGGGGGATACCGGTCGCAAAGGGCCGGAGGACGTCATCGTCGTCTGCTCGGTCGGGACGGCCGTACTCGATGCGGCGACAGCCGAACACCTCTTCGAACGCGCCGAAGCACGAGCCGTCGGAACCGTTGTGGACCTGTAGGGGCGAGTCCGGGAGGAGACGGCGCGTGGACCCGACTGTGGGAGCAACGGTTCCTCCCGGGCGTACAGAACGAGTCGACCGCCCCGGCCTCGGGTCCGCTCACCCTCCCTTTCGGAACTATGGAGAACGCCCCCGTTCCGTCTATGTGACCCCGGCCGGAGGGAAACGCCAATGATCGGCGACGCTCGGGTCCTCCAGCCGGCATTCGTCCCTCGGGAGGTCGAGCATCGCGACGGCGAAGTCGACGCCCTGACGAACGCACTCGACCCGATTACACGGGGCGAGACGGCCTCCCTGTTCGGTCCATCCGGAACGGGGAAGACCTGTATCGCACAGTACACCGTCGAACGGCTCCGCGAGCAGGTCCTCGACACCGAGTACCAGTACGCCAACTACTGGCGCGACTACACCCGTCACCGGGCGCTCTACCGCGTGCTCGAAGCTATCGAGGGGACGCTGGATATCCATCGCCAACCGACGCCGGCCGACGAACTCTCCGAACGCCTCCGCTCGTACGACGGAACCCCGCACGTCGTCGTGCTCGACGAGGTCGACCAGCTCCGGGATACGAGCGTCCTCTACGACCTCTACAGCACGCACGACTGCACGATGGTCCTCATCGCCAATCGCCAGGCAGCAGTGTTCGACGACCTCGATGACCGGCTCAGTTCGCGCCTCCACAGCGCCCGCCGTGTTCGGTTCGATCGGTACAGTCGCGACGAACTCGTGGCCATCCTCGAGGCCCGGGTCAAGTGGGGCCTGACGAGTGCTGTCGACCGGACGTATCTCGAACACATCGCGGACGCTGCCGCCGGAGACGCCCGTATCGCTACTGGCATCCTCCGCAATGCTGCGCGCGATGCGGAGCGGGCGGGGCGGGAGGAGTTCACCACCGGCTCAGTCGAGGGAGCTATCGCCGAAGCCCGACAGCAGGTCCGCCGGACGAGCCTGGAGACGCTCACCCGACGCCAGCGCGTCCCCTACGACGTCATCGACGAGTACGGCGAGATCGACCCCGGGGAGCTGTACGGGCAGTATCAGGAGCGTGTCAGCGACCCCAAGACCAAGCGGACGGTCCGCAACCACCTCCAGAAGATGGTCCGCTGCGACCTTGCCGTCGCCGACGGCGAGAAACGCGCCCGGACGTACCGCATTCGGAACTGATTCGCAAAGTCCCACAACGCCGGGCGATAGCCGCTCAGCCGACCGGGATGTCCAGCTGCCGGTCGTTTCGGGAGTAACGAAAGCCGCGCTCACGAGACTAACCGTCCGGTTCGCCTTCGATAGTGTATGGCAACAGCGAATCGGGATACGGTCCCCTCACTGCCGGCGCTCGAGCCGGGCATCACCCGAATCGGACCCGGTGAGCGTGCGACCGGAGCACTTGCCTCGCTCGCTCTCGACCACGCCATGGTCGACGGCAGCCCGGTCCGGTGGGTCGATAGTAACGGACACACACGAACGGGTTGCCTCGCGTTCGAGGTGGGGAAACCACGCCCTTCGATGAGGCGTTCTATCGGGAGCGGCTGTTCCGTGCGGCTGAGACCGTCCTCTCGCCACTGGGCTGGCGACGGTCCGCGGTCCGGTCGTACTGTGACGACAGCGAGGCCGTGACAGTTCAGGCATCCACCTGAGAGGACCGGCCCGTGTCGGGGCCGCTACAGCTGATACTACCTTCACCCCAGTATCCGTCCGAGAACGGCCCTTCGGGTAGCTCCCCCGCCCATCCACCAGCGGAGCCACCAGCGTTGATAGCTATGCCAGCTCCCGTGGTCCGTCCGGGCGGGTCCCGCGTGTCGTCCCGACCCGGGTCTTCATGAGGCCGAGCAACGCAGCCCGGCTGTCCGCCGGGGCCGCCGCGACGACCGCGGGCCGGCCGGCGGTGTCCATCGCGTCGGTGGCTGCTCAGTCGGACCCCCGGACCCACTCCTCGAGGGTGAACGCGTCGTACTCGGCACTGTGGACCAGGGCCCAGTCCGCCGCGTCCCATTCGGGGAAGGCCGTGTCGCCATCGTACTCGCCCGGCACTCGGCTGAGGACCATCCGGTCGACGGTGGGCTGGAACAGGTCGTAGATGTCCGCCCCACCGATGACGTAGGCGCGGTCCGCCCCGAGCGACTCGGCGATGTCGAGGGCGTCGTCGACACCGCCAGCGTGGTATGCCGAGTCGCCCCCGAACTCGGACTCGGAGCGACTCAGGACGATCTGTGCGCTCCCGGGGAGATCATCGCGCATCGAGTCGAACGTCCGCCGACCGAGGATCACGGGATGGCTGGCGATCCGCTCGCGGTACTGTCGCTTGTCGGCCGGGATGCTGGGCCACGGGAGTTCCCCGTCCCGGCCGATGACGCCGTTCTCCGCGACCGCGGCGACCGCGACCAGTTCCGTCGTCATGGCTCCGGCCCTCCGTCGTGTCGGTCCCCGCGCCCGTCGACCCACGCCCTGAACGTTCCCAGGACCTCCGAGTCGTCGGACCCGCCGATCCCGGTATCGACCCGGTACTCCCACCCGCGGACGCCGCAGATGCGGTCGTCACCCATGAGCTGCCCGACGCCGAGGTGTCCGCCACGATGGGGGCAGCGACCGGACGAGACCGGCACCTCGTCATCGCGGACGCCGACGAGGTCGATGTCTGCCGTGTGAGCGTGCACGGGTTCGCGGCCGAGGCGGTCGGCCCGGGTCGCGACCTGCTGTGGGTCGCCCGCGTCGGGGGCTGTCGTCGTCACCGCTGCACCCCCGGGAGCGCGCCCCACGGGCTGCCTCGGTCACTCGTCCGTCCGCACTCCGGATATCGCGCCGCTTGACGGAGGTAGACCACGTCCTTCCGGATAGCGTGTCTCGTGGATATAACGGTGACGCCGTCCGGCGCCGCTCGTGCGGCTGGTACCCGAACGGTCGCAGTAGAACGACCGAGTCGGGACCGGCGCCGTACATCGGCCCTCGGTGCGGTCCTCACCGTCCTGCTGCCCGACTCGCCGCCGCGACTGCTCGGCGATGTACTGCGACCCGTCGTTCCGAAATCCCTTCTCCGGCCGGTGGCCCCCGTGGACACGGACGTCAGTCCCTCCACCGAGAACGTCTCGGGTGTGCTCGTGAACGCCCGCTCGGTAGTCGTCGCGGCGCTGCCCGGTCCACTCGAAGCAGTACAGGGCCTGACAGTTCACCCGCTACTCGGAAACGATTCGGGACAGCGACGGGCGCGTAGTCGCGCAGCGTTGCCATTCGGTGGGTTCCGGACGACATTACGTACCGACGGGTGGGGTTCCCCGTGACACGGGGGAGTACGGATACGAGATGCCCGCACCGTACCGCCCGAACCCGTTAGGAACCCACCGGGAACCCATCGGAGGCGGCGTGCTGGGTGTCGGATGGCTATCCGGCGACCGTCCCGAGACCGGTGATCTCGAACCGTGCCCCGCCGCCGGTCGCTTCAGTCACGCGGATGTCCCAGCCGTGTGCCTCGACGACCCGCTCGACGATGCTCAGTCCGAAACCAGTGCCACCTGTTCTGCTCGAGTAGCCAGCATCGAACACGTCGGTACGCTCGTCCTCCGGGATGCCCGGCCCGTCGTCCTCGACGTAGAAGCCGCCGTCCAGCCCGCCAACCGTGATAGCAACCTCACCACCGCCGTGTTCCACCGCGTTTCGGATCAGGTTCTCACAGAGCTGTGCGAGCCGACTGCGGTTCGCCTCGACCGTTCGATCGAGGCTGATCTCGACGGCCGCCTCGTCCGTCTCGACGTTTTGCCAGCAGTCCCCCAGTAACCCGGCGAGATCGACCGACTCCGTCTCAGTGACTGGCTCCCCGTGGCGTGCCAGTGCCAGGAGGTCATCGATCAGTGTATCCATCCGGTCGAGTGCCCCCGCGACGTCCTCGACATAGTCGCTCTCACACTCCTCCCGGATCAGCTCCAGGCGACCGTCGGCTACCCGCAGCGGGTTCCGCAGGTCGTGGCTGACCACCCTGGCGAACTCCTCTAGCCTCCGATTCTGCCGCTCCAGCCTCCGTTCGCGGCGCTTGGAGTCCGTGATATCACGGGCCGTCCCGACGATGTGTGTCACCTCGTCACCGGTGATGACTGGGGTGAGAATCGTCCGATAGATGGTGCCGTTCTCCGGACGGGACACCTCGACCGTATACGTGATCGAGTCGCGTGTGTCGACACATTCCCTGTACCGGTCGCGAACCTCCTGACCATCGGCATCCCCGAACAGGTCAGTCGGCGTCTGGCCCGTGACCGGGTCGTCTGACGGGAGTCCAATGTTCCGCCTGTAGTAGTCGTTCGCATGGCGTAGTTCGAACGCGTCGTCCGTCACGTCGAAGACGAACTGACACTCCTCCGCGTGATCGAACAGCGTTTCGGCCAGTTCGCGCTCCTGCTCGTGCTCTCTGCGTTCGGTGACATCCCGCGTCGCCCCGACTAGCTGGACGACCCGGTCGTCCTCGATGACCGGTGCGAGCCGAGTGTGCCAGGACCGCACCTCGCCATCGACGGTCAGCGTCTCGTCGTACTCGATCAGTTCCCGCCGGTCGAGACACTCCTGATACCGGGCTTCGACATCGGCACCCTCCCGCTCGCCGAGGATCTCGCGCGGTGTCCGCCCACGCAGGTCCGCGGTCGAAAGCCCCGTCATCTCCTCGTAGGCGCGGTTGACCTGCTGGACGCGGCAGGTCCGCTCGTCTCCGATATCGATGAGGAAGAGCGCGTCCTGTGTGTGGTCGAAGATCGTTTCAGCGCGCCTGTGTCTGAGGACCTGCTCTCTGCGGTCGGTCACGTCCTGCACGATGCCATCGAGGCGGTGGTCGCCGTGCTCCTCGACCAGGCTGAGCGTCGTGCGCACCCACCGGCTCTCGCCGGTCACCGTCTCGACTCGGAGTAGCTCATCCTCGACAGTTCCCTCCCTCCGGAGCTGATCGAGCAGTCGCTGTCGGTCCTCCTCGTCGGCGTACAGCGATCGTGCACCGACATCACGAATCCGGTCCCGGGATTCGGCGTCGTATATCTCCACCAACGTCCCGTTCATGCTGAGTATGTCTCCGTCGGTGGTCGTCCGAAAGACGCCGACCGGGAGGTGCTCGACGAGGCGCTCGTAACGTTCCAGTTCACGCTGGCGCTGCTTGCGGTCGGTGATGTCGCGTGCGACGGTGACGAACCGCTCCTCCCCTTCGAGGCCGAGTCGCCGAACGTGGACCTCGACCGGGAACGTGGACCCGTCCTGGCGCCGGTACTGTCCCTCGAGGCGACGGCGCTCCCCGAGCTCCATCCCATCCCAGAGGTCGTACGCCTCGTCGGGCGCTATCGCCCGGTCCAGCTCCCAGACCTTCATCTCGGCGAGCTCCGAGGCGTCGTAGCCCGTCCGTTCACACAGACGAGGGTTCGGCAGGACGATATTGCCGTCCGTGTCGTGGATGTTGATCATGTCAGGGGAGTTCTCGAACAGTGCCTCCAACCTGGCGCGTGACTGGTGGAGTTCCCTCTGACGCTCCTTTCGAGCGGAGATATCCCGCACGGTGCAGACGAGTTCGCCCGTCTCGGTCCGGACGAGGGAGTGGTCCACATCGACGGTCGTCCCGTCGGACCGGAGGCTGGTCGTCTCCCCGCGCCAGGACCCCGTTCGCTCGACCTCCGGAAGGATCTCGTCCCGGACCGTCGGAACGTCCTCGTCGCGATAGACCAGCTGCCAGTGGTCGCCGATGAGCGCCTCCGAATCGTACCCGTGGAGGTCGGCGAACGCCTCGTTGACGTAGAGGTAGTGGCCGTCCGAATCGAGGACGCTGATGCCGTCCTGGGCCGTCTCGATGGCTTCGAGATGCCGCTGCCGCTCGTGCTCGGCCCGTCTCCGGCTGACGGCGTTCTGGATACGGTTGGCGAGGACAGTGTACTGGTCGGTACCGGTCTCCTTCTGGAGGTAATCGGTCACGCCCGCGCTGATCGCCCTGCTGGCGACCGCTTCGGACCCCTTTCCGGCGAACAGGATGAACGGGAGGTTCGGACGTTCGTCGCGAACGGTTTCGAGGAACTCGATCCCGTCACGTCCGGGCATGTTGTAATCGGAGACCACGCAGTCGTACTCGTCGGTGGCGAGCCCCTCGAGTCCCTGCTTCGCGTTCCGCATCGTTTCGACCTCGAACCGCTCGTCCTCCCCCTGGAGAAAGGTCGCAGCCATCTCCGCGAAATCCGGCTCGTCATCGACGTGGAGCACGCGGATCGATTCGTCCCTCGTCTGTATGGTCCCCCCTGTCGTTCCCATCTCTGGACCCCACATGCGTTCCGATGACATATAATAACGAGCACGACACGTCCTCCGAGTCGGTCCACCCCACTCGTCGTGACCGACTCGCGCTCCGTATGCAGCAGCCACTGACGGACGCGACTGCTCGCTGTCAGTTCGGCCGTGCCGGATGTGGCGGCCCCGTTCTCCACGCCCCGCGTGCGCCCACGGCTTCGGCCCACGGTTCGATGGGTCCCCGCCGGTATCCGGACGGCCCCGATACGGGGCTGGACGCCGTCAGCGACGGGAACGGGGCGCCGGGCGGATCGACGCGACTACGACGGCTCGACCGGACGACCAACTGGGCCGTTATCGTCCTCGCAGCGGTCCTGACGTGGGCGTTCTCCGGCGAGGGGAACCCACACTACCTGCTGCTGATCGGTAATCTCGTGCTGGCGACGTTCCTGACCATCGAGGCCCGCCGATACCGGGCCTACGACATCTGGCGGTCCCGGGTTCGGACGCTGCAGGCGGCGGTCTGGGCGGCCGGGCTCGATGGCTCCGAGCCGACGGACCCGGAGTGGCGGCGCCGGCTGGCCGACGACTACCGGACACCGGCGGTGAAGATCACGATGGAAGAGGCGGTTGCCCACCGGCTCCGCCGTATCTATCTCCCGCTACTCGTGATACTGAACGCGGCGTGGGTCGTCCGCGTGACCGCGTTCGGCGGTGCACGGTGGCCCCGGAGTGCGTCTATCGGGATGCTGTCCGGAGTGACGGTGACGGCCGCGGTCGGCGTCGCACTCCTCGCTGCGATCGCACTTGCGTTCCGTCCCCGGACCTGGCACGTCCATGCGGAACTACGAACGGAGGAACTCCGGAACGACGGCTCGACCGAGTAACGGATACGGGCCTTGTGCCGTACGTTCCTCGGACGTTCGGAGAGCGGACTCGGTGGGCGGAGGTCGGGCCCCTACTCGTCGCTGACCTCGTCGCCGAGGGACCCCTCGTACTTCTCCCGGTCACCCCCCGGCAGATACCGTTCCTCCCACTCGACTACCTCCGGGAAGCCCGAGAACTCGTGGAGACTCCCGACCGGGGTGGCGTCGAAATCGGCGTCGACCGCCCGCATCGCGGTGGCCGGGTCCTCGGCGAACGTCTCCATCGCCGCGTGGACGTTCGAGATCGTCGCGAGCGTCGAGAGGACCGGGAAGAGCACGACGTCGAACCCCCAGCGCTCGAGATCGTCGGGGTCCAGATACGGGGACGTCCCCAGGTCGCCGACGAAGTTGTAGAGCGCCGGGCCCTCGACCTCGCGGCCGACGCGACGGACCTCCCCGGCGTCGGTCGGTCCCTCGACGAACCCGACGTCCGCCCCGACGTCGAGATACGCGTTGACCCGGTCGATGGCCTCGCCGAGCGAGCCGCCGCCGGTCCCGCGGGCGTCGCTCCGCGCGATGATGACGAACGACTCGTCGCGTTCATCACGGACGTCCGCCGCCGCCCGGATCTTCCCGACCGCCTCCTCCTCCGGGATGACCTGCCGGCCCTTCGTGTGCCCGCACCGCTTCGGGAACGTCTGGTCCTCCAAGTGGATGGCGCCCGCGCCGGCCCGGACGTACTCACGGACGGTCCGAACCACGTTCGTGGCGTTGCCGTACCCGTTGTCCGAATCGGCGATCAGCGGGACGCTGATGCGCTCCTGGATGTTGGCGGCGTTCTCGATCATCTCGGGCATCGTGATGAACCCCGCGTCCGGGTAGCCGACCTTCGAGAGCGAGGTGCCGTAGCCGGTCATGTAGATCGCGTCGAAGCCGACGTGGTCGGCGACCGCGGCGGTGAGCGGGTCGTGCACTCCCGGACAGACGAGCAGGTCGTCGTCCCGGAGCCGTGCACGGAGCTGCGAACCGGAGGTGGTCATGGTAGGAGCAACGTCGCCGACGCTAAACAGATACCGGTCAGTCCGGCGCTGTCGAGGGTCTCGAACGGTGAAACCCGACCCGTGCCGGATACGGAGGACGTGTGCAGCGGATCCCGGAGCTAAACCACCCGTTCCGTGCGGGACCCGCCCGGCGCGGCGAACTGTCCTCAGGCGGACGGGTCGGTTCGGATCGGCAGAACGGGACGACCGGACCGGGGTCCACGACGGATTCAGCGTGCCTCCACACTCCGTGCTGACTGTGCGCCTGGCATTCCGGGGCGACTCGGCGAACGACCTGATGGTCCCACTACTACCGATTCAGTGGACGATACCCCACCGGAGACGGGTCTCGCTTGTGTCAGGGCCGGGGAGCGCTGTTGTCGACCGGTGAGACCGACTGGCCGCGTCAACGGCGGACCCCTACTCCGGTCCGCTGCTGGTGTCCGGGCGCCCCACGCCCGTCAGTTCGAACCGCGCGCCACCCTCGGCGGATCCCGTGACCGCGATCTCCCACCCGTGGGCCTCCGCGACCGCCCTGGCGATACTCAGCCCGAACCCAGTTCCGTCCTCCCGTGTCGAGTGACCCCAGCCGAACACCGCGTCGCGCTCGTCGGCTGGAATCCCCGGGCCATCGTCCTCGATGAAGAACCCATCCGGCAGGTCACCGATGCGGACCTCGACGCCGTCCCCGCCGTGTTCGACGGCGTTCCGGAGCAGGTTCTCCAGAAGCTGTCGCAACCGGGACCGATCCGCCACGAACTGCCGGTCGCTGTCGACGGTCAGGGTCGCCTCTCCGGAGGCCACCTGCGCCCAACACGCCGTCGCCACCCGGTCGAGCGCGACCGGCTCCCTCCCGTCGAGTTCCGTCCCCATCCGCGCCAGCGTGAGCAGGTCATCGATCAGCTGCGACATGCGCGTGACCGCCTGCTCGCACGCCGCCAGGTGCTCGGCGTCACCTGTCCGTCTCGCCAGCTCCAGCCGCCCCTCGAGCACGTTCAGCGGGTTCCGCAGGTCGTGGCTCACCACTGAGGCGAACTGCTCCAACCGCTCGTTCTGTGCGGCGAGTCGCTGCGTCGTCGACTGCCGACTCAACTCGTAACTCGCCCACTGGGCGAGCAGATCGACGAACGTGACCTCCCACTCGGAGAACTGCCCCTCGCGTGGTTCCGTGCCGTAGAAGCAGAACGTCCCGTACACCTCCCCGTCGACCATGACCGGGGCGCCGAGATAACAGCTGATACCCCACTCCGTGTAGCCGACCCGGTCGGTCTCGTCCGGGATGTCCCTGGCGACGTTCCCCGCGACCAGGGTCTCCCTGTCCGTGGCGACGAGTTCGCAGTTCGTCGCCTCGACCGGCACGATATCGCCCGCCGTGATGTCACCGGTCTCGGCATCCACCGCCTCGAAGACGTAGTCGTCACCGTCGATATGCGAGAGGGTGCCGAACGCCGTTCCGAGCTCCGCCCGCCCGAGTGCGAGGAGTGCCTCGACCTGCTCGGTGAACGACCGTTCCCGGTCGGCGATGATCGCATGCATCTCGCGGAGTACCTGTTCCCGGCGTTCCAGCGCGTCCTCCTTGCGGCGGCGGTCGGTCACGTCGCGAACGTAGATCGAGAGGCCGTCCTCCGAGGGAAACGCGCGAACGGAGAACCAGCTATCCAGCGGCTCGTAGTACTCCTCGAGGGTGACCGGCTCCTGTGTGTCAACCGCCTCGTGGTACTTCTCGTAGAAGGTCGTCCCGACGGCCTCGGGGATCTCGTCCCACAGGTGGAGGCCCTCGACCGTCGTCGTCTCGGCATCCCGGCCCATCGTATGGGCGAGGATGTCCCGGCCGGTCTCGTTCGCGTACGTCACCGTCCAGTCCGTGTCGAGTGTAAAGAACCCGTCGGTCATCCGGTCGAGGACGTCCCGGTGGTCACGATCCACAGCCCCGCGTTCGGAGACGTCCTCGACCGTCACGACGTGATAGCCCGTCCCGTCGATAGTTCGCCGCGTCGTGCCCGTCACAACGGGTACGCGGTAGCTGTTGTATGCGTGGACGGTCCTGACCTCGCGTGTCTCGCCCTCATCGAACGACGCCCAGTACGCGTCGAACCTGTCAGGGGCGATCTCCGCGGCGACCTCCCAGACCGGCACCCCAACCAACTCGGAGGGGGAGACCGAGAACAACGCGGTGTAAGCGCTGTTGACGTAGACGTACCGACCGTCTCCGTCGTACACCCCGATTCCGATCCCGACCGACTCGACCACGCTCTGGAGGAGTCCGGACGGCGGGTCTGCGGGTGTGCGTGAGTTCATTATCGCCAACTACGGAGCCAACGGAAGTAGGTGTTTAGGTGTTCTGGACGCCGCTCCGGAGCCCCCATCCCGACCGGCTCGCGCCCCGTATTCGGCACCCTGCCGGAGGACTGTCATCGGCTGAAGCTCCCGACAGAGCGGTGGTCCCGGCGGAGACGCGGAGTCACCCGTCGCAATCCGCTTCCGGATCCGAATCTGCCCCCGCGTCGGCGGGCGTCCCGCTCCCGACCTCGGCGAGCACGTCGTCGGTTTCGACGACGTCGCCGTACTTCGCGTCGATATCGAAGAGGTTGGCGCGGTGGGGCCCTTCGGCCCGGTCGCCGACGGCGTCGGCGGGGACGACGGTTCGGTAGCCGTGCTGGAGGCTGTCGACGGCGGTCGCACGGACGCACCCGCTGGTCGTGACGCCCGCCAGCACCAGCGTATCGACGCGGTGTGTCGTCAGCTCCGTCTCGAGGTCGGTCCCGAAGAACGCACTGGCGTACTTCTTGAGGATGACCCGCTCGTCACCGACGGGCGCGACCCGGTCATCCACCTCGACGGCGTCGCTCCCGAGCCGGAGCTCCCGGAGCGCGGGGACCTTCTCGATGAAGCGGCCGGCGTCGCCGTAGGACTCCTCGAACGCGACCGTCGTGAAGTATCGGGGGAGACCCGCTTCGCGGAACGCTTCGAGCAGGTCGGCCGTGCGGTCGAGGACGCCACTCACGTCCGTGCCGAGGTCGGTCGCCGGGTCGGTGAACGCGTTGATGAGATCGATGACCAGCAGCGCGGGCTTCGCCCCGAGGCCGACGCTCCCGCCGAACGCACGGTCGCCGTAGTGGTCCTCGAGGTCGTCAGTCCACTCCATGGCTACCGCTCCGCAGCAACAGCGCAAAAAGCCGACGGGCCGCCGGGGCCGCCGGCGCGGGCCGGTCCGGCCCGGCCGGCGTCTCAGTCGCGACCGTCGAACTCGCGCCGTTCGGCAGCGATCTCCGCCTCGAGGTCGTCGTCGTCCGGGAGCGGTCCGTAGTCGAACTCCGTCGGCTCGTCCCGGGTCTCCCGGATATCCGAGCGCTGGCGCTCGGTCGCGTCAGCGTCGACGCTCCCGTCGTCAGTGACGACGACGCCGTACTCCTCCCGGGCGGCTTCCTCGGAGATCAGCCCGCGATGGACCTCCGTGGCGACCGTCTCGGGGTCACGCCCGAGCGGGTCGCCCAACCCGCCGCCACCCGCCGTGCTGAAGACGAGCTTGTCGCCCGCGGCGACGGGAACGTTCTCGACCTTCGACGGGAGTTCCTCCTCGGTCCCGTCGGAGCGGACGAGCTTCTTCTCGCTCGTCCGGGCGTGCGAGCCGCCGTCGACGCCCCAGGGGTAGGTGTGGGCGCGGTCGTCCTGGAAGGTGATGGCGCCGTCCTCCTCGAAGGTGTACACCTTCGTGATGCCGTGGCCGCCACGGAACTCGCCGGCGCCGCCGGTGTCCTCGCGGGTGCTGTACTCGTCGATGGTCAGCGGGTAGTAGGCCTCCTGATACTCGGCCGGGACCGTCCGGAAGAGGGGCCACCAGGAGTGCCCGTCGAGCCCGTCGCCGCCGGGGCGGGCCGGGATGCCCCCGTAGAGGATCTCGAGCATCTGGAAGTCGTTCCCCTCCGAGTCCGTGCCGGCGTAGACGAGGTTCGGCGAGGTACCGTAGCTGCCGGCGACGGAGAACCCGTCGATGAGCTTCGAGAACGTCGCCTGCAGCACGTCGAACTGGCGCGCCATCACCGGCAGCCGGTTGCCGAGCGCGGCGGGGAACTCCGGCTGGACGACCGACCCCTCGGGGAGCGTCACCTCGAACAGGTCGTAGTACCCGTCGTTGAACGTCAACAGCGGGTCGAACGCCATGATGAGGAAGACGCCGGTGAACATCTTGAACATCTTCTCGTTCAGCAGGAAGTTCACCGTCCCCGGCACCTGGTCGTCGGTCCCGGTCCAGTCGAGGTGGACCGTCTCACCCTCCCGGTAGATCTCCAGGTGGAGCTTGATGGGCCCGTTCCCCATCCCGTCGTCGTCGACGTAGTCCTCGAAGGTGTAGCGTTCGCCCTCCGGCACGAACTCGCGGATGAGGTCGATCATCCCGTCGCGGGTCCGGTCGAGGATGGCGTCACAGGCGGCCACGTACGTCCCCTTTCCGAACCGGTCACAGAGCCCGTGGATGCGCTCCTCGGCGGTCCGTGTCCCCGCCGCGAGAGCCTTGATATCCGCCTCGGCGTGCTCGGGGAGCCGCGTGTTGTGGGCGAACGTCTGGAGGAGCTCGCTGTCGAACTCGCCGCCCTTGTAGAGCTTGACCGGCGGCAGGCGCATCCCCTCCTCGAACACGGTCGTCGCCTGGACCGGCATGCTCCCGGGCGTCTTCCCGCCGACGTCCATGAGGTTCCCCCACTGGCTGGAGTAGCCGATGAGGTCCCCGTCGTAGAAGACGGGGCGCAACAGCAGCATGTCCGGCGTATGCGAGACCGCCCCGGCGCACATGTACGGGTCGTTCGTCGCGATGACGTCGCCGTCCTCCAGGTCCGAGACATCGAACGGCGAGTTCTCGATGATGGTGTCGATGGCCGAGCCGAACTGGCCCATCACCATCCGCCCCTCCGCGTCGGCGATGAGTGGGAACTGGTCGGACTGCTCCCGGATGACCGGGCTGATGGCCGTCGTCTCGACGACCCGGTCCATCTCGTCGCGCGTGTTCGCGAGCGTGCTCTCGATGATGTCGAGCGTCGTCGGGTCGACGTCGTGTTCGCCGACGAAGTCCGGCGCGTCAGTACTCATTCGGAACCACCTCTGGTGACCTCGATGTTGGCATAGCGGTCGATGGTGGCCGTGTGGTCGGGCTGGATGACCACCGTCGAGTCGTCCTCGACGACGATCGCCGGCCCGGAGATCTCGTTGCCCGGGTGGAGTTCGGCGCGGTCGTAGATCGGCGTCTCCACGTAGCTCCCGTCGAAGTACACCTCACTCGTGTCGATCCGTGCGCCGCTCGGCTCCGTGTCGCCGAGCGGCTGCTCCTCGATGGCGACGCCCTCCAGACCCCCCTTGCCGATGACCCGGAGGTTGGCGATCTCCAGCGGCGCGTCGAGCGAGAACCCGAACTGCCGGTCGTGGCGGGCCTCGAAGTCGTTCTTGATCTCGGCGAGGCCGCTGCCGTCGACCAAGCTGTCCACGTCGATCGGGATCGACATCTGGATGTCCTGGCGGTAGTAGCGGCAGTCGGCGAAGTAGTCGAACTCGTGGGCAGACGGTTCGACTCCCTCCGATTCGAGCCACGCCGTGGCCTCCCCGCGGAGGCTCTCCAGCTCCCCGTGGACGTCCGCGCCGTCCACGTCCTGGTCGGTTCGGAGGTAGGTCTCGGAGAACTCGTTCTGGATGTCGGAGGTGAGGAAGCCGAACGCGGACATGACGCCGGGGCCCGGCGGAACCACCAGCGGATAGGCACCCATCACGTCCGCGAGGGCGTTGGCGTGCATCGGGCCGGCACCGCCGAACGCGACGAGGCCGAACTCGCGGGGGTCGTAGCCCCGTTCGACCGAGACCACCCGGAGCGCGCCGTGCATGTTCTCGTTGACGATGTCCAGGACGGCCTGGGCGGCCTCCTCGACACCGGTGCCACGCTGTTCGGCGATGCCCTCGATGGCTGCCCGTGCGGCCTCGTGGTCGAGGTCCATCTTCCCGCCGAGCTGGACCGTCTCCGGGATACGGCCCAGTACGACGTTCGCGTCCGTGACGGTCGGCTCCTCGCCACCCTGACCGTAGCAGGCCGGGCCGGGGTCGGCACCGGAGCTCTCGGGGCCGACCTGGAGCGCCCCACTCAACTGGACGCGAGCGATGGAGCCACCGCCGGCGCCGACCGTGTTCACGTCGACGGAGCGGGATTTGAACTCGCGGTAGCCGACCTTCGTCTGTCGGGTCGTCTCTGGCGTCCCGTCCTCGACGAGCGAGACGTCCGTCGAGGTCCCGCCCATGTCCAGGGTCAGTACGTCCGGGACGCCCTTCCTGCCCGCGATGGTCGCCGCGCCGACGACACCGCCGCTCGGACCGGAGAGGGCCAGCTCCACGGGCCGGTTCTTCGCCGCCGCCGAACTCATCAACCCGCCGTCGGACCGGACCACGTTCATCGTCGCGGACGACCCCGCCGCCTCCAGGGAGTCATCCAGGTCGTCCAGATACCGGATGACCTGCGGCCGGGCGTAGTCGTTGATGACGGTCGTCAGGGTGCGCTCGTACTCGCCGTACTCCGGGACGATCTCGGCGGAGATCGACACCGGCAGCTCCGGGGCCTCCTCGGCGACGATCTCCCGGACCCGCTCCTCGTGGGCGGGGTTGAGATAGGAGTTCAACAGCGCGACGGTCACCGCCTCGACGCCCGCGGCCTGCAGGTCACGGACCGCCGAGCGGACGGCGTCCTCGTCGAGCGGTTCCGTCTCCTCGCCCTCGGGCGAGGCGATCGTCCCCGCGACGCCCCGGGTATCGACCAGGTCCGCCAGCGGCTCCGGCTTCTGCATGTCCATCCAGCCGTACAGCGGCCCGGGCGTCCAGGCCCGTGCCAGGTGGAGCACGTCCTCGTGGCCCTCCGTGGTGATGAGGCCGACACGGGAGCCCGTCTCCTCCAGCAACATGTTCGTCACGACCGTCGTCCCGTGGAACAGCAGGTCGAGTTCGCCGACCGACGTTCCGGCCTTCGTCGTTGCCTCCTCGATCCCCCGTAGCACTCCCTCCGACGGGTTCGCGGGCGTCGAGAGCACCTTGTCTATCGTGAGTTCGTGCGTGTCCTGATCGAACACGATGACGTCGGTGAAGGTGCCCCCGACGTCCACACCCAGGTTATGCGCCATATGGTACCAGGAGACGAGAGAGGACCACTTATATCTATCTGGCCGCATAAAGATGCTCGGATGATGACGGGTTCCAGTGGGCGCGCCGGACACGGGACGCGAGTTCGACGGGCCCGT
The DNA here is from genome assembly GCF_007421925.1 of Haloglomus irregulare. Classification (GTDB taxonomy): domain Archaea; phylum Halobacteriota; class Halobacteria; order Halobacteriales; family Haloarculaceae; genus Haloglomus; species Haloglomus irregulare. The sequence continues at coordinate 468,140 of NZ_QMDX01000002.1, forward strand.
CGGTGATCCCGGCCCACACGTAGTGGTTCCCGCAGTTGCTCACCGATGTGGGTTCGGCCGTGTGGACACTCCCTGCTCGGCACGACTCGACCGGCAGCGGCCGGTGGACAGTGGGCGCGACCCCTGCAGTTCGGTTCCGCGTGACGAGGGAATCGGACCGGTCCCCTCGGTCCCACCGACCTCGCGAGCGCTCGTATGCCGGCCTGAATCGGATGGGAGTCCCCCCATGCTCCGGTCGGCTATCCTCACCGCCGACGGGAACCCCGACCCCGAGACCCGAGTGTACCGTCTGCCGATCACGCCGGACGGACTATCGGCAGTCGACGGGGGCGTTCAGCACCGGCGCGAGGGGGGACGGACGGGTGTTCGCGCGACCGCGCCGCGGACATCCGACCCGAGCCGCTCCGTGTCGGTCCCTATCGTCGTCACGCGAAGCGGATGCCGGACGGACGTTGCATCGGCCGTGTCGGTCCGTCCGGCGCGGACATCGACGCGGGGTCGATGGCAGGTCACGGAGCGTTCAGGTGCCGCCATCGGTGGGCATACAACACCGTCGTCGGGGCACCGTCGTTCTCGGCCAACTCATCCGAGGACTCGGGACCGTCCGTGCTGCTCGGCCGTACGGTTCAGCCGTACTCTGCCGGAACGGGTGGAGCCACCGAGTGCCGTGGCCGTGCGCTCTCCCCGCAGTTACCATCGCCGGCACCCTCACCTCCAGAGCGAACTCGGCCGGGGCGGGCGACGGTTCCATGGCGTGGGGCCTCGTGCTCAGGTACGAGCATTGAACACGATACCCTCTCCCGTGCTCTGATGGAGGCCCGTGTTCGAGCAGGGGCTACCCCGGCTTCTCGGCGCCGTTCGAGCGTGCGGACACTGAACTAGCACGGTGCCGTCTCGACGAGGCGCTCGCCACGGTCGGTCTCCGGTACGACCGCCGGCACCTCTACCGGCTCGCCGTCCTGGTCGACGGCGACCATCGTGAAACAGGCCGCGGTGGTCGGTGATGGCTCGTCCTCGCGCGGGTCACGGCTCTCCACGCTGACGTGCACCTCGAGACTGGTCGCTCCCGTCTCGTACACGTATGCCGACAGTTCGGCCACGTGCCCGACCGGGATCGGATTCCGGAAATCGACGCTCCCGATCTGTGCCGTGACGCACGTCTCGCTCGCTACCGTCATCGCCGAGACGGCCGCCAACTCGTCCATCAACCGGACGACCTCACCGCCGTGCGTGTTGTCGTAGTTGTTCGCCTGGTTCGGCTGAATCCGCTCGGTCGATTCTGTATACGAATCGAGCACTGAAACTGGCACCATCGACTAATGCAGCCACAGCGGTATAAACCAACAGCGGGCGTTCATCGGTGGCGGACCCCCCCCGACAGTCAGGTATCCCACGACTCGATGCCCGTGGTCTCGAACCGCGTGCCGCCCTGATCGCCTGCCGCGTCGTCGCCGTCGTCCGTCGGACACGGTTCGGGCCGAGCGCCCGCCTCGGACGGCCACCGCCGCAGGAACGTCAGCAGTCCAATACGCGTGACGCTCACGTCGCCCGGTATCGGGGTCCTCCAACGGGCGGTGCGGCGGTGGTGCGGCCGTATCGACGCGTCGTCCCAGACCTCGTCAGGTGGTCGATAGGGAACAGGTCGTACTGTTCGTGCCCCTCGTCGGCATGACCGCGCGTTGACGATGGAGTCCTCACGAACCGTCCAGCGGCGTCTCGCTCGCGGGGACCACGTCGAAGGCATTGAGCACGCAGGCGAGCATCGCGTAGTACCCCACCGTCGCGGTCAGTTCGACCAGACCCTCAGTGTCGAACCGCGATTCGGCGGCGGCGAAGGTCTCCCGTGACACCGTACTGCCGTCGAGCAGCTCCCGCCCGTACCTGACGACACTCGCCTCGTGGTCGGATAGACTATCCGAGTCCCCGTCGATGACGGCCTCGAGCGTGGTTTCGGTGACACCAGCCTCGCGGGCGATCGGTGCGTGGATGGCCCATTCGAACGCGCAGTCGAGCGCACGTGCCGTCGTGAGGATCGCCAGTTCCCGGTCCCGATCCGCGAGTGAACTCTCGAAGCGGACGTACGCACCCAGTCGTCCGACGCGACCGGCCAGCTCCGGTCTGTGTAGGAGAACCCCGAACGGCCCCTGAATCCCTCCGCGACTTTCGACGAGCGAATCGTACTGGTCGTGGGCTTCGGCCGGTAGCTGGCTGCGCTCCGTGACGAACGGCACACGCGGCTCGCGTTCGAGCGACATGTGGACCGGTCGCCCGTGCCCTACTTATGGGTTCACCCATGGGCCCCATCGGCAGTCCCTCGGGTCGGTATAGCGACCCCGCCCGCGTCGGTCCGGCGCACTGCTCGAACGCGTCGTGATGCGCACGTTTTAGCCCCGTTTGGCCCTACACGCGTCCATGCAGGTCACGGCTATCGGGACGAGCGGTGGGCGTCCGACCTCCCAGCACGGAACCAGCTGTACGTATCTGCGCCTGTTCGGCGACGAGCTGCTGTTGGACTGTGGTGAGGGCTCCGTGCAACGCCTGATGCGACATGATGCCTCCCCGAACGTCGATGCCGTCCTCATCAGCCACTTCTACGCCGACCACACGCTCGGCCTGCCCGGCCTCGTCCAAGCGCTCGAGATGAACGAGCGCGACAGGCCGCTCGATATCCACGTCCCGGAGCGTCGCACCCAGCGGGTCGTCGACATGATCGACGGTGCGTACGAATGGCCCAGCTACCCGATCAACGTGGAGGGGTACAGCGGGAACGACCCGGCGATACGGACGGACGAGTACACCGTCAGCGCGTTCAGCACGCCGTATACGGAGCACTCACACGGGCTCGTCGTCAAGGAGACCGAGCGACGGGAGTTCCTGGCGGCGGACGCACGGGCACTCGGTCTGGACCCCGGACCGAAGTACGGGAGGCTACAGAACGGTCAGGCCGTCGAAACGGACGACGGGAGGACGATCACGCCCGCGGACGTGTTGTCTGACCCGAAGCCGGGCCGGAAGATCGTCTACACGAGCGACACCAGACCGACCGCCGATGTCGTCGACGCCGCCTCCGACGCCTCACTGCTGATCTATCACGCGATGTTCACCGGGGAACAGGCGGAACGGGCCCGTTCGACCGGCCATTCGACCGCAACGGAAGCGGCACAGGTCGCCTCGGAGTCCGGGAGCCAGCGACTCTGGCTCACTCACATCTCCCCGCGACACGAGGGCGACGAGCAGGCGATGGCAGAGCGGGCTGAGGCGGTGTTCGAGGGCGACGTCGCAGTCGTCCGGGATGGCGACACGACGGATGTCACACGCGGGTAGTCCGAGGTCCCCGTCGGAAACGGGGTTCCGCCGTCGGATACCGGGGGAGAGCGGCTCCCCCGCGGCGGGTGATCGGCTACCGGACCGTGGCTACCGGGAGCGAACGCGAGAGGTCCCCGTCCCGTTGCGGGTTCAGTCGGCGTCGGTGATCGAGACCGAGGCCGCCGCACGCTCGGCCCGTTCACGCGCGACCGTGACATCCTCGCCCGTTGCGACGGTCACGCCCATCCGGCGCCCGCCGTACGCACTCGGCTTCCCGAACAGCCGGAGCTCCGTCCGTGGAACCTCGAGCGCGCTCTCGACGCCAGCGTAGGCCGGGTTCTCCACCGCCTGCTCGGAAACGATCGCGCGGCTCGCACCCGGCGCGTCGGCCTCGACCTCCGGCACCGGGAGCCCGAGAACCGCCCGGAGGTGGAGTTCGAACTCGCTGTGTGGCTGTGACGCGAGCGTGACCAGCCCCGTATCGTGTGGCCGCGGCGAGAGTTCGCTGAACAGGACCTCGCCATCGCGAACAAAGAACTCCACGCCGAAGATCCCGTACCCCCCGAGTCCGTCGGTCATTTCCCGCGCCATCGTCTGGGCGTCCGCGAGCGCCCCGTCGCTCATCGCACACGGCTGCCAACTCTCCCGGTAGTCGCCGTCGACCTGACGATGGCCGACGGGCGGACAGAACGTCGTCCCCTCCTCGTGTCGCACCGTCAGGAGGGTGAACTCGAAGTCGAAATCGACGAGCTCCTCCACGATGACGCGGCCCGTATCCGACCGTGTTCCGGCCCGTGCGGCCTCCCATGCGTCCTCGATACCGTCCCGATCGTCCACGATGGACTGCCCCTTCCCCGACGAGGACATCGTCGGTTTCACGACGATAGGGAGGCCGACGTGGTCGACCGCATCACGATACGCGTCCCGGCTGTCCGCGAACGCGTAGTCGCTGGTCGGCACGCCGACGTCCTCGGCGGCGAACTCACGGATCCACTCCCGGTCCATGGTCAGCCGGGTCGCCTTCGCCGTCGGAATCACGTCGTACCCCTCGTCCTCGAGCCGCTGGAGCTCGTCCGTCGCGATCGCCTCGATCTCCGGGACGATGAGGTCCGGCGACTCCTCCTCGACGAGTGCGCGGACCGCCGCTCCGTCGGTCATATCGACCACGTGCGACCGGTGTGCCACCTGCATCGCGGGCGCTCCGTCGTACCGGTCCGCGGCGACCGTCTCCACGCCGAGTTGCTGGGCCTCGGATACGAGTTCGGCTCCTAACTCACCGCTTCCGAGTAGTAACAGCGTCGTTGCGTTCCCGCTACGTGGAGTGCCGAGCCGCGTTCCATGCCTCATGCGTCCGAACTCGGTCGGAACCAATGAAAAACCCCGGACATCCCTTCCGTCGGCCGGTTTCGGGATGCGATGACCGCTGGTACGACCTCCGCCACCGGGGACGCCTACCGGGGGTTCCCCCCGCAGCGTCCCCGAGGCGGTCGATCGCGTGGCTCGGCGGGACCCGCTCGGTGCGATTCCCGACCTGCCGTGCGGGACCGGCCGAGCCGTGCCCTCGAGTCCGGGAGCGGACTCGCCGTCGCATCCGAACCCCGACTGCCGCCGTCGTGCCCACGGAGCACACGGGTCCCGGTCCCCGGACGACCCGGGTCGACCACAGCGCGCCGGGAACGGTTCGCCGCTCGGAGCAGCGACACCGACCGCCCCCGGGCCGACGACCGACGGGGGCCGCCGCTCGCGGGTCACGTGCCTCGCCCCCTCTGCTGTCCTCAGCGACCGCGCGCGCTATCGCCGACGTAGTCCAGTCCGGCCTCGGCGATGCGATAGTAGCCGTCCGTCCACTCGCTGGAGGAAGGCGCTTCGTTAGTAGCTTCAGGCGGCGCTTCAGCGTCCCCTCCGAGAAGGTGACCCCTCGGTCGAATTTCATCTCGTGGTACAACACCTTCGGCGGGAGTGCCAGGCCGACCTCTGCCGGATACTCCAGGATAGCGACATCACGTCGGTTCGGCTCCATCGCACCGTCGTAGGCGCTAGCAGGTGTATGATTTCGACGGTAATTTCATATATCGTACTAATCAGCGCGAGACCGTGGCGGATGGCGCCGTACGGCTCTATCCAACGACGTGGCCGGTGGCTGCGCCGGGGCGGTGACCGTTCCCCCCGAACGGCCTCCCGTTGCAACGATACACTCAGGGGGGTCACGGCCCTACGTCGGGTCGTGACCGAGCCGTCCGAGGACGAAGGCCCAGAGGCGCAGGCAAAGGAGCTGCAGGCGCGGCTCGTGGTGCTCCGGCTCCGGGAGGGGACCGCCAACTTCGAAGACAAGGAGGCGATTCGCCGCGAGATTCGCCGCATCGAGGAGGAGCTAGAGTCGCTCGGCGTCGACCCGGACCTCGAGGACGGTCCCGGGGAGACGGGGGTCTAGTCGGCGTCAGGGGACATCTGGTGGCGGCCCTCCATCGACTCGGTCAGCTCGGCGAGCAGCGTCAGGACGGCCTCCTCCTGGTCGGCCTTCGACCGATGGATGGCCGTCGGGGAGACGTCACACGTGTCGTATCCCGGCGTCTGTACGGGCTCCCCGTGTTCGCGCTCGTAGTACTCACGGATCTGCCGCAGCAGGCCGTGCAGGTAGACGAGTTCCTGTTTCCGCATACAGTACGGTATGGGCCGGTCCCGTAAGGGTCTGTCTCCGAACGACATTGCCCGCGCCCCGGCCGATACGCACAACGATTTTGATGACGCCCGGCCCGGAAACCGTATGGTCGGCCCCGCCACCCCGGACGTCGCCGTCACCGCTGCCGTCGCGGGTGGCGGGGTCGTCGTCGCTGGGTTCCTCGCGGCCGCCGGGGTCCCGGTTGAGCGACGGACGGTCCTCGCCGCGACGCCCTGGATGGTCGTCGGCGGACTCCTCCACACGCTGGCGATCGCGGGGGCGTACGACGGCCTCCCGGCGGGAATCCTCGGCTCGGCGCTCGCCGCCCCTGCGGCCGTCGCCATCGCCGGCCTCCCCTGGTTGGCGCTCGTCCAGATCGGTCGCGTCCGGCCGCGGGCCGACCCGGCGGGCTATCTCGCCGCCACCGGGGGGGGCGCGCTCGTCCCGCTGCTGGCCGCGACCGTCCTCTTCGGCCGTGCGACCGTCGCGACCGTGGTCCCCGTCGTGCTGACGCCGGTCATCGCGGCTATCGTGACGGCGGTCGTCGTGTTCGTGCTCGGCCTGAGCGCGGCCCCCGCCATCGCCACGACCCGGTCGCTCGGCCTGCTGGTCGTCTACGCGCAGGCGTTCCACGCGGTCGCCATCGCGGTCGCCGTGGACGGGCTCGGGACGGCCGCCGAGGCGCCACTGACGGCGCTGGCGACCGACCTGGCGGCCATGGGTCCCGAGGGGTTCGGGAGCGTCTGGCCGCTGGTCGCCGCGAAACTGGCTGTCGCCGTGCTGACGCTGGTCGTCGCCGGCCGCGTGGTCGAACGACGGCCCGTGGCGGGCTATCTGCTGCTGGGCGTCGTCGCCGCGCTCGGCATCGGGCCCGGGGTCGCGACGCTGCTGGCCGCAACACTCCTCGCTTGACCGGCCGGTCGCGACCGCGGTATCCCCCGGAATAAAGAGCTCGCGTGCGCCAGGCGTGGCATGGAGACCGACGCGGACCCCGCCGGCGTCGCCGTCGCGTTGGCCCTCGGGGTCGCTATCGGCGCCGCCCTCGCCCTGCCCGCGCTCCCGCCCGGCGGCCTCGGCGTCGCGGTCGGGAGCGTCGAACTCGACACCGTCGGCACCGTCCTCGTGGTGAGTGCGCTCTCCGTCCTCTTGCTCCCTCTCGGACTGTTCAGCCTCTACCAGCTGTTCTCGCTGGCGGACCGTTAGCCCAGTAGCTCCCGTGCGATGATGTTTTTCTGGATCTCGGTGGTGCCCTCGTAGATCTGGGTGATCTTGG
>NZ_QMDX01000030.1 GCF_007421925.1 Haloglomus irregulare
CCAGCGGGCTTCGGCTTGTGGGAAGCCCCGTCGTTTACCACGGGGAGGAGGTCACCCTTCTCGCCAGTAGCATAGGTCGAGTTTACATAATTTTGAATTTATCTTGATGTCCTCGCCCAGTGGTGATTCGAACGTCGTGGCCTCCCTCTTCGTGGTGACTCCGTTCCGGAACGGAATTTCTGTTTCTCGTCCCTTTCCGGACCTGCTCGCGGCCATTCGGGCGCTTGATAATGGTGTACGTTGACCACGAGTAATTGCTCACTGTGAGTTCTGACTCGGTACAACGGCTACCATCTGGTGTACGAGTTGGCGTGTATCGACGGAGTCACGCCGTTTGGATGTCTGTCTGAGTCCACGAGATAGCCGCCCAGTACGTCTCAACTCGCAGTATATACGAGTTGTACGAGGACAGCAGTCATCCCGGTGGCAATCAGGAATGCCCAGCCAGTTATGCGGATGCGTCGTCCGTACTCGGGCAACTCGTCGCCCTCCGTCCCGAGTATCGTAACGAGTCGACTCGGGTGTCTGAACGGGCTCGGCGGCCTCGGGTCCGGGAGCCGCCGCCGGAGCCGTCGGTACCGACTGAACGACTGGACGCCGTACAGACACAGCGCGAGAATCATGCCGACCCAGAAGCCGGCCCCCGCGAGCAGGGGGAGTCCGACCGGTCCAAGGAGGGCGGCCTCGACCGTTGTGCCGACCCCCCGGCCAGGCTCAGGATGCCGAACGCCAACCCCACCATCGAGAGCCAGAACGCGACGAAGCAGACGAGGAGTGACCATTTCGACAGCCGACGGAGCCTCTCGTCGTTGCGCTCAACCCACGTTCGGGACGGCGGCGACCGCACCTCGTGTTCCGGGCGGAGTTCGTACTGTCCCGGACGCTTCGCTCCCAGTCCGGCGAGCACGACGATACACAGCAGGACACTACCGATGGCAACCGCTCGTGCCGGCCACGGGGTCCGCTCCCTGATCAGGTACGCGTCGCCCGGAGCGGACGGCCGGACGTACGCCTGGACCGCCGTCCCCTGCTCGTACGACCGAACGATAGATTCCGCTTTCGACCGGTCCGAGTAGGTGCGAACTGTCGGGCCCGGAAACACCTGCTCGCTCGTGTACGTCTCACCCTGATAATCGTACGTGTACTCGATATCCGGTTTCTGACATCCTCCCACGACTGAAGTCGTGGGGTTCCACGGTCACAGACCGTGCCCCGACTTCGGGAGGTTCCCCACTCGCGTCGTTCGGTGGAGTTGTGGGCCGTGCCAGTACGACCCCCGACTCGGATAGCGGGCTTCATTTACCGCCCTGGTGGCGTGCATATCCTTACCCGAGACTCGGTAGCACAACTTACGATACGAGCCGGAATAATTGTTTCCGTTGTCGGATTCATCCCACGGCTGAAGCCGTGGGCTTTCTCCTCGAACCACTGTAATCGATGCTCCGCCGGCTATCTATCCGCTCCACCTGTGCGCTGTCAACCGTTGCCTGAACGGCGACGGCGTCGTCGACCGCTTGTCCCTGCTGGACGTAGCTGTACCCACCAGCTCCGATGAGGATAACCGCGAGGACCAGTAGGTACACGCTCTTTCGTGAGAAGTGGAGGGTCGTGATTCCCACGGGGAGCTCCATCTCAGACGCGAATATAGCAATCCAACAGCATGAGAGCTACGTCGTGTCCGTGCCAGCCTGTGGCCGTGTACTTACCGCGTCTGCGACCCAGCCACCGATACGGCCGGACAGGAACCCGAACACTGGGGCAACACACACGATTATACCACCGGCGAGGGTCCAGAAGAGGACTCTAGACAGCGGCCACGCAACCGACGTGTCGACTCTGAAAAGGAATACGGCCAGTCCGATACTACCACCGAGAAACCCGGCCCGGAGTCCCGCTGCGCCAGAATCTACCGAACGGGTCGCGGCAGGGCTCCCGGCAATGAGCGACCCCACGATCATAGCCCCTCCACCGACAGTGGCCCGCGAGTTCGGTAGCCAGTTCAGCACAACAGTGGCCGGAAGCGATGCAAGTACACCGATGCAGGCGATTCGCCACGCTGGAGGGAGGCTGCGGGACCGAAGCAGAGGGGCCATTGTATGTGCTCATGCTAGCCCGACATTGATTAACTGCTTCGCAGGAGTTCACGCCCGGAGAGACGACCCTTTCCTATAATTCATTACAACCTCCGAGACGGTTGGAAGGTCGTGCCGTTCCTCTTACTCGGATTCGCGCTTCTGTTCACTACGGCAGTGGGGGCCGTCTCGGTATGACTATGTACTTTTGTCGACGCCGATACCGTCAGTCTCGATAGAGAGGACGAGACGGTCGAAGTCAGCCTGGAATTGCTTGCGGTGGTGGCCATCGGGGTGGTACGACATCGTCGCCCGGACCACGCCGGCGCTCTCTAGGCGGTTGAGACGTCTGTACACCGTCGCACGTGAGAGGTCAAGCCGGTCGGCGATCTCCTGGGCAGGGAGTGCCTCGGTGCTGATAGCCATCAGTATCTCGCGTGCGTAGTCGTCGCCAAGCATCGAGAGGGTCTGCTCCGAATCGACAGTCGCTCTCTCGTCCTCGGAGTCGGGTCCGGCCCACGCTTCAGGAGGGCTGTGGTGAGTTGCGTTCGACATCTTCACATCGTGCTTGAGACCGCCACTGCCTGTATCTGGGCGCTACAAGTCTGAACTCCCAGCTCATTGAATCTCTAGTTATCTGAACCTCGATGCGGGTGCCGCGGAAAGCCGCGGGTATTAAACGGTGTGGCCGATAGGACGAGTAGATGGGAGCGGACATGCACGTCGACCACCCTCAAGTACTCTTGGCTGACGACGAGAAGGAGGTCGCCGACGCATACGCGGTCCGGTTAGAGGGGGTGGCCGACGTGACAGTTACGTACAGTGGCGCGGAGACGCTGTCGGCGGTCGATCCATCGGAACCGCCAGACGTGGTCCTGCTGGACCGGCACATGCCCGACCAGTCAGGTGACGAGGTCCTCGAGCAACTGCGCGAGCGGAACATCCACACCCGTATGATCATGGTGACGGCTATCGACCCGGGGCTCGAACTGCTTGACCTGCCCTTCGACGACTACCTCTGTAAGCCGGTCGAGCGCGAGGACGTCAGGGCTGCCGTCGACCAGCAGTGCCAGGTGCTCGCGTACGAACTCCTTGGGGAGTACTTCGAACTAGAGTCGAAGCGAGCCGTCGTCGCCGCCGAACTCCCTCCGGAGCGCCTCGACGACCACGAGGAATTCGCCGCTCTCGACAGTCGGACAACGGCGCTCCGGGACCGCGTCTGTCGGCTCCTCCCCGACGCCGAAGCACTACTCGAAACGTTCTCCGGTGTGGACCGCGAGGGGTGCTGACCGAGGAGCGGGCGGTCACGTGTCGGGGTTGGGCCCTGCCGCCCTGTCGTCTCCGTCGAAGAATGCGTTCAGGAGCTTCCGCTGTGCATTGCGCAGGTGGTATAGGACGGTCGGTCCGGAGATGTCCAGTGCCTCCGCGACCTCCTCAGAGGTGCTTCCCCGGGGCGACTCGAAGTAATCTGCGAGGTGTGCCGTCCGGAGTACCCGTCGCTGTTTCTGGGTGAGTGACTCCCCGAGGCGCTGCCGAAACGCCTCCATCGTCTCGGGTTCGCGGGTGTGCTCGGTCCGAGAGCGGATGGTAGCGTCCGCGAACTGTTCATCTACCGCTTCGACCACCGCGCGGACGTCGCCTTCGGGGGGAAGTTCCACGACTACCTCCGCGGCCTCGGCAGTGTAGTTCGCGTCGGTGACCGTCGCGCCCCAGTCAGTGAGTATCCCGAGCGGACTTTGTCCTGACAGCTTCACCTCGACGAGTGCCGACCCATCGCCGTCCCCGACGGGGCGGACGTCTGAGACAGCGGGGTGGTCCGCGAGTGTGGTTGTCACCGGGTCGGATGCACTGCCGGTGCGGAGGTAGCAGACGACGGTATCGTTGTCCCCGACGATAGCGCCGTCGAGTGACAAGGACGTGTCTGCGGCCGCACTGGCCGCGACGAACGGTACCGACTCGTCACGAACTGCCAGCCGAAGCTCGGTCACCGTGTCGGCGAACAGGAGATCCGCTTGCCTGATAGCGATAATCGCGAACCCCGCGACTGCGCCGAGCGCATCCAGACTGGCCCGCTCTTGCGGGCTGATACCCTCTTCTCGTCCCACGTACACGCTCAAGACACCCGAAATAGTGCCCCCAGACGCGATGGGGACTGCGAAGGCCGACTGCAGACCACGGCTGAACGCCGCGACGCGTAGGTCCCGGGGAATGTCCTGGTCGTCCGGAATCGTCTCCACTGTACACGCGGACCCCGTTTCGACTGCCCGCTGTGCCGGAAGTACAGTCGAGGACCCCAGTTCGGCGTTGATCGCCGCGAGCACGTCAGGTGCCTCCCCCGCAGAGGCGGCAACCCGGAGGCAGTCGTCTGCAGGGTCTCGCTCGCCGACCCAGACGAACTCGTACAGGTCGGCAGTCCCCAGCCGTCGTACCACCGTCTCCCAGACCTCTTTGCGGTCGGAAGCGTCGAGGACCTGTTGTAACACCCTGGTGACCAGCGCGTCGATGGATTCGAGCCGCGACAGCCGCTGCTGGAGGCGCTCGACCGTCTGCCGGCTGTCGTGACGCTCTGTTACGTCCCGGAGGTACAACACGGTATTCTCGTCGACCACCGTGACCTCGGCCGCAAGCCAGCGGTCGACGGCGGGATAGTACTCCTCGATCGAGCGCTCGACGACGGGGTCTGCAGCGAGTGCCTCGTGGAGTGTTGCCGACGCAGACCGCGGGAGCGCGTCCGCTACCTCCTGGCCTGTAAGTTGCTTGCGGTCGGCGTCGAGTATCGCGACACCGGCCGGGTTCACCGCCTCTATTTCTCCGTCGGGCCCCACCTCAACGATGCCGACGGGCGCACGTGTGAGTCGATCGTCCATGTGGAGGGCGTCACCTGTTCGTGTCAACTGTAGCGGCTGGAGGCTTCAACCCGACGCTATGCCAGTCCAGTTACCTCGAAACGCGCCCCGCCGGTCTCGCTCTCGGTTGCAGCGACCGTCCAGCCATGGGCGGTAGCGATGCGCCTGACGATGGTCAGCCCGAGCCCCGTTCCGTCGCTGCTGGCTGTGTAACCTGGCTCGAAGACGCGGTCTCGCTCGTCGGGGGGAATCCCCTGCCCGTCGTCGGCGACCGCGAAACCACCGTCAATCGGACCGATGCAAACTGTGCGGTCCTCGGCAGACCCATTTGCGTCGTCGGATTGCGCCGGACTACTCGTGAAGCCATGCTCCACGGCGTTGCGGAACAGGTTCTCGAACAGGCGTTGAAGACGGTCTGCGTCGGCTTCAGTTTCCGGGAGGTCCGAAGCAACTTCGAGGGACACGGCGTCGGTCTCGACTGCCTGCCAGGCATTCCGTGCGACGGCCGACACCGGAACGCCGGCGGTCGTGTCTACGGCACCACTCCCCCGTGCGAGCGTGAGAACGTCACCGATGATGCGTTCCATACAGTGATGGCCCGGACGACCCAGTGGAGTTCTTCTACGGGGCCGATGCGCACCTCGATACGCTCGAGAAGCGCCTCCGCTCCATCTATCCGGCCACGTTCGACATCGAGCGCGTCGACGTCGACGTCGCCGCTCGGCTCATTCAGCCAGTCGAGCTCACACCGCAGGAATTCGTCGAACACTACGAAGCCGGGCGGCTGCAGTACGAGTTTGGCCCGGCAGAACAGTACGACATCGTCGACGAGGAATCAGCGGATTCCGAGGCAGCCGAAGCGGACCCCGTTGTCGACGGCGGTACAGCAGCCACGAGCGTCCCCGATCATCACGTGACTGTCGGGGACTCAGCCCTGGAACTAGCGCCGCCCGATGCACTTCCAGACGACGAGGAAGAGCGAAGGGCCATCGAGAAGCCGACGATGACACCGGCGGGAACGATTCTGGCTCGCCCGGCCCAAGACGCCGTCTCGCCGCTCGGGGTCCGGTGGTGTGGCGCCGCGTCGCGGAAGCAGGACTGGATGACCTCGCTGACGCCGTTCACAGCGGAGGTAACGAACGGCGACCTCTCGTCCGTCGATGAACCCGGCGCGGCGCTGGCGTCGCTGATAGACCACCTGATGGAGGCGACAGCGCCGACCGCATTCCAGGTCGTTTTCCAACGGCGTGCCAGCTGGCAGTCCGACGCGGAGGTGCGGAAAGAGGACCTCGTCGACGGCCGGGATACGTTCTTCCAGGAGGTCGTTGGGTCGTTGCTCGAGGTCGAGGAGCAGCGGAGCGACCAGGACGACCGGCAACTCAGCGAGGCCGTCGAGAAGCGCATCGAGTACATCGACGCGAAGAACGCCAAACGGTCGTTCACGGTCAACATCCGGGCCGTCGGCGTCCCCACCGACGACACCCGCGACGACCTCGATGGCCGGATGGACTCGCTCCTCCCCGTGTTCGACCCGCTTGATGGACCGTTCTACGAGGTCGAGGGGCAACGCCTCCGGGACAGCGGCTTCCGTGAGAAAACGAAGGAGAAGAAGGCACGGGCCGCTCTCCAGCGCCTCCTCAATCGGGAATTGACGACGGGACGAGGGAAGACCCGTCCCGAGCTGGTCCTCAGCGGGACGGAGCTCGCGAACTTCGTCCTCGTCCCCTCCTCCGAACAGTTGACCGTCGAAGGGACGCGGGGAACGAGGGCCGAACAGCAGAGTCGGAATCCGCTCCCGTGGCCCAATCCGGATCTGATCCAGCAGTTCCAAGACGGGATGGCCATCGGCTACGCACTCGACGAGAACGGTGAGCCACGACCGGACCCCATCCGGATCCCGCCGGACCTGTTGCCGACGCATTACGGGCGGTTCGCGTCGACGGGTGGCGGGAAGTCGAAGGCCATCATCAACGACGCCCTCTCGCTTTGCGAGTCGACTGGTGGCCCCGTCGTCCTCGTCGACCCGAAGGGGGACGGAATGTGTGAGAACTACCTGCGCTGCCACTACGAACGATTTGGGGGCCTCGACGACGTCTACCACTTCCGCGTCCCGGAGACCATTCCCGCGTTCTCCTTCTTCGACATCCGGCCCGCGCTCGAAGCCGGTCGCAACCGGGAGGACGCGATTCAGGACAAAGTCGACCACTTCCACGACATCCTCCGGATGATTATGGGCCGCGAGCAGTACGGCCAAGCGTTCGTCGCGAACGAGATTCTGAGCTACCTGATCAAGGCACTGTTCGGCGAGGAGTACGGGAGTGACGTGTTCGGGCTGGACGACCTCTTCGCTGCTGCCCTCCGGATGCAGCGCGACCAGACGATCCCCCCGGTCTCAGCGGATAACCAGAACATCGAGGAATCGCTGACGCGCCACTTCGCGAAGGACAACCACCAGTTTCAGCTGTCGATGGACGCCGTCGGGAACCGCCTCGACAAGCTCAAAGAGGACGCGCATCTCCGGCGGATCTTCAGCCACGTCCCCGAGCAGAACGAGGCCGGCGAGTACGTCGACAACCGGTTCGACTTCCGCGAGTTCCTCGATGAAGACGCCACCATCATCTTCGACCTCGGCGACCTTCGCCCGGAGGCACAGCGAGCGATCACCCTACTACTGTTGAGCAACCTCTGGGACGCCGTGCAGGTGCGCCGTCGCGATGGCCAGACCGACTACGAGAAGCTCACGAATCTCATCATCGAGGAGGCGGCGCCGGTCGCGTCGACGAAGCTCGTCTCCGAGCAGCTACTGCCGCAGGGCCGGTCGTTCGGCCTGAGTATGGGGCTCGTGATGCAGTTCCCTGAACAGGTCCGGAATCGGAACGAGCGCGCCTACGACGAGGTACTCAACAACATCAAGACGAAGCTCATCGGGAATATCTCGATCGAGCGCGATCTCGCGGAATCGCTCGCCCACGAGGACCTCAGCCCGACCGAACTCCGCAACCGGATCAACACGCTGCCGAGCGGCGAGTGGATCGCCCAGCTCCCGAGCCCGTCGTTCGGGGAGACTGGCCCCGCTCCGTTTTCGCTCAAGCCGCTCCCAATCGCGCCGGGGCATCCAGAAAGCGACCAGCCGCTCACAGAGCCGCAGGAAGACCATTTCGAGACAGTGTCCCGGCCACGGATGGTCGAGCGCACAGCGGCCCAGTACGGGCTGACAGAGCCGACTGAGTCGGACACTGCTCCGGGAGAGTCTGGTTGGGGGAGTTCGGGGGCCGAGACGACGGGCTCGGCTGCCGACGGTGATTCAGGAACGGACCCGACGCAATCCGCGTTCATCAGCGAATCGACGACCGAGGACGCGTCGACGTCGACCACGCAGCCCGAGACGGACAACGACCCAGATGGAGACGAGGCAGCGATGAGCCCCCTATTCGGGCAGGCCACCGAGACGGACGAGGAACCAGCTGGTGACCAAGCAACGCAGCCGGAGAACGGGGCAACGCCCGTCCAGGAAAGCAGCGTACCCGTCCCCGATGACGAACTCCGACAACGCGGGCTCAGCCGTGACGACGTCCGGTTCCTGAATCGGGTCCTCGACGTAATGAACCGAGAGGACGACGAGTACACGCTACTGGACAGAATGAGCCAGCTCCGGGACGAATACGACGACCTCCATGTGGAGCGGCTCACGGAACAGGACCTCCTGGAAGCGGACTCCGCGGCGGGGCGCAAGTACTACACCGTCCTCCCGGACGGTCGAGACCTCCTCGGGAGAGAGTTGAAGGCGGGACCAGGAGCGGGTGATCTCGGCGAGAAAACGCCACACAAGGTTGGCGTCCGGCTCCTCGAGCTCGGGCTCCAGCAGCGGGACGATGTCGGTCACGTGGAACCGTACTACGAAACCGACGACGGCACGGTACTGGACGTGGCCGGCTTCGATGCGGACGGCGATCTCGTCTGGGCCGGCGAAGCAGAGCTCGCGAGTAACAATCGGCACGCCCCGGTCGAGGATTACGACAAACTCAGCACGGTGGACGCCGACGCGATCTGGGCCTTCAACAATCGCGAGACGGCGCTCGACGTATTGGAGAGCCTTGCCGACGCGGATCGGATCGACGAGCGGGTCAGCGGGCGGGCGGCACGGTCGTTCGCGACCATCAGAGACGCCGTCGACGACCTCGATGCTGCGGGCCTGACCACCGTTCGGGGCTTCAAAAATCTCGATCAAGAACTCAACCAATGACCTGGCGACAGGCGACCCGCGAGGAGCTTTACGACTACTACGCCGAAGAATTCCCCCGCTATCTGGGTGACCTGCCGGAATTCATCACGGCGACCGGCCCGAAACAGTACGCCGTCGCCTTCCGAGAGCCCCACCCAGTGCGCAAAGACGAGGTGCCGGACAAGGACTTCATCCGGCGGGATACGTGGCAAACAGATCCATCGGGGGACCGAACGACGCACGAGTTCGACGACTTCGAGGACGTCGTCGAGTTCATTCGACACCCCGCTCGCAACGACCCGCTGGGGCGGAGCGAGTTCGCGCTTGCTGATCCGGAAGTGCTGGAGAAACCGGACCCACGGCCCGACGCCGTCTACTACGCGCTGGATCACTGGGAACGACCGTGGGTCCTCCTCGTCGACATCGACGCCAAAGAGATCGCCCGAGACCGAGCGGACGAGATGGTGTCGGCGGCCGTCGATGATCAGGACGACGATGCACTCCTCGACGCTGCGGGGATCCTCGACGCCGCTCCCGAGGGGTATCCGTACGCCTTCGAAGACATCGACCGCGCCATCGAATACGGGTTCGAGGTGCGCGACATCTTCGAGGACGATTTCGACGCCGAGGAGACGATGGTCGTCTACAGCGGGCAGGGAGTCCACGTCTACCTGCTGGATACCGACCCGGCGCACCGATACGACGAGCAGAGTCGCGAGGTGTTGAACGACCTCCTTCTCGAGACGTACGACATCCCGATCGACCCCGTCGTGACGGCCGACCGCCGGCGTGTCGCTCGCCTGCCCTACTCGCTGCACGCCGACGTCTGTAGCATCGTTCAACCAATCGAGAGCCCGGCGTTCGACGTTCGGTCGGCGACACCCGAGGTGATCGACGAATGAGTCCGAGTACCCCCACCGACGACGAGGACATGGCGTATCGGGTTACGGCACTCCCGCTGGAGTACGGTGAGACCCGCATCAACCAGCTGTTTACGCGTGGCTACAACCGATACGTCATCGACGGCGAGGACCAACCCGAGGACCTCGTGAACGACCTCGAGCGGTTCGGGACGGCAGCGTTCAAAGAGCAGGTTCGTTCCGACGCCGCCGAGGAGCCGTTTGTCGACGAGCCGGGGACGCTCGCCGTGCTCGCGACGTTGAGTGCGATCTGTGTGAAAGAGCACCCGAAGTTCGAGCACGCGTCACCACGGAACGTCCAGGTACTCTACGACATCCGAGAGCTGTACGTCAACAATCTCGCCTCCCTCATTCGGACCCACGGCGATGGGTCGCTCCAACAGGACATCGCAGACGTGCTGTACAGCAAGGAGCCCGGTGAAGATGGCCCGCATCCGGGTCGGGTCTGTACGGGCATCACAGAGATGCCGGAGTTCGGGGATGGCCTGTACCTCGAAATCCCGATGGCGGCGGCGTCACGCAAATGTCTCGTTCGAGCGGAGGGCGAGTCATCGACGGGGAGTGACGATGGCGGGGAGATACTGACGCGAGTGAAGGACAACAACCTGTACGTCCCGGTCGGTGATTTCGACAGCAAGTATCGGGACTACGCTGAGCGGGCATTCAAGAAGCTCCTGCGGGTGCAAGAAGACGGACTCTCCGACGACCAGCTATCGTGGCTGACCACGAACGAGTCGGCGATTACGGAGCGGATCGACCGCTTCCTCGAGACCGGCCATCACGAGCGAATCTGGCGGAACTGGGACCGTGGGGAGCGGACGATCCGAGTCCTCCGGCGGGCCCTGAGTGACGCGCCCGACGACGTGGCGCAAAAGGGCGAGTTCCACACGGCGAAAGAGCTCTACCGAGCGGTCGAAGCGTACGATGCCGAGGATGAGTGGGAATCCTCTGTAACGGACTGGATATCGAGTCCGAGCAGTCTCGCGAAGACGCTGGCCGACCACGAGTCCCACTCGGCCGTCACGATCGACCGCGACGGGCGCGTCAATACGTACCGAATCGGACGAGCCGGAACCGGCGCCGAACAGATCGAGGTGCGAGAGATCGAGGACCTCTTCGAACTCCCCTGTATGGCGAATATGGAGGAGCGACTACACGAGAAGAAGCCCGTCCGGAAGGACCTCTATAACTTCGCGCGGATGGTGATGTGGCTGCCGCAGTACCAAGACAGCAGCCTCGACGAGATCGTCGCGGACCTCAAGGACGTCTTCTCCCGGTGGCCGTGGTACGACGAGCAGGAGACCGAGTACCAGGTTCGCTACGAATTCTCGAACACGATCGACGGCGACACGCCGTTGCCGATGAACTGCGATAACGACGATCTACAGCGCTACTGTATCGGCCAAGACCAGTGTCCCTACTCGATCTGGGGCAGCCTCCCGTTCCCGGATGAGATGTACAAGCAAGTGGACGAGCAGTCCGCCGGTCCCGCTGAGCAATTCTAAATCATAGTCTTCCCTCAGATTGTCAAAAATTGTTTGCAGACCAAGGACACCCCCTTCTGAATCCTCGTCGAGCAATTTTCAGCGTCTAACACGGCCAGAATCGAGAGAATCGGGGGTAATCCACAATTCGAAGTACCGAGACGGATAACCTCAAGGAGCTCAGAATAGGTGAAGCAGTAACCCCAAAGAAGTCGGATATCGCCGATATCACCTTTGTTACCCCGCCGTCGAGCAATTTTTGTAACCACAGGGTTATTCCGGAACTCGTCGAGGTACTTTCTACGCCTTCAAATCGGCCCGACGAGGTTTTCCTTCGGTTTGAGGGCGTCATAGTGTCTTGCATATCGCGGTTTTCGTCCAAAGAAAGAGGCGATATGCAATGTGCGAAGGCCGCCGGCTCTCTCAGGCCGAGGGGCCATTGCAGGGGTAGCGGAACTACAGAAGTATCAGAATTAGCGCATAGGTTGGCGGGGTGCGTTTCGGAGGTGTCTGTCGCCCCCACGAGGGGGTGGCGGGGCGCATCACGTGCCCCCGATAGACGATGGCTTCGGAACGACGCAGCACGAGACGAGCAGCGGATCACGCAGCAACTACCCCCGACAGTCAGGCGCCGTGGGCGGACCTCAAAATGACGGTTCCGACCGACCGAGATCACGCGTCGGTCGTCGCCCTCGTGGAGTGTGCTCTCGTCGAGCTCACGCACGAGACTGTGGGCGCCGCCTTCGTCTCCCGGCAGGTCGGGCGGTCGACGCGGACGCAGTACGTTGCCGGCGACGACGTCGGCGAGCAGTTCCAGAAACGGCGCTTCGACGACCGACTGGGCTGGCACGAGACCACCATCCCTCGACGAACCGTTCGCGACGAGCTCATCACCCAGCTCACGGGGTCGTCTTCGACGTCAACGGAGCGGTCAGGTGAGAAAGCAACCAGCGAGCCAGACACCTTCGTCGTGAAGCCAGTTCGAGAGCTCCGAACGCCGTAGCGGTTAGGATTAACCAACATTCCGAACCGATATCGACACACTGTTGGTTAAGGCTAGGGCTGGATCCACTCCCTCGCCCCCACCCACCGCCCGACTCTTCGAGTGAGTGAATCCTGGCGACCGGTCGGCTCGAATGGCGGTCGCGACGGGTTTTATCGGGCCGCCACTCCTCGAGCGCGAGTATGGTCGTCGTTGAGGAGGTCACCAAACTAAGCGAGCGGCGTACTCAAACCTCGTCTGAGGCGTTTCCGGACGATGCGCTGGCGTCGATTCGGTCGGCCGTCGAGGCCGTCCCAGCCAGCGTCTCGACGACTCGACGAAACACACGGAGGTCGGTGGGTTCGATGCCGCCATCGCCGACGGGCTCTCGCAGTACGAGTACGAAGGGGACGCCGCCGGCGGCTACAACCCGAACTGTAAGCTCTGGTCGCATCAGGGGTTTAACCACAGCGTCGACCTCTATGACGCCGACGCCCGCATCGCAATCGAGGTCGAGAAGAGCGAGCGGAAGAACGTCAGCGATGACCTCCTCAAGTTCCAGAAGGGGTACCGCACCCAGAAGGACGGGTGGCCGAAGATCGAGTTCGGCTGTCTGGTGGTGCCAGTAAACTACCTGGGTCGGCATAACCTGTACCAGCACAGTCTGACCAAGCTCGACTTCATGAAGGGCGTCCTGTTCATCGACGACGTCGCCGTCATCGGCTATCGCGATCCCCGACCGGACTAGACGCTGTCACTCCTGACTGTTTGTCGGCGTCCCCAGAACGCGGAGCGTTCTGGTGTGCGCACGAGAACACTGTTTCTCGTGCACGCCGGGAGGCGTGCAGCGCCCGACAGGGTGCGCTGCGTGACTCATTATGCCTGGTCCCGATCCGCACGACGATACGAGTAGCGACTACGAACAGTTCGAGAAGGAACAGCTCGCTCAGGACCGCGACGCCACCAGCGTCGACACGGCGTACATCGACGACACGACGGCCCAGCGCCTGGTCAGCGGCCTCGTCGACGCGGACGTCGTCACTCCGGTTCCTGAAGACCAAGTTCTGGTTCACGAGCCGAGCGGCACCACGTTCGACTCGACGACACAGCTGGCCGTCTTCCACCGCGGCTGGACGACCGGCCGCGACGCTGACGCGGAGGGCGAGTGATGCAGCAGACACTCGTCGGCTGTGCGTTCTGCGACGCGCCGCCCGGTACCGAGACTGGCGAGGCCCACACCTGGGGGGAGGACGAACGGGTCACCCACCCAATCTGCGTCGACTGCGCGATTCAGACGGAACCGGATCCCGACGTTCGCGATCACGTCGCCTGTGACGGCTGTGGGCTGGTCGTCGACACGCTCGCGGCACTCACCCGGTTCCGGGTCGAACTGGGGCATCTGGAAGGCCCGTTGCAGCTGTGCGCTCGCTGCAGTCCGGGTGGTCTCGCGACGTACTGGACGCGCGACCTCGAAGAGCATCTCGTCGCGACGCCGGCAGAGTGACCCCAACACTCTTTACTGATTCGCTGTAAACTGTAATCGAGAACGAATCGTGTCACGCACCTCAAACCGCGCCGACGGCGACATCGTCCAGGACTTCCTCTCGGTCGCCGACCTCCTTGAGGAGCCACAGCTCGCCCAGCTGTACGCGTACCTCGCCCGGGAGGGGGAGGCGACCGTTCAGAACGTGATGGACGACCTCGAACTCGCCCAGGGAACCGCCTACAGCTACGTCAATCGGCTCGTCGACGCCGGCGTCGTCGACGTCACCGACGACGAACAGCCACGCCGGTACGCCGCCCGAGAGATCGACCTGACCGTAACGACGGCCGCCGGCGACCGTGAGTACACGATCACGCCGGCGCTCATCGACGCCGTCGGCCGCCGCAAGACGGACGCCGACATCGACACCTACATCGACCGCCACGGCGTCGCCGGCCTCGCGACCGCGCTCACCTACGCCGTCGCCCGCGAGCGCGGCGAGGTGACCCACCGGCTGATGGCGGAAGATCTGGACATCTCGCCGCTGGCGGCGGAGATGATCCTCCAGGCACTCCGGCCCGTCGTCCACGAACATTACGAGATCGATGAGGCTGTACGTCATGATACCGAAGACGGGGTCAACGTATGAGCATCGAACCGAGCGATCGGATACACGTGACACAGCGCTCAGTTTATCCGTGTTCCGTGGAGGAAACTGATGGAACTCAGTGACGACACACTCACGGTCTCACGGGAGCTTTCAGCACTCGACAAAGAAGTACTCGAGTTCACACGGATCCTCGACACCTGCGAGGTTGACTACGTCATCGTCAGTGGGTACGTCGCAATTCTCACTGGGCGTTCGCGTTCGACAGAGGACATCGACATCATTCTGGAGTCGCTGTCTGAAACGGAGACTGAGCAGCTTGTTACCGAACTCAAAAATCAGGGGTACTGGGGGATGGCGATGCCGCTTGATGAGATGTATTCGATGCTGAGCGAGGGGAGTCGCATCCGGATCGCCAAAAAAGGGGAGATGTACCCGAACTTTGAGACGTGGTTCGTCTCAAACGATGTGGAACGCGAGGCACTCTCGAACCCCCTCACGGTGACATTCGATGAGGGGCGGATCAAGATCAGCCCGCTCGAACTCCAAATTGCGTATAAACTCCGGCTTGCACAAGCTGCAGACAGCCTCAGCGGGAAGGACTTCGAAGATGCACTCCACCTGTACTTGACGTTCGAAGAACGATTTAACACGGAGCAGCTCGAAACATACCTTAACGAACTTGGAGTTGAGGACTACTATGCTGAACTCACAGGAGTTTGAGGGCGATCACCGCCGGAACACGGAGCAACGGCGTGCGATTATCAAGCGCTGGGCCGAGTACGTTCGGACGCACGACGACAGTGAGTGGTCGCGCCAGCAGAATCGCCTCATCGACTCGCAGCTCCAGTCGGCAAACGACATGGCCGCTGCTGGCGACACGGATCCCGTTCGGTTTGCTGCCGCTCGCGATCGGCTGCGCGACCGATGAGCGGGGGGGACCGGCTCCTAAAGGCGACCGCAACGACGTACTACAATGCTGGGCTCACCGGTGACCAGCTCACAGGCCTTATTGGTGCCACATCCGCCACGCGGCTCCGTCTTCTCAAAGCGGACCTCGAAGCCAACCCGTTCGATCTCGCTGCCCCTGACGACGTCGACATCTACGGGGAGGACGTGACGACAGTCGATACCGGGGCCAACGACGATTGCTGAGCGACCGACGACTGTGAACGGTCGTCGCTGACACCAGCGCCCCCCTAGCCGCGCAGTGCCCGTGCGGATGTAACTGCCGTCGGACCCGACGTTCTGGAGCCGTTCCAACACCTGCTCACGTCGTGTGACGTGGTCGTACCGTCGGAAGTGGTCGCAGAACTCCGTGACATCACGCAGTATCAAGACATCCACGCCGCGGCTGCGAACAATGTCCTCGTAGCCCGTAGCCACTACACAGTCGAAGATCCATACGACCGCAATGAAACGCCAGACTCTCGGCCGACGTTCGGCCTCGATGACGGCGAAACCGACGGGATCGTCCTCGCGAACGCGCCTGACGTCGACGGGTTTCTCACCGACGAGTTCGGTGGGACGAACTTCCCGCTGATTCACGCCGTGTTGCAGGGCCCACGGATCGTCCCGACACCACGGCTCATCGTCGACTACGCTCGGAACGGCCATCTGAGCCACGAGGCGGCTCGAACGCTACTCACGACGATCAGCCCCCATCGGAGCTGGGAGAATAGTCCCTACGTCTCGCAATTGCTTCAGCGTCTAGACGAGTAACCGGTCTCCGGATGGCGATGCCGAACACCTAGCGCCGGCGACGGCACTCGAAAGCCCTCGGCCGCTCGGCATCCCGCGACCACCGCTGCGCGCCTCGTGCCTGCGGTGCTTGCGGGGTCGGGGGACGACCGAGACGGCCTCGCCCTTTCTGAGTCCACCAGGACGAAAGTAGATGCGCCGAGCGGTGGAGCCAGTTGGACAGGTGTGTTCGTACCGGCCCGCCCCGCTCGCCGCTGCCGCCCTCCGCGTCGCTCGCGATCGACCATTCCGGGCGTGCGGGCGCTCTCCGCACCGCCCGCGCCCGTTCCGGGCTAAAATGAATCTGGTCTCGACGCCAGCGGGAAAGCGCGGGGGGTTGCGCGGCGTGGCTGCTCATCCCCCACGCTTTCTCCGCTGGCCGCTCGCTCCGGGCGGGTCGGCGCGCGGTGCTGGTTGGGGCCACCTCATACAGGCGCGCTCTCGCTCGCGCCCGGTAGGGCGCTCGCGAAGGCGCGAGCGAGAGCGCGCAGATGGTTCTGTCGGTCGTTGTCGTCGGAAACCCGCGATGTTGGAGCATCGCGGAGTCGGCGCGTGAGCGCCTTCGGAACTTGGTGAAGTGCCAATGTCAAGTAACAGCTCTAGTAGCAAGGTCGTTTCGGTCGATGAACAGGCATTCGAGAAAGCGGGCGAGCAGGCGGTCGATGAAGACGGCTTCCCGGTCGTCGACGAGACGCCGGAGTTCGAGGCGACGGTCGAACAGGAGACGCAGGCGAAGGTTGATGCGAACCACCCGGACGGGATCGCGGACACGAGCGAGGACCGGATTCACGGCGTCACCCTCGAACAGGAGGAGCGCATTCAGGCGCGGGAAGCCGAACTGGAGCGCATCAGTGCCCAGGCCGAACTCGGGACGCAGGACGGTCGGGAGCAGCGCACGCGAGACATCGCAGCGAAGCGGAGCGCTGAGCGGCGTGTGGAGTTCCAGAAGCGGGCGGCGAGCGTGAATCCGATAGCGGACCCGGAGCGAGACGATCCCCGTGCAGAGCTCACGCAAGAGCAGTTGGCAGCGGTGAACAAACAGTCGATGCGGTTGGCCGAGAAGCTGGATGGCTGGTCGCGGGCAGCGATTGGCCGACGGTTGGGTGAAGCCGTCGTCGGTGGGAAAGACCTGACGAGTGCAGTCGTCGGGGTGTTCGAGGAGTTGCAGACGGCACCTGGGACGGTGATTCCCATCGAGAAGATCGAGGACGTCAATCGCAAAGAGGTGAGCATCGAGGGTCGGGTCGAGGTACTCTGGGATGCGGACTCACCGGCCATCGCTCAAGTCGGGCTCATCAAGGACGACAGCGGGAAAACGAAACTGACGTCGTGGGTTGCGAGTGACCAACCTTGGATCGAAGAGGGCGAGCTCGTTCAAATTCACGGAGCGGCGAAGAACTGGTACAATGGGCGCGTCTCTGTAGCTCTCACCGGCTGGAGTACCGTTCACTTCCCTGAACGCGGTCAGTGGTGGGAAGCATAGCCTGTCGACGCGGCCTTCTTTTTTTGCTGAGTGCCGGACCGACCCAAACCCCACCACCCCACCCGCCGCTCCGTGCTCGCTTCGCTGCGCGCGCAGCCACGACCTCATTCGCCAGTCCAACATTTATCCGACAAAGCAGGGGAATGGGGGCGCAACCCGAGCGGGTTTATCGAGCCCCTGAGTGGTGCGGGCGCGCAAGCGTTCTAGGTAGTACAAATGACCGGTGATCGTGATCTGACCTGCGATATCTGTGGTGAGTCCTTCAAAACGAAGGACGCACTAGGTGGCCACACCAGTAGCCATAGTCGTCGAATCTCCGATGCACAATTATTGGCTGAGATAGATCGCCTGGTAGACGAGTTCGGTCGGTCACCGACGACCACAGAGATGGATACGGTAGGAGCGTATTCAGCTGGAACGTACGAAGATCGGTTTGGCAGCTGGACGAAGGCGCTCCAGTCTGCGGGATATGAGCCGGTAAAGCAACACCAGATCTCCGAGGATGTAATCCTTGATGAAATCAGTCGGCTTGCAACGGAGACCGGTTCCCCGCCAACGGCGGCCGAAATGCGCTCGAAGGGCAAATTCACGGTCACAATCGCGCAGGATCGCTTTGGAAGTTGGAACAAGGCGTTGGAGGCGGCTGGATACGATCCTCACAAGCGCCACCGCATTACTGATGAAGCGTTACTCGAAGAGATTCACCGGCTTGTCGATGAGTTAGGGAAGGCTCCCACAGCGCAGGAGATGAATGACCACGGTGAATTTTCGCGTCGGCCCTATTTCAACCGCTGGGAGGGCTGGCAAGCTGCGGTTCGGGCGGCTGGGTATGAGCCGGTTGGTCGCCCATCTGGCCCAGACAACTACAACTGGAAAGAACAGCCAGCCCACGAGTGGCGAGAATACGGGGACAACTGGGACGAGCAAAGACAGAAAGTACTCGAACGCGATAACTATACCTGTCAGACGCCGGGTTGTGAGTGGACGCAAGAGGCGCACCGAGAGGAGTTCACGAGAGGGCTTCACGTCCACCATATTCGGCCACTAAGTGCGTTCGGCGATGACGAGAGTGAGGTCAATTTCAAGCAGGCCAACCGACTAGACAACCTTGTTACGGTGTGTGTTGAGCACCACCATCTCTGGGAAAGGGCCTCACCGCTTCGCCTCGATACTCGGTGAGCCGTTGATCAGCTATAGCTGATTCCGGTCATGACAACAAGAGGCTGGTTGTCTATCGCCAGACCAGCCCAAGCCCCGCCTCCCTGCCCTCCGCTCCCGGCCTCCCTCCAGTCGGCCGGCAGCCACAACCTGAGTCACAGTTTTAGGAGTGCTGGATCCTGAGAAAGGACCGCTGTTGCGGAGGAGTCTGTTTATTTGCCCCCTGAGGGACGGAGGGCACATCAGAACGTGTCCCCGAGCATCAATGTCCGAGGAACGTACTCTTACGCCCCGTGAACGGCTCCGAATTCACCTCCGCGAAGCCCGCCGCACGACAGACTCGCCAATCGTGGAAGCACAGCTAACGGCTGCTCTGGAGGCTTGGACCGACCTGCCGCCGACACCTCTGGGGGAGTGTCCCGCCTGTGGGAAAATCGGACTCCCGGAGCGGATTCAGCAACACGAGTGTGGGTGAAAGAATAAAGGAAACAGTTTGTGCCTCTTTATCAAAGAAATATCAATTGGTTAATCAAACTCTGGCTGCTGAACGTATTCATCAAACCAACGAGACGCATCTGTATGAGAAATCTTTCGCAGTCGGCGGAGTCGTAGCACTTCCTCAGCGAGCTCTGATGTCTTTGATGGTAAGTCCTGCTGAACACCCCGTAGGTAGTTGTTCCGCAGTACGAGGCTCCCGTAGCTGAGACCGAGATCGGCATCGATCTCCCGGTACGTCTGGAGGTTATCATGCTGGTACTCGCGATATCCCCGCTCAATACCCTCCTCAATAAGTTCCTCCATCAGGACTTGTGTCTCCTGCTTGCCTCCGGCGTACATCCCGTAGCTGAAGAACTCAAAAAGGGCCAACCAACTCCAGAGCAGCTGGTCAATATCTGGTTTGGCCGATGTCCGTCCCTCTTCGTCCAGTTGTCGACGCGCTCGCGACCAGTCGTAGGCGGGGCCAAACAGCTGCTGGATGTCCGCAAGAGGTAGGTTCTGGGCGATGATATGGAAGTCGTAGAGAGCGTTCTTGATCCTTTCTCGGATATTGTACCGGCGTACATTCTGGGCATTCTGGTCGAGATCTTCGCCAGTTCTACCGAGAAGAATTTCGCGGTCGCGCTTGGTTAGGACACCCCGGCCTCGTTCGACCCAATCGAATTCCTCCGGCATAAATTAGCTCAGCAGCTAGTTATTATGTCCATTTACTTAGTCGCTAGGCATAGGCTGCGAATTATTTAATTTCACCTCAGTTCTGCTTGGTCATGTATGTCCGGACTTGGACTACTCGCGGCGGTAGCGATGTTCGCACTAACAAATGTATTCGCGGGGATGCTCCCGACAACGTTCACCGGTGACGCCCAGTTCGCCATCTGGCTAGTCGCGCTCATCGTCGCCATCGCTAGCTACATCTCGGTCGAGCAGGCAATGGCCGGTGCGCGGTAGAGGAGGGCAGCTCTCCTCACAAATTCATTTTCACAGTAATTTTCAGCAGATGGAGAATCAACAAATCATTGGATGACACCGGCGCCGGAAATTCTGCGTATCGACTACCAGACCGCACCTATACTTCCAGATAACTCGTGGGCTAAACCATGACGATCCGAGATGCGATCAATCAACTGGATGCTGAGTTTCAACAGACACCTCTGGGGTTCACGGTCGAGACCACACTTCAAGCCCGACTACTTGAACTCCTCCGGACCGAGGTAGGGGAGACGATTCAGGTACGCGGTGGCTACAACGCGGCCGATGCGACCGGGTACAAGCGAAAGTATCTCGATCGAATCGCGAAGCCACAGTCCATCAGTAATGTCCAACCGGAGGTGAACTTCGGTATGTCTGGCGACGGAAATCGGAGCCTCGATATCGCGATTCTAGAGCCCGATCATAAGTCGGAGTATGACGATCTCGAATACCTGCCGGAGTTAGAGGTCCCGAAGGTCACAGTCCGCCTCATTGACGGAAGCAAGTACTTCTCGGCCGCGTCGGTCAAACATGCAATCGAACTCAAGTACATCAAGAACGTGGACATCGCCGGCGCGAAGTTCGAACGCAATAACATCACCGAGTGGCCACATTTCTCCGCGGATTTAGACAAGCTAGGCGATCTCTCGAATGCCGAATCACGGCACCTCATCGTCGTCTCGAACAAGAACCCATTCCAACAAGGAGAGGTCGATAGGCGGAGTACGGCGAAGGCTCAGCGGCGCTACGAGCGAGTAGAGGAAGAATGTGCAAAGCGGGGTGTCAAACTCACTGAGATCCATCCACGGGAGTAGGGCAGGCAAAGCAGCTGTCCGAGTGGAATATTACAGCGGTAGCGAGGCGAAAGCCCACCCCTTCAGGGGTGGGATGAAGCCGAC
>NZ_QMDX01000031.1 GCF_007421925.1 Haloglomus irregulare
ACGAAGCGTATGACTTTGTTTCCAGCAACGGCGCCGAGGACGCGCCGTACACCACTGCCGCCGGTGACATCGTGCTGGACGGCGCCCAGATCAGCGCGCCGTCGACGCCGACGCCGACGGAAGCGCCGACACCGACGGCGACGCCGACGTTGGAGCCCGAGGACCCGACGCCGAGTTCGACCGAGACCGGCGGGCAGCCCGGCTTTGGGCTGGTCGTGTCGGTGCTCGCGCTGCTTGGCGCGGCGCTGCTTGCGCTCCGCCGTCGCGACTAACGCCCAGATGCAGACCACATTCCCCACCATACGTTTGTAACAAGTGATATGTCAATGAAATAATGGCGGAAGGCGAGGGAAGATGTATACCATTGGGGAGCCAGCACTGATGATATGTTACCAAGCGGGCAGACATCTGTCCCGTTGAGACCGGTCTTACTAATTGCAGCAGGAGTGGTGTTGATTTGTTTGACAACCACTTCTGCGGGGGCAGTCGCGGGTCAGAGTGAACTTCATTTTTCAGATGATTCAGCTTCTGCGCCGGAGTGGAGCGAGGGGGTGATGATGGCGCGTAGTGGGCCTGGCAACACGACAAACGAGTCCAGCAACAGTTCAGCCGACCCTGCTGCTCCGCCATATAATGCTACAGAGCTCCGTGAACAGGCTCGTCAGCCCGCCGGCGCCGCCCAGACGACCTCAGAGACACAAGAACAGTATTTGCTCCAAACTGCCGGGGTCACAGAGCAGCGACTGGCGAAGCTCAAGTCACTTGATGCCAACGTCGAGGTGAGACATCGAGATCTGCTGCAAATTCGGGCCCCCTCGCAGCAGCTTCCAGCGATACGACAACTCACGTGGGTGAGGTCAGTAGCTCCTCTCGGTCAAGCTACCCCTGCTGAGGTGAGTGAAGGAGTCTCCATACTCAACGCTGACAGCGCTCATGCGAGGGGCATTACCGGTGCAGATATCAAAGTGGGCGTCATTGATAACGGGTTTGATCCAAATAATCCTGAAATCAGCGAGAATGTTGAAGCAGTGCGCTCCTTTCATTCGCGCGGGATTACCGGGACGAATACACGACACGGGACTGCAGTGAGCGAAATCGTCGTCGACACCGCGCCCAATGCAAGCCTACATTTGGTGAACTTCGAAGGTGGGCAGATCCGGTTTGTTCAGTCGGTCAACTACCTTATTGAACAAGATGTGGATGTAATTGTTGCCTCGTACGGCTTCTTCGGGCTTCCACGAGACGGCTCTCTTCCAGCTAGTGAGGCGTTCACGCGCGCGCAGAACGAGGGGATTGTGACGGTATCCTCGACGGGAAACAGTGCTGAAAAGCACTGGGAACGTCCAGCCCGCGACAGTGATGATGATACATTTATTGAGGTTAATGAGCAAGGGGCTGAGAAAATATATTTGAACGATGGAGAGGCGATTCAGGGGAGCGAGTCGATTTTTTTGTATTGGGGGCAATATGCCGAACCGTCAAATCAAGACTATGACTTGGCCCTATATAAACAGACTCAGGGAGATGACACGCTTGTCGCTGAGTCCACGGCTCCACAGAGGGGAAATAACCCCGGGCAAGAGGTAATCAGAACAAATCTTGACGCGGGAGTATATTATCTCGTTATCACCAATTTTGACGCAGACGGCTCGCAGACGCTGAATATCGACACGACGGAGGCACCGATTGTGCCCAATGTTTCACGCGGGAGTATCACTGCGCCAGCCTCGGGGGTCGGAGTGATCGGTGTGGGTGCATTCAGTTCTGCTAATTTTGCCATTCCCTCATACAGCAGTCAAGGGCCGACCGATGACGGCAGGCGTGGTGTCGACGTTGTCGCTCCAACTGGGGTATCCACTGCCGCATTTACCCCATTTGGGGGGACGTCTGCCGCCGCGCCCCATATCGCAGGGCTCAGCGCGCTTGCTCTGCAGGCAAATCCGTCTCTCTCACCGAGGAACGTCACCGAACGTATTCAACAAAGTGCGACTGACACAGGCCCCCCGGGAGTAGATATTGAGACTGGATATGGGCGCCCAGACGCTGAGCAGCTGTTGATTGGTCAAGGGACCGTTTCAGGTGTGATTGCGACTGAGACCGGTCAGCCGGTTTCAGACGCCACTGTCAGGCTGCTCATTGCAGACACGGATAAGGTGGTGAGTAGTACTACAACTGATAATCAAGGGGAATACGTTTTCAGTGATATCGCGACGGGCCAATATATTGTCGAGGTCGAGTTCGGCCAGGACACAAACCGAAGTGAGATCTTCTCGGTGCCAGACGGCGGGACGGTGTCTCCCGAAGTGAGTATCACTGGCGCTGCGGTGGAGTTGTCAGTTGCGGCGCCGGCCACCGTTCAGCCAGGCAGTACGGTCACCGTCACCGCCGAGGTGACTAACCGGGATGTCCCCGAGGCTAGTAGCGGGCTGATTAACCTGAGCACCGGGGCCGCCCCCCTGTCGTTAGCGAACGAGCGCACGTCACCGGTGTTTTTGGGGTTTGGAGGTAATCCGATTCCGGCTGTCGACGACACCGTCAGCCAAGAGTTTGAGTTGATTGTCGCCGAGGAGGCTGCCGTGGGCCAGAACGCCACGCTGACAGCCGAAGCTCGCTTGCAGAATGGTGACGCCACCCGCAACACCACCACCACCCGGACCGTGACCATCAGCAATCAGCAGGATCCAGCCCAACGGTTCGATACCAACGGCGAACCCGGCATCCAGGGCGATGAAGTGCTGGATGCCATCAGCCAATTCAACGAGGGCGGCGATCTCGAACCAGGAGATGTCTTGGACGTGATTAGCGCCTTCAACGAGAACAACGCGTAGCGCGTCCGTCTTATCGGACCCCCCAAGGCGGATGCCACGCCCTTGGGGGCGTGTGAGGATGTCAATCCGTGTTGAGGAGAAACTCAATCAAATTCCCGACCAGCTCCTCGTTATCGCCTTTTCGATAGTTCTGTTCAGTGAGAAATTCTGAGTCACCTACCACCACTACATTTCCGTGTCTTGCAGCAACAGTGTAGGATGCGTTTGACCGGAGTGTAGAGGAATTCGTCGTAGGCTGTGTTTCAAGAACTGGTGTTGCTTCATCACCTACCGTGAGTGATGTTGATGTATAGAGCGTCACATTCTCAACATTCTCGGCGAGGCGCTGATTCGATGCAGATGTCGCGGCAATCGTCTGGAATGTGCCCACGTTACCATTCAAATTGTAGAGATAGCCTGTTCCCGCGCTGATTGCGTAGCTGGTCAGAATGGATTCAGTTCGCACTCGTGTTGTCACTTCTCCGAACAGGTTGACACTGGTACGTTTTGGCTCTGTAAAGAGCACAACACGGCCGCCCTCATTGACGAAATCGTTGAGAGCGGTTCGTTCGGCCTGGGTGTATCGCTGTGTCGGTGCAATAATGACGATAGCGTCAACCTCCGACACTCTGTTTTCAAACTGCCCAATCTTGTTCTCAGGATTATAGTAACTCACCTGATGCCCGTTGCTGGTCAAGACATCAGTGAGAACCTGTGCCCGGTCACGAACCTGTGTATTCTGATGAGCCGCATCAATCAGGATAGTCTGTTGTGACGTGGTTCCATTGACTTCGATAGAGCCCGCTTCTACTGGTGTAGGCGCGAGATTCCGCTCTGGAGCCAGTACGCCCGGTGATGTGGGCTGTTCACTCGGGGGCTGTGGCATAAAGACTCCACTGATTACCACCCCGCTAACTGATACTGCAGCGAACACGATAGCGAAGACTGCAACTAGACGAGCCCACTCACCCGGTCGCATTCGTCACCACCCCTGCAGGAGTATCTGACTGTCCGTAGAGTGCCAAAATCCGTCGTCGATCGACAGTAGCGGCATCTAATGCCGCTGGCCCAGTCTCATTCTGAGCCGCCACTGCGAAACTGACTGTGGAGCTTGTCCTCGCGACGGCGGAGCCCGAGACGGCTGTGTATCGCTCAAGCCCTGCACGTGCAGCCGCATAGGCGATAGCGTCGTGAAGACTCCCAACCCGGTCCGCGATCCCGTTTTGAACGGCTCGAGCACCAATATACACTTTCGCGTGGGCGACCTGTGCCTGGGAAATCATCAGTTCATCTCCCCGGTGAAACATGACGGCTCCCACAAATTCCCGCTGGAGCGATTGGACTTGTCTCCGAAAATCATCCTTTGTGCCGCCACGAATCTTGTCTGGCCCGGATACGATTCGCTCTTCGGCACCGTCCTCAGCCGGCCGAACACCAATCACGCCTACATTGCCGACTGGCGCTCCGGGCGTAGTATAAATCCGCTCTGCTGGTAAGAGGCTAAAATACCCACCAGACGCAGCGATGCTGCCCACGCTGGCGACGACGGGTTTTTGCCGTGCCGTTGCATTCACCGCCATGTAGACACTCTCCGCTGCCGAAATAGTGCCACCTGGGCTGTTGACTCGCAGCACCACAGCCTCAACCGAATCGTTCTGACGTGCAGCGTATAGTTGATTGCTGACAGTCTCAGCAGTGTCTATCGTCATCCGTCCGTCAATCTCAATAACAGCAATCGTGTTCTGACCGTCTCTGACGGCACTATCGACGGCTCTAGTTACATATGGAGAAGTAACGCTACCGGCGATGAGGGCGATTATAATAACTCCCAGGTACAGTCCACGCCGCGCTTGCGAACCCGACGGTGAGGGCGACATACAGTATCAAAGCGGTCTACACTTGTATAGAAGTTCGGCGCCTCAGTTCGGCTAACTAATCGGCTTTGTGGGGTGCTGATCCTTTGTCGGATATTCGGGACTTTTTGACGTGAACGGCCCACACGTGCTCCCGTCTCGCGTTAACAGTGAACGACCGAAGCATTCATCGAACTGGAAACTAATGAATATTATGGACAGCAAAGACGACTCCCACGTAGGGAGAGATCTCAAGACATCGGATTCCGCCTCGGACACTTTCGACCGTCGCAGCATTCTGCGCACGCTGGGTACGGGACTGGTAGCTTTCGGCGGAACCTCAGGGTCGGCACTCGCACAGACGGACCAAGATAGTGAGTCGGGCGACCGGCTGTTCGAAGTCAGTTACGGCGCAGACTCCGAACTCGTCGCCCCATTCAACGGGACGGAACCGATCACGGACGTGTACGACTACAGCGGTGTCACAGCTGGTATAGAACTCCAGAAGGAGGACACTGCTCGGCTGTTTCTATACGATGGACCGAACGGACTGAGTCTCGGAACGGTCCTCGATAGCACGAGCAGCAACGACG
Source organism: Haloglomus irregulare (assembly GCF_007421925.1). Taxonomy (GTDB): domain Archaea; phylum Halobacteriota; class Halobacteria; order Halobacteriales; family Haloarculaceae; genus Haloglomus; species Haloglomus irregulare. The sequence goes on from NZ_QMDX01000031.1 coordinate 5,254, forward strand.
GCGGACAGACCGGGTACGAGATTGACGGCTTCCCTGCAGACGGGGCGTGGGTAATCAAAGACGACCCCGGAGACACGTACGGGACTAAACCCGCGTGGTCCTGGAACAGCGGCGGAAACACCGACGGCGGCGTAATTAGAGGCGGGTTCGACGGCGAATTTGAGATTACGATTACTCCGGAGCTCAACGAGGGACGGGACGATCCGCAGAATGACGAGGACGGAATAGTCAATGGGTGGGAGTTCGTGCATGGCGAGTTCGAGAATGGTAGCTTCCAGAATGTTGAGGTGATTGACCTAGAAGTCAACGATGAGCCGCAGAGCGTGACAATCACCCCGAGTGGTCAGCAGGACTCCGGGCCAGGCGACGGCGGGCAAGCCCCTGTCGAACTCTCTCTGGAGGCGCCGGAGACCGTCCAACCCGGAGAGACGATGACAGTGACCGCCGAGCTGACCAACCGGGACGTCCCCGAGCCGTCCAGCGGGGCGATCGAACTCACTCCAGTGCCCGAGCCCCTGTCCGTGGCCGGCGCCAGCGCGAATCCGGTGTTTCTGGGGTTCGCTGGGAACGCGCTTCCGGCGGTCGGCGAGAGCGTCACGCAACAGTTCGAGATCGCCGTCTCACAAGAAGCCGCCGTTGAGCAGGAGTTGACCTTGGAAACCGAGGCTACCCTGCAGAATTCCGAGGTCACTCGGAACGCCACCACCACGCAGACGGTGACCATCACCGACCAACAGGACCCGGTCGAGCGGTTTGACCAGAATGGTGAGCCCGGCATCCAGGGCGATGAAGTGCTGGACGCCATCAGCGAGTTCAACGAAGGTGGCGACGTCGAAGCTACCGACGTGCTGGACGTGATCAGCGCCTTCAACGAAAACAGCGGATAACCACTTCCGGTCTGTGCGGCACCACGGCTGGGCTCGCCCTCCAGCGGAAAACTCCGGAGGGTTGGGGCCGGGTTATCTTATAACCCGGTTCCGTGGCGGGGGGTGCGACTGGTCGAATGCGGTGACAACCGTCCAGAGTTTCGCACACTCAATTTCCTCTCTGGCAAAAGAGGGGCCGGCCGCGCCTATATTTCTGGCCACAATTACCCTCGGTGATATTGCAGTAAAAATAGGGTCGTGAATTGAAACCCTACCGATGTTTTTTATTATTCGTCTTGCATATATCTCTATGAAATCGAGGGATCTAAAACGGAGGACAGTCCTCAAAATAGCTGCTGGAATCGGTGGGGTGCTATCACTCGGCAGTACATCCGCTGGTGCACAAAGTAACGAAATTGAAATTGAAGATTGGAACGACCTTGACGCCATTCGTGAGAACCTAAACGGCGACTACGTGCTGGTGAACGATCTTGACGAAGCCACGGCTGGATACGACGAACACGTTGTGAATCCACCAGCAGGCTTCGACCCAATCGGCAACGAAGAGAACCCATTCACCGGCACGTTTGACGGAAACAGGAGGGAGATTTCAGGTCTGCAGATCGATGTGCCCAGCGACGACCAAGTTGGTCTATTTGCTCATATTCGTCGAGGAGCCGTGACTGATGTTACACTCTCTGAAGTGGATGTTACCGGTGGCTCATCAGTTGGTGGTCTTGTTGGGTTTAATACTGCTCCTGGGACAGAAGAAGGCCCACACGGCATCACGAACGTTGATGTAAGTGGATCTGTCTCCGGAACCAATCGAGTTGGGGGGATAGTCGGCCTCAGTCGTACGAGTGCTGAGATCACCGATTCAACCGCCGCATGTGAGGTGATTGCAGATGGGAACAGTGTCGGCGGCCTCATCGGCGCTCACAACGGTGATATAATAAGTGAATCTGCTGCGACAGGTTCAGTAGATGGTGAATTCAATACCGGCGGATTTGTCGGAGTCAACTTCGATAATATTAATAATTGCCATGCTACTGGAGATGTCGAAGGTGAGACCACGGGGGGATTTGCTGGTGGGAATGATTCAGGTGCAGAGATTACGCGGTCATACGCCACTGGTGATGTGACCAGCAATGGTCGTGCAGGTGGATTTGCTGGAGGAAACGCTGGAGGAACGATCACCGAATCGTTTGCAGCAGGGAGCGTCAGCGGCGGTGAAAATACGGGCGGATTTGTTTCACGGAATGGTAATGAATTCGCAGAAGAAGACGGATTCAGAGCTGAAATTACAGATTGTTATGCAGTCGGCGAGGTAACCGGCGACGAACGGGTCGGTGGGTTCGTCGGACATAATTTCTTTGGCGACGTGGAGCAGTCCTACGCTGCCGGCAATGTCTCTGGTAATGAAAGTGTTGGTGGCTTCGCAGGTGTCAATCGCGATGGGAGTACGGCGAATAATGTATTTTGGGATGCCACGACGGCCGAGAGTTCTGATGGTGGAATCGCATTAAGTACCGCGGAGATGCAGGGTGCCTCGGCAACGGAGGAAATGGGTGGATTCGCCTTTGGAAACACGTGGCAGACTGTGGTTGAGGATGAGTCGATAAATGGCGCAACATCAGACGCCGATGGATATCCCATCTTAAGCCGGCTTGCTTCAGAGCCACAGCTCAACGCACAAGGAATTTCCAATGAGGGACCCCCGGCGCCAGGCGACGGCGGGCAAGCCCCTGTTGCACTCTCCCTGGAGGCGCCGGGGACCGTCCAGCCTGGGGGGACGGTGACAGTGACCGCCGAGCTGACCAACCGGGACGTCCCCGAGCCGACCAGTGGTTCGATCGAACTCACCACGGTGCCCGAGCCACTTTCGCTGCCCAGCGACAGTGAGAACCCGGTGTTTCTGGGGTTCGCTGGGAACGCGCTTCCAGCGGTGGGCGAGAGCGTCACGCAACAGTTCGAGATCAACGTCGCTCAAGAAGCCGCCGTTGAGCAAGACCTCACTCTGGAGGCTGAAGCGGTGGTCCAAAACGACACCGATGAGTTCAACACCACCACCACGCAGACAGTGACTATTACCGACCAACAGGCCCCGGTTGAGCGGTTCGATACCAACGGCGAGCCCGGCATCCAGGGCGATGAGGTGCTGGATGCCATCAGCGAGTTCAACGAAGGCGGCGATGTCGAAGCCACCGACGTGCTGGACGTGATCAGCGCCTTCAACGAAAACAGCGGATAACCACTCCCGGGCTGTGCGGCACCACGGCTGGGCTCGCTCTCCAGCGGGGCGAAGGGCGTCCGGGCCGAAGCGCGCGATCGATGACGGCTCCACACCGTCCAGAACCAGCCTGCTTGACGGCCGCCGGGTGTGGGTGGCGTCCAGGACTCCAGGCTCCGCGACGGGGGCTCGCTCAGCCCCCGGTGCCGCCGCTGTCGTGAGAGTATGTGGCTATCGAGCGCTCACAACGCCAGCAACAGTGCCTGGCGATTGAGTACGGCTCCCGGAGACCACAGATGCTGCTTCCCCAGAGACAGTCCGTTCTTCTCGGGAGGCGGCGCACCACCCCTCACGGCCCTCCATCACATGCCCCCTCCCTTCTGGAACTGGTGCCGGGGTGTTCTACAACCCCGCCCCGGGGTCGGGGGATGCGACTGGCTGAATGCGGTGACGGCCTTCCCGAGTCCCCCGGCAGGGGATATGAGCGACGGCTGGTTGGCACAGCCCGGAATCTCCCTGTTCGACTGCGAGAGCGGATGGTTCACACCGAGAGAACAGGGAGACTGCAAACCCTGATATCCCAACACTCGGGATTCATTCGTATTTATGCGGAAAAGGATGTCAATTTGCCCTGAAAAACACACTTATATACCATCTCGAAATTTAAAACTTGTATGGAATGGAGTGGGCTGAAGAGACCCAGTGCGGTGCTCGTTTTTTTATTACTGATACTGTCAGTCGGGGTCGCTCCGGTGACCGCACAGGATCAGGAACCGAACGACGACTTCGACTCAGCGCAGGCAATCTCAGAGGGAGCCCGAGACGGGCAGATACAGAACGGCGAATCCGACTTTTATAAAATCGATGCCACGACCGTCGACGCAATCGATCTATCGCTAGGCATCGACTCGGATTCAGTGAACTTAGTCCTGTATGGTCCTGATCGCAGGCAGTTGGGGAGTGATTTCGTCGATCGCACCGGGAGGGCTGAAATCACTCGGAAGGTACCCGAGAACGGAACGTATTATATTGAGGTCGTCGGAACTAACGCCGGTACGACGACTTCGTACGATCTGGATGTAGATGTCATCACCCCTTCAGAGAATGACGAGTTCGCTCCGAACGATGACTTCGACTCGGCTGCAGATGTCCCCGAAAGGGTAAGCAGGGCGAAAATCTGGGGCGGCGAATCCGACTTTTATAAAATCGATGCCACGACCGTCGACGCAATCGATCTATCGCTGGGCATTAACTCGGATTCAGTGAACTTAGTCCTGTATGGTCCTGATCGCAGGCAGTTGGGGGGTGATTTCGTCGATCGTACCGGGAGAGCTGAAATCACTCGGAAGGTACCCGAGAACGGAACATATTATATTGAGGTCGTCGGAACTAACGCCGGTACGACGACTTCGTACGATCTGGATGTAGATGTCATCACCCCTTCAGAGAACGACGAGTTCGCTCCGAACGATGACTTCGACTCGGCTGCACCCATCAACAACGAGGTGAGCAGGGGGAAAATCTGGGGCGGCGAATCCGACCTCTACGCGGTCGGTCTGGACGCGGGCGAGCAAGTATCCTTGGAGGTGGGCATCAACTCGGATTCAGTGAATCTAGTCCTGTATGGTCCTAACCGTGAGCAGTTGGGGCGTGATTTCGTCGATCGCACCGGGAGAGCTGAAATCACCCGGACAGTGTCCGAAAGCGGGACATACTACGTTGAGGTCGTCGGAACTGACGCTGGTACGACGACCAACTACCGCCTAATCAGCAACCGGACCGGCGTGCCGGAAGATACGGATCCGTTGACCCCAGTTGAGCGGTTCGACACCAACGGCGAGCCTGGCATCCAGGGCGATGAGGTGCTGGACGCCATCAGCGAGTTCAACGAAGGCGGCGATGTCGAAGCCACCGACGTGCTGGACGTGATCAGCGCCTTCAACGAAAACAGCGGATAACCACTCCCGGGCTGTGCGGGCCCACACGGCTGGGCTCGCCCTTCAGCGGGGGGACTCCGGGTGGTTGGGGCCGGGTTGGACTCTGGATGCGCGCACCACGTCGAACCGCCTGAGGTCGGCGGGAAATGGTACGCACGCTGCGAGGGGTGCGGCCGCGAACTGCTCACCTCACTCGGCGGCGCTGCGAAGATCCCACACGCCGACGGCTGCCCGAACGCCTGACGCGCAACGGCTTCGAGGACCCCGCCGCCGCGCGGCCCTGGTTTCTCCGAATCATCTCAGTGATGGGTCGGGTGTCCGCGGCGACCAACGGTCAGTTAGCATATGTAATGCAAATGAATCGCCGGACAGCAAAGGCCCGGCCGTCGCCCTATCGCCGTTGGCTGCCCACATATCGGACGCTACGACGCGGTATCCCGGAGTCTGCCCCCGCGTCGTCGCCGGGCCGGACCGTGGGGCGGTCGGTTGGAGAATCAGCCGGCGGGACTCCCGAGCGCGCTGGCGAAGTCGTTGAGGAACCCGATAATCCTCTCAAGCAGGGCGATCAGTCCCTGAATCCCGCCCGCGTCGCCGGTCGCGCTCTGTGCCGCGGCGACTCCGGTGAAAAACACCACGGCGGCCAGTAGCATGACCACTCCCCGCGTTGTCGTGTTCATATTTGGCTTATCTGGTCTGACGGTCTTCAATCTGCCTCCGGTCTGTCCGGTGACGTCACCGGGACGGCGACGGCCGGCCCGACGACTGTGCCTGTGGCGCCTGGAACGCGGACACGGAGCTGCCATGCTGGCCGTGCTCCCGCGACGGGCACGACGAGCCCGACAGCGCCGCCGACTCGACCGCCGACGCGACGGGCGCGCTCAGCCCTCGGTGCCGCCGCTGTCGTGAAGTCATGTGGCTGTCGAGCACTCTCAGCTCCAGCAACAGTGCCTGGCAATCGAATACGGGTCCCGACGAAACCACAGATGCTGCTTCCCCAGAGACAGTCCGTTCTTTTCGGGAGGCGGCGCACCCCCCCCCACGGCCCTCCATCACACGCACCCTCCCTTCTGGAACTGGTGACGGGGTGTTCTACACCCCGGCCACAGACGGGGGGATAGGCAAAGAGGTATGCTTCGCCCGCGTGAGACCCCGATATGCGAGATGAACGCGATGCTGACTCGTCACCCACTCAAGCGAACCGATGCAGCCGCCGGAGCCTCCTCCGGCGTGGAATAGCCGGGCTCGCGCTCACCGGCAGCGGAGTGGCGACAACTCCAGTGACCGCGAGGAGTGCTGAGTCAGTCGTGAGGCGGTCAGCTGGCTTTGCACAGACCCAGCCGAGCCCGCAGTTCAGCCAACAACAGAAACTCGCCGCTTCCGACGGTGACAGTGGGGATTCCTTCGGCCAGTCAGTGGCAGTGTCGGCTGATGGAACCACCGCTCTCATCGCAGCCTTCGAAGATGAGGACCCAAACGGCGACAGAGCGGGCTCTGCGTACGTGTTCACCGAGAGTGGGGGTGCTAGCCCACAGCAGAAACTCGCCGCGGACGACGGCGACATTGATGATGGATTTGGCGTCTCAGTGTCGCTCTCAGATGACGGGACGACAGCCCTCATCGGGGCCGCCGATGTTGATGAGAGGGATGACGATGACGAAACCGGTCCGGGATCTGCATACGTATTCACGGAGAGCGGTGGGAACTGGAGCCAACAGCAGAAACTCACTGCGACCGACCGCGATACAGCGGATGTTTTCGGTGAGGCTGTGTCGCTCTCGGATGATGGGACAACAGCCCTTATAGGGGCGAGCGGGGACGAGTCTGCGTACATATTTACTGAGAGTGGTGGAACTTGGAGCCAACAGCAGAAACTCAGCGCGACCGACGGTGACGGGGGCGGGATATTCGGTAACTCAGTGTCGCTCTCGAATGATGGGACGACAGCTCTCATCGGGGATTTTGGGTCCGCGTTCATATTCACGAAGAGCGAGGGACGCTGGGACCAACAGCAGAAGCTTACTCCAGCTGATGGCACCCGGGCTAACTTTGGGTCAGTAACGATTGCGAACGATGGGACAACGGTCCTCATTGGCGCCTTAAGTGGCGCTAATTCGAACGGCGACAGAGCAGGCTCTGCGTTCGTCTTCACAAGGAATGATCAGAGTTGGAGCCAACGGCAGAAACTCATCGCGACCGATGGCGACTCAGGGGATAATTTTGGCAGGTCGGTGTCACTGTCTGCTGATGGGACAACGGCTGTCATTGGAGCAGATGCTGACGAGAATTCAAACGGCGACAGGGCGGGCGCAACGTACGTGTTCAGCCGGAGTGATGGGAGTTGGAGTCAACAACAGAAACTCACCGCGGACGACGGCGAATCGAATAGTTTCTTTGGTAGGTCAGTGTCAGTGTCGGATGATGGAACAACGTCTCTCATCGGAGCCCCTTTCGCTTCCGCGAACGGCAGTTCAGGGGGCTCAGCGTACATATTCAGCGGGGGCGACCAGCAGGACCCGGCGCCAGGCGACGGCAGCGAGACCCCTGTTGCACTCTCCCTGGAAGCGCCGGGGACCGTCCAGCCCGGAGAGACGGTGACAGTGACCGCCGAGCTGACCAATCGGGACGTCCCCGAGCCGTCCAGTGGGTCGATCGAACTCACCGCGGTGCCGGAGCCGCTTTCGCTGTCCAGCGACAGTGAGAACCCGGTGTTTCTGGGGTTCGCTGGGAACGCGCTTCCGGCGAGAGGCGAGAGCGTCGCGCAACAGTTCGAAATCAACGTCCCCGAAGAAGCTGCTGTTGAGCAGGAGTTGACCCTGGAGGCGGTGGCGGTGGTCCAAAACGACACCGATGAGCGCAACACCACCACCACGCAGACGGTGACCATCAGCAATCAGCAGGATCCAGTCCAACGGTTCGACACCAACGGCGAGCCTGGCATCCAGGGCGATGAAGTGCTGGATACCATCAGCGAGTTCAACGAAGACGGCGATGTCAAAGCCACCGACGTGCTGGACGTGATCAGCGCCTTCAACGAAAACAGCGGGTAACCACTCCCGGTCTGTGCGGCACCACGGCTGGGCTCGCTCTCCAGCGAGGACTCCGGGTGGTTGTGGCCGGGTTGGACAACAACCCGGCCACAACCACCCCGAAACCCCTCGCTATCGACGTGTAATCACCGGTCATGCCGGTAGCTTCTAATCGGATTGGCCTGTACATCCGTGCATGGTTCGCGTCGACGACTCTGGCGAGATTACGAAATGCTGGCTCGACACCGACGAAATCGGCCGGCTCGCAGAGGCCGCCGCTCGCACCGACTGGGAGCGCGAGATCGCCATCCAGTTGATGGCCCGCTGCGGCCTCCGGGCCTCGGAAGTGTCCTATCCCGGCGACGCCGAGCTCCGGTACAGCGACGACGCCGACGGCTGGCTCCTCGAAGTCCGGGGCAAAAACACGAAAGGCGGCGACCCGACCGTCCGCGACGCCTGGATGCCCGAGCCCGTCGAGGCCAACGTCCGCCGGTTCGCCCGCGAGCGCGACCGCGCCACCGGTGAGGCCTGGGTCCAGGCCTCGACCTCCTCGGTTCGGCGCTGGGTCCGCGAAGCCGCCGCGCACGTCGCCGAAGCCGACCCCCAGGCCGACCGCTGGCGCCAGATTTCGAGTCACGACCTCCGGCGCTCGTGGGCCACCCACCACCTCGTCGAACGCCAGGTCGACGTCCGCACCATGATGGCCGTCGGCGGCTGGAGCGACTACTCCGCCATCGAACCCTACCTCGCCGAACCCACCGAGGCCCGCATCGGCGACGCCATGCGCGGCTAAACCGCATTCTGTGATACGAACTCTCCTCTGAACCACCCCGCTGCACGCCGCTCTGCGTGTGCGCATCTATGCACACGCGGCTGTGCAGTCATGCACGGTAGCGTGCGCTGACGTGCGTCCGACGCATATCTAAGTGAATCCCGGCGGGCTAGCCGTTCATGGCACGTAGCGAGCGAAAGCCCACCCCTTTAGGGGTAGGTGTAAGCGACAGCAGAGCCCGGCAGTCCACGCGCTACGACTCGTCTGGATGGTCCACCGCTTCCACCCCCGCTTTGATAATCTCTCGATAGGCTTCTTCAAGGCTCACGTCCTGCTGCTCGGCGTAGTCTTTCACGCGCCCGTTCAGCGTGTGCGAAATGTCGATGTTCGGTCGCATCGTTTGTGTCCGAAAGACATTTGGACGTAGGACTACAAATGTCTGTTGTCGTGAGGCGAACCAACACGTTCGCGGTGCGCCCGCCCTCCACGCAGGACGAGCAACTGCTCCGGGCCCAAAGTACGGAGAATCAAAGAGTGGGGGCTTCAGGAGCCGTCCGGATCGTCGGGGCTGTGTGCCCCGGGACGAAGAGACGCGAAAGTGGAGGTCTTGAGTTCAGCCCCCGTTGGAGACGCCTCAGGACACCTCTGCAGACAGTTCAAAGGATTGAAACATGGAAAATACAGACACACACAACTAGTGACCGAGCAGATTGATTGGCGCCGCGCATACATTGCGGGGCTCGTCGACAATCACGCGGGGGTTGTCGTGACGATCGCGAAGCGGGCAGAGACGAGTATCGGATTTGGCGTGCAGACGGAATGCCGAATCAAGCTCCCCGCTCAGGAGAGCGTGGACGTTCTGACTGCAGTCAGTGAGGAACACGATATCGCGTATCGGGTGAAGACGAATCGGGATACGACATATGACTCGTATCAGTTCGTCACAAGCCGACGTGGGGATGTGCAGGAATTCCTGCGGCTGGTCCAGCCCTACCTGACCGTGCGGGCCGACGCCGTCGAGTTGCTCTGTGAGACGATCATCCCGCGACTGGAGGCCGGGGACCACCGTGCAAAGTCGTCGTTTCTCTCACTGATGCAGGATATTGAAACCTTCCGGGAGCAGGTCGGCCGGGCTAATCGCAGTAAGTATGATCTCGAATTCTTCGAAAACGAATGGGGTATGGCCCCGTCTGATTGACACAGGGCAGGGCTGTGGAGAGACTGCTTCGGTGTTCGGAAAATAATCCTAAATTGGTTTTTTCGCTTCAATGAGGCGCCACCCGCTCATCGTCGCTGGTGGTGCCGCTCGCGCTGGTGGTGTCGCTGGTGGTGGTGTCGCCGAAAGAATGGTGCCGCAGGCCGCGGATCGCTAGTGGTTCGGGCCCCCGGGTGGGGGCTGTGTGTGGGCGTCAGTTCCGGCGGCGGAGCGCGATGAGCGCGGCGCCGATGAGCGCCAGCAGCGACACCGCCAGGCCGAAGCCGGGCTGACCGCCGCTGGTCGTCTCGGTCGGCGTCGAATCCTCGGGCTCTTCGGTCGCCGTCGGCGTGTCCGGTTCCGGAGTCGCCGTCGGCGTCGGCGCTTCCGTCGGCGTCGGCGTCGGCGTCGACGGCGCGCTGATCTGAGCGCCGTCCAGCACGATGTCACCGGCGGCGGTGGTGTACGGCGCGTCCTCGGCGCCGTTGCTGGAAACAAAGTCATACGCTTCGT
>NZ_QMDX01000032.1:0-5323 GCF_007421925.1 Haloglomus irregulare
TGCGGCGATTCACGCCCGCCCTGAAGAGCGGGATTCTCTCGCCTAATGAAGATAGTACTCACGCAGACATACATGCTATGTCGTACTGTAGATTCTGTTTTTTATCAGAGATTTCTGACTACGGACCACTTCGCGGATTGGCAACACCGTCACTATCCCGCCGTTCGGCCAGCCAACCACCGAAGCGGCCGGCGAGCGCCCCGGAGACGGCCACAACTACTAGGACAAGGCCGCCAAACGCGAGCGCTATCGCGACGCTGACCGTCTGGAACCACGGCGGGTTCGGGATGGTCTTGATTGTCCAAAATAGTTCTTTTAGCGCCCAAAGGGCCGGTATTCCACCGATAAGCGCGGCTCGTAATCCGGTCGCGGTGCTGTTCCCGTCGCGTCGTTTGACGAGATACCCGGCGAATGCGCTTCCGACGACGACCGCTCCGAGGGTTATGTTCTCCGGGGATTGCCACACCTCAACCGCGGTGAACGGGAGTGCAAGTAGCCCACCGACAAGTGCATACATCCACGTCTCGGTCAACTGGAGGGGACCAATCCGGACCACATTGGAGGATCTACAGTTCGATATAAAAACCCGATTACGGTGTTTCTCAACCAAAGAATTGCGCTCGGTGCATCGCCTTGCTCCCGATTGGAAGCTCTGAGTCCCTCAGCTACGCTCAAGGACCTCGGTAGGTCGGGATTTGGTACGCTAAATGGAGAGTCAGAACCAGACGATCAAACCGTGCTGGAGCAGGCAGAGAAGATCACCGACCGCCGCATCGTTTTCCCGGTGTTTTCGCTGGATCGTGGGGACGGCTGTGAGATACACGAGAACGCTTACTGGGATTTGCAGACGTATCTCGGACTTCGTGAGAGCCTCGCTGCAAATGAGGGGGCTCGCAGTTTCGTCCACGAGTCGACCCGGGAGCGGACGCCGTTGGGTCATGCTCATCGGGAGCAGCTGCACGACCTCTCTATCGAGCAGATCCGAGAGATGTACCGACAGGCTGTCCGTCAACTGCTGGACGAGGGCGCGGAGACAGAGGAATTCTTCCGACCGGGTGTCGTCGCGATCGACATCACCGAAGCCGATCCGTTCACGGGCGACCGTACAGGCCACGAGGACGAAATCATCGGAACGAAAGAGAACACCAACAAGTACGCCTACCAGTGGGCGACAGTCCAGCTGGTCGGCAACGCGGTTCCAATTGTGCTTGATGCGCGGCCGGTACGGAGAGGCGAGTCACGAGAAGAGATAGTCAAGAATCTGCTTGACTCCGCTGAGGACCTGGTTCGCGTCGATAACGTCCTGATGGACCGGGAGTTCGATAGCCAGCACATCTTGGAGATGATCAGTCAGCGCGGGCTTTCATACGTCGTGCCGAAGCGAATGCAGACCAGCGAGAAAGCCCGGGCCAAGCGATTGCTCCAGCGTGACCAGGACCGCTACGAAACTGACCGGAAACTCCATCTCGGGAATACCGAGTCGCATCAGACAACGCTGATCTATCGGCGGAAAGAGGACTCAGAGCACGACGACTGTCGACAGTACTCGGTGTTCATATCGAATTGCGGGAGGGGTCACCTCACTGAGTATGGCTACAGGTGGGAAATCGAGAGCGGGTTTAATTCGATCAAGTGGTTCATGACTGCCACCACGTCCAAGGATTTCGGGTTGCGGTTCTTCTACTTCGTATTTGCGTGTCTGTTGTACTCGGTTTGGCGAGCTGTCGACTTGCTCGTACAACTCGAATTGACTGGTGAGTACGAGCACGCACCGATTGTGACGGCGGACAATACGCTCACACTGCTGAAGAAGGAGACCGGAATCGGGTAGATAGCCGCTCAGCCTAAGCTAATATCGATTTTCTGAGTGGCAACGCTCCGAGAGTCTCAGAAGTTCACCGATAGAGTTGGGAGTGCGACGGAAACGGACGGGTGAGACGCGATTTGACTCAGTTCTCGGGAATCAATTCGTCCGAAACCACGCATCATAGACCTCCTAAATCCGGTGTAGTCTCAACTCCCGATGTCCAACGCTACAGCCCGAGTGATAGCGGCGATGGCGAAACGCTCGGCTCCGAACTCGACGCGATCGACAACGCCGACGTGGGCAATCCGTCAACCGGTCGCGGCCCCGCCTACTTCGACGATATTCTCTTCCTAAGCGGACCGTACGTGCGAACGCTCTTCAAGGATGCACTGGGATACGCCGTCCCCGAATTTGTCGGGCCAATTGATTGTTACACACTCACACCGTGGGCCGAGCCGTCGCAGGGCTGGCGGTGGTTATTAGTAAATAGCCTGACGACGAGCAGGCCGCAGTCCGGACAGCGTGAGATACGAACACGCGGTGAGTTCCCTCAGGGACAAATCCCGAGACATTCGCCATAGTTATATGTAGATTAAGAGGTCTCCGACTCAATTGACGACGGCGCGGCCGTCTCTGGCGGTCGTCGGACGAGACCAGGGACAAGAACGAGCGATGCCGGCAAGACAAGGAACGCCCCTGCAAGTGCCAGGCCGATGGCAAACACTGTCACCAGTCCGAAGTTTGCGAGGACCGGGAACCGAGACACTGTCAGAACCCCGAACCCAAAGATGGTGGTGAGGCTGGAGCCGAGCACCGGCCGAGCGAGTTTCGCCACTGCTGTGCTCGCTGCGGCCCGGTCGCTGGCTCCGTGTTTTACCTCGTGTTCGTAGCGCTCGAACACGTGGACGCCATAATCAACCCCGACCCCCAAGGCGATAGACGACATCGTGATTGTCAGTGGATTCCAGGGAATCGACAGTACGTACATTAGGCCGGCCACGGCCAGCGCTGCGGTGCCAGCGACGCTTCCGACCAGTACTGCCGAAATCCGCACCGAACGGAACGCGAGCGCGAGAAACCCGCCGCCGAGGGCGAATGAGAGCAGCGTCATTGGAATCAAGCCCGCGGTAACGTTCTCGATCACCATCCGATTGAGTACGGGCTTGCCAGTCACCCGCACCTCATCAGCGGTTCGTAAGGTGAGCTCGGCATTGCCCTCGAATTCCTCAATCAAGGTGCGAGTCGCCTCGCCCTTGACATCCTCAATAGCGAAAGTCAACACTAACCGTGAGGGGCGTCGGTCAGGGTCCGCGACAGTCAGTGACCCGCTCCCTGTCCGCGCAGCCAGCGCGGCATCAAGTTCTGCCTCTGTCTCGGGAACCCGACCATCGTTGGTGAGTGCCACGGCTGTGACGGCGCTTCTCACCCCGTTCACCTGCGAGTTGTCGAGCATCACCCGCTGGAATTCCGCTACGTCTCGGAACGTTTGTGGCGTGTAGGCCTGGTCGGTTTCAACCAGGACGTAGATTCGTTTGGGACTCTCAACAGTTTCCGAGAGCCGGTCAAGATCGTTTTTCGCCTCCATGTTCTGCGGCCAGAAGTCCATCATCTCCTGTCGTGGCTCGACCTGTGGATATGCGTAGGCCCCCCCAGAGACGATTAGAAGCGCAAACAGCAATGTGACGATGGGTCGGCCTGCCGCCACTCGGCTGGTCAGCTGTTGGAATACCTGCTCTACTCGGTCGCCCTCGGTTCCGCTGGCCTCGCGAGGCGGCCCGACGTCGAACCGGACTAACAGCGCGGGCAACAACGTCACCGATAGAATCATAGACGAGAGAACGGCAATGGCACTGGTAACACCGAACTGTTGCACCGGGGGGACCGGCGAGACCAGTAGCGAGCCGAGTCCAGCGACAGTGGTCCCCATTGCGATTAGCAATGCCCGGCCAGTCGTCCGCGAAGCGGTCCCGGCGGCGGTGACTGGCGACTGACCGTTCTCACGGGCTTCGGCGTAGCGGGTCTGAATTTGGAGGCTGTAATCAATCCCGAGCCCCATCGCCACGGGCATCACGCCCAGCATGATAGCATTAAACGAATACCCAAGGACGCCCATTGTGCCAGCCATATAGACTAACGACAGTATCGCAACACCCAGCGGCATTGCCACCTCGCGCCCCCGGGCAAGTCGTCCTCGCATCACGAAATAAACGACAGCAAAAATGAGCGCGAATGCCCCGGCGAATAGCATAATCATCTCGGGCAGCATCAACCCGAATGCGGCATTTTCAAACACCGGCTGACCGGTGATCGTCGTACTCGTTCCTGGCGGTAGCTCCGCGAGGTCAGTTTCTTGGCGTACTTCGTTGTTAATTATATCTGACCCACGAGTTGGCAAGAATGCGCCGCGGTCAAAACGGTCAACCTCTCCGTACTGTGCGACAATCACTGTGGTCCCGGCTTCGGGGACCACCCGGTCCACTAGTTGGTCGCCGCCCGGTTGCTGGCGGACTTGTTTGATGGCTCGCCGAACACCATCTTCAGTATTAGGGATTGATCCATCATTACCTAATCGCACCACCTCGGCGAGAGTCGTTACCGACGATACATCGTCTATAGCAGCGTACCGATGGTCCAACCGGTCTATTGCGCGGACCGTCTCTGGATCGTAGAGTGAATTGGACTCAATGACAATGAAAACGGCATTACCGACACCGTGGTCCTCTTTGACTGTCGCCCAGTCTTCAGCGACCTGAGAATCGTCGTCGACATAGAGGCTCATCCCCATGCTCATCTGAAGCCCCGCTGCTGCGACGCCCCCTGAGATAATGGCGATGATGAGGACCGCTGCAACGACCGTCCGGCGGTGAGTTGCTGACCAGCGACCGGAACGCTCCAGTGCGTCACGTAAATCTATCATATTACAGTCCTATCAAGTCAGACAATGTGTTGATAATAGCAGCAAGGAGTCCCCCGCTGCCTGCCTCAACACGCAGTTCGGTTGACTCAACATCGGTGACAACCCGACGGTTGAACGCGTTGTCGAACGCCACAGTGGTATCAAGCGCGTACGCTTTCGGTGTTGCCGCGCCATCAACACTGACGGTGAACTGGACAGTCGCAGACTCGCCTGGCTCAAGTCTCCCAACATAGGCAGTATCATCGTCAGTCTCGAACGGTGAGTCGGCATTCAGCCGCACTACCGCGTTACGCATCGGTGCCTCACCACTGTTAGTCACCTCGAAGCTGACGGTAGTCGTTGACCCAGCCGAAGCCGACCCAGCGCTACTCGTCTCGAACGTCCGCTCCGGGCCGACATCGACGCCCACTGATAGCGGCTCTGTCACCACGGGATTGTTGAACGCGTCGTCGCGCTTGACGACGATTGAGAGGGGATATTCGCCCGCGAGAGCGCGGTCGCTCATCTCGACGCGAAGCCGTGTGGTCGCGGTTTCGCCCGGTGCGAGGTCTCCGAGACTCGCTGACCCAGAGACGGGTATTAACGGTGACGACTCGCGT
>NZ_QMDX01000032.1:5421-14626 GCF_007421925.1 Haloglomus irregulare
GCGAGGTCTCCGAGACTCGCTGACCCAGAGACGGGTATTAACGGTGACGACTCGCGTAGCTGGACCCGTGCGTTCTGGGCGGTAGTGTCGCCGGTGTTACGCACTGTTAGCGTGACGGCGCCAGTTGAATCGACATACAGCGCTTCAGCGCTCGCATTCACAGCGAACTCCGGTCCCTCATTGGCGGTCACTGTGCCAGTCCGGACCTCGGACGTCACGGGGTCGCCGAAGCTGTCATCACGCTTGATAACGGCCGAAAGTGGATATTCACCAGCTGCGACGTCGCCAACCTCAATCCGGAGTGGCGCAGTTGCGGTTTCGCCCGGAGCGAGGTCTCCGAGACTCGCTGACCCAGAGACGGGTATTAACGGTGACGACTCGCGTAGCTGGACCCGTGCGTTCTGGGCGGTAGTGTCGCCGGTGTTGCGCACTGTCAGCGTGACGACGCCGGTCGAATCGACATACAGCGCCTCAGCGCTCGTCTTCACACTGAACTGTGGTCCCTCACCGGTTGTCACCGTGCCAGTGTGGACAGGCGTCTCAGAGACGACACCGTTCGCGTCATCGTAGCGCAGCGAGAACCTAACCGCGTGATCGCCCGCCGAGACATCGTTGACACCAACCCGGAACGTCGCTGTTGCCGTCTCGTTTGGGTCGAGCGTGCCGATCCCGGCATTAGAGCTTCGCGGAGTCAACCAGTCCGTGGCGTGCAGGCGGAGCGCAGCGTTTGATGCAGTCTCAGTTCCAGTGTTACGGACGGTCGCCTGCACCTCACCGTCGCCCCCCTCAGTCAGGCCATCGCCGGTCACCGACACCACCTCAAACTGTGCAGCCGACTCAACACGAACAATAAGACTTCGCTCAACCGTTTTAGTCTCGTAATACGTGGTGGTGTCGTCCTCATCGATGTGCAACCTGTCGAGATAACGGTAGGTCATCTCCACCGGGAGCCGATAGGTCCCGGGCGTCGCCTCTTCATCTACCTCCAGTTCGATCGGCACTCGTTGCATGCTGTCGACGGCAATGGGGGCAACTGCCTGTTCACCTGTCCGGACAGTCAGCGGGGCTGACCCAGATTTGACGGTCACTGTCGTCGATAGGGCCGCGCCAGGCCGGAGAGATAAACTCTGAACTGTGCGCTCAAACCGGTCGGTCGGGCCGTCTACCTCCACCTCTCCAGTGTTGCGCACGAGAACCCCGACAGTTGTTGTTGCTCCCGGGCTCAAGACATTTGATCCATCGACTGTCGTCTCGAGAGTCGGGTCGCTGACTTCATGATACATTTCGGCCGACGCCATCCCCGCCGCTGCAGGTATGGCTGCTGTCATCAATAACAGTGCAATACCAATTACTTGGGCGCGAGTTCTCACAGTTTTGCATAAGAACTGCAATCCTTTAGACCTTGCGATTTCCCCGCCAGTTCTGAGTTGGGCCTGTTTCGCCCGAATAGAACGATTCGGGGACCTAATAATCGATACGGTTCTCTGATTCTCAAGTTACTTTCCGCCTTCCCCCTGTTAATATTGAGCTTGGACTGCAATTTTAGCATTGTGCTGTACAGTACCACGTAGCCGACAATCTCCATTTATTAAGAGTCGCATATTTGTGAAAGTTTTTCGTATTGAACAGCGACCTAATTAGCTGATATCACGGGTTAGAAGGGTGAAGTCGAGGAATTCGATTCTGTCCATGGAGATTGATCTCCTCAACTTCGTTGAGCAGTGTCGGCACTTAGCCAAACAAGCGTTGGGAAAGCACGCAGGCGATGCGAGTAACAGTGTTTCAATCCCAGTTCGGGTTTGCTCCCTGCCGTAACGCTATAGGCTGTTATAGAAAGTTGTCTCAGCTTTCTTTCACGTCTGTGCGGTAGAATCAGCCGTGGAACTCTGCCCACATATCGACCTTTTGCTTCGGTCGCTCGCTTCACTCGCCCCCTGTCGCCGGGCAGCGACACCTCCCTGCTGTCTGAAATCCCTTTGGAGCCGCACCAGCAAACGCTTGATCAAAAGCGCGGCGTCACCCTCTCAGCGTGGTCTTACTGCGGGCAGAGATGTTCCGGTTGGCTTCGTGGGCTCCTGCGTTGTCCTGTGCCAAACGAGTATTCAATGCGATCCTTCCGCATACAACAAGTGTGATGAGAACCGACGAACCAGCGGGTGATAACCCGGGCACCCGAGACGGTCATGAGGCACCAATCCACTTTCCGTGGAGCATGATGGACACTGAAAACCGACAGAAGGTCATGGCACTTGACGAGCGAATCATTCTGCTCTTAGACGAGTACAGCGTCTCCCTGCTGAGATACAGCTTGGCAGTCATTTTCTTCTGGTTCGGCGTACTCAAGCCTATCGGGGTAAGTTCAGCAACCGAAATCGTCAGTAAAACGGTCTACTTCCTGCCGCCGGAACTGTTCGTTCCGGTTCTGGGCGTCTGGGAGATGCTGATCGGCGTCTGTCTGCTGCACGAGCGGCTGCTGAGGGCCGGCATCGCGCTGTTGTTGCTCCAGATAGCCGGGACCTTCCTCCCGTTGGTGCTCCTGCCTGACGTCTCGTTCACAACATTCCCGCTGGTGCCCAGCTTAGAGGGCCAATACATACTCAAGAATCTAGTACTCATATCCGGAGCGTTAGTCGTCGCGTCGTACAGTCTGGATCCGATACCCGATTCGGAGTAACTGCTCTCGGGGGACCGTAATTAAATGCCCGGCCGGGAGCCACTCCCCAGATGCTAAGTGGTCAGCGTTCCGGCATATTGCTCCGTGCGCAAGCCCCAAATCCTCCCGCTTCAATGACATCATAGCCACATACGTCGGCCTTTTTAAAAAGTGTAATGAACTGTCGGCACGCTGCACCCTGCTTATTCCGGGCGTTGTACGACTGTTCGAGCATCCCCTTCGCGTTCATATTCTTAACACTCACAAGTTGTCGGTATTATGTCCGATGTCAAGCCTTGGGGTATTCATCTTGTCTACCGGTAACGAAGGACACCTGCGGTTTCGGCGGCGACCACCAGCGTCACAATTAATACTCAGCGGCATGAATTATATACATATATTGAATAGAATTGACCGTGGGCCCAAGTATCAGGAGTCGGGCCGGCTTCCTGTACATCTCCACGTATTGGAATCGGTTGGAGTCGAACTATCTCAGTCTGCCGCTGCTGGGCGACAAGCCGGGTCTTCGCAGCCGACAGCGTTCGGTCGGCGGTGATCGCTCCGAATGGTCGACTGGGATGGAAGCCGGTGGGAACCGAAACCGACTGTATGCTCGCCGGTCAACGATACATTGAATGCGTGAGTTCGTCTTTGAGATTAGATACGCTCCGGGATCTGACGAACTGATGGATGTGTTCATCGAGAGCCCAGAAGCGAGCTCAAACGCGCTTCTCTGTTCGATGGGTGATGCGAAACTCTGGAAGCTAGACCGTACGGTCGGCCCGACTGCCGCCGTGGAAGATGCCACATCACTGCTAACTGACACGTCGTACGATCAACTGAGCGTCAGCGACCGGAGCTACGACGCACGTCAATACACCGACGTACTGGAACGGGAACCCGGCCGAAGCCTAATATATAATTACTTCGATAAGTTGGCCCGATGCGACTCCGTGCCGATCATAACGAACCAGTACCTAGATGGCGCGCTGCTCTTTGAGGTAACCCGCCGGGGGGGCACCGAGAAGTGGCGGATCCTGATGGAGGACGACAAGAAGGTAGGAATGTTATACGACACTCTGCAGGGTAGATTGGGCGGCGGACTCTCCTTTCATTTCCATCACATCGGAGATTCCACCGGCTCGGTGCTCACCCTCTTCAATTCGGTCGCGATCCAGCCGGAACAACACCACGTTCTCGAAAAGGCCGCAAAGGAGGGCTACTACCGAACACCGAGGGAGACGACATTAGATGAACTCGCAACCGAATTGGAGTGTCCGCGATCGACCGTCTCGTACCGGCTTCGCAGGGCCGAGGCGGCCCTTGTCAACGAGTACCTTACTAACAACTCCTGATCAAGGTCACGGTTGCGGAGGCATTTGAGCGCGTCAGTCCCCGCTATACTCCTTTCTGAACCCCCGGAGCTCAGAGCGGTGGGTCTCCTCGCCGGCCAGAATCTCTACTGCCAGATCCACGGTTGCCGGGTCGTCGGCCGCCTGCGCGAGTTCGACCAACTGCTGGTACGGCGAGATTGCACCGTCTTCCGCGTCCAGAACGCCGTTGATTACGGCGAGGACATCGGTTGAATCCTCCGGTGGTTGGAGACTCTCCTGCTGAGCGGTGAACGCTGCTGACCCCGGGGGATTGGCGTTGAGTTGCTTGAGTCGCTGTCCGAGTTCCCCGGCGTGACCAAGTTCCTCTGCGATGTCCGCCTCAAGACTCTTCTTGATCTCCTGTGCTCGAATCCATTCGAGAACGATTGAGTTCGTCCGGTAGTTCGTCACGGTCTCCAAATTCTTCTGAATACGCGCTTCGAAGTACATCGATCACCGGTTCACTAGAGTCCATTAATGGTATTTGATCACCGGTGTAATTAAGTATATGTTTATCCTGTGATAAGTGGCTGCCGTTCCGGCGGTCGCTACCGGGCGGTGAAACGGCGCCGTGAGGCCGCTCGGACTCACCACGCGCGGCGTCTACGACCCCCGAGTTGTCGAACGAAGTGATTGTCATCTTCAGCAAGTCGTGCCTGCTCTTGACATCCACCCACGACTGAAGTCGTGGGATTCCTCTCGTGGGAGTCTCAGTCGTCTGAGTCCCCGAGAGCGATATTCCCGCGTGTAGCGGTACTCTGATTTGTGTACTCCTCGTTGGCTGTTGTCTCCACCGCGAGAGAGAGCGGGTTGTGGTGTTCCCGCCATTCGTGATTGTTCCACTTGAGGTACACGGGCCGTGCCATCAACCCTATTGTGTTGTTCTGCCGTCTCAGGAACGATTCCGAGGCAACGAGGTCAGCGTGTCCCTCGAATCCACACGGACACGTCAACGAATCCTCGTGACGAACTGTTTCTTTGCGCTCGCCGCACTCAGGACACTCTTGACTCGTCCACGCCTCTGACGCCTCATTGACCGTGATTCCGTACTCTTCACACACGTCTTTGAGGCGGTTGATGAACCGGCGGTACGCCCAGAAATTGTGCGTCTTCTCGTTCACACGCGGCGACCAGTGCGTTGAGAGAACGCCTTTGATGTCTCCCACGTGCAGCGTCGAGACACCTTCGTCATATAGGCGTTCTACGAGGTCACGAACAAGGCTGTCTTGAGCGTGATTTCGCCGATTCGTGCGCTTGCGGTACAAGCGGTCGATGCGTTTACTCGACTCACATTGGGTTTCGAGTAGAGATTGGTAGTGCGCTATTTGTTCCGTGGTTTCTCGGAACTGTTCGAACAGGTCACGCCCTTCGTACAGGAGTTGTTGACCGGTCGTAGTCGTGCAGGCGGCGAGGTTGTTCGCGCCAACGTCCAGAGCGGCTTCTTCCGAAGCCAGTAGTGAATCCAGTCGAGAATCGTCGATGGCAACTGGTTGATAAGCCCTGAAAGTGTCTGCGAGTTCGTCATACACGAGTTCGAGTCGGCCCTGCTCGCCGTCCCACTTCGGGTCGCCAGCAATCTCAACGCGAAGGCGCTGATTCCGGTTCAACCCAAGTTCGTCTTTGAGTTCGGAACCAATCGGGATTTCGAGACGGGAGCGGTTCCCGTACTCAATGGTGTACTGGTCGTTGCGAACGTACGTGCGAAGCACTCGTCCGTCTTCTTCGTTCCCCCAGTACCCCGGTGGCGACGGTTTCTCATCGAGTTTCCCAGCGTGGAATTTCTCGTTACTACTGAAGAACGACCGCCACGATTCCGAGTTTTTGCGGATGATTTGCTGGGCAACCGAACTGCTGAGAACGCCTTTGTACTTGCCTTCGAGACTGCCGGTGTCGGCGTCCCAGACGCTTTCATCGTCTTCGAGGAAGGCTTGGCGGCGAGCATAATTGGTCTCGTTCCAGAGACTTGCAGAAGCGTCCAACCAGCGAACGAACACCTCGCGCTCTTTCGCAGAGCGAGGATGAACGTCAAACTGGTTGGTTCGCTTCATCACAATATCTTACGAAATGCTGGTTTGTAAAGGCAGGTATTAGCGTGGGAGACTCAAGCCTGCTACCGAACGTGGATGGTGTGGTGGGATGTCGGATTCATCCCACGACTAAAGTCGTGGGCTTTCTCCTTGATTTTCTGTAATATTGACACAACAGATTTCAGGTCAAACTCTTTGTCTTGCCCAATCCAGCCGTGTTCTCTGGCATACTCCTTGTTTCCCTTTGGGATTACACTTACAGCCAGCACATCTTCGTCAAATACGCTCCCGAACTCAGTTGCCCGGACAAGCGCTGCTTCAGCGAGGTCAGACCCGTCGAACGGAACGACCAGTGTCATACCCTAACTTTTTTATGATATAAAAACTTCCTCGGGTTCCTATCCAAACAGTGAAATCGGGGATACGTGTAATCCGGTCAGATCAGAGTATCTCCCGCTCGATGTTGTGAACGACGCATTTGATGACGAGTTCGCGGAACTGCTTCCACTAGACACGTGACCGTACAAATGCACCGAACTTCTGTTTAATCGCCGCGTTGACTGTCTCGTTCATGTTCCGTTGATGATAGAGGTCAGTGTCCAGCCGTGTGTTCCATGCCTTGTGGAGTGACGAGAACTCCCGGTGCTTGATGAGTGGTCGAACGTCGTGGTCACAGGCGAGACGTCGGAGCTTCTGGTCATCATACCCCTTGTCACCGGCCAGTACTGTAATCGACTCGACGTTGCGTTTCACAACCTGTGGTGCAATCTGTGTACCGTGCTTTCGTGTTGTCGTCGCGTGAATGTCGAGCACTGCGTTGGTCGCGGTATCGACCAATAGCGTCGTCTTCAACTGTTGTATCGTAAGGTTGGTTCGCTTGGTGTAATGTGCTGAGGCATGCGCTCGCTCAAATCCGGACGCATCGATGCCAGTTACGCCATCCAGTGGAAGTCCAACGAGTGAGACCCGCAGCAGAACACGCCAGACGGCCATCTCCAGGCGATCGAACGCTTTGCAGAGTGTGGATGGTGCAGGGATTGAATCAAGATTGAGGGCATCACGAATGCGAGGCATCTCGATGAGTTCGTCAACGAGGTCCCGGTATGTGGTCGTCTTCTTCAGTTTGAGACAGAGCAAGACAACCTGCTGAGGGCGGGTGTATCGTCGTTTGGAGCATTTCAACGAGTAGCGGGCAATCACCTGTTGCGCCAACTCGAATGTTCGTTCGACAAACCGAAGCAGGTCGGATTTTGGAACATCGTTCATCAATCAGCATTCAGTAAGTGAATCTGTTACCCTCTGAGGATTTCAACGAGGCCAAACTTATGTATTTTATACTATCGGGTAACTTAGGACGAGCGACCTCCTCACGCAGCTTGCAGCTCCAAGACATCAAGATTCGGTCGTTGTTTTGCTCACATTGAGTAATTCGGGGCCTCAGAAAATCGGTGTGGTAATCGTCCTATAAGACCCTCTATCTGAAGCTGTTCGGGTTGATGCACCGGATCTATCCGATTGATGCCGACGGGGAGCGTGTTGCGAGTGCGGATCAGGCCGCCGACTGCGAGGCCGTACTGGACGGCCCGGCGTCGCTGTTCTCCCAATCGCAAAAATACGGATCCATATGGCGAACTTCCTGCCTGCGTTACCGCTCTGTGATCGGTGAGAAAATGACTGTGACGATTATTGTCGACGAAGCTCCGGTGAGACATGTCAATTCATGCTCAACCATACCGAGGGCCTCGGTTCCCATTACAGCGCTAGTAACTGCTTCGATAGCGATGTGAAACGAACGCTCGCCAACAACTGGGAGCGGATGAATACGGAGTGGGAACTTGTTCGAGAAGACAGTGTCTTCCATCTCGGTGCCGAAGTCGTGATCTCCGACTTCGCGACCGAACATCCGGACGGACGACAAGCAATGAGAGATCACACGCGCTCTCGCTCTCAGCGGCCGTGCCTTCCTCCTGATTGGTCCACAGATGGGAGGATGAGAGTCTGCTCCGTAAAGAACGATCTATCGAGTCGACGCCACAGCAGCACTTCGTGAGTGTGGATACGCTATACAGAGCAGTTCTGTACGTAGGGAAGCGGTCCTCATCGTTGGAATTTCAAATATGGCTCACACTCAAGCGAGGATTCTCACGGTCGGAATCAGAGTATTACACATTATTATCAGGCGGTGGTGCAGAAGTTCTCACAAGGAAGCGGTAGGACGAATCTGATGTGTCCAAGACCAGCTCCGTCCTACCAAGTAACGGTACGGTCGAATTGGTTTTCAAAACACTGGAGACAGAGACAAAGGCACTATTCGAACACCTTGATCTGTCGTTTCTCACTGACTATCCCGTGTTCGCCCCCGATCTGAGGGGGCGAGCACGGGTTCACGAGCCACCAGAACTCCTGAAAGGTGTCCTTCACTGCTTCTACCACGATATCTACGGTCCTCGTCCGATGGCGCGGGAACTCCACAACGAGGATGTTTGGCGACAGTGTGGCTCCGAGAGTCCGCCGTCCCGGCGGACACTCTCCCGGTTCATCACAGACTTCGAACTCGTCGCCAAAGACGTATTCATCGAGTTGGTCCATGAGCTTGCCGAGCAGGTGCCGCTCGGCAAGCTCTTCCGCATCGATGGGACAGATATCCCGGTTGATCAGCGTGACGAGGACGCCGACTGGAACTACGACCACGCAGAAGACGACTATTACTACGGCTACGGCTGCTGTGTCGTCACCGCCGCAGACAATATACCGGTCGCAGCAGCGTTCACTCCGGCGAAGAAAGTTGACGAGGAGACGGCGATGCGCGTCACACGTGACGCGCTCGCCGTCGACACTCCACGCTGGTTCCTCGGTGATTCAGAGTTCGATATGCTGGGGTGGCACGACTGGCTGCTGGGGCAGTCAGTCGTGCCGATAGCGCCGTACAACCCACGGAATACAGACGATCCACCAGACATAGAATATCGCGTCGAGAAGCGGATCAAAGAACACAGCGACACAGTTCGTCTCTGACAACGCCAGCTCGATGAGACGTATGCAGAACGCTCACGGGTTGAAACAGCTATTGGCGTCTCTGACTTCCTCCCACGGCTTCAGTCGTGGGGTTCCCGTCACAGACGGGCTCCCACGGCGGAGAGGTTCCCAACTCG
>NZ_QMDX01000033.1 GCF_007421925.1 Haloglomus irregulare
AGTTGAATCCTGTCGAGGAGTGCTGGAGACAACTGCAAGCGGCTCTCAGCAACCGGTTTTTCGACTCACTCGACGAGCTAACAACGGCAATCGACACTGCTCTCGAGGAACTGTCTCTTCCCAAAGTGAGCAATTACTTCTAATGGTTACTATAGGACTCTCGACGATGAACCGAGCCATCATCGGAAGTAGCCTCGTCTCGTTAGTCCCGGCGGGATTGATGTTGTTGGGTGTGTGGTATTACAATCCTGACACGCGGTGAGAATCCGAATCAAAAGGCCATCGCCACCGGGGACGTATATTCGCTCACCTCCATCGCTTGACCACAAGCTGCAATGCATCCATATATCCACGAGTACTTTCGACGACTTCGTCTGCTTGCGTGGAATGAGCGGGAGCAGCGGCCGCGATCGTTGATCCGCGTGGGACTATTTTTGATACTTTACGCCGCTCTTTTTCTGACCTTGCCGAATCTCGTCTGGCCGTCGGGCGACAGCCTGCTCCGCTCCGCCACGCTTCGTGTGCTTCTCGTCTGTTGTACGCTTGGACTGCTCCTCGGGGCAGCGACGTATCTGGACAAACGGCCCGTTCGTTCGTTGGGGCTACGGATCACCCGTCGCTGGGCGAGTGACGCGCTCGCGGGCGCAGTTATCGGTGGGACGATTCCGATAGCGGCGGTGGGACTGGGGGTCATTGGTGGCTGGATCACCGTCGGCGACCCGAAATATGTCCTCACCAGTACATACCTCCAGAAGATTGGACTGGTCATCGTCATAACCGTGAGTATAGCGATCGCCGAGGAACTCGTCTTTCGGGGATACGTGCTCACGAACGCTATCGAGGGGCTGGACCTGCGGAGGTTGTTAGGGACGACGACGCTCCTTGCTGCGTGGAGCGTGTCTGGACTGCTGTTTGGGCTCGCCCATTTAGGACCGACGCTCGTTGCTGGTATCCATTTCTTGAGTGCCGGGGTTCTGCTCGGCCTTGCGTATCTCCTGTCGGGTCAGCTCGGATTGCCCATCGGTATCCATGCCGGATTCAATTTCGTTTCCGGCTACGTCGTTCCGATGGCCTCCGACCCATCACTAGCTGTCGTTCCACTGTCCGTGAGTGGCCCGGCATGGCTTACTGGCCGAACTGGGCTCATCCAGATGGGATTCCAGATTCCGGCTGCCCTCGGGATACTTGGATACCTATGGTGGCGTACAGGACGGGTTGGTGTTGCCCCACGGATCAGCTCCAAGCTCCACGACGAGTGGGCAGACAAGATCAAGTGACGTCGTCGGCCGCTGTTACGTCGGCGAGTCCTCGGTCAGGGCCATCGGGTTCGAGCAGTTCTCGCCCGCGAACGACTGCGACGTTGCCGGGGGCGTCCCGGCTGACGCGCCGAGCGGTCGATCCGAACTCGAGCCGTTCTGCGTCGCTCCGCTCCGAGAGTCCGACACACACCGTGTCGTACCCCGTGACGGCATCGATAATCGCCGCGGAGAGATCCCCACTGACGACGACCTCGGTTTCGTACTCATCGGAATCGAGATTCGCCCGATTCGCGACCCATTCGATCATCCGTCGCCCTTCCCTTACCGGGTCGGCATCATCGGTCGAGCGCTGGACGGTGAGGAGTGTCGCAGTCTCCCCGTCGACCGTCGCGAAGTCGACCGCTCGCTGCGCGACCGTCGCTGCGTGCGGCCCGGCATCGACCAGCGCGACCGGCTCCCCGATCATCTCCTGCTCGAACTCGACGAGCGCCACGTCACACGGCGCCCGCTCGATCACGGAATCGAGCGTCGACCCGAACACCTCGCCGTCGTCGTCGCCGTCCGTCACGCCCTGCCACCCGAGGACCACCTGTTCGGCGTCGGTCTCTCGGATCACCTCGAGGATCACCTCGCCGGGGTCGTCGGCGATAGCAGAGCGGGTGTCGAGGTCGATTCCGATTTCGGCCGCGACGCCGCGGGCGACCGTCAGGAGGTCCCGCTGTTCGTCCAGTCGATCCGACTCGACGTTCCGGTCAGGCGAGGGACGCGCTTCGGTGACATGGACCGCCACCAGCTCCGGCTCACCATCGTCGGCGTGTGCCCGGGCTGTCGCCGCGGCCAGGCGGAGTAATCGCCGCTGTGTCGTCGGGTTCGCGACCGGGACGACCACGCGGTACGGCTGTGCGTCGGCCGTCGCGTCGGACGGCTCTGCCTGACCGAACAGCCCCCCCACTGTCTCGAACGCGATTCCCCCGGGTTCGAACGCGATCCGCACTGCCTCACCCAGTAGTCCGTCTTCGACAGTCCGACTGCGGGCGTACCCGCCGTACCAGACGACGCCGAGCGCGACGATACCGATGCCGACCACGATCACCTCGGGCTGCATCTGAGAGATGACTACGCCAGCCATCACGACACCGAGGATGGGGACTGCCGGATACAGTACCCCCGGTATCTTGAACTCCGGGTCGTACGGTTCCGGGTCAACGCGCCGGAACACGACGAGCGCGACGTGGACGAGCGCGTACGTGACGAGGAAGCTGAAGCTCGCCACCTGTGCCAGCAGCGCGACGATCTCGGCGACCTGCAGTCCAGCGAGTACGAGGAGGCCGGTCACACCGCCGGTCGCGATGATCGCGCGGTGGGGCGTCGCGAACCGGTCGTGGGTGACGTTCAAGCGGTCACTCATCAGGCCGTCCCGGCCCATCGCGTAGATGACCCGCGACGCCGCGAGGATCGAGGAGTTCGAACTAGAGATGGCGGCGACCGCGGCTGCGACGGTGACCGCGGCAACGCCGATCGCACCCCCCATCGTGATCGCGGCGACGTCCGACACCGGAACGAACGAGCTCCCCAGTTGCTGGTAGGGGACCACGCCCGTCGAGACGAGCATGATCACGACGTACAGAATTGTGACTGACACCACCGACAACACCATCGTCAGCGGAATCAGCCGCCCCGGATCCTCGATCTCGCCGGCCACGGTGGCGATGATTTCGAACCCGAGGTACGTGACGAACACCGTCCCGGTCGTGGCGACGATTCCGACCGGACCTGTCGGGGCGAACTCCGCGAGATTCCCCGGCTCGATGAAGAACACCCCGACCGCGACGTATGCCAACACGACGATGAGTTCGGCACCGATCATCAGGTTCTGCGCGCCGCTGGATTCGTCGGTCCCGTAGTAGTTGAGCCCCGTAATCGCCGCGAGCCCGACCAGCCCGATCAGGACGATGAGAGCCCGCCCGTCCAGGAACGGCAGCGGGACGACGATGTACTGGCCGAACCCGATCATGTAGAAGGCGCTGGCGAACATCAGGCCGGTCCACATCCCCCAGCCGACGATGCTGCCGAACAGGCCGCCCAGCGCCCGATTGACGTAGTGGTAGCTGCCGCCGGCGATCGGCATCCCGGTCGCCAGTTCCGCCAGTGACAGTGCCGCCAACAACGCGACGAAGCCGGCGATCCCGAAGGAAACCGAACTGGCCGGGCCGGCTCCCTCTGCGGCCAGCCCAGGGAGGATAAAGATGCCGGCCCCGATCATCGTCCCGCCGCCGAGCGTCATCGCTTCGATGAACCCGAGATTCCGCTCGAGCGAACTCCCGTCAGTCACAACTTCATCCTCTTCGCGGAGGGGGGGATGCGTCGGTTCACGGGGTGTTCACCCGCGACAGGAGTCTTGGCCACAATTAGTAGTTCAATTACTGGGTCGGATGCATATAAGTCGCATGGGGCTACGGCTTGCGGACGACGAACGCCGGGCGGTCGACCTCGTCGGCGATGCGGGTCGAAACCCGACCGAGGATGCGGTCGGTCAGCGACGGCTCTGTCTCCCCGACAACGAGGAGATCGAACTCGTGAGCTAACTCGACGATCGCAGTCCCCGGGTCGTTGGTCGTCGCGAGTCTCGTGTTGATCCGGGCACGGTCGATACCGGCCTCGACAAGCCGACCGGCCGCATCGTCCAACAGCGACTGACCGTACTCTCGCTCGTCCGCGGTTGTGGCGTGAAACAGCGTCGCGGTCGTCTCTTCACGCCGGAGGAGATCCGCCACGAGCGAGAGGATACGGTCCAGGTTGTCGTCGCCTCGAAGCGGGACGAACACTCGCTCAGTGGCGGTATGGCTCCCGGGCAGGAGGATCGCATCACAGTCGTACTCTTCGGCGGCGCGGTCGACCGTCTCGTCCCGGTCATGCGTGAACACGACGCGCTGGGTCACATCACGGTCGATCGTCGCGGCGAGTTCCGCCAGTCGCCGTTGCGCATCGTCCTCGTGGTCCGCTTTGAGTTGCGCCGGCGGCGCCTGATCCGGGACCGGATAGTAACCAAGCAGGACGAGGTGTACCGCGTCAGAGACTGTGAGTAGGTCGGTATCCGGGGCTTCAGTGGTCGACACATCGACTGGAACAAGGACTGTCGACCCGTCACCCAGAGGCATATCCGATGACTAATGCTGCGAGGGTTATAATTGTGGCCGCAGGCGTCTTTGGGTCAGGGTTGGCTGCATCGACGAATTCCGACCATCAGTGACGAACATATCGAAACTGCCGGGGATTCAGCTGCTCGCCTCGCTTCGATTACGTCTTAGCCTCCTGCATCGGTGAGACATCGAACTGCTTGAGGAACTGTTGGACCGCCTCATCCGTGCCGACGATGGTAAGCCGCTCGTCGCCGGTGAACCGCCGCTGCGGGTCGACCGTCCCTGTGAGCCCTGTCTCATCCTCAACGGCGATTACACGACAACCCGTCCGTTCATAGATTCCTGACTCGGCAAGGGTTGAGCCGGTGAATGGGTCAGAGGGGACCTGGATGAGCCGGATCTGGCTCGCTGGCGCGAGAACGTCCTCTCCTCGGAGTTCCTTGGCAACCATTCGCGCGCTCACTCGGGGGACGGAAAGAACGTAATCGGCGCCTGCGTTCAGTGCCTTCCGTGTGGCGTCGGTTTCGCTGACTCGCACCAGTATCTCGATGTCCTCATTCAGGGACCGTGCTAACACCGTGGTTAGCAGCGATGCAGAGTCATCTGGGAGACCGACAATAATTGCTCCCGCGTTCTCGACTCCTGCCTTCATGAGGACTTCTTCTGACCCCGCGTCCGCCACGATGTCGACACCCTCACGATCTTCAACGTCGATGGTCGTTGTCTCGATATCGGCCTCTGTGAGAATGCCCTCGGCGGTCTGTCCGACTTCACCGTATCCGGCTACGATGATATCCTCATGCCGTCGGAAGGTGCGAACCGGACGGGTGAAGTCGCTGAACGATTCCAGTGCGTCATGACCTCCCGTGACGAGAAGTACTGTATTCTGGTGGATAATCGCGTCAGGGTCCGGGGGTAGCTGGAGTTCACCATCAATCCATGCGCCGATAATATTCGCCCCCGTCTCCTCTCTGATATTCGACTCCCGGATTCGAGAGCCGATCAAGCGGCTCCCGTGGTGGACCGGGATTTCCGTCACCTCTAGATCACCACCGAGGCTGATTGTATCCGTCAAATCGAGGTTGATCGATGAGATTGCCTTCTCTGCGAGCCGCTGGCCAAGAACGCCATGTGGCGAGAGGACAGTGTCCGCACCTGTATCCGGCAGGATGTCGCGCATCTCGCTGTCGTCGGTGAGCGTGAGAATCTCGATATCGGACCGAACGGAACGGACTGTCAGGATGGTGTTGACATTCGCGTCCCCGGCATCAGTAATGACCATCTGTGCGTTATCGATGCTAGCTCGCTCGAACGCCGATGCCTCCTGTGGGGAGCCGTGGATGGCGGAGTACCCCTGGTCAGAGAGTTCCTGCGCGTTTTCCTCGTCGGAGGAGATGAGTACGTAATCGATACCGAGTTCCTGGAGTTCGTCGAGTAGGACGGCGGAGTCGCGGCGGTACTCGCAGATGATGACGTGGTCCTGCTTCGGGGTAAGCCGATTGTCGAGGTTCACCTCGGCGCCGGTGAAAAGGGGGATAATGATGAGCCGCAGGGTAAAGAAGCCGATGCCGATGCCAGATATCTGCGTGAGGGCGACAAAGAGGTAGGTCACTGGGTGACTCCAGATCCCGGAGTCCTGACCATATCCCGTGGTCGTCATCGTCTGGACAACGAACTCGAACGAGGCGAACATAGACTGGTTTACCCCCTCCAGGCGCGCCATGATGATATTGTAGGCAATCATGTAGAACGCCACGAGTACCCCGAGCCCCAGGAGGTAGATTACGACAAGTCGGTCACGGCGGGAGAGGTTCGACACCCGCTCGGAAAGTGAGCGCATCGGGATTTGCTGCCCGTTTCCAGTCGCCCGGTGAAAAGGATTGACTATGAACATCTCCGCTTCTGCACAGAAGTCCAGCCGACACGTACTGTCCAGCAGTTCCCGTCGTCTTTCTCACCAACTGTTAGCTGGTGTCTGCAGAGGTATCATCCGGTCAGGGTACGACAGTCTCGGTGGAGATCCAGCGAATGGATTACGCGGTTCGGGGCTGCTCTACCATCCATGTCAGACAAGGATTTCGAAAAGCAACCACCAGATGACGAGATATTGACGCGGGACGATGTTTATCAAGAGATGGAACCGTTCGAACCGTACACATTGAATGATTTGCTCCAGAGGGTTAGTGTCTCGAAGGGACGTCTCTGGTCACTTCTGCGAAGCCTCCACCAAGCCAGGAAAATCAGGAAGAATGAGTCAGAGCCCAATAAGCGGATATGGGTATGAGAACCACCGACGCATCAATATCCGAACTGTGATTACAAGTTCCAGATCAAAGTCACACATCCTGTTCTCGGATCTATGGAGTTCTGTCCCCATTGCGGCACACATCTCCGGTGAGGTTGCTAGATCAGGATTTCAAATGGATGTGACCCGATACGCGTCAACTGCATTCCGGATTCGTTTCGCCGAGGTCCGGGCGTGAACGTGGTGGCTTCCGATGATCGCGGTTCGATAGCGGAGTTGCGTGACTCCCGGAGCGGATGATGGAGCCGGTGAGAGTGTCGCGAGATGCAATCCGGCATTCGTGTAGTACTTGACGCCGGTTTGGGTGGACTTCGCTCGAAGATTGATTTTCCGTTCCGAGATGAGTCTCCGGGCCTCCTCAACATCGATACTGAGGGGAATGGTTTCGTATCTCATCCCGGACTCCGTTCTGAGCCGGACGAGCGTGTTCGCTGGGGCATTATGCGATAGATAGCCTTTCGAGGATTTGTTCCTTCCGACGGTTTCGTAGGGTCCATGACTCTGTCTGGATTGCTGTTTGTTCTGGCGCTACCGGTTCAGTCGGTTCGTAGTTTGACCGATACGCGTTGTGTTCGCAGCATGCTCCCCCAGATTCGTCCACTGGGTGGCAGATGCCGCCTGCTGTATAACAGGGCGTATACAGGATACCTCGACGACCGAGTGCGTTAATGCACCACATGACATAGAGTCAGTATGGAATGTATCCGATGTGGAGAAAAAGAGGCTGAGCGAACGGAAGTGGAATTTGCGTCAGGCGCTGTCGTAGTGATGTATATTTGTCCAAGTTGCGCTGAGAGAGAAGCTAATCGTCAGAGCGCAACTGGAAACACCTCTTCCTCGAATCCATAACCTCCACCGATTCAGAAGCGCGGTCTTGTTCAATCAGTAGATGTTCCAACCTAGCCGAATCGGGAGACAACTCTGTTGGAGATACGCGCGTTGTATCCAGTACGAGGACTCCTGCTGCCTTCGCGCTATGTATTCAGCACGGCTCCAACGAACTATCAACAATCGAGGGTTTCAACGAGGCCATCCACGTGCGAGAGTGCTTCAGAGGAAATCGTTGAGCGTTTCGTAGGCATCCTCGGGATACTGATTCGGTTCTGCGACTGCCCAGAGTTCGTTTTTCGTCGCGGCCTTCGGTGACGCTCCATCCTCGATGTGTTCGCAGAGGATGGTGAGATTCCGGGTCGACAGCGTCGGCCAGGACTCGTTCTGCCGCGTCTGGTGAGCGAACTGGACGATCTTCCGGAGCGTCGGGCGGTCCACCACGACGTCCGTACTGTTGACCTGGCGGTCGAGCGTCTCGACTTCCTCCTCAACGTCCTGGATGTAGGGTTGCTCGAAGGCTCGGAACCGACCACGGGTGGCGGAGTTCATCGGCTCGGAGTCACGGTACTCTCTGGTGGGCGGGTTCATCGTGATGACGAGTCGCGCAGAGGGATGCGGCTCGACGAGTTCGCCGTGGGATTTGACGAGGAGCGTCCCCTCGTTCAGGAGCCGGTGGAGGGCGATGGCCGCGCCAGCCTGCATGACGGGGAACTCGTTGATGACGATTGTATCGCCGTTCAGCAGTCCTTGTTTCACGGCGCCGTTGCGGGGCACGATGACGTCGCCGTCGGGGACGAGCGGCCCGAAGAGGTCCTCGGGTTCGGTCGATCGATCGACGTCGATGGACTGGTAGCCACGGTTCGTCTTGTGGCAGAGGTACTTGAGCAGGTAGTTCTTCCCCGATCCCCGGGGGCCAACGACCCTAACGGGGACGAGTCCGCGGGCGAGTTTCTTCGCGATGAGTTCGTCGAGCGGGAGCTGGAGGCGGGGGTCAATGGGGACAGCGGGTGGGATGATCTCACCGTGTTCGTCGACGGGGAGAGCATCATAGCTCGCATCGGGATGGGTCGCAGCCTTAGGCACGCTCTGATGGTCGGGATTGTCGAGGATGTGGAGACCCGTGGGGACGGGAGTCCCGGCGTTGCGTCCGATGTTGGAGACGTACATCCCGCGTTCGTCGTCGGGGTCCCAGCCTTCGGCTAAGAAGCGCGGTTCGCCGACGGATTCGGTGACGAGCGAGAGGTCGGTGACGCGGGCTTCACCGAGGCCGGTGTCTGGATTGCTCCGTTGGCTGTAGTAGGCGGCGGCTCGCTGTGCGAGGCGGTGCCCGATGGGGACGTGTCGCTGGGCTTCTTTGAGGATATTCTCGGCGCGGCTCTCGGTGAGGGTTCCGGTGAGGCCGGCGATGTCGTCGGTGCTGGCGCTCGCGAGTGCGGTGAAATCATCGTAGCCGGCGTCGTGGAGGGCGTCGTTGATCGAGTCGGTGACGACGCTGATGACGCGGAAGTCTGCGCCGGTGTCGTGTTGGAGTTCGCCGAAGGCGTCGGTGATGACCTGTGGTTCGGGCCCCTGTGGTGAGACGCCGACGATGGTGGCGCTCCCGCTCTGTGACCGATTCAGCGTGTAGATGCCTGCGTCTGCGCCGTCGTCGATGAGGTCGGCGGCGTCCTGGTCGGAGAGATCGGCGTAGTCGGAGACGCGGAGGGTGACGCGTTCGACGGGGATGTTTCCGCCTTCGCGCTGTAGGAGTCGATTCACGAGGTGCGAGAGGATAACCTGCTCCTCGGGACTGTCGGGACTGTCGGGACTACCGGATGTCGTGGTTGAGGACATGGGGTTGAGTTTGCGAGGCCGAGTCTGTTCGGCTCCTCCAAGCTTCCGGGAGCGACAAATGATACTCAAATTCGCACTCCCCCCACGTGCAACGGTCGGTGGCTGGAGGCGGCCTCCGGTGACTCGAGAGAGGCTATCTGCGGTGCGTTCGAGAGGCTTTCGGGCCCGCTGTGAGTGGGCTAGGCGTCGCCAAGCCGCTGCTGGAGTCGGTCTTGGACGCGCTGGGCCTGCTGGTCGGTGAGGTCGGCTTCGGTATCGACGCTGATGCCGGGAATATCGACGATGTCCTCGAGAGCGTCTGAGAGCGTCTGTTGACTCTCAGGGAGGACTCGTTCGGCATCCGTATCGGCTCGCCGGTCGTGTTCCTGCATCGCGAGCTGAATCATCATCGCGGGGTTCCTGAACAGTTCTCCGGCGACTTCGAGATACTCCTGGTAGGAGTTCGAGGCCTTCGAGCCGTCGTATTCCTCAAGGAGTGCGATGAGCAACGAGAGCTGGATGTTGAAGACGGTGGGGCGGTGTGCGGGCTTGGCGATTGAGGTTGCACGCTCGGCGGCGCGCTCGGCGTATTTGAACGCGACCCCCCAGTACGTGTAGCAGTCTTCGAGCGAGAAGGGAAGGTCGTCGAAGTCGTAGGCGATGGCACGAGTCCGTCGGATGGCGGTATCGACTTCGATCATCCGCGTGTCGATGTCGTCGTAGATGTTCCGCCACCACTCGTTGATGGGAACGCGGCCCTGTTTGCGCTCGTGAGCGGCGTTCGTCGCCTGCCCGTAGTGGCGTCGCGTGTAGCGCTCACCCATATCGGGGAGGACTGTCCCCGAGTCGGGGAAGAACAGGATGGGCCTCGCCCAGAGTGTTTGCGTGCCTCGGAAGTCGTATCCTGTTTGAAACCCGCCGAAAACAACTGTCTCCAGGGCGTCGGAGTCGGAGTGGGAGTCGGTCTCTGCATCACTCGTGTTACTGTCGGTCTGGGCGGCGCTGACGACGCTCGTGATACCGTCTTCGTCGACGGCGTTCTCGAGGTCTGCTTCCTCACCGGAGACGACGTGGCGGAGGCTGGGACAGATGACGACCATCTTGAGTAGGCCACCCCAGTCGCGGTAGGACACCCATCCGAAGGCGTCGGTTTCGCCGCGCTGCTGGAGCGCACTGATGATGGGGAGATACGCGTCCTGTGGGTTGATGATGCTGTAGGAGTCGCTGGCGATCTGCCAGCGGAATTTGACGTCGTAGCCGAGGGCGTTCAACGCTTTCCGGCGGTCGTCGACGATGTCCTTGTGGTCACGGACGCGAACGACGGCGTCGGCGCTACTCCCAGCGGCGAGGTCCTCGAGTGAGCGACCAGTGGCGGCTTCGAGGGCGTCGATATCGAGTCCATGCACATCGCGGATGGCGGTGGTATCGACGCGGCCGCTCGTCTCGACGAAGTCATTGGTCGCCCAGAGTTCACCTGGACTGGCCTTCGGCAGGACGCGAATTGCCTCTTTGAACGAGCGAGGTGAATCGGCGAGACACCGGGTTTCCGGTGGGATTTCGTCGGGATACGACCCGCTGTCGGTCTCGATGAGGCCGGCGAAGTTGATGTCGGTCTCTCGGGTGAGGAGATCGGCTAGGGCGACGGCTGGGCGGTCGGTCACCCCGGACGCGTCCCCGCTGTTCGCGTGCTGGGTTTCGTTTTTGTTCTCGGCCTCGGTCTCGGTCGAGGCGGGCGATTCGGTATCGGACGTGGTGGTGGGTTCTGTGGACATTGGAGTGGAGTGTTTCCTCGTACGAAAAGTGGCAACCGCCAATGGGTGGGACAGCGGTTGTTGAGAGAGACCGGAGAACGGAGGTGGAAGCGCGGTCGGGGGCGGTGCAACGGTTCGAGAAGAGAAGAGACGGACGAAGAGAGGTCAGGACAGGAGCCTCAGCGGAGAGGGGAGAGGAGATTGGAGTGAGCAGGAAAGTGGTGCCTTTGACGAATGGCGTGTCGGTGCGTCCTCTGTAGGGGAGAAAGAACGGAGGGTGTTCCGTTCTGAGGACGGAGGGCGAGTTGTGGCACGCCCACGCGGAACCGCGCTGGGCCGTTGGTGTCGACACAACGCGCTAGGAGCGCTCCGTGTGGGCGTCCGCCCTCCACCGCTTCCGGGGGAGACAAAACGAGTCCTACGCAACAGCTGGACCCGCCGACGAGTGTAATCTGTTGCGTAGGAACGAGCAGACCGCAGGTCGCGACTCCCGGCTCGACGGACGCGGAGGAGAGGAAGAACTCAAGAGAACGTGTAGAACCCGTGTTCTACGGGTACTGTGGAGGGCGGGAGCGAGCTGTGGCGTCAGGCACCCTCACCGTCTGCGAGGGCGCTCCGGAACGTCTGTTGGGCGCTTTCCCCGCCCGTGGCTTCCGAAAGCGTCATTTCCCGGCCTTCGTGTTCGGGGATGTACTCTTCGCCGCCGAAGTAATTTCCATTTGTAATACGATCTACTTTATTCAGTCTGACCGGCGCGGACACTGCGGGATCGGTACCGGTCATTGTTCGTTTGTCAGTGCTCCGACTTCGGGTTTTCTAACTGTTTCTTGAGGTGCGTTTCATCTGGAGTGGCTGGTTTCACACGAAGTTCTCCAAAGCCGTACTTCGAGTGGTTCCCGACGCGGGTCAGACCGCTCTTCGCGGTCTTGACCGGGCGGTCGCCATCGTAGCCGACGACCACGCCATGATCGGCCGTCTCCAACTCGTAGATGTCGCCGCCCTCAATGACCTTCTCCAGCCGGTGGCGCAACTGCACTTTGTCGGCCACATTCCACCACCAGGGAATTTCCACGTTGTTGGCCTTCGGGTACTGCGACCGGAGGACGAACGGCGTGACGAGTTCAAGGATGAACGATTCGCCATCTTCGATACGCGAGTAGTCCAGCGCCTCCAAATCCACAACCTGCGTGTCTTTCAGCGTGGTCGTCCCGTAGCCGTAGTTCCGTTTGCCGCCAAACTGGAGGCCGTCAAGCACGTCCTCATCGAGCGGAAGTACATCCGGGTCATCGGTATGTAAGTAGGCGCTCACATACCATCGCGTAGTCTGCTGCTGTTTCAAAGCGTCATCGGGCCGACCCATGATCGTCTCATGCGCCAGCGCCGGCATCCCGCTCTGAAACCGGATATCGTGGGTGTTGAGGGCGTCTCGTGGCCGGGAATCAAGCAGCCACGGGTGGTCCGGGCGCCGAAAAAGGAATAGGGCGCCGTAACGGGGCAACTGTTAATATTGTACTCACAGTTGTGCCACTCGTCTGGC
>NZ_QMDX01000034.1 GCF_007421925.1 Haloglomus irregulare
TCCGCCTTCCGGCGGTGAGGGGAAGCCGCGCCGTTTACGGCGCGGAGGATGTCACCTGTCGCTCCGCGATCACCGGTTTTCCGCCTTCGTCGGCGAACTCCGTCTCCAGTACAGCGAACGTCATCACGCCGCCGTGTCGCCCCTCGCGCTCATAGGCGTTGATTAGCGTGGTAGTCGCGGAAAGAGTGTCGCCAACGTACACCGGCCGCGTGAACCGGTAGGCCTGCTCGCCGTGCAGTTCGTACCGAATGTCGAATCCGATATTCAGACCGAGCCGGTGTGCGTCCTCGGGACGGTAGCGTGAGAACATGGCCGTTCGGGTGAACGTC
This sequence comes from Haloglomus irregulare, assembly GCF_007421925.1. Classification (GTDB taxonomy): domain Archaea; phylum Halobacteriota; class Halobacteria; order Halobacteriales; family Haloarculaceae; genus Haloglomus; species Haloglomus irregulare. The sequence goes on from NZ_QMDX01000034.1 coordinate 330, forward strand.
GGTGGGGCTGGACGGCGGTCGTACCCCCTCTCAGTGGCCACCTCGGGACTGCAGTAGATCGGATCGTTGTCACCAACTGTCGCGGCGAACTCCGCCAGTTTCCCCTCTTCGATTCTAAACCCCCTCAACCGACTGTATCAAGTCGCCGATACGCGGCTCCAGTCTGGTTATCGTTCGCTCCGACATATCATGGCTGAACAATTATCTTCCCGAACCCTGCGCCATCAGCGAGGCGTTCGTGCGAATCAGGGATGTCATCGAGTCCGATGACCTGGTCGATAACTGGGTCGATATCCCCCGCAAAGAAGGCCCCGAGCATATCCTCGAACTCACCCATCGTTGCGCCGGTTGCCCCGATGACTTCTAACTGCTTCCAGAACACGTGTCGGAGCATTCCCTGGTTGGCGTCACCTTCTGTTGCGCCAATCGTTACTAGTCGCCCTCCTCGGACGAGACTCCGCACCGCTTGCTGGTACATCTCGCCGCCAATCGACTCGAACACGACATCGACACCTCGGCGGCCGGTAAGATTCGAGATGGCTTCATCGATGTCCCTCTCTGTGTAGTCGATGACGTGATCCACACCGAGTTCACGAAGCTTCTCGGCTTTCCTCTCCGAGGAGGTCGCCGCATACACCGTCGCCCCGACGTGAGCAGCGATCTGGACGGCACCGTGGCCGACACCGCCGCTCGCCCCGAGTACGAGAACGTCATCACTCGGACCGACATCAGCGCGCGTAATCAGGCCGCGCCACGCCGTTCCGAAGTTGGACGGAACTGCGGCTGCGGCCTCGCAGGATACGTCGTCCGGAATCGCTTCCGCGTACTTTGCCTCGATAGTGACATATTCAGCGTGACCGCCATCGGTCTTGACTCCAAGGCCCCCGTAATCGTGACACATCGTGATTTCGCCGCGGTTACAGAACTCACATGTGCCACAGTATGTCGTGTTCGGATAGAGCACGACGCGGTCGCCAGCATCGAACTCGTCGACGCTCTCACCGACATCGGCGATTTCGCCTGCGACGTCGATGCCAGTGATTATGGGTGGTTCACCCTCGTAGCCGCGTCGTATCCAGACATCCGTGTGATTGACGGCACTGGCTTCCACCTCAACCAGAACGTCATCGCCATCGATCTCCGGAGCCGGGACCTCCTCAACAGAGATCACGTCTAATCCACCGGTTTCTGTAATAACTGAGGCTCGCATAGCGGTATGTAAGTAATCCTCTAGAGGACACTTTACAATTTCCCCGAGGTCAACACTCTCAGCGGGGCGTAATCTCGTACTGCCCAGGCTTCGCGTAATCGCTCGCATCAGCCCGTCTTGAGGCACCGGCAGCACAACTGATATAGTGTCCGTTGTCAATAGGTATCGTATGTCGGAGATATCACGGCTTGATGCATACCACTTCTACGAAAAAGAATGGGATGATTACGGCGCTTTGCTTGATGAGTTTGAGTGGGAAATCCCGGAGTCGTTCAATATGGCACGGTACATCTGTGATCGTTGGGCAGCCACGGATGATGCCCGCGATGCGATATATGCTGGCGACAGATCGGAGCACTATGAAACGTACACGTTCATGGATATACACGAGCACGCTTGCGCGGCCGCGAACCATCTTCGAAATCAGGGTGTCAAGCGCGGCGACCGTGTCGGCATCAACATGCGACAGCGCCCGGAGACGGTCATCGCTCACGTTGCGGCGTGGAAACTAGGCGCCGTCTCTGTCCCACTGAGCACACTCTTCGGGACCGACGCCGTCCGGTACCGGCTCGATGATGCCGGAGTTGCTGCATGCTTCGTCGATGAATCCAATGTCAACACGGTTCGCGACGTGGCCGGGGACGTGGTCTCGCTCGATACGATTGTGACGGTCGGGGAAGTCACCTCTGAGCGCGATGAGCACCCGCTCGACGAAGTGCTCACCACGAACAGTACCACGTTCGAAACCGTAGAGACCAGTGCAGAGGACGATGCAATTATCATCTACACCTCAGGAACGACGGGTGACCCAAAAGGGGTACTCCACGCACATCGCGTCCTGCTCGGGAACCTCCCTCTCGTCATCACGGGGTTCTGCAATCTCGAGTTACACGACTCCGATGTGTTCTGGACGCCGTCGGAATGGGCGTGGGTAGCGACGCTCTTCGATGTCGTTTTTCCGACACTATATTATGGGCTTCCGATAGTCGCGCACACTGCGGATAAAAAGTTCAATCCGGAAACCGCGATGCGCATTATCGAACGGTACGACGTAACGAACTACTTCGCACCACCGACTGCGCTTCGAATGATGGAACAACTCAAGGACCCGGGCCGGTGGGACGTCTCCAGTGTCCGGTGCGTTCCGAGCGGTGGCGAATCGCTTGGACAGAGCATCGTCGACTGGGCAGAGGAAGTGTTCGACGGGGCCGCCGTGCATGAAGCGTACGGCCAGACGGAAGCCAACATGATCGCTGGAGACTGCTCACAGATGCTGGAGACCCGTGAGCAAAAAATCGGCCCTCGTGCCCCAGGTCACGAGATCGAGATCGTCGACCCTCGGACAGCTGAGAGTACGGTCGAACGTGGGGAAACCGGAGAAATAGCCGTACGATACGAGGGGAACCCAGTATGTTTCAAAGAGTACTGGAACAAGCCAGGCAAGACTCGGTCGAAGGTCCAGAACGGATGGTTACTAACCGAGGATCTTGGATCGATGGATGAAGATGGGTATATCGAGTTCCACAGTCGGAAGGACACCGTTATTATTTCCGCGGGGTATCGTATAGGGCCGGTCGAAATCGAAGAAGCGCTGGCGCGTCACGAGGCGGTTGCGGACGCCGGCGTCATCGGAATTCCCGATGACGAACGGGGCGAGGTTCCGAAGGCGTTCGTGGTCCTCGCCGCGGAGTATAATCCGGACGCGACGCTCAAATCCCGACTCCGTGAGGACGTTCGTGACCGGCTCGCGGAGTACGAGTACCCTCGACAGATCGAATTCGTCGGCGAACTCCCAAAGACCAGTTCCGGGAAAGTCCGACGGTCGTCACTTGAGGAGCGGGAGGGAATAATGAAGTAGATGCACCGGGTCGCGTCCCAGAGAGCAATGTCGGCGAGTATCGAGTAGTAATGCGTATTCCTCCAAAATATTTATTAACATATCATGCTATCACGGAGTGTGACATCAATCAGACCAGACGGTGACATTGTAAAGCGTGGCGTCCCTCCCGCAGAGTCCCGCGTTGACCGCCGAACGTTCTTGAAAGGGGCTGGTGCCGCGACAATCGCGGCCTCTTTTGCCGGATGTAACAATCCTGCTGGTGATGGCGACGATAGCTCGGTTGAAGCAGGTGGTGACATCCCTACTGAACCCCTCGAAATGGCGACAGTGGCGTTTACATCCGGGTCGGCATCCGTCTTCGGTACACCTATGATGCAAAGTGCCCGAATGGTCGTTGACAAAATCAACGAGGCAGGTGGCATTCTCGGTGAGCGTGAAATCTCGCTCGACGAATACGACGAGAACACCGAGGAGGTGGCACAATTATATCGAAGGCTTGCGACGCAGGACGACTACGATATTATAATCGGGTTCGTCTCCAGCGCGAATGCACTGACTGTGGGGCCAATCGCAGAGGAGCTCCAGCAGCCAACGATTATCTGGGACACAGGCACCACCGAACTGTTCGATGACGCCGTGACGGACCCCCAGTACCTGTTCCGAACCTGTGCAAGCAGTTCAACCGACGCCGTCGGCGCCGCTCTAGTGCTGGAGAACGCGCTGACCGATATTGAGACGGTCGCTGGGGTCAATCAGGATTACGCATACGGACGGAACAACTGGAACCTGTTCAGCCAGGCAGTCGAGGCGTTCGATATCGATGTCGATATTGTGGAAGCGCGGTTCCCCCCGTTCGGCAACGAGGATTTCAGCTCGACTGTCTCGGCACTGAACGACTCCAACCCCGATTTCATTTTCTCCAGCCTGTGGGGGGGGGACTTAGTGAACTTCATGACCCAGGCCAACGACCGTGGGCTGTTCGACGATACACTTCCCTGCTTCAGTGGTGGGACTCATATTTTCCGAGATGCTCCGGACCAAGTTCCGGACGGACTTCTCTTCGGCGCTCGCGGACCGCACGTCCCGTATGGTGGCTTTGGATGGAACTCACTCCACGATAACTTCGTCTCCAGCTTCGAATCCCGGTACGGTGAGAGCCCATACGCCCACGGTGCGTTCCACGCCTGGCAGGGAATCTACGCGTACGTGAACGCCATCGAAAACGCGTTCAATGCGAGCGGCGTGTACCCCGACAACGATGCGCTAGTTAAATCACTCGAAGGGCTCGGGTTCGATACGCCGAGCGGGTTCCTCAACATCCCCGAGGGAAGTCACAACGCCATCGAGCCGTCGTTCTGGGGCCTCTCCGATAGCAGCGGCGAGAACCTCGCACTAACTGATTCAATCTGGATCGCCAAGGAGCAAGTGAACCCGCCTGTTGAGCAGACCACCGAAGAGTGGCTCGGCAACATCTGAGATAAGATGGTTATCGAACTGATAACACAGCAGATTCCGCTGGTTCTCAACGCGCTGTTCTTAGCATCAGTGTTGTTCCTGCTGGGCACCGGCCTGTCGATTATTTATGGGATGCTCAACTTCCTGAACCTCGCACATGCCGCGTTCTTGGTGCTGGGGGCTTATGTGGCCTCGACAGTCGTCACCCAGATTGTCGGCGTGTTCGGCGATACGCTCGGCACCAGTGGACTGTTCATTATCCTTGTGCTCGGACTACTGATCATCGTTCCATTTATCATCGCGATGGTGGGCCTCACAATGGAGCAGACGATATTCAAGCCGATATACGGTCTAGAGGACGATTACCAGCTGTTAGCGACGTTCGGAGTGATTCTGATGATGGAGGACGGAATGAAGTTCATCTGGGGTGGTCAGCCGGTGACTGCGTCTGCTCCATCGGAGCTGCTGGGGAGCATTAGCTTGTTGGGGGGCTCTACGTACCCGCTATGGCCAATCTTTGGGACGGTTCTCACGATGGTTATCGGTATTGTCCTCTACTACTTTTTTGAGGAGACTCGTCTCGGAAAGATCACGCTCGCGATGGCCGAGGACGACGAAATAGTCGGGGTGACCGGCATTAATACGCGTCTGGTCCACCTGCAGGTGTACGTTATCGGAATTACACTCGCCGCGCTCGGTGGTGCTCTATTTATTCCGAATGCGTCTATGACTAGTGGGCTTGCACTTCAGTTCGTCATCCTCGCGTTCGCAGTACTAGTAATCGGCGGACTCGGCAGCTTAAAAGGAGCGATTGCTGCGTCGTTATTGATTGGCTTTACTCGCTCGTTCGGCTCATACTACATCCCTCAGCTGGAACTCGCTATCGTATTCATATTGATGGCTGCCGTAATGTTAATTAAGCCGACCGGACTGTTCGGAGATATCAAAGCATGAGCCAAGATACGAAAACGGAGTTAAGAGGTGTCATCCGGCAACGAGTCACGACCCTACCTGGTCTCGCGACGGCCGCGTTCGTCATGCTCGCGCTGAGCTTCCCGTACCTACCGTCGACGGGCCAATTCGAAGTTTTCTTAGTGGCACAGATATTCGCATTCGCGATCGCCGCAGTTGCATTTAATGTACTACTCGGGTATACGGGACTGCTATCGTTCGGACACGCCGCGTTCTTCGGCGGAGCTGCGTACGCTGTCGGCTTCGTCCTCAGGTATACGGCTATTTCGGAGCTGTTCATACTGCTTCCTATCGGTATCGTTACCGCGGCTGCACTTGCCGTTGTCATCGGCTACATCTCCGTCAGGTACACTGAAGTGTACTACTCGCTGCTGATGCTCGCACTGAGTTTCCTGATCTATGTCCTGATGGTGAAATTGTACACTATTACTGGTGGGACTGATGGGCTGCCGATTTCGGCACCGACTGTCGGGGGCGTTGATTACGTCGCGCTCTGGGGATACAGCGGTTTTTTACAAGGTATCCTCTACTACGTAATCGCGATATCGTTCCTCATCTCCATCGGTCTGATGTGGATATTCATGAACTCCCCGTTCGGACTTACACTCAAGACGATTCGAGACAACCCAGAGCGAGCGCGCGCAATCGGTATCCCGGTGATTAAATACCGTTGGTACGCGACAATCGTCTCAGGAGTATTCACTGGGGTGGGTGGCGTGATGTACGCGGTTCTGAACAGCCATATCACGCCGGACACAGTACTCCACTGGTCCCGGTCGGGAGAGTTCGCGTTCATGGCCGTTTTGGGTGGCGTCGGCTCGTTTGTCGGCCCGATAGCGGGAGCTGGCGCGTTCATTATGATTCGATCGCAGGCCCAGCAACTCACCGAGTACTGGCACTTCGTCATGGGTGCTGCCCTGTTCCTCATTATCGTGTTGGAGCCCGCGGGCATCGCGGGCATCGCCAAGAGAAGCTATCGGAAAGCGACCGAGTCCATTAGAGGTGATGACTGATGGCTGTCCTACAAACGAAGGAACTCACGAAGCAATTCGGTGAGTTGACCGCCGTGGAGGAAGTCGACTTCCAGATAGAACGCGGGGAAATCGTTGGTATCATCGGCCCGAACGGAGCTGGGAAGACGACGTTCGTGAACCTGCTCACTGGCGTACTCAACGCGACGGTCGGAGATATCATCTTCGGCGGGGAGCCGCTTAAGAATGCGCCGGTTCATGACAGGGCGAACCGTGGGCTCGTGCGGTCGTTCCAGATTCCGCAGGTCTGTGACGACCTCACACTCTTGGAGAACGTCAGGTCAGCGATTCTCTCCCGGGAACAGCGAAATAGCTCCCTATTTTCCCTGCTCCTGTGGGAGGATGAAAGCCGAAGCGAGGCGATAGAACTTCTTAATGAGTTTGGACTCGGGGAGCGCCAGAACCTGAGTGCGGAGGCGATTCCCCATGGCGACAAAAAAATCCTTGACGTCTGCATGAGCGTCGCGATGGAGCCAGAGTTGCTCATTCTCGACGAGCCAACGAGTGGAGTCGCCACCGAAAACAAACATGAAATCATGAAACGACTCCGGAACTATTTCGAGACGACCGACTCTGCCGTCCTGTTCATCGAACACGATATGGAACTCGTCGCAGAATACGCTGACCGTGTGTTCGCGATGGACCAGGGACGAAAGCTCATCGACGGCCCTCCAGAAGAAGTGCTTGAGGACGAGACAGTAAAACGTCGTATCAGAGGTGAAGAGTGATGCTCCTTACACTCGAGAACGTCCGGGCCCGTATTGAGGGCGTGCCGGTTCTGCGGGAAGTCGACCTCTCCGTCGGCACAGCAGAAAGCGTCGCTATCGTTGGCCGCAACGGCGCTGGCAAAACCTCGACGTTTCGGACCGTAATGGGCCTGCGTGATCTTGACCAGGGGACCGTCACGTTCAGCGGTGAGAATATAACGGACAGTTCGACCCCGAACCGGAAACGCCTCGGGATAGGGTTCGCGCCCGAGGACCGCCAGTTGATTTCGAAGCTGACGGCACGAGAAAACATCGAAATGTCTTTATGGGGGTCGGATGACGAGTTGGAGGTTGATTTCGACGAACGGCTTGAGATGGCCCTTGAGATCTTCCCGATGATGAGCGAGTTCCTTGACAGAGCTGCAGGAAAGCTTTCGGGCGGTCAGCAACAGATGGTTGCAGTATCTCGGGCGTTAGTCTCGAAGCCCGACCTCGTACTCTTAGACGAACCCTTCGAGGGGCTCGCACCAAGTATTAAAAAGGACCTGCGTAAAAGCATTAGCATCATTCGGAACGAACTCGGCGCGTCACTATTCATCGCTGAGTCGCAACTTAGCCACGTGAAGGGTGTTGTTGACCGACTCTACGTCATCGAGCGGGGCGAAATCATCGCCGAAATCGATGACCCGGCGACTGTCGAGTCGAATGACGAACTGATGCGGATGGTCAGCGGTGGGTAGCCTCGAACTGAACCCCGCAGACATCTATTCGAACTTATAAACCTGGGTAATATAGAAACCGTTGCCGTCCTCGGAGCCGGCGCGATGGGACACGGAATCGCCGAACTCATTACGATGGCCGAACATAATGTATATCTGATGGATGTCTCAGACGAACTCGTGAACGAGGGGTATGAGCGAATCGAGTGGAGTTTAGAAAAACTCGAACAGAATGGTGTCTTGGATACCGGAGACGCGGCAGCCGCAGCCGAACGGATTAAGACGTTCAGCCAGCTTGACTCCGCAGTCGCTGACGCCGACATCATCATTGAGGCCGTCCCGGAGGATCTGGGATTAAAACGAAGGGTGTTCGCCAACGCTAACGACGCTGCTCCAGAAGCGACCGTGTTCGCATCGAACACATCGACAATTTCCGATTACCGACCTCTCGGAGGCGACCGACCACCGCGGACAGGTCTGTGGCATGCACTTTTTCAATTTATCTGTTCGGATGTAAATCGTTGAAATCATCTCCGGGGATCATATCGACGAGCGGACGCTCTAACTTATCGAGGGACTCGCGACTGACTTGGGCAAAACGCCGATTCGCGTCCGGAGGGATTCGCCGGGATTCGTGGTGAACCGGGTACTCGCTCCGATGTCAATGAAGCCGCCTGGCTCGTCGAAACGGAGACCGCGACCGTCGCTGAGGTTGACAGCGCCGTGAAGTTCGAACTCGGGCTGCCGATGGGCTGTTTCGAACTGCTTGATCAGATCGGGATCGATGTCGCTGTCGATTTGATTCGATACACGGAGCAGGCTATAGGGGCGGGATACGAACCATGCCCGACTCTGGTCGAGAAGGTCTCAAACGAGGCCTACGGACAGAAATCTGGCGAAGGGTTCTACCATTATGACGATGGCGGAAAGGTCGAAGTCCCAGCTGACGCCGGGACGGACGAAATCGCGAGCCGGCTGGTGGCAGTTGCAGTGAACGAGGCAGCAAAACTGGTCGTCAACGACGTATCTACGCTCGATAACATCGACGAGGCGGTCATTCTCGGAGCCGGTTTTCCGGACGGTCTGACGGCACTGGCCGCCGAACGTGGGTTCGACCGCATTTACGAGACGCTCCAGAAACTCGCCGAGGAGACCCATAAATCCCGCTACGAACCGTCACCACGGCTCGCCTACTGGGCGAGGGATGTGAGTTCAGAGTCGGTGGAGGCGGAGCCGGATGGCGGGGTATAGTTCGAGACGATCGAACTGGAGCATCCTGCGAAAGGCGTTGGGCGTATCGTGCTGAGCCGCCCCGATGACCTCACCCCGGTCATCATCACGTTGCTGAACGAACTCAACAAAGCGATAGATCTAGTAGAGGCGAACGATGACTCCCGTGCCCTTCTCATTACCGGCGCGGACGACACTTCGTTTTATACCGGTGCCGACCTACAGTTTACGACCGACGATTTGGAACCATATGAGGCGGTTGGGTTCTCCTAGAGAGGTCAAGCCGTATTCAGTCGGCTTGTCGATCTCACAGTGCTCATTGTCGCGGGGATTAACCGCTTCGCACTCGGGGGCGGAATGGAACTTGCAGCGTACGCTGACCTCTGTATCGCCAGTGAAGGATCGGAGTTCGGATAGCCGGAGATAGATCTCGGTATCATCCCAGCCTGAGGAGGGATCCAGCGGCTCCGTCACATCGTCGGAGAGCGTTAAGCTCGCGAAATACTCCTGACCACTAATCGGTACGATGCTGAGACGATGTACGACTACGGCTTCGTGAACGAGGTCGTAGCGGACGAGGAGTTCGATGAGCGAGTAATCGAGTTGACAGCAGACCTTGTCCGGGGCCCTCCCCGCGCTCATGAGGTAGAAAAAACGCGATGCTCGCGGGAGAGAACGATATCGAAGCCGGATTACGCGCGGAGTCGGACTCGTTTGGTCGGCTCTGGACGACCGAAGACATCATCAAGAGAATCGATGCGTTCCATGATCGGCGAGACCCGGAGTTTCAGGGCGATGACTCTCTTATCACCCACCGACGTGCTTCCTGTCTACGCTGCGGGGCTGACACGCGGAGAGACATTGCCGATATGCGACAGCCAGGTGGACCGAACGTGGATTGCGACTGGATGAGTCATCCGACAAGTGTCGCATCGACCCGGGTGCCGGATGTCGTGTCCCGCTACGAATGGGAGCAGCACGTCGACATTGGCTACGGGACCGGGGTGACGGCGGCGGAGATGCGCGCTGTGGGAGCGGATGAGATTAACAGGTTCAATCACCGGATTCGCGCCGTTCTTGAATACGTACAAGCGTTTGCCTCCGGCAGTGTTACCGACGACCAACAGGCGAACCTTGCCGAACACTTTGAGCACGACGCGACTATGGGTATCAGCATGCTTGCGAGCCACTACATTGCGACAGCCATGTTGCTTGAGGGGTTCGATGCCTCACTTGAACGGTCCACGTTCATTGGGTAGGAACCCTCTGACAAGGACGTGGAAGCGCTCGCAAGCGAGTGAGGGGGTGTCAGTAGGCTGTCGCGACAGATTCCGGGGTACGGCAGATAACACCGATGGACCGCGTCCGTGTTCGACTCGGTGTATTTAATTCATTAATCGCCATACTACTGACCTTCGAAGGATGGTTCGCGCCCCTCCAGTTGGGCCTCGAATCCCTCCCTCCGGTCGCGTGATGCATACACTGACATCGCGAGCTGGTGCTCCCTCTCAAGCCCATCCTTGAGCGGGACATCGAACGTCACCTGAAAAGCACGGAGGGCGTGCTGAATCCCAAGCGGCGCTTTCTCCGTGAGATTATCCGCGAGTTCCTTCGCCCGGGTATCGACCACTTCGCTAGAGACGACCTCGGTGACCAGATTGCACCGGTCAGCCTCTGCAGGGTCAATATATTCTGCCGTCAAAATCATCTCCTTCGCCTTCCCGATGCCAACCAGTCGGGGGAGTCGCTGAGTCGACCCTTGATGTGGGAAGATGCCAAGCTCAACTTCGATGACGCCGTATCGAGCGTCTTCACCGAGCACACGGAGGTCAGCTGGCAGTGTCAACTCGAACCCGCCTGCGATACCGGCGCCCTGGATTCCCGCAACGACTGGAGTCGTCATATCATCGATCGTATCGAGCAGGGTCGCGAACTTCCGCTGGAACGCGTCTTGCTCGTCCGCGGACTTCCGATGCATCATCTCCAACTGGAATCCGGCACAGAATACTGAACCCTCGCCCAAGAGCGTGACCGCCCGGACCTCCTCGTCCTCGTCGACCCGCTCAACAGCCGTCATAAGGTCGTTAACGACCGCCTCATTCATCGCGTTCCGCTTCTCGGCCCGGTCGATAATGATATCTGCACGCTGCCGCTCGTATTCGACCCGAACATGGCCGTCTCCAATAGTCGCCATATCCGTGGGTTGGCGGGCATGATAAAAAGGATTCCCACGCCAACCAGTTAGGCCTGGGCCGTCGGGGTGAAGAGATGACTATAAATAACGGTCAAATCAGGCGGAACCCGTGAAACCACGCCTGAACGGGAACCGAGGAACGGTCTACGATAGCGGTGTGCTAACGTGGCTGTCTCGCGAGGTGAGTCACCAAGGGCGGGTCTGGCTTCATATTCCCCGCAGATATGCCCATTAGATTCATTTTCGTAACTGAACCCGACGACGATGATGAATAGGGCGGTACAACCTGCTCTGTTGAATAGCGGTGATTGGGTGGAGAAGATAGATATGAATCGACTCGTCAGCTGATGACCCGCGTGGTCTCGAAGCCGGTGTCGATAGACCGGTGCTCAACAACCGCTATTCAACACAGCAGTACAACCCGCAATTGTAGTAACGCAACCGTTTTCGGTGAACCACTCCTGCCGGTGCTGATCAGCCGATATTCGCCGAGGTTGCTGGGCGCGACTCGGGGGAACCGCGATGTCAATTCCTCTGGTTAATCGATCGATAATAAACTGACCTGGGGTGCCTCAGGACATTGTCAAGCGGTTCACACCGACCGAACCATTTTATAACTCCCACACATTAATATCATTCGTTGCCACAATTGTCCATGACTTGGTACGACCTTACACAGGGCACTGTCTAGTTACGAACCTCCTCAGCTGGCGTGCGCCCGCCGAGCGATTGGT
>NZ_QMDX01000035.1 GCF_007421925.1 Haloglomus irregulare
CCAGCGGGCTTCGGCTTGTGGGAAGCCCCGTCGTTTACCACGGGGAGGAGGTCACTACTGATGGTTCTAATGCATAACTCTCGACGTGCCGTCTTTCGTGATATCGCACAGGCGCCGTATACGGAGTGGCCTGCCTATGATTCGACGCCACTCTACAATCGGAGTTCACTTGATGCGCTTCAGGAGGATATCCGAACTGTCGGGCAGCAATGGTTCAAACACGACCATCACGGATCGGTGGAAGACTTTGTATGTCAATACCCACTGGCCTACTTCCGATTCGACGCTCACGACCGTTATGGAGGCTCGACACGGTACAAGATGGAGCCCCTCTTTCGGGTGTTTGTACTGAAGGAACTCCATGGGTGGGAGCACGAAACAGCACTCGTCGACTACCTCAATCACCGCTCTGACCTCTGCGAGCAACTGGCTCTCGAGACGATCCCAGACCAATCAACGCTGTGGCGCAGCTGGCACGAACGTTTCACTGCTGACCTCCGAGAGACAGTCGAGACGACGGCTCGAACGATCCTCATCAAAGCCCAGAATGCAGGTGTCGCGGTTCCACGTGATCCGGAGCGAAAGCTTCGGCATCACGATGATGGTCGAGAGGACTCAGACACCGACGACCAATTAGTCCTAAAACAGACTGAGGGGATTACTGACCATGTCAGCCACGTCGTCTTCCCCGCGTTTTCACTGGACCGTGGCGAGGGTTGTGAGATCCACGAGAACGCCTACTGGAGCTTCCAGACGTATCTCGGGCTCCGCGTGGAACTTGGCCATCTCGAGGGACCGCTCCAGTTCTGTGCGCGGTGTGGCCCCGGCGGACTTGCAACGTACTGGACGCGCGACCTCGAGGAGCATCTTGTCCAAGAGGTCACCGAGTAAAGAGGAGAGGCGATGTCCGTACGTCACCCTCCGGAACAAGGGCTGAGCCCGCCATTTAAATATTTGTAGCACGATGGTACTACCATGAAATACGCGAGTGTCAGCGTCAAGTTCCCGGTCGAACTCGACACCGAAATCAAGCGATTCCTCGATGAAACGGGGATCTACACGAATAAGAGCGAGTTCATCAAGGAAGCATGTCGGTCCCATCTCCGAGAACTCAATGACGACACGGCGATCGCCGCGCTTCGGCTAGAGCAACTGCTGGCGCAGGCCGAACAGAGCCGCCAGTCCGATAGCGATATCGACGCAGAGCTCGCGGCACTCGGGGAGAAAGTCGATGCGGACGACCTCGAACAGGCCGTCGAAGAGGCACGAAAGGAGACGTCCGAGCAGGTGTACGGGTCTGACGCGTGAAGATCCTCGATACGAATCTGTGGGTCTTCGGGACACTGCGAACCAACGAGCAGGCCGCTGAATTGCTTGCTGAAATCGACCGCGGTGAGACAACGTCTGCTATCAACGCGTACATGGTCCAAGAAGCGCTGGCCGCATTCGACCGGACACAGAGTCTCTCTGCGGCGGACCGTGATACCGTCAAAACGAGGTTTCTGACGCGACTGACGCGAATGACAGGGCTCATCGAGGCGCCGTCGAGTCGTGATGTGAGCGACGCACTCCTGCGAGAGCAGCGATCAGCTCCGACCGTGCAGACGCTCGCTCGCGTCTGTGAGATCCAGCCGAAGGACGTTCCAATCCTCGTGCTAGCGTTTGAGCACCGTGACCGCGACCCGACGATTCTCACAAACGACGAATCCTTCGCCGAGCTGGAGCCAGCAGCGCACTCACTCCCTGAAATCACCATCGAACACGTTTCCTGACGGCGCCCAATCTCGCTACGGCAGCGCCTCCTCGACGACCATGTGATCGTTTGACTCGGACGCCATATATTGAAAGCGACGGCGGTATTCGGTATCGATATGGAGTGCCCTGCGTGTGGCGGCCCTGTCACGATGGAAGTGGGGCCAGACCATCCACTCTCAGCATCAGTGGCGGATGCACTGCTTGCTGCTGACGAAGACGAGCAGATCGTCGTCGCCCGAAATTGCTGGGCGTGTGGATGGAGTGAGGAGCGGTCGGTGTCCATCGACTCGATCGAGACAACCGAAGGAGACACCCACGCTGTCGAGCGAGCCGCGATTCTCGACGACATTATGAGCGAGGCGACGGCGATTGACGACCTCACGACGCTCAAAGACGCCCTCGCTGAGGTTCGCCGTCAGCGTCGTCTCACGACTGATGGGGCCGACTCAACTGACAACGTCGACAGTGGATAGGTACTACCCATGACCGAGACCGACGCGCTCTACGACGTTCGGGAACGGACTGAGAATCCAGCCCATGCATCGGTCGACGACGTGATCACACTCGTCCTCGATCGAGCACGGAAACCGCGTGAGAACCACCACAACGCACACTTCGACGAGGCGATGGCTGCTGTCGTTGATCGATATGGTACAGAGGCGGTCAGAACTGTCATCCATCGTGTGCTCGTTGAGCACTATCCGTTTCGGACAGCCACGGTCAACCTCGATATACGCAATTTCGATGGTGTTCGGATCGGCACGACGGCTGTCTGGACCCTTCGGGAGTTGAACGCACAGGGGGACGACTGAGACGCGTCTCGTAAATCGCCTCAGGGTCAAGCCCTGAGGCTTTCGCGTGGACTCCCGTTCTATGCCTCAACCGAGGCAGGGGGTACGTGTTCCCCACTCACGTTCAGCGTCCCGCGATTCAAGCGCACATCTACGGGTGCGCCTCCATCGTCTGCGTTTTGCTGACGACGGAGATACTGCAAACCGATGTTCTTCGAAGCGTTGTAGTCGGCGTGGTTCTCATACCCGCACTGCTGACACTCGAACGACTCGCCCGATCGATTGGTGCCGTGGGTAAACCCACACGTCGAACACCGCTTCGACGTGTTGCGCGGGTCAACCTGTACGACTTCGACACCGTGTTCTTTGGCTTTGTATTCGACGTACTCGTAGAGGCGTCGAAACGCCCAGACGTGTTGCCACGTCGCCTCGGGAATATTCTCCCGAATGTGGGTCAAGTCCTCAAACACGATGTGCGAACAGTCGTTCTCGACGGCCTCCTCGATAAGTTCGTTCGCCACCGTGTGCAAGTGTATCTCGAACCGCCCGTACTCTTTCTGTCCGACTGACTCGATGGTTTCGTGGGCGTGGCGAGACCCACACTGCTGAAGCGACCCACGACGCTTCTCGTATTCCCGACGCCAGTGGTTGAACTCGTCTGCCGACCAGAATCGCCCCGTCGAAGTAACGGCGAGATTGTTCACGCCCAAATCCACACCAAGGACTGTTCTGTGCTTGGATTCGGATTCAGATGGTTCCTCGTTTGCTTCGACTTTACGCATTGAGGCGTGGAGATACCAGTCACCGTCGCGGTATTGTAAGTACGCCATCCGAAACTCGAAATCCTCGTCGGAAACGTACTTCGTCGGCGGTGTCTCCGAGTCGTCGGGGAGGATGTAGTCGCACTCGACCCGCCCGTTTATCGTCGAGAGGGAAACGTGGTCGCGGTGGAATGTCGCACTCCGCTTGTCGTAGACTGCGCTATCGGCAGAAAAGTACGGTTGCGACGTGTTCTCACCACGTTCGAGACGCGAGACTCCGCTTTTGACGGCTTCGACCGCCCGCCGAATCCCTTTCTGGACGAGATTCGCGGTCAGGTCGGTTTCGTCGCGGAGTCGGTCGTAGAGGGCACGTTCCGCTTTGGCTTTTGAGGTGACGTGGTATCCGTCGTCGCCGTGCCAGCACCACTCACTCGCGGTGTTGGCGCAGTGTTTGAACTGCTTGACAGTCTCTCGAAGGGAGTCGTCAGCTCCTTCGGGAGTGTCGAGTTTGATGACGGCGGTACGACGGTATTCCACTGTATTTTCACATATACAGTTCGTGTTACTTATGGGTTTACGAGTTGGCCTGCCATCGTAGCGTGGTTTGTATTGTCTGGTGTCGGCCTCCCCAACCTCGAGGGTCGGGGCATCCGCCTCGTACCGCCTGTGAAAGCCCTCGGCCGCTCGGCATCCCGCGCCCCACGCTGCGCTTCTCGTTCCTGTGGTGCTAGCGGGGTCGGGGGACGACCGAGACGGCCTCGCCCTTTCTAAGTCCGCCAGGATGTCGGCTGTGTCACTAACCGTCGGTCCCGGTTGACCAGTGGTTCTCTACGGCCCGCCCCGCTCGCCGCGTTCCGCCCTCCGCGTCGCTCGCGACCGACCATTCCGGGCGTGCGGGCGCTCTCCGCACCGCCCGCGCCCGTTCCGGGCTAAAATGGATGTGCCCTCGGCGCCAGCGGGTATCCCCGTCGGTTGCGCCCCTTGCGGGCTTTCGCGTTCCAGCGCTTTATGCCGCCTGCGCTGTCGCGCGCCCCTTGCGGGCTTTCGCGTTCCAGCGCTTTATGCCGCCTGCGCTGTCGCGCGCCCCTTGCGGGCTTTCGCGTTCCAGCGCTTTATGCCGCCTGCGCTGTCGCGCGCCACACCGCGGCGCGCGTTCTCGGCGACAGTCGCCCTGGACACGGACCCGCACATCGGGCCGGACACGAGCGGGCATATCCCGCTGGCCGCTCGCTCCGGGCGGGTCGGCGCGCGGTGCTGGTTGGGGCCACCTCATGCAGGCGCGCTCTCGCTCGCGCCCGGTAGGGCGCTCGCGAAGGCGCGAGCGAGAGCGCGCAGACAAGTCTGTCGGTTGTTGTCGTCGAGGAAATCCGCGATGTTGGAGCATCGCGGTGTCGGGCGCGTGAGCGCCTTCAGGTCTACGTGAGACCAATGTCAAGTAACAACGCCACCACGGATGTAGTTTCGGTCGATAAACAGGCTTTCGAGAAACACGATGAAGCTGAGGTCGACGAGGATGGGTTCGAGGTCGTCGACGAGACCCCGGAGTTCCGGGCGACGGTCGACATGGAAGTGCAGGCAAAGGTCGATTCCAACCATCCGGACGCGCGGGTCGAGGAAGGTCCGGATCACCTGTTCGGGAAGACCCTCGAACAGGAAGAGCGCATCGAGGCCCGGGAGGCCGAGCTGGAGCACATCAGTGCCCAGGCGGAACTCAGTCAGCAGGAGGGACGCGCGAAGCGGACGCGGGAGGTCGTCGTCGAGCAGTGTGGCCGTGACGAGCCCGAACCGGTGGAGCGCACGGATCCCCGAGAGAAGCTAACGCAGGAAGACCTCGGGGCGGTGAACAAGCAAGCGATGCGGATTAAGGAGGAAGTCGATGGCGGCTGGTCGAGGTCAGTCGTCGCGAAGCAGTTGGCCGAGAAGGTGCAGCGCGGCCAAGACATGACGAAGGCAGTACTGGAGACGCTCGAGGAGCTAAAGGCGGTCCCCGGTGCAATCGTTCCCATCGCGGATGTGCCGGACGTCCCGGTCGGGGAGGTGACGGTTGAAGGAACAATCGAGACCCTCTGGGAGCCTTCCTCCTCAACCATCCAGCAAGTCGGGCTGATAGCAGATGAGAGCGGGAAAATCAAGTTCACCTGCTGGGAGAAATCCGGGCAGACGGTGGTGCGAGAAGGTCAGACAGTGCGGTTCCGGGCAGCAGCCAAGAACTGGTACGAAGGCCGGTGCTCAATCGCGCTGACCGGGTGGTCGGATATCCACTTCCCGGAGCGCGGCCGCTGGTGGGAAGAGTAGCCAGTGACGCAGCCTTCTTTTTTGCTGTGTGCCAGACCAGACCCAAGCCCCACCGCCCCACCCTCCGCTCCGTGCTCGCTCCCTGCGGTCGCTGCGCGCGCAGCCACGACCTCAATCACGAATCGACATCGAACTCAGAGAGGTCGACCTCTCGGTAAACCCATTCTTCGAAAGCAGCATCAACCAGCTCTTCGAGGGAGCTGTAATCGGAATTAGTTCGAATCGTTGTGTCCACGGCCTCTGGGAGATCGTCTACATCCGTCATCTCGTCAAGGTTGACCGGAAGCGCGTTCTCAAACGCCAATTGTGACTCAAACTCGGTCTGCTCACGTACGAATTCATCGGCGAACAACACTGGCGCGCCCACGTGATTTAGAGCAATATCGACGATATCTTGATCGGCCCACTCCTCCAGTCGGTCTCGTTCGTCCTCCTCTAGTTCTTCGGCAGCCGCTGCGAATGTATCTTGGATGTCGCTCACGAGTTGTTCCATTCCCTTCATTTCCGCCACATGAGTCGCAGACGACTGCCACTCAATGAACGCAAACGTGATTTGTGCCAAGGAGACAGCCGTTAACTGACCTGGACGGGCGAACCCTGCGTTCGACGGGCCAGCCAGTAGGAGGTCAGGCTGTTCAACGTCGGGGATATCGATGATACCGAGCCTGTCAAGCGTCCCCTTCGACCCTCCATGGACCGATTCGCTGGCTAACCGGTAATATGGCTGGTAGTGGTCCAGATCGCCAGCTTCCTGGAGGCCCCTAATCGACGGCCCGCCACCACCCTCGTATGCGTCTGCCGCCCACCCGGTTCCGTACCCGTTATCGTCGAAATGGGATCCAAACCGCTCTACCAGCTCCACTTTCCCCTCTTCGAGTGAGGCCATCGTCTCATCCGCGATCTGTTCCTCATCAAGGTCGTCTGCGTGTTCTTGATACGTCTGAGCGAAGTAGTATTCCCAGAGATACCGGTAGTGCAGAAAACGCTCGGCTGTGTCGGAGCCTGCTTGCTTGATGAAGGAAGTGGTAATTGAGAGTTCGTGGAGGGATCTCCATCGGGCAAAGGCTCCATCAGCAAATCCGCCTTTGAGCAGGTGGTGGATCTCCATCGCGACCTGTACTGCCCGTGCGTGAAGTCGCGTCAGAGCGTCAAAGACGAAGTCCTGTTCCTGAGCTGCCTGAAGCCGATATTCCGAGTTGATTGCATCACCCGTTTCCTGCGACCAGATAATGAACCGTTCAAGCAGTTCCAAAGGTTCCCCCCAGCGATCTTCGATCCCGCGCTGGAATTCTGCCTTGGTTTCATAGAGCCGTCGCAATCCCTCGTCATCCTCGCGGACCTGCTGGTACATACTATCCCCAACAGCCTCAATGACCTCGCTGGTAGCTTCCGCGATCTCGTCTTCGGTGGGTTCCTCATCGAGCTCTCCTTCTTGGAGAAGTTCCAGAAGCTGGTCGTGGATTGCCTGAGAGAGTGGGTCAGTATCGTTGAGCATGCTGAGTTACTCTTTCTCGTGTTTCAGCAGAGTGGATGATGGAGCTTTGGGAGCAATTGGCGTTTATTTACCCCTCAATAGGTGAGGGGCTCGCCGTACTGGCAAGTCCCTGAACACTGTGAGAACCATGGCAATCAGAGACATCTACGAAACTGACTTCGACGAGGACGTCCAGACGGAGTCGAGTGCGAACCAGTGCCCCGAGTGCGACGGCCGGGTCACCACCAGTACAGTCGAAACCGTCTGCGAGGACTGTGGCCTTGTCATCGACGAGCAGCGGATCGACCACGGGCCAGAGTGGCGGTCGTGTGACGAAGACGAACGGGAGCGCACGGGCGCTCCGTTGACGGCGGCACGACACGATCGAGGGTTGTCGACGGAGATCGGCCGCGGAACCGATGCGAACGGGAACGAACTCTCAGGACAGAAGCGACGGCGGCTCGCTCGGATGCGGCGTGAGCAGACCCGTGGAAGGTTTCAGTCGAAAGCTGAACGCAACCTTGCACACGGGCTTAGTGAAGTCCGCCGGATCAGTAGTGCGCTCGAACTATCCGAGACGATCCGTGACCAGGCCTGCCAGCTCTTCCGCAGCGCTCAGAACGAGGACCTCCTGCAGGGCCGGTCGATCGAGGCGATGGCCGCCGCGAGTGTCTACGGCGCGTGTCGGTGTAACGGGCGGCCGCGAACGCTCGACGATATCACCGAGTCGGCGCGCGTCGAGCAATCGCGGGTGACGAACGCATACACGACGCTGAATACGGAACTCGGCCTGCCAGCCCAACCCGTGACGCCGAGTGCGTTCGTTCCGCGGTTGGCCTCGGAGCTCGACGTCTCCGATCAGATCCGGCAGCGGGCTCGGCAGCTGGCGGAAGCATCCGAATCGACCGGAGCAACCACGGGGGTTCGGCCATCCGGATTCGCCGCAGCCTGTCTGTACAAGGCCGGACGCGAAGACGGACGGTGGCTCACCCAGTCGGACGTCGCTGACGTTGCGAACGTCTCGGTGGTCACCGTGCGGACCCACCGCGACGCGCTGGACGAGCTGGCCGTGTAGAGCCCACACTGCTGATTTTCGGTTGTATGTCTGTAGGCTGATTGATGGGAGCGCTATTGTTTAAATCCGAAGACGAAGCGTGACATCCTCACCCGCCATGAACGGCGGGGCTTCCTACAAGGGAAGGCTCGCTACGCGAGGAAGTTTCGGAACTGTACGCCGAGAGGGTCGTCTGTCGGGGTTCCCGACTCGCCTCCCGGTGTCCCGTGGTGCTGTCACAGGCACTCCCGTCCCGTGGCGAGTCATCGCCCGCCGGTTTCCAAGGCAGGCTCTCTCCCCACGGGTCAAGGCGACCGGCGAGGTTGGTCGCCGCGTTAATGTCCGCTTGGTACTCCGTTACCCAACAGTCGTCGTTTGTGCAGCGGAATGCTGCCTGTTCCGGGCGCTCCCCGACGTGACCGCAAGCGTGGCACGTCTGCGACGTGTAGGCCGCGTTGACGTACTCGACGGGAATTCCGGCGTCGAGGGCTTTGTCCTCGATACGACCCTGCAAGCGGGCAAACGCCCACGAGTGGAGGCGGCGGTTCATCCATTTGCCGTAGTCCAGCGACTCGCGGATGTAGGTCAAATCTTCGAGGACGATAACCGGGTCCTCAAACTGCCGGGCGTACTCGACGGCTTCCCGGCTGGCCTTCTCGACAATATCCGTGAGCGCGTGCTGGTAGTGGGTGAACCGCTCGTCAATCCGCCACTCGGCGGATCCGCGCTCTTGCAGGCGCTTCAGCGTCGTGTACATCTCTTTGCGGAGGTGTCTCGCTCGCCCGCCGTCAACGAACAGCGGGTCCACCGGAGCGCCCTGCTCGACGGCACAGCCGACGAGCAACGACGACTCACCCACGTCGAAGCCGACCGGCATGGGGTCGTCGGGCGTCTCCGGTTGCTCAACTTCGTACTCGACGGTAACGTGCAACGTCCACGAACTGCTGTGTTGGCGCAGGCGGAACTCGCCAACGGACACGTCGCCATCATAGAGTCGGTCCCACAGCTCCCGCTGGTCGGGGTTGATTCGCAACGGTATCCAGAACGAGGTGCCGCGCCCGGCCTGTGGCACTCGCCAGCAGAACTCGTGAGTGCGGTCGGGCGAGTGGTCGAGCTGCCACCCACGGTTCGTGAACCGAATGGGATGGTCCTCGGCCAATTCCTCGGCGTCGTAGGTACGCCGGAGTTGCGGGACGTACTGTTTGAGCGCGTCCTTCGCGTAAGAGGACAGGTCGTAGCCGGTCACAATGTCGTTGACCGCCGTCTGCGTGTCGGCCCCGGACGCGAAGGCGTCACGGAGCGCACAGCGGTAGGTCGCCTCGGTGCGCTGGAGCCGCCGCTCTTTGTGCGCCGTAGGTGGCGCGAGCGTGGCTTCGAGCGTCTTGGTGGCGGTCGTCATGACCGACATTCGACAATCGAACAAACACACCTAATACATATAAAAACCATGCTAACTACACATATATATGGGCAAAGAGATTCGATTCATAGTCGAGGAGGACCAGTTCGAGCGACTGAAAGCGGTGAAAGAACGGCGCGGCTACACTTGGAAGGGGCTGATGCTGGAAGGTGTAGACGCGCTCGACATCGACGACAGATACAAGTAGGACCGACGGCCAGCGACGGTTATAGTGGACACACAGGGCGGCAGACGCGATTCCTTCTCGGCGTGAACAGCGGGATTTCCTCGCTACTTCAAAGATGACCGACCAGTACGCCGACTACGAAGCCCTCCGACCGCTCGGCGAAGCGACCCACGTTCCCGACGACCAACTCGCCAGTAGTAGTGGCGAGCCCCGGCGGCAACGCTCTGGTGGCGTCGACGCGGACTATCCAGACGACCCGACAGCAGCTGCGACCGAGTGTGAGTCCTGTGGAGCGTCGATCCCCGCCAGCCAGTCGAAGTGCCGGTTCTGTCTCACGAACCATCTCGAAGGAGCCGACGACCAGGACACATCGAATGCCGAACGGACTCTCCTCCACGTCATCCAGCTGCTCGTAGAGGCGTCGACGTTCTACGGCGCCGTCGGGAAGGGATCTGCTGCGGCCACCCTCCTCGCGAAGGGAGATGATGACCCAGTAGTCGATGACTGCAAGGTAATCTATGATCTCGACGAGGAACCGGCCCCACAGCTTGTCGATCAGTGGCCCTCGCTCCCCTCGGCGACACGAGTCACGTCTGAATGTGGTACTCAGCTGCTCGCGTCCGCTCGCAACCGGACACCGTGGACAGAGACGACGCAGTCCTGTCACGACGGCGAGCACACGACGTTCCTATACGAGGAAACCGGGAGTGGGGTTCGCTCAGAAGATCGTCTTGCAAGCCTACGTGAGGACGCAGACGACGACCTCTGGCTGGTGCCAGCGATTGCGCTCCAAGAATCCGTTGACAAGACCGATACCGAACAGCCACGACGCGAGCGCCCGAACAGAACTCACCTCGAGTGCCGGGAGTGCGGTCGGGAGACGAAGCATCGATTCCGCGAATTCGAGGCTGTCCCCGATGACGAGTGGACCGGGCAGCCCATGTGGGAGTGTCAGCGGTGCGGGACACCTCGCTATGGGCCCGAACCCGAAGCCGGTCAATAGAGACGGTGTCAGTTTAACCAACGAATCCTGATATCGATTCGTTCTGTTGGTTAACTGGAGGCCAGTTCGTTATCACTCCCGGACTGCCCCGCTGACTGCCCGCCGGTGTTTTTTCGCGCCGTAAATTGGCGGAGGCGCACACATGGACCCACGAGACATCCCCGGCTATCGACTCCACCGGGCGCTCAGCAGCCTCACCAGTATCGACGTGGACCAATTGGAGCCCGCTGATCGAGAGCGAATTAGCACCGCGACGACGCTCCTCGAGCGGGTAGATGTTCTCACCCAACCGAATCCGACGAGGGACGGTGACGTCAACAGAGAATCCTGACAGCTCGACGCGTCGGCAGCGCAACGTCCTGTGGCCGTCACAGCGTGAGCGGTTGTTCGCCCCCTGAAGGGGTGCGGGGGCGCGAGACCGCTCCCGAGAACAACCCATGGCAACACTCCAAGCCGCAACGACATCGACCGGCACGCTCGTAACAGACCCACAGGCCGTCCGCCAGCTCTGTGAGAACCACTGCTTCGGGACGCTCAACTGGGAGGTGAACGACGACAGCGAACTCGTCATCTGGGGCTACGACAGCTTCGAAGTGTACGAGGCCCGTGAGAACGGTCTTCCTGACTACGACGGTGGCATCGTCATCCACGAGTTCCTCCGGTCGCTCGCGGAGTATCTCGAACCGGACGAAGAATTCGACATCCAGACAGCCGGATTTACCAAGTGCCGCTTTCCCGTGCTGGCGAAACGGTACGTCGTTCGCGACGGCGAAGTCCTCTACGCGGACCTCAGTTCCCCCGACCCGATCGACGAGTAGCGTTGTTCGTCCCCCGGGAGGGGTGCGGGGCGATCCAGTCGTGGGTCGTCCTGCAAGGTGATTGTTCAATGGGCCACCGCGCACTCGTTGCGTACGAACGAACTGACGGACAGTACACGCTCCACTACTCTCATTGGGGTGCATCGAATCTCAAGCTCAAGCACCGAATCTCGGCCGAAACACCGTTCGGTGACGAGGACGCCGACTCGAAGTGGGCGAAACAGCTGCTGGCGGAGTTAGCCGATGGCCTCGAGGCAGATGCTGTCGACGGCTACCTCACCGGCGAGGATCGACCGTCGACGGTCGTCGAGCCAAAGCCCCGCGCCACCGGCCTCACGCTTGAGGAGATCATCACCGACCATCTCGACTACCTCCACCACGAGGCGTTCTACGTGGTGTCACCCACCTTCGAGGTGACCGCCTACCGGACACTGTGGTTCGGCCTGCAGTACGATTCAGAGACGGTCGACCACGGCGAGACGGTCGGGAACGGCGCGCTCGCGACCGTCCGAT
>NZ_QMDX01000036.1 GCF_007421925.1 Haloglomus irregulare
GTCGGCTTCATCCCACCCCTGAAGGGGTGGGCTTTCGCCTCGCTACCGCTGTAATGTCAGCGTTGCCGCCGCCGACCGGCTCCCGATTTGTGAGAGCGTCGTATTCAACCGAGAGTTCGGGGACGGACGGATTCTGGGTTGGTATCTTCCCGCCTAAGGGGGCACGGGGGGAGTTGCCGAGGAGTGTTCTGAGTGGCTTTCAATATAAGCGTTGGTCGCCTGGCCTGGGGCCGAGACGCGGCCAGCGCCCTTCGGCTCGTCACCGTTCCGACCCGGAGGAGAATCGCTAGACTTCTCCTCGCAATCCCCGTTATCGCCGTTCCTGGGCATCTGCCACGCTCCAGCACCACCCGCTCCGCCGAGGCCGAGAACCCCAAGCGTAGTCAGAGTTAGTTAGGAATCGGGCCCGCCGCCGGTTGATGCTGTTGCGCTAGTGACAGCGCTTGTGGCTGTATCAGTCTCGGATGTCGTCAGAGTCGCTGTTGAGGTGGCTTCCTGCTCACCGAGCGCGTACAGTGTCCCATCAGCACTCCCGATGTAGACCATCACATAGATTATAACTGGAGACGAACGCACGGCAGCGTCGGTCTGGAAGACCCACTTCTCTGTCTCATTCGGATAGACACGAACGGAAATGGGTCGTACGATGTCTGCAGTGTGAATCGCCTCGGGGTCAAGCCCGGGGCATTCTGCTTGAACCTGTGTAAACGATACAACCTTTTTGCCGTCAGGATGAGTCCATACCAAGCATGAGGTGGGTAACTCGCCGTCGCGTCCTCCAGTCCGGGCTCCTCATAGGTAGCACGGTCATGACCGAACGAGTGGCCTCCCAGACAGGAGCGGGAGCGGTGGAGTGGCCGACGTTCAGTTTCGACCGGCGCAACAGCGGCCGGAGTCCAGCGGTCGGGCCCACTAGTTCAGTTTCCGCCGCTTGGCGCCACGAGACTGGTGGTCCGGTAGCCACCACGCCGGTGGTCGCAAGCGGGTTCGTTTATGTCGGGAGCGACGACGGCACGTTATACGCTCTTGACGCCATTTCAGGGGAACGACAATGGTCGGTGGAGACCGGCAGCCGTGTCCGGTCGTCGCCGACATTCCGGGATGGGACTATCTATTTTGGCAGCGACGACGGGGCGGTCCGCGCGGTCGATGCGTCTGGCGGTGATGTCACTTGGACGACAGCCACTGATGACAACGTGAGTAGTTCGCCGGTCGTGGCCGACGGAACTGTCTACGTGGGGAGCGAGGACGGTCGTCTGTACGCGATGGCTGCGGGAGACGGCGAGGTCGGGTGGACAGTCGATACCGGCAGTCCGATTACCTCGTCACCAGCAGTCGCCGGCGGAACCGTCTATGTCGGGAGCGCGGATACACACCTCTATGCCATAGACATCACCACAGGAGAGGTTACGTGGCGGGTTGAGACAGGTGATGGGATAGCCTCCTCACCGGCAGTCGTCGACAGCACCGTATACGTCGGCAGCGGCGACGGGTACCTCTATGCGCTGGATACCGGCACCGGAGAGCAACGATGGCGCTTCAGAACGGACGGCCTCGTTGGCACATCGCCCACGGTCGCCAACAGCACCGTGTACGTCGCGAATGGGCTGTTTAGTCGCCGGCTCTACGCCGTCGAAGCTGAGACGGGGAACGAGCGGTGGATGGTCGAGACCGACGGAGCCGTGCAGTCTTCACCAGCCGTGGCTGACGGTCTCGTCTACTTCGGCAGTGGCGACCGCCACGTCTACGCCGTTGATGCTGATACCGGCAACACACAATGGTCGTTCGAAACGAGCGATCTCGTCGCCTCGTCTCCTGCGGTGGTCGATGGAGCTGTCTACGTAGGGAGCAACGACGGGAGCCTCTACGCGCTCACCGACGACAAAATCCCGGCTCGTGTCGGAACAGGCGGACCGGGACTGCGGGAACTTGCCCCGGTCGTACTGGGCGTGCTGGGACTCGGTGGCGGGAGCGCGTGGCTGCTCCGACGCCGGCGTACCGACAGGGGGCAGTCGCGTCCCGATATTTTGGACGATGATGGCGACGCAGACGGAAGCGACACTCCAGTTCCGGAAGTCGAGGCATCCGACAGGACCGCTACCGATTCGTCGGCTGACACTACGGCAACCTCGACGTCTGACCGCGCGCGGCCCGCGTCACAGCCGACGGCTGACCGGTTCCCCGGTGCTCCATCAGTGTCGGTCGATTACGGGTATCTGACCGATCGGGAGATTATCGGAAGCGGGGGCAATGCGGACGTGGTCAGGGCGACGCTCCCGACGGACGCAGGTGACCAGACGATTGCGGTGAAGGAGCCACGCGTCGCGGGGACCATCCGCTCTGATGATGTTGAGCGGATGCTTTCTGAGGCCGAAGTCTGGAGCAAGATTGACGATCACGATCACATCGTGCGGGTGCTAGACTACGCCGCGGAGCCGCTGCCGTGGATCGCCATGGAGTATATGGATGGAGGGACGCTGGCCGAGCGCGCCGGCACACTGGACCTGCCTCAGGCCCTCTGGGCGGCCTTGTGTATCACGAGGGGGGTCCGGCACGCACACCGCAAGGGGGTGGCCCATCTCGACCTGAAACCCGAGAACGTCCTGTTCCGCGAGAGTGATGATGGCTGGGATGTCCCAAAAGTCGCCGACTGGGGGCTCTCGCGCTATCTGCTTGATCACTCTAATAGTGTCGAGGGGCTTACCCCTCAGTACGCCGCTCCGGAGCAGTTCGACGAGGAGACGCCGACCGACGACATCACAGACATCTATCAGCTTGGAGTAGTCTTCTACGAACTCCTCACCGGCCAACCGCCGTTTGAGGGACGTCCTGCGGAGGTGATGCAGTCAGTACTTGAGGCCGAACCGACGCCACCGAGCGAGATTGCCGACCTCCCACAGGATGTGGATCAGGTATTGCTGCGGGCGCTTGCGACCGATCGAAGCGAGCGGTACGATGATATTGTTTACCTCCGCGATGGGCTCAAACGGCTCTACCACGACCAGTGGTGACACGTATTGAGCAGAAGCTTAGGGAGAACATCAGTGCACGCTGCCTCGGATACCGCTTCGCCAGATGCGATGTGAGCCACGTTTTTGTGCATACGGCGAAATTCACACATAACGTGTGACACGCGAGGTCCTGACGCGACGGGAGCTCCTCGGGGTGATGGGGGTTCTCGCCGGCGGGGGCGGGGTCGGTGCCGGTGCCACACGGCGTGGCAGGGCACAGTCCGATGAGCGGTGGCCACAGTTCGGACAGAATCGGATGAACACGGGCCATGTGGCCGGCATCGCCCCGAGTGCGCCAGTAACCGATCGGTGGACCTACGAGACCGGCGATGGCGTGAGCTCCTCTCCGGCGGTGGTCGACGGAACCGTCTACATCGGAAGCGCCGACGGCTCGGTGTACGCACTCTCGGCCGCGGATGGAAAAGAACAGTGGAGCTACGAAACGGGCGATGGGGTCAGTTCCTCACCTGCAGTCCATGACGGAACCGTATACGTGGGAAGCCTGGATGAATCGGTGTACGCACTCTCAGCCGCGGATGGAGAGGAACGGTGGACATTCGAGACGGGGGGAGGCGTCGTCTCTTCGCCCACCGTCGTGGACGAGAGGGTCTACCTGGGGAGCCATGACGGTGCGATCTACGCTCTCTCGACAGCGGACGGGAGTGAGCGGTGGTCGTACGAGACCGGCGGCGAGATTTGGTCCTCCCCGGCGGTGGCCGATGGGACTGTCTACATAGGGAGTCGGGACGGCGCCGTTCATGCCGTCTCGACCACGGACGGGAGCGAGCAGTGGACCCACAGTACCGATGGGTGGGTCGAATCCCCACCAGCGGTGGTTGGCAGCACCGTGTATGCAGGGAGCCTGGACGGCTCTGTGTACGCCCTGTCGGAGGCCGACGGGACCGAACAGTGGGTATTCACGGCCGACAGTGGAGTCGCCTCCTCGCCGGCGGTCGCTGACGGAACGGTCTATATCGGCAGCGAGGACAACGGGGTATACGCGCTCTCGGCGGCAGACGGGACGGAGCTATGGCGCTTCGCGACAGGCGACCGGGTCTTCTCGTCCCCAGCGGTGGTCGACGGAGTCATCTACATCGGTGGTGTCGATGGGGCGGTGTACGCTCTGGCGGCGACTGACGGGACCGAGCAGTGGTCCCACCGCACTGGCGGGCCGGTGTTCTCGTCGCCGGCGGTGGCCGGCGAAACTGTGTATATCGGCAGCGGCACCGGCTCGGTGTTCGCGTTGGCACAGGGCAGCGCGACTCCGGCTTCGACGCGGACGGAGGGAGGTGGGATTGGGGATGATGTCGAATCCCCGACTCCACGTAACGCCCTGGCGGTCGGAGAATCGTCGAACGATCTCTTCTCAATAGAGCTCTTGACTACCCTTGTCGGTGGTGCCGTCGTGGGCAGTAGCGGCCTCTGGTGGCTCCGGGGGCGTCTGTCGGCGGACGACGACGGGGACGAGACGCGGACCGGCGAATCAACGGCCGGGACTAGGTTGTCGACGTCGGAGGCGGCCGACACAACCACCGAGGGGCAGGGTTCCGACGCATCCGGTTCCGGGACGGCCGACCGAGCTGCTGTAGAAGTTCCGAGAACGGTCATTGACCAGCACCTCCCCGAAGCGGCGCCGACGGTCGACTCGGTCTCCGTTGATTACAACTCGCTCACGGAGCGCGAAGAGCTCCACAGTGCGGGCAACGGACGGGTGGTCTTGGGGGGACGTCCGACTGCGGACGGCGAGCAGAGCGTCGCTGTAAAAGAACCCGCAGGCACGGAGACCCTCCATCGTCCGCGCATCGAGGAGCTACTGGATGGGGCGGAAGTCTGGAGCAAGATTGACGACCACGATCACATCGTGCGGGTGCTGGATTACGCCGCGGAGCCGCTGCCGTGGATCGCCATGGAATATATGGACGGAGGAACGCTGGCCGAACGTGCCGGCACACTGGACCTGCCTCAGACCCTCTGGACCGCTCTGGCAATCACTAAATCGGTCCATCATGCACATCGCCATGGCGTGACTCACCTCGGGTTGACCCCTCGGAACGTGCTGTTCCGCGAGACGCCAGCTGGTATATGGGACTGGCCGAAAGTAAGCGACTGGGGGACCTCCGGAATCCTCTCGTCCTTCGCCGGGGGTACCTCCCCCTACGCGGCGCCGGAGCAGACTGATGCGGTGGCAGGGACGACGGATGACATCACCGATGTCTACAGGGCCGGAGCCGTGTGTTACGAACTGTTCACCGGCCGACCGCCGTTCCAAACGGCTCCCGACGAGGGGGAGCATGGGCGGACCCCGAAGCCACCCAGCACGGTCGCCGACGTGCCGGTCGCACTCGACGGCATCCTCCGCTCCGCGCTGGCGTGGGACCGATCCGACCGCTACGACTCTATCGTGTATCTCCGGGACGAACTCGGAAACTGGTTCCTCGAATCCTAATCCTCGGTCCAGATTGTGCGTCAAAGACTCTTTATATGTGCATATGAAAGATAGATATCAGTATGAACCTCAAGTGGGGGGCTGATGAACCGCACGTCACCGCCCTGAAAAACGCCGTGACGGTGGTATTGTGCGTGCTGGTTTTCGTCGTCCCGGTGCAGGCAGTCGCAATGGGCGGTGCTGGGTCGTTAGTCGACAATAACGGACCAGTCGCCAATTTAGACTGCCTCGACGAAGACCAGAGCGAGATTTCCGAACGGCTCGGTAGTCTTGCGGAACAAACGATGGCTATCCTGCCCGAATCCGTACAGAGTCGCGTTGTCGACGAGCAACTCTCAATCATTGTCGGCGGGGGGTCGTACTTTGCGGCCACTGTCAGCGAGGCCGGAACGGTAGAGCAGGTCCGGATCGGCCAGGCAGAGGATCCAACAGTCGTCGTCCGGGCGGAGTGCCAGACGGTTGCTGACATCCAAGCTTCGGAGTCCTCCTCAGCGGCCCTGGAGCGTAGCATCAGTCGGGGAGAGGTCACTCTTCAGGGGACAAGTACGACTTCTGATGTCGCAGCCTCGTACGGGAGCAAGGGCGTTCAGGCCTATCACATCACGCAATCCTCCGAAACGGGAGGTGTCGAGGAGGGAACCGACGGCTTCAGCAGCGGATTAGTGTATGACTGAATACCGATTCGCCGCGCCGACACGGGGCCGACAGCCAGGATGGTCCGTCGTGAATCGGTGCGTTCGCGGGGCGAACTCATGAGCACAGAAAACGCGACAACACGACGGGTCGATAGACTGGGAATCAGATGGTATCACCTTCTCTTCGCCATCGCGTTCGGCGTGGGCGCGGGGATTCTCCCCCCGGATGGGGCCGTGACCTATGCCGGTTGGGTCGGCGGACTGCTGGGTTCGCTGACTTCCGCCTTCATTATCACCGGTCTTGTCCTTGTGGCAACGCGACGGGTGGACGACTGGCGCCCGGAAGACTTGGTCGGGCACAATGCTCCAGATTCGAATCTAAAGTACATTCTCGCCTCAGCCATCTCGGCACAGTTGTTCGTTTTCGGGACGGCACTCAAATCGGACGTGAGCCTGGGAACCTTAGCGGTAATCGTCTCGGCAGTCAACTTGATTGTCGGCCTCGCAGCGGTGGGCGATATGTTCCGGCTGAAGGGTCGCGGCATCAAATGGGACCAGTCCGAACTGGGACTTCCCGTCGCTGCGTTCCTCGTCGGCATCGTCGGCGGACTCGCGTATTGGTACCGCCGCGGCCGGAAACGGGGGGCATGGGTCACAAGGAACACGACTACGACGGCCGAATCAGCCGGGGCGAATGTCGAGCAGGAACCGGACCAGTCCAACGCGGCCGACACCGTCAACGACGGGAAGGCGGACACAGACGCGAGCGCCGACGGAGCAGAGGCTGACGACAACTGAGCCCGTCTTCTTTTGTTCGGGCTGGCTTCCCACGAACGAGACGACCCCGCTCGAACTGGCAAGCGTCTCCCGGGATACAGCGTGATGTAAACAGCCTCGCTGACGGGGGGCTGGCGGCGTTCTGATCTGATACGCTCGCCAATGCAGCCATGACGAGTTCTCGGTAGCATACTAGAGAGCAACCTCCCGGACGAGACGCTGCTCATCGAGTTTGGCAACTCAGAACTTGCAAAACAAGAATATATTGAAAGGTTTGTGACGGCTGATTGCATTTTTATGGCTCATGAGGTGATTGAGGGTGAAGACTTCGATATTTCTACTTATTATTTTATTCTGCACTGTTTCCAATCTGATATTATCTGTCTAAGCGTAGACACCGAAGAGGTTAAGCAAGCATACTTGAACATCGGTGAACGCTCGGCGCGCACGGGTTGGAAGACAAGTGGCCTACTCATCGAGCCGGGCGGCCACCGCCGGCGGGAGCCGCCCACCCGTGCGTAGCGCGTGCAGCGCGTCCCCGAACACGCTCACCGAACTGTACCGGTCGGTCTTCTCCCGCTCCAGCGCCAGCCCGACCACCGCGTCAACTTCAGGGGGCAACTCAGCACGCCGGTCGCCCGGCGGCGCAATCGGCTCCTCTCCGATGACGGTCTTCATCACCTCCAGTTGCCCGCCCGTCGCCGGCGGCTCGCCAGTCAACAGCGCGTACACCAGGGCCCCGACCTGGTAGATGTCCGTCAACTGGTCCGGGTCCCCGAACTTGGTAGAGTCGAATTGCTCGGGCGCGGCATACTGGACCGACAGCCCCTCCATCGTGCCGGTCTCCTCGGCCAGCGTGCGGGACAGCCCCCAATCCGCGAGTTTCGGCCACGACCACCCGTCGGTCTCACGCAACAGCACGTTCCTCGGCTTCACGTCCAGATGCACCTTTCCCAGGTTGTGTGCGACCTCCAGGCCCTTGCAGACACACGCACCCGTCCACAGCGCCTGCCCCACCGGCAGCCCGTCGGGATGCTTGACCAGCAGCTCCTCCAAGTCGCCCCCGTCCATGTACTCCATCGCCACCCACGGCTGCCGGTCGCCCGTGGCAATTACCCCGACGATGTGCTCGGAGTCGGCCCAGCGGCGCTTCTCCCGTTCGCGGGCGTCGACCGTCGCCCAGGTCTCCGCCTGTGAGAGGAACTCCTCGACGGCCTCGCGGGTCAGCGTCGCCGATGTGTCCGGCTCCCGTAATGCGACCCTCGCCGGCGGCTGCTTGGCCTCGGGCAGCCGCGCCTCGGTGATGATCGCCTGCCCCCCGGCGCCAATCTCCTCGGCAATCGTTAGACCCTCATGTGACAGGCTGGGCCGACGTGGCGGGCTCGCGACCGCTTCCACGCCCGGTTCCTGGGACTCGGGGATGTCGGCTACCGACGCTCCTCTCTCGGACTCGTCAGAATCGTCCTCATGAACTGAAGATGGTTCATGCCCACTCTGCTCGTTGAGTTGTTCACGACGTTCCTGTTCACGTTGCCTGCGAATTTCCTCAACGCGTTCTTCGAACGATTTATTTTCGTTGGGAGTGGCAGTCCCAGCAGCGCCCTCCGTCGAAGGCTCCATGTCACGCTGCTCGCGGATCTCCTCAACGCGTTCCCGGAACGACTTGTCCTCGTCGGGGGAATCATCACCGTCCGAGGCGTCCGTCGGAGGCTCCATGTCACGCTGCTCGCGGATCTCCTCAACGCGTTCCCGGAACGACTTGTCCTCGTCGGGGGAATCATCACCGTCCGAGGCGTCCGTCGGAGGCTCCATGTCACGCTGCTCGCGGATCTCCTCAACGCGTTCCCGGAACGACTTGTCCTCGTCGGGTGCATTGATCTTGTCAGACTCGATACGGTTTACAGCGGCTGCGAGGTCGCCGTCAACCGTCTCCAACGCTTGTTCTGCCACTTTCTGATCCACCCCCGTCCGGTCCGCAACAAGTTCGATGTCGAGATTATCGCCTTCGTTGGGGTCACGAACAACGTTGATTGCTCTTGGTCCTTCTTCGGCTTGTTCGATGTCGAACGCGACCTTTGTTCCTTCAGTCAGGTCCGGGCCGCCAATATCCTCCATGTGGAAAAAAACATCTTCTCCGGCTTGGTCACATTGAATAAAGCCGTAGCCGCCCGTATCGTTGAAGAAATCTACAATTCCAACTGCATCGTATTGGGTCATGTCTCATAACTCGTTGTCCCCCTGAAAATACCTATTGCCGAGTGCTAACTGACTTAGAATATAAATGATTATTAAGAGGAGATGGTAAGTATGAACTCCGGGAACTCCGACAATTCTGATTTTTCAATGCGAGTTGTCTATTGTCAGTGTGCTGAAGTGTGAGAATTGATAATAAGGAGGCAGATGAAGGAACGCTCTCGTAAAGTAGATTGTTCGTGAGGACTCTCCGAACTGAGTGAACTCGGTATATCGATTCCTTCACCCTGTCTCACTCTTGCTCTGGTGAGTTTAGGCACCGTGTAGAGCTACGAAAAATCACCCGACGGCTCGCCACCCTTGGTATAGAATGAGGCGTATTCACCGCATCTCTGGCAAACCACATCTGCCACCTGGAGAGCGAACTCATATACGACCTCATTGCGTGTGGTCCCGCTCCCAGAACCACTGGTTTCCGTTGGAGTAGTGTTTCCAGCCTCTTCTCGTGAGGGATCGGCCTCCTTGGCTAGTCTGAGCAGCTCTTTTTTCCGTTGTGTCAAGCTCATTCTCGGAGATGTCTGCCTCAGTACCTCCGACAGGGGGAAAGTTTGAATCGGATCGCATCCCACACGTTTCCCTCGTCATCAGAGCCTCCTCCCAGTAGTGATTGACGTACTCGTGCTCCCCGTCGCAGGCCACAACGTCAGCGCCGTTACTCTCTCCGCCCCCCTCGAAGACATGGAGATCATCACCGTTCTCCACGTGGCCTCGGATCCGCTCGTTCCCCCATCCATCGTCATATTGCCCACCCGGGCTTCGCCGGAGTACATGAACAGCTCATTACTCAGGAACCAGTCGCTGTACCCGTGTTTCTCTATCTAGGGTCGGTGAAGACGAACATGAACGAATTGGCTGAAGGGGTCGAAATCCCGTACTGGCGTTGCCCCGCGAACTCGTCGTGAAGCTCCTTCCGGAGGTGCTGAGCCCCGAATTCAAAATTTGACGTCGGAGGGATCTCAGCTGTTTCCATAGTAGCCAAGACAATCACTGATAAAAATAATACTGGGAGTCCAGAAACCGTAACCGGGTTGGACGACAACTCATGTCCGGAGATACGAGCGATTCTCCCTATCATCTCGCTACCTGACAGTATGGGCGTGCCCGATACAGAGGGTGTAGTCAGCACGGTGGCAGCGGTTGGTCTGCTCTTGCTACCGGATCAGCCCACCGTCTATGAGGCGAGTCTCGTGGGATGTCGTCCTCTCAAGCCCGTATTATCGAGAAGAACGAATACAAGATCAAGAGGACGGAAACGCCGACGAAATACCACGCTGCGCTATCGTCTCATAAGAGGGGTGCAGCCATCACTGCAAACGGAATCGAGACGACAGCGGCCTGAATCGACTTCACGTAGTGTTTTGAAATTCCACTCCCGGGATCAGACATATTCTGTAGCCTCACCGTCACCCGATACGAGTTTGGGAAGAGTTGGGTGTCACCCGTCTCGGAGAGATGCTATCTGAGATGAGGCTCCTGACCGAACTACGACCCGTGTTCTCGTCTGCTCCGACTGACCGACTCGCGCCCTGTATGCAGCAGTGCATCCGGAATCTATCAGTGCCTGAGAACTCCCTCGTCTCGTAATCGGGTTGGAGG
>NZ_QMDX01000037.1:0-9942 GCF_007421925.1 Haloglomus irregulare
ATCGGGTCGTCAAGGGATTCGCCTCAACACCGACGCCGGCGTGGGCGCGGGACCGCTTCCCTGACCTCGACCCGGACACCGGTCGGAAAGCCCTTGCCAGGAATAGCGACCTCCCGAAGGAGGAACTTCACCCACCGACCGCCGAACTGGAGGCAGAGACGAGAGGGCTGGCCGATGACTGAGGTGGTGAATCCGGGCGCCAAGTCCGCCAGCGATGCCGGCATCGCTGCATACGGCGGCCAGCACGGCCGCACAGGCCGGCCGCGAGCAGCGCTGTCGGGCCGGCTGCGGGCGGGCGCTCGCCCTTATGAATGAGCTCGGTACCATACAGCCATATCGCGCGTTGGGCGCGCACGCGGCCAATCCTGTGGGGCAGTCGGTGCTCACCCCCCTACTCTCGGTAAGATACGGGTATAGTCGCGCGGTGGGCGCGCGAGCGCGCGAACTCAATACGGTTCCGGGCTTGCCGCCTCCCTCCTAAGCAATCGGGAGAGGGCTGGACGGAGAGCGGGCGAGGTTTCAGCCCCGGGAGCCCCTGCGCGGTCGGCTCACTCGCTCGCGGTGCCGGCGGCTCCGGTGGCGACCGTCGCGGCGACGCGGGCAGTCGCCTCTCCGTCTATAGGAAACAACACATCACGGCGCTGCCGAGCACATACGCTCACCCCGCCACAGCCGGCTTCACGCTACACAGCCACACTCACAAGCGGTCTTCGGACCATTTTTTAACACCGGGGGACGACCGGCAGAATAGCACGATTCTGCCAGGTGAAATAATTGATGACAGACACATGGGGGAGGTTGCGGAAAATCGTGACTGCGTGCGCGACTATCATACTGTTTGTGTCGGCGACCGCCCCCGCGGCCGGGGGCACGGTAACCGACTCCGAGGTCACTTTCGTTGAATCAGACCTCACGGCCGACACTACCTGGACGAAGGGAGACGGTCCGTATCGAATTATACAAGATATCGAAATTAAGCCCGGGGCGGCGCTGACAATTGAACCTGGAACAAGAGTCGAAATTGCTGAGGACGTCACCGTCACTATCAGCGGCTCGCTCCAGACGAACGGAATCAAGGGACGCCCGGTCGATATCACCCGCTCCGAAGGCGCGACGGCGGAGCACCGGTGGCAAACCCTCCGATATAATGGGACAACTGGAAGTGTCCTCGAACTCCAGCATACGACGCTCGAGGGCGGGAACACGGGAGTCACCGTGGCCAGCGGCTCCGGGCGAGTCCGTGTCGTCGACTCGACAGTGCAGGAGTTCACCACAGCCGGCCTCGCGGTCGCGGGCACAGGTACAACCCCGTCAATCGCGGTCCAACGGTCGACGTTCCGAGCGATTAATGGCCACGCGATTCGGGTGGACCCAGGTGCAGGGACGGTCGACCGAGTGTCGCTGCGAGCCACACCGAGCTCGGTCGGTGAGGCTGCGAAACACACTCTCCGGCTGGAGACCAGTGTGGGCGTATCACTGGACTCAATCCGGTTGTCTTACGACTCCGACGGATCGGTTGCGTCGGTAGACCCCGAGAGTATCAATCGAATCGGGGTCGATAAAAACCGAGACGGCAGCATCGATCAGTCGTTTAAGCAGGCGGTAACGGCGGTATCGTCAACAGACTCGCAGTTGGAAATCTCCCTGTCGGAGTCAGTCAAGCTCCCGCGAGACGGCCGACTAATCGTTGATTATGACGACACGGTGAACCCGACGACGCAAGGGGTCTACCCTGTTGAGGTACAATTCTGCGACGACGGACGCCAACGGCTCGCCACTGGAGTCGAAGCAGCGCTCGTTGTCGGTAACGTGGTCTCGCCGTATGATTCACCGGTCAAGCCTGACCCGCCGACCGACGCGGGAGTTGATCCCGACCAGCCGACGACGCAAGTGCGCGACCTCACGGTGCGGGGGGGGAGGTTTACCGGTATCAGCGGCGCGGGGGTATTCGTCGCTACCGACCGTATCTGGCAACTCCGGGTCGCGCAGGCACAGATGGGCGGCGTCAGTGCCAGCGCGATTTCAGTTCGGGCGGATCAGAGTGAGAGTTACTTCCGACGAAATGAACTCTCAAGCGGCGAAAACGGAATCCGAGTCGTGGGGGGCAGCAAAACGTCAGTGACCGCCACCGACAACCGAATTCAGAACGCACGGACCGGTATCCGGCTCCGACAAACCGGACGGGTGTCACTCAGACGGAATACGCTCACCAATAACCGTGTCCACGGCGTCGGGATTGATACTGACAGTCGCGAAATCCGGATTGACGCCCGTAACAACTCCATCATCAACAACGGTCGCAACGGAATCGCTGTCTCGGGGTGGCGCGTCAGCAGCGGGCAGGTCCGCGGCAACGAGATTAGCAGGAATGCCGAGACTGGGATAGCAATACAGACCGATGACTGGACGCGAGGGCTGGCCGTTCGAGACAATACGCTCGCCGATAACGGTGGCCATGGCCTCCAACTTCAGTCGAATCTCGTTGTGTACGGAGTCTCCGTAACCGGCAATCAGTTCACCAATAACGCCGGCGCGGGGCTGGTCGTCTCCAGTCCGATTACCCACCGCGCGAACCTTTCAGTGGCGAACAACGTCGTCGCTGCGAACGCGTACGGGATTGTCCTCCGAGGGGTGTTCGGCACGACGGTCCGCAATAACGACATTGTATTCAACACCAACCGCTTCGCCGAGCCGGTTCTACTGCCGAACGTCAGGGCGGGAACAGGGATTTACGTTGCCGAGGGCGCGGCGGGGGCAATCATCGACGCAGGCGACTCCGAAGTTCCGCTCGACTACACCGACACGCCTGACCTCCCCACGGACCCACGCGGAGGGATTGTTGCGGACCCTGACGGCAGCCCACAGTTCAGCGGAGTGCCGATTGATGACCAGTTGGTGGCGGTTCTACGTAACAACGACACAGCGTTTAGACAGAGCGTCGAGGTGGCTGCGCTCCGGCTCAGGAGCGCAAGCAGGGACATCCCGACAGGGATTCAGATTCCGAAAACGAACAGCAAAAGCGTCAGCTATCGGGTCGCTGATAACGGAATCTATGGCCAGGAGCGAGGGCTGACGGTCGACATGGAGCCGCTCGTCACGGCCAATACTAATACGCTCGTCCTAACCCAGCCAACCCGGACCGTCGACGCAGAGTCAAACTACTGGGGGAGCCCTGAGGGGCCGTACCACTCGTCGATTCTGCCAGAGGGCGAGGGGAATGCAGTCGTCACGAGCCACGGCTGGATCGATTTCATTCCGTTCCATGCAGAGCCCACAGTTCCGGAATACGCCCGCCCGACGGCGGCGATTGACCACCCTTCGAACCCAGTCCCGGGAACCGAGGTCCGGGTGGCAGGAATCAGATCGACGAGCGCGCAGGGGGGCGTCGCGCGGTACCGGTTCCAAATCGACGGTGACCGCCGACCCGCCACTGACCGTGCGGTGGCCCGCTTCGACATGCCGAATCGGTCTGTCGCCGCCACGCTAACCGTCGAGGACAGCATTGGAATCGACAGCGCCCCCGTAACGGCGCGAATCCAGCCGGGCACCCCGACGCCGACGGTACAGACGCCAACGCCGACGACGCCGCCCGCGACGGCGACTCCAGAAACCACAGAGCCGTCCACGGCATCGACGTCAACCTCCCAGCCGGCCCCCACGCTGTTTGAAAGTCTCATTTCGCTTCCAGGGCTCGCTGGTGGGCTTTGTTATCTCTTGGCGCTCATGTTCGGGGTCCATAGCGTGTGGGTCACGGTTACAGGTCGGTCATTACTGATTAAAGGGCTGCGAGTCCAGCAATTCGCCGGCGCTGGTGTCCTGATCTGGATTGTCGGTGGGATACTCGGTGAGGACCTGCTCCTGGCTATTGGACTCACCGGCGCAGCACTCTGGGCGGGGTTGACGGGGGCCGCATACGTGATTGTCAGGGCGATGAGGTGACATCCTCCGCGCCGTGACCGACCCGGCTTCCCTCCACAGAGGGGACCCGGCCTGTTGCCGGTCGGCTTCAGGACTGGCTCTCCCGAGCTCGGCGGGGCGGGGTCAGACCTCGCTCGGGAGCGGCTTGTGGCCCTGTCACGGAGGCTCCCATCCGCCACCGAGTCATCGCCCTGCGAGTTCTCAACAGGGCTCTCTCCGTGGCGGTCGTGCCTCGCGGCACATCTCCCGACGCGGGGCACACCTTCTCGGAGGCACTCTATCACCCGGGCTTCCCGCGCCCCGCAGACATGGGTGGAATGCGGCCCGACTCTCGCCACGTACCGACGGCGGGAGTCAGCGGGACCCGTGTGTCAATAGTCGGCACGGTCGATAGTAAGCGTGTGGAGTCCTGTCGTGGAGACTCCGGTGGTCTGTGACACGGAGTTTCCGCGATTGACTCCCGGCCTGAGGGCCGGATTTCTCTCGCTGAATCAAAATAGCGTCTAAACAAAGGCCCAGGCCAGGTATCCACCACCACCATCCTCGGTAGAGAGACCATTCCCACCGGATCGGGGCGCCATTCAGAGTCCGCGCTCTGCAACTGCTGTCCGTGCCCGTTCGTATGTTGTTTCACCACCGTCCGTATAGAGCGACGCCGATAGACGGTACTTCCGGAGCAGCGTAATCAGCGCCGCTGGCGCATCCTCGGCGCGGCCTGCTGGCGCTCCACTCGTTCATCGTCAGCGGACAGCTGAAGATGCTTGCATGGAGTTTCGTGACGATGTACCTGCTGATAGCAGTGATAATATTCGTGTCCACGAGCCTGGGCCGGAGAGTGCCGACAGCGGGCTGATGCCGGCGAGTCGCGGATTATTATAATGACGCGCATACAGTAGGTAATACGTGCGTGCTTGCCGAGTCTCGGCAAGAATACGGACGGCCGGGGGGGATTCATTTATTCAGCCGTCATATATACGACGCGCATAGTCACGACAGGGTTGGTCGCGAACAGGCCGAGGACCTCCGGCTGGAGCAGCAGCCCACCGAGCAGCCTGCGGCGAATTGAGAGCCCAGCCATAGAGCCCCTCGCTGGGCAGGACACGGCGGATTGACTCAGGTCACTTCCGGCGCCGCATACACTCACTTACACACTTGCCTGTACAGTATACTGCGCGAAGCATCGCGGGGGCCCCCAGCTGAGTATCGCGGCGACGGCAGGCCTCGCCATCGCCGGCGCCTCGATGCTGGTCGCGGTCGCGCCGATGAGCCTGTGGGCGGCGAGCATGGCGCTCCTCTTCTAACGCACCTGAAAGGGGACGGATGCCGGGAGGTCTGGAGGCCCCGGAACAGGGTTACACAGCAGGGCGCGCCAGACGAGTGTCACAACTGTGAGTACAGCATTAATCCTCGCTCCCGTTACGGCGACCGAACTAGTCCCAGGTTCGGCCGGTCGGTCTCGTGCCGGGCGGCCTCCGTCGGCGACGGCTCTGTCGCGGTCGTCGAGCCCTCGTCGACCCCGGCACCGTCGCAGCTCGCGAAGTGCTGGAGGTAGCCCTTCTCTCCGTAGTCGGGTCCGCACATCGGACAGCTCCCGTCGCCGAACGAGCCGGCGGCCGCGTCGCCGGACGACCTCGGTTCACGGCGGCGGTGAGGGCGGCCTCATCATAGGCTGGGTGCGGGCCCCCGATCTGTGAGCGCCGGGCGAGCTGCTCCTGAGCAAAATCAAGTAGATTGCCAGACAGGGGCGGGGTGGCCGTGTTTGACTACCCTTGCCGTATGACCTATTACCGTAGAGACAGATATTTAAAATCATGAGTTTCCCCCCTCGTGGCTATTTTTCACTGAACGGGGGCAGTCCGAGACTCTCGGTGGCCTGATTCTTGTCGGCGTTATGATTCTCTTGATTACTGGATTCAGTGTAATCGGAGCGGGCAGTTTCTTTGCCCAGACAGATACGGACAATGTAGCCGTCTCATGCGAGATCGGGCTTGTTGACGGAGAGATCCGACTCACACATGCCGGTGGCGAGGAGAACTTACAGGTGAGCGATTTGACAGTGCGGCTCCGGAATGATTCAACGAGTACGGAATTTCCGCTGACGCTTGACACCACTGACGGGGATAACAGATTCGAGACTGGCGAGCAAGCCCGACTCGGCCCGGTCAGCCAGCCAACGACGGTCCTTCTAGTCACGCAGAACGTCGTTGTCTGCCGGGAGAGAACATCCACACCTACTTCTACCGCGATGTCAACATCGGCTCCCGCCCCCACCGAGACGCCAGAGCCTACCGAGACGCCAGAGCCTACCGAGACGCCAGAGTGTTCACCATCATATCCGGAGGGGAAACCTGATAGATGCCGATAAGTAGTCGCTTGAGAATGAGATAGGACAATATCATAGCCCTAAGTCTAATTCTGGTGGTCATTCAGCCTGGTAAGGGCAGACTGTCCCGCCTATTCTGAGTGGCACACCTCTCTGCGTCGGTTCAGATCAGACCCGTTATGAGTACCAGCAGATTGTTGCCCACCAGTGCGATTCCCCAGAGAATCGTGATGACCCACATGACCGTCGAAAAGCGGTAGAGCCAGTCTACTTCAGCTGGGGATCCGATGTGCAGTAACCACGAATAGCCAACGAGAATCAGTCCAAAATTGAGAATCAGCGGCATTTGCGACACGACGAACACCCCGAGACCTGCATTTAGCGGCTCAATAAACAGTGGATTCGCTTCGCGTCCGACCTCATATACGCGCACAACTAGGTAGGTGATCAGCGGGTCAAGCACGGCGTGGAGCAGAAACGTCCCTCCGGCAAGGGCCCAGAACCGACGCCGACGAGCGTCGGCGGTTGGGTCCAGCCAAGATGGGAGTACCAGCATCCGATAGGTCACTTCTATAGCTCTAACCATTATACATGTACGGCTCGAACTAGCGACAATGGAATTCGGTTATGAGCGCGGACAAGCAATCCAAATTGGGACACTCTTCATTTTTGCGTTCATCATCATCGGAATCAGTGTCAATCAAGCAGCGCTTATCCCACAACAGAACAAGCAAGTCGAATTTAACCACTACGGCGAATTAAAAGACGACTTTGTGCAGCTGCAGGGAGATACCATTTCTATCGCCGGAGCCAATGCAATGCGTTCGTCATCGGTTACACTAGGTGCACGGTATCCCGCTCGCACGTTAGGAGTCAATCCCCCCCCGCCACAGGGACAACTCAAGAAAACACTTACTGGAACTCCGTTTGCCACATTGAGCACGGACCCAGATGTCTCGGACCTCTGTGGGGGGAGTACAACGTTCGGAGTCCAATACGCACCATCGTACTCAAATTTCGACGCTCAGCCAGTCACCTTCGAGAACGGCCAGGTGTTCATATCAGGAGGCTCAAACAATGCATTTCTTGAGACACGAACAATCATTAACACGGATACGGAGACCATCCGATTCTACAGGCTCACCGGATCGATCCCGACGCGCTCGACAGTCGGAACCGTTAATATTGAACTGACTGGCAGCAATATTATTGGCCAAGCGGATGAAAACGAATTCGAGGGCGA
The DNA here is from genome assembly GCF_007421925.1 of Haloglomus irregulare. Classification (GTDB taxonomy): domain Archaea; phylum Halobacteriota; class Halobacteria; order Halobacteriales; family Haloarculaceae; genus Haloglomus; species Haloglomus irregulare. The sequence goes on from NZ_QMDX01000037.1 coordinate 7,485, forward strand.
GAACATTTCTGTTCCCACGCAGTTGACTACATCCGACTGGCGAGAGGATCTCACTACGGATTATTCAGCATTTGACTCCGACGGAGGAAGCATTAGTACGAGTAGCAATCAGGCAGAGATCGCGATTCCTGGCGGGTATAAGATTCAGTGTTACACCATCGGCACCGGCAACACGGAGCCCCCGGCAGCTAATGAGTATGACCTCTCGACTGATGGGACCTCTCCACCCGAATCGGCAAGCCAGACATCACTCTCAGGAGGGTCTGCAACCGCCCCACCGGCGAATATTGAGTTTACGATTGACAATACAGGGGTCTCCAATGCGACGATTACCAAGATTGCTGTTATCAGCACCGATGCTAGTGCAACGTTCGTTGAGGATGAAAACGATGTTGAATTTGAGAGCACTGATGGTACTCCCAGTACTCCCCTCGATAGCCGAATCAACATCGATGGTAATTCGGAACCCCTCAATATGTCCGTGACGATTGCGGGTGGCAGTTCAGAAGAATTCAATCTCGGTCAGTTCCGCCCTGGTCGTGGCAACAGTGATACGGCCAATATGCAGAACCAACAGGTGACAATTATGCTAACATTCAGTGACGAAAGTACAAAACAATACGTTATCAATACTTGAGACCAGGACGCCAAGGCAACCCACAATCATCCTTTGAGGTCTCCGCCGAAGACACCGACAACAGGCGTGGAACGCTTGACCAAGGTACCTACAAGGTCGCCGTTGGCGAATTCGTTCCAGGATGCGACCCGGGCGACATCCTGCCGTCCCCGAGCGAGCTCGGTTCACGGCGCCGGCGAGGTGGTCCCCGCAGACTCCGAGATAACGGGTTCTGTCGTCCGATCTGGTGGCACGGCGGTGCTGGCGGCGGTTTCGCGTCCCGTTGCCGTCGTGCGATTCGGGGGTTCGGGGGCAGAGAGTTGACATAGTTCGGGCGGGCCTGTGGCGATGGTTCTGTCATAAGACCCGACGAGTCGGCCGTGCAGTAGCGGCGGTGAGGGGCACTCCGGGGTGCCGACGTGTTCGCTGGCGAGCCTGCCGTTCTCGTAGACGCAGAGCTACGGGGCCGTGTTGCTGGTCGTCGTTCATGGACGCCGGGCGCCGTTGTCGCAAGTGAGCCTCCCCTCGACGAGTGGTCCACGGCTGTTGTCGGTGTTTTCGGCGGAGATTTCGAGGAGAGCAACAATCGCGGAGGGAAACGGCTCCCTGATTTTTTACACAGAGAGGCTCATAGGATAGTTGCCTGCCGGGGCGCGGTGAGCCCGAGGCGCCCTTGGGGAGGTATGTTGACAGTGAGGCCTCTGCCCGGGACCTCGCTGTCTTCGTCCGGCCACTGCTGAGCGGCAGGACCGGCTATATCCGGGCCGCGCGCCAGCTCCCCCAGTGGTCAGTGCCGTTATGTGCGAAGATTTCAGTGGCCACAGCGTTCATGATACGTGCTGAGCCGGGGGCGGCGGCTAATCGGTTAACATCTCGTTAACGCGGTCGTTCTGCGATGCTGCTGGTCTGTCAGTCGCGGGCTTGTGAGGGAACTGATCCTGAACTGTTGCAAGCGGGCGGTAGCCTCCCGGACGCCCGGCTTTGAATAGCCATTCAGGGGGGCTCTGTCGGCAGCGCGAACGCCTCTATTCCCCGGATAACTCCTCATTAAACGCCGCACCTCCGAACAGATAATCCTCTACTCTTTAAGTGTGGATTAGAGATGTAGAGTCACGCGACCCGGGCATGAGGAGTCGCGGCCGCCGAGCCGACTCGGGCTCACCCCTCTCGGTCTGGCGGCCTCGCCTCCGCGTGTGACTGGGCGCGTCACACACAATGCAACTCAACAAGCTACTCGGCGACGACGAGGCGGTATCGCCTGTCATCGGAGTGATACTCATGGTCGCCATAACGGTGATTCTGGCGGCCGTCATCGGGACGTTCGTGCTCGGCCTGGGCGATCAGGTGCAGGACACGAGCCCCACCGCGAGCTTCACCTTCGATTACGACCAGTCTGACGGTGCTGATAGCTTCGGTAGTGGAAATACTGCCGGTGACGGCCTGCTTACCATCACCCATGATGGGGGAGACTCTATTGAAGCACAGAATCTGTTTATTACCGGTTCGTCAAATACTGCTTCTGATAAGGTTGAAGTTGCTGCTGATAGTAGCGCAGACCCACAATACAGCGGCAGTGATGAGCTCTCGGCTGGCAGCCAGGTAACTGTCCGAATATCGAATTCGGACACGGTTCGTGTCGTCTTTGAAGCCTCGGGCGGTGACAGTACCTCGACTCTCGGCAAATTCGAGGGGCCTAATGCCTAAGGAACAATGCAGCTTACCAACATACTCGGTGACGACGAGGCGGTATCGCCTGTCATCGGAGTGATACTCATGGTCGCCATAACGGTGATTCTGGCGGCCGTCATCGGGACGTTCGTGCTCGGCCTGGGCGATCAGGTC
>NZ_QMDX01000037.1:10040-10264 GCF_007421925.1 Haloglomus irregulare
ACGGTGATTCTGGCGGCCGTCATCGGGACGTTCGTGCTCGGCCTGGGCGATCAGGTCTCGGACACGAGCCCGCAAGCGAGCTTCACCTTCGATTACGAGGAGGATGCTAGCAGTGATGATGGCGATGAACTCACGATCACTCATGATGGTGGAGACACTATCGAGGCATCTATAGTAACCGTTAGAACTTTCTGCTCTTAGTGTGTTGGCGTATATAGTGAATC
>NZ_QMDX01000038.1 GCF_007421925.1 Haloglomus irregulare
TGCGGCGATTCACGCCCGCCCTGAAGAGCGGGATTCTCTCGCCTAATGAAGATAGCTCGAAAAGAGACTTACACTAGTCGGCACAGCCTCAGAGGCTGCACCGGCGAGTGCAGCGGCGTTCTCCATCGGCTCCGCGTACCCGGTCTGTCCAGCTGCCCACGCGAACGCTGGTGCGAGTACCACGAGTCCAAGGAGCCCGGCAAGCGCGTCAGCTGTCGGCCTATCCGGTCGGGGATCTCGCCTGTTTCAACGTCGACTTCTCGCGAGAGTTCCGGTACTGTCTAGAGATCGGTGCCGATCCGACACCCGCGAGCGAACTGTCGACGCTTCGGCTCAGCGTCCCGGTGACCGAAACGAGCAACGACGTCTATGGGGAGCTGTCCGTCGCCGGCGACGCCGTCACCGGCTCGCCGACGGATATCCTGACCGCCGTCCAAGAGGCGCCCGACGCACACGATCCGGACGTCATAGTCTGCTCGACTAGCGAAATCGTCCCAACGCTACACGAGATGGCGACGGACGCCGACGTCGACGACTTCTCGCTGAGTCGGTGGCCGGACGTCGACTACCAGCAGCTTGCGAGCCGGTCGACGTACTCAGGCTACGGTCGCGTCGGTCACTCGCCGGCGCGGTACAACGTGCACGGCCGGGCGATCATCGACGAGTCGAACGCGTTCTTCTACGGGGAGACGAACCTCGACGGCGTCCTCGACCTCGTGTCGCGCTCGAACAAGCCCGTCTAGGAACTCGCGTGGGCGTCGATCGGGAACGTACTCACCGCGATCCAAATCTGCGAAGCTCATAACCGCGGCGTCCTCGTCCCGTGGAACTCCTGGTGCCACGAGTTCTACAAGCCGATGTGGACGCTCCACGACGCCGACCGCGGCGGGTTCATCTTCGCGCCCGAAGTCGGTCTTCACGAGAACGTCCACGAACTCGACTTCTCCTCGTTGTACCCGAACATCATCTGTACCCGGAACGTCTCGCCGGACGTCATCCGGTGTAGCTGCCACAGCGACCGGGACGACGTTCCCGGCCTCAGGTACTCGATCTGCGACGAGCGAGGCTACCTCGTCGACGTCCTCCAGCCGATCATCGACGCTCGCGACGAGATCAAGGCGGCCATCCGTCGCGAGAAGGATCGAGACGATCCCGACGACGAGAGACTCGCGGAACTCGAAGGGAGGTCGGGAGCGCTGAAGTGGATTCTCGTTGCCTGCTTCGGCTATCAAGGGTTCAGCAACGCGAAGTTCGGGCGCATCGAGTGCCACGAGGCAATCAACGCGTTCGCTCGCGAGATCCTGCTGACGGCGAAACAGCGACTGGAAGCCGGCGGCTGGCGGGTAGTTCACGGTATCGTCGACTCCATCTGGGTGACGCCGGACCCTGACGTCGACGACGAGGACCGCGAGGATCTCAAAGCACTCGCGACGGCAAGCACCGAAGAGGTCGAGATCCGGCTCGAACACGAAGCCCACTACGACTGGGTGGCGTTCGTGCCGCAGCGCGAGAGCGACGCTGGCGCGTTGACGAAGTACTTCGGGAAGGTCGCCGGCGACGACGAGTTCAAGATACGCGGGATCGAAGCTCGGCAGCGCTTGACCCCACCATTCATCGAGGACGTCCAGCGAGAATGTCTCGAACGGCTCAACGCGACTCGATCTCCGGATGCCGTACTTGACTGTCTTCAGGACGCGATCAGTCGCCTCCACGCTGGGACGGTGCCGGACGAGCAGCTCGTCGAACGGAATCGTGTCTCCAAGCCGCTGGAAGGGTACTCGCAATCCACTCAGAACGTGGCGGCGCTGAAGCGGGCTCGGGATCAGGACCTCACCGTCCACCCGGGACAGGACATCGAGTACGTGGTCGTCGACGACGAGAAGAGTTCGCGAGACCGAGTCGCGTTGGCTCACGAGGAGATCGAGTCGTACGACGCGTCGTACTACAAGACGCAGCTCGTCAGAGCTGTCGAAAGTGTGCTGTCACCGCTTGGGTGGGATCGGGCGGAGATTCGTCGAGAGCTCACGGAGACGCGGGTGCCGGAGTTGACGACGTTCGTGAACACGGAGGACAATTAACCAACACAAGAGTCGTCCGGAAGGGACTGTTGGTTAACCACAACCAACACGAAGTCGAACCCCCACACCCCGTGTGCGATATGAAATCAGGAAGACGACGGGAGGGGGCGGTTGGGAAGATAGAACGCGAGACACCCGAAATCCACGATATCACGGAGGAGAGGACGCAGAGGTAACAATATCGGAGTCGACTATATTTCAAGGAAACTTTTATATAGTCTCTCTGTCAACCGTAGCCGCAACAGAACTAGAGTCGGTCGAAACGAAACGATACGTTTCGTGATACGACCGAACTCGTTCGTGGTTTGCCTCCCTCGTGGGCTGGGTGTTATCGTCCATTCTACGGCCTCTCGTTGGTTCTCTGGCCGAATCCCATGGTTCTCGACTCATTCGGTCCTGCCCTCCCTCTCGTCAAATTCATATCGCACACGGGGTGTGGGGGTGACCTACCGACGAGGTCTCGTCCCACGCGAGATTGTCGAGAGATATGCTCGGTACTATCGGGATCGAGACCACGTCTGATGTTTTATCTTGCACACGGGGAGGTGTCTCTGCTGAGTTCTTCTGACCCGCCTCGTCGTTGACGGCTGTTTGACGAGCCTTCGGGATTTCATATCGCACACGGGGGGCTATCACGACCAATTGATTTCGCCCGCGGTCATGGAGTCCACCCGACTACCCGACTCCTAAGCTCTTCTATCGACTGAATTCGACTGATTTAACCTCGCACACGGTACCCATATTTATTTATAGTTTCGACCTAACTGCGCAAACATGGCTGACGGCGACGATCAACAATCCCTCTCACAATCTATCAAAGGCCGTCTTCAGGAGGGAGTCCAAAATTCTGTCTTTCGAGACAAGGGGCTCCTCGACCCGGATGCCGTCATCGACGAGGATCGAATTGTCGGTCGTGATGAACAGCTGGACGACATCATCACCTACCTACGACCGGCACTGCAGGGGAATCGTCCGCCCAATATGCTCCTCTACGGGCCGTCGGGGACTGGGAAGTCACTCATCATCAATGCGGTCTGCCAGCAGGTTCTCGAACTCGCGAACTCGCAAGGAGATCGATTCGGCGTCATCAAAATCAACTGCCAGACGATCAAATCGCACGACCGGGCTGTCTATCGCCTCGTGAAGAACGCGGCCGAAGAAGCCGGCGTCGACGTCGGTGTCTCCGAGAGCGGGATCTCGACCGACCAGAAGCTCGATCGGTTCTACGAGATTCTGAGCAACAAATTCGACTCGGTCATCATCATCCTCGACGAGGTCGACCTTCTGGTGGGCCGACAACGCGACCCGAACGACGAGCCGGCGTATTCGAAACTGCTTTACCAGCTGTCGCGAGCGTCCCAGCTCGGGCGCATCGAGGGTCATGTGTCCGTCGCCGCGCTTACGAACGATCCCCGATTCATGGAGGACCTCGACGGGCGGGCGGAGAGTTCCTTCAACCCGCAGGACGTCGTCTTCCCAGACTACGACGCGAATCAACTGCAATCGATTCTCGAACGTCGTCGCGACGCCTACCAGGACGACGTCCTCGAGGATGGAATCATTCCGCTCAGTGCTGCATTCGCTGCTCAGGATCACGGCGATGCGCGGAAGGCAATCGATCTGTTCCGGAAGGCGGGTGAAATCGCCGACCGAGGTGGAGAAGATACGGTTCGTGAAGAGCACGTTCGCGACGCCCAGAAGGAAGCCGAACGGGACCGGACGCTGACCCAGATGCAGGGCCTCTCGACGCAAAAGAAGCTCTCGCTCTACGCAACTGCGATCGTCCCTGTTTATTCACAACGCAATCTGAACGCTGTCCCCAGTACGGTTGCCTATCGAGTGTACCAGTACCTCACCGACCTCCTGGATGCCGATGAAAAATCGCGCGACTCCTATCTGCGATATATGAACGAAGCTGAGACGTACAATTTCGTTACGTCGGAGAAGCGGGGGCGCGGCTATGGGAGTGGTGTTCATAAGGAGTACACTTTCGTCGACGATCCGGAGGTAGTCGCCGAGACTCTCCAAGCTGATGTTCGCCTCAAGGATGCTGAACACGACGAGGATCTCGTCAAATCCGTTGTCAACGCGCAGATAGACGATTTCTTTGAAGAGAACTAACGCGAAGACTTCCCGACGCCGGCTCCGAATTCATTTCGCACACGGGGGGTGGTTCCGGCGAGCGTATTGTAGAATGACTAGATATGTCTGACAAGGGTACGCAAGATTTCATTTCGCACACGGGGTGTCCCCCCGCCCCAGATTTGGAATTATCTCGCGGTGTGTCGTCCGTAGGTATTTAAGAGATTACGCGTATACCGCAGGGCGTCGGATGGCCGACACCGCTACCGTTATAAAAACGCTCAAGACCACCCTTGTTGATCCAACTGCGCACAAAGAGCGGAAACTTCGTGAAACGGTAGCGACATACCAAGATGCGCTCGAAGCTGCCTTCGATAGTGAAGCGAGTACGCGGTCAGAAATCAACGATCTCGTCACCGGCTACGATTTGACTTCGTACGCAAAAGACGCTCTCAAACAATACGTCCCCAAACTCGAGTACAGCTACGATGCGGATGAGTTAGCTGAAGACCATCCTGTTCGCTTCACTCACCGTGGGCTGCAGATTGATCACTCCTCAACACGGGCCCACGAGTTCTGCTGGCGCGTTCCTCAGGCAGGCTACGGGACTGGCTTCTGGGTTCCGCTGCAGATCAACCCTGATCAGAAACCGCTTTGATTTGATCTCTTGGACGGAACTGCATCAACTGGTGAATTTCGACTCACTCAGCATCGAGCATCATGGACGTTGCACGTTACTGGAAAATACTCGGTTAAAGAGCCCGAGGTCCCGGATGACCCGACGCATATCGGGTTCGACGTCGGTGAATCGACGTTGCTCACGGGCTGTGCCCTACAACATGACGCACCGACGGATCCATTCTTATTTGATGGCAGTCGGGCACGACGAATACGAAAGGAGATGTACACCACTCTCAAGCGCTTACAGGAGCGAGATTCTGCAGACTGGCGTATCCAGTGGCGCTTCGAACATTTCCAGAACGCCCTGACTGATATCGTGGAAAAAGCGACCACCCAGGCTGTCGAATATGCCTGTCAGTTCGAGAGTCCCGTCATCGTCCTCGAAGATCTATCGTATATCCAGGAACGGTTGGACTACAGTGCTCATATGAATCGGCGATTACACTCGTGGGCCTTTGCTCAGCTAATCAGCCGTCTTGAAGACAAGGCGCTTGAAGCGAGCGTCCCTGTCGAGTTCGTACCACCTGCGTACACGTCCAAGACGTGCCATGAGTGTGGTCATATCGGATCTCGCTCCTCACAAGCCGAGTTCAAGTGTACCAATCCGGACTGCTGGGTTACTGAATATCAGGCGGATATCAATGCAGCGGCAAACATCGCCCGTCGTGCCGATCCGTGGGGAGAGAGTGTGCCTTGGAAAACGGGACACGATGACTCCCCGCGGAATGGGAGCCCCTGTGACAGGGCCTTGGAACGCCGAGAGGAGAGTCGGAACCCCCGACAGATGACGCTCTCGGAGTATAGTTCCGAAACCTCCTCATCTGATGAGACTACCTCTGTGGGGAGTACCGCAGCAGATAGCAAATGAGGATGTCACCTCTCATACGGGGTCCGCTTCGAAAGGGACCTCAATTCATTTCGCACACGGGGGGCCATTGCTGATTTCATATCGTACACGGGGTGTGTTGCCTCGACGCCGTCGGCGAATTCACTTCGCACACGGGGGGTGTTCTTGACGCCACTGGTGGAGTCATTTCGCATACGGGGTGTGTATCAGATTAGCTTCGGACGGAGTGGGATACCCTCCCACCGTGTATGGCAAGGCTCACAGAGCGAGACGAGGTTCGATGGGTCGTGAGCTGCTTCGATCTCGTCCTCGTCGAACTCAGAGAACGGGTGGATATGATGCACTCGCGGTGTATATCCAAGCTCGTCTTCACTACGGCCACACCCCTGGCAGGTTCGACTATCTCGCTCTAAGACTTGCTCACGCCGTTCTTTCCACAACGGTCCATAGTTCGGCGTCGATTCCCAGTTGTAGGTAGCTGTCTCCTGCTGCCACTCCCACTTGCATTCTCGACTACAGAAATGCCGGTCCGCTGATTCGATATCGGACTGGATCCGTTTGATGCTCTCCCCGCAGTACGCACAATCGGTCTGAGGCCGATTCTCTATTTGCCATCGGCCTCTACACTCCTTGCTACAGAAGGTGTTTGTTTGACCCTCTTTGAGTGATGATTCATATCGTTTGTATTCAGTCCCGCAGTAGTCACATTCGAGAACGAGTCTGCTGTCTTCCCTTTCGCTGCGCCAGTTCCCATAGCACTCCCGATCACAGAAGTGGTGTTCTGCACCTTCCACCTCTGATGGAGGCTTTGTAATCGACTTCCCACAGAAGTCGCACTTGATCTCGACGGGCATGGTTCGGCCTTTCGCCGACCATTAGCAACCGTCATCACTGATGAATGTCCGCAGCTACTCGTCCGGGTTGACCGGCCCTTTGTACTGAGAACGGATCTTTTCACCATCTCGCCACTGCCAGTAGTAGTAGCGGTTGTCGTTGATCTCCTTGATCGTGATCGTGGCCTTCGACGGGACGTCCTCCGGAAGGTCGTCCGGCCGCTCGTCGATCTCGTCGTCCTCCGACTCCTCTTCGAGACGCGCTTCGCGAGCTTTGTGCTCTGCCAGCTCCTCGGCATAGCGTGCGACATGCTGGAGCTGGTCTGGCGAGTAGCCGTTGAGCGTGTCGACGATCTCTGTCGGGAGTTCGGCTGGCGGCGTCGGTGGCTCGTAGGACATCGGCTACTCTCGTGTTAACCAACAACGGCTGCGAATCCATAGTTTTGTTGGTTAAGCCGATGGGAACGGTTCGCGCGCCTGCTGTCTGTAACACTACTCGAAACTTTTTATATAGTAGTTTCGTACTATGTTACACCGTGCTCCGGCGAATCGAACTTGAGGTCCTCGCCACGGTAGACCGCGGCGACACAATCTCCGAACTCGCGACGAAGCTCGACCACAGCGAGAGTTACCTCTCTCGTGCCGTCGGTGACCTCGTCGAGAAGGGACTCGTCTACACGGAACGCGACGGGCGACGAAAACGAGTCGTCCCGTCGGATGCTCGCGCCGTCGAACTCTATCGGGACCTCGTTCGTCAGCACTCCCACATCGAGTTCCCCGAGCTGCTGACCGGGAAGGCACTCGAGGTGCTGTACTACCTCGACCAGCCGCGAACCGTCTCCGAGATCGCCGACCGGAGCGACAACTATCGCAACACGGTCAACCGCGTCCTCAAGCGGTTTCGTGACCGTGGTCTCGTCGGGACGGCCGACGGCCGCTATGAGTTCAACGCTGACTTCGACCGCCTGCATAAGTTCGCCCGGGAACTCGCACACCATCTCCATCGACAACGTCTCGAAGCCGTTGCCCCGAAGGGCACGATTCTCTGGGAGGACTACGACGAATTTCTGGCCCAAGCCGAAACGGAGATTGACGTCGAGGGATTCCACGAGACAGGACTCGCTCGATTCGCGGCCTTCGACCTCCAGTTCCTGCTCACCGGCCACCGTTACTACCGCTACTCCGAGGACCTCGACGCGGTCTCGCCGGCGGAGCTCTGCTGCCACACACTGTTAATCGACGACGGCAGGCGTCACCGCTCGTACTGTCTCCTCCTGCTCAGCCACGTCGACGTCGACGAGGCGGACCTCCAAGAGCAGGCGGCGAAGTATGGCCTCGAAGACGAAATCGACGCCGTGCTCCGCTACCTCGAGACGCACGGGGAGGTCGACGATGCCCGACTCCCGGAGTGGGATGAGTTCCAGAAGCTGGCGGCTGACTACGAGGTGCCACTACCATCATGAGACCAACATTCGGACGCGAGTACATCGAGAACGAATTCCAGCGCATCGGGGATGGCCTCTCAGCCCCGCTCACAGTCTACCTGATTGGTGGTGGCGCGATGTCGCTGCGCGACCTCAAGGGGGCGACGAAAGACATCGACCTGGTCGTCCCGGATGGCGACGCATACGGTCAGCTGTGGGCGGTTCTGATGGACCTCGGGTATGCGGAGGTTCAATCGCTGGATCCAGATTACCGGGCGCTGGGGGCGACGAGCTGCGTCGAGAACGCCGATGGGTGCCGCCTCGACATCTTCAACCAGCAGGTCGCGAACAAGCTCGTGCTCACCGACGGAATGCAAGAGCGCAGCGAGCCGTTCCTCGACACGGATCGACTGACGGTCCGGCTGGTCAGCAACGAGGATATCTTCCTGTTCAAGGCGATCGCCGGCCGTGATGACGACATCGAGGACATGAATATGCTCGTGCAGGCCGGCCTCAATTACGACGTCGTCCGCGATGAACTCGAAGCTCAGATCGAACGCCTGGGAGACGATCAGTTTGCCACGTTCGCGAACGAGGCGCTGGCCGAACTCGAGGAGCGGTACGGAGTAACCACACCGATCGAGGGCCGCGTTCAGGAGCTGACGAACAGGTACTACCGGGAGCTGGAAGTCCTCCAGGCACTCGACGAGCCGATGGCCGTCGACGAACTGGCCGCGGAACTGGAACTGGATGATGAAGAGGTTCGGGACCGGATCGCGTATCTCTCAACGTTCGACCGGGTCCGTCGGGATGGCGACACAGTCCGTCCCGTGAAGTAGCTCAATCGTTACCCTACGGGGAGGGAAGGCGGCCGTCTGGACAGGGAACGCGGCCCCGTTTGATCTCGTGATCGACGCGACGCAGATGCTTGCAGCCGCCTTCGGGTGAGCGCTGCTGCCAGTCGGAACAGGTACACGATTCGTCAACGACGTCGACTTCGTACCTGTTGCCAGACGCGGACTGCACCTCGTAGCGGCCACCTTTCGAGAGGAGTGAGACGTCCATCGCTTCGGCAACGGCACGCTTCGTGCGGGGCGCAAGATCGTCCTCCGACTGTGCGTTCTCGTCAACGACCAGTCGGTCGCGAACGTCGCCCGTTCGGCCACCGTCGGGACTCGCCTTGCGACTGCCGCCGCTCGGCGATACGCGCGTCGGCTCGACGCCGAGACAGACCGTGGTGTGGCCCGGGTGGTCGACCTCGCGACCACCGACATCGCCATGGGCAAACCTGTCTACCGAACCGCAGGACTCGATCCCGACTCTCTTGAGGCGCAGTACGTCAGTGCCGTCGGTCGCAACGCCGACGACCCCGTGGCGACCGGCTTGCACGTTCTCGATGACCCGGACCACCCGGACGTGCCAAAGGCCGCGACGCACCCCGACGCCGGCGACGACGCCCTCCCGGTCGACGAGTCAGGGCACGTCGTCCCACCAGCCATTCCGGTTGAGCCGCGACTCCAGCTTCCCCTTGACGAACTGCTCGCGAAGAAACTCGCCCGAGGGC
>NZ_QMDX01000039.1 GCF_007421925.1 Haloglomus irregulare
GATTCACTATATACGCCAACACACTAAGAGCAGAAAGTTCTAACGGTTACTATAGAAAGACCGTTGCCCCTCCGACCATTCCGGCTACGAATCCCAGGGCAGCCCGGCGGTTCTGATGTCGATATATACCTGCGCCAGCTGCATATCCGAGGCTACACACTCCGCTGAGAACGAGCCACGGTTCGGAGTAGTTCGGCTCAGTTGAGCTAAAGAACAAGACCGAGATTGCTACAGCGGTCAGGAGTGTGGCGCCTCCGATCATTCCGGGTACCGCCGTCGGAATATGTTGTTTGACGCTCAATTTATGATAATAATGTGTCTGCCCCAGGTTCGTCTCTCACGTGTACAGCTCGGTGAATCGTTGGACCCCATCGTCGGTCCCGGCAATGATGAGTTCGTCCTCGTCTTCGATGCGGACCTCCGGACCGATGTCGGAGAGTACCGTTCCGTCACGCTCAATCCCGACGACAGTACAGCCGGATTCCGATCGCACGCGTGCCTCTCCGAGCGTCTTTCCGACAAGCTGGGATGCGTGTGTGCGGACGACCTCGACGTTCTGGTCCATCGAGAGAACGTCCTCCTCTTCTAGTATCTGCGAGGCCAGCATTCGACCGGTGACGTTCGCGAGTGCCAGTACGTAGTCCGCACCAGCTTGGTACATCTTCGGGATACTCTGTGACTCCTCAACCCGAGCGATGATCTCCACGTCGGAGTTCGAGTCCCGCGCCACGAGGGCCGTGAACTCCGCTGTTGTATCGTCGGGAAGTGCCAGAATAACTGCACTGGCCTCATCGATACCCGCCTCTCGAAGCGTCTCGGGATCGCTTGCGTCCCCAACCACGTCGACACCCTCCAGATCAGTCTGGTCGACGACCGTGTACTGCACGCCGGCATCGGTGAGCGCGTCAGTGACGGTTTGACCGACCTCCCCGTGTCCAACGACGATCGTGTCACCCCGATCCAGCCGACGCATCCCCGACCGTGTGAGGTCCTTGAGCTGTTCGAGCTGGGCTTCACGACCGGTTGCCAGCAACACCGTGCCGTTGGTCAGCGTCGCGTTAGGATCGGGTGGTGTCTCGAACTCGCCGCGGAACCAGGCCCCGATGACGTTGACACCGGCCTGTTCACGGATGCCACTCTCCGCGAGCGTCTTCCCGACGAGCTGACTCCCGCGGTGGATCGGAAACTCGGCGATCTCGAAGTCGTCGTCGATCTCCACCACCTCTTCCAGTTCGCTCGTGACCGACGTTGTCACCTTCGAGGCGAGACTCTGGCCGAGCAGCGGGCGCGGGGAGAGCACCTCGTCGGCGCCGGCGAGGCGGTGGTACGGTGCCCGGTCAGGCTCTTCGACGACGCTGAGTGTCAGGACGTCATCGGCGATTTCCTGGGCGGTGAGCACGATGCTCGCGTCGACCTGATCCGATACGTCGGCGACGAGCGCCCTCGCGGCGGAGAGATTCGCCCCCTCGAGCCCTGCCTTCGACTCCGGGTCCGCCCGGATGACACGGTAGTCGTCCTCGTACAGTTCAGTCGCCCGTTCGCGGTCCGGTTCCACGATGACGTAATCGACATCCCATGAATCCAATTCGTCGATGAGAACGTCGGCACGGGGCGTGTACGTGCAGATCACCACGTGGTCGTCGAGGTCGCCGTCGACAGTTTTGGGGACAGTCGTCGAGAGAATCTCCTCGAGTAGCGGGAACGCGAGGACGGGAAAGGCCATGAAGATGAGCAGCGTCCCGAAGAGGTCCATGATGATCACGAGTACGTTCATCTCCGGGCTGATCCAGGGGGAATCCGAGCCGAACCCCGTCGTCGTGAACGTCTCGACAACGATCTGCAGGGAGTGGAGGAATGTCTTGGGTTCGCCCTCGTAGATCCGCATCCCGTTCTGATAAAGCACCGCAAACACGAGCATCGAGCCAATCAAGAGGACCGAATAGTAGACGGTCCGACGCTGCCACTTGTTCATACGTACGGAAGTTACCCTTAGATTGTTAAACCATCCCGATAGGGTCGTCGCCGCACGGCGTCAGCGCCAGGCCGTGGTCGAATCTCATCCGGTGGTGTCAGAGAGATTGTACAGCCATCGATTCAATCGGAGGTCACAGGCTCCTCCTCGCGTCGTCGGGCGAGAATCGTGCCGAGGGCTCCATCGCGGTTCGTCCGGCTCCGACCGTAGGCGAGGTACCACGTGACGCCGCCGACGATAATGCCGGCCGCTCCGAGGATCGGGAGCGTCCCCATCTGGGTGAGCAGCCCAAAGCCGCCGACCACGCCGGCGATTTGGACAAATGGGTAGCCTGGCGAATGAAACGACGGCTGGTACGAATCGACGTCACTCGTGCGAAACACGATCAGGGCGACGTTTACGATCGAGAACACGAGGATCTGGAACGCGCTGGCCAACTTCGCTAGGTCGACGACGTCGACGAACGCGATCAGCAGGAGCAGGAGACCACCGGTCAGCAGGATGGCGTTCAGCGGCGTCTTGAACCGCTCGCTGACTCTGGCGAGTCTCCCGGGTGCCAGCGAGTCCCGGCTCATCGCCAGCGGGAACCGCGAGGACGCCAGCACCCCGGCGTTCGCCATACTGGTCAGCGCCAGGATCGCGACCACCGCGATGACCACGACGCCGAACCCGCCGAGCAGTTGGCCGGCACCGTCGGCCATCGGCGTCAGCGACGGGCCATCGCCCGGCCCACTCGTCGACAGCGCCGCTGGATCGTTCAACCCGACGACTGCCGCGACCACCAGGGTGTACAGCACCATCATCACTCCCATCGAGATGAGAATCCCCAGCGGGAGGTTCCGGTCCGGGTCTTCGATTTCCTCGGCCACGCTGGCGATTTTGGTTACACCGGCGTAGGAGACGAACACGAACGCCGCCGCGGTGACGACCCCGCCGGTGCCCTTCTCGGCGAACCCCTGGAAGCGGGCGGGCTCGATTGCGACCCCCGAGTTGAGCACGTACGCCGCGAGTGCGACCACGACGGCGGTGACGATAATCGACTGGGCCTTCCCGCTCTGTTCCGTGCCGACGACGTTGAGTACGACGATCAGCGCCGCCAGCCCCAGCGCGACGGCCTTCACCAGCCCGCTCGACAGCGGGACGAGGAGAAGGAGGTACGCGCCAAGCCCGACCAGCGCGAACGAGCTTTTGAACACCAGCGAGAACCACGCGCCGATCCCCGCGACCGTGCCGGCCAGCGGGCCCATCGCCCGGTCGATGTAGAGGTAGGTGCCGCCGGATTCGGGCATCGCGGTCGCCATCTCCGCCTTCGACAGTGCCGCCGGGAGGACGACCAGCCCCGCCAGGATGTACGCGAGGATTACTGCCGGTCCAGCCTTGTTCAACCCGAGCGCTGGCAGTACGAAGATGCCGCTGCCAATCATCGCGCCCATGCTGATCGTGACCGTCGCGTACAGGCCGAGGTCGCGTTCGAGGTCGTTTTTCATTTGCTGACCACCTGTTCAGTTGAGTCGATTGGCTGTTCCCGAATCCCGGAATGAGACTGGTTCCACGACATCGATTGACGGATTACAGTTGTTCGACGTTTCGAACGACGAAGGCCGGATCGTCCGTGCCGGCGGTCACCTGTGCCGGGCGACTCCCGAAGATCCGGTCGCGGAGCGACGGCTCCGTTTCGCCCAGTACGAGGAGGTCGAACGTGTTCCCGAGGTCGACGATACTCCGTTCGACGTCGTCGTCGGTCGACAGTTGTCGGCTGATGCGGTCGGGTTCGACACCAGCCTCAACGAGACGGTCTGTCGCGTCCGCGAGAATCTCCTCGCCTGGGAGCCGGTCGGACTCCTCACCCGTGTGAAACAGCGTGACGGATGCCCCGGTCGCGGTCAGTAACTCCCCGACGAACGAGAGGATGCGGTCGAAGTTCGCCTCACCACGGAGTGGCACGAGCACCTCTGCAATTGCGTCGGCGTCGCCAGGTGTCAGGATCACGTCGCAGTCCTCTTCTAGTGCGACGCGATTAATCGTCTTCTCACGGGCTTTCCCAAACACTAGCCGAGTGGTCACCGAGACTCCTGCCTCCTCGAATCGTCGGGCGATACCATCGAGTTCTGTTTGAGCGTCGTCCTCGAACTGGTCGCGGGCGACGGAGGGCGGCGTCTGCTCCGGCAGTCCGTAGTGGCCAAGCAAGACCACCTCCATCGTCGCGAGCGTGTCGACCAGCACCGGTGGTACCTCGTCGGCATCCGGTAGTTCGAAGGGGACGAGGATTCTGTGTGTTACGCTCATGCATATCAATGAGTCAGCGAACACTAAACCGGGCGGACGCCGCAAGACGCTATCCTTGCTATTCAACTGGGCTCTCAATTCCGAGTCCAGAATATACCCCCAGCTACTGATGTCCTCATATACTTACCACGACTGGGGGTTGAGATAGCTGTATTGGTTGCAGGCAGATCGGGCGGCGAACTCTCGGAGAGTGGCTTGCCTACTACATCCTCTGTATCTCGCACGGGCGTTCTATCAATTACTGGGGATTTCAAGAGAGCTACGTCGGTTTGTGCGCCCCGCGTCAGCGAGGGCGTTCGTCCCCTACCATCCTATGTCACTCAGCCATCGTCACCGAGACCGAAATCATCAACAGATCGTCGACGACCTCACGCCACAGGCCGCGACCAGAGCCCGTATCTCCACACAGCGCGCTGACCGACTTCGCGAGTTCATCCTCGGTCATCTCCCCGATGAGGTGACCGTCGACGTCGTCATCACATCCGGTGTCCAGACTGCCGCCGTCCTCCCGGCCGATGTCGACGCCATCGTCTCCTCAGACGCCACCGACATCGAACGCGCTCAGGCCGAACAGTTCCTCGCCGGCGTCGACGCTGATTATCTCGTGCTCGTCACCGGGAACGAAGCCGACCTAACGCGAATCCCGCTCAACGACCAACTCACCGCCGACCACGCCCACCAATTCGGCCTCGCCTTCCACGAACTCCTCCACATCCTCAAGACGGCGATTACAGCCATCGGTGAGCTGCTCGATACCGAAATCGATTCGCAGTATCACGCGCAGGTCCACGACCTCATCAACATCATCGAAGACGGCGCAATCGAGAGCGAAGCTATCCACGGCGAGAACTTCAGCGACAACGCTGGCATCCGCCTCGAACTCACCCGACGACTCCACTCGCAGACGCCCGACGACATCCCCACCGGACAAGAGGTTCGCTACTCGTTCTGGGATGCCGTCACCTCGTGTCTGTACGACGAAGCCATCTATCCGACCGGCATCACGGATGTTCTCCTCGACGAGGACGACGACCGAGTCCGCTTCAAGAGCGAGGCCGACCGCGACGCGTTCGAGGCCAGCCACACCGAACTGTACGCCCTCTCGCGTGACGCACTCGCGATTCGGAGTGCCGACCGCGACGACACGACCCACGCCCACGATAAGACCGCCTCCGTCCGTCGCGCCCGTCGCGTCATCCAGACTTGGACCGACCATATCCAGCCCGTCCTCGAGGCCGACACTCGAGACCACCAGCAGGCCCAGGACAACGAGCACGCACAGGGCGACGGCCAGTGGCAATCTCAGGAGCGTGACGGCGACGAGCAGAGTCAACAGCAGGAGTCCGGCGGCGACGCCACAGGCCGCCCCGAGTCGGCGTCCCACCCCGACGGCGGCGATGATATCTCCAGTGGAAACGGACGGCCTCAGAACGCCACTGCGGACGCGTCAGCCACGCCCGGTGAGAACGCGGAGCCATCCCTGCCCGAAGACTTCGACCCAAGCGAGGTCACGCTCTCACGAGAGGCGACCGACGATCCACACCAGAATATCTTCGAGCAACCGCAAGTCACGGCTGACCCCAATCCCGACAACGTCGACGCCGAGCCCTCCAGGGCGACCCCTGACAACGCGGAGGGCACCAACAGCGACAACTATAGTGGCGATTCTGAACCTGAACCTTCGACCCGGGCACAGGCGATAGCCCAAGCCACTAAGCGGGCCCGAGAACGCGAGAAAGCAAGAGCCGGTAAGAAAACGGAGACAGAAACAGAACCCAGCGCTGGCGACGAGCCAGGAGCGCAACCGAATCCCGGTGATTCATCCGGAACAGGCGGTTCGGCTGGGCGCGATAGACTCCGAGATCAGAATAGTCAGCTCACACTCGGCAACTTCGAGGACGAAGATCAACCCCTCACCGAGGGCGATATTGAACAATCACCGTCGTCCAGCGAGAGTGAGAGTGGGAGTGAAGGGGAGGGTGAAAGAGAGAGTGGTTGCACCGGCGTCGATGTCGAGGATAGTCAGGAGAGCGGGGAAACGGGAGATGCGGGTAACACGGGTTCTACGAGTTCTGCGAGTAGTGTGGCCAGCGAGACGCTGGGAACTCCCGATGGCCCGGCCCACGCACAGAGTTACTCCCGGTCACAGCACGAAACGCAGGCGGCGTACGAAGACGCACTCGCCGGCGACGAGCGTGCAGCCCGTATCGAAGCCGACCGCGAACAAATCGACGAACAGGCGCTCGAAAATGAACTCGGCGCACTCGCCGACCACCTCGAACGCCAACGCCGCCAGCACTCCCACGATAACGGGAGTGAGGAAAACAGCGGACAGCGTGGTGGGGCGGGATACTCGCCGGGGAGCCTGACCGACCTCGAAATCCTCGCCGTTACTGACGATCTTGCCCCACCCCGTGAGTGGGGCGCCATCGAAGACGGTGCTGGCCGGGTTGCCGACACGCTCGAAATGTATCTTCGACTCGACCGCCGCAAGAGCACGCGACGCGGACTCTCCGCTGGAGCCTACGACACTCGCGCCGGCCATCGCCTTGCAATCGGTGACTCCCGGGTCTGCAAGAGCCGGACGATGGGCAACGAGAAACAGTACGCCCTCGTCCTCATCCTCGACCGTTCGGGATCGATGCGAGGCGGGTCACCGGCGAAGATCGAGGTCGCAACCCAGGCGCTCACTCGATTCGCCCTCGCCGCCGAGAATCTCGGTATCCGCGTCGCGATCATTGACTTCATCCACGGCAACGCCCGCCTCGTCAAGCCGTTCAGCATTGAGACGCGACACGTCCAGTCATCCCTTCTCGATACCGCCTGTGGCGGCGGGACGCCACTCGCTGAGGCCATCGGCCTCGCGAACGACCTCGTCGAAGCCCAGCGCGACGACCCGCTCATCATCAGCGTTGGCGATGATCAGACCTCGGCCGACGCCGTGAAAGATGTCATCCGCCGAGCGTACGCCCCCGTGTGTTCGCTCACTATCGCGACCGATACCGACCCCGGCACGCTCTCAGGCTCGGCTTCAGAACTCGCGACCTCCTACGAGCGCCAGGAGACAGTCTATACGCCTGAGCGTCTCAACGATAGACTCGACCAATTCGCCAGTCTTCTCGCCGGCCTCTGAGAGTCACTCCTGGCCAATTTGTCGCCCCCGAAACGGTAGCGGGGCGTCCCTTCGACGCCCGCCTCAGTCACCGAATCATGTCCTATCGAACACTCCATACAGCCGACGGCAACGTGCCCAGCCTCGTCCTCCCGCCGGGGGCGCTCGCCCACACCGACCGAGAATACGAGTACGATGTCGAACGCGACCCGGCCAACGTCGAACCGATCGAACACCAGATCCGCCTCGACTTCATCCGCGGTGGCCCCGTCCGCCGCGACCAACTTCTCGGCAACTACAACCCCTGGAAGTACGACCCGACCGACCCCGCCACCCTCCCCTGGCAGGGCGTCAAGCAGAAACCACTCGGCCTCGCCTACGCCGAAACCTCCTGTGTCGCTCGCATCCACGAGGAGAAGCGGTTCTACGACCACGTCGACGACGACACCGTCCTCGCAGATGCCCCGGCCTTCCTAGCAGCGCGCCTCCGAATCGCTCGCGAAGAACCCAACCCAGAACAGGCTCTCGAGGAAGAACGCCAGCGCCGCGAGAAATGGTATCGCGAACTCATCCCCGGGCCCAACCTCAGTCAGGTCCTCAAGGACTCGTCGTACGGCTCGCTCATCGAGGCGTGTATCGGGCCCGCACCCGACGCCGATCGCCTCCTCGAACACAACGCCTTCGTCGGGATGGTCCTCGTCGACGGCGACACCGACCCCGACGCCTTCGATCGTGACCACGCCCTCGATTCCACGTACGTCCTCCGAGAATCCGCGCTCTCGCATACCCAGACCGATGACTCCGTCCGACTCGCTGACTACGGCATCGACCTTCCCGCCCCGCTCCTGGTCGGCGAATACCAAAGCGGCAGCCAGTACCCACTCATCCCGTGGGGCGACGCCCTGACCTGCGCCTGTCCGTACAAACAGTCCGCACCGTGGCGCGTGATGTGCAAACACGAACTGCTCGCGAGCGTCGTCTGCGGTGGCCGCGACTCGATCTTCCTCCCCGTTTCCCGGGGCATCGACGTCCCGCACCGAGCGCGGCGCTTCGTCAGCCCCGAAATCGCGGTCTCACACCAATCCCGAGCGGAGGGCTATCACCGATGACGACGCTGCTCGAACGCGAACATCGGAAACTCGTCTCCGACCCACTCGACGCCATCAGCCAGCAGACCGGCGATTCGCCGTATCAGGTGTTCTCGGATTGGATCGACCTCGCCCTCGCCAGTTTCAGCGGCGACGAAGACGCATATCAAAACCCGCTCGCCCGGTATGCGAACGACGGTCGCGATGAAGACACCGTCCGAGAGCTCGCAACTCAGCACGCAAACGCCCTCGGGGGACTCGTCCTCGCGATGGAACAGACCAACGAAGACGTTCTCGGCGGCGTGTACGAACACTACGGCCTGACGAGCAGTCACTTCGCCCAGTACTTCACGCCGGGGGCGGTGAGCCGCGCGATGGCAGCGATGAACCTCCCCGATGGTGAGGACCTCCGCGACGCCACCGCCGAAGACCCGCTCGTCATCGGGGATATCTCCGGCTGTGGAAGTGGTCGGCTCATCGTCGATACCGCGAATCACCTCCGCGAAATCGCTCCGGAGGCCCCCGCCGTCTTCTTAGGCTACGACAAAGACCCTATCTGCGCGAAAATAGCGGTTTTGAACTTCGTCCTCAACGACCTCACCGGGTACGTCCTGCTCGGTGATGCCCTGAAACTCGAGGCTCACCGCGTCTGGTTCGTCAGCGTCGCCCAACTCGCCCGTGGCGACCACCCACTGACTTCCTCCCACGGCTTCAGTCGTGGGGTTCCCGTCACAGACGGGCTCCCACGGCGGAGAGGTTCCCAACTCG
>NZ_QMDX01000003.1:0-199975 GCF_007421925.1 Haloglomus irregulare
AGTTGAATCCTGTCGAGGAGTGCTGGAGACAACTGCAAGCGGCTCTCAGCAACCGCTTTTTCGACTCACTCGACGAGCTAACAACGGCGATCGACACTGCTCTCGAGGAACTGTCTCTTCCCAAAGTGAGTAATTACTTCTAAAGTTTACTATAGTCTTCAGTTTGACCGGATATTGTCCAGCCGTGAGGAGCAGCTGTGGCGCCAGCACGAGCGGAATCTCAAGATTATCCAAGTAGGCTCGAATAAGAATACATGGACAGTCAGCGGATTCAATCAGCAGGAGGTCACTAGCCTATGCTCTGAACTTCAATGTCAGTTTGTGGAGGATTTCAGGTCTGGCGTCACCTCAAAACGGTTCGCTGATGATTTACAGGACAGCATGGAGGCGGCTGGGGTCGAGAATCCCCGCACGATTCACTACGGATTGGAGAAATCGGTTGACGAGTTCGCTACTGAAGCTGTTGTGCTGGTTGTTGGGTGTATCAGTCCCAGCAGTGATTCAATCAAGGACTGGTTGGCTCTGCTGGGAAATGATGCGACGCCAAAACGTGAAGTTCGCAGTGACTATGAGGGCCAGGAGTGGGTCGGTCCTGATGCACATGTCGCGCACGAGCTCTTGAGAGACGTTCGTGATAAGCATGTCCTCCAAGCGATAGGACGATATGCACGGCGTCCGGCAGACGGCTAAGACGGAGCAGCCGTCTATGTCTTGAGTAATGTGCTGAATAGACAATGGGTCGATGAACGTATTGATGATATTGATGTTCTCGGCGAGAAGCAGCAGAACATCATCGAAATCATTCATGATTCTACTGAGGGGATATCGCCAGCAGACATCGCCAGCAAAACTGAAGCCAGCCGCCGGCATGTCTATGATACTCTAGAGCAACTACTTGAAGCCCCCTGGTGCCACGTAACTCACACAGAGGGAAACAACACTGGAGACCGTTATTCTGTTGAACGACAAGCGGACGGTATCGTAAAGTTGTAAAATTCCCGAAGTGTGAACTGTGCCCTACTAATTATACAATACGTAGAGTTCACACCTCCGGTTCCCACCTCTTAGAATAATCTGGGTCCATCTCAGACCAATCTATGGGGCTCAATGCACCCAACCTATGGATTTGTTACAGATAACTCTGAGCCAGAAATTAACACTCGGTTTTGACAACTAACTATGATACTATATCCGATATTCATGTAAGTCAGTATGAAAATTTTTATATCGCCTGAATTTCGCCGCTTGAACGCTTTGCTCCCCACTATTCCCACACCTACTGACGTTGTATAGTCAGACCCCACGGTTACCGATTTATTATTGAAACCCAAGCACGCCGTCCATGAGTTCATATCTGTATGCGCCACTGCCGGCTTCTTCCTTGATACAGCGGCTACGATTGTCGGTGGCAATCTTCCTGCCTCGTTGAAGATAGATAGTACCCGTGCCGTCATGCGATTCGGGGGATGAATCTGTTTTCAAGCGCAGCAGGTAGCCGCATGTACCCTGCTCCCGTCTGTCGGTTGTAAAAAAGGAGATTCGGCTCCTACGTAAGTGTATTCCCTGAGTGTTGGAACTCGCGCGTGCCTGAATCACAGAGTCAGTTCCGATAAGGCCGTGAGGCGGCTCTATAAGGAGAGACCCTTGCAACGAATCGACGAGCGACCTGACGATTGCGACTCTTCTCCGCTGATGGAAGAACTTCCTGTTGACCGTGTTACAAAGATGGGTTGGAAGAGCCGAATCCGAACGCTGGGAGGAGTGACTAATGAGTCAGTCGAATCCTGCGAAGGCACTCAACGAAGTTCAGTCGGGTTACATCTGCGACCGGTGCAACAATCGCGTTCGGACTGGCGACCTCGTGCGAGCGTATGCGACACACTACGACCGAGACGGGTGGGCACTCCGACGAGTGTGGTGTAATGGGTCCGGGGATTCGGTCATCGGAGAAGGGACAGACGAAGCCGATGAGGTGATGCTCGAAGCCGTCTTCTAGGCGTTCGATTGTCCGCTCTGCCCCCTTCGTCTCTGGGCGGTTCAGAATTTTGCCTTCAGTACACTACTGATATGAGCGCGACCGTCAGCAGCCGAGACCGAGCTGCGCAAATATCGTCTCTGCAGGACAGATGTCCGTGAAGCTACTCTGCAGGAGATTGAGTCCCGCAAACGCACTCAGTGCGTAGGCCCAGCTACTCACGAACCAGCCGAGAACGAGGCCGGTGAGGACGACAATCCCCGCCAGCCTGCGAACGTTTGCTTCGCATCTGTTGACCATGTTTGTGATCGTATCGTACAATATTGTTCGGCGAATAAAATACTGTCGCTCCGCCTTCGACCGTCGGCAACTCTTCGGGTCAAGTCTTCGAGCGGCTTTTATTGCCGCCTGCCGTGGAGCATTTCATTTGAAGACGCTGGTTTCTTCACCGTTCTCCCTGAGCGCGAATCGCCGTCTGTCGTCAGCCATAATTCAACCCTTGTCAATTGATGGCACACAGGGTCATCAAACTCAGTCAGTGTCCGCGCGGGGTAAGAGAATTTAATGACCGTCGCTCTCTATGCAAGTAATGGACTCCTCGGACTTGCTCACGAGCCTCGCAGATGATTTCGCGTCTGTCGTTCCAGCAGTCGATAAAGAGGCAGAGCACGACCGCTGGCAAGCGGGCATCGGCCCCTTCGAGGAGGACAGGCAAGTCGAGATGCTCCGAGAAGCAGTCGACGGAGACACCAGCTACTTCATCAAGACGGAAGCGCCGTACCTCGATGGAGGGCAACGGGTAGACCTCTTCACCGAGAGCGAGGTAATAGGGATACCGGTCGAGGTGAAGCTCCTCCGATTCCGCTATGACAACGGGAACATCGACCCGAACAGCTTTTCAAAGGTGTTCAGTCCTTTCCCCGAACGAACGACCTCTACGCTTCTCACAGACGCTCAGAAACTCTACGAGGCAGGCTTTGAGGAGATGGGTGGACTGCTCGGCCTCTACTACGAGCCGGTTGACGAGTCCTACGAGCGGATGAGCCCCGAAGCTATCGCAGAAAAGTTCGCTCTTGATGTCAACTACTGGTATGACTTCGAGGTTGAGACGAGGAACGTGGCCCATTTTGATGGATTGCGCCATCCGGTGCATCAGCAGGGTGCTATTATCACGTGGGAAATCGTTGACTCGACGTAACAATGCGGACACCACCCGAAGGTATCGAGGTAGGTGATACTCTCACTCAAGACGAAATCGAAGATGCCTACAAGACTGGTTTCGGCTATCGTATCTCAGGAATCAACCCACGGCGTGACGACCACAACCGGCGATATATTCTCCTCTTCGCCAACGAGGACGGACCCTACAGTGACTCGGTGACTCAGGGCCGATTCGAGTATATCGGTGAAGGACTCAATGGAGACCAGAGCGAAGACTCACCAGGAAACTCCGCGCTCATTGACGCGCGAACGTCGGACTTCCTAATTCACTTCTTCTACAAGCGAGCGGAAGAAGCGGACTGGGAATATCAGGGACTTGTCGATGTGCTTGACTACGAGTTGCAAGAACAAGATGGGAGAGAGGTTCTCGTCTTCACGCTCGAACATCGACAGCAACCGGATGAGCCTGAACCATCAGCAGAAGAGATTGAACAGGAACGAACCGAACTCCAGCAAGCCGTAGAATCTGAGCCTCAGCTCACGGATGATGAAGAGCAGTACACTGAAAGCCGACGGCGGGCAAGATATGCAGCCTTCACGCAATTAGTCAGAGACGCTTACGATGAGCAGTGTGCTATCTGTGGAAGTGTGAGAGAATCGCCCGACGGGAATCCAGAAGTTGAGGCGGCTCACATCTACCCGAAGCACGAGGGCGGAAGCGATGACGTGAGAAATGGTATCGCACTCTGTAAGCTCCATCACTGGGCCTTCGATTCAGGATGGTTCTCCCTCTCCGACGACCACGAGATTCTGGTGAAAGACGCCTCTGAGCGAAACGGATACCACGAGTTCAAGCAATTTGAGGGAGACCAGATACGCCTGCCGGATGAAGAGGAGGCTCACCCGCATCCGATGTTTCTCGAAGAACACCGGAAAATCCACACCTTTGACGATGAGTGAACTCGACTTCTACGGCCTTGATTGGCTTGGCCTCGACTGGTCCGAGTGGAAACCTCTTGACGCAGACTCGTCCTCAGAAGTTCCCAAAGAAGCTGGACTGTACCGAATTCGCCACGAGTATGAGGAACGCGACCATCTCGAATATCTCGGTGAGTCTGGCGATACACGGAGGCGAATCCAAAGCCTTGCCAGAGGAGTCTACGCAGATGAAATGCCCTACCGTGACCCGCATACTGCGGCCCCCTGCCTTTGGGCAGTTCGAGATTACGTTTGCCCTGCACTCGAATTCTCGTATACAACTCCACCGAAGGCAGAAGACGAGCAACACCGAAAGGGGATAGAAGCAGCACTCATCGCCCTACACCGACGAGAGACTGACCGTAGCCCAACAGCGAACTTCGGGCGAATCATCGACGGCTACAGGCAATCCTCTTATAGCTACAACGAACCCTCGTACAAGGGTGGCCGTCTCGAATCGGGCGAGAACGAACCTAATTCTGCGAGTGGTGTCGGACCCCCCAACTGGCAGAACTGGCGAGAGCCCCTTGCACAAGACTGGATGAGTCTCGGCTGGTCCGAGCCGTACCAACTTGCAGAACGACTCAACGCGGACCCGCCCGACATAGGAGTCTATCGCATCTGGTACGATGGACAGGATTCGACCTTGGCGTACATCGGGGAATCCAGTAACATCTCCTCACGGCTCTACAACCACGAGCAAACCTTTGGTGAGGACGCGCTCTTTGCCTACGCCGCGTGGGGCGACCTCGACGCCTCGCACAAGCGGCAGGAAATCGAGACGGACCTCATCGGAGCGTACTACCTGGAAGTCGGAGAAGCACCACTCGCACAGTTCGGGCATACGGAGAAGATTCCTCTATGACTGCAGGGGGCTATTACCAACCGAATCGTAGTCTCTCAAGCCGCTACGCGAG
This sequence comes from Haloglomus irregulare, assembly GCF_007421925.1. Lineage (GTDB taxonomy): Archaea > Halobacteriota > Halobacteria > Halobacteriales > Haloarculaceae > Haloglomus > Haloglomus irregulare. Next base: position 5,032 of record NZ_QMDX01000003.1, read on the forward strand.
AAGGGCGGCAGGCCGTGACCGTCCCGCCGACCGTGATTCCAACTGCGCGCTGATTCTCGGTACTATGCGAGACGGTAGCGACAACTACTCCATTGCGAGCTCGGCGCGACACACCGGACAGGTCGAGTCTTCTCCTGACGCGTCCACCTTCTTTCTCGGGCCGCTCCACCCACACTCCGGGCACAAAATTGGGTCCTCGCCAGACACACGGGATAGTTAGACGACCTGTCGTGTAAAGATGGTCCCATCATGTGTATCGGCCTGAAAAATCTCGTTTGGGATGTTCTTACAGTTAAAGTCTCTAATTTCGACTCGTTGAGCCAGAAAATATCTCTCATTCAGTCTCTGTGCCCACCCAGAGTTCGTTAGCTGGCATCCATGTGTCTGGGCTTCGGGGTTCTATCCCGAGCATTTCCAATGCTGATTTGCCTCAAAATAAGCGCTATGTTGACCACCTTGCTGCATTTTCACTGTGCGTCTCCCCTGACGTGTAGGTGCAGATTTCCTGACCCGGTAGCACGGAGATGTAGTCAAGCCGCGAGAAATTGATAGCGGTTCACGGTCATGGAGGGCAAGAGCTGGTTCCGATGAACAAGTTCGACATGGGAGGCACTGAGTATGCGATGTAAACAGGCAAAGATGATGCGTGCTGGCGTCCGCTAAAACAAGCTCTTGAAACAAGCCCGGCACACAGTACGGAGTCCACTCGACGCCCGCCTCACCGGAGAGGAAATCGAGAAGCGAATTGGCGTATTCATTGAGGCCATTCTTGTACCGATTGATGCTTCCGAGGTCGCGGGGTAACTCGGGGAAGTCAATGTAGAGGTGGATGCCCTTGTGACCAGAATAGGCCACCCGGACGTGCTTCGCAAGGTCAGCCTCTTTGATGACCTTCGCCACCATGCGGGCACGGACGAGCAACTTGCTCATGTCCCGCCTCTATGCATCTATATCACCGCCTTCCTGTGGGTTGTACGAGCCCTCGTCAGACGGAATATCCAGGTCGAAGAACAGCGTGTCAATCTTCGGCAGGTTGCCATCCAGCGAGTGCCCGTTCGGGAAGGAGTAGACCGAGGTGTAGCCCGGACCCCCGGACTCGTGAGCCTGCATCAGCCAATCTCGAAGCTCTAACCGAGAGCTTACCTCTCCCTGCTTCGCCCCGGAGCCGAATGTCGCTTGGCGAGGGAAGTCGGGAGCCCATTGCATCGACGCCTCATACAGTAGCGTCTTGTCCATCAGTCACCTATCGTGCCTTGGAGTGGTTCGGTTTCTTGTACCGAACACTAATTTGGATATTTAGGCTCTGTTGAAATCCTCTGTCTCTGATAGTTTGTTGGAGCCGTGCTGAATATAGAGGATGTAGTCAGCAAGTGGCTGTGACAAACGTATTCATCAAAACAGGAAACGGCATGGCTTCGACTGCAGATAGCACGCGAACCCTGTGGCGTACTCGCGCTGTGTATGCAGCACGCTAAACTTGTCACCCTCTGAGGGTTTCAACAGAGCCGATATTTACTAAGATTGGAATGGCTCCTCTCAGGCTTGCTTACGATGACGCATTTGGGGAGTTGATACATGGTGGTACTTATTTTCAAATTCAGGTCTTGCAGCTATAGGAAACGTGAATCCATGGAGGACGGATTCCAGGACTGTGAATTGAAGCTTTTTTATGCCATTATTACCGACCTATCTGCACAGTTTCAGAGCTACCCTTCTGGCGATAGGACGGTACCCGGCGATGTGGACTGACCGTCAGGAATATAATTTCACTAACTCCGTTACGATTTTAGACGTTCTATCGCACTTGGCTGAGAGCCAACGGCCCAGGTTATAAATATCGTCAGCTATTATTGCTTGTTGTCGAAGTCGGTAAACTGTCGATATAGCCTTAATCCGGGCAGTCTGGGCCGCGAGGCGGTGTGGACTATCCTCTTGGCTTGCGGAGCCAGGGACCAGCGTTCAAATCGCTGACCGGACGTTCTCCGGTCCTCGCGCGTCCACCGGCCGGTCCCCGCACGTCCCCCGTCCCGGTGCTGCCCGCGCCGCGGATGTTTTCACCGCCCGTCCCGAACCGACGGACGTGACCCGCAGTGGCGCGGACCCGACCGATCCGGTCTCGGACGACGGCCCCGCCCAGCCGGGGCTGTCCGACCGGGTCCGGGCCGGCGCCGCCCTGTTCAACGCCGGACACCACCTCGCCGCGCACGACCCGTGGGAGGCGGCCTGGCTCCCGCTGGAATCGGGGCCGGACGAGCGGCTGTGCCACGGGCTCATCCAGACCGCCGCGGCGACCCACCACGCCCCCGACAACGTCGATGGGGCGACGACGCTCGCGGCGGGTGCTCGCGACTACCTCGACGGGCTGGACGGGCACCGCGGCGTCGCGCTCGCACCCGTCCACGACTGGCTCGACGCGCTCGCGGCGGACCCGGGGGTCATCCGGGAGCGGGACCCGCCGGAGCTCCGGGTCGGGGGGGCCGTCGTCACCCCTGGCGACCTGGAGTTCCCGGCGGCGAGCGTCGCTGCACCCCACCTCGCGGCGGCCCGCGGCGAGGACGCGGCCGCCGACCTCCTCGAGCGGGCGGCCGCGTTCGGCCGCGCCGACCTCGCCGACGGCGAGACGACGAGCCCGTTCGTGACGCTCGTGCTGGAGGTGCTCGACCCCGAGCGACCCGACGCGATGCCGCTCTCGCGCCTGCGCGACCACGTCCAGCGCCGCGAACAGCGGGTGCAGGACGTGTCCGGGCTGTTCGATGCCGACGAGGGATGACCGGGTTCCGTGGTTGTTCCATCGGGGGTCGGGAGACGCCGTCGTTTTGCTGTCGATACCCGATCTCGAACTGCGGCGGTCAGGTTTCGGCATGAATCGCGTCCCGTGTGTGGCGTCCGACGCGGCGGGCCGGGTGGCGAGTGTCCACACTAGTGTGCAATGCCGAGCACGGACCCGTTCGGAACCCCGTGGTGGATGTACCATGCCAACCGGCAGTGCGGCCACCAGCGACGGGGGGCGGTGGGGTAACTGTGAGGAGCGGACGCCACACGCGGCGTCGGTGGAGATACGCGCCGAGAGCGCCAGCAGCGAGAACCCACAGTACTCCCGCGAGCCGTACCGCTCAGCGAGTGTCGGTGCGGATCGACCGAGCACCGAACGACGCGTGAGAGCGGCGTCGTAAGGGGCCCTCGGCCGCCCGAGGGAGGCGGCGGGGCGTGGACGCTTCAGGCCGCCTCCCGTCGCGTCTCGATATCGAGGGCCTCCCCGTCGACCGTCACGACCAGCATCGACGCGATGGCGGCCGGGTCCGCGGCGGTGCAGGTTCCCGGGTTGTAGCAGGTGTAGCCCGCGTGCTCCCATTCCGTCTGCTGGTGGGTGTGGCCGGCAACGCCGACCGTGCGCCGGTCGTCGGCCGCGTGCTCGGCGACGACGTCGCCGACGCGCTCCTCGTAGCCGGCGATGTCGCCGGTGCCGTGGGTGACGACGAACCGGACCCTCTCGACGTCCAGGGTCGCCACCTCCGTGACGTCCAGGTCCGGCGGGTCGATGTTCCCGAGGACGGCCGTCAGCTCCGGCGTCACGTCCTCGACGTGCTCGTACGAGTCGTACGTATCGAAGTCACCGGCGTGGATCGCCAGGTCGGCGGCGTCGAGTTCGTCCAGCACCCAATCGGGGATCTCGCTCGCGCGGGACGGGATATGCGTGTCACTGATGACCGCGACGCGGGTCGTCATCTGTGGGTGGTGGTGTCGGCTGGCGGGGGCAAAAGTGTGTAGCCGGGCGTTCGGCGCCGACCGGCGTTACCCCTCCGGTTCCGGTCGAACCGTTATCCGTCTGCGCGACGGAGCCCCGGCCATGAGCGATGCGGACGGGGCGGGCATGGTCTCCGTGTTCCTGCGGCACGGGTCGGACGTGCTCCTGTGCCGCCGGAGCGAGGCCGTGGGCTCCGGCAGCGGCCGGTGGGGTGTCGTCGCCGGCCACGCCGGGGGTGACCCGGAACGGCTGGCTCGCGAGGCGGTCCGCGAGGGGACCGGCCTCGACCCCGGGGACTGCTCTCCCGTCCGTCGGGGGGCATCGTTCCCGGTCGAGGACCCCGACCACGGTGCGTGGCGTGTACATCCCGTCCTGTTCGACTGCCCGACCCGCGAGGTGACGACGAACCGCGGGACGGCGGCGCAGGAGTGGGTCCAGCCGACCGCCATCCTCGACCGCGAGACGGTGCCGTGGCTCTGGGAGTCCTACCGCCGGGTCGCGCCGACGGTCGCCGCCGTGCGCGAGGACCGCGAGCACGGCTCCGAGTACGTCTCCCGGCGGGCCGTGGAGGTGCTGCGGGACGCCGCGGCGGCGCTGGCGGCGGGCGTCGATGCGCCGGTGGCGGTACCCGACGGCGAGGGCGAGGACGAATGGTCACGGCTGACCGCGCTCGCCGCCGGGCTGTTGGGGGCACGGGCAAGCATAGCCGTCGTCGCGAACCGGGTGAACCGCGTCACGTTCGAGGCACGCGGCGACCGCGAGGCGTCGGCCGTCCGGCACGCCGCCGAGCGGCTGCTCGCCGGCCTGGACGACGCCCGCATCGAGGCCCCCGACGCGCTCCGGGGGGCGACCGTCGCCACGCTGTCGCGCTCCGGGACGGTCCGGGACCTGCTGGCGCGATGTGACCCGACCGAGGTCGTCATCGCCGAGTCGCGGCCCGGCGGTGAGGGTCGAGCGGCCGGGGCGGCGCTCGCCGACACGCTCGCCGTCGACGTGACGCTGTGTGGGGACGCCGGCATCGCCCACGCGTCGACGCCTGCGACGCCGACGCGGTGCTGGTCGGCGCGGACGCCGTGCTCGCGGACGGGAGCGTGGTCAACAAGGTCGGGACTCGGACGTTGGCGAGCGCCGCCGCCGCACAGGACGTGCCCGTCCACGTCGCGGCCCACGCTGACAAGGTCGCGCCGCCGGGGCACGGGGTCGACCTCGAGCCGCGCGACCCGGACGAGCTGCTCGGGGCCGACGCGCCGGCCGCGCTGGGGGTCGAACAGCCGACGTTCGACGTGACGCCGCCGGGGGTGGTCGACCGCTACCTGACCGAGCGCGGCCCGCTCGCACCGGAGGAGGTGGATGCGCTGGCCGAACGTGCCGCCGAGCGAGCCGACTGACCGCGGTCTCAGTCGCCGTCGAACAGGTCCGTCGAGAGATACCGCTCGCCGCCGTCCGGGATGACCGCGACGACGAGTTCGCCCGGGTGCTCGGCGGCGTAGTCCGCGCCGGCCGCGAGCGCCGCGCCCCCCGAGGCGCCGACGAGGAGCCCCTCGACCCGGCCCACCCGCCGGGCGGTCGTCTTCGCCCGCTCGTCGGTCACCCCCCGGACCTCGTCGACCAGGTCGGGGTCGAGGGTGTCCGGAAGGAAGCCGGGGCCGATACCCTGGATGTCGTGGCTCGCGTCGCTGCGTGCCGAGAGCGTCGGCGAGGTCGCCGGCTCGACCGCGACGCCCGTCACGTCGGCGTCGCGGTCCTCGGTCAGATGTCGCATGACGCCGGTGATGGTGCCGCCGGTCCCGACCCCGGCGACGACGGCGTCGACCGCGCCGTCGGTGGCACGCCAGATCTCGGGGCCGGTCGTCCGGCGGTGGGCCAGCGGGTTGGCCGCGTTGGCGAACTGCCGGGCCATGACGGCGTTCGCCCGTTCGTCGAGGAGTTCCGCGGCCCGCTCGCGCGCGCCGGTCATCCCGGCCGCGGCGGGCGTGAGTTCGAGGTCGGCCCCCAGCGCCCGGAGGAGCTGTCGGCGCTCGGCGGACATCGACTCGGGCATCGTCAGGACGCAGTCGTAGCCCCGCGCGGCCGCGACCGCCGCCAGCCCGATGCCGGTGTTCCCGCTGGTCGCCTCCACGACGGTGCCACCGGGGTCGAGCGCGCCGGCCCGCTCGGCGGCATCGAGCATCTCGCGAGCGATGCGGTCCTTCACGGAGTACGGGTTCGCCGCCTCGACCTTCCCGAGCAGGGTGTCGGCCAGGCTGGAGAGCCGGAGCAGCGGCGTCCCGCCGACCAGTTCGTCGACGGACTCGGCCACCGACGGGTCGTCGGCCGCTCGGGACCGCGAACCCGCGTCGTCGGGTCGTGCCATCGTCGACGGTTCCGGCCGAACGGGGTTGGTTCGCTCCCCACAACAGTGTGGGCCTTCACCCGTCGGCACAGGGCGGCGCCTCGCCCGGTCGAGGGCGAGCGGGCGGCACGACGACACCACCGCCGGGGGGCCATCGGGGTGCGGACGACGGTACCGGGGGCGGCGACGGACGAGCGGTCGCCCGCCGGGTCAACTAAGTGGTCGCTGGACGGAACATAGGTATGGACATCGACCTGGACGACGTCACGGGCGAGGGCGGGAACAAGCTGAAGACCAGCCTCCCGGGCGTGGAGGTCACGACGCAGCTGGGCGACGCCGACCCCGAGGAGCTAGAGGCGCTCCACCGCCGGCAGTTGGAGCTGGCGCTGGAGCACGCCGAGGAGGCAAAGGAGTCGACCCGGATGTAGGCCGGGGAGACGGGGCGTTTTTGTCGCCACGGCCGCTCGGTCCGACTGCTGGCGATGACGACGGTTACCCCCTCCGAGCCCCGTGTGACGAGGCCCTTCTACCGAGCCAGCATCCACATCGCGTGACGGACACGGCAGCGTCATCCACCGAGACCGGTAGCCGCCAGCATGGGCAGCGACGACTCCGGCGGCTCGACCGACTCGCTCGGCGGGAGCGTGGCAGAACTGTTGCCCGGTGGGCTCTCGGGCGGCGACCTCCGGGGACCCCTCGGCCGGGGCGTCCACAGACGGCGCGACCGGTCGGCCGGGGGCGAGCGCGGGACGTGATGCCCGCAGGAAGCGTGTAATCCGACGGATAACGGCCCGACAGAACCGATATCCGAACTATTCGCGGTACTCGTCGGTTACGTCGTTCAGCTCGACGGACCCGTCGGGGACCCGGTAGGCGGCGACGACCTCGCGGTCGGCGGCCATCGAGTCCGTGTGTTTGTCGACGGCGTAGCCGACGTAGGTGCAGTCCTCGCGGGTGAACTCGACGACGGAGTAGCCCCAGTGATGCGAGTCGAAGAACTCGATATGCGGGTTCTGCGCGGTGACGAACCGTCGGAGGAGCGGCTCGGTGAGGCGGCCCAGGGGGCCGTCGCCGATGCCGAGCGCCTCCGCGACGTTGAGGCTCGACACCGCCGGGGTCATGAACTCGACCCCCACGCGCTCGCCGGGCGGGAACAGCCGGCCTGTGACCGGGCCGCCGTAGTCGGTCCGCTTGTAGCCCGCGATGTAGCAGTGCATGTCCCCGGTGAGCGTGACGAAGTTGCGCGGCGCGGACTCGTGGATGCGCTCGGTGACGTACCGGCGCTCGCGGGTGTAGCCGTCCCAGCCGCCCTGCACCGGGTAGAGGGACGCCCGACCCCCGCCGAGCCGGAACGGGACGGTGAGCACCTCGTCCGACCAGACCGTCCAGCGGGCCGTCGAGTCGCGGATCTCGTCGGTGAACCACGCCAGCTGGTCCTCGCCGAGCATCGTCCGGCCGGCCGGCTCGGCATCGGGCCGGACGTTGGCGGCCGTCGGGAGGCCCTCCCGGGGCGGGTCCCGGTAGAGCCGCTCGTCGGTCAGGACGAGGTGGACGAGATCGCCGAACTCGAGCGAGCGCCAGAGCTGGAAGCGGTCCTGCAGCGAGTCGGCGTCGGGGTCGTAGTCCAGCCGCGCGGGCATGAACTCCCACCAGGCGTGGATGGCGTCCGCGGTCAGCCGGGTCATGAACTCGGGGGCCTCCCCGCGGGGGTGGTCGGCCTTGGGCGCGTCGTCCTCGGGGTCCCAGTAGACGTCGTTCGCGATCTCGTGGTCGTCCCAGGCGGCGATGAGGGTGTGTGATTCCAGCGCCCGCTGGAGGAACCGGTCCGAGCGGTAGGTGCGGTAGAGGTGACGGTAGTCGTCGATGCCCTGCACGCGGTCGGCGCCGCTGGGGAGTTCGACGTCCCGGTCCGGGTAGTCCCGGCTACCGAGCCCCCGGAACTCGCCGTCGCCGGACTCGTAGATGAAGTCGCCGACGTGGACGAGGAAATCCAGCTCCTCATCGGCGACGTGGCCCAGCGCGGGGTAGTAGCCGTTGCAGTAGTTCTGGCAGGCGAGCACGCCGACCCGGAGCGAGTCGGGCGAGGCGTCCGGCTTCGGGAGGGTGCGGCAGGTGCCGGTCCGGGAGGCGACGCCGTCGTAGCCGAACCGGTAGCGGTACGCCCGGTCCGGCTCCAGCGCCCCGTCCACGTCGACCTTCACGACGTGGTCGTGGGCCCGGATACGGTCGGTATCGTCGATGATGCCCCGGTAGCAGGGGTCGTCGAACGAGTCGTCGCTCGCGACCTCGACGCCGAGCGGCTCGTCCGGGTCGAACGCGTCGGGGGCCACCCGCGTCCAGAGGATGACGCCCGTCGTCGTCGGACCGCCCGAGGCGACGGACTGGGGGAACACCGCGTCCGGGTTGCGGTCGCCGTCGGCGACGAACAGCGCGTCGCGGTCGGGCTCGCGGGGGCGCTGGCTCAGGAGGAGGTCGTCGTTCGACAGGAGCGATGCCAGTTCGGCGTGGCCGTCGCCCCCGTCCGTCGCGTCGTGCGGCGTGGCGTCCGGGTGCTGCCGGCGGTCGGGTCGGTCGTCCGTCCCCTGTCCCATCGGTCGTCCCTACGCGGGATAGTGGTTTGGCGCTTGTGGCGGACCACACGGAGGTTCAGATCCGATGGCACGGCAGCCGACCCGTGCCCCGATGGGTCGCCCCCGGGCCGCCGGCCCGATGCGGGACACATCGTCCCGCCCGGTTCCGACAGCGCGGCATCCGGTCCGGGGGGAATGGTCGTGCCGCCTGCTCGCCAGCCAGTCGCCGCCTCACCCGTCGGCCGGTGTCCCCGGGGTCAGCCGCGAGAGCCGCATCGCGTTGCCCGTCACGCCGAGCGTCATCCCGGCATCGCCGACGAGAACGGCCGCGGCGACGCCGACGACGCCGAACGGCACCCCGACCGCCAGTACGGCCTTCACCGCGAGGCTGGCGTAGACGTTGCTCCGGATGACGCCGTCGGCCGCCCGCGCCAGGTCGTACAGGTACGGGAGCCGCGTGAGGTCGTCGCCGAGGAGCGCGATGTCGGCGGCCTCGATGGCGGCGTCCGTGCCGGCCGCGCCCATCGCGACGCCGACGGTGGCCGCGGCCAGCGCCGGTGCGTCGTTGACCCCGTCGCCGACCATCGCGACCCCGCCCTCGTACTCGGTCTCCAGCGCCGCGACGGCGTCGGCCTTCTCCGCCGGCAGGAGGCCGGCGCGGTAGTCGTCGACGCCGACCCGGTCGGCCACGGCGCGGGCGGTCCCCTCGTTGTCCCCGGTCAGCATCACGACCTCGAGGCCGGCGTCCCGGAGCCGCTCGACCATCCACGGCGCCGTCTCGCGGACCGTGTCCGCGACGGCGATGACCCCCTCTAGTTCGACCTCGTGACCGTCGGGGCCGCGGCCCTCCCAGCCGACGAGGATGACGGTCTTCCCCTCGGCCTGGAGCCGGGGGATGGTCTCCTCGGCGAGGTCGAGGCAGCCCTGGCGGTCGCAGAGCGACCGGAGCTCCGGGACGCGCTCCCGGGCGTCCCCGACGACGTGGGCGTGGCCCAGGTCGAAGCCGAGTTCCTCGAACAGGGCCGGGGTGCCGGCGTAGTGCTCGGTCCCGTCGAGCGTGGCGCGGACGCCCTTGCCGGTGAGGCTCTCGAACCCCGAGACCGGTCCCGCGGCACGCTCGGCACCGCGGCCCTCCGCGTGGGCGACGATGGCCTCGCCGACGGGGTGCTCGCTGCGGGCCTCCAGCCCCCGGGCACACCGGAGCACGTCCCGTTCGGTGTGGTCGCCCAGCGGGACGATATCCGTCACCGCCAGTTCGCCGGTCGTGAGCGTCCCGGTCTTGTCGACCGCGACCGCCTCGACGCCGCCCATCGCCTCCAGATGGTCGCCACCCTTCACGAGAACGCCGTTGCGGGCGGCGGCGGTGATGCCCGAGACGACCGAGACGGGTGTCGAGATGACGAACGCGCAGGGGCAGGCGAGCACGAGCAGCGTGATGCCGTTGACGAACCATGCCACGGGGTCCAGCCCCAGGACGAGCGGCGGCACCGCCGCGACGAGGACGGCGACGGCGACCATCACCGGCGTGTAGTAGGCCGCGAACCGCTCGACGAACTGCTCGCGCTCGGTCCGGTTCGCGTCGGCGTCCGCGACGAGGTCGGCGATCTTCGAGAGGGTGCTGTCGCCACCCGCCGCGGTCACGTCGACCTCCAGGTAGCCGGACTCGTTGAGCGTGCCGGCGTACACCTCGTCGCCGGCGGTCTTGTCGACGGGGACCGACTCGCCGGTGATGGGGGCCTGGTTGACGGCGCTCTCGCCCTCGCGGACGACCCCGTCGGCCGGGAGCTTCTCGCCCGGCCGAACGACGACCCGGTCGCCGGCGACCAGATCGGCGGCCGGTATCGTCCGCTCCGCCCCGTCGCGCCGCACCGTGGCCTCGGTCGGGGCGAGCTCCAGCAGCTCCTGGACGGAGCCCCGCGTCCGGTCCATCGCGTAGCGTTCCAGCAGCTCAGCGACGCTGAACAGCGTCGACAGCGTCGCCGCCTCCACGTAGAGGTGGGTGCCGGCGACGACGCTGGCGACGACGGCGCTGACGATGGCCGCCGACATCAGGAAGTCGATGTCGAGGGAGCGGTTCCGGGCGGAGTAGTAGCCGTTCCGGAGGATGGCGGCCCCGCCAGTGGCGACGGCGCCGAGGAACAGCAGGTCGGCGACGGCAAACGTCACCGGCCCCGCGACGACGGTCGCGTTCGAGCCGGGGACGAGGAACTCCAGCACCAGGCCGACGGCCAGCAGCACGGCCGCGACGCCGGTCAGTTTCGCCCGGCGGCTCCGCCGGACGGGTTCGCGGGCAGCCGGGCCGTCGGGTCCCTGGCCGTCGACCTCCTCCCCGACGACGGGGTAGCCGGCGTCCTCGACGGCCCGGCGGAGCGCGTCGACGGTTGTCCCGTCACCGACGGTGACCTCGACGCGACCGACGGTCGGCCGGGCATCGATCCCGTGGACGCCGGCGACGGCCGCGAGTGCGCCCTCGACCGTGTCCGCACACGACGCGCAGTTCATCTCGGGGACCTGGAACGCGACCGTCCGCTCGGCGACCGCGTACCCGGCGGCCACGATACGCTCGACGACGGCCTCGCGGGACACGCGTCCCCCGACGACGACCTGACCCGTCGTCGGGTGGGTCTCGACCGTCCGCACGCCCGCGAGTTCGCGGACGCTCCCCGCGATCTTCTCCGCACACGAGGCACAGTCCATGTCGGGCACGTCGAGGGTGAACTCGGCGTCGGTGCCGCCGTCGCTCTCACTCGGGGTGGGTTCGCCCCCGACGGCGTCGCGACGGTCGCTCATTACCGGGAGGAAGGGGCTCCGATGTTATTAGATTCACTGATAAAATCGGGGGTCGGAGGACTAGTCATTGCTACTTGATTGGGCCTGTATTAGTAACTACGGCCGGTCACTCGTCGTCGGGGTCCTCGATGCCGGCACCGCTTCGACCCTCACCGCCGGCGAACCGTTCGGCGCCGGCCGCGGCCGTTCGGAGCACGCGCGAGCCGTGCCACCCTTCCAGTCCGAGACCCTGCTGGAGCGGCGTTCCTACCCCGTCGTAGACGGCGTCACGGTCCGAGAGCATCGTCTCCTGGGGGAACCCGGCCAGTCGTGTCCCCAGGTCGACGGCCGTCTCCAGCGCCGCCCCTTCGTCGGCGAGCCGCGTCGCGAGCCCCCAGCGCTCGGCGGTCTCGGCGTCGACCGCGCGGCCGGTGAGAATCATGTCCAGCGCGCGGCCGAGCCCCACGATGCGGGGCAGCCGCTGGGTCCCGCCGTCGACCAGTGGGACGCCGAAGCGTCGCTCGAAGCAGCCGAAGGTGGCGCCGCGGCCGGCCACGCGGATGTCGCACCAGCACGCCATCTCGATACCGCCGGCGACGCAGTGGCCCTCGACGGCAGCGATGACGGGGACCGCACAGCGGGTGCGGGTGAACCCCAGCCACCCCTCCGGCGAGTCATCCAGATCCATCGCCTTCAGGTCCGCGCCCGCCGAGAACGTGCCGTCGGCGCCGGTCAGGACGACGACCTTCGCGTCGGACGTCTCGGCGCGGGTGAACGCGTCCAGCAGCCGCTGGCTCGTCTCGTGGTCGATGGCGTTGCGCCGCTCGGGCCGGTCGATGGTCACGACGGCGACGGGGCCGTCGCGCTCGTAGTGGACGGGCTCGTCGTCACCGTCGAGGCCATGGTCGCGGTCGTCGCTCACGCGGCCGGCCACGATGGCGGGGGGCTTAACTCCGGCGTGGCGGGGGCGAGGCGGACCGCTCGGACGGTCCACGGGCGGGACGGCGGCAGGGCGCTCGCTATCCGCTCGCCGCCGAGGTCCGCGCCGTGGTCGGGGTCGTCGCTGACGGCAGCGCTGGCGGCGGCGACGACTCCGGCGACGTGACGCCGGTCTCGATAAGAAGCACCTACCCGCACCGATGTCGGTGGTCTGCCAGCACCGCCGTCCTCGCCGCCGATGGCGCCGGTGCCTCCGTGGCCGATCGCGGCACCGATGGCATCGACCCGGACTGCCCTGATAAAACAGCTACGTGGTTTTCCATGAGAGGTGTGGAGTAATACACACCGCTGAGCGGCCGGGGAGAGTATCCGCAGTTCAGGGGTGCCGGTTCGAACCCTCGGCGGCCTGCCGTCCGCCCAGACGGTCGCCGGTACTGGTTTGTTCCCCCTGGCCGTACGCTGTTGACGTGTCTAGGACGACGAACGCGTGGACGGTCTTCGTCGGCTGCTTCCTCATCTCCATCGGGGCCAACGCCTTCATGATCGCCCCGTCCAGCATCGCTCCGCTGTTCGTCGAGCGGTTCGCCATCGCGAAGCCGGCCGTCGGCGACGTCGTCAGCGCCGCCATCGTCGGCTCCATCGTCACGCAGATCCCGGGTGGGTATCTGATGGACCGGTACGACAACCGGTGGCTGATAGCGCCGGGCGTCGGACTGTTCGTGCTCGTCGTCGTCGCCACGCAGTCGGTCGGGTCGTTCGTCCCGTTCCTCGTGCTCCGCGCGCTGGGTGGCATCGTCGGCGGGTTCGTCTTCACCGCCGGCGCGAACGTCGTCGGCGAGGTGTTCGTCGGCGACCGGCAGAGCTTCGCCACGGGACTGTTCATGACCAGTCCGCCGGCCGCGTTCGTGCTCGCGCACACGACCAGCCCGCTCGTCGGCACCGCCGTCGGCCCGCTGCGGGTCTTCCTCCTGCACGGCGGGCTCGTTGTCGCCGGGCTGACGCTGTTCTGGGCCGGCGCGGGCAGCCCCATCCGGAGCGCGGGCACGCCGACGACGGCGGAGTTCACGCGGGCACTCGGCAATCCCCGGGTCCTCCTGCTCTCGGTGTCGACGTTCTGTGCGTACGCGCTCTACCTGTTCCTGAACAGCTGGGTCCCGACATACGGGACGGACGTGCTCTCGCTGTCGCTCTCGGCGGCCGGCACGGTCACGGCACTGGTCCCGCTGGTGGGTATCGCCGCACGGACCGGCGGCGGCTGGCTCAGCGCCCGCATCGGCAACCGCCGCCGGCCGGTGCTGGCCGGCGGCCTCCTGACCGGACTGGTGCTCCTGGTGGCGGTCCCGTTCGCCGGGAGCTTCCTCCCGTTCGTGGTCCTCCTCGTGACGGGTGCGTTCGCGCTCCAGCTCGGGACCGGTGTCTACTACGTCCTCATCCGGGAGCTCGCTGCTCCCGGCACCGAGGGGACCAGCCTGACCGTGATGACGACGATCGGTTTCACCGGGTCGTTCGCCGCGCCGATCCTCGGCGGATGGCTCATCGAGAGCTACTCCTGGGCGATCGCTTTCGGCGCCTTCGGCGCGATCGGCCTGGTCGGCGTGGCGGTTCTCGTGCCGCTCTCGGAGGGTGGCGCCGCCCCGTCGGTCGAGCCGTCCCCCGACGCCTAATGCCCCCGCTGCCCCCGCTCCGGAGCTGCCGTCACCCCTCGTCCGCCTCGTCCTCCGGGAGGTTCATCCCCTCGACCAGCCGGTCGGTGACGATGTCCTCGACGAACGCGACCAGCCGCTCGTCCGTCGCGGCGTCGGCGAACAGGCCGAGGGGGACCTGCCCGCCAGACATCTCGCGATGGCCGCCGGCGCTGCCGACGTCGTCGAACGCGTCGGAGAGCACCTCGCCGATGTGGACCCGCGAATCGGTAGTGCGACCGCTCAGCTCGATGGTATCCTCGACGATGCCGAAGACGACGGCCGTCCCGACGCCCTCCAACTCGACGAGGTAGTCGGCGGCCTGCGGGAGCGCGTCCCGCTCGCCGGTCCGGCCGACGTGGGAGATGCAGACCGCGCCTCGGATCTCGCGGTTTTCGATGGCGGTGCCGAGTGCGTCGGCGGTTGCGCCCGTGACCGGCGGGCTGGCGAGCCGGCGGAGCGTCTCGGCGTCGGCGTACGGGTGGAGGACGGCCGCGGCCTCGTGCTCGGCGGCGGTCACCCCCCGGAGGAAGCCCAGCGTCTCCCGACGGATAGCAAAGAGCAACGCGGTCGCCAGCCGGCCCGCCAGGTCCAGGTCCAGCGCCCGGACGTACTCGGTGAGGATGGTGGCCGTCGCACCCGCGTCCTCCCGGCGGTCGACGAACCGGGCCTCGACCGACTCCGCAGGGTGGTGGTCGATGACCACGTCGATAGCCGTCTCGGCCGGCACGTCGTTGTTCTCGCCGGGGACGGAGTGGTCGACGAAGGCGACCAGCCGGTCGGAGAGCAGCCCCGGCTCGAACGGCTCCAGGTCGAGTTCGAGCAGGTTGACGAACGCGCGGTTCTGCTGGTGGGAGATATCACCGCCGTAGCACAGCACCACGTCCTCGATGCCGGCGTCGGCGGCCAGCTCCGACAGCGCCAGCGCGCTCGCCAGACAGTCCGGATCCGGGTTGTCGTGGCAGACGACCGTCAGCGCCTCGTCGCCGGCCAGCAGGTCGTGGAGCTCCTGGGCGCGCCCCGTGGCCGGGTCGAGGGGTGATATCGGCGGGCGACCGGTCGTCGACTCGTCGGCGCTCCCCTCCTCGGTCTCGTCGTGCTGTTGCATGCCCGGTCTTGATAGTCGCCGTACATGGGCGTGTGGGCGGTGGTGTCCGATGACGCCTGCGTGCGTCGCGCCTGTGCCGGCGAGGACCGGTGTGGCGGTGGTCCGGAGCCAGTATACGTCTCGCTCCGGTTCCCGCTACCCGGGTGTCAGTCCCGCCGTCGGCGTGGCACCGTGCACCCGACCGGCTGCCACCCGTCGCGTCACACCCATGGGACACGACCCTACCGCCAGGCTCGAAACACGCGACAGTCACGAGCTCCGCGGCTGACTCCACGACGTGCCGCCACACGAGGTGACCGTCGACGGGCAGCGCGCCGTCCACAGGGGGAACACCGGACGGACCGGAAGGCGGGGACGGAGGGACGGGTACTGTCGTTCGTCGGCGAGCACACCTCGACTCCGGTTCCGGAGACGCTCCTCGTCGGGGACGAGTTCGACGTCGCCGCGTGGCATGAGGACGCCCCCTCACCCGGGGCAGGGCGGAGCACGGAGGTGGACTGGGCGCGCGCCGCCGGGCGTGGCCTGGCGAGCCTTCACGGCGAGACGGCCCCGCTGCTGGATACGTACGGGCCCGTTCGACCGGAGGACGGGGCCGGGGGCGGCAGTCACGACGAGTGGCACGCCGCCGCGGTAGCGCACGTTCCCGACCGCCGTCCGGTCCTCGTCCGGTACGGTCACGGGGTCGTGGCCGGGACGGGGCTCAAGTATCTCGACGGACACCCCGACGCGTTCGTCGGGGCTGGCGGTCCGGGGTGTTGTCACGGGTGGGCGACGCCGGAGCACGTCTCCGTCGTCGATGGGGGGGTGGCGTGCATGGTCGACCTCGAACACGCGATCGCCGCACCCGGCGAAGACGACGTCTGGCGAGCGGTGGTCCCGGCGTTCGGGTCGGCGGAGAGCGACGCTCGAACCGCGTTCCGGGAGGGCTACGAGTCGGTTCGACCACTGCCGGACGGGTTCGAGCGGCGGCGGCCGTACGACGCGCTCCTGAACACGGTATACCACTGCCCGCGCCACGTACAGGACCAGCACGAGCCGACCGAGGCGGCGGCGATGGCCGAGCGACTCCGAACCCGCGTCACCGAGTCGGTGGACCGCCGGGCCTGACGACCGATCCGGTGGTGCGGGGCGCGACCCGCTGAGCGGGGGCACCGTTCGACCAGGACCGGACGGACCGGCGGTCAGCCCAGCTGGTCGCCGACGATGCGGTCGGCGGTCTCGATGAACGCCGCCTCCTCGCCGGCCGGGATGGTGGCGCCCGCGGCCACGTCGTGGCCACCGCCCCCGCCGCCGACGGCCGCCGCGGCCTCGCCCATCACGACCGAGAGATCGAGGCCACGGCCGACGAGCGCGGGCGTCCCGCGCGAGGACACCTTCGTCTCCGCCTCGCTCTTGTGCGCGAACGCGATGATGGGCGTGCTCCGGTCGACGCCACTGGTCCCGACGGCCATCCCGGCGATGATGCCGACGATGGTCTCGCGGATCTCGTCGCCGGCGTCGAACCACTGGATATGCTCCTCGCGGGTGATGCCCGTGCGTTTGACCCAGTCCAGCCCCTCCGAGAGGTTCCGGCGGTGGTCCCGGAGGAGCGTGCGGGCCCGGGCCAGCCCCTCATCGCGGTCGCCCAGGCAGACGGCGAGTCCGACGTCGCCGCGCTCGTAGCGGGCGGTCGCGTTCAACAGCGTGGAGAACTCGCTCGCGTCCCGGAGCTCCGTCCCGACCGGCTCCTCCGTCAGGGTGTAGGTCGTCCCGACCAGGGTCTCGGCCTTCCGGGCCGGGACGCCCGAGCGGATCGCCCGCTCGACGAGGCCGGAGGTGATAGCCGTCTGCTCCTCGCGCGAACAGTCGACCCAGGTCCGCCAGTCCCCGTCGTCGTCCTGCAGGTCCAGGTCCAGCGAACGGAGGAACTCGACGGCGCCGGCCTCGTCGTTCGAGATGCCGGGGACGAACGTGTCGGTGGCGTACTCGAGCAGCTTGGGGAGCGGGCGCGTCTGCTTGCCGTAGACGGCGAGGTCCTGGCCCTCCGCCAGTACCCCGGCGGCGACGCCCTCCGCGACGATGCCGGCGTTGGCGCCGTGGAGTTCGCCGCCGGAGGCCTGCATGTCCCCGACCGCGCCGACGACCGCCAGCGCCGCGAGATCGCGGTTGTCCGCCGCGTGGCCGGCCTCGCGCTCGGCACCGACGGGTTCGAGCGCCCGGGCCAGCACGTACGCCGCGCCCGCGCCCGACAGCTCCGAAGCACCGTTCAGCCCGCGCAGGAGCGGGTTGAGGTGGTAGGCCGTCTCGCAGTCGCCGCCATCGGCCGCCTCGCCCGACGCGGGCTGGTGATGGTCGGCGATGACGGGCTCGAAGTGTCCGGCCCGCTCGTGGGCCGCGATATGGTCGAGCTGGCCGCTGCCGAAGTCGGTGAACAGGACGGTGTCGTACGCCCGGTCAGCGATGCCGGCGACCGAGGCGGCGTCGAGCTGTTTCTCGAAGACGACCTCGTGGGGGATGCCCGACCGCTCCAGCGCCGTCGAGGCGACCGCGGCGCTGGTCAGCCCGTCGGCGTCGATATGCGAGGCCAGCAGCACGCGGTCGGCCGCCGCGAGCCGCTCGGCGCAGCGTGTGGCGTCCTCGGCGAGTTCCGGCACCGGAAGCTCGTCGGGGTCCGGCGGGGAGACGGTGGCAGCCATTACCCGTCGGTGGGTCGCTCTCCGGGTTAAACCTGCGGGGCGGCCCCGGCCCCACGCCCGGCCACCCGTCGTGACCGACGCCTTCGGCGAACTGAGTTGCGACACCACCTGCGATTACGAGGCGCTGCCGGAGGTCGACCCCGACGTCATCCTCCACCAGTTCGGCATCCCCCCTACTGCGGCGTGGCCGCGGTCCGTGAAACGGTCGCCGGCCACGAGGTCGGGGCGGAACTCAGCGCCATCCGGAACGACCGGTTCTACCCCTCCGGCAACCCCGTTCAAGGGCCGCCAATGAACCTGTTCCGGCTGGAGATGACCGCCAAGCAGCTCTACCCCGAGCAGTTCGGCGCCCGGCCGGAGTACGAGGCGGGCGCACCGTATCCCGACATCCCGACCGGCGAGCGGCTGTTCGACCGGGAGCGGGTCGCGGCTATCGTCCGTAGGGACGCGTGGATGACGGGCTGGCGCTCGTCCCCGAGGGCGGGGCGGGGACGTGTTCATCGCCGACGACCCAGTCGACGTCCGCCGGTGAGAGCGGGACGACGTCGGCCGTCAGTCAGTGCGAGCGCCCCTCTGTCTGGCCACTGCCACCGCTCTCGCCCTCGCTGTCGGCGGGGGGGGCCGGGTCGTCCGTTGCGGGCGGTGCGGCACCGTCGTACGGGAGCGTCTCGACCAGCCGGACCGCGACCTCGTGGTCCATCACGGCCGCCATCTCCATCGCCGTGCCCTCGTGGTCGTCGAGACCGAGCACGCTCCGGAAGAACCACGATAGCAGGACGTACGTCTCGTGGAGTTCGACGGCCCGGGCGTGGCCGGTGTCGGTGAGCGCGACGCCCTCGTACGGCTCGTAGGTGACCAGCCCGTCGTCGTCGAGCTTGCCGAACATCTCGGCAGCCGTCGCCGGCGATCGGCCGAGTCGTTCGGCCACCCGGCCGGGCGAGACCGGTGGGTCGCCCTGATGGCCCGCGATGTACAGCGCGAGCAGGTACTCGGACCGGCCGCTCATCGGTACGGACGACCGTTCGCGATACGCGTCGGCACGGCACGACGGGCGGGTCGTGGGGCGTCGGGGGCGGCTCCGTCTACCATGTATTTAGGTAGCCCTAAAGAGACAAAACCGTTCGGGTCACGCGCCGGGCGGGCAGGGAACCCGAACCGGAACCCCGACATACGATTAGGTCAGCCTAAACCGTGGACGGATGACCGCTGAGAGCACCGGTGGCGACGGGGTCCCGAGCGCTGTTCGGCCGCGAGGTCGGCTGGCTGGACCGCTCGCTGGTACTGGCCTGTGCCGCGGGACTCGCCATCACCGTCCTCGCCGGGCTGTTGCAGGTCCGGTTCGGGTCGCACCCCGTGACGTTCCGCCAGGTCGTCGCCGCAGTGTTCGATCCGCTCGTGTGGCTCCGCCCGAACGTGCTGGCGTCGTTCCTGCCGGGCGACGGCCTGACGGGCGCGCTGGGCTTCGAGAGGAGTTTCGACCTGCCGACCGAGACGCTCATCGTCTGGAGCGTCCGGCTGCCGCGCGTCCTCGTGGCGGCGCTGGTCGGGCTGAACTTGGCGCGGTCCGGGGCCGTGTTCCAGGCCGTCACGCGGAACGGACTCGCCAGCCGCTTTACCCTCGGCGTCCCCCCCGGCGCCGGCCTCGCGGTGCTGCTGACCCTCATCGTGTTCGTGAACGTCGCCGCACTGCTCCCGCTCACGGCGGCGCTCGGGGGACGGCCGCCTTCCTCGTCGTCTACGCCATCGCCTGGCAGGGGGGACCTCGCCGGCGTCATCGTCGGCACCGTGCTGAACTCGCTGCAGACGGCACTGTTCCTCTTCGCCTCGAACCTCGGCACGGTGCAGGCGGCCATCGCCCGGACCACCGGCTCGCTGACCGGCGTCGACTGGCAGCAGGTCCGGGCGGTGCTGCCGCCGACGCTGCTGGTCCTGCCGGGTGCGGTGCTCGGCGCACGCGAGTCTGAACGTCCCCCCCCCTCGGCGGTCGGCGCGAGCGATAGCAGCGCCGTCGCGCAGCGGTCGACCTGCCCTCGGTCGAACAGCGCGCTGTGACCCTGCTCTTCCCCGGGTCGCGCGGGCCTCGGTCACGCGCTCCCGGCCGAGCCGCCTGCCGACCCCCGGCGCGAGCGCGAGGTGATGTGTCGACGTCCTGCCGGGCTGGAACCACCACGGGCGAGCGCTCGACGGGGAACGGGGGTCCCTGGTAGGATCGAAGGGCGGGGGGTTCGGGGACGTTCTATCGCTCCCGGCGCGGATAGGATCCCTTGTAAGAACGGGGAGCGGCCCGTATTAGACATGGATTCGATCTCTACCGAGTATCCCCGGAAGAAACAACTAATTTCGAGTATTGATAGGGTATGCCCCTGCCGACCCTACTCGTCGGCCAGCGAGATGTAGCGCGTCTCGATGACCCGTTCGTCGGACTCCAGCTTCTCGCGGGCCTCCTCGGGGACCTGCTGGTCGACGTTGTAGACGGTCATCGCCTCGCCGCCGATGGTCTGGCGGGCGTTGTACATCCCGGCGATGTTGATATCGTACTCGCCCATGACCGAGCCGATGAGGCCGATGACGCCGGGCTCGTCGGTGTTGCGCGAGACGATCATCCGGCCGCCGGGGATGGCGTCGACGCGGAAGCCATCGATGCGGACGATGCGCGGGTCGTCGCCGGCGAACAGCGTCCCGCAGACGGAGAGGGACTCGTCGTCGTTGTGGACGGTGACGGTGACGAGCGAGGTGAAGTCCTCGGCGCCCGAGCGTTTGGTCTCGCGGACCTCGATGCCGCGGTCCTCGGCGATGCCGGCGGCGTTGACGGCGTTGACCTGCGACTCGATGGGGCGGAAGACGCCCTTCAGCGCGGAGGCGGTCACCAGATCGACCTCCTCGTCGGCGATGTCGCCGGCGTACTCCACCTCGACGGCGTTGACGTGGCCGTCGAACAGCTGGTAGGCGATGCGGCCGGCGGTCTCGGCCAGCTCGATGTACGGCTTCACGCGGGGGAACGCCGCGGCGTCCATCGAGGGCGCGTTGAGCGCGTTCATGACGGGCTCGCCGTCGAACGCGGCGAGCACCTGGTCGGCGGTGGAGGTGGCGACGTTCTCCTGGGCCGCGGCGGTCGAGGCGCCCAGATGCGGCGTCACGATGACATCCTCGACGTCCAGCAGCGGCGAATCATCGGGCAGCGGCTCCTCCGCGAAGACGTCCAGCGCGGCGCCGGCGAGGACCCCCTCGTCGACGGCCTCGGCGAGGGCCGCCTCGTCGAGGATACCCCCGCGGGCGCAGTTGACGACGTAACCGCCCTCCAGCTGTGCGAGCTCGTCCGCGCCGATGAGCCCCTCCGTCTCCGGGGTGAGCGGGGTGTGGATGGTGAGGAAGTCCGCGCGGTCGAGCGTCTCGTCCAGGTCCGCGAGCTCGGCGCCGAGCTGGTCGGCGCGCTCCTCGCCGATGTAGGGGTCGTAGGCGACGAGCTCCATCCCCAGCGAGCCGAGCCGCTTGGCGACCTCCTGGCCGACGCGACCGAGGCCGACGACGCCCAGCGTCTTGTCCCGGAGTTCGGCCCCGAGGAACTCCCCCTTGGCCCACTCG
Organism: Haloglomus irregulare; assembly: GCF_007421925.1. GTDB lineage: Archaea > Halobacteriota > Halobacteria > Halobacteriales > Haloarculaceae > Haloglomus > Haloglomus irregulare. The sequence goes on from NZ_QMDX01000003.1 coordinate 26,434, forward strand.
CCGGTCGTGAGGCGGGCGTGGGCCTGCGGGATGGACCGGGCGGTGGCGAAGGCCATCGCGACGGTATGCTCGGCGGCGGCCCGGACGTTGCCTTCCGGGGCGTTCGCGACGATGACGCCGTGCTCGGTGGCGGCCTCGATGTCGATGTTGTCGACGCCGATGCCCGCGCGCCCGACGATCTGGAGCTCCGGCGCGACCGCGAGCAGGTCGGCGGTGACCTCGGTGCCCGAGCGGACGATGAGCCCGTGGGCGTCCGCGATGGCCTCGCGGAGCGCGGCACCCTCGGCTTCGTAGTCGGTGGCGACCTCGTGGCCGGCCGCCCGGAGGCGCTCCAGCCCCGCGTCCGCGATGGGGTCCGTGACGAGTATCTTCATGCGCGAGAGGTACCCTCCGGCCCGGTTAACCCTTCCTTTCCCGGCCCGACTCGCCACCGTCTGGGGCCCCGCGCACCACGAGGGGGCGGGGCCCGTCGCGGACTGCCCACGGCACCGTCGGCAGTACGGCGCCGGGACCGGAAGAGGACGACCGTCGGAACCGCTGTGGTCACGGGCGTCAGCATCCGCGGTGGTCGGGGGTGTTACGACCGGTGTCGCGCGAACAGGGCCGCGCCGACGAGGGCGACGACCGCCAGGCCGGCACCGAAACCGGGCTGCCCGCCGCTGGCGGTGGACCCGCCGTCACTCCCGCCGTCCCCGGACTGCATCGACACCTCCCGCTCGGAGAAGTGGTTGATGCCGACGACCACGTCGGTGGAGGCCGCCGCGCCGGAGGAGCTCCGGACGAGGTACTTCGAGGTCTCGCCGTCGTTCGTCGCGCTCTCGACCGCGCCGTACGACTCGGCCTCGGCCGCGGCCTCGCCGTCGACGAACACGGCGGCGGCGTCGGCGTTCTCGAAGGCGGTCTCCGAGACGCTCATGATGACGACCTTCCCCTCGCTCTCGGCCCGGTCGACAGTCGCGTTGACCGTGGTGGCGGACCGTTCGGTCACCTCGACGGTGGTGTCCTCGCTGTAGCGGACGACATCGGCGCTCCGCTCCGCGGCCTCGTCGCTCGGCTCGTCGGTGGGGGTCACCGTCGGCGTGTCGCCGCCGTCGTCACTGGTCGCGTCGGCCGCGGTCCCGACGTACACCTCGGCGACGGCGGTGCCGTTGGCGATCATGCGCTCCTGTGCCGCCTCGGAGTCGCTGCGCCCGTCCTCGTACTGCCGGTAGACGACCGTGCCGTCCTCCTCGATCATGGCCGTGACGTTACCGCCCTCGGACACCGACACGTTGCCCTCACCGATGACGATGACGGTCGCGGCCCCGCCGTCGTCACCCTCGATGACCGCGCGCTTCTCGGACTCCTGCTCGGCCTCGGCGCCCTCGGAGCCGTCGAAGCGGGCGACGTGGCTCTCGCCGTTCGCACTGACGACCATGATACCGCGGTCGTTGTCGTGCGCGACGATCTCCGCGCCGCTTGAGGACTCGATGGTGGCGCTCGTGCTGGCGCCCGCGTCGAGGCTGTTGGCGATGCGCAGCCCGGCGCCGGAGAACCCGACCCCGTCGGAGAGCCCGATGTCGGCACCCGCCTGTGCGCGGGCCTCGGACGCGGACTGGACGTTCATCCGCTCGACCAGCGTCCGACCGTTGACCGAGTAGTTCGTGACCGCGTTCTCCGAGGCCTGGAACGAGATGAACGTCCCGCTCTGGGCCTGCCCGGACGTCTGCTGTGTCGTCGCGGCGGCGGCCACGGGCGTCCCCACAACGGAGACGACCAGCGTGACCGCGACCGCGAGTGCTTTCCAGTTCATGACGATTCGCCGGTTCCGGCGCGCGATGTATAAGCCTCCTGGCCATTCGTGCGAACTGATGACATGACCGCAGACGGGTACGACAGACCGTTTGAAGGCCTTTTGGTGAACGATTGTTCACCTCTTCGAACCGAAAGATAATTTTTCTTATACTAACTGTGCCGAGGGGCGGGCGGACCAGTCCGTCGGCGAACGGAGCCGGGCCTCGCGCGGCGGACGGACAGGGCGCAACTGCGCGACACGTGCGGGGGGCGAACGACCCGTCACTCGCCGATATCGGCGGCGACGCGGTCGATCTCCTCGCGCGTGACCGCCGGGACCGACCCCTCGACGGTGCGCGCGAGGGCCTCCGTGGCGAGTCCCGTCCGGAGCGCCGCCTCGACGTCGTCCGTCGCGGTCAGCTCCGCACAGAACGCGCCCGCGAAGGCGTCCGGCGCGCCGGTCCCGTCCCGGGCGTCGGTTTCGGGCGCCGACAGTTCGTTGACGGTCGCGTCGTGGAGCACGGTCGCCCCCCGGCTCCCGTGGACGACGACGGTGTCGAAGCCGTGCTCGGCGGCGATGGCGTTCGCCGCGGCCGCGGGCTGACCCGACTCGTCGAGCACCGCCGCCGCGTCGGCCTCGCTGGTCAGCAGCACGTCGATAGCGGGGAAGAACTCCGTCAGCGTCTCGCGGGCCGCCGCGGCGTCGGCCCAGCGGCCGGGCCGGTAGGAGAGCGCGAACGCGGTCGTCGCGCCGCCGTCGCGGGCCGCCTTCAGGTAGCGGGCCGTGGCGGTCGCGGCGCGGGCCGAGAGCGCCGGCGTCGCGCCCGTCGTGTAGGCCACGTCCGCGCCCTCCACGCGGGGGACGGGCACGTCGTCCATCGAGACGCCCGCCATCGCCGTACCGGTGCGGTCGGGCACGGTCAGATCTCCGCGCGGGACGGTCGCGCGCTCCTCAAACGTCAGTCCGACGCGCGCCTCGGGGGCGGTCGCGGCGTCGACCCACTCCACGTCGACGTCGATGTCGTGCCCCCGGAGTTCGGTCACCACGCGCCGCCCCAGCGCCGTGTCCGGCAGCCGCGACAGCCAGGTCGCGTCGACGCCGGTCCGGCGGGCCGCCACCGCCGCGTTGCTCTCCGGGCCTACTGCCCGGACCCGGAGCCGGTCGACCCCTTCCAGCCGCTCGCCCGGCGGCGCGGAGAGCCCCAGCCCGCTCTCCCCGAACGCTACGAGTTCGGTCATACGCGGGGCGTTCGACCGCTGTCGGGTTAAGTCGGGGTGGTCGAACGCTACACCAGGATGTCGACCTCGTAGCCGTGGGCCTCCAGCGCGTCCACCAGCTCGACGACGTGTTCGTGGCCCCGGGTCTCCAGGTCCAGTTTCACGTCGGCGGCGTTCATCTCGATGTCCCGCGAGGTGCGGTCGTGCTGGATGGCGTAGATGTTCGCGCGGGCGTCCGCGATGACGTCGATGAGCTGCTGGAGGGCCCCGGGCCGGTCCTTCAGCACCGTCCGGAGCCGCAGGTAGCGCCCCGATTCGACCAGCCCCCGCATGATGACCGTCGTCAGCACGTTCAGGTCGATGTTCCCGCCACACAGCGCCGCGACGACGGTCTCGTCGTCCTCGAAGCCGAAGGCCCGTTCCAGCAGCGCCGCGAGCGACACCGCGCCGGCCCCCTCGACGAGCGTCTTCGACCGCTCCAGCAGCGCCACCAGCGCACCCGCCGTCTCGGCGTCGGTCACCGTCACCACCTCGTCGACGTGCTCGCGGATGATGGGGAGCGTGTGCTCGCCGGTCCGGCGGACGGCGATACCGTCCGCGATGGTGTCGACCTGCTCGCGCTCGACGCGCTCGCCCTTCCGGAGCGACTCGGCCACCGCCGAGGCCCCCTCGGCCTGGACGCCGATTACCCGCGCGTCCGTCTCCGAATCCATCACCGTCGCGATGCCGCTGATGAGCCCGCCGCCGCCCACCGGGACCACGACGGTCTCCACCGCCGGGAGCGCCTCGGCGATCTCCAGCCCGATGGTCCCCTGCCCGGCCATCACGTCGTAGTCGTCGAAGGCGTGGATGTAGGTGCGGCCCTCCTCGCGCTCGATGCGGTGGGCGTGCTCGGCCGCCGCGTCGTAGTCCGCACCCGCGAGTACCACCTCCGCGCCGTAGCCGCGGGTGGCCTTGATCTTCGAGATGGGGGCCTGCTCGGGCATCACCACCTTCGCGTCAACGCCCTCCGTCGTCGCGGCCAGCGCCACGCCCTGGGCGTGGTTGCCGGCGCTCGCGGTCACCACGCCCGCCTCGCGCTCCCCGCTGGAGAGCAGCCGCACCTTGTTGAGCGCGCCGCGGATCTTGAACGCGCCCGTCCGCTGGAAGTTCTCCAGCTTCAGGTGGACGTCGGCGCCGGTCCGTTCGGAGAAGCCAAAGGAGCGGTCGAGCGGCGTCTCCCGGACCACGTCGGAGATCCGCTCGCGGGCCGCCCGCACGTCCTCGATGTCGAGCATGCCCGACCTACCACGGCGCCGGTGTTGTAGCTTCGGCCGGCGCCCGGCCCGAAACGGCAAGACCCCCCGGGCCACAAGGGTCCGTATGCGCATGGACACCGCCCTGACCACCGTCGGGCGGGCGGTGCTGTTCGCCCACTGGCCGGTCCCGGCCGCGCAGCTCCGGCCCCACCTGCCCGAGGCCCTCGAACTCGACACCCACGAGGGGTCGGCCTGGGCGAGCGTGCTCGCGTTCGAGGTGGCAGAGGCCCGCCCCCGGGCGCTCCCCGCGGGCCTCTCGCCGACGGGGGCGTTCGGGGAGGCGACGCTGCGCACCTACGTCCGTCACGACGGCGACCCCGGCGTCTACTTCCTCTCGCTCGACGCCGGCACCCGCGTCGGGGCGGCGGCGCTGCAGGGGGCGATGGGGATGCCGTGCTACCACGCCGAGACGACCGTCGACATCGACGAGCGCGACGGCGTCGTCCGGTCGGTCTCGTTCCGGAGCCGGCGCTCGCAGGCGGGCCAGCCGCCGGCGACCCTGCGGGCGACATACGGCCCCGACGGCGAGCCCGCGGCGGCCGAGCCGGGGTCGCTGGCGGAGTTCTGCGTCGAGCGCCGGCGCTGGTTCACCGACACCGGCAAGCCCTCGCCGTACCTCTCGCGGGTCGCGCCGGGGCTCCGCGTCGGCGAGATCGATCGCGACCCGTGGCGGGTCGCGCCGGCCGAGGCGACGGTCGAGCGGAACTCGCTGGGCCGCGCGCTCGGTATCGACCTCGACGGCCCGCCGACAGCCCAGTACAGCCCCGGCTTCGAGTCCGCCGTGACGGCCCGTCGGTAGGCTACCGCCAGACGATGGTCCCGTCCTCGGCCCGGTAGCGTCCCTCGCCGGACTCGCCGCAGGCGTCACAGACGAACGCGAACGCGCCGGATTCCGCCGGCTGTATCGTCGTCGGCGTCCCGCACGTGCGACAGCAGACCTCCGTCTCGCCCTTCGAGTCGCTGCTCATATATCGAATCAGTGACCGTTCACTGAAGTAACTTGTTCCGAACCGACATGTTACGGTCGGGATACATACGGCGGTAGCTGACGGCTCCGGACGGCTGTAGAGCGCCACCGAGCGCTATCGAGGCCCGCCGGCCCGATATCACGGTGCAGCCTCGATACGGTCTCGACCGAGGACACCGACCCGGTCGCGATCCCGCCGTCGGCGGCTGCCGCGCCGGCCGAGGCTTTTCACGACGGGGGCCGGGGACGACGGTATGCGCATCAGCGTTATCGGCGGCGGCACGGTTGACGGGGCGACGTACGAGCGGGCCCGCGAGGTCGGACGCCGCTGCGGGGAGCAGGGGCACACGGTCGTCTGCGGGGGCTACGGCGGCGTCATGGAGGCGGCCTGCCGCGGCGCGAGCGAGGCCGGCGGGCACACCGTCGGCATCCTGAAGGGGACCGACCCGGACGCGGCCAACGACTACGTCGACACCCCGGTCGTGACCGACATGGGCAACGGCCGGAACGTGCTGGTCGTCCTGAACGGCGACGCCGCGATCGCGATAGACGGCGCGACCGGGACCCTCTCCGAGCTCGCGCTCGCGCTGGACGACGGGCTCCCGGTCGCCGGGCTGGACACCCACGACCTCGCCGGGCTCGACGGGTTCGAGCCGGTCGACTCCCCCGTGGCCGCCGTCGAGAGCGTGGAACGGCGGGCGTAGACGCGGCGCGTCAGCAGGCCGGGGTGGGTCGGCCCTCGGGACGACGGCGCGTAGCAGCGCCCCTCGGGGCGGGTCGCGTCCAGCCGCAGGCCGAGCGCCCAGCGTTCCTGGAGTTCGTGCGGGTCACGCCCGACCATCGGCCGCCTCCCGAGGCTCCTGACGGGGGTCATCAGCACGGAACGACCGGCCGTGCCGTCAGTCGTCGCCGGCGGCGCGGTCGGTGAGTCGGTCGGGGACATCGGTGCCGGCCTGCGCGGCCCACAGGGCGGCGTACAGCCCGTCGTCGTCCTTCAGCTCCTCGTGGGCGCCGCGCTCGACGACCCGGCCGTCCTCGACGACGAGGATCCGGTCGGCGTCCGTGACCGTCGAGAGCCGGTGGGCGATGGCGAGGGTGGTGCGGTCGGCGCTGAGCCGGTCGAGCGAGCGCTGGATGCGGGCCTCCGTGGCCGTGTCGACCGCGGAGGTGGCCTCGTCGAGTATCAGGATGGCGGGGTCCCGGAGCATCGCCCGTGCGATGGCGACCCGCTGGCGCTGGCCGCCCGACAGTTTCACGCCGCGCTCCCCGACACGGGTGTCGTAGCCCTCCGGGAGGTCGGTGATGAAGGCGTGGGCCTCGGCGGCGCGGCAGGCCTCCCGGACGGCCGCGCCGTCGGCGTCGAACCGGCCGTAGCGGACGTTCTCGGCGATGGTCCCGTCGAAGAGGAAGGCGTCCTGCCCGACGTAGCCGACGGCGCCCCGGAGGCTCTCGCGGGTCACGTCGCGCACGTCGTGGCCGTCGACCCGGACGCCCCCCTCGGTGGCGTCGTACAGCCGGAGGAGGAGCTTCGCGAGCGTGGACTTGCCCGCGCCGGTCGGGCCGACCAGGGCGATGGTCTCGCCCGGCTCGGCCGCGAAGGAGACGTCCGCGACGACCGGCCCGTCGGCATCGGCGGTCTCGGCGGTCTCCCCCGCCGTCTCGCCCGGGCCCTCGGGGTAGGCGAAGGTCACGTCGTCGTACTCGACCCGCCCCTGGACGCCCTCGAGCGCGACCGCGTCCGGGGCGTCCGTGACCGCCGGCGGGATGTCCATGAGGCCGAACACGCGCTCGCTGGAGGCCTTGGCGTTCTCGTAGCGGTCGATGATCTCCGAGACCTCCGCGAGCGGGGAGACGAACCGCTGGGTCAACAGGAGGAAGGTGACGAAGGTGCCGACCTGGAGGGTGCCCGCGCCGGCGACCGGCGGGCCGACGAGCAGCCAGTAGCCCCCGACGGCGAAGGTGAGCGCGAAGGAGAGTCCGGCCAGCAGCTCCATCCCCGGGCGGTAGAGGTAGGAGAGTCGGAGCATATGCATCGTGTCGTCGAACAGGCGGCGGCTGGCTCCCCGGACGCGGTCGCTCTCGTGTGGTTCCGAGGCGGTCGCCTTCGTCAGCTCCACGCCCGCGACGGCGTTCTCGATGCGGGTGTTCAGGTTGGCGACGCTGGACCGGCGGGCGGCGTAGCGGGGCTCGGCCGCGCGCATGAACCAGCGCGTGAACAGCACCATCGCCGGTATCGCGACCAGCGTGACGACCGCGAGGGCCAGCTGGGCGAGGAAGAGGACGACCGCGATGCCGAGCACCATCGCGCCCAGGCGGACGCTGCTGACCAGGGCGTCGTCGAGGAACAGCTCCAGGTTCTCCGTGTCCGAGGAGAGGATGGAGAGGACCTCGCCGGTCTGCTTGTCGTCGAAGAAGCTCATGTCCAGCCCGGAGAGCGCCTCGAAACAGTCCACCCGGACCTCGTGCATCACGCCGTGGGCGAACTCGTTGGCAGCGATACCGTACACCCACGTCGCGAGCGCCGTCAGCAGGAAGGCCCCCGCGATGGCGACGACGGCGAACTCGAACGCGGCCTCGCCCTGCGGGAGCGATCCCGCAGGGACGAGCGGGAGCCGGAACGCCCCGCCGCCGAAGACACCGTCGATGGCCGCCCCCAGCACGACCGGCGGCACCAGCGACGCGAACTGCGCGACCAGGTTGGCCAGCACCCCGACGACGAACCAGCCGCGGCGGTCGCGGCCGTACGCGGCGAACAGCCGCCGCATCGGTCGGTCCACGTCGGCCCGGTAGCGGTCGAAGACGCTCCCCTCGTCGGCCGTTCCCATTACCTCTGAGGAGGGCGCTGACGCGGATAGGGGTTACTCATCCGTGCCGGCGCAGGGCGGGACCGGGACGGATTACCCGAGTATCGACCCTATTGCTCGGTTCGGAAACCGCTTCGTCGATAACAGGTGGTATATCCCGATAACACCCGCCGGATTCCGGCTCACGCCGGGGACCAGACGCCCTGCACCCGGTCCATCAGTGCCACCACGACGACGTGCGGGAGCGTGAGGACGGCGATGAGGACGAGATAGAGCCCGACCGCCGCCTCGACGGTCGCCGGGCGGACGGGGACGAGGTAGTAGAACCCCGCGAGGAAGGCGAGCGAGACGGCGGTCAGGGGGGCCGCGTCCCGGGCGAAGCCCCGAAGCGCCGGGGCGAGCGAGCCGTCGCGCAGGCCGACCACGGCGTCCGGGTCCAGTAGCACCAGCCGGGCGATATGACGGGTCGAGTGCCAGAGGCAGAAGTAGACCCCGATGGCCAGCACCGGCGGCACGGCGAGGAAGAACAGCCAGAGCAGCGCCGTCTCGCCGGCGTCGACCCGCCAGCCGCGGTCGCCGAACCCGTCGGGCGCCCGGTGGAGACCGACCGCGAGCGCCGCGGCCGTCAGCAGCGCGAACCCGACGCCCAGCGCGAGTCTGGTCTCGACCCGAAAGAGGGGGGCCAGGTCGGCCGCACCGACGCCGAAACGGCCCGTCAGCGCCCGCGCCACGCGGCGGTACTGGCCCGGATAGGAGAGCAGCGGGACGAGCATCGGCAGCCCGCCCCGGACCGCGGCGGTCGCGGCGCGCTGGAGCCGCGTGCGGAGATGGTCGGCGTCCGCCAGCGCCAGCAGGGCGTACACGTCCCCCTGCCCCCAGTGTGCCCAGGTGATGGCGATGAACAGCAGGAAGGCGAGGACGGGTGCGAGGAACCAGCCCGCGAGGTAGAGCCCGCCGAGCAGGCCGTACAGCGCGCCGACGCCGAGGAGCGCGCGGGTCGTGACCGGGCGGCCGCGCACCCGCGGGACCGCGAGGTGGTCGACGGCCCCGTGAGGTAACCCCAGGAGGACGACGCTCACGGCGAGCGGGGCGTACTGGAGTTCGAGCGGGACGGAGAGCCCCGCGAGGAAGGGGAGCGCGAGGAGCCCGTGGGCGACCCAGACGGGGGCCAGCGCGCTCCCGGTCAGCGTCGTCCGGACCCGCCCCGCGACCGTCAGGTCCCTCACAGCCATCGGTCGGCCACCCGGAGCCAGAGCACGAGTCCCTGGACGAGAAACAGGTTGGTCAGCAGGAAGAAGGCGGCCTCCTCGACCGGGAGCCCCAGCGGCGGGACGGCGAAGCCGGTCGTGAGCGTCGGCGACAGCTTCCAGACGCCGAGCGCGAGCGCGACCCGGTCGGCGGCCCACAGGTACAGCGTCGGGACGGCGACACCCGCGGCCACGACCCGCCGGCGGGCCCACAGGTAGGGCCAGTCGAACGCCCACTGGATGGCGAGCACCGGCGCCGCCCACAGCAGGAGCGTCCCCAGGTAGAGGCCGCCGTCGAGGGCGAGGGCCCACCAGCCCGCGAGCGCGACCAGTCCGGCCCCGCCGGCGCCGAGCGCGCGCTGTCCGGCGGTGACACGCCGGCGACCGCGGGCGTGGCGGACCGTAGCCCCGCCATCGGCCCGCGCCGATGGCTCGCCACCGACGGGCCCCGCGGGGAGCAGGTAGAGCCACAGCGCCGTCAGCACGGTCTGCGCGACGAAGAACAGGTACTCCCCCAGCGGCACCTGCAGGTAGCGGACCAGCACGGCCCCCTCGCCGTAGCTCCAGGCGCCCCGCCGGATGAGGTAACTGTCCCAGGGGGTCGTGTAGACGAGCGCCAGCAGCCCCATGATGACGATGCCGACGACGCGGGCGTCGACCGGTCGCCCGGCCACCGGGACCCGCGGCGTGGGGGCCCGCACGTCGGTCCACAGGGCGACCCCGCGGGCGGTCGCCGCCGCCAGGGCCAGCAGCGGGAGGCCCAGGAACAGCAGGTGGAACTGGAGATACGTGAGTGTCGTCATCGGAGTCGTTTCACGAAGAATGACCGCGGGGTCGCATGAATCCGGCGGGATCGACCGACCGCCCCGCCGGGGGTTCGGTGGTCGAACGTTCGGTAACGGCAGTCAGCCGTGGGTGCCTCGTCAGTCGGCGGCGACGCCCGCGGCGGCGGAGGCCTGGTCGAGGACGTCACGGCTGCGGAGCAGGATGAAGCCGAACCCGACCTTGGCGGTCAGGTCGAGCACCATGAACAGGACGGTCTCGACGCCGAGACCGACGATGTTCAGGGTCCCCTCCGTGCCGATGATCCACACGATGGGGTACGCGGTCCACAGCACGATGACGAGGTTGCGAAGCGTACTGAAGAGGCTCGCAACGTCGCCGGACTGCTGTGCCGCGAGGTTGCTCAGCGTGGACACCAGGTAGTACAGCAGGACGACGAAGAAGCCACAGCTGATGCCCCACCAGGCGATGCGGGTGGCGCCCGGGCTGAGGCTGCTGCCGCCACCGGTGGCGAGCGCGCCGACGAGCCCCGTGACGATCATACCGGCGTCGAGGCCGACGAGCGTCGCCAGGGTGTTGCGGTCGGCTCCTGCGAGCAGTCCGAGGTCGAGCAGGAGCAGCGGGGTGGTGAACAGCCAGTCGGCGTATCGTGCCCAGTAGATGCGTTCGAGCGTCGTTCCGTTCGCCAGTTCGACGGAAATCACGCCGAACCCCTGGAACATCGAGAAGTACGCCACCGATGCGATGCCAGCGATGAACGTCGTGATTATGAAGAACTCCTGTTTTCGTTCATCGGTCTCCCCGGAGCCCATCGCGACGAAGGCGAGGGTACCGAGCGCCATTCCGAGGGTACCGATACCGAGCGCGATCTGTTCGAGACTTCCCGACGGTGGTGCCGACATGATGCGGACAGGACTACGAAACGCCCCCATATAATAGTAGGGCCTCAGAGCCGCTGCTGATGTGTCTCTGTGCCCGGCACCGTCGGGCCTTACCATGTCGCTTCGCCAGCCGATAATAAGTCTTTCACCCGGCCGGGGTGTATCGCGGGTGTCCGTCGTCCGCGTGCGACCCCCGCTCTTATTCGCCCCTGCTCCGTACGACGGATATGTCACTCGACCTCACACCGGAGCAGCTCGACCGCTACTCTCGGCACGTCATCATGGACGAGGTCGGCCCCGAAGGACAGGGCCGACTGCTCGATGCGCGCGTCCTCTGCATCGGGGCGGGCGGCCTCGGTTCGCCCGTCATCCAGTATCTCGCGGCCGCGGGCGTGGGCTCCCTCGGCATCGCCGATGACGACGTCGTCGAACGGTCGAACCTCCAGCGGCAGGTCATCCACGGCGACCCCGACGTGGGCCGGCCGAAGGTCGTGTCCGCCCGCGACTTCGTCGCCCGGCAGAACCCCGACATCGACGTCGAACCCCACGAGACCCGCGTCACCGCCGAGAACGTCGGGGACCTCGTCGCGGACTACGATCTCGTCGTCGACGGGTCGGACAACTTCGCCACCCGCTACCTCGTCAACGACGCCTGCACCCTCGCCGGGGTCCCGTTCGTCCATGGCGCCATCCTCCGGTTCGAGGGGCAGATGACGACGTTCGAAGCGACGACACCCGTCGACGACCCGGACGCCGACAACGGCCCCTGCTACCGCTGTCTGTTCCCCGAGGCACCCGAACCGGGCACGGTCCCGGACTGCGCGACGGCGGGCGTGCTCGGCGTCCTCCCCGGCACCGTCGGCTGCGTGATGGCCACCGAGGCGGTCAAACTCCTGCTCGACCACGGCGACAGCCTGGACGGGCGGATGGTGTTCTACGACGCCGAGGACATGACGTTCCGCGAGATCCAGGTCGAGCCGCGGCCGGACTGTCCCGTCTGCCAGCCCGGCGGCGTCGAGTCCGTCGCCGAGGTCGACTACCGGGAGAGCTGCGCCATCGAGTAGCCGCGCCCGTGTGCGCGGGCCACCGGGGTGGACCAGCGGCACGCGACCGGACCCGGCACCGAACCCTAAGCCCCACCCACCACAAGCCGGGGGCATGGACGACACTCCGGATCGACCCGCCGTTGACGAGTTCGGTTCCCGACGGTCGACCGCCTACGCGACGGAAGGGATGGTCGCGACGAGCCAGCCGCTGGCCGCGGAAGCGGGGCTGAACACGCTGCGGACGGGCGGGAACGCGTTCGACGCGGCGGTGGCGACGGCGGCGGCGCTGAACGTGGTCGAACCGACCAGTACCGGCCTCGGCGGCGACGTGTTCGCGCTCTACCGGACCGCCGACGGGGAGGTGGGCGCGATGCGGGCCTGCGGGGGCGCCCCGGAGGGGGCGACCCGCGAGCGGGTCCGCGAGGCCATCACCGACACCGGCGACCCGGCCGACGCCGAGATGCCGATGACCGGCCCACACACCGTGACGGTCCCCGGAACGGCGCGGGGGTGGGAGGCGACCGTCGAGCGGCTCGGGGAGCTGTCGCTGGCGACCGTCCTCCGGCCCGCCATCGACTACGCGACCGAGGGCTACCCGGTCTCGCCGGTCATCGCCGACGCCTGGCGGCACGGCGAGGAGCTGTTCGACGACGACCACGCCCGGGAGGCGTACCTCGTCGACGGGGAGCGGGCGCCCGAGCCCGGCGAACTGGTCACGCTCCCGGAACTCGGCGCGTCGCTCCGGACCATCGCCGACCGTGGCGCCGACGCGCTGTACGACGGCCCCCTTGGCGAGGCCATCGTCGCGGAGGTGCGGGACGCGGGCGGGTTCATGACCATGGACGACCTCCGCTCGTTCACCGTCGAATGGCCCGACCCCGTCTCGACCACCTACCGCGGGACGGAGGTGTACGAACTGCCACCGAACAACCAGGGGCTCATCGCGCTGGAGGCGCTGAACGTCGCCGCCGAACTCGGCGTCAGCGGGGACGACGCCGACGACCCCGCGCGCTACCACTACCTGGCGGAGGCGATGGCGGTGGCGTTCGAGGACGGCCACCGCTACATCACCGACCCGGCGTTCGAGTCCCACCCGCCGCTGGCGAGCCACGAGTGGGCCGAGGCCCGGGCGGCCGATATCGGGCCCGAGGCGGGGTCGCACACGTTCCACGGGTCCCCCGCCGAGGACGCCGATACGGTCCTGCTCTGTGCCGCGGACGCCGAGGGGAACGTCGTCTCGTACATCAACAGCCGGTTCGCCGGCTTCGGCTCCGGGCTGGTCGCCGGCGACACCGGCATCGCCCTGCAGAACCGCGGCGCGTCGTTCTCACTCGACGGCGACCACCCCAACAGGCTGGAGCCGGGCAAGCGGCCGTTCCACACGCTCATCCCCGCGTTGGCCCGGTTCGACGCCGACGACTGGGCCGCCTTCGGCGTCATGGGCGGCTACATGCAGCCGCAGGGGCACCTCCAGGTGCTGACCAACCTCGTCGACCTGGGGATGACGCCACAGCAGGCGCTGGACGCGCCGCGCTGGCGCTACCGGGAGGACGGCTCGCTGGCCGTCGAGACACGGCTCCCGTCGGCGGTCCAGCACGGGCTGCTCCGACGGGGGCACGACGTCGCGGTGTTGCCCCCGCGGCTGTTCGGCGGCGCGCAGTTCGTCCGGGCGCGTGCCGTCGGGACCGAAGAGACCGTCCTCGAGGGCGCCACGGAGCCACGGAAGGACGGCGTCGCGGTCGGGTTCTGACGGGTGAACCGGCTGATTTCCCGGAGACGGGCAGGAACCGGTGAATGTTGCTAGACATCTACATATACATTTCAGTAGCCCATGTGGTAAGGATACATAGCCCATGTCCGACGACCAGATCGACGAGCGGCGACGGCGAGTACTGCAGGCTGCGGCCGCGGCCGGTGTGTCGGTGACGCTCGCCGGATGTAGTAGCGGTGGTGACGGCGACGGGGAGGGCACGCCGGGGACTGACGCGACCGACTCGGTCGACGAGGAGTTCGCTCCGCAGGGTCCGGGCGACCGGAGCTGGATCACCGGCACCACGTCCGGCGCGCAGAGCCTCAACCCGCTGGCTATCAGCGACGAGGCGACCAACAACCGGCTGGACCTGCTGTACGACCCCGGGAGCGTGACCATCGACGGCCTGGAGTTCGAGGGCCGGATGATCGAGGAGTACGAGATCGCGGACGACTTCACCGCCGCGACCTACCGGCTCCGCGACGACCTGGAGTGGGGCGCCGACTACGGGCAGGTCACCGCCGACGACTACGTCTCCTTCGTCCGGGACATCGCGCTGGGCGGGCCGGACATGAGGACCGGCGTGGTCGGCTACTCGCAGACGAGCAGCTACATCCTCGGCGGCGAGCCGATCGAGATCGAGAAGCTGGGCAAGCTGGAGTTCCGGGTGAACCTGCCCCAGTCGCGTGGGTTCTGGCTCTCGGAGGACCCGATCCGGACGGCGTACGTCCTACCCGCCGACCTCATCGAGAAGTACAAGCCGTTCGAACAGCGGGAGGTCAACGGCAACCAGGCGAACGTCATCACGCAGATCGGGCAGGACGAGGCCATCGTCGAGGGCGACCTGAGTGGGAACCTGGGGCCGTTCAACTTCGAGTCCTGGGACAAGGGCCAGAAGCTGGTCGTCAGCCGGAACGAGGACTACTACCTCTCCGGGACCGAACTCGACGGGTTGGGCGCGGCCGGCCCCAACCTCGAGGAGTACACCTACCAGGTGTTCGACGAGCAGTCGACCGCCTACTCCGCCGTGCGGGCGGGCGACATCACGACGACGGGCGTCGAGGGGCGGAAGGTCGAGGACGTGAGCCAGTCCGACGGCGTGAGTATCTTCGAGTCCGACTTCGGCGAGGGGACCTTCTTCCTCAGCCTCAACCACCGGGTCAACGGCTGGGCCCCCATCCGCGAGAGCCGCGAGGTCCGGCAGGCCTTTGCCCACCTCATCGACAAGAACACGCTGGTCGACCAGATCTTCAGCGGCTACGGCGACCCCATCGGGACCTTCCACGAGGCCTGGGGGCCGTTCTACCCGGACGACCTGCCGACGTTCGAGACCGGCATCGAGCCCGCCAAGGAGAAGTTCGCCAACGGAACCGGGAGCGACTACGGCTACGACGGCGACACGTTCCTCGGTCCCGACGGCGAGCAGGTCGAACTGAAGATGGTTATCGACAACACCCAACAGACCCCGGAGATCGTCGGGAACTACATCAAACAGCGACTCGGCGAGGCCGGCATCGCGGTCACCATCGAGGGGACCAGCTTCGGGAAGATCATCGCCAACTACCTCCAGAACAGCGTCGAGAACAACCCCAACTACGACGGTGAGCCGTCGTTCCAGGCCAGCGGATTCAACAACGGCGCCTACGACGAGGCCATCGGCAAGAACAGTTGGGACCTCATCTACGGTGTCGGCTTCTCGGGCAACCCGTTCACCCCGTGGGGGACCATCCGGGCCCTGCTCCCGGAGCAGTCCCAGTTCAACTTCATGGGGTACCGGCCGGACTTCGACGTCTCGGGGACGGCCACGGCGGCCGCCACCGCCTCCAGCGAGGAGGGGACCCGCGAGAACATGAACGAGCTGTTCACCTTCCTGGCGCGGGATCAGCCGCTGACCTGGCTGTTCAGCCCACAGGCGACGGTCGCCTACCGACGGCCCGTCGAGGGGCTGCCCGAGCCCGACAGCTTCTGGGACCGCCCGGACGCCCGGACCATCGGCCTGCGGACGACCGAGTGAGTCCCGGCAAAGGCACAAGGGCACGGAGCCGAAACTGGGGGTACACTCGACACCCCGACGCCGCCGCTTCCGATCTACACTACGCACGCATGGGAATGAGATGGTACGTCGCCCGGCGACTCGCCTGGGCGCTCGTAGCGACCTGGCTCGCTGTGACGCTCACGTTCGGCGTCCTGCTCGCGGCGCCGAACCCCGGCGCCGACGCGGCCGCCGCACAGTGCGCTTCACAGGACCGCGACCCCGAGCAGTGTCGCCAGCAGTACCTCGAGAGCCGCGGTCTCGACCGACCGGCGCACGTCCAGTACATCGACTACATGACCGATCTGGCCGCGCTCGACTTCGGCTACTCGGAGAGCCAGGAGGAGCCCGTGACCGCCGCCATCGCGGACGCCTGGATCTACTCGGCACAGTACTTCGTCCCGAGCATCATCATCAGCGTCCTCATCGGCTACTCGATCGGGTTGTACAGCGCGCTCAACCGGTACACCCTCACCGACTACCTGGGGTCGTTCGTGGCCTACTTCGGCATCAGCATCCCCAACTTCTGGTTCGCCATCGTCCTCATCCTCGTCGTCGGGGTGTACTTCAGAGAGGCATCACTGCTCGGGGTCTCGCTGGACGCGTTGAGCCTGCGGACCTACTACGAGACCAGTTACGGCGTCTTCACCGTCGAGAACGCCAAACAGCTCATCATGCCGGTCATCGTGCTGGCGACGGCCAGCGTGGCGAGCCAGATGCGCTACTCCCGGGCCCAGGCGCTCGAGTACGCCAACGCCGACTTCGTCAAGACGGCCCGCGCGAAGGGCGCCTCCACCTGGCGGGTGCTGGTCGCACACGTCCTCCGGGTGGCGCTGGTGCCGCTGTCGACCATCCTCATCGTCGACATCCTGGCGGTCCTGTTCGCCGGGTCGTTCATCATCGAGGCCATCTTCCAAATCCCCGGGCTGGGGCGGCTTCAGCTCGAGGCCATCACCCAGAAGGACACGGACCTCGTGGCGGCGGTAACACTCATCCCGGTGTTCCTGGCCATCGTCGGGAACCTGATACAGGACCTCGCGTACGTCCTGCTGGACCCACGTATCGACTACGGTGATCGCTGATGGCGACGGACTCACGCCCCGACACGTTCGACTCGGTCGACTGGGACCGCGTGGAGGCCGACACCGGTGGCGTACCGGTGGTGGCGGTCGTCGAGGCCCTGACCTTCCTCGCGTTCGGTGCGGCCCTGGCGTACGACTACCTCATCGTCCCGGAGGGGGAGCCGACGGTACTGGACTGGGACGTCACCGCCGTCGAGTGGCTGTTCGTCGCCGTCCTGCTGCTGGGGCTGTTCCACGTGGTCGTGCCGCTGGCACGGAGCCGCCGGATGACGGCCTACTACTGGCGCCAGTTCCGGAAGAACCGGCTGGCTGTCGCTTCGCTGGGCTACCTCGGCGTGCTGTTGGTCATCGGCGTCCTCGGCCCGGCCATCTGGGCGGCCCCCAACGAGACCATCAGCTACGCCGAGGCCTACGCGCCGCCGATCTTCATTGGCGGTGACCTCGCCTCGTTGGACCACGCGCTGGGCACCGACGCACAGGGCCGGCACCTGTGGCATCTCATCGTCTACGGCATCCGCGTGAGCTTCGAGGTCGGGCTCATCGCGATGACGCTCGCCATCACCATCGGCACCATCGTCGGTGCGGTGGCGGCGTACTTCGGCGGCTACGTCGACGAGGTGCTGATGCGCTACGTCGACATCCAGCAGACGTTCCCCGTCTTCATCCTGCTGCTCCTGCTCATCTACCTGTACGGGGCGAGCCTCTTCCTCATCATCCTGCTGTACGGCGTGTTCGGCTGGGAGGGGACCGCCCGGCTGGTCCGCTCGGAGGCGCTCCAGCGGACGGAGGAGGCCTACTCGCGGGCCGCGGAGGCCGCCGGCGCCTCGAAGCTCTGGGTCGTCCGCCGCCACATCATCCCGAACGTCTCGAGCACCGTCATCACGGCGGCGACGCTGTCCATCCCGGTGTTCATCCTCGGGGAGGCGGCGCTCTCCTTCCTCGGCTTCGGCGACCCCGGGACGTTCTCTTGGGGGCGGACCATCAACGCCGGGCGCTCGGATATCGACTCGGCCTGGTGGATCTCGACCATCCCCGGCCTGTTCCTGTTCCTGACCGTGCTCGCGTTCAACTTCGTCGGCGACGCGCTGCGCGACGCCATCGACCCACGGAGTGATTCCGGATGACCGGTCCGCTCCTCGAGGTGACGGACCTGCGGACGCAGTTCCACACCGACGAGGGCGTCGTCCGCGCCGTCGACGGCGTGAGCTTCGACATCGGGCGCGGGGAGACGGTCTGTCTGGTCGGGGAGTCCGGCTCCGGGAAGTCCGTCACCAGCGAGTCCATCACGAAGCTCATCCCCATCCCGCCGGGGGAGATCGCCGGCGGCAGCATCCGGTTCGACGGGATGGAGCTGACCGACCTCCCGGAGTCCGACCTCCGTGACCTCCGGGGCAGCCGCATCGCCCACGTGTTCCAGAACCCGCAGGAGACGCTCAACCCGGTCTACCGGGTCGGGCGGCAGATCGCCGAGACCATCCGCATCCACGAGGACGTCGGCAAGGAGGCGGCACGGAAGCGGGCCGTCGACCTACTGGACCGGGTCGGCATCCCCGACGCGGCCGAACGGGTCGACGACTACCCCCACGAGATGAGCGGCGGCATGAAACAGCGGGTCGTCATCGCGATGGCGCTGGCGGGGCGGCCGGACCTGCTCATCGCGGACGAGCCGACCACGGCGCTGGACGTGACCATCCAGGCCCAGATCCTCCGGCTGCTGAACGACCTCCAGGCGGAGTTCGACATGGCCATCCTCTTCGTCACCCACGACCTCGGGGTCGTGGCCGAGGTGGCCGACCGGGTCGTGGTGATGTACGCCGGGCGGGTGATGGAGCGAGCCGATGTCTACGACCTGTTCGAGAACCCCGGCCATCCGTACACACAGGCGCTGCTGGCGTGTCTCCCGGGCCGGGGGGACGCGACGACCGCCATCGGCGGCTCGCTTCCCTCCCCGACGAACCCGCCGGACGGCTGCCGGTTCCATCCGCGCTGTCCCCACGCCATCCCGGACTGCAAGAGCGGCGATCAGCCCCCGCTCCACCCCGTACCGGACCCGGACGCGGTCGCGACGGGCGCAGGGAACCCCGCCGGCACCGGCGCCGGCGGCCCACCCGGCGAGCCAGTCCGGGCCGCCGGTCCGTACGACGACACCGACGGAGCCGAGGAGGGCGGCTGGGACGAGGTCCGCGAGGCGACCGTCAGCGGGCACGTCGCGTCCTGCATCTACTACCGGCAGGGGTACGACGCCACCACCGTCCGACACGACGACGCGGCCGCGGACGGCGGGTCGACCGACCAGGGTGCCAGTGGGGCGGCCGGCGACGAGGAGGGTGGCGGCTCGTGAGTCGCGACCCGCTGGTGGAGGTCGAGAACCTGGAGAAGCATTATCCCATCACCGAGGGCCTCCTGAAGAAGCAGGTCGGGACCGTCCGCGCCGTCGACGGCGTGAGCTTCGACATCGGGCGCGGGGAGACGGTCGGGCTGGTCGGCGAATCCGGCTGCGGGAAGTCGACGGCGGCCACCTCGATGCTGCGGCTGGAGGAGCCGACCGGCGGGACCGTCCGGTTCGACGGTGAGGACATCACCGAGTACGACGACGCGGCGCTGAAGCGGTTCCGCCGGCGGGCACAGATGATCTTCCAGGACCCCTCCTCCAGCTTCGACCCGCGGATGAGCATCGGGGAGTCGGTGGCCGAACCGCTGCGCATCCACGGGCTGAACGACCGGACCCGCCGCCGGGCCGTCGTCGAGGACCTGCTGGAGCGGGTGGGGCTGTCGGCGAGCGATGCCGACCGCTACCCGCACGAGTTCTCCGGCGGGCAGAAACAGCGCGTCGCCGTCGCCCGCGCGCTGTCGGTCAACCCCGACTTCATCCTCGCCGACGAGCCGGTGAGCGCGCTGGACGTCTCCATCCAGGCGGACGTCCTCTCGCTGCTCGACGACGTCCAGTCGGAGTTCGGGCTCTCCTTCCTGCTCATCAGCCACGACATGGGCGTCGTCCGGCAGGTCTGTGACCGCGTGAACGTGATGTATCTGGGGGAGATCGTCGAGAGCGGGCCGACCGAGGAGGTGTTCGGCAACCCACAGCATCCGTACACCAAGGCGCTGCTGAGCTCCATCCCGCGACCGGACCCCCGGAAGCGCGGGAGGGGAATCGAACTGACCGGGGACGTGCCGGACCCGTCGAACCCGCCGGACGGCTGCCGGTTCCACACGCGCTGCCCGGCGGTCATCCCGCCGGAGGGGCTGGCAGTGGCCCAGGAGACCTGGCGGTCGCTGCTGGACCTGCGGAGTCGGGCCGCGCGTGGCGACCTCGACCCCGGGGCGCTCGCGGACGCCGCCGACGAGCCGTCGCCGACGCCCGCCCTCGTGCGCGAGGCGTTCGACCTGCCCGACCCGCTCCCCGACGGGGAGGCCGAGGCGACGCTCGCGGCCGCGCTGGAGACGGCGGCCGACGGTGACGTGGCGGCGGCCGGCGAGCGGCTGGTCGAGGCGTTCCCGACACCCTGTGCCAGGCAGGCCCCCGAGCGCCGCCGGGTCAGCCCCGACCACGAGGCCACCTGCCACCTCCACGACCCCGACCTGGCACCGGACCACGGCGACGCCTACGGCATCGGCGTCGCGGAGAACGACTGACGGCCCAGGACGGCTCGCGGGTCGTTAGCTTACTGTAAACGCTGTAGTCATCCAACACGCCGGATTCAGTTCCGATATCGGCGTTCCAGATAGAACGTACATCATATCCCGATGATCCGCTTAGTTCTCGGTGATCCGGACCCCCTCGGGCTCGAAGCCGTCGCCGGTCCAGCGCCAGGAGCGGACCACGGGCTCGTCGCCGCCCAGCGAGACGATGACGTAGCTGTACCCCTCCCAGGTCGCCTCGCTGGCGTCCACGTCGCTCGGGGCCGGCGGCCCACGGGGGTGCGAGTGGTAGAACCCGACGACCGCGTCGCCGTCGGTCTCCAGGTCGCGCATCAGGTCGAGCTGTTCGGGGGGGTCGAGCGCGTACCGGTTGCGGGGGTGGGTGGCCGCGTTAGTCGCCCGCCGTGACGTGCGCGCGACCGATGGCTCGCCGTGGGTCCCGGCGAGGACGCCGCACACCTCGTCAGGTGCGCCCTCGCGTGCGTGAGCGACGAGGTCGTCGCGGACCACGGCGGGGAGCCGGAGCATCTACGCGACCGTCCGGGTGAGCGGTCGGACGGCCGCGGCGGGCGGCTCGTCGAACCGGTCGGGATGGATGAGGCCGGCCAGGTACTCCAGGGTCCCGACCAGCCGCGGCCCCGGCCGGTTGACATGGTGGTGGCCGTCCATCGCGAACGCGCGGTCCGCCCGGACCGCCGGGAGCTCCGGGAACCCGGCCCGGTCGGTCAGGTCGTCCAGGTTGGCGACGGTCTGGTCCAGCTCGAAGCCACAGGGGGCGGCCACCAGCACCTCGGGGCCGTACGCCCTGACCGCGGCCCACTCGCGGGGGCGTGACTCCGCGCCGTGGTCGGCCATGCCGTACTCGCCGCCGGCCCACTCGACCAGCTCGGGGATCCAGTGGCCGGCGACCATGACGGGGTCGAGCCAGTCCAGCACCGTCACGCGGGGGCGCTCGGCCTCGGGCACGTCGGCGGTCACCTCGCGCACGCGGTCGACCCGCTCGCGCAGGTCACCCACCACCGCGGCGGCGCGGTCCTCGCGGCCTAGGACCGCCCCGATGCGCTCGATGTCGCCGAACACGTCCCCCAGCGAGTGTGGATCGGTCGTCACGACCTCGCAGTCCAGCCCGAGTTCGTCGACGGCCTCGCGGACGAGCACGCGGTCGACCGCACAGACCTCGCAGATACCCTGCGAGACGACCACGTCCGGGTCCAGCCGCTCCAGGGTCTCCAGGTCGAGCTCGTACACCCCGCCGCCGCGCTCGGCGCTGGCGACCTGCTCGTTGATCTCGGCGCTGGAGGCGTCGGGGTCGACCCGCGTCTCGACGACGCTCGGCAGGTCGGCGGCCTCGGGCGGGTGGTCGCACTCGTGGGAGACGCCGACCGGCTCGACGCCGAGGGCGTGGACGATCTCCGTCGCGGACGGGAGGAGCGAGACGACGCGCATATGCCACCTACGAGCGCGACCGGCTAAAGAGTGTGGCAGCGGGCCGGCCCCGGTGGCGCGTGTGACCGGTTCCCGGGTGACCCCGGCACCGAGATCGGGGGCAGCACGGGGGCCTCGCATGGGACCGGACGAGCGGACGGTTCGGGCCACGGTGGCGCCATTCGCGAGCTGGCGGTCGACGCGGACCGGACGCCCCGGTGCCCGTCCTGCGCCGGCTCTGGAGCGGCGCCGACCCCGGTTCCGTCCGGTCGTGGGGCGAGGAGAGGGGCTACCACCGGTTCGGACCGTTCGACGGCGACGCCGGGGCCGGCTCCGGAGAGTTCGTCGCCGTCGCCGGC
Organism: Haloglomus irregulare; assembly: GCF_007421925.1. Lineage (GTDB taxonomy): Archaea > Halobacteriota > Halobacteria > Halobacteriales > Haloarculaceae > Haloglomus > Haloglomus irregulare. The sequence goes on from NZ_QMDX01000003.1 coordinate 48,738, forward strand.
GGCTCCGTCCAGTGCGTGCTCCACCGCCGCCACGTGTGGGTGCACGACCTGGTCGTCGACGAGCCCCGCCGGTCGGAGGGGGTCGGCGTCGCGCTCTCGAGTTCGTCGAGCGCGGACTCCCCTGGGTCATCAGACCTTGCATAGTCAACCCGATCTCCGATACCGGCGGACCACCTATGCACATACGGGCACCGCGAGGGGGGGCCCAATGCCCATCGTTAGCCACACCGGATACCCCCCCTGACGGTGCCCGCAGGTGTCGGGTCGGCCCGGTCGCCCCGGCCGGCACCGACGCTTATCTTTCCCCGTCGCCAGCCACGGGTATGACCCTCATCGCGGAACTCACCTACCGATCCCCGCTGATGGAGGCGACCGCCGCCGCGCTCCCGGGAACCACGTTCCGGATGGAGGACCTGCAGCTGGTCGAGGGGGGTCCCGGCAAGTTCCTGTTCTGGGCGGAGGGAGGCGACCTCGACCGTCTCGACGACGTGCTGACCGACGACCACACGGTGGCCTCGTTCGTGCAACTGACGGAGCTCGCCGACCGGCGGCTCTACCGCGTGAGCTTCGCGGGTGAGATGAAAGAACGGATGACCTACCTCGTCGCGGCGGCCAACGACATCGTCTATCTGGAGCTGCGCTCGACCCACGAGCGGACCCGCATCCGGGCCCGCGTCCCGACGCGGGAGGCGCTCCGGGACCACGTGGAGACCTGTCGCGAGAAGGGGGTCGACCTGCAGGTGGAGAGCCTCTACCGTGCCGACGAGGAGAGGGAGTCCCGGTTCGGGCTGACCGAACCCCAGCGCGAGGCGCTCGTGGCCGCCCACGAGGCGGGCTACTTTGACACCGACCGCGGCGCGACGCTCGCGGAGATCGCCGCCGGACTGGGCATCTCGCGACAGGCGCTCGCCGGCCGACTCCGCCGTGGCCACCGACAGCTCATCGGCGCGACGCTGACCTGACGGCCGCCGCTACCCGGGGAACGGCACGTCGAGCACCTGGTTCGGGGCGGGGGCCTCGACCCGGGTCCGCGTCTCCCCGTCCGGCCAGGCGACGCGGACCGCCCGGGGCGTCGTGTGCGCAAGCCCGAAATGCGCGACCGGCTCCCCCTGGCAGCAGTAGCCCGAGCCCGCGTCGACGGCGCGGCGCTGGTCGGGCTCGTCGTCGGGTTCGAGCGTGACGAGGGCGCCGCGGGCGGGCGCCCCCTGAGGGGTGCGGGGCCGGACGCGGAGCCAGTCGTTCCCATCGGCGTCCGCGCGGAACAGCGACAGCGGCTCCGGCTCCGGACCCCCGTGGGCGACCAGCAGCTCCGGGCAGCCGTCGCCGTCGAGGTCCGCCGCGACCGCGCCCGTCGTCGGGCGGTCCGGCTCGGTCGCCGGCCCCGGGTCGACGCGCGCCCAGCCGGGGCCATCGCGGTGGTCGGCCCCCACGCGCCGGAGCAGCCGGTTCGGCGCGCCGTGACAGGCCACGAACAGCTCCTCGGCACCGTCGTTGTCCAGGTCCGCGGCGACGACGGTCCGGGCCGGTCCCGGCTCGGCGAGCCCATCGGGAGCCACGTCACCCGCAGCATCGCGCCGGAGCGGCCACAGCCGGTTGCGGTCGCCGTCGGTGACCTGCACGAGGCCCGGCCCGTCCCCGAGGTCAACCAGCGCGGCGCCGCGGGCGTCGCCGTGGCTGTCCGAAACCCCCTGCTCGGGGGCGAAGTCGGTGAACCCGCCGCCCTCGTTCCGGAGCAGCAGGTTCGGGCCGCGCTCCATCCCCAGGAACAGGTCCATGCGGACGCCGGCGTCGGCCCCGTCGGGCGGCGGTCGCAGGGGGCCGGCCAGCGCCGCGCGGCCGCCGCCGAGGAAGTCGATGCCGATCCGGTCGGCCCGGTCGGTCACGCTGCCGGCCGCGACGGTCTGGAGCCGCGCCGGCGAGGCGTCGCCGGTCACGAGGAAGGCGTAGACGCCGTCACCGGTCCGGTCGAGCGCCGCGACCGAGCGCCCGACCCGGAGGTTGCGCCCCCGGCGGTTGCGGCCGTCGGCCAGGAGGTCCAGCCAGCCCGCGGGGCCGTCCGCCCCGTCATCGCCCACGCCGTGCGGGTCCAGCAGCCGGTCGGGCTCCGGGTTGCCGACGCCGCTGCCCGCCTCCGGTTCGACCACCTCGCGGGCGAACGGGCCGGCGTTGTGGACGTACCACTCCTCCACGCCATCGCCGTCGGCGTCGGCGGCCGCGACCCCGACCGCGTGGCCACCCGGGTCGGCGACCGGCGCCGCCTCGCCGTACCGGTCCGAGCCGCGGGCGGTCGCCCGCCGGAGCGCCTCGACGGCGTCGACGAGTTCCCCGTCGCCGCCCCGGAACAGCCGGTTCGCCTCGCCGTAGCCCGCGACGAGGGCGTGCGGCGTGCCGTCGTAGGTCGTGACACCGACGCCGGTCGCGCGGATGGGCTCCCGGTCGGGCAGCAGGTCGCTGCGGTCGACGAGCACGCTCGCGAGGTCGTCCGCCGGCGGCTTAGCCGTGGCGGGGGCGTCGACCGGTCGGCGCGGGTCGACACAAGAGCCATGCCGGTGCCCGGCGCAACACCGTCTATGAGTACCCAACCGACGAGCGGCGCGCTGGCGGGGCTGACCGCGGTCGTGACCGGCGCGTCGTCGGGTATCGGCCGCGAGACCGTTCGCGCGCTCGCCCGCGACGGCGCCGACGTGGTGCTTGCGGCCCGCCGCGAGGAGCGCCTCCACGAGATCGCCGCCGAGGTCGCCGACGCCCACGGCGTCGCCGCCGAGGTCGTCCCGACCGACGTGACAGACGCCGACGCCGTCGCGGCACTGGTCGCGGCCGCCGAGGAGCGTCTGGATGGCGTCGACATCGTCGTCGCTAACGCCGGCGTCGCCGCCGGCTCGGACATCGAGACCATGACCGACGAGGAGTACCGCCGGATGATGGCCGTCAACACCGACGGCGTCTTCTACCTCACCCGGGCCGCGCTCCCCGCGCTCCGCGAGTCCGGCGGCCACCTCGTCTACGTCGGCTCCTTCGCCGGCAGGTTCCCCCGGCCGTACAACCCCGTCTACGCCGCCACGAAGTGGTGGGTCCGGGGGTTCGCCAAGTCCGTCTCCGCGCAGGTCGGCGACGACGACATCGGTGTGAGCATCATCAACCCCGCCGCGGTCCGGACGGAGTTCGAGGTCGACGGCAGGAGCATGGCCGACCGGTACGCTCCCGGCGAGGTCGTCGAGCCCGCCGAGGTGGCCGACGCCATCGCGTTCGCCGCCAAGCAGTCCCCCTCGATGGTCCACGAGCTGGACCTGTACGAGCGCGACAAGCTGACCGATCTCTGACCGGGGTGCTCACGACGCCACTGGTAGCGCCGGGGGCGCTATCGCGGTCCCCACGGGGAGTCCCCGGGGGCGGGGGCCGGACCCGTCGCCACCACGCCCATCGTCGGTAGTTCGGAGTAGCGATCGTCTCGCCCATGAACCACGCCAAAGAGCAATCCTTAACGGGTGAGGCCCACCCACACACGAACGACATATGACCAAAGTGAGCGTCATCGGTGCCGCCGGGACGGTCGGCGCGGCGGCGGCCTACAACATCGCGCTGCGGGACATCGCGGACGAGCTCGTCCTCGTGGACATCCCGGACATGGAGGAGACCACCATCGGGCAGGCCGCGGACACGAACCACGGGATCGCCTACGACTCGAGCACGACGGTGCGGCAGGGCGGCTACGAGGCCACCGAGGGCTCGGACGTGGTGGTCGTCACGGCCGGTATCCCCCGACAGGAGGGCCAGACCCGGATCGACCTGGCGGGCGACAACGCGCCCATCATGGACGACATCGGCTCCTCACTGGCCGAGTACAACGACGACTTCGTCTCCATCACCACCTCCAACCCGGTCGACCTGCTCAACCGCCACCTGTACGAGTCCGGCGAGCGCGGCCGGCACGAGGTCATCGGCTTCGGCGGCCGGCTGGACTCGGCGCGCTTCCGCTACGTCCTCTCCCGGCGCTTCGACACGCCGGTGACGAACGTGGAGGCGACCATCCTCGGCGAGCACGGTGACGCGCAGGTCCCCGTCTTCTCGAAGGTCCGGGTCGACGGCTGCGACCCGACCTTCTCGGCGGACGAGAAGGAGGCGATCCTCGGCGACCTGCAGGAGTCCGCGATGGACGTCATCTCGCGGAAGGGCGCGACCGAATGGGGCCCGGCGACCGGCGTCGCGCACATGGTCGAGGCCGTCGTCCGGGACACGGGGGAGGTGCTCCCGGGCTCGCTCGTCCTCGACGGCGAGTACGGCTACGAGGACACCGCGTTCGGCGTCCCCGTCAAGCTCGGCTCGAACGGCATCGAGGAGGTCGTCGAGTGGGAGCTGGACGACTACGAGACCGACCTGATGGACGAGGCCGCCGGGAAGCTCTCCGACCAGTACGACGAGATCGCCTGACCCGGCCCGGTCCTCTACCGGTCTCGCGGCTCCGTGCGGAACAGCGCCGCCCACTCGGAGACGTGCTCCTCGCGGTCGATGGCCCAGCCGTCCTCCGTCGCCGCGTCCGCGTCCCGGGGGACCGCTGGGGGCTGCTCACTGCGTGACATGTCCGGACGCACTCGGGTGGAGAACATAATGATTGTGCCCGTTCCCCGGCGACTGGGAACCGGCGGGCTCAGGGGACCAGCTGCTCGCCGTCGTCGTCGTAGACGGTGATGGCCTCCACGGGACAGGACCGGGCGGCGAACTTCGCGTCCAGCTCGGCGTCCTCGGGCACCTCCCGGACCATCACGTCCGGGTCGTCCTCGCTCTGCTCGGCCCCGGCCAGGACGGCCTTGCCCGCGTCCTGGTCCTCCTCGAACGCGTCCCACTCCGCGACGCACTGGAACATCCCGATACAGGTGTCCCGGTCGTACTCGATTCGCATGGCTTCCCTTCGGCGGGCGGCGACATATGCGTGCCGACGGCGGTACCCGTGCCGTGCGCTCAGAGCGCTCCCGTCTCGTCCTCGCCCGCGTCCCACGCGTCCAGCGGCCCCTCGTCGAGGTGGAAGTCCGCGCCCGGGTGTTCGGTGTAGACGACGTAGCAGTTCGCCGGTGGCACCCCGAGCCGGTCGGCCAGTGCCGCGATGCAGTCGGCCGCGAGGGCCCGGCGCTGGTCGGCCGTCCGCCCGGCGCGGACGTCGGCGTTCAGGACCGCGACGGGCTCGTCCGCGGCCGCGCGACCCAGCGCGACCCCGGCGTCGTCGCGCACGGTCACGGCGACGTGGCCCGTCCCGGTGTCCATGTGTTCGGCGAACAGTCCCGTGACCCGCTCGATGAAGCCATCGACGGCGTCGTCGGCCAGGGGCTCGCTGACCTCGAACTGCAGGTGTGGCATACCACTCCCTTCGGCGTCCGGCGTATCAATCCCGGGCGTGGGGTCGCCAGCGCTCGGCCCCCGTAAACCGTTTCTCGCCGCGCGACCAACTGTCGACCATGCCAGCGACACTGGACAGCGAACGGGCAGCGGTCGTGGTCGTGGACATGCAGAACGGCTTCTGTAAGCCCGACGGGTCGCTGTACGCGCCCGGGAGCGAGGCCGTCATCGACCCCGTCGTGGACCTCGTCGCCCGGGCCCGCGACGCCGGCGCACAGGTGGTCTACACCCGCGACGTCCACCCGCCGGGCCAGTTCGACGGGAACCACTACTACGACGAGTTCGAGCGCTGGGGCGAGCACGTCGTCGAGGGGAGCTGGGAGGCCGAACTCGTGGCCGAACTCGACGTTCGCGAGGCGGACCTCGTCGTCGAGAAGCACACCTACAACGCGTTCCACGCGACGGAGCTGGACGGCTGGCTCACGGCGCGGGGGGTCGACGACCTCGCGGTCTGCGGGACGCTCGCCAACGTCTGCGTGCTCCACACCGCCGGCGCCGCCGGCCTGCGGGACTACCGGCCGGTGCTGGCCGAGGACGCCATCGGCGCCATCGAGGACGACCACAAGGCGTACGCGCTCGAGCACGCCGACTGGCTGTTCGGCGAGGTCGAACAGCGGGCCGACGTGACGTTCGCGTAAGGGGGCGACGCGACCGCTGGGTTCACCAGCGCCCCCGCCGAGGACGCGGTCGTGAGCGTCACGCTCCGCCGGTTCGACCCCTCGCGCGACGACCCGACCGCCCTGCGGGCCCTCCACGAGCGGGCACTCCGGGACGCCGGCACGGACCCCGGGGACGTGCCCGGGACCGAGGACCTCGGCCGCGTCCCGGGGACGTATCTGGACGGTGGCGAGTTCCTCGTCGGGTACGAGGGCGATGACCTCGTCGCGATGGGCGGGTTCCGGCCGGTCGCCGACCTGCCCGCGGGCGGGCACGAGGGGTTCGACGACGGTGTCGACCCCGAGCGGGCCGTCGAGCTGTTCCGCATCGCGGTCGCGCCCGGCGCCCAGGGACGGGGGCTCGGCTCGCGCGTGCTGGCCGAGCTGGAGTCACGCGCGGCGGCCGCCGACTACGACCGCGTCGTCCTCACCACCGCGGCCCGGCAGCGTGCCGGGCTGGCGCTCTACCGCTCGCGGGCCTACGAGGAGGTCGGGCGGCTGCGGGATGGTGGCTACGAGCTCGTCCGGTTCCGGAAGCGGCTGGGGGAGTCGGGCGGACGGGAGTCGCGGTGAAAGGCAGCGCACCCGCCGGGATGGCGGGCCGCTCGAAGGGGGCCCGCGAGGGGGGGGTGGGGAGAGGAAATCTCGCGGGCGAATTAGCCGTACAGTCCGACCCACATATAGCGTAACATCCCGGAAAGGTGTACGATGGACCGGCGGAGAATTTTAACAACCGGGTGGTAGGTGTCGCTTGCCACCACGGGCATCGCGTCGAGCGGCCGCTCAGCCGACGTTCGAACATCGCGGTACGTTTTCAACTATCATGACATATCTTATTTCAGTTGCCGAACCTATAGACGGAACGCGCCGGTTCGTAGTCAATCGCGCTGATTACAGCCCAACTAACGTTGTTGTAGCGTTATTCCGGGTCGGCCTCCTCGTCGGGGCGCTCGGAGTTGAACAGCCGGTAGGCGCCCGTGCCCGCGGCGACGGGTTTCTCCCCCTCGCCGGGGACCTCGCTGACCACCTCGATGTAGGAGACGCCGACGGAACCGCCGGCACGGATGGGTTCGGCGGTCGCCACCAGGTCGCCCGCGGCCCGCCGGAGGTAGTTGACGTTGAGGGTGATGGTCGCGATGCCGTCGTTGACGGGGTCGGTCAGGTAGGGCCGCAGGGCGATGCCGCCGGTCGTGTCGACGAGCGTGGAGGCGACGCCGCCCTGCACCGTCGGCGGGTCGGTCGGGTTGGTCAGTTTGTCGTCGAAGGGGATGCGCCCGACCAGCCGGTCGGCGGAGAACTCCTCGACGGTGAACCCGAGCCAGGAGAGGAACTGGTGGCGGTCCTCCAGGTACTCGGTGATCCGCGCCGCCGCGTCGTCGGGCATCTCGTGGGCGCCGTCGGGCATGGGCTCCCGGTTTGGGTGAGCGTGGGATGTAACCTGCGGTCGCGGCGAGGCCCCACAGGTGGCCACCGGTGTTACGTCAACGACCGCCGTACACCGGACGGATGGACGCCCCCTCGACGGACGGCCCGGTGAGTCGTCGCTCGGTGCTCCGGGCGGTCGGAACGGCGACCGGTGCCGGCGCCCTGGTCGGGAGCGCGGGTCGCGGGGCGGCCCGAGGGCGGATCGACGGCGGGTCCCCCTCGACCCGGCTCCAGCGGCGGATCCGGGTCGCCACCCGGAACCTGGGGCTCGGGGCCCGCCTCTACGGCTTCGTCGACACGGAGACCCGGAGTATCGACGCCGAGACGGTCTACGGCCGCTACCAGCAGGTTCGCGCGAGCGCCCCCGCCGCACGGATGCGGGCCATGGCCGCCGGGGTCGCCGACGACCTGCCCGCGGTCGTCGGCCTCCAGGAGGCCGCGCGGGTCCGACGCGGTCCGGACGACGGCGGGGCCGAGCCCGACGCCGGGACGACCGTCTTCGACTTCCTGGCGCTGTTCCGCGACGGGCTGGCCCGGGAGCTCGACCGCTACGACTTCGACATCGGCTACGAGCTCGCGGCCGTGAGCGACAACGTCGACGAGGAGTTCCCCGCCGAGGGACCCGACGGCGAGCGGTTCGACGTCCGGCTCAGCGACCGCGACGCCGTGCTGGTGCGCGACGACCTGACGGTCGAGGGGACGGAGACGGGGACGTTCGGGCTCAACGTCTCGGCCCCGCTCGACGACGGGACCCAGGTGTCGGTGGACCGGGGGTACGCGCTGGCGGTCGTCGCGGCCACGGGCGCGCCGTTCACCTTCGCGACCACGCATCTCGCGGTCGGGAGCCGCGTCGTTCGGGAGGCACAGGCGGCTGAGCTGTCGGCGGTCCTCGCCGACCGCGAGTCGGTCGTGCTGGCCGGCGACCTGAATACGACCCCCGACGGCGACCGGTCGGCCGCATACCGCCGGCTCGTGGACGGCGGGCTGACGGACGCGTGGGCGGCGACCCGGGACGGCCCGGGCCCGACGTGCTGTCAGAACCCGCAGCTCCGGAACGACGGGTCCCGGCTCGGCATCCGCATCGACCACGTCATGACGGGGGGCGCGGCGACGCCGCTCGCCGTCCGGCGCCGCGGCGTCGGCCCGGAGCGCCGGATCACCGCGAGCACGCCGGACGGGGAAGCGGAGCTGTGGCCCTCCGACCACGCGGGCGTCGTCGCGGACGTGCGTGTCGAGCCCGCGACGCAGGACCCGCTGGCCGTCCTGGCCGGGCTGTTCCCCCGGTGAGCGGGCGCGGCCGGCGCGTCTCAGTCGCGCCGGTCCTCGGCCGGGGGGGCCTCGAACGCGGCCAGCTCGGCCGCGAGGTCGTCGTCGACCAGCTCCTCGCCGAGGCCGGTGTAGTCCGCGGGCGTCAGCGCGTGCAGCTCCTCGCGGACGGACTCCTCGACGTCGAGTTCGTCGAACAGCTCACGGAAGTCCGCGAGGGAGGCGCGCTGGCCGCGGCTGAGCGCCTTCACCTGCTCGTAGGCGTCGGTCCGGCCCTCCCGCCGGAGGACCGTCTGGACGGCCTCACCGATGACCTCCGGGTTCGCCGCCAGGTCCTCGGCCATCACGTCCGCGCGCGGAACGACCGTGCCCAGCCCGCGGGCGGTCTTCTCGTAGCCGATGAGGCAGTGGGCCAGCGCCGAGCCGATGTTGCGCTTGACCGTCGAGTCCGAGAGGTCGCGCTGGAGCCGCGAGTTCGTCACGTAGTCACCGAGGAAGCGGAGGTCGGAGTTGGCCTTCGAGCAGTTGCCCTCGCCGTTCTCGAAGTCGATGGGGTTGACCTTGTGTGGCATCGTGGAGGAGCCGGTCTCGCCCGCGACGGCCTCCTGGCCGAGGTAGCGCCGGCTGACGTAGAGCCAGCAGTCCAGGTTCAGGTCCAGAATCACGGCGTTGACCGCCCGGAGCGCGTCGAACAGCGCCGCCATGTCGTCGCAGGGGTTGACCTGCGTCGCCAGCGGCGTGTGTTCCAGCCCCAGCGACCCGACGAACGACTCGGAGAACGCCCGCCAGTCCACGTCCGGGTAGGCGGCGTGATGGGCCGCGTATGTGCCCGAGGCCCCGGCGAGCTTGCCGGAGAGCTCGCGTTCGGCCGTCTTGATGCGACCGAGCGCACGGGCCAGCCGGGCGGCGTAGACGGCCATCTCCTTCCCGAACGTCGTCGGCGTGGCGGGCTGGCCGTGGGTCCGGGCGAGCATCGGCAGGTCCCGATGCTCGCGCGCCAGGTCGGCCAGCGCGTCGCGCACGTCCCGGAGCCGCGGGACCAGTACCTCCGTGACTGCCGGGCCGAGCAGCAGCCGCTGGGCCAGGTTGTTCACGTCCTCGCTGGTGAGGCCGAAGTGGATCCACGGGTGGATGGCCTCGGCCGTGTGCTCCCGGAGGAAGTACTCGACCGCCTTCACGTCGTGATTGGTGGCGTCGTAGCCGGCCCAGCCCTCGGTTTCGAGCCGTTTGATCGCCTCCGCGTCGGTCCCGGAGAACTCCCGGTAGCGGTTCCGGAGCACGTCGCGGGTGCCGTCGTCGAGCGTCAGCGGTACGGCCTCGAGGTCGGCCAGCGCACAGAGGTACTCCACCTCGACCTCGATGCGGGCCCGCATCAGCGCCGCCTCGCTCGCGTACGGGACGAGCGGCTCGGTGTAGCGCGCGTAGCGGCCGTCGAGCGGCGAGACGGCGTCCAGCGCGGAACGGTCGGTCATGGCTGTCGGATGTGCGAGGGCGGGGAAAGCGGTGTCGGATGGCCGGCGGCTACTCCAGCCGCTCCAGCACCGCGTCGGCATCGTAGGCCAGGGAGAACGCCCGCGACCGGCCCCGGCCCTCCACGTCGGCGTACTCGGCCTCGACGAGCCCCAGCTGTTCGAGCTTCTTGATGAGCTCCGAGTAGCGGGTGTAGCCGAGGTCGGTCTCGGCCTCGAAGGCGTCGTACAGCTCGCCGGCTCGCTTGCCCTGGTTGTCGGCCAGCACGCGGAGGAGGTCCCGCTCGGAGTCGGAGAGCCCGCGGAGATGCCGCGAGAGGTGGACGTGTTTGGCCTTCTCGTAGGTGGTCTCGACGTCCTCGCGCTCGACGGCGGTGGAGCCGCGCATCTCGGCGGTCATCCCCGCGCGCCGCAGCAGGTCGATGCCGACACGGAGGTCGCCGCCGGCCTCGGCGGTCAGCGCGGCCACCCGGTCGAGCACCTGCGGGCCGACGACCCCCTCGCGAAAGCCCAGTTCGACCCGCTCGCGGAGGATGTCGACGATCTCCGGCTCGTCGTAGGTGGGGAAGTAGACCTCCTCCGGCCGGAAGACGGACTGGACCCGCGAGTCCAGCGAGTCGATGACGTCGAGTTCGAGATCCGAGGAGACGACCACGACACCGATCTTCGCGCCGGAGTGCTCCTCGTGGGCCCGGATGAGCGAGTAGAGCGTCTCGCTCGCCTCTGACTCGTAGAACAGGTAGTTCACGTCGTCCAGCGCCACCACCAGCACCTCGTCGTCATCGACGAGGCGGTCGGTGATCTGGCTGAACAGCTTCTTGAACGAGATGCCCGACGTGGGCGGTTCGTAGTCGAACATCCCCTCGAACAGCTGCGAGAAGACCGAGTAGCGCGTGCTGTTGACCTGGCAGTTCACCCGGACCGCGCGCACGTCGGGCATCCCCGACAGCTCGTCGAACAGCTTCCAGACGGCGGTCGTCTTGCCGGTGCCGGGCGGCCCACGCATCATCACGTTCAGCGGCCGCGAGCCACGCACGGCGGGACGGAGCGCGTACTTCAGCGTCTCCATCTGGTCGTCGCGGTGTTTGAACGTCTCCGGGAGGTAGTCGAACTCGAAGACGTGCTCGTCGCGGAAGACGGACTCGTCCCACCCGAGCATGTCCTCGCCGCCCATATTTTCACTTTCACCACGGTCGGGCGGCCACTTCAACCTTTGCGCCGGCGTGTGACGCGGGGCAGACGCGACGACCGCCCGACGGCGACCGCCCCCCGTTTCCAGTCGAGATACCGAGAGGTCGGGGGGTACAAGCCAGCCGGGGCCGACCGGTCGGGCATGCACGTCGCCGTCCTGCTGTACGATGGGTTCGACGAGATGGACGCCATAGGGCCGTTCGAGACCTTCGCGAACGCCGCTCGCGCCGGCGCCGGCTGCGAGGTCGGCTGTTACACCCTCGAGTCGGCCGACCGCGTGACCGCGAGCCACGGCCTCCGGGTCGAACCGGACGGCCCGCTCCCCGACCTCGGCGCGGACGACCTGCTGGTCGTCCCGGGCGGCGGCTGGAACGACCGCGACCGGCCGGGGGCGTGGACCGAGGCCGAGCGCGGCGCGGTGCCCGGGGCCATCGCCACGGCCCACGAGGCCGGTGCCACCGTCGCGACGGTCTGTACCGGCGGGATGCTCGCGGCCCGGGCCGGGGTGCTCGACGGGCGCCCCGCCGTGACCCACGCCACCGCGCTCGAGGACCTCCGCGAGTACGCCGACGTGGTCGAGGCACGCGTCGTCGACGACGGGGACGTCGTGACGGCGGGCGGCGTCACCTCGGGGCTGGACCTGGCCGTCCACCTCGTCGAGCGCGAGTTCGGCGCCGACGTGGCCGAGCGGGTCCGCACCGGGATGGAGTACGAACCCGCGGGCGAGGTGGTGACCCGGTGAGGGCGCGTCGACGGCCGCCGGGACGGGCCGGGCGCGCACACCGCACGGAGCGTTTATACCCACGCGGGCGACTACCCACACCTGTGCGACTGACGAACTCGTTCATCGGGGTCCGGGGCGTCGGCGAGGCCACGGAGCGGCGGCTATGGCGGGAGGGCGTGACCCGCTGGGCGGACTACGACCCGGCCGTCGCGCGGGACTGCCGGGGCGTCGGCGCGACGACCGCCGACCGTATCGGGGCGTTCGTCGACGAGGCCCGCGAGCGCCTGGCCGACCGCGACGCGACCTTCTTCGACGAGCGGCTCCCCTCGAACGAGCGCTGGCGGCTCTACGAGGACTTCCGCTCGGAGGCCGCCTTCTTCGACATCGAGACGACCGGGCTTGACGAGCACCGGGATTCGGTGACCACCGTCTCGGTCCACCGCGACGGCGAGACCCGGACGCTGGTCGACGGCGGCGGGCTGGACGGCCACGAGCCGCTCACCCGCGACCGGCTCGTCGAGGCGCTCGACGCGCCGCTGCTCGTGACGTTCAACGGGATCCGCTTCGACCAGCCGTTCCTCGAGACCTCGTTCGGCTGCTCGCTGGACGACGCCGCGCACCTCGACCTGATCTACCCCTGCAAACGGATCGGCCTCGACGGCGGCCTGAAGCGCATCGAGCAGGACATCGGCATCGGCCGCGACCGGCCGGACCTCTCCGGGCGCGACGCCATCCGGCTCTGGCGCGAGTACGAGCGCGGCGACGCGAGCAGTCTGGAGACCCTGGCCACCTACAACCGCGAGGACACCGTCAACCTCCGCCGGCTGATGGACATCGTCGGCGAGCGACTCCACGAGGAGGTCTTCGTCGCGGCCCGGGACGGCGGAGAGTGAGCTGAAACGGCCGCCGTACGCTATGTTACCCGCCCATACCGGGAATATTCTACCCGCTACGCGATAAGCTGGCAGATATCCTGGTTCTTGCGGGTGAAAAGCCCCTCGTGTCATCCATCCGTACTGCCGGTGTCCGCCGTCGGAACCGCTGTCGCGTCCGTCCCGGTCGGCGTCGCCACCGTCCCCGTCGTCGTGGCGCCAGTCGTCGTCGCCGTTGCGGAACGGTTCGTCCTCGTGGGACCGGCCGTCGTGGAGCGGTTCGTCACCGTCGCGGTGTCGGTCGGCTCGACGCCGGGGATGACCGTCGACCGGTTCGCGATGACCGGACCGCTCGCGCGGTAGGAGTACCCGAGCTGGATGTCCCACTCGGTTCCGTCGCCGCCCGCGACGTGGACCTCCGTCCGGTAGCCGGAGTTGCCGGTGTACGTCAGGAGCTCGTCGGGGGCACCGCCACACTGGACCTCGGCGGTCGGCGGGTAGTCGTCGGTATCCACCCCGATGGTCCCGTTGTCGAAGATCCCCACGCCGGGGAGGTCGTCGGTGTCGTCGACCTCGTAGCCGGTGAGCGTCCGGTAGACGCGGAAGAACTCGGCCGGTGACACCTCCGCCTGGTAGGGGCTGATGGGGTCCTGCCGGCCCAGGGCGACCAGTTCCCCGGCCAGCGGCGGTGCGTCCGCGCCGACGGTGAACCGGGGGCGCTCGATGTCGGGGTTCTCCGGCCCGCCCGGACCGACGGAGATCTCCCCGCCCCCGGTCCGGTTCTCCACTCGAACCCGGAAGCTGCGGTCCTCCTCCGGCGGGAGCCGCTCCCACTCGGTCCAGGGCCGGCGCTCGAACGGCATCGGTATGCTCGCCGTGAAGTACTGACACTGGAGTTCGACGAACGTCTCCCGGGCGGGTGGCTCGCCGCAGGCGTCCGTGAACGGCTGGTATGACGGCGTTCTGAACGGAGTGAAGCGGGTCGCGCGGTACCGCACGGACGAGATCGCGGTCACGGTCGCGGTCCTCCGGACGACCTCGGCGTCGCAGTCGGCCGCCGCCGGCACCAGCACGGCCGGGCGGTCCGGGCAGGTGGTGCTCGCCGTGACGCGCCCGCCCGGCGGCAGATCACCGGTCTCGACCGCGCAGAGGCGCTCGCCCGCCGCGTCGTACGCGACCACGCGCGTCCCCGAGACGTTCAGCGGCGCCGGCCCGGCACGACTCGCGACGGTGCTGTTCAACGAGATGGAGACCTCGTAGGCGCCGTCGGTCTCGGTGACGGTGGCGCTGGGGCTGACGGTCTGTGCGGTCTGCCTGATAGCCGGGTCCCCACAGCCTGCAGTCACCATCAGGACCGCCACGGCGACCAGTGCCACCCCCCGTCGCATGGCGGATCCGATGGACGGGACCGGAATAGGCCTTCTGTCGGTTGAGGCGTGTCACCGGGCGGAGAGCCAAATCCCTAAGCGCGCGCCCCACCCACGCCCGGGTATGGAATGGAGACTGTTCGCCAACCTCGCCGAGACGGCGGGGACCAAGCGGGTCGAGGTCGCGGCTGAGCCGGGGGACACCTTCGGGGAGGCGTTCGACCGGCTGCTGGAAACCCACCCCGAGCTCCGCGAGGAGATCCTCGACGAGGACGGGGATATCCGCGACCACATCCGCGTGCTCCGGAACGACAGCAACCCCTTCGTCGTCGACGACGGCTACGACACCGTTCTCGAGGCGGACGACGACCTGGCGCTGTTCCCGCCGGTCAGCGGCGGCTGATATCGGAATCCCGCGTTCTATCCATCTATCCGGTCGGTACCTTTCCTGATCGCAAGATACCACACCAATCCGGCTATGCCGCGGTCAGGTCGGCTTCCAGGACGAAGTCCGGCTCGTCATTGAAGCCCGCCCGGGTGTAGGCGGCATCCGAGACGTGGCGGGCCGTCTCGGGAATCAGAATACGCGTCCGGTCGACGCCGAGCGCGGCCGCGTCCCGCGCGACCGCGGCGAACAGCGCCCGCGCGGCGTCGGTATCCGTCCAGACGCCGACACCGTACTCCGCGAACCGCTCCCGGTCCCCGTCCTCTGTCTCGCGCTCGTCGTCGCGGACGCGGAAGGTCATCCCGCGGACGCCGTCGCCGCCGACGACCGCCAGGACGCGCTCGGCCGCGGCGACGTCCCGCAGACGGCCGCGCGTGAGTTCGGCCAGCGCCCAGGACTCGTCGCTGGCGAGCGCGAGGCCGGCGAGTTGCTCACGACCGGGCGCACGCTGCCAGGCGGTCCACGCGACGTCAGGGTCCTCGACGACGCGGAGGTCGTCGGGCCCGGCGGCGTCGGCGTCCGGTACCGGCTCGGCCCACCGGAACTCCGCGCAGGGGTCGAAGCCGACCGCCCGTGACTGGCCCAACCCCGCCGCGTTCCAGGAGAACACCATGTTCCGGCAGACGGTCGCCCCCTGCGCACGCGCCCAGTCGAAGACGGCGTCCGTGAGTTTCGGACTCACCCCCTCGCCCCGGTAGTTCGGGGCGACGCGCATCCCCTGGGCCCAGGCCTCGCGCTCGGACAGCAGCACGGCCTGGCAGATGCCCGCTACCGTCTCGCCCGTCTCGAGCACGAACGTCCGCTGTGTCGGGCCGTCCGTCGCGACCCACTCGTCGAAGACGCGGGGAAGGTAATCCGACCCCCGCTCGGGCCACGTGTCGGTGGTGAACGCGACGACGGCCTCGCGGTCGTCCGCGTGGGCCTGTCGGACCTGGAACCGGTCGCTCACAGCGTCACTCATCGGTCACTGCCACGGCGTGGAACGGTCGGTCAGCTCCCCCGCCAGCGGGGTGCGCATCGTCTCCGGTACCGACTCCGGGGCCACGTTCGCGAGCGCCCACATCAGTTTCACCTTCGCCGTCCCGGGGAGCGTGTCCCCGGCCTCGATGACGCCCGCATCCAGCAGGTCCCGGCCGGTGTCGTAGACGCGGTCGCAGACCCGGCCCTCGATGCACTGGCTGGTCATCACGACCGGCGTCCCCGACTCGACCATCTCCCGGAACGTCGGGACGAGGTCCGTGTGGACGTGGCCGAGGCCGGTTCCCTCGACCACGAGGCCCGCCGCGTCGGCGAGGCGCTCGACCCGGTCGAACGACATCCCGGGCGTGAACTTCACGAGTTCGACCTCCGTCTCCAGCCCCGGGTGGATGGCCAGGTCGGCCGCGCCGCGCTCGTCGTACGAGCGGCGGAAGTCGACCGTCTCGTCGTCGTAGTCGACGACCCCGAGCGGCTCGGCGCCGACCGTCTCGAAGGCGTTCCGGCGGGAGGTGTGGTTCTTCCGGACGCGGGTGCTCCGGTGCAGCGCACAGCGGTCGTCGGACTCCGTGGCGTGCATGCAGACGAGCACCTCCGCGCAGTCCGCCTTGGCCGCCTCGACGGCGCAGACGGCGTTCATCACGTTGTCCGAGGAGGGCCGGTCGGCCGAGCGCTGGCTCCCGGTGAAGACGACGGGCACGGGCGTGTCGAGTATGAACGCGAGCGCCGAGGCGGTGAACTGCATCGTGTCGGTGCCGTGCATCACGACGACGCCGTCGGCGCCGGCCTCGATCTCCTCGTGGACCGCGCCCGCGAGTTCCTGCCAGACGTCGGGGGTCATGTTCTCCGAGAGGATGTTGGCGACGACCCGGCCCCGGTAGTTGGCCCGGCCCGCGAGGTCCGGCACGGCCCGGAGCACGTCCTCGGCGTCGAACTGGGCGGTGACCGCGCCCGTCCGGTAGTCGACGGTGGAGGCGATGGTGCCGCCGGTGGAGATGAGCGATACCGTGGGGAGGGCCTCGTCGAACTGGATCTCGCTGCCGCCCTCGCCGTCCCGTGCGCCCTCGACATCGTAGACGTTCGACTCCAGCACGTCGAGCTCGGCCTCGGCGCGGTCGATGCCGACGTTGTAGCCGCCGTCGAGCTTGACGACCAGCCGGTCGGCCGTGGTCGAGGGCATGAGGACGCCCTCGTACTCCGTCCCGCCGCGGACGACGTGGACGCGGTCCCCTGGATTCATGCGTCGATGTCGGCGACGAACGGACTTGAAACCCGTCGATGCGTCGCCCGGGGCCGGCCCGGGAGCCACCCGCCACCCGCAGGCCTTTGCCGCCCGGCCCCGTCGCCGGAGCCGTGCGTCGGTTCAACCCCATCCCGCGGCGGTACGCCCGCGACTACCTGGAGACGGCGCCGTCGCTGGTCTGGCTCGTCGCCGGGAGCCTCGCCATCGGCGTCATCGGGCTCCGGTGGTACGTCGACCGCGGGCTGGCGGGCGTGTCGACGTTCGCCTGGCCGCTGTTCGCCGACTCCCCCGCGGCGACCACGCTGGCGGCGCTGGCCTTCGCCACGCTGCTGCCGGCCCTGGGACGCCCCATCGAGGAGGCCCCGTTCACCCGCGCGATGGCGTATCTCCACACGCTGGCGTTCGTCTGGCTCATCGAGACGGCGCTCTGGACGACCGTCGCGCTCAACATCGGGTTCGGGGTCTACTTCCCGGACCCGTTCGCCTACTTCGGGGTCATCGGGAGCCATCTCGCCTTTATCGGGGCGGCCTACCTGCTGCCCCACGCCGCGCGGACGACGCGTGGCGCGCTCGCGTTCGCGCTCGGCGGCGCGCTCGCGAACGACTTCGTGGACTACGGGCTGGGCCTCCACCCGCCGCTACGGTACGACCCCGGCCTCGGACTGGCGGCCGTGTCCGTCGTGACCTCGCTGGTGGCCGTCGGGCTCGCGGCACTCGCCTTCGACCGGATGGGCGCTGCAACGGGGTCCTGAACGGTCTCGGGCGCTCTTAACGGCTCGTTTCCGCCCCGGTTCATTCCGTTCACGCGGGCGCCCGCCCCTGAACCGTCCGAACGACCGTCCGGGTTTTAGCCCGGGGAGCGGGTATGGGCTGGTGATGAGAGACGCTTCGCTGCTGGTCGCGGTCGCCGTGGTCCTCGCCGCCCTGTGGACCGGCGCGGTCGCCGGCGCCAGCGGACCGGCCCCGGCGGTCGCGGCCCAGGACGGGAACGCGACGCCAACGCCGACGCCGTCGGAGAACGGGACGGCCGATGACGGGAGCAGCGCGGACGGGAACGCCTCGTTCGGCCTGGCCGTCGCCTCCTTCGCACAGGCCAGCGCCGCCGAGGCCGAGGGCGAGGTCCAGCACGGCATCTTCGAGGCCGCCGTCAACCGGACCGACGGCGACACCCAGGCGTCGGTGGTCCGCCAGCGAACGGCGGAGCTGAGCGACCGCGCGGCCGAACTCCGCGCCGAGCGGGCTGAACTGCTGAACCGGTCGAACCTCACGCTGGCCGACCGGGCTCGGGCGGCACGGCTCGCGAGCCGCGCCGATCAGCTCGAGGAGAACGTCAACGAGACCGCCGAGGTGGCCGACCGCGTCGGGGTCAACGGGAGCCGGCTGGAGCGGCTCCGGTCCGAGGCCAGCGAGCTGACCGGCCCCGAGGTGTCCGAACTCGCCCGCGGCCTGGCCGGGATGCCCGACGGCGTCCCCGGGATGGGCGAGCGCGGGCCGCCGGACGCGATAGGGAACGGGACCGACGCTGCCGGCAACGCCAGCGGGATGATGCCCGACGGCAACGGCAATGCCCAGCGGCCCGAGGACGCGGGCAATACGACCGACGACGGCTCCCCGCGGCCCGAGGACGCGGGCAACGCGACTGACGGCGACTCCCAGCGGCCCGGGGACGGCAACGCCCAGCGACCCGAGGACGCCAGCGGCGACGAGAGCGGTGACGACGAGACCACGGGCGACTCCGAGAGCGACGACGCGGACGCGCAGGGCGACGGGCGGTAGACACGCTTTTTCCTCTCGGCAACCTCGTTCCGGTCGATGGACTCGGCGGCGCTGCTCGATCTGCTCGGCAACGAGAACCGGCGGCGCATCCTCCGCCTCCTGGCGCGCAAGCCCTGTTACGTCACGGAGATCTCCGAGTACCTGGGGGTGAGTCCGAAGGCCGTCATCGACCACCTTCGGAAGCTGGAGGAGGCCGGCCTCGTCGAATCGCGGGTCGACAGCCAGCGTCGTAAGTATTTCTCCATCGCACAGAGTCTCCGGCTGGAGGTGTCGGTCTCGCCGTACGGCTTCGGCACGAAATCGGCCTACCCCGCCAGCCGCGGGTTCGACATGTCGCGCTGTCGCTACCTCTCGCTCGACGTCGGCGGCGAGTCCGGGAGGGCGGCCCCCGAGGACGACACGGCCAAGGGCGAGCTGCGGGACCTCGCGGCCGAGTTGGACCGTCTGGAGGCCCTGGAGAACGAGCTCTCGATGGCCCAGCGCTGGGTCCAGGGCCGGCTGACCGACGTGATGGACGGGTTGAGCGAGCAGTTCGACGACCTGGGGGAGCTGGACGGCCGGTTCTACGCCGAGGTGGCCGCCGCGGTCGCCAACGGCGCGACCAGCCGCGAGCGCATCGCCCACCACGTCGACGCCGCTCCGAACGCGGTCGACGACGCGCTCCGGCTACTGGCCGAGCACGGCGTCGTCAGGGCGACAGACGACGGCTGGCGCGTGACCGGCGACTAACGACCCCGGTCAGCCGACCGACTGTGTCAGGCCGGCGCGCAGGTCGCGCCCCAAGTAGCAGCCGATCACGGCGACGAGCAGCCCCGCGGCCCCGCTGATGGCCGCCAGCGGGGCCGCGATGTCCGCGACCGCCGCGAGCAGGAGCTGGTCGAGCAGCGCGCCGACCGCCGCCGTTCCGGCGCCCGCGACCACGAGTTCGAGGTACCGGCCCCGGCCGAGCAGCCCCAGCAGGAAGGCCGCGCCGAACACTCCGACCAGCCCCGCGACCCCGCCGAGCGGGACGACGACGCCCGCAGCGAGGAACGCCGCCACGCAGACGGCGAGCGACAGCGCCAGCCCGCCCAGCGAGAACCCCGGGAGTCCGGGCGACGGCAGCGACGGCGACGGGAGCCGCGACCGCAGTCCCCCCGAGGTCTCGGTGTCGGCCGCCGTAGCGGGCTGCTCGCGTTCCCCGGTCGACGTCTGCCGGTCGGCACGCTCCTCATCGGACAGCAGACCGTCGATGTCCACCTCGGAATCGTACTCCGTCTCGCCCGACCGGCTCATATCACCGCCTCGGGGCGGCAGCCGTATCCCTCTTTCTCCGGAGTTCGCTCGCGGAGGGGTCGGTTCGGGGAGCGACGCTACCGGCGGGACGACGGAGGGTTACGGGCCGATACCGTCCGTCCGATGGATACCTCCCGGGCTTGTACTATATGCGGCGGATATCTACGATATCGGTTCCGTTCGGGCATAGCGTACCGCGCGGGCGAAGCGAGCGGGGTCTCACCGCTGGCGGCCGGGGGGAGCCAGCGGGCAACGGGGGGTCCGGACGCTCGTGCGGGGAGCGGAATCGCCGGCGAAGCCGTCAGCCGAGGCCGCCGGACGAGTAGAGAGCGGCTGTCAGTCCTCGTTCAGGTCCTTCAGCCGGATGCCGTCGTCGACGATACGGCGGTTACCCTCGCGTTCGAGGTGCTGGGCGAGACCGTCGTGACCCGTCAGCTGGCCGATGAGGTCGGCGTAGAGGTCCCGCCAGGCGATGGCGTAGGCGGGCGACTGGCCCCAGGCGCGGAGTTCGGGGACGAAGTCGTCGTAGGTCTCCATCCGTGCCTCGAGATGCTCGACGACATCCAGCACTTCGGCGGCGACGGCCGTCTCCTCGTCGGCGGTCTCGATGGTGGCGTTGACGTGCCGTTCGAAGCCGGCGACGGCGCGGTCCATGTCCCGGACGGCGTCGTCGTCGCCGGGCAGCAGGTCGACCACCGTCTCGGGAATAGTCAGCTCAACTGGTTCGATGTCCATGTCCCATGCTGGAGCCGGACCCACATCAAGCCTCGTCGACGGCGGTGGGAGCGGGGGCGGCGACGCGGCGGGCGAACGCCCAGCCGACCGCGGTCAGGGCGACACAGGCGAGGAGCCCGGCGAGCGGGTAGCGGGGGGCGACCCGGAGCGCCTCGGGGA
This sequence comes from Haloglomus irregulare, assembly GCF_007421925.1. Lineage (GTDB taxonomy): Archaea > Halobacteriota > Halobacteria > Halobacteriales > Haloarculaceae > Haloglomus > Haloglomus irregulare. The sequence continues at coordinate 69,704 of NZ_QMDX01000003.1, forward strand.
GCACCCCGACGGCGGTCAGCAGGGCGGCGTAGCCGAGCAGGAGGCCACCCGAGAGCGCCAGCCGGCGTCGGGAGCGCCCGAACAGGGCCGCGCCGAGCGTGAGCGCCGGCGGGACGAACGGGTAGAGCGACCGTCGGTAGATACCGGTCTGGCCCCGGCCGACCACGGCCCCGATGTCGAACAGCGCCCCGGCGACGACGACGAGGCCGACGAGGTTGATGCCGGTCAACCAGAGCCGCCAGTAACTGTCCGGTTCGGCGGTGAGGACCGCGCGCAGTCGCGAGAGCGGCGAGCCGCTCGGCCGGGCGTCCGTGTCGCTGTCAGTGGCGTCGACCACGCATACGGTTCGGGCCGCGGGCCCACGAGCCTTCCGGCGAAAGGACCCCCCGGTGGCGGGCGGACACGGCAGCGACCCGGGCGAGTCGAGCGTGTCCCGTCGCCGGCCGTTCGGCTGTCGAACGCTCGTTCACCTCGTAACTGCCCCGGAGGTGGGTTACAGGGTGGCCTCGATGGCCGCCCCCAGCGCCGACCACACCTCGTCGGGGGTCCCCTCGCCGTCGATGCGGACCAGTTCCCCCTGCTCGTCGTAGTGGTCGATGACGGGCTGGGTGTTCTCGTCGAAGACCGAGAGCCGGTCTCGGACCGTCTCCTCCGTGTCGTCCTCGCGCTGGACCAACTCGCCGCCGCACTCGTCACAGACGCCCGCCTCGTCGGGCTGGTCGAACTCGACGTGGTAGTTCGTGCCGCAGTCGTCACAGACCCGGCGGCCGGTGAGTCGCTCGACCAGTTCCTCGCGGGGGACCTCGAGCAGCGCGACGACGTCGAGGTCCGTGATGTCGCCGAGGTACTGCGCCTGGTCGAGGTTGCGCGGGTAGCCGTCCAGCACGTAGCCGTCGGCCTCGTTCAGCGCCGTCTTCACGATCTCGTTGACCACCGCGTCCGGGACGAGCTCGCCGGCGTCCATGAACTCGCCCGGCGTGTCGTACGCGACATCCAGGTCGGAGATGTCCATCCCCTTGTTCCCCCGGAGTGCGTCGCCCGTGGTCACGTGGTCGACGCCGTACTCCTCGGCGATGTTGCCCGACTGCGTGCCCTTGCCCGCGCCCGGCGGTCCGAGCAACAGGATGTTCGGCTGGCTCATAACGCTCCGTTCGGAGCGCCGGCTTAAAACCTTGCAGGAACCGTACCGGGACGGGTCGCTCGACCGTAGGCGCAGGACCGTCGGGGACCAGCCACGGGGCGCCCGCCGCACACAGCACCGTCGCGCATTTATCGTTCCCGCGCCTACGATGAGTCGACAATGGCGAACCTCGAACTGTACGAACTGGAGGGCTGTCCCTACTGCGAGAAGGTCATCCGGAAGCTCGACGAGCTGGAACTGGAGTACGACTCCCACATGGTACCCCGCTCGCACGACGAGCGGACCGAGGTCGAGGAGGTCTCCGGCCAGACCGGCGTCCCGGTGCTGATCGACGAGGAGCACGGCATCGAGGGGATGCCCGAGTCCGACGACATCGTCGAGTACCTGGAGGAGACGTACGGCAGCGGCGCCGCGTAAGCGGTCACTTCTCCGGCTGTCTCTCGAACGAACAGCACCGCGGCGACCGTTCCGGAACCGCGATCAGCTCCAGCTGTGGCCGGAGCGCGGCCCACGGGATCACGGCGAGGCTCCCCAGCGCGGTGGCGCAGGCGTCACCGAGCGAGAGGTACCGCCGCGGGAGCATCGGGGGGGCCGTGTCGGCCGCCCCCTCCGGCGGGACAGTCGGGAGGGGGGCGGAGAAGCCGAACCCGGCGGCCGGCGCGACCATCCTCTGGCGAACCCAGGTCGGCAGGAGCGGAATCCGGGGTCCGGCCATCGGATCGAGCCGTGTGGACCGGCCCCTCCTCGCGTGGGGGCTCGCGCCGTCTTGAGGTCACCGTCACGGCGGTGACACTCATCGCCAGCCCCGGGGGTCGTCGCCGGCGAGCCACACGCCGAGGAGCAGGCCGACCGGCGCCGGGCGGAACGGCAGCGTCCCCGTTGCGAGCGCTCGGGCCCCTATGAGGAGCGGGGACCCGAGTGCGAGCCAGCCGCCCCACCCCGCGCTCTCGATGCCGTTCGTGGGCCACGCGACCGTCGGCGCCGACGCCTCGCCGGGCAACGGCGGGTCGTCCCGGTCGTCGTCGCCCATCGCCTCACAGGCAGTTCTTGTACGCCTCCAGGGTCCGTTCTACGTCCTCGGCGGTGTGACCCCAGGAGACGAAGTTGCACTCGTACTGGTTCTGCGAGACCAGCACCCCCTCCTCGCGCATCCGCGGACGGAAGATCCGGGCGTAGCGGTCCGTCGCGGCGCGGGTCGTGTCGGTGCCGCGCTTCGGACAGGCGTCGTAGCGGTCGCAGGAGGGGTCCTGCCGGCAGCCGTTCGCGCAGCACTCGCTCTGTGGCGAGCCATCGGCGCGCGTGAAGACGAGCTTGAACATCGAGTCGAGCCCGGTGACGGTGTAGCCGGGTGCCTGGTCGGCGACCACCTCGGTCAGGCCCTCGCGGAGCTGGCGTCCGAGGTCGTTCACGTGGTCGTGGACGCCCTCCTCGGCACAGAAGCGCAGCGTCTCCAGCCCCGCGGCCATCGTCACCGGATGCCCGGAGAAGGTGCCGGCCTGGAACACGTCGCCCGAGGGTGCGAACTGCTCGATGTACTCGGTCTTGCCGCCGATGGCGCCGACCGGGTAGCCGCCGCCGATGATCTTCCCGAAGGTCGAGATGTCGGGGTCGACGCCGTACTTCCCCTGGGCGCACTGGGGGCCGCCGACGCGAAAGCCCGTGATGACCTCGTCCCAGACCAGCAGGGCGCCGTGCTCGTCACAGAGGTCTGCGACGGCCTCGTGGTAGCCCGCCTCGGGCGTGACGATACCCATGTTGGCCTGCACCGGCTCGATGAGGACGCCCGCGATGTCGTCGCCGTGGGCCTCGAAGACCTCGTGCATCGCCGTCTCGTCGTTGAACGGGACGGGGAGCGTGTGCTTTGCGAACGACTGGGGGATGCCCGACGTGGAGGGGCGCGGATGGTCGACGTCGCCCTCGACGAGGGTGGACTCCTGGGCGCCGTGGTAGCCGCCCTGCATCACGACGATTTTGTTGCGCTCCGTGACCGCGCGGGCGAGCCGCACCGCCGACACCGTGGCCTCGGTGCCGCTGTTGACGAAGCGGAGCATCTCCACCGACGGGACGTGCCGGCAGACGAACTCCGCGTGCTCGACCTCCACCTCGGTCGGCATCCCGTACATCGGGCCCTCGCTGGCGTGTGACTGGATCGCCGCCCGGACGGAGTCGGGCATGTCGTGCCCCATCAGCATCGGGCCCAGCCCCATCACCCAGTCGACCAGCCGGTTCCCGTCGGTGTCGACGACGTGGCCGCCGTCCCCGCGCTCGATGAACGTGGGGTACGGCTGGGGGGCGGCTCGCACCGCGCTGTTCACACCGCCCGGCAGCACGGACAGCGCACGGTCGTACAGGTCCCGGGAGCGCTCGCGGTTCATACACGTCCCTTGCGCCGGGGGGCGAAAGTAGCTTGCTCACCGGCCGCGAGTCGCCCCCGGGCGCCGGGACACCGTGGGAAACACATCCGCTATACTTTCGGGCATTTTTCGGCACGATTGTAGTCTGTAGTCGAATCTGGCTGCCGGTGTTGCCAGTAATCCCAGATACTATATGCCATCCGCCCACAGAGGCGAATGCGACGCGGGAAAGACGAAACCGACGACGGAGGCGATCCGATACACAGGACCGAACCACATCCCACGGCGGTGTCGTATCGAAATCGGTTCGACGCCGGGCGAACCACGGCTGGTGCCATGCGTCGTGCGTCGTATGGCCGTTCCTTCGTATCACGACCCGGCCGGCCGGCCGCTCCACCACGGCCGGCCCCGTTCCTGCAGCCGGCCGGCGGGCACTCCCGCCGGCCGGCATAGCCACTTTCGACCGCGAGCGACGCGACCGCGTCGTGGCCATCGATGGGCGCCTCGCTGGTCGGGGCCATGTCGATGAGTCCCGATGAGTGGAGCCGCGGCCGGGGGGTTCGCGGCTGTCGGTGGTGTGGGGAGAACCAACCGCGGCGGTCGGGCGGGAGAGTGGGACCCCCTGGACGTGTCGGTAGTGGGCCGTCGCGCCGTTCAGACGGCCTCGGTGCCGGTCTTGCCGGTGCGGATCTGGTAGGCCCCCTCGACGGGGAGGATGAAGACCTTGCCGTCGCCGGGGTCGCCCGTGTTGGCGGCCTCGGCGATGGCCTCGGCCACCTCCTCGGCGGGGACGTCAGCGACGACACACTCGACCTTCACCTTCTGGTGGAGGTCGACGGTGTACTCCTCGCCGCGCCACTGGCCCTTCTTGGCGGGCTGGCTCCCGCGGCCGGAGACGTTCGTCACCGTGATCGAGGGCGCGCCGACCGCCGCGAGGGCGCGCTTGACGTCGCCGAGCTTGTCCGGCCGTATGAACCCCATGACGAGCTTGATGCCACCCCTCTCGGAGGCGCCGCCGTCGGGTCGCAGGATGCCCTCCTCCTCGACGAAGCCGCCGTCCGTGGCAGCGTCGGGGCGGCCGAACTCGGGGTACGTGTCGACCCCGTGCTCGGAGACGTCCAGCCCCTCCAGCTCGTGCTGGCGGGAGACGCGGGCCTCGCCGATGGCCTTCAGGCCGCCGAACACGGCGGCCGTCGCGGCGACCGTCCACGCCGTGATGACGACCACGAGCAGGACCTGGCCGACCAGCGCGTCGGCGAAGAACGAGGCGTTGAAGCCGTTCGCCCAGGTGTCGGTCGCGATGAACGGGTACAGCAGCGCGCCGAGCAGACCGGCGCTCCCGTGGACCGGGAAGACCGCACAGACGTCGTCGATCTGGAGCCGCTTCTCGACGAACTCGAAGACGATGGGTAGCTGCGCGCCGGCCAGCAGGCCGGCCGCGAGCGCGCCCACCCAGAGGATATTGTCGGCGGTCGAGGTGATACCGACCAGGCCGGCGAGCATCCCGTTGGCAACGTACAGCGTGTCGACCTTGCCGGTCTTGTACAGCGAGGCCGCGCCGGCGCCGATGGCCCCGGCGGCCATCCCCAGCGTGGTCGTCAGTGCGACCCGGCCGACGTAGTCGAACGCGCCGAGCTGGAGCACGCCGCCGTCGTCAAGCGCGAACACGGAGGCGGCGGTGCCGACATTGAAGCCGTACCAGCCGAAGGCGAGGATGAGCGTCCCGAGCACCGCGAACGTCAGCGAGTGGCCGGGGATGACGTTGACGCTCCCGTCCTCGCTGTAGCGGTCGATGCGCGGGCCGAGGAGCCAGGCCGCGGTGAGGCCGGCGACGCCGCCCATCCCGTGGACGATGACGCCGCCCGCGAAGTCCTGGAAGCCGAACTGGTCGAGGAAGCCCCCGGCCCAGGTAAATCCGACAACCACCGGGTAGATGACCGCGGCCAGCAGGATGGTGTACGAGACGTACGCGCGGAGTTTCGCGCGACCCGCGACGGCCCCGGAGACGATCGTCGCCGCCGTCATCGCGAAGACGGCGCCGAACAGCCAGCTCACCCAGTCCGCGGAACCGGCGCTCCAGATCGCGAATAGATCGCTCACAGCGTAGTCGCCGCCGCCGGTCAGCCCGCCGACCAGCGAGGAGATCCCGGCGCCGAGCAGGAAGAAGGCGATGACCCCGATGCTCCAGGTGAGCATGTTCTTCGTGAGCTGGTTGGCGACGTTCTTCGACCGGACCTGGCCGGCCTCCAGCATCGCGAAGCCCGCGTGCATGAAGAAGATGAGGAAGGTCACCGTCAACACCCACAGCAGGTTGACCCCCTCGACGAGCGTGCTCAGGTCCACGCCGGACTGGAGCACGCCCATCATGAACTACCCACCTCAGACGCCGACCGCGCGTCCAGATTCCGAATCGATTCTGCAACGTTCATGTTGTATCTCACGCCCGTCGCTCAGGAGACACTACTACATAAGCGTTCGAGTCAACAATGTCCACTTACTTCCGCGTATGTAGACGAACGTCAGATATATCGTAGAATGATATCGATATAAGGTTGTAATCCGTCCAGTAACTCGGGACTCATCGGGCGCTTCCTCGACACGCGTCGGTCAGAGAACCCACCGTTCGAGCGGTATTCGGCTCGCGCGCACCACGTCCGTCCAGTGCGCGGTGCGGGGGCGGCAGGACAGCCGTCCCTGCGGGCGGCAGCGGTCACGGGGGGCGCGTCGCTACTGCGTTGGCAGTCCGAAGAAAGGGGGCCGGTCAGTCCTCGTCCGCGACCGCGTTGAGCGGTCCCCGCTCGGCCACGGCCCGCCGAGTGAGCGCCACCCGGTGTGTGCGGACGCGGGGGTCGCTGGCGAGCCGCGAGACGCTCCGTTGGAGGGCCGCGACGGATGGGAACCGACAGACGGCGGTGACATCGAACCGGTCACTGGTCCGGTACACCGCGACGCCAGGGCCGTCACGGAGGTCGTCGGCGACCGACCGGGCGTTGCCGTGCCGGGCGTCGATCCGGAGGACCGCGGTTCGGAGCCCGAGCGCGTCGTAATCGACCAGGGGCACGTACCGCTCGACAGCGTCTGTCGCCTCCAGCGCCGCCAGGCGGTCGGCGGTCGCTCGGTCGACGGCGGTGACGGTCGCGCGGTCGTGCGGCCCCGGACGGCTCGTATCGACGGCCGGGGCCGATTCCGCGTCCCCCTCCTCTGCCGGGTCGTCGTCGACCCGGGTGGGCGACGTCCGGCCGGCGTCGGCGCCCTCGTCGCCGTCCCCGGGGCCGGTGTCGGCCACGCCTACACCGCGTCCGGTCCCGTCGTCCCGGTGCGGATCTGGTAGGCCTCCTCGACGGGGGTGATGAACACCTTGCCGTCGCCGGGGTCGCCGGTCTTGGCGGCCTCGACGATGGCCTCGGCCACCTCCTCGGCGGGGACGTCGGCGACGTAGCACTCGACTTTCACCTTGGAGTGCAGGTCGACGGTGTACTCCTCGCCGCGCCACTGGCCCTTCTTGGCGGGCTGGCTCCCGCGGCCGGAGACGTTCGTCACCGTGATCGAGGGCGCACCCACGTCGACCAGGCCGGTCTTGACCTCGCCGAGCTTGTCCGGGCGGATGAACGCCGTCACCAGTTTCACCTCGCGGTCGTCGGATTCGTCACTCATTGTCAGTCACCTCGCTCGTGTCGGCTGTCGTCTCGTTCGTCGCCACGGTGCCACCGTCGGGGCGGAGCTCCGACGGGTCGTCGTCCTCGACGACACCGCCGTCGGGCTCCACGGTCGGGCTGCCGCTCCCGTCAGCGACCGCGCGCTCGGCGCCGCCGTCGTCCGTGAACTCGGGGTAGGCGTGCATGCCGTGCTCGGAGGGGTCCAGGCCCTCGGCCTCGGCCGCGTCCGAGACCCGAAGCCCGATGACCGCGTCGACCACGAGCAGCGTGACCATCGTCCCGAGGACGGTGAACGTCCCGATGAACGCGGAGCCGGCCACCTGCATGATCAGCTGGTTGACCGAGAAGCCGGCCACGTCGAAGAACGGGATGAGCATGGTCCCGATGAAGCCGGCCGAACCGTGGACCGCGAAGACGCCACAGACGTCGTCGACCTTCAGCGAGTCCACGACCCATCGGTAGACGAACGGGGTCTGGATGCCGCCGATGATGCCGATGACCAGCGCGCCCCACCAGGAGACGTGGACGCAGGCACCGGTGATGGCGACCAGCCCGGCGAGGAGGCCGTTGGCGCCGAACAGCGGGTCCGGCTTCCCCTCCCAGAGGGTCGTCGTCAGCGACGAGAACACCATGCCCGCGCCCATCGCGAGGGTGGTGTTCAGCGCGACGCGACCGAGCAGGGCACTGTTGAACGAACCGTCGGCCGTCAGGACCGTCGCCTGGGTCCCGACGTTGAACCCGTACCAGCCGAAGGCGAGGATGAGCGTCCCGATGACCGCGAACAGGACGCTATGCCCGGGGATGGGCTGTGCGTCGCCGTTCGAGTCGAACCGGCCCTTGCGCGGGCCGACCATGTACGCCGCCGTCAGGCCGGCGATGCCGCCCATCGCGTGGACGACGGTCGCGCCGGCGAAGTCCTTGTAGCCGACGCCGAGCGCCTGGCCGAGGTAGCCCGTCGACGAGAGCAGGCCGGTCCCGCCCCAGGTCGACCCGGAGACGACCGGGTAGAGCACCGCGACCAGGACGAACGCGTAGGCCACGTACGCGCCGAACTTCATCCGCTCGGCGATGGCCCCGGAGACGATCGTCGCCGCCGTCATCGCGAAGACGGCGCCGAACAGCCAGCCGATCCACGCCGTCGGGTCGTTGATGTGGGCGAACGCGCTCGAGACGGAGAGCGCCTCACCGGGCGAACCGAGCATCCCCGCCATCGCGGAGACGCCCGCGCCGACGATGAAGAACACGAGCACCCCCATCGACCAGTCGGTCATGTTCTTCATCACGACGTTGCCCGCGTTCTTGGCGCGGACCTGTCCCGCCTCCAGCAGCGCGAAGCCGGGCTGCATGAAGAAGATCAGGAAGGTCACCATCAGCACCCACACCGCGTTGATGCTGTCCGCGATGGCCGTGACGTCTCCCTGCAGCGCGACGACGTCCAGCATCGCCGAGAGTATCCCGAACATCAGTTAGTTACCTCGCAATCGGTCACCGATTCGTCAGCCTTTCTCCAGTATTTCCACGTCATCGTGTTTCTCTGCGCACTCGTATCTGGTGCTCTTTCAGTACATAAGGATTGGCTTGACACTCTCTGAATATCCGGGCCATAAGAGGACGCGCGTCGAAAATTGGGCAGAATATTATGGATATAATGACGCCGTTCGTCGGGTAATCCGGCTATCCGTCCGGCCACAACCGGACGTTCGTGAACCGGTGATATGCGGGGTTGTCGGTGTGGGACACCGCACGCGCACCGTTCGGTCGGAAATCCCTGCCGCAACCGGCCGTTCGGTCAGAGCCGGTCGGCGAGGTCCTCCGCGAAGTATGTGGCGACGAGGTCAGCGCCGGCCCGTTTGATGGAGAGCAGCGACTCGTGGGCGACCGCCTCCAGGTCGAGCCAGCCGCGGTCGGCGGCGGCGTGCAGCATCGCGTACTCGCCGCTGACGTTGTACGCCGCGACCGGGTGGTCGAACTCGCGGCGGATGTCCGCGACGACGTCCAGATAGGGGAGCGCCGGCTTCACCAGCAGCACGTCGGCGCCCTCGGCGGCGTCGCGGGCGACCTCGCGACGTGCCTCGCGGGCGTTGGCCGGGTCCATCTGGTAGTGGCGCCGGTCACCGAAGGCGGGCGCCCCGTTGGCCGCGTCGCGGAACGGTCCGTAGAACGCCGACTCGTATTTGGCGGCGTACGCCATGATGGGCACGTCACCGTGGCCGGCGTCGTCCAGCGCGTCGCGGATGGCCGCGACCTGCCCGTCCATCATCCCCGACGGGGCGATCATGTCGGCGCCGGCCGCGGCCTGCGAGACCGCGATGGAGCGGTAGCGCTCCACGGTCGCCTCGTTACGCACCGTCAGCCCCGGGTCCTCCGCCGCCGCGTCCTCCAGCAGCCCGCAGTGGCCGTGGTCCGTGTACTCGCAGAGACAGCAGTCGGCGATGACGTAGGCGTCGGTTTCGGCGGTGATGGCGCGGGCCGCCCGCTGGACGACGCCGTCCGTGACGTCCGCTCGGGAGCCCTCGGCGTCCTTCGACTCGGGGATACCGAACAGCATGACCGCCTCGACACCGGTCTCCAGTATCTCGCGCACGCGAGGAACCGCCTCCGCCACCGGCACCCGCTCGTGGCCCGGCATCGAGGGGATGGGCTGGCGCTCCTCGGTCGTCGCGTCGACGAAGACGGGCGCGACGAGGTCGCTCGCCCGGACGTCGGTCTCGCTGACGAGGTCGCGGACCCCGTCGGCGCGGAGGCGTCGGGGCCCGGGTGTCGTGGGGGCGTCGTGGCCGCTCATGAGTACCGGTTGGCGGCTGAGAAGTAAGGCGGTGTCGTCTCGGCCGGGGTCACTCCTCGACGGCGGCCAGGTACTCCCCCTGGACGGCGACGACGGCACTGGAGTCGGCGCAGTCGGCGTACCGGCGGAGCGGCTCCTCGTTCAGTTCGAGGAAGGTGTGCCCCCAGGAGAAGTGCGAGAGCAGGGCCTCGGCCCGCTCGCGGCGGCCGAGGATGCAGAGGGCGCCGGCGAAGGCCTCGGCGGTGTTCAACTGGAACGGCGTCCCGTAGTTGACCGGGTTGGCCGCGACGAGGAAGGGGAGCGCCCGGTGGGGGCCGTCGAGCCGGAACGCCTCGCGCTCGGCGGTCTCCCAGGAGCAGTCCAGCGCGACGAGTCGGCCGGGGTCGGGGGCCTCCCCGGCGGGTTCACCGCCCGCGGCATCGGCCGGCGAGAGCGCCTGCTCGGCGTGCGGGTCGAGCACGACACCCCGCGGGGTCGCCCGCGCGGAGTCGTGGAGCGTCACCTCGTCGAACCGCGCGAGCCGACGGGCCGTGCACTTCTCGGGGTCGTCGTCGCCCTCGTAGCGGACGTGCAGTTCCACATCCCCCGTTTCGTGTCGAGCGGCAAAAGCGGCACCGTCGGCCGCGCCCCCGGAGCGGCGGGGGCTGCGGGCGGGAACCCCGCGAAAACGGGCGGAACGGTTCTCGAAATCCTTTTACGCGCCTCGCAACCACTGGTGAACAACGAACCATGGATATCGATATCATCGAGGAGGAGGCGAACCCGATGTTGCATCGGACCGACGTGCGGTTCCGGATCGTCCACGAGGAGGCGAGCCCGTCCCGGCTCTCCGTGCGCGACTCGCTCGCAGCCAAGCTGAACAAGGACGCCGACGAGGTCGTCGTCCACAAGCTCGACACCAAGTTCGGGATGCGCAAGACCGTCGGCTACGCGAAGGTCTACGACAGCCCGGGCGAGGCCGCCGAGATCGAGCAGGACTACATGCTCGACCGGAACAAGATCGGCGCCGACGCGGAGGAGGAGGCGGAGGAGGCCTGAGATGCGCTCGGAGTACTACGACGACGACGGCGGCCACGCAAAGGAGCAGTGCCCCCGCTGTGGGGACGCGTTCCTGGCCGACCACGACGACCGCCAGCACTGCGGTCGCTGCTCGTACACCGAGTGGAAGTAACGCGGCTCCGAACCACCAGTTCTCCGCCGGCGTGTACCCGTGACGGGAGCAACCCGACGCTCCTAAGCCGCCCGGCACCCTCGGCCCGATAGCCAATGCGCGTGCTCGGCATCGAGGGGACGGCGTGGGCCGCCAGCGCGGCGCTGCACGACACCGAGACGAACGGGACCGTCATCGAGACGGACGCGTATCTCCCCGACAGCGGCGGCATCCACCCCCGCGAGGCCGCCGAGCACATGCGCGAGACGGTTCCCGAGGTGGTCGCGAGCGTCCTCGACCACGCTCGCGAGACCCGGGACGGCGAGGGGGTCCCCATCGACGCCGTCGCGTTCTCCCGGGGGCCCGGGCTGGGCCCGTGTCTCCGCGTCGTCGGCTCCGCGGCCCGGGCGCTGGCAGGGACGCTGGACGTCCCGCTGGTCGGGGTCAACCATATGGTAGCACACCTGGAGATCGGCCGCCACCGCTCCGGGTTCACCGACCCCATCTGCCTGAACGCCAGCGGCGCGAACGCGCACGTCCTGGGCTACCGGAACGGGCGCTACCGCGTGCTCGGCGAGACGCTGGACACGGGCGTCGGCAACGCCATCGACAAGTTCACCCGCCATCTGGGCTGGTCGCACCCGGGCGGGCCGAAGGTCGAGGAACGCGCGAGAACGGGCGCCTACACGGAGTTGCCGTACGTGGTGAAGGGGATGGACTTCTCCTTTTCCGGCATCATGTCCGCCGCGAAGGAAGCGGTCGACGACGGCGAACCCGTCGAGGACGTCTGTTTCTCGCTACAGGAGCACGTGTTCGCGATGCTCACCGAGGTCGCCGAGCGGGCGCTCTCGCTGACCGGCACCGACGAGCTGGTGCTGGGCGGCGGCGTCGGGCAGAACGACCGGCTCCGCGGGATGCTCGACGGGATGTGCGAGGCCCGCGGCGCCGACTTCTTCGCCCCGGAACCGCGCTTCCTCCGGGACAACGCCGGGATGATCGCCGTCCTCGGCGCGAAGATGGCGGCCGCGGGCGACACGCTCGCCATCGCGGACTCGGCCGTCGACCCGGAGTTCCGACCGGACGAGGTGGCGGTGACGTGGCGCGGCGGGGCGACCGACGGGAGCACCCCGAGCGATGGCGAGTTCGACGAACGCCAGGGCGCCGAGGCGGTCGTCTCGCTCGACCCCGGGGCCGGCCGGGTGACCAAGCGCCGGCTGTCGAAGGGCTATCGCCACCCCGACCTGGACGAGCGACTACGGGCCAGCCGGACCCGGAGCGAGGCCCGGCTCACCCGCGACGCCCGGGTCGCGGGCGTCCCGACACCGCTCGTACTGGACGTCGACCCCGTCGAGGCCACGCTCCGCTTCCAGTACGTCGGGGCGCATGATCTCCGAGCGGACGTGACCGAACCCCGGGTCCGGGACGTGGCCGCTCATCTCGCGCGCTGTCACGCCGCCGGGCTGGTCCACGGCGACCCGACGACCCGGAACGTCCGGGTGGCCGAGGGCGACGACGACCGGACCTACCTCATCGACTTCGGGCTGGGCTACTACACGGACACCCCGGAGGACTTCGCGATGGACCTGCACGTCCTCGGGCAGGCGCTCGACGGGACCGCCGACGACGCCGACAGCCTCCGCGAGACCGTCGTCGACGCGTACCGCGGGACCGCGGCCGGGACGTCGCTGGACGCCGGGGCCGTCCTCGGGCAGTTGGGGGCCATCGAGGGGCGCGGCCGCTACCAGTGAGCGCGCCGTGTCGTGTGCCACCGTCAGGGGTGACTGGCGGTCCAACGTCGAACGGGATGTGCGGGGCCGACAGTGACCGTCGATGCCCCCCGGCGACCGTCCCGGCGACGGCGGTGCCGAGCTGGCTCCCGCTCGCGCTCGCGGCGACCGTGGTGGTCGTGCTGGCCGCGGGCGTGGCGCGGTGACGTCGGGGTGTCGCCCGCCGACCGGGCGGCTGACCACCGCCGGATTCCGGCCGCACGAACCCACCAGAAACCCCTTTACGCGGCCCGACGTAGGCGCTCGCATGGCAGACATGCCCAAGTCCGGCGAACTGTTCGGCATCCCGTACAACTTCGACCGGCCGTCGCTGGGCCGGATGCTCTCCTCGTACTGGCAGCCCGACGAGGGGATGCTCGTGGAGAAGCCGTTCGGCATCGGCTACACGCTCAACCTCGCCAACTGGCGCTCCTGGATCGTCCTGGCGGTCGCCGGCGGGCTGTTCTACCTCGAATCCGGCGACGAGGACGCCGTCGAGGACACCGACGAGCCGGTCGAGGTCGTCGTCGACGACTGAGCCGCCGACCCCGGGCAGACCGCGGTGCCGCGAGCGCCGTTCCGATGATATCGCGTCGCTTCTCGTCGTATCGCCTCTGTTTCGACCCGCAGAGTCGAATACGGTATCTCACGCCGATACTGACTCACTATCTCCGGAGTCGGACGGATATCCCGGCCAGCCCCCTCGACCGATGCCGACGGAGTGAAGCGACCGCCGGGCCGACCGCCTCGTATGTTCGAGCCGACCGGCTCGCTGGTGGCGCCGCTGCGGATACTGCTCGCGCTCCTGGCGGCCGTCCTGGCGACGCTGGCGATGGACCTCGTGATGGCCCGGGTGCCGGAGGGGCGGGCACTCACCCTCGTCCCGGCGGCCGTGCTCACCGAGCGGACGGTCGACGCGGCGCCGGGACGGCTGGCCGCCGTCGTCCACTACGTCGCGGGGCTGTTGACCGGGCCGCTGTACGTCGTCCTGCTGCTGCTCGTCGAGGGCGTGCTCGGGCCGTCGCCGGTCGCCTACGTCCTGTCGACCGCGGTCCTGTTCGCCCTGATGACCGGCTTCTTCCTCGGCGTGGTGCTGCCGCTGCCGGCCCTGCCACGGGGGCGGCGGGCGGCGCTCCGGCGGGCCTGGGTGGTCACGGCGGCGGCGTACCTGCTCGTCCTGACGCCGCTGGTCTGGGCCGGCGGGCGGGCGCTGACCGCGGTGTAGGCGAACCCTCAAGCGGGCCGGGCCCGTGTAGCCGGTGATGCGGGCGCTACTCATCTACGACGGTCGGTCGCCGGTGTTCCGCCGGGCCATGGCGGCGTTCACCCGTGGGACCGACCTCCGGCCGGTGCCGTGGGAGTCACGGCCGGTTCAGCGGTTCCTCGAGGCGCAGTTCGGCGGCCAGCCGTTCGCCTTCCTTCTCGTCGAGGGCGACGTCGTCCACGCCGGGAGCGAGACGGTGACGCGGGCGCTCCAGCGACGGTTCGACGGCGACCTCCCGGACCGGCTCGCCGCCGTCTACCCGCGGACGGCGGAGCCGTTCGGGCGGCTGTTCCACGGTCGCGCGCCGGCCGACCTCGACGGGACCTTCGACTTGGAGCCCGAGGCGGTGGCCCGGCTCGACCCGCTCCGGCGCGAGGGGACCATCCCCGTCACCGACGAGGCGGACGCAGGGCGGTAGCCGGGCGGGGGCGCCGGCGGGGTTGCGGACGTCCTCGACCGCGTCAGCGCGCTGGAGGACCCGGACCGGTTCGGCCGGCCCGAGCACCGCCGAGCCGTCACGGACGACGCCGACCGTTCGTGGGCCGAGGGCGCCGTCAGCTGGTGAACAGCCTGCGGTCGGCCCGTTCGTGCTCGGCCGTGAGCACGTCGACCAGTGGCGTGAACGGGGTCATGTCGGCCAGCGCGCGGGTCGTGCTGTCGTCGACGGCTGCCCGGATGGCCGGGCGAAGCGCGACGAGTAGTCGCTGTGCGTCGGTGTGGCCCAGCGCGAGCAGGCGCTGGGCCGCCCCGAGCAGCCCCGTGACGAGCGCGTGACAGCACAGCAGGCAGGCCTCGCGCTCGCCGACCCCCGCAACGGCCGTCGCCGCCCCCAGAACGGCCGGATGCATCCCGGGGGCGTCCCTGGCGTCGACGCGTCGGGCGTACCGCTCCAGCAAGGGGGCCTCACGGGCCGCACACTGGAGGTCGAGCAGCCGCCCGCCCGCTGCGGTCGCGCTCTCGCGGAACTCCGCGGCCAGCGTCGTGGCCGCGAGCCGCCGGTCCGCGCGGAGCACCGCGTCGAGGTCGCCGTCGCCCGCGCCGGCATGGGCCGCACGCAGCGCCACGAGGTCGGCCGGACCGACCTGTCGCCTGAGGTACGTCTCCAGCAGCGCTTCGAGCTCGTCGGCGTCCGTCACGCGGTCGGCCTGGACGAACTGTTCGAGGCCGTACGAGGCGGTGTGGCTCCCGTCCGGCAGGAACGAGTCCGCCAGTCGGAACGCCGACAGCGTCGCGTCGTCGCTCATCGCTCCCCCTCGTCGCCGACGGTCCCGTCCTCGGTCAGGCGCAGGTGCGAGCCGTCCGCGTGGGCGCCGTCGTCCCCGAGGCTCGGCCCGTGCGAGTGGTCCGGCCCCCCGTCGTCGAAGGTGGTCGGCGGGACCCGCTCGTCGTCGAGCGTCGCGCCGTCGGGCGCCTCGGCCCGGACGAAGCGTGCCATCCGCTCGCGGTCGTCGGCCACCGGGAACAGCACCGCCGTCCCCCGGACGGCCATCTCCCAGTGGCGGTTGCCGACGGCGTGGCCGAAGGCGACGGCCGCGGTCGCCGGGGCGTCGGTCCCGGCGAGGTCGACGACCAGCGCCTCGATGGCGACGAGGTCGACGACGACGAGCCCTCCGTCCTCGGTCCGGAGGACGTCGCCATCGGCGAGTTCCCGCGCGACCACGATGCCGAGGTCGGTTCCGTCCGCCGTCTCGGTCCGGACCCTGGAGCGCTGTCGCTCCGTGTCCGTGAGGACGACCCGGTGGACGGCCTCCGTGGCGGTCAGTTCGTCAGCGACCGCCGCCTCGTCCCGGTGGCCGACGTAGGTCTCGGCGACCAGCATCAGTACTTCCTCCCCGCGGGCGCGGGGGCCCCGAGCAGTTCGCGGCGGGCCGCGCTCCATGCGGAGTGGAGGCCGGCCGAGACGGTTTCACCCCGGTCGCCCAGCACCCGGACGGCCACGCCGGCCCCGTTCGGGAGCCGCGTCGCGCCGCCGCGGGCCGGGTTCGGGGCGTCGGCACACGCCGCCGCGACGACATCGTGGAGGTCGTCGCTCGACAGGGCCGCGTCGGGCGCGACCACGAACAGGGTCCCGTAGACGGCGAACTCGCCGAGGACCCCAGGTGCTGTCGGGCCGGGCCCGCCCGCGTCATCGCCGGGCGCGAGGTGGGTAGCGTCCTCGAACAGCAGGCCGTCGGGGCCGGTCGCGCGGACCTGCGAGAGGCACCGCTCGAAGTCGAACCGTTCCCCCCGGGCCAGACGCCCCGGAACGAGCACCTCGCCCAGGACCGCCGACGCGCCCGCCGCGAGGTCGAGGTCGAGGCTGGCGTGGTAGCGCGCGCCCTCGTGGAGGATGGTCGGCTCCGGGACGTAGTCGAGGTGGCCACCCGGGCCGACCGACAGCCGCGTCTCCGCGGCCGCGTAGTTGGCCCGCATCGTCTGGACCTTCATCGCGCTCTGGGTGGAGACGTGCGCGACCGCGTCCGCGTCGACCCTGACCGTCACGTCGTGGCGGTCACCCTGCGCGACGCCGCCGGTCGGCGACTGGACGAACACCGTCTCCGCGTCGGGATGTGGGTCGTGGCCCAGCGTCCCCGAGACGTGGAACGGGACGGTGGCGTAGTCGTGGCTCAGCGCGGTCCCGCGTTCGCCCCGCTCGAACCGGAGTTCGAGGACGCCGTCCTTCCCCGGCGACCCGACCGCGGCCTGCGGGACCGGCTCGGCGGCGTAGCCCGCAAACGCCGGGTGCGGGGCGCCCTCGTCCTCCCGGTCTCCCGGCTCGCCCTCCCCCGGCGCGTCGGTGGCCATCAGGCGAACAGCACCCCGTCCTGCACGTGTTCGAGCACGTCGTCGACGCCCGCCTCGTCCTTGCAGTTCGTGAGGACGTACGGGCCGTCCCGTACCTCGCGAGCGTCGGCCGCCATCCGGTCGAGGTCGGCACCGACGTGGGGTGCGAGGTCGGTCTTGTTGACGACGAGCAGGTCGCACTCGACGACGCCGGGGCCGCGCTTGCGCGGGATGTCGTCGCCCTCGGCCACGCTGATGACGTACAGCGAGTAGTCCGCGAGCTCCGGGTTGAATGTCGCCGCGAGGTTGTCCCCGCCGCTCTCGATGAGGACGATGTCGAGGTCCGGATGGTCGTCGAGGAAGGCGTCGACCTGTCGGAGGTTCATCGACGGGTCCTCGCGGATCCCCGTGTGCGGGCAGGCGCCCGTCTCGACGCCCGCGACGAGGTCCTCGGGGACGATACCGGCGAACCGCTCGCGGAGCCGGTCGGCGTCCGCCCGTGTGAGGATGTCATTGGCGATGACGCCAACGTCGAACCCGGCCTCCCGGAGTCGGGGGACCAGCTCCGTCAGCAGGGAGGTCTTCCCCGACCCGACGGGCCCGCCGACGCCGACGGTCGCCACGTCGCGGTGGGTGGGGCTCACGGCTCCCCCTCCGCGTCCGCGCCGTCGTCGCCCGGCCCGTCGGCGGTCCCGACGCTGTCCGAACGGACGGGGTCGTGGACCGTGACGAGCTTCGTCCCGTCGGGGAACACCGGCTCGACCTGTATCATATCGACCATCTCGGGGACGCCGTCCATCACGTCCTCGCGGCCGAGCAGTCGCGACGCGCCCGAGCGGATCTCCGCGACGGACTGTCCCTCGCGGGCCCGCTCGATGCACCAGTCACTGATGTAGGCGACCGTCTCCGGGTGGTTCAGCAGGACGCCGCGCTCCTTGCGGCGCCGTGCGATCTCTGCGGCGGTGAAGACCGTGAGCCGTTCCTCCTCTTTCGGTGTCAGTTTCATAGCATATACCGCTGTGCGAGCGGGACCTCGCTAGCTGGTTCACAGGTGACGTGCTCGCCGTCGACCCACACCTCGAACGTCTCGGGATTCACGTCGATGTCGTCCGGGCAGTAGTCGTTGTAGACCATGTCCGCCTTGCCGGGGGTGCGCGTCCCCTCGACGGGGACGACGGTCCTGTCGAGTCCGTACTCCTCGCCGACGCCGCGGTCGGCCGCCGCGGGCGAGACGAACGCGAGCGAGAGGCCGTGCTTGGCCTTCCCGACCGCACCGGCCCGGGGGCGCTGCGTGATGGGTTCGCAGGTCATCAGCGAGCCGTTGGCCTCGCCCATCTCCGAGTGGACCGGGAACCCGCCTTTGAACACCATCGCGGGCTTGACGCCGAAGAACGCGGGGTCCCACAGGCAGATGTCGGCGAGCTTGCCGGGTTCGAGCGTCCCGACGTACTGTCCGATGCCGGCCGAGATGGCCGGGTTGACGGTGTACTTCGCGACGTAGCGCTTGATGCGGTGGTTGTCCGCGCCGGTCCCCTCGTCCTCGGGGAGGGGTCCGCGCTGGGCCTTCATCTTCGAGGCCGTCTGCCAGGTCCGCGGCACCAGTTCCGCCATCCGGCCCATCGCCTGCGAGTCCGTCGTCATCATCGAGATGGCCCCCATGTCGTGGAGCACGTCCTCGGCGGCGATGGTCTCGGCCCGGACCCGCGACTCGGCGAAGGCCACGTCCTCGGGCACGTCCGGGTTGAGGTGGTGACAGACCATCACCATGTCCAGGTGCTCGTCGAACGTGTTGTTCGTGTACGGCATCGAGGGGTTCGTCGAGGACGGGAGCATGTTCGGCTCCCCGACCATCTCCATGATATCCGGGGCGTGCCCGCCGCCGGCGCCCTCGATGTGGAACAGGTGCATCGTTCGGCCGTCGACGGCGGCGAACGTGTTCTCGACGAAGCCGGCCTCGTTCAGCGTGTCCGTGTGCATGCAGACCTGCACGTCCTCGTCCTCCGCGACATCGAGCGCCGTGTCGATGGCCGCGGGCATCGACCCCCAGTCCTCGTGGAGTTTGAGGGTGCACGCGCCGGCACGGAGCTGCTCGCGCAGGGGGTCGGGGTCGGAGGCGTTACCCTTGCCGTAGAATCCGACGTTGACCGGCCACTCCTCGGCGGCCCGGAGGTGGTGTTTGACGTTCTCCGGGCCGGTCGTGCAGGTGGTCGCGCCGCCGCCGTACCCCCCGCCGAGCATCGTCGTGATGCCGCCCGCGAGCGCGTGCTCGTGGAGCTGTGCGGAGTTCCAGTGGACGTGGATGTCCAGCGCGCCCGCCGTGGCGATCTTCCCCTCCGCGGGGTAGACGTCGGTCGACGGGCCGACCACCATGTCGACCCCGTCCATCGTGTCCGGGTTGCCGGCCTTGCCGACGCCGGCGATCTCGCCGTTCCGGATGCCGATGTCACCCGCGACGATGCCCAGCACGGGGTCGATGACGGTCGCGTTCGTGATGACCCAGTCCAGCGCGCCCTCCGCCTGCGTGACGCCGGGCGCCATCCCCAGGCCGTCGCGGAGGGTCTTGCCGCCGCCGAACACCGCCTCGTCACCGTGGGTCCGGTAGTCCGTCTCCACCTCGGCGAACAGCTCCGTATCACCGAGTCGGACCCGGTCGCCCTCGGTGGGGCCGTACAGTTCGGCGTACGCCTCGCGCTCGATGTCGCGGGTCACGGCTGGTCCCCCTCGGCGTCGCCGCCGTCGGTCCCGTCGGCCCCCGTAGCGCCGTGGTCGTCGGCGAACCGGAAGCCGGCCTCGCGGGCGCGCTCGACGGCGTCGCTCGGGTCGCCGTCGACACTGCCGTTCACCAGCCCGTTCATCCCGTGGGCAACACGTTTCCCGCCGATAGCGACGAGTTCGACCGTCTCGCGCTCGCCCGGTTCGAACCGGACGGCGGTCCCGGCGGGCACGTTCAGGCGCATCCCGAACGCGACCTCACGGTCGAACGCGAGCGCGGCGTTGGCCTCGAAGAAGTGGAAGTGCGAGCCGACCTGCACCGGGCGGTCGCCGGTGTTGGCCACCGTGACGGTCGCCGTCTCGCGCCCCTCGTTCAGCGTCACCGTTCCCCCGCCGGTGCGGGTCTCGCCCGGAATCCGGTCGGTCATCCCGAGCGTGCACCCCGGGTCGATGCGGAACCGTGTTCGTACATCGTCGTCCCGCTTTTGGCACAGTGTTCTGATAAAAACGGCATATTAGTCAATAATTGCGGAATAGGAAGCTTGTTCAGTGACGGTACGTCTACTGCCGCGTGATGTCCACGAACACGACACGTCCGGGGGCCGCCGGCTGTCGGGCCGCACGGGGTGACCGATGAGCGGCACGCTCGTCGTGGCGCTGGTGACTGCCGGCACCCTGGGAGTGACCCACGCCATCGAGCCGGACCACGTCGCCGGTATCTCCTCGTTGACCGCCGAGTACGGCGACTCCCGGCTGTCGGCGCTGGCGGGTGCCTGCTTCAGCCTCGGCCACGTCGCCCTCGTCGTCGCCTGGCTCGGGGCCGCCTCCCTCCTCCTCGGGCGGGCCGAGTTCCCGCCGGTCTACGACCGGGTCGGGACGCTGGGGGCCGGACTCGTGCTCGGCCTGCTGGGCGCGGGGCTGGCCGTCGCCGGGCTCCGCCGGGTCGTCGGCACGGACGGTCACGCCCACGGCGACACCCGGCACAGCCACCCACACCTCCACCTGCCGCTCCCGGGGGTCGACGGGCACGACCACGACCACGACGCCCGCTCGTACCTGAAGACGGGGCTGGTCGGCGCGCTGTTCACCCTCTCCCCGCCGGTGTCGATGCTCGCGTTCGCGGCGACGCTGCTGCCGGGCGCCGGCGTCGCCTCGCTCGCGGTGCTCACGTATGCGGTCGCCATCACCGCGACGATGAGCCTGCTGGGCGCTGGCGTCGGCGCCACCTTCGGCCGGCTCGGCGAGCGCAGCGCGACCGTCCACGGGGTCGCACAGACCGTCGCCGGCGTCGTCGTGGTCGGGCTGGCCGTCCTGCTGGTCGCCGATGCGGGCGTCGTGCCGGCGTAGACCGGCTCAGTCCTCGGCCGGGGCGTCGGCGCCCGGCTCGCCGTCGCTCTCCGGGAGCGGCGTCACCTCGAACAGCGCGACGGTCCCGCTGACCTCGTAGCCAGCCGCGAGCAGCGGCGCGTCGGTCGGGCTCCCTCCGGCGGGGATGAACTCCACACCCTCCGAGCTCCAGTCGCCCGCGCGCCCCGGCTCGTCGCTCTCCGGGTTCGCCTCGGCCTCGGCGGCCAGGTCGCCGAACCCGACGGAGAAGTCCCGGTTCAGCACCGTCGTGACGTAGCGAGCCTCGGTAGGCGTGGTCACGTCGTAGACGAAGATGCCCGACCCCCGCTCGATGCCGACGAAGGCGAAGGTACGGTCCCCGACCTGCCCGAGTTCGACGGCCTCCGTCTCCGGGCCGCTCTCCGTTGCGTTCTGGAAGCCGGCGGGGAACTGCTCGGCGTACGTCCGCTCGAACTCGTTCCCGCTGTCGTACACCAGCTCCAGGCCGTCGTCGGCGACCTCGAAGGCGGAGAACGAGCGGCCGCCGAACAGGTAGAGGTCCTCGAACTCGCCGTCGTCATCGTGGTCGCCGAGCTGGTTCGTGACCGCCAGGTTGCCGAGGTTCTCCGGGGCCTGCAACCCCTCGACGCTGTCGACGTACGGGTTCTCGGACAGCCGCGGCGCGAAGGCGTCCGTCGCGAGCGTGAGGTCGGCGACGGTCGTCTCCTCGAAGTCGCGGGAGTCGCCCTCGTTCGCGGTGAGGACGTACTGGGTACCGGCGACCTCGTGTGCCGCGATGGCGTCGGGCTGGTACATCCCCTTGACCGGCCAGTTCTGGAGGCTGATGGCGTCGGCGTCGCCGGCGTCGGCGTCACTGGTGTCGAGTTCGTTCCCCTCGATGGAGAAGTCCTTGAACCCGAGCCCGGAGACGTCGGTTATCTCGGCGTTCGGGATGTCGACGGTCGCGATCGCGTTGTTCTCCTGCAGGCTGACGAAGGCCGTCTCGGAGTCCGAGGCGACGGTGATGAACTCCGGCTCGAAGTCGGTCGAGGGCTTCGGGTCGTCGTCCTCGGCGCTGGCCCCGTACACCCGGACACCCTCTCGGCGGAGCGACTCCACCTGTTCGTCGAACGGGGTGAAGTCGAGCGTCGTCGGCTGGACCCCGCCCACGCCGTCGCTCACGTCGATGATGCTCACCGACCCGCCCGGGTCCGTCCGGCTGCCCGGCTCCTCGTCGGTCGCGGGTTCGCCCTCGTTGGCCGAGAGGACGTAGTTCCCGTCCGGGGAGATGGTCACTTTGTCCGGCAGCGGGCCGACCTCGTCGAGCGCCATCCGCTGCAGACTCGACGCGTCGTACAGCGCGATGAAACCGGGCGCCTGCGGGTCCTCGTTCTCGACGGCGACCGCCACGAGGTCCCCGACCACGTCGACGCTGTTGGCCCCGCCACCGTCGGGGACGTCGCCTGCGGCGTCGATGACGGCCACCTGTTCGGGCGCCGCCGGGTCCGAGACGTCGAGCACCTCGACCCGTCCGGCGCCGGAGTTCACCACGAACAGCCGCGACCGTGCGGCGTCGTACGCGACGATTTCGGCACCGCCGTCGAACTCGCCGGTCTCGTACCGACCGACCCGCTCGATGGCGAGGCTCTCCACGTCGCTTCCCCCCGGCGGGCCACGGCCGTTCTCCGGGTCCTGCTGCAGCAGCCGCCCGCCCGGGAGTGCCGTCAGCGTTACGCCACCCGTCGCACCCAGCACCGTTCGCCGGGAGTAGTCATCAGTCACGGCGGAGCGGTCGCCCACACGGAGCATAACACTGAGTAAGTGGACACCGGAGGGCTGGGCTCCCGGACGAAGCCGTCCACATCACAGGGGAGCGTTCGATAGTCGTGTATACCACCAGGTGGCGCGCGGAGTTTATACAGTTCTACGGAGTACGGCGGATATGTCCGACCGTATCGAGGAGATATCCGTGCTACAGCACAAACCGCACGGTATCCCGGCAACCGAGTACGTCGACGCGCTCCACGAGCGGCTCCCCGGGGTGGACGTGACGCTGGCGCGGACGCCCGCGGAGCAGCGCCGGGCGGTCGCCGAGGCGGCGGTGGTGACGAGCAATCGTCTCGACGCGGACCTGCTGGCGGCGGCCGGGGGTCTGCGGCTCTTCGCGTGCACCTACGCGGGCGTCGACCACCTCCCGATGGACGCGCTCCTCGAGCGGGGCGTCGCGGTCACCAACGCCTCCGGGGTCCACGGCCCGAACGTCGCCGAGCACGTCGTCGGCTGGCTGCTGACCATGGTCCGGCGGCTGGACGAGGGCTGGCGACGCCAGCAGCGCCGGGAGTGGTCGCACTTCCAGGCCGCCGGCGAACTCCAGGGCTCGACCGTGACGGTAGTCGGGCTGGGCGCCATCGGCGAGGCCATCGTCAGGCGGCTGCAGGGGTTCGGCGTCGAGACGGTCGGCGTCCGGCACAGCCCCGGGAAGGGCGGTCCGACCGACGAGGTGGTGGGGTACGACGGCCTGTCGGCGGTCCTCCCGCGGACGGACCACCTCGTCCTCGCGTGCCCGCTGACCGACCGGACGCGGGGGCTGGTTGGCGACGACACGCTCGCCCTGCTCGGGCCGGACGCGACGCTGGTCAACGTCGCGCGGGGCCCGGTCGTCGACACGGCCGCGCTGGTGGAGACGCTCCGGCGCAACCGGCTGGCGGCCGCCGCGCTGGACGTGACCGACCCCGAGCCGCTCCCCGAGGACCACCCGCTCTGGATGCTGGAGGACGTCCTCATCACCCCACACAACGCCGGGCACACGCCGCGGTACTTCGAGCGGTGTGCTGACATCCTCGCGGAGAACGTCCGTCGCGTCGAGGAGACGGGGGCGTTCGACGGGCTGCGGAACGGGGTGTGACGGGACTCACTCCACGGTCCCGCCGGTGAGGGTATCCCGGTAGAGCGCCCCGACGGCGGCCACCGTGGCGAGCGCGACGGCTCCGTACCGTCCCGGGCCGTCGGTCCGGCTCGCCAGCAGGAGGCACCCACCCGAGAACGCGAGCAGCAGGGTCGTGCGGCGCTCGCCGTCGGTACCCTCGGCGGTCGCCGCGAGGCCGAGGCCGGCCGCGAGGAGGCCGAACCCGAGGGTCCTGCCGGTGACGCCGGCGACGGTCACGTCGCCGGCCAGCGTGGCGACGAGGCCGCCGGCCACGAGCGTCCCGACGGCCGCGACCCGGATGGTGAACCCGCGGTCCATACCCCGACTGGGTGCCGGGCGAGCAAAACGGTTCGTCCGCCGAAGCTTTCTCGGCGACGGGCGCAGAGGCCGGATCCATGCGACTCGAAGGCGAGACCGCGTACGTCACGGGCGCCGGGTCGGGACTGGGGCGGGCCGCCGCCGAACGGTTCGCCGAGGAGGGGGCCACGGTGGTCGCCTCCGACGTGGACCACGGGGCCGCCCGGGAGACCGCCGACCGCATCGAGGACGCGGGCGGTGAGGCCGCCGCGCACGAGCTGGATGTCCGGGATGCCGCCGCGTTCCGCGACGCCATCGACGCTACCGTCGCGGAGTTCGGCCTCGACATCGTGCTCAACAACGCGGGCATCGACCACGACAGCACCGACACGGAGGAACTCGACCTCGAGACCCGCGACCGCGTCATCGACATCAACGTCAAGGGCGTGTGGAACGGCTGCCGGGCGGCCATCCCGCACCTGAAGGAGCAGGGGTCGGGCGCCATCGTCAACACGGCGTCGCTGGCGGGCGTCATCGGCTCGCCGGGGATGTCGGCCTACTCGCTGTCGAAGGGCGCAGTGGTCAACTACACCCGCGCCATCGCGGCCGAGTTGGGCCCGGACGGCATCCGGGCGAACGCCGTCTGCCCGGGCGTGACCGAGACGCCGATGCCGAAGGAGGGCCGGTCCGACGAGGAGTGGGAGCAGCTCGCCTCGCGGATGGCCGAGCAGTACCCGCTCGGCCGGCTGGGGCGGCCGGAGGACATCGCCAACGCGATGCTCTACCTCGCCAGCGACGAGGCGGCCTGGGTCACTGGCCAGGCGCTCGTCGTGGACGGGGGGTTCTCCTGCGCCTGAACCGGCCGCGCGGACGGCATATACCGTCCCCGTCGATGGCCGGGCGACAGGCTATCAATTTAGGTGGCCGGAGCCGGATGGGTACGCATGGAGTACCACGACTCCGAGAAAGCAAAGGAGGTCGCGAGCCGCGTCGAGGCGTTCATGGACGAGGTGGTCATCCCGCGCGAGCGAGAGGCGCTGCGGACCGGCGAACCCGTCACCGAGGACGAGCTGGAGGAGTTCTGGGAGATGGCAAAGACGCGGGACCTGTTCGCGCCCCAGGTCCCCGAGGAGTACGGCGGGCAGGGCCTGGACTTCAGCGATATGCTCCCCTCGTTCGAGCAGGTCGGGCGGTCGCTGCTGGGTGCCCTCTCCATCCGCGCGAACGCCCCCCAGGAGGGGAACATGCACACCCTCGAGATGGTCGGCACGGAGGAGCAGAAGGAGGAGTGGCTGCGCCCGCTCGTCCAGGGCGAGATCTCCTCGGGCTTCTCGATGACCGAGCCGATGGGCGGCGGCGGCTCCGACCCGAAGATGCTCCAGACCACCGCCGTCAGGGACGGCGACGAGTGGGTCATCAACGGCCACAAGTGGTGGACCTCCGACGGGCTGGATGCCGACTTCCTGCTCGTGATGGCCCGGACGGACATGGACGCCCACCCGTACGAGGGCACCTCCATCATCCTCGTGCCGACGGACACCCCGGGCGTCGAGATCGTCCGGAACGTCCCCCATCTGGGCGGCCACGACATCACCGAGCGGACTGGCGGCCACGCCGAGATCAAGTACAAGAACGTCCGCGTTCCGGTCGAGAACACGGTCGGCGAGGAGGGCGAGGGCTTCCGGGTCGCACAGATGCGCCTCGGCGGCGGCCGGCTCACCCACTGCATGCGCTACTCCGGGATGGCCGAGCGCTCGCTCGACATCGCGAAGGCGTACCTCGAGGAGCGGGAGGCGTTCGGCTCGGACCTGTCCGAGAAGCAGTCGCTGCGCCACCGCATCGCCGAGGCCGAGACGAAGCTCCACATGGCCCGGACCGGGGTCCGGCACGCGGCCCGCGAACTCGACCAGTCCGACGCCCGCATCGAGGTCGCGATGTCGAAGGTGTACACCGCCCGCGTCACCAACGAGATCATCGACCTCGCGCTGCAGGTCTGTGGCGGCAACGGCATCGGCAAGGACCTGCCCATCGCGCACTTCTACGAGCACGTCCGCGCGTTCCGCATCGTCGACGGGGCCGACGAGGTCCATCTCCGCTCCATCGCCCGCGACGCGTTCGAGGACGTCGACCCGGCGGAGGTCGACACGGCACTCCGCTTCGACGAGGAGTGCCGGGCCGACGTGCTCGACGACTGAGGGCTCGGTGACGGCGGTCCTCCGGGTGGGTCGTCGGGAGCCGTCCGGCTCCCCGCCGGAGTCCGCGGATACGGACCCGTGCAATCGTTTCCCCGGTCGCTCGTCGACCACTGCAGGACACCCTGGAACCCCTCTGGCCACCGCAGCAGGTGTGTGATTCAGCAGTAAGTCACAAACTACCAGTTCTCAAATAGGATTTTAGTCCACCGAGCGACTAACAGCGGATGCAATCGAGGTGACACATGATGGCGCTACCGACTGGACCGACAAGCAGCTGGATGCAGGGGCTCGACCTGCCCTCTCGGGTCTTCGGTGACGCCGGCAGTACCGACTACGAACTGTACGAGGAGGAGGGGGAGTTCGTCCTCACGCTGGAGCTCCCCGGCTTCGACCGCGACGATATCGAGCTCGCGTGGGATGACGGCGTCCTGAACGTCTCCGCCGACCACACGGAGGAGGACCGTGGGCGGAAGAAGACGTACCACCGTCGGTTCCGCTTCCCCAAGCAGGTCGACGAGGACGCCATCGCCGCGAGGTACAACAACGGCATCCTCGAGGTCACCCTCCCCTTCGCGGCGGGGGACACGGCCCAGGGGACTCCCATCCCCATCGAGGGCTGAGCGGTAGGACCCGCGGTTCCGGTTCTCGACGCACGTTTTTCGGCCGGCTCGACCCTCGGCGGTAGGGACGAGGCCGCCTACCGCGACCCCGTGCCGGCGGCCTGGAAGTCGACGTTGTCGAACTGCTGGGGGCGCTCGCCCTCCGTGGCGTAGACGTACAGCGCGGTCTTTGCGACCGACCCGAGCGTCGTGCCGAACAGGTAGGCCAACAGGACGACCGGCACGGCGATGGCGATGGCACCGATCAGCCCCAGCCCGCTACCGCCGAGGACGAAGAACGCCAGCGCGGCGACCGCCAGCCCCGCAAGCGTGAACAGCACCGTCACGATGCCGACGCCGAAGCTCGCGCCGGCGGTCTCGCCCCAGGTGTTCCTGAACGTCTCGCCGGAGCGCTCGAACATCTCCCGGACGGAGACCGCCTCGAAGACGATGACGGGGACCACGAAGTAGGTCAGGATGCTCCACGCGACGCTGAACAGGACGGACGCCAGCTCGGCGAGCGGGTTGTCCGTGCTCTCCAGGGCGTTCAGTACCGTCCCGACGACCGCGGAGATGACCGCCCAGGCGAGCAGCGGTCCCCGGTTCCGCCAGGCGGCCGCCAGCCCCTCGCCCAGCGTCGGGTCCCGGCCGTGGAACACCTCGCGGGCGTTATGCATCAGCGCGGCCGAGAAGAAAGCCGCGATGAAGGCGGTCCCGAGGTAGACGAGGAACAGCGCGGCGTACATGACCATCCCGGGGTTCGGGCCCGTCAGGAGGAGTGCACCGCCGAGGATCAGGGCGAGATAGATGGCGCCGGCGACCCCCGAGATGGCCGGGAACACCGCGAGGCTCGGCTCGTCACGGAGGACATCGAGGCTGTCCATCGACAGCGCCCAGCCGGTCTTGAGTCGGGTGAGGAATCCCATTCGCGTCGGGACTGTGACGGCTCCGGAGATAAATCTTCGCGGCAGAGCCGTGACGGCGAGGATACCGATGAAGCCGGGTCCTTTCTGGAGATATATGGCTGTTTGAGGGATAATGGCACGATACGTCGAGTTGTCGGGTGGATTCCGTGGTAGGACTGTCGTGGCAGCGCTGGACGGGCGGTGGCCGAACTGCAGCAACGGGGGGTTAGCTCAGGTCGAACTGCTCGGCGGCGGTCCGCATGTCCTTGTCGCCGCGGCCACAGAGGTTCACCAGCAGGGTGTCGTGGCGGTCCGCCTCGGCCAGTTTGCAGGCGAGCGCGATGGCGTGGCTCGGCTCCAGGGCGGGGATGATGCCCTCGGCCTCGCTGAGTTCGCGGAACGCGGCCAGCGCCTCCTCGTCGGTGATGCCGTGGTACTCCGCGCGGCCGAGTTCCTGGAGCGCGGCGTGCTCGGGGCCGACGGCGGGGTAGTCGAGGCCGGCGGAGACGGAGTGGTTCTCCGTCCCGTCGTCGATGACGCGGGTCCGCATCCCCTGGAACACCTCGGGGTCCTCGCGCTCGGTGGCCGAGAGCGGGGCCGAGTGCTGGCCGGAGTTCAGCCCCTTGCCGGCGGGCTCGGCGCCGTAGAAGGCGACGTCGTCGTCCTTGAACGCGTGGAACAGGCCGATGGCGTTGGAGCCGCCGCCGACACAGGCCACGCAGGCGTCCGGCAGGTCACCGTGGAGCTCCTGGACCTGTTCGCGGGCCTCGCGGCCGATGACCGACTGGAAATGCCGGACCATCCGCGGGAACGGGTCCGGGCCGACGGCGCTCCCGACGAGGTAGTGGGTCTCGTCGGTGCGCTCGATGAGGTCCTCCATCGCGGCGTCGACGGCCTCCGCGAGCCCCTCGTTGCCGCGCTCGACGGGCTCGACGTCCGCGCCCATCAGCCGCATCCGGAACACGTTCATCTCCTGGCGCCCCATGTCGTGCCGGCCCATGTAGACGGTCGTGTCCATATCGAGGAGGGCGCCGACCATCGCCGTCGCGGTGCCGTGCTGGCCGGCGCCGGTCTCGGCGATGAGCCGCTCCTTGCCCGCCCGCTTGGCGAGCAGCGCCTGTCCGAGCGTGTTGTTGAGCTTGTGAGCGCCGCCGTGGAGCAGGTCCTCGTGCTTGAAGTAGATCTCCGTGTCGTAGCGTTCGCTGAGCGTCTCAGCGTGGAAGACGGGCGTCGGCCGGCCGCCGAAATGCTCCAGCAGGGACTCGAACTCCCGCTGGAACGCCTCGTCGTTCTTCAGCTGGTCGAACGCGCCCGCCAGCTCCGCGAGCGGCTCCTCCAGCGGCTCCGGAACGTGTCGCCCGCCGTACCCCTCGAACGTGCCTTGCTCTGCCATACCGATGGGCCCGGGCGCCTCCGGCTAAAACGTACTGCACGGGGCGACGCCCGCCGGCATCGCACGGGGTGTGGACCGGGAACCCGGTCACTCACGGCCCGTCTGCCGGCTCGTGACGGTCGTTTCGGTGGCGTGGTGGGTTGGATAAACGTCCCGGCCTATCCGGGCAACAGCGCTACCGGCCGCGATACGCACGTACCACCCGAGCGGAAGGAGTCGCGGGGAGCGGGGCCGGTGGGTTCGGGTCGACCGTGGCGGCCGCGACGTGGACTCGGGCGGTGTCCGTCCCGAACCGCCTCTGACATAGAGTGGTACTCGCTGGTATAGAGTGGTCTTCTATGCCCAAAGTTTATCCATACCGCTGTCGTATAGCGGAGTATAATGGCAGAGAACAGTTCGCCGTTCGGAATCGCGTTCGAGGCACAGCGCAGTGCGATCCAGACCACCCAGGAGGCCATCCACACGAGCGTGGCGGTCCAGCGCGAGGTCAACGGGGCCGTCGTCGACTCCATCGAGCCGACGCGCGAGGTCTCGGACAGTGGCGCGGACCTCGTCCGCTCGGGCATCGAGGCCTACCTCGACGCCGTCGAGGCGGCGCTCCCCAGCGACCAGGAGGTCGTCGGTGATCTCCGCGAGAGCATCGACGAGCAGCTCGACACCATCGCGGAGAGCCGCGAGGAGGCCGCCGACCAGTTCGAGGAGAACCTGCGCGAGGGCGCCGACTCCGTCGACGAGTTCATGTCGGACCTGCTGGAGAGCCTGGACGAGCAGATCGACTCCCTGCTCGAGTCCACCGATGACCTCGAGGACAACACGGTCGAGGCCCTGGAGGACCTCCAGAGCCAGGTCGAGGACCTGCAAGACGAGTTCGAGGAGCGCGGTGACGAGTTCGAGGACCAGGTCGCCGAGGGGCTCGACGGCGTCCAGGACGGCTTCCAGGACGGCGTCGGCCAGCTGACGGAGTCCATCGAGGACGCCACCGAGCAGCTGGAGGACGCCGCCGCCGACCTGCAGGAGCAGGTCGACGAGATCTCGGAGGACGTCCAGACCCAGGTCGAGGACGTCTCCGAGGACGTCAGCGCCTGAACGCGCGACGGCCACAACGCTCCCCGTCGTTCCCGTCGCCGGACGCCCGCCCGGCGTCGCCCCCACACCGCGTAGCGGCCGCGCCGCAGGTCGTGACCTTCTCGGTCCCCGCCCCGCAGGCCCACCTATGGCCGACGAGTCCGAGCGCGACCCCGAGGCGACCCTGGAGGAGTGGAAGGCGTCGATGAGCGAGGAGCACGAGCGGGCAATCGCCGAGCCGGACCCCGACGCCGACCACGCGGTCGAGGGGGTCGTGCAGGTGAGCTACCGCGTCGGCTACGACTACGACCCCGAGGAGGGGCTGGTCGTCGCGAGCGAGGCACAGGTCGACGAACGTGGCGAACCGGAGCTGCTCGGCTGTTCCTGTGGCGTCCGCGGGATGACCCGCGAGGAGGCCCGGGAGCACCTCGCTGCCGCGGCCGAGGGCGACTGACCCGGGCGAGCGCCGGGGGAAACGGCTACGACGGCGGCGGCCGAACGCGGTACGTGACCGAAACCGAGCCGACACTGTACGATTCGCTGGAGGGGCAGGTGGCGCTGGTGACGGGGGCGACCCGCGGTATCGGGGCCGCCATCGCTGCCGAGCTGGCGGCCCTGGGTGCGACCGTCTACGCCGGCGCGCGCGATACCGACGACGTGGACGCGCCCGACCAGCAGCCGGTCGAACTGGACGTGACCGAGGAGGCAGAGATCGCCGCCGCGGTCGACCGGGTCGACGGCGAGGCCGGTCGCCTCGATGTTGTCGTTAACAACGCGGGCGTGTTCCCGCGCTCGGGGCCGCTCCACACGACGGACACGGCCGACCTGGACCACACGCTGGCCGTGAACCTGCGGGGCCCGACGCTCGTGGCGAAGCACGCCCTGCCGCTGCTGCTCGAGCGCGAGGGTGGGCGCGTCGTCACCCTCTCGTCGGGACTGGGGCGGTACACGAGCGGCGAGATGGGCGGGGACTACCCGCCGTACCGGCTCTCGAAGGTCGGCGTCGGCGGGCTCACCGCCTACCTCCACGGCGAGTACGCCGACGACGGGCTGCTGGCCAACGCCGTCTCCCCGGGCTGGGTCGCCACGGACATGGGCGGCGACGCGGCCCCGCGGTCGCCGGAGACGGGCGCCGAGACGCCGGTCTACTGCGCGCGGTTCCGGCCCGGCAGCCCCGCGGGCCGCCTCTGGAAGGACCGCGAACGCATCCCCTGGTGAGGTCCCCCCGACGCTTTTCGCCGCGCCGACCGTGGCCCCGCATATGTCACTCGCCGACCGCGTCGACGGCATCGTCCACGAGAGGACCCAGACAGCGGGTCCGGGGCTCGACCTGACGGTCGACGCCGTCCACGCCCTCACCGCACCCGGCGCCATCGACTTCGGCGGCGGCGAACTGGACCCCGCCGAGACGACCCCGCTGGACACGGTGAAGAACGACCCGGACGAGGACTACGGCTGGTGGACGCTCTCGCCGGGGACCTACCTCGTCACGTACAACGAGTCGCTGACGGGCGAGGAGCCGGTCGTGCTCCAGCCACGGGACGCACTGGTCGAACGGGGCGCGAGCCACCCGACGCTGCACGTCCGGCGGCTGCCACGGGTACCGCTGACGGTGCCCGAGGCCGGCCTCCACCTGAAGGAGAACGCCCGGGTGTCGACGCTGGTCGAGCGGTGATGGCCACCGGCACCGGTGCCGGCGCGGTCGTGTAGTTTCGGGGCGAACCTGGGCAACTATTATTGTGAGTCGGTCGACCCATATTCCCATGTCAGGTACCCCCAGGGTACTGGCCGAGACGACGAGCCTCTGTCCCGACTGCCTCGAGCGGATCCCCGGCCGGTACGAGGTCCACGAGGACGGCGACGACGAACACGTCGAACTGGCCCGGGAGTGTTCCGACCACGGCCACGCCAGCCGGCGGGTCTGGGGGTCGGTCGACCACTGGGAGTGGGCCCACGAGATGGCCGGCGGGGTCGCCCCCGAGCCGGCGCCCGAGGAGGAGTTCGTCGTCGACAACGACCACGCCTGTCTCGCGGTCGTGGAGGTGACCGAGAGCTGCAACCTCTCCTGTTCGTTCTGCTTCGCCTCGTCCAGCCCCGAGGGCGCCCACCGGCCGACCGAGGAGGTCGTCGACCTGCTGGAGACGGTCAAGCAGGACGGCGAGCCCCGGCCGGTCCAGTTCTCCGGCGGCGAGCCGACCGTACGGGACGACCTGCCCGAACTGGTCGAACTCGCGCGGGATATGGACTTCACCCACATCGAGGTGAACACGAACGGCATCCGCCTGGGCACGGAGGAGGGGTACGCGGGGCGGCTGGCCGACGCCGGCGTCACGGCCATCTACCTCCAGTTCGACGGCCTCAGCGGCGAGGCCAGCGAGGAGATCCGCGAGGTCGATATCATCGAGGAGAAACGGCGGGCCGTCGAGGCCTGCCGCGAGGCTGGCCTCCCGGTCGTGCTGGTCCCGACCGTCGTCCCGGACGTCAACGACGACGAGATGGCCGACATCGTCGAGTTCGCGATGGACAACCTGGACGTGGTCGAGTCGATCAACTTCCAGCCGGTCGCGCAGTTCGGCCGGTACGAGGAGCACGGCGGCCGCTTCTCGATGGACGAGGCCGCCCGGACCTTCGCCGACCAGATGCCGGGGCTCGGCACCCGTGACTTCATGCCGATTCCCTGCTGCTCGGCCACCTGCCAGATGGCCAGCATCCTGGTCCGGGACGACGACGGCGAGGTCTCATCGCTCGCGCAGTACGTCTCCCCCGAGCTCTACCAGCAGATGTCCTCGATGATCGGCGAGGAGCAGTGGCTGGAGATGATGGCCGGGACCGACCTCGGCGGGGACGCGGTCTGCTCGGCGGTCGGCTGCTGTGGCGACGATGCCACCCCGATTCCGGGGGTGCCCGACGAGATCCTCGAGATGTTCGGCGACGTGCTCGCCGTCTCCTTCACCGGCTTCATGGACGTCGACGTCGGCGACGCGGGGAAGCTCTCGAACTGCTGTGTCTCCGTTCCCACGGAGAGCGGGGAGCTGGTGCCGTTCTGCGCCTACAACATGACCACCGACGACGGGGAGTACGCCATCCGGAACCGGAACGACTGGGGCGGTCGTGACGCCGTCGGCGCGCCGACCTCCTTTGCCGACCGCGCCACGGAGGCGGCGGCGGCGGACCTGCCCGACCCCGAGGCCGACGCGCTGGACGCCGACCCCGGGGAGACCACCCACTACCTCGCGGAGGACGACGACTGAGATGAACCCGCTGGAAGCCGCGCTGTCGAACCCCTGGGCCGCGCTCCGGGCGGTCACCGACGACCCGCTGCATCCGGGCGGTGCGGCGGCGACCGGTGAACTGCTGGACCGGGCTGGCGTGGGCGCCGGGACGCGCCTGCTGGACGCCGGCTGCGGCGGCGGGGAGTCGCTCGCACTCGCCGCCGAGCGCGGCGCACGGCCGGTCGGTCTGGACCGCGACCCCGGACTCGACGACGGCGTGCCCGACCTGCCGGTCGTCCGCGGGGACATGCTGTCGTTCCCGGTCCGGGACGACGCGCTCGACGTGGTCCTCGCAGAGTGCACGCTCTGTCTCTCCGACGATGTCCCGGCCACGCTCGCCGAGGCCCGACGCGTGCTCGACGAAGGGGGTCGACTCGCCCTCTCGGACGTCGTCACCGACGGCGAGTCGCCGGAGCTGCCGCCGTTCATCGCGGGCGCGCTCTGTCTGACCAACGGGACGGACCGCGACCGCGAGCGGCTACGCGAGCGCGTCGAGGACGCCGGCTTCCGCGTCGCCGAGGTCCGGGACCACCGCGAGGACCTGTTGGCGATGCGCGAGCAGGTCGGCGAGGCCGTCGACATCGAGGGGCTGGTCGCCGCCGCCGGCGGGGACGCCGCGTCCCTCCGCGAGCAGGGGGCGAAGCTGGGCCGGCAGGTCGAGGACGGGACCATCGGCTACGTCTCCGTCGTCGCCGAGGCCGTATAGGAGTTGTATCAGCCATAACCCGGCTATATACGGTATATCCGCCCGAACAGCCGTTCCGTACGTATGTTTCGGGGGCTCGCGTAGAACCGTCTCACAGCGTCTCGGCGTCGAGCGCCTGCTCCGCCCGACGCTGGAGCTGCGACAGCCGGCGGTCGACCGCGTTCGCGGTCGTCCCCGGAACGTTCCCCCGGGCCGATGAGAGCGCCTCGCCCACCCGTTCGAGCCGGGTTACGACGGCCCGGAGCTGCTGGTCGGCCCCCTGCCCGTCGCCCTGTTCGGCGCGCTCGAGCGCCGCGGCCGCCGCGCGCTGTACCGCGTCCAGCGCGGTCGCCAGCCCGCCGGCAGCCCCCGACGGCGTGGGTCGGCTCCCGCCGCCGGGGGTGTCGTCGTCATCGTCGTCCGGGTCCCCGTCGGCCGCATCGGCCACCGCGTCGCGTGTCTCGCCGGCCAACGACCCGAGGAACGCCGCCAGCGAGGCCTTCCCCGTCCGGGGGCGCTCGACGGTCACCGGGTCGTCCGCGTCGGGGTCGGGGTCGGGGTTGACCCGGAAGGCGCCCACCTCGTCGTCCGTGTCCCGGACCTCGGCGGTGTAGGCCCCCTCGCGGTGGACGTAGACGGCGTCGCGCCCCTCCAACCGGCTGTCGTAGATGCGGCCGCCGAAGTCGTCCTCGACGGCGGCGCGCCGGAGGTCGTCGTCGGTCCCCTCGGTGTCGATGCGGAGCTTCCGGGCGTCCTCGGTGGCGACCATCGCCACCGTCCCGGCCGCGCCCGCCGCGGTCGGGCCGTCGGTCGTCAGTCGCTCGCTGTGGGGCGCGCGGCCGGCGCCGTTGACCGTCAGGCGGTGTTCACCGGCGGACACGTCGGCGACGACGGCGCCCCGAGACGTCGGGACGGCGACCGGGTCGCTCTCGACGAGGGCGATGGATTCGACGGTCGGTTGCTCGGTCGTCACGCCCTCCCCGTCGGGGGCGTCGCCGTCGGGCGCCACGTCCCGGACGGCGGCGACCAGCCGGGCCGCCGGCCCGCCCTCGCCGATGGCCGCGTAGCGCTCGGCCAGCGTCGCGCGGTGGTTCGGGTCGCTGATGTCCTCCGCCGGGTTCCGGTAGCGGGACTGGTCCCACGGCGTTCCGGCGGTCGTGATATGGCTCGCGATGGCGTCCTCGACGAAGCCGGGGACGGAGAGCTCGAAGCTCAGCTGCGGGCCCGTGAACGCGTCGATGTCCTCCGCCTCGCTCGTCGGCACGAGGTCGTAGTCGATGTCGCCGCCAGGGCCGAGCGCCAGGCCCGGCACCCGCCCGGGGAGGTCGCTCGGGGGCTGTGCCAGCTCGGCGTACGACCGGACGGTGTGCTCCGGGGGGGCGAGGTGGCGCCGCTCGAACGTCGGCAGCGCCGGATGCTCGTACACCGGCGCACCGTCCAGCTCCGGGACGACGTACGGCAGCCGGAACGCCTCGTCGCGGGGGAGCCCGTAGGCGACCGGCAGCTCCGCGAGCGTCTCCACGACGCTCAGCGCCGCGTTGGTCACGTCGGCGGGCGCCCCGTCGATGGGGAGCCGCTGGAAGCTCTCGGCCAGCTCGTTCAGCGAGAGCGCGCTGGAGTGCGAGCCGAGCTCCGAGAGCACCCGCGGCTGCCGGGCCGGGTCGATGAACTCGTTGTTCGGGACCGACCGGGAGTGCGAGCTGGCGACGTACAGCTGCTGTATGTCCGACTCGGCGTCGACGAAGACGTGGAGGGCCTCCCAGTCGTGCCAGTGGAAGTTGGTCGAGAACTGGTCGAACGCCGAGTACCACCAGAACTGGATCACCTCCAGCGGCGAGTCCCGGTAGCGCCGGCCGTTGTAGAACAGCGTCGGCGCCGGCGGGTCGTCGGGGCCACCGGCGGCGAGGTAGCCCTCGACGGCGTCGAACCCGGCGACCACCCGCTCGCCGTCGCGGTCGGTCGCGTACGGCCGGGGGTCGGTCGGGAACCACGTCTCCGCGGCGTCGAAGTGCAGCGTCGGGGCGAACGCCTCCGCGAGTTCGGTCTCGCGGTCCGGGGGGAGCGGCTCCGTGGCCGCGGTCCCGTCGCCGCCGTCGGGGGTCGAACAGCCCGCGAGCGCGCCGAGAGCGCCGGCTCCGGCCGCCGCGAGCAGCGCCCGCCGGCTCGGTTCCGCACCGTGCATGCCCCCTCGTTGTCGGGCCTCTGGTATGCACCTGCCGGCCGATTGGGGCCGACCGCTTCGGTCACGGGGGCCGTCGGGAGCGCCGGAGCGGTGCGAGCACGGTGGCGGCGTCGGCCGCGCCCCCGACAAGACATTTACCGAACGGTCGAAACGGTCCCGCCATGCGCCGCCCTCCACGCCCCGGTGTGGCCGTCGCGGTCGTGCTCGCGGTGCTCGCGGTCGCGACGCTCGCACCCGCCGGGGCCAGCTCCCCGCCCCGACCCGCCTGTCCGGCCTGCGGCACGCTCTTCGAGCAGGCCGCCGACGACCGCGGTGCCGACGTGACCGTCCGCGAGAGCCGCGCGCTCGTCCAGGTCCACGCGAACGGCAGCGCCACGTGGACCATCCGGAACCGGCTGAACGCCACCGACGGCCTCGACGGGGGGACGCTGGACGGGATCGCCCGCGAACGCACCGACGGCTACGGCCCGCCCGACGATGCGACGCTCCGGGACGCCCGGCTCGAGGCGAACGTCGCCGTGGTCGTCCTGTACGACGCGGACGCGGCCGAGCGCCACGCCGGCCTGCTGATGGTCGACTACCTCAACGCCGACGGCGAGGGGACCGGTATCCGGATGAACGCCGACCTGTTCCGCGTCCGCGGTCCGGCCGGGACGGTCGTCACCAACGCGCCCGCAGGGGCCGTCAAGGACGGCCGCACCGCGGCCTGGACGGGACACACCGGCGACGCGGCGTTGGGCGCCCGGAAGGGCGTCGGCGAGGCGCGCGTCGTCATCGGGCCCGCATCGACCAGCGGCATCAGGACGAACGCCGCGCTCGCGCTGGCCACGCTCCCGGTCGTCATCGAGACGCTGGGACGCTTCGTCCTCGGGCAGACGTTCCTGTTCGCGCTGGGGCTCGGAGTCGCGGCCTACGCCGTTCGGGGGTCCGAACGGGACCCGACCACCCTCGGCGGCGGGTTCGTCGCCTGTGGCGTCGCGGCGGTGGTCGTCCCGGCTATCGTCTACGGGCCGGACTGGCTATGGATAACCGCGCCGGCGCTCGCCGCCATCCCGGTCGGGGTGGCCGCCACTCGCCCGGCGGTGCGCGAGCGCCGGTGGACGCCACGCTCGCTCGCGGTCGGCGCCGTCCTCGCGCTCGCGGGGGCCGCGGCCGCACTGTTCGCGCTCGAACTCGCCGTCGGTGGCTCCGGACCGCTCGGCACGACGATGGGGTCGCTCGCCGTCGCGGGCCCGCTGGTCGCCTGCCTCCCGCTCGGCGCCGCGCTCGCCCGCGACCGACGGACGGCCGCGGCCTGGGGCGGGGTCGTCGTCCTCGGGTTCATCGTGATGACGCTGACGATCGTCGACCCCGTCGACCCGCCGACCGGGCTCGGCGGTGGGGTCCTGCTGGCCTTCCTCTCCATCGCCGCCGTCGTCGGGCCCATGCTGTGCGCTCCGGTCCTCGCACTGGGACGGGCGCTGGCGACCCCGCGGGCGGAGTGACGAGCGGTCGGCGGTGCACGACGACGCGCGCTGGCACGTCGCGCGGCTCGATTGCCGGCCGTGCCCCGGGCGGTCCGCGAGTGCCCGGAGCGAGCCGAAGGGGCCGTGACGACCGTAACGCCCACCTGTTCCCGTCCCGAGACCCCGCTCACAGTGCCCGAGATACACGAACTCGACGCGGCGACCGTGGACCGCATCGCCGCCGGCGAGATCGTCGAACGCCCCGCCAGCGCGGTCAAGGAGCTGGTGGAGAACGCCATCGACGCCGACGCGGGCCGCGTCGAGGTGGCCGTCGAGGCCGGCGGCAGCGACGGCATCCGCGTCGCCGACGACGGCGTCGGGATGACCCGCGGCGAGGTCGAGCGGGCCGTCCGCGAGCATACCACCTCCAAGATACGCGACGTCTCGGACCTCGAATCCGGCGTCGGGACGCTGGGCTTCCGCGGCGAGGCGCTCCACGCCATCGGCGCCGTCTCACGGCTGACCGTCCGGACGCGCCCCCGGGGCGACCGCGACGATACCGACACCGAGGCGGCCGCCACGGGGACGGAGCTCGTCGTCGAGGGCGGCGAGGTGGGCCCCGTCGAGCGCGTCGGCTGCCCGGCGGGGACGACCGTCGAGGTCGACGACCTGTTCTACAACGTCCCCGCGCGCCGGAAATACCTGAAGACCGAGGCGACGGAGTTCGCCCACGTCAACCGTGTGGTGGCGGGTTACGCGCTGGCGAACCCGAACACGGCGGTCTCGCTGACCCACGACGGCCGGGAGACGTTCGCGACGCCCGGGCAGGGCGACCTCCGGGGCGCGATGCTGGCGGTCTACGGCCGCGAGGTCGCCGCGGGGACGGTGCGTGTCGGCGGGGGCGGTGCCGACCCGACGACCGACGCGGCGCGGACCGCGGCCCGGGCGGCGGACGCCGACCCCGGCGGTCCGCTGGACGGCGTCTGCGGCCTCGTCAGCGACCCCGAGACCACCCGCAGCGGCAGCGAGTACTGCAACGTCTACGTCAACGGGCGCTGGGTCACTGCCCGCGCGGTGCGGGAGGCCGTCGTCGAGGCCTACGGCGGGCAGCTGGCGGGCGACCGCTACCCGTTCGCCGCGCTCTTCCTCTCCGTACCCGCCGCCGAGGTGGACGTGAACGTCCACCCGCGCAAGCGGGAGGTCCGGTTCGCCGACGAGGCGGGCGTCCGCCGGCAGGTCCAGCGGGCGGTCCGCACGGCGCTGCTCGACGCCGGGTTCGTCCGCTCCTCGGCGCCACGCGGGCGCTCCCAGCCCGGGCAGACGGAGATCTCCCCCGAGCGCGCGGTGAAGGAGGCGGACTCGCTGGCCGGCACCGGCGAGGAGCCCCGGCGGGTCGACGACGGCCGCTGGCAGGCCGACGGCGCCGACGGCGAGCCCGACCCCGGCGTCGAGGACCCCGGCCCGGACGCGGCCGAGCGCGAGGCCCGCACGGAGACGGCACCGGGACGCTGGCGCGTCGACGAGAGCGACGGTATCGCGCCGACGGCCGCACCGGACGCCGACGAGTCGGGGCCCGACCCGACGGCCGACGACGCGACCACGAGCAACGACCTCGACGGCCGGACCGGCACCGCATCGGCGGGCTCGGGCTCCGAGTCGGCGGCCGGCGCCCGGACCGCGCCCGGTGGGGGGGCAAGCGCGAGCGGGGCCGGACCGACGGCGGACCCCCACCGGCGGTTGCGCGGGACCACCGAGCAGCGGACGCTCGGCGGCGAGGCCGTCGATCGCTCGTTCGCCTTCGACCGGCTCCCCGGGATGCGGCTGCTGGGCCAGTTCTCCGAGACATACCTGGTCGCCGAGACCGACGACGGGCTGGTGCTGGTCGACCAGCACGCGGCCGACGAGCGGGTCAACTACGAGGCGCTCCGCGAGCGGTTCCTCGACGCCCCGGTCACGACACAGACGCTCGCAGAGCCGGTCGCGGTCGCCGTGACCAGTGAGGAGGCCGAACTCGTCCGCGAGCGCGGCGAGGCCCTGGAGCGACTCGGCCTGTCGGTCGCGCTGGTGGACGCCGAGGGGGAGTCCACGGTGCGGGTCTCGGCGGTCCCGGCGATCCTGGCCGACGTGATGGACGTCGACCTCGTCCGTGACCTGCTCGCGGACCTGGCGGCCGGCGACCCCGCGGCCACCGTCACCGAGCGCGTCGACGCACTGCTGGGCGACATGGCCTGCTACCCGGCCGTCACGGGCAACGAGTCGCTCCGCGAGGGGACCGTCGTCGCGCTGCTGTCGGCGCTCGACGACTGCGAGAACCCGTACGCCTGCCCCCACGGCCGGCCGACGCTCGTCGAGTTCGACCACGGCGAGATCGAGGACCGCTTCGAGCGGGACTACCCCGGTCACACCCAGCGGCGCGGGTAGTCCGGGACCGGGGGCCGTCCGGGTACGGGCTAGAACGGCGCCGGCAGCGAGCCCGACAGCTCCAGCCAGGCGGTCATCGCCAGGGCGGCCGCGGGCGGGATGGTCAGGTTGTCGTCGAGGACGTACCCCCGGATGCTCGGCTTGACGCCGTCGGCGAATGTGGTCGCCAGGCCACAGAGGACGGCCGCCGGCACGGGGACGAAGAAGCCCGCCAGCCCCGTGGCGACGCCGAACGTCGCGAGCAGGACGTACCCCTGCTTCACCTCCTGGAGGTCGCTGGAGCCGAGCAGCCCGGAGACGGGGTCGGCGATGGCGAGCGCCAGTACCGCCGGGATGGCCACCCGCGGCTGGAAGGCGAGCACCACCGCCGTGACGCTCACCACGTACAGCGCGTAGGCAGCGACGTTCTCCTCCTCGTACTCGCGGGTGAGACGGTCGAAGACGGTCAGGTCGAGCGTCCCGGAGAGTCGCCCCGCCTCCAGCAGCGCGACGCCGAGCGAGCACGCCAGCAGCGCCAGCCCCAGTTGGGCCCAGGTGAGCACGCCGAGCAGGTGGCTGGCCGGCGCGAACGCACCCGTGACGTGGACCAGCCGGCGCTCCACCTCGGGCTGGCGCAGGCGGGCGAGCACGCCGTCCGGGGTAGCCCCCGGCGCCTCCCCCCCATCGGTCCGGGCGACGCCCGGCTCGTCGCCGGCCGTGACGCCGTCGGACCGGGGGACGTCGGGCATCGGTCTACAGGTCGTCGATGGCCGTCGTGCCTGCCCGGAGTGCGGTCAGGGTGGCGGGCAGCTCCGCGACCGGGACGCGGGCCTGGTCGGTCGAGTCACGCTCACGGACGGTGACGGTGTCGTCCTCCAGAGTGTCGTAGTCGACGGTCACGCAGTAGGGCGTGCCGACCTCGTCCTGACGGCGATAGCGCCGGCCGATGTTGCCCGAGTCGTCGTAGGTGACGGCGAAGCCGGCCCCCCGCAGGTCCGCCTCGACCTCGCGGGCGCGCTCGCCGAGGCCGTCCTTGTCCATCAGCGGGAAGACGCCGACGGTAGTGGGTGCGACCTCGGCGGGCAGGTCCAGATACGCGCGCTCCTCCCCGTCGACGGTGTCACGGCCGTACGCGTGGGTCAGGACGGAGTAGACGATGCGGCCGATACCGAACGAGGGCTCGACCACGTGCGGGGTGATATGCTCGCCGGACTCCGTCACCTCCTCGCGGCTGAAATCCGCGACCGCGGTGTCGACCTCGTGGGCCTCGCCGTCGACCTCGACGGAGACGGTCTCGCCGTCGAAGGCGTCCGGGTCGTGTTCGACGAGGTCGCGCAGGGCGTCGGCCACCGCGGCGGCGTCGCCGCCGAACTCCGGGCCGAGGACGGACATGTCCGGGTCGACGGTCGCGCGCTCGACGCGCTGTGGCTCGTCGTACTGCCGGAACAGGGTGAACTCCTCGTCGGAGTGGGTGCCGTGCTTCGAGAGGTCGTAGTCCGAGCGGTAGGCGAAGCCGGTGATCTCCACCCAGTCGCCGCCGAGTTCGGCCTCGGCGTCCCAGCAGTCCGCGGCGTAGTGGGCCAGCTCGCCCGAGAGATGCTGGCGGTAGCGGAACCGGTCCATATCGAGGCCGACCCGGTCGTACCAGTCCCGGGCGAGGCCCAGGTAGTAGGCGACCCAGTCGGAGGCGATGACGTTCTCCTCGACGGCCTCCCGGACCGTCATCGTCAGGTACGTTCCGTCGGACCCGTCCGACGACGTTCGGCTCGCGTCGCTCGCCTCACCCCCGTCCTCGGCCTCCTGCTCGTCGGCCGGGTAGAGCGTGAGTTCGACGTCCGCGACCCGCTCCAGCGGCGGCTCGTCAGTCTCCGGGTCGATGAAGTGCTCCAGCTCGGCCTGCGTGAACTCCCGGACCCGGACCAGCGCGCGGCGGGGGGAGATCTCGTTGCGCCAGGCGGTGCCGACCTGCGCGACGCCGAAGGGGAGCTGGTTGCGGGCGTACTGTTTGAGCTGCGGGAACTCCACGAAGATGCCCTGTGCGGTCTCCGGGCGGAGGTAGCCCGGCGAGGACGTACCGGGGCCGATGTTCGTCTCGAACATCAGGTTGAACTCCTCGACGGGCACGTCGGTCAGCGCCTCGCCGCAGACCGGGCAGTCGAGGTCGTACTCCGCGATGAGCGCCTCCACCTCCGGGATGGGGAGGGACTCGGCCTCCTCGATCCGGGTGGCGTCCTCGACGAGGTGGTCCGCCCGATGGGAGCTGTCACACGCCGGGCACTCGATTATCATGTCGTCGAAGCCGTCGAGATGGCCCGACGCCTCGAAGACGGGCTCGGGCATCACGTCCGGCGCGGAGATCTCCATGTGGCCCTCCTGGGTGACGAACAGGTCGCGCCATGAGTCCTCGATGTTGCGCTTCAGCGAGGCGCCCTCCGGGCCGTAGGTGTAGAAGCCGGCGACGCCGCCGTAGGCCCGCGACGCGGGGAAAAAGAAGCCCCGGCGCTTGGACAGCTCCGCGACCGTCTCCAGCTCCTCGTCGGCGGGGATCCGGGCGGGCTCCTCACTCATCCGCCACCACCGCCGCGAGCAGGTCCGTGTCACGGACGATACCGACCAGGTCGTCGGCCGTCATCAGCGGGAGCTGTTCGATGTCGTTCGAGATCAGCAGGCGGGCGGCGTCCTTGACCGTTCGCTTGCGCGTGACCGTCACGAGGTCCTCGGTCATGAACCGGGCGACGGGCTCGGCCGGGAGCTCGACGTTCCGGGTCGGCATGTAGCGGTTGCCGGTCGCCTTGATCCCCTCCCACTTCCAGTCGTCGTCCTCGTCGGCGATGGACTCGCCGGTGTTCTCCTCGCCCTCCTCGACCCGGGCCACCTCGATGATGTCGACCTCGGTCAGCATACCCTCGGGGTCGCCGTCCTCGTCCAGCACCACGGCGTACGGGACCTCGGCGTAGTCCAACTCCGCCTGGCCGACCGTCAGCGGCGTCCCCCGGTAGGTCGTGTTGACCTCGCGCGTCGCGAGGTCGCCGACGATGGCGTCCGCGCCGGCGAGTTCGTCGTTCGCGAGTGCACGGACGATGTCCGTGACGGTGACGATACCGACGAGCCGGGCGTCGTCGACGACGGGGACGCGGCTCCCGCCCGTCTCCCGGGCGAGCCGCGCCACGTCGACCAGCGTGGCGTCGCTGGTGACGGTCGGGACCTCGTTGACCAGCAGCGCGAGCTGGTCCTCGTCCGGCCGCTCGATGAGCGCCTCGCGGGTCACGAGCCCGCGAAACTCCTCGCCGTCGTCGGTCTCCTTGACGACCGGGATCGACGAGAAGGTGCCGCCCTGGAGCTGCTCGAGGGCGTCCTCCCGCGTACCGGGGATGGACACCGTCACGACCTCCGAGCGGGAGGTCATAGCGTCTGCGACGTTCATACCGGGCCGAGACGGGCCGCGTACTAAGGCCTTGCAGTATCCCGTCACGCCCCCACACGGCCGGCGCGGGCCGTTCCCCCGGCACCGTCGCCGGGCCCCACCGGCACCCACCGTTTCGGGTCCAGCTCGCCGGGGCCGGGCGACGAGACGCGGAGCGGAACCGGCTGGAACGACCCCACAGGTCCATCTCGACGGCTCCCGTGGGAAACGTTGACCTCGGGAGGGGCTATCTCCAGGTGAAGTGGAGGGGTCCGGGGCGGCGGTCGGAACGGTGATGTGGCCGACGGCCCCACAGTCGGGCATGGACATCGCCCCCGGCGGCGTCCGCTACGCGGTCGCCGCGTTGCTGACTGGCCTCGCCATCGCCCGCCGACTCGGCCGCCGGGCCGCGGTCGCGCTGGGGCTCGTCGGCGCGGCGGCCGTGCTCGCCTTCCACCGGGACCCCGAGCGGTC
This sequence comes from Haloglomus irregulare, assembly GCF_007421925.1. GTDB lineage: Archaea > Halobacteriota > Halobacteria > Halobacteriales > Haloarculaceae > Haloglomus > Haloglomus irregulare. Next base: position 113,862 of record NZ_QMDX01000003.1, read on the forward strand.
GTCGCCCGGCGACGGCGTCGTCGCCCCGGCGGACGGCGTCGTCTCCGTCGTCCGGACGGAGGAGCACGACGGCGACGCTCGGGTCCGCGTCGGGGTCTACATGTCCGCGCTGGACGTCCACGTCAACCGGGTGCCGCTCGACGGGACCGTCGCAGCCGTCGAACACGTCCCCGGGGGCAACCGGCTGGCGTTCTCGAAGGAGTCCGAGCACAACGAGCGCGTCCACGTCGACATCGCGGGCGCCCGCGACTACCGTGTCACGCTCATCGCCGGCGCCTTCGCCCGGCGCATCCACCCCTACGTCGAGGCCGGCGACGACCTGGCCCGGGGCGAGCGGCTCGGCCACATCTCCTTTGGCTCCCGGGCCGACGTGCTGCTCCCGGCGGGCGTCACGGAGACCGACCTCCGCGTGAGCAAAGGCGCCGGGACGCGGGCCGGGGAGACGCGGCTGGCAGATATCGACTGAGTACACGATATATCCCCCGTGTACGCCTCGAACCGGTTCGATATCACGAGTACGTCCGGAGTTATCCTCCATCTCCGGATCGAGGGAGAAACGTGTTCCCACAGTTCCGTCCCTGCGATCACCGGAGATGGATCGGACTCTCCCGCGTGCGGTCCTGGGCGCGTCCACGAGGAGTGCGGGAGGATGCGCGGCCGGCGCCGCTCTGCTTCGGGATGGAGCCGTCCCCCATTAGTAGCCCCTCGAACACCGCCTCCTGAATCGGAGAAATCTCTGGGTACGGGCAGGTGCCGTGTGACCAGTGAAGCCCCGGCTTGTCGAACTCCTCACCGCAAGACGGACAGATGCCACTCATCCTTCGATTCAGTCGCTCTGGATACGCGGCGCTAACATGTAAGTAATTTTACCTTTCCCTTCCGCGATCTCGAAGTGCATCTTGACGGGGAACTCCTCGCCGAGTTCGATGCGGACCTCCGTATCCTTCGGAATGGCCTTGTCCATGTCCTTGAGGTAGTCGAGCGAGAACAGCGAGCGGGCCTCGCCGGCCTCCAGGGAGATGAGGTCCTCGCGGGTCAGCGTGAGATGGACGTCGTCGGTGTCACCCTCCGCGTCGACGTAGAAGACCTCCTCGTCGGTGTCGACGCCCAGCGCGATGTGGTCGCTCACCATGTCGGCGGCCGTCACGGCGCGGTCGATATCCCGGCCCTCGACGACGATCTCGGCCGAGAGGTCGAGATCCGGGAGGTCGGGCTCCTGGCGGATGGAGTCGGGGTCGATGAGCGCGAGCGTCCCCTCCAGCCCCTCGATCTGGATGTGGAGCTTGCGGGTCTCCTCGTCGAGTTCGAGCTGGACCAGCTGGCCGGAGTCGGCCATCCCGACGAACTCCTCCAGCCGCGCGAGGTTGACCCCGATGATGCCGCCGTCGGTCTCGTAGGACTCGAAGGCGTCGGCGGCAAGCGAGAGATCGACCATCCCGACGTTGGCGGGGTCGACGGCGCGGATGGCCAGGCCGTCCTCGTTGAGGTTAATCTTGCACTCGTCGACGAGCACGCTGACGGAGTCGAGCGCCGACTCCAGCGTGTCGGCGCTCACGATGGCCTTGAACATGCTGCTCGGTTGGTCGCCCCCCGGTAAAAAGTCACCCCTAGCCCTGCGCGGGCGCGGATTTCCGGCAGGGTCGACCTCGGTAGTCGTCAGCTCCGGATGATTTCGTTCAGGACCCGTTCTGCCTCGCTGGGGCCCGAGAGGTCACGGAACGACACGTCGCCGGATGCCGACCGGACGGTGACGCTCCCGAGTCCGGTGAGGGTCTCGAGGACGGACTGCTCCCGGACGACGCTCTGGACCGAGTCCGTCCGGACGCTCGATCGACGGAGCGAGAGGAACCGGTACTCGCTGACGATGCGGGCGTCCTCGGTGACGTAGTAGGTCGTCAGTGAGTTCTGCCAGTACCGGACGAGCGCCTTCACCAGCAGGACCACGAACGCGACGAAGGCGAGCGTCGGCCAGACGTACGGGAGCCGGGTCGCAACCAGGAGGTACAGCGTGACGGCCAGGGGCACCATCGCCGCGGCACCGAGCAGGTAGGCGCCGAGCTGGCTCGGGTTGAACGTCTCGACCGGTGTCAGGTCCAGTTGCCCCGGGGCTACCCGGTGGACGTACGCACCGACAAGGACGGCCATCAGCCCGAGCAGGACGAACGGGTAGCCGACCGTTCCCGGAACGCCGCCGGTATCGTCGACGAGCAACACGCCACCGGCGACCATCGTCGGCGCGCCGAGGGCGACCCCCCACAGCCGCGGGACGCCGCGGGCCATCAGTTGCCCCCCCGCACCATGTCGTACAGCGTCACCAGTATTCCCCCGATTGTGATGACGATGCTCAGCCCGGTGAGACCGACGCCCTCCAGCACCTGGTCGTCACCGTTCGTCAGGAAGCCACGGCTGGGGGTGGTTGCAGTCGCTGGACCGGTGCTGGCCGCACCCGGGTTGGAGGTTCCCGACCCGTCGTCGGCCGTCCCGCCGGACGCGGTCGCCGTCGGCTGGGACGGCGTCTCGGAGTCCGTCGCTGCCGGGCGGAGAGCCACCCCGTCGCCGGACTGTGCCATCGCGACGAGCCGCCCCTCGGCCCGGTCGACGCCGAACAGGAACTCGCCGTCGGCCCGTAGCCGGGTGATCGGCGTGTCGAAGGTGTGGCTCCACGCGATACCGTACCCCTCGTTGTCGACCGCGACGAGCTCGGTCGGACCCCGTTCCAGATTCTGCCCCGTGTTCGTCGCCTCCAGGCCCGACCCGTCCGCGACGAACGTCCGGTCGGTCGTGGCGGCGATGCCGTCCAGTCGGGGGTCGTAGTCGAGCTGAAACTCGTCGGTGCCGTCGAGGGACCGCCTGCGGACCGTGCCGTGCCCGCGCTGATGGACCACGGCGGATTCGGTGACGGCACCCGCCCGCTGTGGGGTGGCGTCCGAGGTCCGGGCGAAGTCACGGTAGACGAACTCCCGCGTCTCCGTGTCGACCACGAACGTCGCCCAGCTCGGACAGCAGCCGTGTGTGTCGCTCCCGGTGTAGGCAACGTACGGCCCGGCGGTCGTGATGGCCGCCGGGAGGTGGCTCAGGACGTCGACGTGGTTCGGCGCCTCGAACGGGACCCGGACCGACAGCTCACCCGTCTCCGGATCGACGAACAGCACGGAGGTGTCGCCGGTGAGGACGATCCCCCCGTCGCTCCAGACGAGTGGCGGGGCCAGAAAGTCCACGTCGAGCTCATCGGTGAACAGCTGCCAGCGGAACGCTCCGGCCGCGGGGTCGAGGACGAACAGCCCGTCGCGGGTCCCGAGCGCGACGAGGCCGTCGCGGGTGTCCATGCCGACGGGTCTGGGCAGCTGTGTCCGGTAGGTCGGGGTCGCGTCGTCGCCGGCGAGGTCTGCCGTCCGGTAGACGGCGAGTCGGTCGTCCCGGGTCGCGACCACGAGATGCTCATCGGTGACGGCGATGCCGCCCGGATGGACGCCCGCCTCAAGGTCGACGGTGGCGACGGGTTCGCCACTGGCCCTGTCGACGTGCCGGACTCGGTTCCGGTCGGTCCCGATGTAGACGTCGGTAGCCGTCACGGCGTAGGCGGTGACCGTGCCGCCGACACTGGCGCTCCAGACGATCGGCGAGCGCTCCTGAGCGCGGGCTCCGGCGGCCCTACCCGCGAGCCCCCCGACGATGCTCCCACATACTGCCCCAGACACGAACTGGCGGCGGCTCGTGTGGCGTTTCATCCCGTGTGCGGTCGCCACGACCGGCGACCACTACCACAGTGCGAGAGGTCTAAGCTCTTGAATGTTACCCCGCGCACGGTGGCGCGGGGAATCCTGCTCTCACGAGGGTAGGCTTCCTGTTTCGAGGACGTGACTTGCAGACACGCGCTGAAAATCAGGTGTGTCCGTAGCGGTCACAGTCTCCACAGGCGTTGATTCGGGCCATCCCAGCCCTAACTCAGAAAAACCACGCTTGAGAACGTTCATCGCCGCGTTCGCATCTCTATCCGTCTCGAACCCACAACTCGGACAGGAGTGTTCCCGCACCCAGATGGGTTTCGCCGTCTCGACACCACACGACGCACACTCTTTCGTGGTGCCTCGTGCTTCGACCTGTACGACGTGACAACCGTACAGGTCGGCTTTGTATTCGAGGAGCGTGATGAATTGTCTCCACGCTGCGTCCTGCTTGTTCCGGGCGTTCCCGTCGCCCCGAATCATACTCTGGACGTTCAGGTCTTCCACGAACACGGCGTCGTACTCGCGGACGAGACACGTCGTAATCTTGTGCTGGTAGTCCAACACCTTCCGCTTGATGTGACGCTTGACCTTCGCCACTTTCCGACGCTGTTTCTCGTAGTTGTTCGACCCTTTCTGCTTCCGCGAGAGCTTGCGTTGCTCGCGGCGAAGACGCTTGTAGTCGTCTTCGAGGTCGAGCCAATCTACGGTCTTCCCATCACTCGTGTGGATGTAGTTCTGGATACCGAGGTCAATCCCAACGCTGTTGCTCGTATTGAGCGAGTCTACGTCGGGGTTCTCGGGCAGGTTGGTGTCGTCAGTTTCCAATCCGAAGGAAACGAACCATTCGCCGGTTGTCTCCTTCTTGAAGGTGACTTCTTTGATGGTGACGTGGTCGGGAATCGGACGCGAGTACCGGATTTTCACCCAGCCGATTTTGCTGAAGCGGACGTATGCGTACTTGTCGTGGCCCCTCTTTTCATCGAGGTCGAAACCGGACTGGTTGTACGTCACGCTTCGGTAGTCGCTGAGTGCTTGCCGTTTGAGCCGACCAACGTTGTACCCTTTCTCTTTCTTCTTGCGAAGGTTCGAGAGATTGCGGTGGAAGCGAGCGACAGTGGCTTGCGCGGCTTTCGAGTGTAATTCGCCGAACACCGGCCACCGTTGTTTCCAGTCGGTGAGTCGGTTATTCTGGTCGTACTCACTCGGCTTGTCGTCTTCCGGGGCTTGTTCGTAGTCCCAGCGGACGTGGTTGTAGAGTTGGCGATGAACGTCAAGATGGTGTTCCAGTCGCTCCGCTACCTCTTGTGTCGGGTAAGCGCGGTAGCGGTGACTGTACTCCATCGCTATCACTTGATTATCCGTATTGTCAGTTAATTGTTGTGTCCCGAGTTGTCAGCTTCATCCCCGACCACGGTGGGTCGGGGTATTCGCCTTGCTGACCAGTATAAACGCCGACCACGAGTCAAAAATTGGACTCGAGAGGCGTTCCTGCTACAAATCCGTTCGATAATACCGATCCAAATACAACGCTCGGAAGTCCGAGATCGTCGCCCGGCACGTCGACGGCTCTCAGACGGGGTCGATGCCGGCCGCGCGGCGCCGGAGGTCGGTGAGCGTGTCCGGCAGATCGCTGATCTCGAATCTGGCCCCGCCCGTCTCGCTCTCGGTCACCCGGATCTCCTAGCCGTGGTCGTCGGCCACGTTCCGGACGATGGTGAGGCCCGGGGGCCGCTGCCATCCGTCGAGCCGTGCTCGAACAGCTCCCGCCGCTCCTCGGGCGGGATACCGGGGCCCTCATCGGCGGCGTGGAAGCCGTCGGCCTCGGGTGGCAGCACCACCTCGCCGGCCTCGTCGTGGAACGGTTTGAGCGAGCGGTCGATGGGCACTGTCCCGTTTCGCCGGGCACTGCCGGTCTCCATCCCGAACCGGACCAGCTCCCCCTCGCGGGCGCGGTCGGCGGCGTCGTAGACGCGGTCGCGGCTCTCGTCGGTGACCCACGGGCGCCCGACGAGATAGGTCCCGACGACCGCCTCGCGTTCCGCGCCGGCGAACTCCGGGCCGGTGTCGTTGGCCTCGGTAAGCGTCCCGTCCGGCTTCATCAGCCCCGTGAACGGGAACGTATGGTTGAACACGGCATCGAACCGCCGCTCACGCTGCTTGCGCTCGGTAACGTTCTCGAAGGCCGGCACGATGTGCCGGACCTCGCCGCGGTTATCAAGCAGCGGCGTCCCACTGGTCGAGAGCCAGATCGATCGCCCGTCCGGCATGTCGACCCGCAGACACGGTTCCACACCGGCTCGCCGCGCTCGAGGGTTTCGACGGTGATGCCCTCGTCGTCGATGCGGTTTCCGTCTGCGTCGATCGCCGAGAGCGCCGAGTCGGCGGGGCTCGGGCCGAGGAGCTCGTCCTCCCTGAACCCCGACTCCTGTTTCGCCCGGTCGTTCGCGCACACGACCTGTCGGTCCGCGAGGATGGCGACCGGCACCGGACTGATCTCGAGGGGTCCCTCGCGGAGCTGTCGCTCCCCAGAGCCGGTCTCCTGGACCCTCGGGCCGTCACTGCCGCGACGTGCGTCGTTCCCCACAGTATCAACCGGTATGAGTGCTCCCAGCTGACTGTTGGCCGTGACCGGCGCGTCGGCACACCGCCACGACGCGGGGGCCGAGCGCCGTCCGGTATCCGCGGTGAGCGGCGGGGGAGCGCCGAACGGCCCGCATCCGACGTGCATTTCCCCCTCGGTGCGCTCCGTCCGGACGTGAACGCCATCTCGCCTGCAACCACCGCGAGACCCACGCTGACACGAGCGAGGCACGCATGACGGGTAAGGACGAGTTCTACAACCGCGCCAAGCAGGAGGGCTACCGGTCCCGGGCGGCCTACAAGCTCCAGCAGCTGGACGAGGAGTGTGGACTCCTCTCGCAGGGCGACATCGCGGTCGACCTCGGGGCGGCGCCGGGTGGCTGGCTGCAGGTGGCCGCCCAGCGGGTCGGCGCGAGCGGCAAGGTGGTCGGTATCGACCTGCAGAGCGTACGGGACCTCTCGGCGGACGAGGCCGGCAGCGGCGACGGTGCCGCACACATCGAGACCGTCCGCGGGGACATGACCGAGGCCGACACCCGCGAGCGGGTCGCCGACCTGGTCGGCGAGGGAGGGGCCGACGTCGTCCTCTCGGACATGGCACCGAACATGACCGGCGAGTACGACCTCGACCACGCCCGCTCCGTCCATCTGGCGCGGCAGGCGTTCGAGACCGCGTTGACGGTGCTCCCGGCGGGTGGCGACCTCGTCGTGAAGGTGTTCGACGGCCGCGACCTGGACGACCTCCGCGAGGCGATCGACGCGGAGTTCGAGTACGTCCGCGACGTCCGGCCGCGGGCCTCCCGGGACAGTTCCTCGGAGCTCTACCTCGTCGCGAAGAACCGCATCACGGCACCGGTCCGGGGCGGCGACGAGGCCGTCGTCGAGGTGACGGACGTGGGCGCAGAGGGCGACGGTATCGCCCGCGTCGACGGCTACACGCTGTTCGTCCCGGACACCGTGGTCGGGGACCGGGTCCGGGTTCGCGTCGACGAGGTGAAGCCCCGCTTCGGCTTCGCCGAGGTGATCGACCACGGCCCCGAGGGGACGGACGACGGGGCCGCGGAGACCGCCGACGCGGCGGCGCCGGATCCCGACGCCGGCGAGTAGTCGCCGGGCTCACTCCGCCCCGTCCAGCCGGCCGTGGCGGGCGTCGATCTCGTCCAGCAGGTCGAGCGTCTTCCGCACGGAGGCGCGGATGGCATCGCTCCGGTTGACGAACTTCCCGTCGTCACCGACGTGCTCGTCCAGGTCGTCCAGCAGTTCCTGTGGCATCTCGACCGAGATCTTGGGCATACCCGCCGTTGGGCCAGGGTCGTGGTATAGCTTCGCCGTTCGCCGGGGACGTCCCCGAGGCGCGTCGACGACCCTCCGGGCGAGGCGTGACGCCGGTCGAAGCGGTAGCGAGGAGCGAGTGCGGCGTGGAGTGACGGCCGGTGGCGAAGCCGTCGTTCGAGACCTCAGTCGCTGGGTTCGGCCACGGGCGGCTTCGGTCCGCCGCGGCGACCGCCCAGCGTCACGGCGTACAGCAGCGCCAGTCCGGCGAGGTACGCCAGCAGGACGGGGATGCCGACGATGAACATCGAGAAGACGCTCTTCGGCGTGAATATCGCGGCCCCGCCGAGCACGAGGACGCTCACCTCCCGCCAGCGCCCCAGTTGCGTGCGGTACGGGACCAGCCCGCCCCGGTGGAACAGGTACATCGTGACGGGGATGTCGAACAGCAGCCCGACCCCGACGGTGGTGAAGAAGACGAGCCAGCCGAAGGAGTTGATCTGGTAGGCGATGACCATGTTCGCGCCGAGCGCGTCCGCGACCAGCCAGGAGATGACGTTCGGCGCGACGTAGAGGAAGCCGACGGCGCTGCCGACCACGAGCCCCAGCGTCGTGAGCCCGCCCCACAGCAGCAGGACGTTCCGGTTGCCGGCGGCGAGGCCCCGCTCCCGCATCGCCGGCCAGGCGTAGTACAGCAGCACCGGCAGCGTCGCGACCACCGCGAAGATGACCGACACCTTGATCTCGAAGACCAGCACCTCGACCGGGTGGAGCGCGACGATGTTGATGCTCTCCGGGTCGATGACCTGTGAGGGGACCCGGGAGACGAACTCCTGTTTCAGCATCCCGATACCGCCGAGGTAGAGCGCGCTGAACGAGGCCGCCAGGACGATCATGAACAGCCCGACGATGAGGAACGCCTTCGAGGTGAGCGACTCGACGATGAACTGGATGTCGTAGAGGTAGCCGCCGATGTCCTCCTCGTCGGTCTCGTCCTCGGTGAAGGCGTTGGCGACGCCCGCGGCGGTCCGGGTGCCGACGCCGGCCTCCTCGGCGCCCGCGTTGACGCCGGGTTCGTCGGCGCCCGGGCCCGTCCCGGCGGGTTGGCCCACGTCGTTGGCGGCCGCGGCCGTGGCGCCGGCCTCGACGGGGTCGGCCTCGGCCAGCTCCTGGGCCTCGTCGAACCGGTCGAGGATGGCCTCCGCGCGGTCCGGGTCGTCCTCGCCCATCGCCTCGCTGGCCAGCGAGACGGCCTCGTCCTCTGCCATGTCCGCGAACGCCTCGATGGGGGCCGCGCGGATGCCACCGGCGTCGAGCTCCGAGAGGTCGATCTCCCCGGGCGCGCCGGTCGAGGCGGGCGCGGCGCCGGAGTCGCTAGTCACCGAGGGGGTGCGGCCGCGCTCGACCGCCTTCAGCCCGCCCTCTGCCGCGATGATCTCGTCGACCGCGGCGACGAGGTGGTAGGCGAGCGCCCCGAGAGCCGCGCCCAGCGCGACCACCGCGGCCCCCAGCGCGAGCGCGACTGCCGGGTCCAGCCCGAACACCGGGTCGGGCGTCCACTGCGAGGGGGGGCGGAGCCGTCCCGTGGCGACGTACCGGTCCAGCACGGTCAGCCCGGCGTTGACCTGCGGGACCACCGAGTCGGCCGCGCCGCCCAGCACCGCCCGGTAGCCGAAGTACGTCGCCGCGCCCGCGACGGCCGCCGCGCCCGCGACGGTGTTCCAGTTGGCACGGGCGACGTTGCGCGCCCCGAGCCGTTCGCTGGAGAGCTTCGCCGTCACGACGAACTTCGATATCTGCAGGCTGACGGCGTACAGCACGATGAGCGGCGTCGCCCACAGCAGCTGTGTGAGCGGGTCCGGCGGCGTGAACAGCGCCCCGACCGCGTACAGTCCCACGACCGCGTGTCGCCAGTAGTCACGGAACGTCGTGTACGGGACGACCCCGGAGTACGACAGCGCGCTCATCGCGAGCGGCAGTTGAGCGGCGAGGCCGAACGACAGCGAGAGGAGGATGATGAACTGCGCCCATTTCACGATGGAGTAGGTGGGCGTGAACCCCGAATCGACGGCGTTCTGGGCGAGGAACTGGAACGCCGTCGGGAAGAAGACGCCGTACCCGTACGCGACGCCGCCGGTGAACAGCAGGCCGCTGAAACCGGCGACCGTCCCGACCTTCCAGCGCGGGATGCCGCGCGGCCAGATGCCACGCTCCTTCAGCGCGTCCCGGGAGTAGTAGAGCAGCAACGGCAGCGCGACGATGACGCCGACGAGGAGGCCGATCTTCACCTGGAGGAGGATGACGTCGAACGGCGTGACCGCGACCACGACGATGTCCTCCTGGACGTTGAGGTCCGCCTTCAGCCGCGCCCAGACGAAGTTCCGCAGCAGGTAGATGGTCCCCATGAGCCCGATGACGAACAGGATGAACACCTTCTGGAGGTGCTTCTGGACCTGCCGGAGCATCGCGCCCGCGGTCGCACGGCCGCTGTCGATTGCTGCGGCCGTGTCCTCGTCCACGTAGGATGACACTGAAGGCCCGTTACGCGGACGTACCTATCAATCTTTCAGATATCCGGACGACCCGTCCGCTCTCGGACCGCGGCGACGGCACGTGCCCCGGGCCCTCGCGGTCGGGGGGCCCACGGCTCCCCCCGCGAGGACGACGGGATGGGACCACCGCGGCCGGGGGGCTCCACGACCGGCCAGGAGTTTCCGAGGGACGTCGGGTATAGAATCCGAGAACCCCACGTATATCATGAACCACGACTGTCCGCGAACTGTTTCACATATATCTCGGTATTTCGATAGGCTCGGGGGCCGTTCGGGCGTTCGGGACGCTCTGGCGCCCACAACGTTGAAGTGTCACTCACCCACACGCGAGCGTATGTCAGTCGGACGGAGGCGACGACGCGCCGCCCCACGACCGCCAGCCGCGTCCGACCCGTTCTTCCTCGCCTGACGCGGCGGTGGACCGACCGACCCCTCGCTATCTGGAGACGAAACAGAGGGGTTGGCCGCGAAACCGTCGCGGGGGTCCGGAACCGTTAGTTGTCCGGCCGACGCACGCATCGCTGACGACCACGCTGGCGACCCGTCGCCGGCCACGCGCACCCACCGACAATACACATCACATGCGACGCCCGGAGACAGAGGTCGCGCTGCTGGAGGCCGCCAGCGCGACCGGGACGAAGACGGTCGAATCGCTCGCTACGGAACTCGACGCGGACCCGACCGCGGTCACCAACGCCGCGTTCGAACTCGCCGCCGACGGCCTCGTCGAGGTCGAGGCGTACAGCGCCGAGGCGGTCGACCTCACCGACGAGGGCGATCGCTACCGCGAGGCCGGACTGCCCGAACTGCGGCTCTACCGCGCGGCTGTCGACGCCGGCGCCGAGGACGAGGCCGTCAGCATCGGCGAGCTCGTCGGCGCCGCCGGGCTGGAGGGCCCCGAGGTCGACATCGCGCTGTCGAACTTCGCGCGGAAGGGGTTCGGCGACATCGAGGAGGGCGCCGTCCGCGTCGACCTGGCGGGCGGCCCGGACGTCGACCCCGAGGACGACCCGGAGGCCGGCGCGCTTGCCGCCATCGCCGACGGCAACGCGGGCTACCTCGACGGGACCGTCCTCGACCGACTCGAGGACCGGGGGCTCGCCAGCCGGACGGAGACCACCGTCCGGTCGGTGACGCTCACCGACGAGGGCGTGACGGCACTGATGGAGGGTATCGAGACGGCCGAGACGGTCGGCGCGCTCACGCCCGAACTCCTCACGTCGGGCGAATGGGCGGACGTCGAGTTCGCCGACTACAACGTCGAGGCCGACGCCGAGACCGACTACGGCGGCCGCAAGCACGTCCTCCGGCAGACGGCCGACCGCGTGAAGGACGTCCTCGTCGGGATGGGCTTCTCCGAGATGGAGGGCCCCCACGCCGACGCGGAGTTCTGGATCAACGACTGCCTGTTCATGCCACAGGACCACCCCGCCCGGACCCACTGGGACCAGTTCGCGCTGGACGTGCCGCCGATGCGGGAGCTGCCCGACGACCTCGTGGCGGCGGTCGAGTCGGCCCACCGCGAGGGCGTCGGCGCGGACGGCGACGGCTACCACTCCCCCTGGACAGAGGACGTGGCGAAGGGGGTCGACCTCCGGGGCCACACCACCTCGCTGTCGATGCGCTACCTCTCGGGCGAGCAGGTCGGCGACCTCGACCCGCCCCAGCGCTGGTTCTCCGTCGAGAAGGTGTACCGCAACGACACGCTCGACCCGACCCACCTGCTGGAGTTCTTCCAGATCGAGGGCTGGGTGATGGCCGAGGAGCTCTCGGTACGGGACCTGATGGGGACGTTCACGGAGTTCTACGAACGGTTCGGCATCACGGACATCCAGTTCAAGCCCCACTACAACCCGTACACTGAGCCGAGTTTCGAGCTGTTCGGCACCCATCCGGAGACGGGCGAGATGGTCGAGATCGGGAACTCCGGCATCTTCCGCGAGGAGGTGCTGGGCCCGCTCGGGGTCGAGTGCGACGTGATGGCCTGGGGACTGGCCCTGGAGCGGCTGCTGATGCTCATGTACGGCTTCGAGGACATCCGGGACGTCCACGGGACGCTGTGTGACCTGGACCGGCTGCGGACCGCGGAGGTGGTCCACTGATGCCCGTCGTCGACGTGGACCCCGACGAGCTGCGCCGCCTGACCGGCCACGACGAGAAGGACGACGAGGCGCTGAAAGAGGACCTGTTCGCGCTCGGCCTGGAGTTCGAGGGCGAGACCGAGGACGGCCTGCTCCAGCTGGAGTTCGCCCCCGACCGGCTGGACCGGCTCTCCGTCGAGGGGGTCGCCCGGTCGCTGCGCTACCAGTACGGCGACGACCGCGGCGTCTACATCCCGGACACGAACGACGCCGACTGGACCATCGAGGTCGAGGGGTCGGTCCCGGACGAGCGCCCGTACGTCACCGGCGCCGTCGTTCGGGGGCTCGACCTGGACGAGGCGGGGCTGGAGTCGCTCATCCAGCTCCAGGAGAAGCTCCACGCCACGATGGGCCGCAAGCGCGCCAAGGGCGCCATCGGCGTCCACGACCTGACGATGCTGAAGGGCGCGTCGGCCACGGGGGCCAGTGGCGGCAGGAAGTCCATCCGCTACACCGGTATCGAGCCCGACGGCGAGACGTTCGTCCCGCTGGACTCGGACCGCGAACTCACCCCGGGGGAGGTCCTCACCGACCACCCGACCGGCGAGACGTACGCCGGCCTCGTCGCCGACTACGAGCGTTACCCCGCCATCTACGACGACGTGGGACTGTTCTCCTTCCCGCCGGTGATCAACGGGACGCGGACCGAGGTCGAGACCGCCTCCCGGGACCTGTTCATCGAGATGACGGGGACCGACCAGTGGACCATCGACCGGATGCTGAACATCGTCTGCTACGCGCTGGACGCGCGCGGCGGCCGGGTCGAGCGCGTCGACATCGACTACCCCGACCGGACGCTGGACCGTCCGGACCTCTCGACCGACCGCAAGACCGTCGGCCACGACCGCATCGAGTCGCTGCTCGGCGTCTCGTTCGACCCCGGTGAGGTCGTGGACCTGCTGGAACGCGCCGGCCTCGACGCCGTCGCCGAGGAGGACGGAACCCTGACCTACGAGGTCGCGGTCCCGCCCTACCGCGTCGACGTACTCCACCCGCTGGACGTCGTCGACGACGTGGGCCGGGCGTACGGGTTCAACGATCTCGAGCCGCGCTACCCCGACGTCGGGACCATCGGTGGTCGCCACGAGCGGTCCCGCATCGAGGACGCCGCCCGGGACGCCCTCGTCGGCCTCGGGTTCGAGGACATGCTGAACTTCCACATGACGAGCGAGGCCGAGAACTACGAGCGGATGGGGCTCGACACGCCGTCGGCCCACGACGACGAGGTCACGCCGGACCCGGACGCCCCGCTGGGTGCACGGCCGCCGGTCACCATCACGGAACCGTACAGCGAGGACTACACGATGGTCCGGTCGTGGGCGCTCCCCTCCCTGACCATGGTGCTCGAGCGCAACACGCACCGGGCGTACCCGCAGGACCTCGCGGAGATCGGACTCGCGGCGCATCGGGACGACGGGGCGAACACCCGCGTCGCCGAGCGTCGCACCGTGGCCGGCGTGCTCGCCCGGACCGACGCCTCCTACGAGGACGCCAAGGGGAAGCTCCAGGCGCTCTGCCGGGTCTTCGACGTCGACCTGTCGACGCCGCCGACGGACCACCCGTCGTTCATCGACGGCCGCACCGCGAGCATCGTCATCGACGGCGACGAGGTGGGCGTCATCGGCGAACTCCACCCGCGCGTGCTGGTAGAACACGATCTCGAACTCCCCGTCGCCGGGTTCGAGTTCCGGCTGGACGCGCTGCGGTAAGGGTTCGGCGAGAGAACTGCGGCGACAGGGCCCTTTAGGTTCGTTCGGTGCGTGGCACCACTATGGACTCCTCTTCGACCGGGGCGGTCCTCGAGCCGGTTCCGGCCCACGTGGACTACGTCACCGATGGTGAACCCATCGGCGACGGTGTCGCCTTCCTCGCCGACGTACTGACGGACCCGCTGACCCTGCTGCTCGTGGGGCTTGGAACGGCGGTCGCGCTGGCGGCAGCCGCCGGCTATCTGGTCGGCGGGTCGCGCATCCCCGACATCGAGGTGGCGCGGCGGACGCTGGCCTCGTACACGCCGTATCTCCCGTGGATGCTCCGGCTCTCGACCGGGTTGCCGCTGGTCGGGGCTGCGTTCACCGGGTACTACTTCACCCCGAGCGTCCCCGTCGAAGCCCGGCTCCTCCAGGTCGTGCTCGGGTTCCTGCTCCTGTTCGGGCTGGCGACGCGAGTCGTCGCCGTCGCGGGGCTCGTGGCGTACCTCGGCGGGTTGGCCGTCTTCGGGTCCGAACTGCTGCTCGCCAGCGAGTATCTCGCCGGCTTCCTGGGGCTGGTGCTGCTCGGGGCCGGGCAGCCAAGCGCAGACGGCCTCCTCCGGCGGCTGGCGGTCACGGACGGGACCATCGTCAACCGGGTCGCGTCGGGCCGCCCCCGGCCGCTGGTGGCACTCCGGCGCCTCGGCGTCGACCGCCGACTCGCCCCCGTGGCCATCCGGGTCGGCCTCGGGTTGAACTTCATGCTGCTCGGTGTCGCCGAGAAGTGGTTCCAGCCCGGCCGCGCGGCGACGCTCGCCGTCGACCTCGGGCTCACGTCGGTGCTCCCGTTGGCGCCGGAGCTGTGGGTGTTCGGCGCCGGTCTCGTCGAGTTCGGGGTCGGTCTGCTGCTGGTGCTCGGGCTGTTCAGTCGCGCCGCCGCCGCGCTCGGGTTCGTGGTTCTGACGACGACCCTGTTCGGCCTCCCGAACGACCCGGTCCTGGCGCACGTCACCCTGTTCGGGCTGAGTTCGGCGGTGCTCGTGACCGGCTCGGGGCCATACTCGCTGGACGAGCGCGTCCTCCCGGCCGTGACCCGACGGCTCCGGGACCTGCTCGGGACCGAACCCGGCGCCGTCGAGCCCGACGCCGACGTCGAGACGGAGCGGTAGGGCGACCGTCGGCGCCGGCTAAAGCACGCCGAAGACGTTCGCCAGCGCGACGCCCATCACCGCGGCGAAGCCGAAGTGGAGGACGACCAGCGGGGCCGCCGACCGGAACTTCAGCCGGTAGACGGCACTGACGGCGAGCAGTTCCGCCACCAGCGTCGCGACGATGACCACCCCGACCAGCAGCGAGCTGCTGAGGCCGTACTGCTGGAGGAGGATGGAGACCGCGGCGGGGACCGGCCCGACGTAGGCCGCCTTCTGCGAGGGGACCTCACCGATGAAGAAGGTCGCGGCGAGATGGAGGGTGAACGCGTAGAACAGGCTCGCCAGCAGGAAGGTGACGACCAGCGCGAGCGGGCCGCCACCGGTGACCGACTGGAGCGGGGGGGGCGGGTTGGCGACGGGGGCCTGCAACGGGGCGAGCGGGAAGCCGGCCATGGGTGACGTGGGCGCCGCGGTCGCATGTAGCCTGCGCTATCGGGCGTGGAACGGGGAACGGGAGGGAGACCGGCGTCAGCCGTCGAGCAGGCCGAGCTTGTCGAGTTCCGAGACGATCTTGTCGACGGCCTTGCGGGCGTCGTCGGGCTCCTTGCCGCCCGTGATGACGAGCTTACCGGACCCGAACAGCAGCGCGACGACGTCGGGCTCGTCGAGCCGGTAGACCAGGCCCGGGAACTGCTCCGGTTCGTACTCGATGTTCTCCAGGCCCAGCCCGATGGCGATGGCGTTCAGGTTGAGGTTGCGACCCAGGTCCGCGGAGGTGACGATGTTCTGGACGACGATCTCCGGGTCCTCGTCGACCTCGATGTTGAGGTCGCGGAGTTTATCGAAGACGATGCGCAGCGACTCGTGGACGTCGTCGGTGCTCTTGGCGCCCGTGCAGACGATCTTCCCCGACCGGAAGATGAGGGCCGCGCTCTTTGGCTCCTGGGTGCGGTAGACCAGGCCCGGGAACTGTTCGGGGTCGTAGTCTGCCCCCTCGAGGTCCATGGCCACGCTCTGGAGATCGAGCTCCTGGCCGATACCCGTCGAGGCTACCACGTTCTCGATGTTGATGGTTTCCTTGGGGTCGCTCATGTATCTTAAGACACGTATTTAACCTTTATAAATATGGGTGGTGGTGACTGACAGGTCGAGAACCGGAGACATCGGCCCACTGGCGTCCGTTCTGTTTATAAACCGGCATCGATTGCCGCTTGAAATAGGGGTGCTTGTCTGGCGCGGGGCGGCGCTCGGGGCACCCGGACCGGCACCCTCATGCCCGGTGCGCCCCCGATGACGCCCGTGTACGTCCTCGAACTGGGTGGCCAGGACGACCGGTTCGCGCGCCGGGAGGCCGAGAGCGCCTGCTCCGCCGTCGACCCGCTGGGCACGGGGCTCGCGACGGCCCGCGGCGTCACCGACCGGGTTCGTGGGCTGGCCTACACCCAGCGCGTCGCCGCGCTCCTCGGCCGGACGGCGCCCCGTGTCGAGGACGCCGTCACACTGCTGGACGCCGCCGCGCTGGAGGGCCCGGGCGGCCCCTCGACGGGGGGATGGGCGGTACCTGAGGGCGCCGAGGGCTCCGTCCGGGTCCGGGCCCGCGACGTGCGGAGCCTGACCGGCGTCGACACGGCCCGGGCCGAGCGGGAACTCGGCGCGGTACTGGTCGACCGGGGCTTCAGCGTCGACCTGGAGGACCCGGACCACGAGCTGCGAGCCCTGTTCGCCGTACCGCCGGGCCACGACGACGCCGACGACGGCACCGCCACGGTCGGCATCGCGGACGAGCGCGAGGTACGACTGGCCGAGGACGGGACGGCCGCCGGCGGGCTCGGCGCGAACGAGCCGGGCGTCTGCGCGCTGGGCTGGCTGACCGCCGAGAGCGTCCGGGACTTCGGCGAGCGCCAGCCGACGGACAAGCCGTTCTTCCAGCCCGGGAGCATGGACCCGCTGCTGGCGCGGGCGCTCGCCAACATCGCCGGCGCCCGCCCTGGCCGGACGCTGCTGGACCCGATGTGCGGCACCGGCGGCCTGCTCGCCGAGGCCGGACTTGTCGGGGCCGACGTCGTCGGCGTCGACGCCCAGTGGAAGATGGTCCGAGGGGCCCGGCGGAACCTCGGCCACTATCTCGGGGGCGGGGGCGGGGCGTCGGGTGGCCCGGGCGGCCCGGAGGCCGTGGAACCGCCCGGGGGGTTCGCGACCTGTCGGGGCGACGCCCGCCGGCTCCCGGTGGCCGGCGGCCCGGACGGGGACGGTCCCGTGGACGCGGTGGTCTTCGACGCGCCCTACGGCCGCCAGTCGTGGGCCAGCGACGAACTCTCGGCGGTCGTCGGCGACGCACTCGCCGAGGCTCGCCGCGTGGCCCGCCGGGCGGTCGTCGTCGGGGACCGGGCGTGGACCGGGGCGGCCGAGGCCGCCGGCTGGACCGTGGTCGACCGCTTCGACCGCCGCGTCCACCGGTCGCTGACACGCTACATCCTCGTCCTGCAGGCCGACGACGCCGGGCCGGGGACGGAACCGGGCGACGCCGGGGGGCCCGACGACCGCCGGGCGGCGAACGACCGCTGACGGGGGAGTGTGGCTACCGACCAAACTGACCGTTAGTCCACCGGCAGACCGCCCGGGACCAGATTCACAAGGCTCGAATCGTAATCACACAACGATGCTGTCAACCGACCCGGCGTTGGACGACGACCGTCTGCAGGAGTACGAGTGCCCCCGGTGTGGTCTGCGCGTCGAGGCCGGGGGGTCGGTCTGCTGTGCGGACTGCGAGACGGAGATGCAGAACCTCGGCAAACCGCGCCACTGGTGACGGCGGCCGTGACGGTGGTGCTGGGGGTAGCCGAACTCCCGCTCGACGGCTGTTGGCCGTCGAATCCGGTCGCTTTTGCATCGCGCGGCGGTACCCCGTCGTGTGCGTAACCGCTACGCCCTCCTCGCCTTCGAGACCCTCGCGAGCCGCCGCGGCGCGACGGCCGCGGGGGAGCACGGCCCCCCGGACGACGGCTGGGCCGGGGCGCTGTGTGACGCCCTCGTGGCCAGCGATACCGGTCGGTCCGCGACGCCCGAGGCGGTCCGGCCGGGTCTGGATCTCCCCTGGCACGACCCCGACCGGATGCATCCCGACTGGCCGGACTGGTGGCGCCACCACGAGTCGGCCTTCGCGGACGCGCTCGCCGCCGTCGACGTGCCCCGACGGCAGGCAGACGCCATCGCCCGCGAGGTCCGGGCGGCGTATCTCGACCCCGACGCGTGGGCCGCCATCGACGGCGCCCCGGCCGCGCTGGACCGGCTCGAGGCTGCCGGCTGGCGGCCCGTCGTCTACCTGAACGGCCCACCGGAGGTCGACCGGCTCCTCGGAGTGGTGGGCCTCGATGGCCGCGTGACCCGGGCGTTCACCTCCGCGGCGACCGGCTACGAACTCCCGCACGCCCGGGCCTTCGAGACCGTCGAGGACGCGCTGGGCGACGGCCGGTTCTGGTTCGCCGGGCGCGACCCCGCCGCCATCGGAGGCGCACTGGACGTCGGCATCCCCGGCGTGCTGGTCGCAGGGGAGGAGGCGGTTCCGTCCGGCGGTCGGTCGGTCCCCGACCTCGGCGGGCTGGCGGAGTTGCTCGACGGGCGGTGAGCACCGTGTCTCCGGAACGAACCGGTTCGGTCCGTGGAGGTGCGCTTCTGTGACGTACGTCGGCCCTTCGACGGAAACGCTCGGAGTAATCGGTGAACGTGGGAGTCACGAGGACGCCGTCTCGCGGCCGAGTTCCGCGAGTAGATGCGAGAGGTGGACGCGGTCCGACGAGCCCTCGACGAGGTCCATATCCACCTCGCCGGCCAGCTCGTGCAGTCGCGCGACGTCCCAGTTGCGGTTGCTCTCGCGGGCGACCCGGAGCAGGTCCGCGAGCAGTTCGTCGCCGGAGAGCCCCTCGTCCTCCAGCAGGTCGTCGAGCGTGGAGCGGGCGGTGCTGAAGTCGCCGGAGGAGGCGGCCGCCAGCATCTCCTCCAGCTGGGCGTCGACGCCCACCTCGCCGAGGGCCTCGTAGGCGGCCGCCATGGTCACCGCGTCGGCGTCGGTGGCGACCAGCTGGGCGCCGAGAACCGCCCGACGGAGGTCACCGTCGCCGTAGCTGGCGACGAAGTCCAGCCCCTCGGCGTCGTACTCCACGTCCTCGGCGTCGAGAATCGAGCGGAGGACCGTCGCCGTCTCGTCGTGTGTCGGGGCCCGCATCGGGACCGGGAAACACCGCGACTCGATGGGCGGGATGAGCTTCGAGGGCTGCCGGGTCGCGATGACGAACTGCGTGGTCCGGGCGTACTGCTCCATCACGCGGCGCAGCGCCTGCTGGAAGTCCTCGCGGATGGCCTCGGCGTTGTCCAGCAGCACGGTCTTGTACTCGCCGGAGACGGGCTGGTGGGCCGCGGACTCCTTGAGGACGTGGTTGATCATGTCGCGCTTGCTCATCCGGGAGCGACCCTGGAGGAAGGGCGCGAACCGCGGGTCGTTCTTGATCTCGGTCTTCGTGCGGCCGAAGAAGTCCGCGACGTTGATCTCGACGAGGTCGTTATCCGGGTCCGTATGCGCCGCGCGGGCCAGCGCTCGGGCGGCGGCGGTCTTGCCGACCCCCTCCGGGCCGTGGAGGACGAGGTTGATGGGCTCCTCGACGGCCTCGGTGAGGTAGTCACGGACGCCGGGCTGGGGCAGGTCCGCGAGCTCCGGGGCGTGGGTTTCCGTCCAGAGCGGGGCGTCCATCGTGCGCCCGTAGGCGAGTCGGGCGTATCAATCCACCCGTTCGCGGGACGCGCGGGGACGGAGTTTTTACACCGGACCACCCAACAGGGAGCCAGATGACCGGGGCGCCGACCCGTACCGGTTCGACGGGCTCCCGCTGGAGCCGATTCCCGCCGGGCGGAACGTCATCGTCGCGGGGCCGCCACACGTCGGCGCACAGGCGCTGACGCTGCGGATGGTGGTCGGGTCGCTGGCCGACGACGAGGGCGCCATCGTCGTGACCACCGACGACGACGGGGACGCCGTTCTCGAGGACTGCGAGGACGTCGGCGCCACGCCACGGGAGGGCCGCATCGGGCTCGTCGACTGCGTCGGGAACGACCGGAGCGAGGCGACACGGCGGACGGCCCGCATCCAGACCGTCTCCGGCCCCGACGACCTGACCGGTATCGGGATGCGCTACTCGAAGCTGTGTGCCGACTTCGACGCCGACGGCGTCGACCGGCTCCGGCTGGCCGTCGCCTCGGTGTCGACGCTGCTCTCGTTCGGGGACGTCCGGCGGACCGCGCGGTTCGTCCACACGCTGGCCGGGCGGAACGCCTCCATCGACGGGTTCGGGGCGTTCCTGCTGGACCCGGAGACACAGGACGAGCGGACGGTCCGCACCATCTCGCACTTCTGCGACGGGCGCATCCAGGTCCGCGAGGGGCAGAACGGGGACCGGCCCGAACTCCGCGTCCGTGGCGTTCCGGGCCCCCGGGAGTGGACCCCGTTCGACCCCCGGAGGGATTGAACGCGGCGGGGCGCCCGCTCCGGTGGACGAGCGAGTGGACGCCGGCCGACGGTTCCACCGGAAACGGGGGGGTTGAAGACCGCCGAGTGCCCAGCCCGTCGCATGGGCGACACCGGGACCGGCGGTGACGGCGGGGACGGCCAGGTTCGGACGTGGCTGGTCAAGCGCTCCTACGACAGCCGGAACCTCATCACGCTGGTGTACGCGACGCCGGACGGCGAGCGCGCGGTGACCAGGGAACTCTCCTCGGCGGTGCTGGACCGGACACCGGTCACCGCCGCGCGGGACGTGGACCCGGACGACCTCGCGACCGTCGCCGCCGACGACCGCGAGCGCTACCGGGCCGAGGCCGAGCGCGTCCGGGAGAATAACGACCCCGGCGACGAGATCTGAGTCGGGAGGGCGGTCCGTCCTACCCCGTCCCCTCGTCCGCCAGCGCCTCGAACGTCCTCTCTGCCCACTGGACGGCGAACGCGGCACCGTTGCGCTCGTAGGCGCCGGTATCGAGCGCCGCGAAGGGGTCCGGCAGGTCGCGGCCGTGTTTGAGGGCCGCACAGGCCAGCTCCGCGGCCGCCGCGAACCCCGTCTCGCCGCGGGCGACCTCGCCGGCGAGGTCATCGAGGCGGGGCTGGAGCCGCTCGCCGGCGTCGACCCACGCCGCGTGGAGGTCCGGACAGTGTGGGTGCTCGTCCGAGCCCCCGACGCCCCACGCCTCGAAGACCGGTCGGGTCAACCGACCGACGTAGGCGTCGTACAGCGCGGCCCCGAGCTGGTAGGTATCGGCGGGCGACAGCGGCGTGGCGGCCGCCAGGTCGGGATACCCCTCGCCGAAGAACGCGAGGAAGGATTCGGCCGGCGCGAGGTCGGCCTGGACGAGCGCCTCGGCGACGAGGAAGTCGACGAACGAGGCCGGGGAGCCCTCCAGGCGCGGCTTGACGATGACCGTCGGCGGCGTCGTCTGCCGGGTCCATACCACGCCGCCGTCGCCCGGGAGGCCGACGGTGAGCTCGTCGCCCGCCGTCCGACGGAGGACCTCCGGGACGTCCGCCGGGAGCCACGACTCGGGCGCCGAGAACGGCTCCAGCCCGTCGGCGAGGAGCCCGAGCTGCTCGGCGACCGCCGGCTCCAGCGTCTCGAAGTCCTGTCCGCCGTCGAGCACGACAGCGTCGGGTGTATGGGCTCGACGGACCGCCGCCACCTCGTCCGGGAGATCACGTGGTTCGAACACGTCAGATACCGACGACCGTCAGGTAAATGATAGCTACGACGGCCAGGAACGCCGAGGCGCCGATCGTGCTCAGGACTATCTTCGTCGCGTCGCTCATTGGTGGAGATGTGGTCGGACCCGATTTAAACGCTTTCAGTTCGCACTCAGCGGGGCGATACGCTCGGTCCGCCCTGTCGCCGAGTATGGATGGGCCGTTCTCCACGGGAAACGGAGGGGTGCAGCCCGTCGGGGGGCGATACGGGGCTCCGGCCGAGGGTTGAGGACGGTCGAGCCGCACGGGAAGCATATGACCCGGAGACGCGTCTCGTCGGGCACGGAGTGGGAGGCGACCGTCGGCTACTCGCGGGCCGTTCGCGCGGACGGACGGGTCCACATCGCCGGGACGACCGCGACCGACGCGGACGGTGACCCGGTCGCGCCGGGCGACGCGTACGCACAGACCCGTCACGCGCTGGGGCTGGTGGCCGAGGCGCTGGCGGATGCGGGCGCGGACATCGAGGACGTCGTCCGGACCCGGCTGTTCGTGACGGACGTCGACGACTGGGAGGCCATCGGTCGGACACACGGCGAGACGTTCGGCGACGTGCGCCCCGCCGCGACGATGGTGGAGGTGTCGGCCCTCGTCCACCCCGACCTCGTGGTGGAGATCGAGGCCGAGGCGGTGGTCGAGGGGGAGCGGCGGGCGGAGGGTCGGGACGCCTGACACGGAGTGTTCCGGGGTTGTTCCGACCGTTCGTCGGTTATGGCCGGGTTTCGGGCCCTGGAACGCACGCTTGTTCGAAATCCGCCGCGTCCGTCAATCACCGCCGACGCCGACGTTCGCGCTCCGGGCGACGGCCTTCCATCGGCCGGTGGCAAAGCGGGTGGCGTTGACCGCGGCTTTGGCGTAGAAGTCGACGAGGACGGCGGCGTAGATGGCGAGCGCGCCGAGCCCCTGCCCGGGAGCGGCCGAGAACGGGCCGAGCGTGACCGCGTAGCCGACCGGGAGCGCGAGGAAGGCGATGGGGAGCCGGAGGAGATAGGTCCCGAGGACGGTGCCGTAGAGCGGCCACCGGGTGTCGCCGGCCCCCCGGAGCGCGCCGCGGGTGGTGCGTGAGACGGCGAACCCCGCGACCCCGAGCGCGAACACGCGGACGAACTCCGCCGTGAGGGCGACCTCCTCGGTCCCGAAGCGCGTCGCGATGGGCGCGGCGAACGCGGCGATGACGACCGCGACGAGCAGTTGCGTGGCGAGCGCGACCCGGACCGTCGCCCAGCCGTCGCGGCTGGCCGTCTCCTCGTCGCCGCTGCCGACTGCCTGCCCCACGAGCGTGCTCGCGGCGGTCGCGTACCCCCAGGCCGGCATCAGCGCGAAGAGAACCACCCGTCGGCCGACCGCGAAGGCGGCGACGTACGGCGTGCCGAGGACGCCGAGCACGAACAGGAACGGGAACCGGCCGACGGTCCGGGCGAGCCGGGTCCCGGCGAGCGGCGAGGCGACGCGGACGATCTCGGCGGCGAGCCCGAGGTCGAACTGTGGGCCGCCGACGCGGAGCCGGATGGGCCATCGCCCCGAGAGGAAGACGCCGGCGAAGACGAGCGCACCCGCGGTGTTGGCGACCACCGTCGCGACCGCGGCGCCGACCACCCCCAGGGCCGGCGCCGGGCCGAGCCCGAACACCAGCACCGCGTTCAACGCGACGTTCGTCGGGAGCGTCAGCAGCCGGACGTACATCGGGGTCCGCGTGTCGCCGACCCCAGCGAGCGCGCGGGCGGCCGTCATCGACCAGAACCGGGGGGCCATCGACAGCATCACGAGCTTGAGATACGCCGCCCCGAGGCGGGCGGTCTCCGGGTCCAGCGTGAGCAGGTCGAGCAGCGGCCGGGCGTACGCCCACGAGACGACGGTCAGGGGGAGCGCGATGGCGAGCGCGAGCCAGAGCGACTGCTTCACCGCGAGGTCGGCGCGGGCGGGTTCGCCGGCGCCCGTCAGCCGGGAGACGACGCTGATGGTCCCCGAGGTGAGCCCGAGCGAGAGACCGAAGGCGATGAAGTAGTACTGGAAGCCGAGTTCGAGCGCCGCGATGCCGACCGCGCCGGTCGCGAGGCCAACGAAGACGAAATCGGAGACCCGAAGCGCGACCCGGAGCCCACCGGTGATCATCACCGGCAGCGCGAGGCCGAAGGCCCGGTCTCCACGGTCGCGGTCGACGACGCCCAGACGGGCGAGCAGCGCCGGGAACCGCATCGCCGCGGCGCGGAGCCGGCGGCCGACCCCCTCAAGCAGCGTGCCGACCCGGGCCGCGACGCTCCCGAGCACGAGCACGGCGACCAGCGCCACTGGTCGAGGGTCACGCGACGGCACTGGATGAGCTTCGACCCGTACCCCCCTCGGTCTTCGGGTTCGTGGCCGAGCCGCGAGGTCAGGGGTTCAGGGGTGGGCGGGTGCGGGGGATGGGGACGGTCGTCGAAGCGCGTCGGGATGGGGG
This sequence comes from Haloglomus irregulare, assembly GCF_007421925.1. Lineage (GTDB taxonomy): Archaea > Halobacteriota > Halobacteria > Halobacteriales > Haloarculaceae > Haloglomus > Haloglomus irregulare. The sequence goes on from NZ_QMDX01000003.1 coordinate 138,189, forward strand.
GGCGTTCAGGTTCAGGCGTCGCCCGGCTGGTCGCCGAGCCACTGCTCGGGAACCTGGATGACGTAGCGACCGTTCTCCTGGAGGGCGATGATGTACTCCTCGCGGTCGTACAGCTCCATCAGGTTCAGCTCGTACTGGCCCGGTTCGAGGATCTTGATCGACTCGAACTGGTCGTTCAGCTGCTCGCGGAGCTCCGAGATGTCGGGCTGGTCCTCGTCGGGGGTGCTCGCGACGCGCCCCTCGCCCGGGGCCTCGGAGGCCGGCGCGTTCGGCGCGCCCGACGCGTCCGAACCCGAACTACTCCCCGCAGCGGGGGCCGGACCGTCCGGCGCGGACCCGTCGAGCGGACCGCCATTGTCCGTCCCCGTCGCGTCGGAGCCGCCGCCCGTCTCCATCCCGGCGGTGTCGGGCGCACGCGCGGCCTCCCGGGCGTCGGCGTCAATGATGCCGTCCTCGTCGGTCGGGAGGTCCTCGCCCCCGTCGTCGCGCTCACTGGGCCAAGGGGTGTTCGGGTCGGGGCCGGTGTCGCCCGCGTTCGAACCGGTGTCGGTCGCCGGCCCCGTGGTCGAGGCGGACGCGGTGCCGGCGTCATCACCGGTCGAGGGGGCGTCGGACCGGCCGGGCGTCCCCGGGGGGGATTCCGGTGGGCCGGACGCCGAATCGGGCGTTACGGGGTCGTCGGTCGAGACGAAGTCCCGGACCCTGGTGGCGGCACGACCGACCGTGTTGGCGGTGCCGGACCCCTCCGGGTCCGGCGGCTCGGCGTCCGGCGGCTCCGACGGGACGTCCGTTCCTTCGGGGTGGAACTGGAAGGTGTTCCCGCCACAGCCAGGACAGCCGCTCAGCATCTCCTTCGAGCCGTCGTCGAAGACGCGCCCACAGTTGGTACACTGGTGTGGCATCGGTGTGGCGTGTGGTGGTGTCGTGGTCGGTCGTGGCGGTTTCTGGGGCCGTGCTCGGCGTCGGGCCGAGGTCGGGCCGGTCCGGAGCTATCGGCGGCGGATGAGCGTCCGGATGAGGTTCTCGTCCTTGTGCAGCGTCTCGATGCGGTTCGCCGGGCCGATGACGGTGAGCTTCGACTGCTCCCCCCTGCCGAGGACCCGCCCCAGCAGCCCGGACTCGTTCCGGGTGCCGCCGGGGTAGGTCTCGATCTCGATGCCGGTGAACCCGTCACCGTCGGGCTGGATCTCACCCATCGTCACCTCGATGAGCTTCGACTCCTCGTCGGGGTCGAGCCCGCGTTCGAGGATGACGATGTTGCCGTCCCTGACCCCGTCCAGGATGAGGTGGATCTTCTCCATCGTCCGGAGCCCCTCCATCCGCTCGGTGCTGATGAGGTCGATCTGGACGCCGTCGAGGGGTGCGTTCCCGTCGTCGCCGGTTGTCAGTTCTGCCATCCTATCACCCGAAGTACTCCGCGATCTTGTCGTAGACCTCGTCCATGTTGTCACCCTCAAGGGCCGACAGCGGGACGGTCTCGTGCTGGGGGAACGCGTTCCGGATCCGCTGGACGGAGGCGTCCTCCAGGTCGATCTTGTTCGCGAATATCAGCACGGGCAGGTCCTGGCTCTCGATGATGCCGATCAGCATCGTGTTGACCTGCGTGAACGGGTCCGTCGTGGCGTCCAGCACGTAGATGACGCCGTCGACGTCCTCTCGAAGCCAGTGCATGGCCTCGGCGACGCCCTCGGTCGCCTCCCGCGACCGCCGGATGGCGTCGTCCTCCGCCATATCGTGCTCCAGGAACTCCGTGTAGTCGACCTTCGTGGTCACGCCGGGCGTGTCCACGATGTCGATGTTGACGGAGCTACCGTTGCGCTTGATCTCGACGTTCTCCTTCCGACGCGCCCGTCGCGTCTCGTGCGGTACATGACTCTCCGGACCGACCGCGTCCCCCGTCCAATCACGGGCGATGCGGTTGGCGAGGGTGGTCTTCCCCGCGTTGGGGGGACCGTAGATCCCGATTCGCCTCGGCTCGCTGGCCGCGAAGAGCTTCGAAATGCTCGATCTGATGCTTGTGAGCAGACCCATCCTATCCTCCCGCACCCTGGCCTCAATGGACCAAGGCGCTCTGACGGTACCCCCGAACCGTACCCACTTAACTCTGCGTCAGACACATATATACAATCGGACAGTTGAGTGTCCCTATCGGCCGTATCGGGGCCGAATACGGCCGTCCGACGTATGTCATCCGAAAACAGTTGTTCGAGTCTGATATGTTACCGGCGGCGAGGGGCCACTGGAACCCGTGTCGTTCGGGAGGAGGTATTCGGGAGGGGCCCCGACGGGAGTGCTCTGACTACGAGGTCGGAGGGGCAGGTGGGAGCCGCTCAGCGGGCACGGGCGGTCCGGCAGGGGCGAGGACCTCATCGGAGCGGGGGTTCCGAAGCACCCCCCAACCCCTTCGTTTCGGGTGGAGCAGAGAGCAGGCGGGTGTCAGAGGTAGGACGCGGTGGTCGGCCGATGCGTAATGGTGGGTCGAGAGGCGTCCGGAGAGTATCTAGACCTATCTAGCGCGGTTTGGTCGGGAGTGGTCCCTCCAAACCGCTTCCTGCTAGTCGTTCGGGTATCGTTGAATGGGTGTTTTCATAAAGATTTCCATACACAGTACGCAGCTCTACCACCCCCCACCCCTGCTATTGCGTGCTCCACTCGAAACGAAGGGGTTGGGGGGTTCCGTCCACCGCCCCCACCACTACGACCACCGACCGTCCCGCCGGCCACGCCTCCCACTCGGGGCGGCTCACCGCAACGCTTAAGATATTCACAACCACCCGTTCTCCTGCATCAACTGGAACCCCGCCATATCTCGTCCGCACGGTTCCGGGCCGCTGACGGGCCTCAGTGGTTCGGACGTCGGTGCGCGGGGGTGACTTCCACCCGAAACCGGGGGCGATATCGGCCACCGGTCTCGGGCGAGGAAACGGAGGGGACGCTGTACGCCGGACCAGATGCTGGACCACGGTACACGCAAGGACTCAGTATGACAAACACAGACGACCATTCCGAACACGCGGGTGAGCGGGCCGAGAGCGACGACCACGACGACGAGGGAACGGGCGACGGTTCCTCTCAGGAGGACGCCCCCGACGGGCCGGGGACGGTCCCGGAGGAGGGACGCGCCGTCGCAACCGAGACCGAGGATGCGGCGGTGTCCGAACCGCCGGCCGATCCTCCGTCCGGCGCGAAAACGGCCGCCGAGCCGTCGGACACGTCGGTCGGTTCGACCGGCACCGACCCGACCACGGTCGACGGTGGCCACCGGGCGGCCGGGGAACCGAGTGCCGACGGAACGAATGCCGATGCCGACACCGACGCCGGGGGTGCCGACGCCGACCCTGGCGTCATCCCCGACCCCAGTCCGGAGGGCAGTGACGAGTCGCTCGGGGAGATCGACCTCGACCTCGACGAGGTCGTCCTCGACGACGAGGGGGGGGACCCGGACGAGGCCTCACGCGGACTGTTCGACGACCTCCTCTCGGGCGAGCCCATCTTCGAGAACAAGGAGGTGCTCCGTCCCTCGTACACGCCCCACCGGCTCCCACATCGCGAGGAGCAGATCAACAACATGGCGACCATCCTCGTCACGGCGCTCCGCGGGGACACGCCCTCGAACATCCTCATCTACGGGAAGACTGGAACGGGAAAAACCGCGAGCGCGAAGTTCGTGAGCGAGGAACTCGAATCGACGAGCCGGAAGTACGAGGTCCCCTGCGAGGTCGAGTATATCAACTGCGAGGTGACGGACACGCAGTACCGCGTCCTGGCCCAGCTCGCCAACAAGTTCATCGAGAAGAACGAGGAGGTCGTCGCCGACCGACTCGACGAACTCGGCGACCTCGCGGAGCGCATCGGGAGCGGTTCCGGCGCCGACGGCCCGGTCGCCGACACGGAGTTCGCGGACAGGGAGGCCCTGGAGGAGCGCATCGCCGAGCTCGAGGTGGACCAGGAGTCGTTCGAGCCCGTCCCGATGACCGGGTGGCCGACCGACCGCGTCTACTCGGCCTTCTTCGACGCCGTCGACTACCACGAGCGCGTGGTCGTCATCATGCTGGACGAGATCGACAAGCTGGTCGAGAAGTCCGGCGACGATACGCTGTACAACCTCTCGCGCATGAACTCCGAGCTGGAGAACTCCCGCATCTCCATCATGGGCATCTCGAACGACCTGAAGTTCACCGACTTCCTCGACCCCCGCGTCAAGTCGAGTCTCGGCGAGGAGGAGATCGTCTTCCCGCCGTACGACGCCACACAGCTCCGGGACATCCTCCAGCAGCGGGCGGACGTGGCGTTCAAACCCGACTCCCTGACCGAGGACGTCATCCCGCTCTGTGCGGCGTTCGCCGCCCAGGAGCACGGTGACGCCCGGCGCGCGCTCGACCTGCTCCGGACGGCGGGCGAGCTCGCCGAACGCGACCGCACGGAGATGGTCAACGAGGGGCACGTCCGCCAGGCCCAGGAGAAGATCGAGCTCGACCGCGTCGTCGAGGTGGTCCGGACCCTCCCCACCCAGTCCAAACTCGTCCTCTACGCCACCACCCTCCTGGAGAAGAACGGGGTCCACAACATCAACACCGGCGAGGTGTTCAACATCTACAAGCGCCTCTGCCAGGAGATCGACGCCGACGTCCTCACCCAGCGCCGCGTCACGGACCTCATCTCCGAACTCGACATGCTGGGCATCGTCAACGCGGTCGTCGTCTCGAAGGGCCGCTACGGCCGCACGAAGGAGATCTCGCTCTCGGTCCCCATCGAGGAGACCGAGGCCGTGCTCCTCTCGGATTCGCGCATCGGCGAGGTCGAGGACACACAACCGCTGGTCCAGACGCGGTTCGACAACTGAACCGATCGCCGGCCTCGGCTCTTCGAGGGAGTCGCAGCATATTGACGGAGAAACAGCGATAGAACTCAGAGAGTCGCTGTTAGTTATCCCATCGAGCGTCTGTCGGTGAATATGGTATTTTTGAAGGAAGCAGAGCCGGTATCCGGAGTCTACGGTGCGGCGGCTGTCGCGTTCCCCGTCGTGTCCGTTGGCACCGTCGCCACCTCGGCGCCGGCACTCACGGCGCCCGGTTCGACGGCACTCTGCCCGGCCAGGAGGCGGATGTTGCCGAGCCACGGGATGCGGAACTCGGCCGTCCCGATGACCCAGGACGGTTCGACGGGCCCGGAGAGCCCCGAGACCTGGTCGTAACGGGCGTTGTTGTCGCCCTTGGTGACGAAGCCGGACCTCGGGGCGGGGCAGGCCCGCAACTCCCCACAGCTGCTGGCGCCTCCCAGATGGTCGGGGTCGGCCTTCCCGTTGGCGACCCAGTTCTCGCTCTCGTTCACCCAGAAATGCGCGCGATGGATGATGGGGGTGGTCCGCTCGTTCCCGTTCGGTTGGTAGACGATGACGTCCCCGGGGAGTTCGAACTTCCGATAGCCAGCCTGCTGGCCGGTCCGGTAGGTGACGACCCCGGTTTCGGCGTAGGCGGCGTCGGGCGCGAACCGGCCCTCCTCCATGACGAAGACGAGGTCCCCCTGCTGCATGTTGGGGTTCATCGACCCGGACTCGACGGCGACCATGGGCGGCCAGAGGCCGCTGACGCCGAACAGTACCAGCCCGACCAGCACCACGAGCCCGACGCTGGAGACGACCTCGCGGACGAAGACGACGGCCTCCCTGTCGGTCCGGAGGCACCAGCGCACCCACTCGGCGGCCGTCTCGGGCCCCGAGTCGCCTCCGAGTTCCGTGCCGCCCTCCCCGGGTGCGGGGCCCGGCCCGCGGTCGCTCGGCCCCCGGTCGTCCTCGCCGGGCGGGGCGTTCGCCCCTGGTCCATCGGCAGTGGCCGACCGGTCGGCCGTGCCGGGGTCATCGACGCCGCTCTCGGGGGCGCCGTCCTCGCCCGCGCCCGGGTCACTCATCGTCCATGGTTCCGCCCGGTGGCGTTTCAATTATGCGGTAGCGCGGAGTCCCCCTCGGCAAGAAGCGACCGGGGGTAGCGAGTAGGGCGGGCAGAAGCGCGTCCCTATCGGCAGTAAACACTCCGTATAGCTACCCATCGCTATGAGTTGAGACCGTGACAGAGGACTACGTCCGTCGGACGGCAATCACTCGCCCCTCGGTGGACGGTGAGCAACGCCAGTTGCTCGAGGAAACGATCTCCGAGTGGAAGTGTGGGTGCCAGATCGCCACGGATACGAGGTGGGGTAAGTGCACCGCGAAAAGCGACGTACACCCCTCGCTTACGACGACGTGCGTGAACGGACCGCCCTCGGGAGTCAGCACGCGATCCTCGCTACTCACCAGGCCGCTCAAGCTATCACTGGCTGTGTCGAACGCCGGTCGAATGATAGGAAGACGAGCAAGCCAACGTCACCGCACCCATCGTGACGTACGATACCCGGACAATGGCGCCGCTCGAGGCCGGTACGGTGTCGCTCTCCACCACGGAGAGCCGTGTCCGATGTGACCTTGCTCTGCCCGACGCCGACGACGGCTCCCAGCGGCAATATCTCGACTCCGACGAGTTGGGTGCCACGGAAAGCACGCTAACCGCCCGTGATGGCGAGTTCTCTCCGGATATCGGCTTCCGCCGACACGAGAACGATAACGGGCAGAACACCGCCGAGGACGGAACGGTCCTCGGGGTTGACCTCGGTCTCGAAAACCTCGCCGTCACCAGCACCGCCTTCTTTCCAGTGGCCGGGAGTTGACCCACGACCGCCGTGCGCTCGAGAAGTACGCGCCGGACTCCACCAGACCGGGACGCGAAGCCCCCACCGGACGCTCGAACAGTCGAGTGGCCGTGAGCTACGATACGTCCGTGAGTAGTCCACCGGGCGTCGGACGCCATCGTCGACGAAGCGCTTCGATACGAGTGTGACGTTATCGCGTTCGAGGACCTGACCCACATCCGCGAACGAACTGACGCGTCCTGGGGGCACAGGTGGGCGTTCCGAACGCTCCACGAGCAACTGGAGTACAAGCCCGAAGCGGTCGGCATTTCGGTGCAGCAGGTCGGGTCGGCGTACACGTCGAAGCGGTGCGTTGAATGCGGATTCACCGCCCACCCGGACGGGTTCGAGGCCGAGTTCACGGACAAGCCCCAGCCCCCACGGGCGAACCCGCCTGGATGAGCGAAGTAGCGTGGGGGAGTCGGCCGTTCTGTTCCCGGCAGTGGTGGTCCGCCTCGCCCTTGATGTGGGACCACACGCCGCCCACGGCCCACAGCGCTTTTGCCCTCCGCCGGCGAGTCCCAGGTGTGCCACTTGAGGAGCCGGTCGCCGTCGCTCGCGCGCTCGCCAGCCGCGGGTTCAACGCCGATCGGGAGGCGGTCACGCTGCTGGCGAACGCTCCGGACCCGGCGGCAGCCATCGACCACGCCGTCGAAGCGGCCCCGCCCGGGAACACCCGGCTCACCGCTGCGGACGTCCGCCCGGCCATCGACGCCACCGCCGGCGCGGCCGCGCGTGGCTCCGGCCCCGCGGGTACGGATCCGTCGACTACCCCCGGAGACACCGACAGTGCCGCCCCCGCCGACACTGCGGACGCCACCGGGGCCACCTCGCCCGCGGACGAGGCCTCGGAGCACACGGCCGGTCCCGGTGGGGCTGCGACGGCCGTGAGCACGACCGGTTCGGATGCCACGGGGAGGGAGGGCCCGGACCCATCGACCGCCCCACCCCCGGACCCCTCCGTTTCGGATGCAACCTCCACAGATAGCCCCGGAAAGGCGGAATCTGACGCGGAAATCCCGGGGAGTGCTCCAGTTGAAACGGAGGGGTCCGGCGGGGGGGAGCGCGACCCATCGCTGCGCTCCGTGGACGTCACCGGCGACATCACCGGGCGGTCGACCGGGACCGGACGGTACCAGGACTTCGTCTCCGTGTTCCGCGACCGTTACGAACGTCTCTCGCGCCATCTGAAGGGCCGGGTCAACCACCGCGCGACCGACACGCTATCGAGCGCGGGCGGCGGCGGGGAGGCCGGCCTCGTCGGGATGGTCGCCGAGATCGACTCCACGAAGAGCGGCCACTGGATGATCGATCTGGAGGACACACGGGGCACCTTCCCCTGCCTGGTGATGAAGGACAAGGAGATCGCCGAGCACGTCGACGAGCTCCTACTCGACGAGGTCATCGCCGTCGAGGGGTCGGTCAGTGACGACGGCTCCATCCTGTTCGTCGACGACCTGCACTTCCCCGACGTTCCCCGGACGTACCGCCCGAACACGGCCGACCGCCCCGTCCAGGCCGCGCTCGTCTCCGACGTCCACGTCGGCAGTCAGGAGTTCCTCGCTGACGCGTGGTCCCGGTTCGCCGACTGGCTCCACACCGAGGCGGCCCACGAGGTCGAGTACCTCTGTATCGCCGGCGACATGGTCGAGGGCGTCGGCGTCTATCCGGACCAGGACGAGGAGCTGGACGTCGTCGACATCTACGACCAGTACGAGGCGTTCGCGGAGTACCTGAAGGAGGTCCCCGGCGATATGGAGATCATCATGATTCCCGGGAACCACGACGCCGTCCGCCTCGCGGAGCCACAGCCGGGGTTCGACGACGAGCTTCGGGAGATCATGAGCGCTCACGACCCCCGCATCGTCGGCAACCCCGCGACCGTGACCATCGAGGGTGTCGACGTCCTCATGTACCACGGCGTCTCGCTGGACGAGGTCATCGCCGAACTCCCCGAGGAGAAGGCCTCCTACGAGGAGCCGCACAAGCCGATGTACCAGCTGCTGAAGAAGCGCCACGTCGCCCCGCAGTTCGGCGGTCACACCCGTATCGCCCCCGAGGAGCAGGACTACCTCGTCATGGACGAGGTGCCCGATGTCTTCCACACCGGTCACGTCCACAAGTTCGGCTACGGGAAGTACCGCAACGTGCTCGCGGTCAACACGGGCTGCTGGCAGGCCCAGACGGCGTTCCAGGAGTCCGTCAACATCGACCCCGACACCGCCTACGCCCCCGTCGTCGACCTCCACCGGCTCGACGAGCCCGACCCGATGACCATCTACGACTTCAACTAGCGAGCTTTTTTATTCTCGGGTTTCCTCGCGGAGCCGCCTGGCGGCAGCTCCGCTGCGGGAACCACTCGAATAAAAAACGTTCAGAAAAAGAGCTGCTGGCTCGCTCAGCCAGAGCAAGCTCTGGCACGGCCCTCGCTCGCTCCGCTCGCGAGGACTCCGCTCGCCAGCGGAGAACCGCGCTTGCTTCGCTCGCGCGGATGCAGGACATTTATTGATATCCGTGTCGAGAATCTGCTGAACTCTAGTTCTGCCGGAATCCTCAGTAGTTGACAGGACCCCCGTGCTGAATATAGAGAGTTAATCTACCGGTACTTCTATGCCAATTTCTGCCCACTATGACACTAATGAGCGATTCGTCGGCCCATAACCGAATATCAACTAGAAAGCTAATTTCTGAATTACAGCGGGTCGCGGAGCTCTGTGAGGGAACACCGACAACAAGAGATATGCTGGAATATGGAGAATATTCGACAACGCCTTACAGCAACCGGTTTGGTTCGTGGACCTGCGCACTTGAAGAAGCCGGAATATCTCCAACCGAGAGCCAGAAGAACCGTTCAGAGCGACATAGACAACTCGACAAAGAGACGATAATAGCGGAACTGCAACGGGTGTTCGAAGAAAACGGGAAGGTCACGAAGGAAGTTGTTGATGAGCACGCCGAGATGTCCTCAACTACCGTACAGAGCTACTTCCCAGGGTTCAACTCCGCACTCAGAGAAGCGAATGTCCCAATTACACACCAAGTTGGGGTCTCAGAAACGTTCGAGTGCAAAGGATGCGGAGACGAGGTAACGCGGGCACCGTGGGAGTTCGAACAACACGAGTTCCAATTCTGCTCGTATGATTGTTTGCAAGAACCCGTCTTCGATGCTACGTGTGATTGGTGTGGGAAAGACACCGAAGTGAGAGTTTCTCATCATAAAAGAGAGGACCGAACATTCTGTTCTGATGACTGTCGTAGTGCGTTCTATAAGAAGAATCCGTCAAACGCTGTCGAGGCTGAATGTGGTTACTGCGGTGAGGCAATAGTGCGAAACGGGGCAGTCGTTGAGCAATCGGAAAATATCTACTGCTCATCCGAGTGTGCGGACCAGGACCGAGTAGTGACGAAGGAAGAGTTGGTTGCAGATCTTCAGAAAACGGCAGACGACCTTGGTCGGACGCCGACGTTAAAAGATATCACGACTCACGCGAATCACGGTATCGACACCTACTATAGACGTTTTGACAACTATACGGATGCGGTGTCTGAAGCCGGGTTGCCGCCAAATAACAGCAGTGAGGAGGTGGAATGTCTCAACTGCGGCAACACGGAACGACGGCCTTCGTCACTGGTTCGGACCAAGACGTTTTGCGATCAAGATTGCTACTTTGAATGGCTTCGGGATGGCGCTGAGAACCCACATGGCACCCCAGATTACGATCCCAATTGGCCGCAACAACGTTCTGCCACGCTTGAACGGGATGGGTATGAATGTCAATCCTGCGGGATGAGTAAGGAGCGGCATATAGATCAGTACGGTACACTGCCACATGTTCATCATATCACAAAGTGGCACAAGTTTGAGGACCCGGAGAAGCGGAATGCCTTGGAGAATCTATTGACATTCTGTGCTTCGTGTCATACGAAGTGGGAACACCTACCTGTAAAGCCAGAAATCGGATAACTCAGCCTCCAGAATTAATCTGCTGACTATGCGCGCTGTATGCAGTACGGTCTCGTCGAACTGTCACCGGTCAAGAGTGTCGGAGGGGTCAAATAATGGAATATTTTTTCCTCTCGATTGCATCGAAAATGAATTATTTGGACTCAAATACCCTGTATAAGTATAGAGGCTGGATTCTTTGATTGCTGAGACGTATGTATATAAGACTATCGCATCCGCGAGCGAAGCGAGCGGTTCACCGCCGTCGAACGAGCGTCCTGCCGGCCGTGAGGCCGGCAGGACCGAGTGAGACGGCGGCATTTTTTCTGAACGTTTTTTGCGGCGAGTGGCTCCCGCAGCGGCGCGCGGAGCGCGCCGCGAGGAAGCCCGAGCCGTCAAAAAAGCTCGCTGCTACTGTTCCACACGCGTCGGCTCGTGGCGGTACCGGACCGTGGGCATGCCGTCGAAGGAGGGGCCCCGACCCTCGTTCCGGAAGCTGGCGGCCTCGACGAGGTCGCGCTTCTCGTCCTCGTTCTCGGCGAGGAACAGTTCGACGGCCATCTCCTCGCCGCGGGCGAAGCGGAGCGGCTCCTCCAGCAGTTGCTCGCAGGCGCCGAGGGTCCCCTCGAACTGGGTGATGTGGACGGCCCCGTTCTGGGCGTCGTAGCTGACGAACCCGAGCACCCGTTCGTCACCGTCGCCGTCCGCCGAGTCGGTGTCGACGGCCACGCGGACCGTCCGGTCGTGGACCAGGTTGCGCATCACATCGGCCGGCTGCCCAGTGAACTCGGCGAGCCGGTCGGCGTCGGCCTCGATGGGGTCCCGCACATCCATATACAGACGGTTGGCGTGCAGGTAGTTAAACCCCCGCACGGGGTCGCAGTGCGGTGATTTCCGGGTCGGGCGTGGACGGCCGTCGCCGGCCCCCGTCCGCTCGCAGCCGACACCCACATGTCCGTCCCGGCCTCACATGGCTGGTATGAACGCGGCTGCGGTCAGGGAGCGGGCCTCGGATCTCCCGACCGGTCCCGGGGTCTACCAGTTCGAGGACGCCGAGGGGACGGTCCTCTACGTCGGCAAGGCGGTCGACCTGCGGGACCGGGTACGGTCGTACGCGGACCCGCGTGGCGAGCGCATCCGGCGGATGGTCGAGCGGGCGACGCGCGTGGACACGGCGGTCACGGAGACGGAGACGCAGGCACTGCTGCTGGAGGCCAACCTCATCAAGCGCCACCAGCCACGCTACAACGTCCGGCTGAAGGACGACAAGTCGTATCCGCTCGTCCAGCTGACCGCCCACCGGTTCCCGCGGGTCGAGGTGACCCGCGACCCGGACCCGGACGCGACGGTCTACGGCCCGTACACGGAGATGGGGCGGGTGGAGACGGTGGTGAAGGCGCTCCGGGAGACGTACGGGCTACGGGGCTGCTCGGACCACAAGTTCGAGGACCGGGCCCGCCCCTGCCTGGACTACGAGATGGGGCTGTGCACAGCCCCCTGCACGGGGGAGATCGACGACCCCGGCTACGCGGCCGACGTCGACGCGGTGGAGCGGTTCTTCGAGGGCGAGACCGGTGTCCTGTCGGACCCGCTCCGGGACGCGATGGAGACGGCAGCGGCCGACCAGGAGTTCGAGCGCGCGGCCAACCTCCGCGACCGGCTGGCGGCGGTCGAGGCGTTCCATTCGGGCGGCGGCGAGGCCGTCCACGCGGGCGACCGCGGGGAGCGGGCCGTCGACGTGCTCGGTGTCGCCATCTCCGGCGGCGACGCGACCGTGGCCCGGCTCCACAGCGCCGACGGGAAGCTGGTCGACCGGGAGCGCCACTCGATGGCCGCGCCCGACGGAGAGGACCGTGTCGCGGCCGTCCTCTCGGCGTTCATCACCCAGTACTACGCCGAGCGCGAGCTCCCGGGCGCCGTGTTGCTGGCCGAGCGACCGGACGACCCCGACGTGGTCGGCTGGCTCGAGAGCGAGGGCGTCGCCGTCCGGGTCCCGGGCGCGGGCCGGGAGGCGACGCTCGTCGACCTCGCGCTGAAGAACGCCCGACGGCGCGACGCCGGCCGTGACGAACTCGTGGCGTTGCGCGACGCGCTCTCCCTGCCCCGCCGCCCCCGCCGCATCGAGGGGTTCGACGTGAGCCACGCCAGCGGGAAGGCCGTCGTCGGGTCGGACGTGACGTTCGTCGACGGCGACGCCGAGAAGAGCGACTACCGGCGCAAACGGCTCCCCGACGAGAACGACGACTACGCCAACATGCGCCGGCTCGTGGCGTGGCGGGCCGAGCGAGCCGTCGAGGGCCGTGACGACCGGCCGGCCCCCGACCTCCTGCTCATCGACGGCGGCGAGGGCCAGCTCGGCGCCGCCCGGGACGCCCTCGCCGAAACCGGCTGGTCGGTACCGGTCGTCGCGCTCGCCAAGCAGGAGGAGCTGGTCGTGACGCCCGACGGCGTCCACCGGTGGGACGACGACGCGGCCCATCTCCACGTCCTCCAGCGAGTCCGCGACGAGGCCCACCGGTTCGCCGTCGCCTACCACCAGCAGGTTCGGGATGAGGTGTCCACGCCGCTGGACGAGGTCGAGGGTGTCGGCCCCGAACTCCGCAAGCGGCTCCTCCGACGGTTCGGCAGCGTCGAGGGGGTTCGTGGGGCCTCCCGGGAGGAGCTCGCGTCGGTCGAGGGGGTCGGAACCGCCACCGCCGAGCGGGTCGACCGGGCGTTGTAAGCTGGCAATCACAGGCCGTGATTTTATGCACGGAGCGACCCAACAGTGTAGTATGTCCTCGCGCTCGCGGTCCTCCTCGGGCTCCGGCGACTCCGGCGGCCTCTTCTACGAGCTCGGCAAGCTGACCAGCGAGCTCTCGGACGGCGACGACGGCGACGATGGCACGCCGGCGGCCGGTGACGAGTCCGCGAGCCTCGACCGTGGGCCCGGCACCGGGCGGCTGGTCTACTACGTCGTCATCGCGGCGGTGCTGTTGGGGCTGTTCTTCGGGCAGCTTGACCTCACGCCGGGGCTCATTATCGGCCTCGTCCTCCTGGGTATCGTCATCGCCGCCGTCTCCTCGTCGGTCCAGATCGTCCAGGCCTACGAGAAGCGCGCGCTCACCGTCTTCGGCGCGAACAAGGGCCTGCTCGACCCGGGCATCCACTTCGTCCCGCCGTTCGTCTCGAAGGTCTACCAGTACGACATGCGGACCGAGGCGCTGGACGTCCCCAGCCAGGAGGCCATCACCCGCGACAACTCGCCCGTGCGCGCGGACGCGGTCGTCTACATCCGCGTGATGGACGCCGAACGCGCGTTCCTGGAAGTCGACGACTACCGGCGCGCCACGCTCAACCTCGCCCAGACCACGCTCCGGGCAGTCATCGGCGACATGGAGCTGGACGAGACGCTGAGCCAGCGCGAGCGCATCAACGACCGCATCCAGGACGAACTCGCCGGCCCGACCGATGAGTGGGGCATCCGGGTCGAGGCCGTCGAGGTCCGCGAGGTCAAACCATCCCGGGCCGTCCAGGACGCGATGGAGCAGCAGACCGCCGCCGAGCGTCGCCGCCGTGCCATGATCCTCGAGGCACAGGGGGAGCGCCGCTCCTCCGTCGAGCGCGCGGAGGGCGAGAAGCAGGCCAGCATCATCCGCGCGGAGGGTTCCAAACAGTCCCAGGTGCTGGAGGCCCAGGGTGACTCCCTCGCCACCGTCCTGCGGGCCCGTGCGGCCGACTCGATGGGCGAGCGCGCGGTCATCGAGCGCGGGATGGAGACGCTCGAGACCATCGGCGAGGGCGACTCCACGAAGTTCATCCTCCCGCAGGAACTCACCTCGCTGCTGGGCCGCTACGGGAAGCACCTCTCCGGCAACGACACCGGTGTCATCGACGTGGACTCGTCGCTGGAGGGTCGCGAGTTCGACGCCGCGGAGCGCGAGATGCTCGGGCTGGACGACATCGAGAACCTCGCAGCGGGGCTCCCCGGTGACGGTGCCAGCACGAACGGTGAGGCGGTTCTGGACGGCAACGGCGCCGACGACTGAGGTCTCCTCCCCTCTTCGGACCACCCCAGCTCGGTAGCAGTCACCCCCGAGGACCGCCGGCGCCATCCTGACCTTATATTCGTTTAGGTGTATCTATGGGGAAGTGTACGGAATAACTGTTCATACACACATGTAAATGTACGATGAGTGGTTGTGTGTAGGAACTTGGGGCCAGATGATAAACAGTACCAACATAATCCTTTTTTAGTATGGTCATTTCTCCAGTTCTGTGCTCGAAATACAGACGAAGGCGTACGCCTCGGGCGAAAAACCATGCGTATCACGAACCGATAGCCGCAATCGCCACGGATTCGTTGACGGGGGTGGTCTCCGGTGAACTTCGTCCTCATCGGGCTGGCCGTCTTCATCGCGGGGATCATGGGGGTTGGGCTGTACGCCTCCAGGCGGATCCAGGGCGACAGCGTCAACTACATTGTCGCCGGTCGTGGACTGATACTGCCGCTGGCAGCCGCGACGCTGATGGCACAGTCGCTCGACGCGAACGCCACGCTCGGGAACACGGACCTCACCGCGAACTTCGGGTTCTGGGCCGGAGCGGCGCTCCCCATCGGGCTCGCGGGGTGTCTGTTCCTGACTGGACTGTTCTTCGCGAAGCCGATGAACAAGATGGGCCTGATGACGCTCCCGGACTTCTTCCGGCGGAAGTACGGCCGTGTCACGGAGGTAATCGCCGCTCTCATCATGGTGCTCTCGTTCTCGCTCCTGCTCGGGGGCAACCTCGTCGCCGGTGGGTTCCTCTTCCAGACGTTCATGGGCACGACGTTCGTCGAAGGGGTTCTCATCATCTCGGCCATCATCTTCGCCTACACGCTCGCGGGCGGGTTGTTCGCCGTCGCGTACACGGACGCCATCCAGGCCGTCGTAGCGCTGGTGGGTTCCATCGCCCTCATCGTCTACGTCGGCGTCAACTACGGCATCACTATCCCCGACGGGATGGGGCCGACGGCGCTGGTCCAGATCAACCCGTTCGATAACTCCGCGGGGTCGTGGATCAACCTCGCGACCATCTTCGCGCTCGCCCTCGGCGACATCGTCGCCATCGACTTCATGGAGCGGGTGTTCGCCGCCGACAGCCCCGAGACCGCACAGAAGGCCTGCTTCGCGGGCTCGGCGGGTACCCTCATCATCGGCATCCCCTTCTCGATCGTCGCGCTGTCGTCGGGGCGCATCCTGAACTCGCTGGGGGTCGAGGCCGGCGACCAGGCCATCCTCTACGTCCTCCTGCAGGAGGCGGTCCCGCCGTGGCTGACCATCCTCGTCCTGGCCGGTATCGTCGCCGCCTCGCTCTCGACCGGCGACGGCGCCATCCTCGGGACCTCCGCTGCGCTGGCCCGGAACGTCCTCGACATCCGTGACCCGGACTCGCCCAGTGAGGGTGTGAGGGCCGACGGCTCCGGCCTCCTCTCGGAGGGATCGGACAAACTGCTGGCTGCGACCCGTGTGATGGCCATTCCGATCACCCTCCTCGGCGCCTTCTTCGCCATACAGGTGAGCGCGACCGGGATGTTGCTGGTGCTCGCGTTCGACGTGACGTTCGCCGGACTCCTCGTTCCGCTGGTGTTCGGCATCTACAAGCCCGATATCGCCACCACTCCCGCGGCGCTCGCGGGGATGATCTCCGGGTCGGCCACCCGACTGTTCTTCTTCGTCACCATCCCGACCACGTACGCGATCCCGAACAACCTGCTCTACTTCGAGAACAATCTCGTCCCGGCGGGCTGGGACGGACTCGTGACGTTCATCGCGCCCGTCGTGGGGCTGGCCGTGTTCCTGAGCGTCGCCTACGCCACCAAGGACGACTACCTCACTCCCACGGTCACGGCCGACACCGGCCAGCCGAGCCCCTCCGATGACTAGAATCTTCTGAACGTCCAACTCTGTTCCGTCAGCACGTTTTATCCCAACCGGTACCGATATATCACGCCGGTTTGTAATGGAGATAGCGACGGGAATGGACGGTCATCTACACGATTCTGACCGGGGTGACGGGCGGTGAGGCGCGACCCCGTGCGAATGAAGCGGAAGGTCCAGCAGCTCGGGTCCTCGACCCTCGCAGTGACCGTCCCCGCGGAGTGGGCCCGGCAACACGACATCGAGAAGGGCGACGAGGTCATCGTCCAGCGCGACGAGAACAGCGGCTCGCTCCTCCTCGTCCCCGAACAGCTCTCGATCGCGGACACGAACGCGAGCATCGACATGGACCGGCTGGACGGCCCGGCGGCGCTGGAACGGGCCGTCGTCAGCCAGTACGTGCTGGGTCGTCAACTCATCCGCATCGAGTCGTCGACCCCGCTCGGGGTCGAACATCACAACGCGGTGATCAGCGCCGAACGGCGCCTCATGGGACTGGGAATCGTCGAGGAGAACGAGAGCCACATCACGGTCCGCTGTTCCGTGGCGCCCGGTGACTTCGACCTCTCGACGCTCCTGGGCCGCATCAGCCGGACGGAGGCGACGATGCGCGCCGACGCCGTCCGGGCGATAGTGGACGGCAGCGCCGACCGTGCCCGCGCCGTCGGTGACCGGTACGAACAGGTCGAGAAACTGTTCTACCTCTTCCTCCGGCTCGTGTTCGCGACGTACCGGAACCCACAGCTCAACCAGCTCGTCGGCCTGAGCACCGGGTTCCCGCTCATCGGCTACCGCTCGGTCGCACAGGACATCGTCCTGATGGCAGACATCGCCCGGGAGATCGCCCGGCTCGTCGACGATGTCGACGGGACGGCCCCCGACGGCGAGACCGCGACGATGCTGACCGACCTCGGCGACTCGCTCGACGGCGCGGTCTCGGCTACCATCGACGCCGTCACGGCCCCGAGCTACGAGGCGACGGAGCAGGCTCGCGAGCGGTTCGACCGCGTCACCGAACGGGTCGACGCACTGAACGACCATCTCGCCGCCGAGCGTCCGGAACCACTCCTCGACATCCAGCGGACAGTGGTGCTGCTTGAGCGGAGCGCCCGGCACGCACGCGACAGTCTCGCCGTTGCGACACACCTCGCCTTCCGTGCCGACCCCGACCTCGTGACGACCGAGTGACCGCCGGTACACCACCCCCGTCCCGTCGCCGGGCCCAGTGGCCGCTACCTGTCGTCCCGACCCCGCATCTCCCCGTCGCCGTCCCCGGGCAGCGGTGGTTCCCGCCCGCGGCCCGCCGACCGGGGGAATCCCTTAGACGTCCTAGTACACCTTGATGGCACATGAAACGTACATGCGGGCAGGAGCAGCCTGTGTCGGGTATTATAGTTCCAAAGGAAGCCTTTTATCTACTGAGTATCCATAGGTATTCGGCGGAAAAGAGCGCACTCGTCTACCGAGCAAACCAAACACATGACAGACGAAGGACGCGGTGAGGAGATATACGGTGAGAAGTACAAGGAGTCGAACGAACCGATCTTCAGCGGCATCCCGACCTTCCTGAAGCTGCCCGAGGCCGACCGTGACGAGTTGGCCGAGGAGGACGTGGATATCGGCATCATCGGTGCGCCGCTGGACACTGCGACGACGATCCGGCCGGGCACCCGCTACGGGCCGCGTGCGGTCCGGGCTGCCTCCACGGTCCCGTCACCCCCATACGAACATTTCAACATCGAGACGGGAGTCGACCCGTTCGACCATTTCAAAGTGGCGGATACGGGCGATGCGGCGGTCACCCCCGGCGACACCCGGCAGAGCCAACTGAACATCAAGGACGCCGTCCACGAGATCAGCGAGCAGGCGACCCCCATCGTCATCGGCGGTGACCACTCTATCAGCTATCCGGACATCAAGGGGTGGGCCGAGGCCAACGACTACGAGGACATCGGGCTCATCCACTTCGACTGCCATGCCGACACCGGCGAGGACGGCCTCACCGGCTTCGAGTACGACCACGGTGCGTGGGTCAAGCGCGTCTTCGACGAGGGGATCATGGCCGGGGAGAACTACACGCTCATCGGCCCCCGCGGCTTCTGGCCTGCCCCGGACACCTACGAGGGGATGCGCGACGCCGGTATGAAGTGGTACACGTCGATGGACGTCGAGGCGATGGACCTGGACGATATCGTTCAGGACGCCGTCGAACGCGCACAGGACGGCACCGACGCCGTCTGGCTCTCCTTCGACGTCGACGTGATGGAGCCCGCGTACTGCCCGGGTACCGGCGAGCCCGAACCCGGTGGGCTGGTCCCCCGCGAGGCCATCTACATGGTCCGCGAGGTGGTCAAGGCGCTCGACCCCGACGAGTTCGGCTTCGACGTGGTCGAGGTCGCTCCACAGTTCGACGTGAGCGACTCCTCCTCGTACAACGGCGGCATCACGAGCGGCTTCGCCAACCGGCTCATCATCGAGGTGATGGGGAGCATGACACTGGCGGACAAGGGGCTCTCCGAGGGCTCCCCGGTCAGGCCGAAGGAGCCGCTCGGCCCGACCGGCACGGCTGAGGCGACAAGCGACGACGACTGACCCCGCACCGACGGTCGATCGCCGACCGCTGTGTCCCCCGGGTCGTACCGGCGCGGCGTCCCGACCCCCATGGACCCGACGCGTTTTTGCCGACCACCCATCTACCTACGCGGGATGAAAGCGCTCACGCTCGGCCCCACCGGCACCTACTCGCACCGCGCGACACGGGCCATCGCGGCCGACGGCGACATCGAGTTCACCGAGTCCGTGACGGCCATCGTCGAGGGGGTCGCCAGCGGCGAGTACGAGCGCGGCGTCATCCCCGTCGAGAACTCCATCGAGGGCTCCGTGACGGAGTCGCTGGACGCGCTGGCCGACCGGAACGTGGCCGTCGTCCGGGAGATCGTCACCCCCATCCGCCACGCCCTGCTCGCCCAGACCGGCGAGTTCGAAACCGTCGCCAGCCACGCACAGGCGCTGGCCCAGTGCCGTGGCTACCTGGAGCGGGAGTACCCCAAGGCGACCCTCGAGGCCGTGGCCTCGACCGCCCGCGGCGTCGAGCGCGCCCGCGGTGACACGGGCGTCGCGGCGGTGGGTCACCCCGACACCGCGGGCGAGGGGCTCCGCGTCCTGGCCGAGGACATCCAGGACCGGAACTCGAACGCCACCCGTTTCGTCGTCATCGCCCCGCAGGCCGAGCGGAGCGACGCCGGCGGCAAGACCAGCATCGTCGTCTACCCGGGCAACGACTACCCCGGCCTGCTGCTGGAGCTACTGGAGTGCTTCGCCGACCGCGACATCAACCTCACCCGCATCGAATCGCGTCCCTCCGGCGAGCGCCTCGGCGACTACGTCTTCCACATGGATTTCAACGCCGGGCTCTACGAGGAGCGCGCCCAGGCCGCTCTCGAGGACGTGGAGGCCATCTGCGAGAAGGGCTGGGTGAAGACCCTCGGGTCGTACGATACGGAACACGCGCTCTGAAGATTTGTACCGCTCGGGCTTCCTCGCGCTCGCTTCGTCGTCGGACCACGTCCGACTGCAAGCGGGACGGAGTCCCGCCCTGCTCGCGCGTATGCACGAAGTCGGCCTGTAGCAACGGTACCGAATCGCTCCCCCACAGCCCTTTTGCGCGTTCGCGGGAAACTCACGGCTATGAGCGACGACTTCGACCGCGAGGAGGAGCGACGCAAGTTGGAGGAGAAGTTCGGCGAGGCGGAGGACGACCGGGAGCGGACCGAGCGGCTGAGCGAACTGCTGCTCAAGGGCGCGACGATGACCGACCGCCACTGCCCGGAGTGTGGCGACCCCGTCTTCCGCCACGAGGGGCGTGAGTTCTGCCCCTCCTGCCAGCGCGAGGTCACGACCGACGAGGCCCAGCGGGCGACCGCCGGGCAGGCCGCCGCACAGGACCCGACCGACTCGGCGCCCGCTCCCGGCACGAACGCCGAGGTCGACGCGGCCGCCGACGACAGCACCATCGAGGTGGATACGCCCGGTGTACCGGATACCGACGATGCGGCCGCCGATGGAGCAGCCCCGACCGCAGAGGGTGCCGACACCGCGCCCCCGACAGGGCAGGCCGCTGATACGCCGCAGGGGAGCCAGCCGCCCGCCGGCGAGCCGGCGGGCGAGTCCCGGGCGCAACCACAGCCCCAGCCGACCGCGAGCGAGTCCGCGCCCAGCGCCGGGGGCGGGTCGGGGCTACTGCCCGCCCGCCAACACCTCACGCGAACCGTGAACCGGCTGGCCCAGCAGGCCGCCGCCGAGGAGGACCCCGGGCGCAAGCGGGAGTTCCTCGCGGCGACGCGGGAGGCCGCCGAGGCGCTTGAAGCGGTCCGCGACGCCGAGTAGACGAGCGGTATTACCGAGTTACATCGGGGATTACGCGGCAATCCTCCGGTTCGAATCGGAGAACTCGCCATACCGTCGCAATCCGGCTTTCCACCGGCTGGGAACGGCAGAACGGTCGGTCACCTCACTCCGCGACCATCGAGTCGAACAGCCGCGTGAACCGGTCGACGAGCCGCTCCGGGAGCGACGGGTCCACGCGGCCCAGCAGTCGAGCGGTGCGCTCCGGTTCGGCGACGGACAGGAGCACCCGGTTCCCGTCACGGGTCGTCCGCACGACCTCGGCCTCGGCCAGCCGGCCGGTGTGCCAGGAGCAGGTCGAGCGGGCGATGCCGACGCGCTCGGCGGTCTCGCCGGCCGGGAGCGGCCCCGCCGCCAGCAGTTCGGCGACGATGTCCGCGCTCGTCTCGCGGTGGAGCAGCGCGAGCGCGCCACGCTCCCAGCCGTCGAACTCGGGGGTGTAGTAGTGGGTCCGACCGAACAGCTCGTCGCCGACCACGCGGCCGGCCCGGTCGAGCCGCCGGAGGTGGTACTGGACCTGCCCCGGGGCGAGGTCGAGGTCCCGCACCAGCGCGTTGACGTGGACGCCGGGGCGCTCGCGGATGCGGTCGTGGATGGTCCGTCGGGTCGCGTTCTCCGCCTCAGTCACGCTCGCTCACCCCGTCGTCGGTCGCGTCCGCACCCGCACCGGGTGCCCGGCCGCCATCCGGCGCGGGTTCGTGCGTCCGCTCGGCCGCGTCGGTTCCGCGGGCGGACCGCGCCGTGTAGACGGCCGCGATGACGAGCGCGGCCATCAGCACGTCCAGTACGTGTTCGGCGAGATGGTGGTCGGCCTCGGACAGCAGGCCGCCCATCGCGGCCGCCGCGACGCCGACCCGGGCCAGCAGCGTCGCCAGGGCCAGCGCCACCAGCAGGTACGGCCGCGACCGCCGGCGGGCGAAGCCCGCGAGCGCCAGTCCCAGCAGCGTGGCCGCCGCCACCCCCGCGAGCGCCAGCAGCCCCACCAGCAGCGGCCCGTTCGTCATGGCGTCTCGTACTCATCGGTCGTGTTTAGCTCCGTCGGCGGTGCGTGGCGACCCCGACCCCGAGCACGGTGGCCAGCACGGCCGCCAGCGCGCCGAACCCGGGTTGCCCGTCGGTGCTCGTCGACTCGCCCCCGTCGTCCGCCGTCGGTGACGGCCCGCCCGCGGCCGGCGAGGTCGTCGCGGTCGTCACGAGGCTGTCGTCGTCCGTGTCGTCGGCCGGGGTCGCGGTCGTCACGCCCGTGTCGTCCTCCCCGTCGGCATCGCCGGCGGTCGTGGACCGGCCACCGTCGGCGGTGTCCGTCCGGTTGACGTAGACGAAGGTGGTGACCGCGTCCCCGCCCGCCATGACCGGCTCGTCGCCGGGGCCGAAACTGCCGTCGCCGTCGCTCCGGTACAGGGTGAGGGCGAGCCGGGCGCGGCTCCCGAGGTCCTCGGAGAACGAGTCCTCCAACCGGACGGTGACGTCGCCGTGGCTGCCGGCGTCAAGCGCGGTGGCGCCCACGGGTCCGGCGGCGGTTTCGTCCTCGTCGCCGGGATCGGTGACGTTCCGCGCGACCACGTAGCCGTCCGCGGGGAGCTGCACGTTCCGGACCTGTACCGAGCCGTCGTCGACGGTCTCCGGGCTGAACGCCGCCGAGCCGACGTAGGCTGTGGGCCCGCGCTCGAGCGTGAAGCGGTCGGTCGCCTCGCGCCCGAAGGCGGTCAGCACGGCGTCCTCCTCGCGGTCGAACCCGCCGCTCCCGTCGTCGCTGTGGAGGGCCACGTGGACGGAACGGGCCTCGCCCGCGCCCCAGTCGTCCCACCGCTCCTCGTCGATGGTGACGGCGAGGTCCGTCCGGAAGCCGGCGCCGCGCAACCGGTCTGCGGCGAGTAGCTCCCCCCGCTCGCCGTCGTCGTCGGCGTAGAGGGCCACCCAGGCGTCGTCGGCCACGTACGCCGTCTCGACCACCACGGTCCCGTCCGTCGAGGCCTGTGGGTCGGCCGTCACGTCGTTGATATGGGCGCTGACCGGGAGCGGCGCCGCCGCCAGCGCCACGATACAGGCCAGTGCGGCCGCCGCTGCGAACGCGCGTCGTCTCACTACCGTCACGCTGGGGAGCATCGAATAAAGCCTGTTTCCCAACTCGGACCGGAATTCGCGGGCCGCCGACTCAGACGGTGAACCGCATCGGCGGCATGTCGATGAACGCCCGCTCGTAGCCCTCGTGGCGGGCGACCTGCGGCGGGGCCGGCACCCGGAGTTCGACCTCGTCCCCGGCGGACAGCCCGCCCTCGACGGCCGTCCCGTAGTGGTAGCCGAGTTCCGGGTCGAGCCCGCGGGTGAGTGCCCCGTCGAGGACGGTCTCGCCGTCGCGGATCACGGTCGCCTCGACGGCCATCGACGGCAGGACGGTCCCGTTGTACGGCGTCCGCGCCGAGACCGCCAGGTAGTTGGCGGCGTCGAACCGACCGGCGGTCGTGCCCGAGAGCCGGGTCGAGAGGAAGACCGCGTCGCCGCTGGTCGTCTCGGCCAGCACCTCGCCCGGGAGGTCCGCCCTCCCGGGGGCGTTCGCCTCCGGCATCATCCCCATCTCCATCGGATTCACCGCGCCGCGCTGGCCGTACTTGTCCAGCTCCTCGACGGTCACCTTCGAGCGCTCCGCCTCGTTGAACGCGAACGGGATCTCGATGGTCGCGGGGTCGTCGAAGCGGCCCTCGAACGCCCCGCTCCGACGGAGGTTCATGCCACCGATGTTCACCCGGGCGGTGTACTCCCCGTCGCCGTCGAGCCCGAAGTTGCCGCCCCAGTGAAAGCCCATCCGCTGGGAGAGCATCGGGTAGATGACCTCCTGACTGACCAGGTCGCCGTCCTGGACGATCTCCACGGAGACGCCGACCTCCGGCAGCACCGTGTTCGTCTCCGGGTCCCAGACGACGGCCATCAGGTGGACGCTGTCACCGTCCTCGATGGACGTCTCCGAGCGCGAGGAGCCGCTCATGTTCCAGAACAGGTGCGGGGCGCTGTACATCACGCCGGCGGCGTACTCGCCGGACTGTGCGGTCCCCTGCATCGCCATCGACTCGAGATACCGCTGGATGTAGACCGCCTCCGGGAGCGACTCCTGCTCGGCCCGCTCGGGCGTCGACCCGCCGGCGTCGGTCGGGCTGTCGGTCGGGTCGGTGCCACCGTCGCCGCCGTCCATCCCGGTGCATCCGGCCAACCCCAGCAGCCCGGCCGCGCCGCCGGACAGGAGGAACCGTCGTCGGTTCATCGCCACATGGTAACGGGGAGACGGGCAAAGTCGTTCTGGTCCGACCGTCGAAATCGGTTCGCTCAGGTGTTCGACTGCCCGTTCAGCGTGCACACCCGGAGCGACAGCGGTTTGCCCGTGCCGTGCCGACCCACGGGTATGCGACTCCGCCCCGGTTCGGGGCTCGACGCGCTTTCGACGCTCGCGCTCGCCGCCCTCCTCGTCCTCGCCGGCTGTACGCTGCCGGCCGGCCTCGGCGGTGACGGCGGTGGCGACGGTGACGACCTCGAGGCGAGCGTGGACTGGGTCGCGGGCGACTCCGAGATCCTGGGCAACCACCACTCCCCGGGCGTCGGGCGGCTCCCCGGGACGGAGGGGCTCGACGGAACGGTCGTCGCCCATCCGCTCGGGGGGCGCGGCGACCGGGAGGGCTGCCGCCTGCTCGCGCTGAACGGGGGCGGCGGCGAGCGCTGGGCCGCGCCGGTTCCGCCCGAGCACTGCACCATCCACGCCGTCGCGGACCCGGCGGTGGCGGACTTCGTTGGCGACGCGACCCCGGAGGTCATCGTCTCGACGACGGAGTCCGAGACGGTCGCCTACGACGCCCGCACCGGCGAGCGCCGGTTCGCCGTCTCGCTCACGGACTACGGCTACACCCGGCCGGTCGTCGCGGACCTCGCCGGCGACGCGGCGCCGGAACTCGTCACCCAGGACGCCCGCGGGGAACTGTTCGTCGTCCGCCCGGACGGGGTGGTCTGGCGGCGCTCGCTGGACGCGTACACCTTCGTCGACCCGGTCGTCGCGGACGTCGACGCCGACGGACGCACCGAACTCGTCGTCGGACTCGGCGACGGCCGCGTGGTCGCGTTCGCCGGCGGGGGCACTCGCGAGTGGACCCGCAGCCTCGGCACCGGCACCGGCGACGCGGTCGTCTGGGCCACCGCCGCGGACGTCGACGACGACCCCGCGGTCGAGTTCATCGCCACGACCGCCGAGGGGGCAACCGTCGCCCTGGACGGCGCCACCGGCGAGACGGAGTGGCGCTTCGCCGACGCGGGCAGTCCCGCGGCGGTCGGCCCCGCGCTCGACGGCGACGACGACGGGGCCGTCGAGGTGTACGTCACGGGGGCCAACGCCAGGGTCCGGGCGCTGAACGGCTCCACCGGCGCGGTCGAGTGGACCAGCGACCGGCTCTCGGGGGCTTCACTCCGGTCGGTCCCGTCCGCGGTCGCCGCCGATGTCGACGGCGACGGCGGTCCCGAACTCGTGGCGGCCACCGGTGACGGTACCGTCGGCGTCCTCGCCGGCGACGGGACCGTCCGCGCGACGTTCGACCGTGGCGGCGACCGCGCGCTCTACACGCCGCCCGTCGCCGCGGACGTCGACGACGACGGCCGGGAGGAGGTGCTCGTCCCGTACGGTGACGGCCGGCTCCACGCGGTCTCGTTCGACTGAGCGAGGCGGCCGCCGCTGTGCGTGCGGCGGGCCGGCGGAAGACGCGGGCGACGCCCGCTACAGCTCGAGCTCCTCGTTCTCGTACAGCTCGTCGAAGTCGACCTCCTCGTCCTGGTGTTCGAGCGCTCGCCGGACCTCCCGTTTCCGCCGCTGTTCGCGTTTGACGGCTCCCTTTCGCTCGCGACCTCTCTTCGTGTCTCCCATGGCATTGTGTGACAAACACACACATGGTCTTGAAGCTATCGGCGACCACGACCCGTGAGTCCCCCCGCCGTCCCCGTCGCCCCGGCGTTCACCGCAGGCCGCGGGTTTCGGCCGGCGCACGTGGTGACACCCGTGTCACGGTGACGCTGATATGTCCGGGCCACGTAGGTTGGAATACCATGGTCAACATGTACGTCGACGGAGAGTGGCGCACCGATGCCTACGAGATGAACGACGACGACGGGGAGTTCGACCGCGACTCGACCAGTTTCCGGGACGCGCTCGGCGGCGAGTTCCCCGCCGAGGCCGGCCGCTACCACCTCTACGTCTCGCGGGCCTGCCCCTGGGCCCACGGCGCGGCGATGGTCCGCTCGCTCATGGGGCTGGAGGACGCCATCACGATGGACATCGTCGACCCGTACCGTGACGAGCGCGGCTGGCAGTTCACCCCCGAGGAGGACGACTGCACGGTCGACAGCGTCAACGGCTTCGACTACCTCGGCGAGGCCTACGTCGAGGCCGACCCGGACTACACCGGGCGCGTGACGGTGCCCGTCCTCTGGGACACCGAGACGGACACCATCGTCAACAACGAGTCGATCGAGATCATGGAGACCCTGGCGACCGAGATGCGGGAGGTCGGCAACGGCGCCGACCTCTACCCCGCGGACATCCGCGAGGAGGTGGACGCGGTCGTCGACGCCATCTACGACCCCATCAACAACGGCGTCTACCGTGCCGGCTTCGCGGGCACGCAGGAGGCCTACGAGACCGCCGTCACGGAGCTGTTCGACGCGCTCGGCCACTGGGACGACGTGCTGGCCGACCAGCGCTATCTCGCGGCCGACGGGGAGCGCCTCACCCTGGCGGACCTCAGGATGTTCGCCACCCTCGTCCGCTTCGACCAGGTCTACCACACCCACTTCAAGTGCAACAGGCGGCTCATCAGCCAGTACGACAACCTCTGGCCGTACGTCCGGGACGTCTACACGACGCCGGGCATCGCCGAGACGGTGAACATGGCCCACATCAAGGAGCACTACTACACGACCCACACCGATATCAACCCGACCGCGTTCGTCGCCGCCGGTCCGGACCTCGACTTCGAGGCCGACCACGACCGCGACGAGCTGCCCGGTGGCCCGCCGGCGGAACTGGTGGCCGGCGCCGCGAGCGCGGACTGACCCCGGGACCCGAGTCGTCTCAAGACCCCGCGCCCCGTGGTCGCGCCCGCTCCTTCTGGCCGGTCAGGTGTGTCGACCGGCGGCCGTCACGGGCGGCCGGTGGCGGCCCGACGATTTCGATTCCGTGGTCTCCCGCGAGCGCGTTCACCTGACCGATGGCGTCCTCGGACGGCGGCGTCGTCGGGACCGTTCCCTCCTCCGTCGGCTCCCCGACAGCGGTCACGAACTCACCGAACCCGGCGGGTGCGGTCGAGGCGAGGATCACCGACTGCTCGTCCGCGACGAGACTGTGCTCCTCCCCTCGCGGGAGGACCACCGAGTCCCCCGCAGTCAGCGAGCGGGCATCGTCCGCCGTGTGGACCGTCACCCCCCCGTCCAGCACGTGGATCGTCTCGTCCGCGCCGTCGTGTACGTGCATCGGTGGTGCATGGCCCGCCCGCAGGTGCATCTCGACGACGGACACCCGGTCGTCCGTCGCGCTTCCGGGGACCCGGACGTAGGAGAGTGTATCCAGGAACCGATACGCCGTCGCTTCCGCGCGCCGGCCAATCGCCGGTTCGGTGAAGTCGGACACGCCCGGCGGATACGGACGGGTGTCAGAAGTTACCCACGCTCGATTCCCGCGCGTCCGCCCGGCGGCCGGGGACACTACTCCTCGCTCGTCTCCAGCGTCTCCACGACGCTCACGACCCGCTCGGCCACCTGCCGCGCGTCCTCGCCGACGAACTTCGCCATCGGCTCCTTCCCGTGGGCCCCGCGGTCCAGCACCACGACGGGACGCTCCCCGTCGCCGCCGAAGGCCTGCCGCGCGCCCCACCCCATCGTCGACGCCTCGACCTCGGCCACGTCCTCCGGCTGTGCGTCGCGGTCGTACTCCGCGATGTGGCCGTCGAGCCCCTCCAGCGCGGTCTCCACGTCGTCGGCGAACCGGCAGTTGACCGCCCAGCGCAGGGCGGGGTCGTACTCGCGGGCGGCGAGCAGGAAGCGGGCGACGTGGCTGGACGCGCCGAACCGCACCCCCCGGTTCGGCTGGATGCCCGACAGCGTCCGGGTGACCCGCCCTTCGACGGCGGCACACTCCTCGGGTGCCTCGGCGTACGGCGTCGCCCCGACGACGTTCATCCCGACCTCCGGGACGACCGCCGACACGTCGCGCTCGACGAACCAGTCCACCACGTCCTGCACGCGCTCGGCCGTCGGCTCGCGGGCGGCCGCGTTGCGCGCCTCCACGAGGTGGTGGACGGCGCCTGGCCCCTCGCCCACGTCGTGGTGATGCCGGACAGCCCGCTCCAGCAGGTCGATGCCGAAGCCGACGGCCTCCTTCAGCGGCTCGTCGCTCGCGAGATGGGTCGCGATGGCCGAGGAGAGCGCACACCCCGAGCCGTGTGTCGCCTCGGTGTCGACGCGCGGGTGGCGTGCGGCCTCGATGTAGTCCGCCGTCACCAGGGTGTCGAGCACCTCGTCGCCGGGGATGTGGCCGCCCTTGACGAGAGCCCCCTCCGCGCCCCAGGTCAGCAGGCGCTGGCCGGCGAGCCGTGCGCCGGCTTCGTCCTCGACATCCACGTCCGTCAGGACCTCGGCCTCGTCGGCGTTCGGCGTCACGAGCGTCGCCTCGCCGATGAGGGCCTCGTAGGCGTCCTCGGCGTCCTCGTCCAGCAGGCGGTCGCCCGAGGCGGCGACCATCACCGGGTCGACGACGACCGGACAGTCCAGGCCGGCAACGTACCGCGTGACCGTCTCGACCATCTCGGCGGTCGCGAGCATCCCCGTCTTCACCGCGGCCACGTCGAAATCCGTGATGACGGCGTCCAGTTGCGCCTCCACCTCCTCGACCGGCAGGACGTGGGTGCCGTGGACGCCGGTCGTGTTCTGCGCGGTGACCGCTGTCACGGCGGCGGTGCCGAAGCCGCCGCAGGCCTCGATCGTCTTCAGGTCGGCCTGGATGCCGGCGCCGCCGCCCGAATCCGAGCCGGCGATCGTGAGGACCACCGGCCGCTCGACGGGTGCTGGGCGTCGCGTGCTCATGTGCGCGGCTGGGGGCGTGACGACTATAGCGATGGTGGTCGACGGGACTGGGGCCGAGACCCCGGACGAAGGACCCTGTTGGAACATCCGAGAGCCGACAGATGTGGTTTGCTGGATACAGAGGGTAGACCCACAGCGAGCTGCATCAGTCGGCGAGCGAGTCAACGGCGAACCGAAAGCACAGGACAAGCAGACCCACTACTCCGACGACGAACAACGGGGATGGGAACGTGTACAGACAGCGTCGGCGAACTGCGAGGACGGTGTACAGCGGTGCGTGTAGTAGTACCAGTCGTACGCCTCCGGAGCTAACAGAGCAGGAGCGAATACAGCGAGCGCAGTATCGATTCGCGATACCGGCAACCAGACCATGCGTGTATTCGCGGATTGTCCGATCTCAACTTCTTTGCGCGGCATACACACCCCATCGTCCCTACCACCTGCCAACCGACTCGTCCGTGCCCGATACGTGCCCTGTATTCAGCAGGCCCGCTGAGACCTGTTACCGCCCGGAGATTCCAACGAGGGCGGACGGTGCGTGGAGTCAGTCCGTCCCGGAGAGCGCCTTCCGCTCCCAGCGCGGTGCGGCCCGCGTATAGAGGCCCACACCGACGAGCCCCGCTAGGAGGCCAATGGTGACCGCGACGCCGCCGGCCTGCCACGCCGGGTAGAGCGGGTACGCGATGGCGAGGATGACCAGCGGCATGAGGACGGCCATCATCGCGAGCGTGAACAGCGCGAAGGTCGGGGTGTCGAACAGGAGCTCCGTCGGTTCCAGCCCGGCCGCGTACGCGGTGACGCCGAAGACGCACATCGCGAGCGGCGGGAAGACCGCCAGCCCGACCAGGGCGGTGTCGTAGCCGAAGACGACCCCGCCCAGCACGAGATACGCCAGCCCGACCGGGAGCGCGAGCAGCCCGAACCCGACCAGCTTCGCCCGGAAGACCGTCGGCAGGGAGACGGGATACCGGAGGTAGAACTGCTCGTCGTCGAACTGGCAGAGCCAGTTGTACGTGGTGAACGTCCCCAGCGCGAGGATGGTCGCGACCGTCAGCCCGGGCTGGGGCCGGACCGGCACCACGTCCGGGAGATAGGCCAGGAGTACCGCCAACACCCCGAAGACCAGCCCCTGCGAGAAGACGACCTTCCACAGCCCCCCCGAGGAGCGGGCCACGTCCAGCAGCGACTTCGAGAGCGCGCCCTGGCGGTCCAGACCGCCCAGCCGGGCGTGGAGGAAGCGGAACCGGTCACGCGCGGTCCGGGCGGGCGTGCGCCGGTCGAACTCGAACAGCGCGATGCCCGCCGCCGTGAAGGCGACCGGCAGCAGGAGGCTCCCGAGGACGGCGGCGGGGGTCACCCGCGAGACGAGCTGGTACGGCGTCACGCTCACGACGGCGGCACCGCGGAGCACCAGCCCGGCGACGACGACGGCCGTGACCGCCAGCGCGGCGAGCCGCGAACGGGTGTAGACCCCGACGAGGAACAGCGACAGCGCCACGCCGAGCGTGAACATCCCGCCCGCGGTGACGAAGACCAGCGGCACGGTGGTCCACGGCACTAGCCCGAAGTACGCCAGCGGCGCCACGCCCACCGCCAGCGGCAGGATGAACAGCACCGCGTAGTAGAGCACGTCCTTGAAGACGAACGCGACCATCAGCCGGCGGAAGGAGACGGGAAGCGTGCGGGCGGCGTACAGCAGGAGCGTCGTGTCCCCGAGCAGGTCCTCCAGCGCGTCGCGACCGACGAGCCCGACGGTGCCGACCTGGAGTCCCAGCAGCGCGACGACGAGGTGGAGCCCACCGAGCAGGGTGTCTGCGTCGGCGTTCCCGAGCGCGAAGAACGTCGCCGTCCCGGCCGCGACGAGCGCGACGAACAGCGGGAAGCTGGCGAACCGCTTGCCGCCGAACAGCTCCGTGTGGAGCCGCCACTCCTCCCGGACCATCCGGTCGAACAGGTAGCGGTACGGGACGCCCATCTACCGGTCCCCCGTCGCTCCCCCGTCCGTCTCGGCCTCGACACCCCCCTCCTCGGCGGTCGCGGCGGGGTCGGCGGCGTCGGTCGCCAGCCCGGCCCCGACCTCGGCGCCCGCCGTCGAGTCGGCGTCGACGGCCGCGAAGAACCGGTCAAGCAGGCTCTCCTGCTCGTCCAGTTCCCGGGGGTCGAGTTCGGCGAGCAGCCGGCCGCGGTTGATGATGCCGACCCTCGTGCAGACCTCCTCGGCGGTCCCGATGAAATGGGTCGACAGGAACAGCGTGTTCCCGTCCGCACGGTACTCCCGGAAGAACCGCTTGGTCCGCTCCTGCATGATGGGGTCGAGGTTCGTCAGCGGCTCGTCGATGAACACGACGTCGGGCTCGTGGAGGAACGCCTGCGTGATGAGCACCTTCTGGCGCTCCCCCTGCGAGAGGTCCGTGCACAGCGTGTCGAGCTTGTGCTCGAACTCCAGCCGGTCGGCCCAGGCGTCCACGCGCGGCCCGACGGCGCTGTCGTCCAGATTCCGCGTCGCCGCGACGAAGTCGAAGTACTCCCGCACCGTGAGGAAGGACGGCGGCCGGCCGTTCTCCGGGAGGATACCGACCGCACCCCTGGCCCGGACGGGCTCGGCGACCGGGTCGATACCGACCACCCGCGCCGACCCCTCGTCGGGCACCAGCTGCCCGGTCAGGATGTTGATAGTCGTCGACTTACCGGCCCCGTTCGGCCCCAGGAACCCGTACAGCTCCCCTCGCGGGACGGTCAGCGAGAGCTCGTCCAGCGCGGTCACGTCGCCGTAATGCCTGGCGAGCCCGTCGGTGTGGATGGCGGGCGCCCCCTCGTCACCGGTCATCACCCGTCAGTTCGGTCCGAGACGTGGTTAACCCTGTCCCGACCCCTCGGTCCGAGCACCGACGGCAACAGTCCGAACACGACCCGGAGTATATCACTATCGGTGAAACAGGTGGTGAGATATGCCGTTTCGACTCGAACGGAGAATTCTTACGCACAACGAACCGTATACGCCGGTTATAGGGCCACTCGGACTCGCCGATGGCGTTGGTGTACTCGACGGCCCCCGCTCGGCCCGGCGGGCGCGGACCCGCCGGCCTACCAGGACCGCCACGACGGCCGCGACCGGGACAAGCGCCGCGAGTGCCATCCAGCCGCCGCGGCTGCCCCGACGCGATGTCTCGACCCCGCGCCCGTCGTTCCCGCCCCCCTCGTCGTGCAGGTGAATCCCGAACGGGGTGACCTCCATGCCACCGGGAGGCGTCGTGAGAGCGTATCCCTTCCGTGCCGTGGCGCCGGCCTGCACGGCCCGCGGAACGGCTCGTGGTGCGTCCCCGACGCCCGGCCCAGCGTATCGGACCGCCCGTTGCGGGCGCGGTCGTGCCCGTCGATGCCCGCCGACGCCCGGCGGTCGCGCCGTCCGCGGAACCTCCACCCGTGGTCGTGCATGACGGCGCCACCGACCCTCCGGACTCTTGTGTCCCGCCCCGTTCCGTGATGGTATGCCCGACGAGATCACCGTCTACTCGGACTACGTCTGCCCGTTCTGCTATCTCGGCCGCGAGTCGCTCCGCCGCTACCAGGCGACGCGCGAGGAGCCCCTGGCGATCGACTGGCACCCGTTCGACCTCCGGTCGAACAAGCGCCGCCCCGACGGCTCCATCGACCACTCGGTCGACGACGGGAAGGACGAGTCGTACTTCGAGCAGGCCCGCGAGAACGTCCGCCGGCTACAGGAGCGCTACGACGTCGAGATGACCCTGGAGATCGCGACGGAGGTCGACTCCCTGCCCGCGCAGGTCGTCTCCTACCGCGTGCAGCAGGCCGACCCGTACGAGACGTGGCTCGCGTTCGACGAGGCGCTGCTGGCCGCGCTCTGGGAGGACGGCCGCGATATCGGCGACGAGGCCGTGCTGACCGATATCGCCGCGGACGCCGGCCTCGACCCCGAGACCGTGGGCGAGGCGCTGGCCGACGAGGCGCTGCGCGCGGAGCTGCACGACGCGTTCGAGGCGGCCCACGGCGCCGGCGTGACGGGCGTCCCGACGTTCGCCTCCGACGGCTACGCGGCCCGCGGTGCCGTCCCGCCGGAGCAGATCGAGCGGCTGGTCGAGGGCGCCTGAGTCCCGGACACTCTTCCGGGCCCCACGCCTCAATCCGACCGTGCTTCCCGCGCCGCTGAGCCGCGCCGTCGCCACCGTCATCAGCGTCGTCTGGAACCGCGCGGCGCGGCGGCCGCGGCTCCCCCTCCGACTCGTCCTGACCGCCGTTGTCGCCGCCCTGCTCTCCGGGATCGCGGCCCTCGGCGTCGGCCTCATCGCAGGCGGCGGGTCGGGCGGTCCCCTCCCGGGCATCGACTCCGGGCCGGTCCTGCAGGTCGCAGGTGCGGTACTCGCGGCCGTCGGCGTGACGGCGGTCGTCGCCATCGCCGGGGTCGCCATCGACCGTCGCCGGCTGGCGGACTTCGGCCTCCACCTCGACCGCGACTGGTGGCTCGACTGTGCCTTCGGCGCGGCGCTCGGTCTGGCGCTGATAACGGGGGTCTTCCTCGTCGGCGTCGGCGCGGCCTGGTTCCGGGTGACCGGCCTCGTCGTCACGGCCGCCGGCGCCTCCGCGGTCGGGCTCGCCGCCGGCTATCTGGTCCTCTTCGCCGCCGTCTCTGTCGCCGAGGAGCTCGCCGTCCGGGGCTATCTCCTGACGAACCTCGCCGAGGGGCTCCGGGTCGGCCCCGTCGGCGGTTCCGTCGCGCTCGGGGGCGCGGTGCTCGCCACGTCGGCACTGTTCGGCCTGCTGCACGCCGGCAACCCGAGCGCCACCGCCGCCAGCACGGCCACCATCGGTCTCGCGGGCCTCTTCCTGGCCGCGGGCTACGCGCTCACGGGCGAGTTGGCCATCCCGCTCGGCCTGCACTTCACCTGGAACTACGCGCAGGGCGTGCTGTTCGGCTTCCCCGTCAGCGGGCTCCGGCTGGGCGTGGCGGTCGTCGAAACCCGGGAGACGGGGCCCGACCTCGTCACCGGTGGCCCGTTCGGCCCGGAGGCGGGGTTGCTGGGCGTCGCCGCCATCCTCGTCGGGACCGCGGCCATCGCGCTGTGGGTCCGGTGGCGGACGGGAGCGCCCGGTCCCGCCGCGGCGGTGTGGACGCCGGACCTGCGGTGGCGGTCGCCCGAGGAGTGACCGGCCCGGCTCAGAACCCGCCCCAGCGCATGTACACCATCACGACGATGATACTCAACTGGAACAGACCCTGGACACCCGCCAGCTTCGCGTTGCGCAGCCCGATGGCGCCGATCCGCTCCGTGTCCGGCTCCGGCGAGGTCATCTCCCTGTACATCAGCACCTCCCCCGGCAGCAGGACGCCGAAGCCGAGCACGCTCAGCACGACGATGATAGCCAGCGACACCGCGACGACCGGCGTCGTCATGGCGAACGCGGGGAGCGTGGTGGCGAGGTAGGCGACGCTCCCGGCCGTGGCGACCCCGAAGACGGCCTGCCAGCGCCGGTCGCCGAACGCCCGGAACTGGTGCCCGATGAGCAGCAGGGCGGGCACGACGATGGCGACGTTCAGCAGCGCTAGCCACGGGTCGGCGTTCGGGAAGTAGCCCAGCCGCAGCGCCAGGGTGATGCCGCCGACGATGGTCACCAGGGCCAGTACCGGCATCAGGAAGGTCATCTTCGGCGTGAACCGCCGGAACACGTCGGCCCGTGCCTCGGGGTCCAGACCACCCAGGACCGGTCCCAGGACCGCGGCCATGAACAGGTCGATACCCGTCCACAGCACCCCCGCCGTCCTGTGGCATATCGCGATTCCCCTACAAATAGTTTGGGCAAGCCTGAAATACTATGATTCCGGTACAAATGGGGGCGAATCTTCCCACGTGGTTATATGTCTCCCGACCCCAGTTCCGATAGACCGGGGCGGTGCCTGGTCCTCCGGCCGGCCGGCGGGTGTCGGCGCGGAGCTACGTCGCAATGTCAACTGAACCCGACAGCGAGACTCGTACAGACAACGAAAGCGACTCACTTGACGACCTCAATGAAGGGGTCGTAGACGCCGTAGCGGACAAAGTAGCCGACAGAGTATCCGGGACCGTTCGTGACGAACTCGGCGAGGATCTGGAGCCCCAACGACCGGACGATGACGTATTCCATGACTTCCTTGACGATGCCGGCTACCGATCCAGCTCCGAACGGGATCACCGCAAGTCATGGGACACGTTCCGATCGTGGTTCCGTCAGTCGCCGAATGACCACCTCTCCGATATCGGAACCTCTGACATCGCGTCCTACAAGTCCTACATCCCCGGAGACGATGTGACGGTCAATGGCAACATGGAAAACACCAAGCAGTTCATCGACTGGTGCCAGGTCCGCGACTACGTCACCGACGAGATCGACGGCGACGACTGGCAGCAGTTGTACCCGGACCTCTCGTCCGAGGATCTCCAGCGTGACGAGTATCTCGATGCCGACCGTGGTGTCGAAATCATGGAGTGGCTGGAGAGCGAGCGGAAAGGCACCCGAGAACACGTCGCCTTCATCCTGACCTTCCGGCTCGGGCTCCGGAAGTCTGCTTGTCTAGCTCTCGACGACGGGCATCTACACTATGATGGCAACGCCCAACACTGCGACTGCCCGCACGACATCGACGGACACCACCTCCGGCTTCGGAACCGTCCCGAGTTGGGTGGACCCGACAGCGACGGACTACCACTGAAGAAGCGAGGCGATAGCGAGCCGGACGATCGGTATATCCCGCTCCGCTCGGAGACGTTCAACGCGATCCAGTCCTATCGGGAGGAGCGAGGTCGAGCCGACGAATCCGACCAGTTCGGCCTCCGCGGGTTGCTACAGACGAAGCAGTCGGCCCGGATGAAGTCGGCGAACGGACACGGATCTCCGCTGTACCGGGAGATCTGCTGGGTTACGTCGCCGGCGACGTACGCTGAAGAGTGCTACTGTTCGTTCTGCCGGGATCGGGAGGGACGGTTGAGTCGCAAGGTAGCGTCCAAATGCGAAAACTCGCGCGGTCCCCACGCCGTGCGCCACGGTGCCATCACTCACGCGTTCAACCGGATGTCTGATCCCGACACGAATCTGACTCCGGAGTCGCTGTCGCATCGGGTTGGCACCTCCGTCCCGACCTTGAAACAAGTCTACGATCGAGCCGACGCGAAGGAAAAGTACGAGCGACATCGGGACAACCTCATCGGCTGATCCCTCCGTTTCGGATCGAGCCGACTCCCGAAACCCAACCTGAGGAAGAGCGAGCGTGGTCACTCCGCCGGTCGGAGATCGAGCCCGTCAGACCGGACAACGGCCTTCACAGTCTCGTCCGGCTCCCGAAGAGGGCTCGCGTACGACTGCCGACACACTCCTGTCAGTGGGCCGTCATGCGCCCGTAGATCGACGCCATCGGTCTCGCCGATCCCGCCGTCGATTCCGAGACCGGCGTCGCGCATGATCCCGACGATGGTCGGCGCCACGTCGAGCAGCCGTGGATTCGCGTCGGTGTCGACGCGGATCCCGTCGACGGCCGTGTGACAGAGTCCCACGGGAACCGTGTGACGCCGTCGGCCGGGACGGCTCACAGAGTACCGCAGGGAGGGTACTGAACCGACTGTAATCTCGGATCGCTGTGACGTGTCGCAGCAGGTTCTCGAACGGAACCACAACCAGATGGCGGAGGGAGAAAAATGGAACAGAGACGGGAATACCTGCAGGAAACAGCGGTTACTCTATCCATCAGAACTACTTCAGATGATTTCAATTAATATCCATGGCACGAGTCACGACATCTGAGGCAGTTCGCTACGGATTCTCGTTAATAGCTTTTGGAAT
Organism: Haloglomus irregulare; assembly: GCF_007421925.1. Classification (GTDB taxonomy): domain Archaea; phylum Halobacteriota; class Halobacteria; order Halobacteriales; family Haloarculaceae; genus Haloglomus; species Haloglomus irregulare. The sequence goes on from NZ_QMDX01000003.1 coordinate 175,086, forward strand.
TACAATCGCACTCTCGGTCGCAGTAATCATTGTAGTCGGAATAAACGCAGGAGACGCGTTGGCGGGGCTGAGTGTACTTGTTGCGATAACAATAGTTTACGCTGCTGTTATCGGTTCAGTGTACAAGGTAATCGCCGATGGCGTTCAGCGGGGCATGGAGGGAGTACGTGCCGACGAAGAGGTTCTGTCAAGCGGGAGCCAGGGAGTTCGAGATGAGCAAGCCGATAAAATGAATTATGCTGTGCAGGAAGCTCTGGCCTGGTATGAGACGGTGTCTGATCGCAGCCAAGCGGTCAATGACATCAAAAGAAGGTTCGAGACAGTGGATACGGTTTCAGAACTAACCACGGATGAACTGGGGCTGATTATCAAGGCGATAGACGGGTACACCGACAACATCGGTCAGTCCGACTCGATGAACAAAGCTCGACAAGCGATAGTGCGACAGTGGGAGGATAAGACAGGAGAAAAATATTGACAACTGGAGCCCGGCGTGTTTCATGATCCCGAGAATGGTCGGTGTCACATCGAGCAGCCGTGGATTCATGTCTGTGTCGACGCGGGTCCCGTCGACGGCCGTGTGACAGAGCTCCACGGGAACACGTGCGACGCTGTCGGCCGGGACGGTTCCGTCGTGTCCCGGCGGACCGTCGTGCGGAGTCGTTAGCGACTCGCCATGATCGGCGACGACGATGAACAGCGTGTCCTCGAAGACGCCGATGTCCCGCAGTCGATCGAGGAAGATCCGATGCGCGCTTCTCGACAGACGGACTGCTGTTCGGTAGTCCGCTCGTGGCTCGTCGTTCGGATCCCACGACGGCAGCCAGTCGGCCGGTGCGGACACCATCGGCGCGCAGTTGTGCACGATCATGTCGTGGACGAAGGCGAGATCGTGGTCGCCGACGACTGCCGGATCGGCGTCGGCTTGTGGATCCAACTCGGTGGACGGCATCCAGTCTTCACCGTCGCTCTCGACTCGTGCGCCCGGTCGTCGTAGCTCCAGTATCAAGTTATGGAATCCCAGCGTCGCTTGTTCGTTTGACAGCAGTGCCGTCAGGATCCGTCCTCCGATCCGCAACGCCGTGCCGTGAGACAGTGAGACACTGTCCGTCGCCGACAGCAACGTCCGACTGCTGGCGGACATGCCGGTTCCGTCGACGCCGTGCGTCTCGGGTCGGTCGCCAGTGAATATGCTCGTCACGGACTGCGGTGTCGTGGTCGACGGAGCGACGGACCGGAACCAGCGACCGTCTGGATAGATCTCGCGGAACGGGTCGGACTCATCGAATCGCAATGCGTCAACTACGACGACTGCCACACGGTCGGTCGTGTCCACCACATCATCAGGCAGATCGAGAATCGACATGCGACAGACCGGGGTAGAATACTTGTCGAGTCGGCACGGTCGGCCCACACTCAGCCCCTCGATTTCGACCGGTTCAGCGGACCCGACATCGTCCGGCTTACCCAAGTTTCCGGACTCATCTCGACTGGACTGGGAGTGACGCCGAGCAAGGAATAACTACTTTGTGCGGACAGACGGTCTGGACGGTATGGTCGGCCGTCGGGAACTTCTGGGTGGACTTGGACTGCTGGGAGCTGGTGGAGTCGGAGGCTGGGCGTTCGCGACCGACAACCTACCTCCGTTCATCAGTGACCCGATCTCGTCTACCACGCCGGAGGGTCCCCGCTCGGTCGGCGAGACGGCGACGATTGGTCCGCTTGAGATAACGATAACTGATTTCGCCACGACCCAGGCAGCGACCTTCATCGCGGGACGTACGAGCGAGCAGTGGGAAGCACCCAGTGGAGCGAAACTTGCGCTGTTCCGGCTCTCGATCACGAACTCCGATATCGACGAGCATGAAGGCCCAGCGTTCAATACCCAGAATTATGGCACGATAAAGAAGGACCCGGACAAAATCTACATCGCCGGAGTGAACGACATCCGTGTCTACGGGGACGATGAGGGCGCTGTACTACCGGATCTTGAGTTCCAAAGCGCCCACGAGCGAGTCGTCACGTACGACCGTACGCTGCCACTCTACCCGACTCCCGGTGCTGGAAACGGACCATTCGTCAGTCCCGATGGCGAGGTCACGGGCTGGGCGTACGGCCTGATCGAGAGCGCCCAGACGCCCGAGCTTCGAGTCCAGACCGAGGGTGGATCGGCACGATGGGCAGCAACGACGACCAACCCAGACCGCACGCCTGCAGACAAGACAAGCTCGCCGGTCGAGATTTGACATCGTGTCAGGAACACTCGGTTCAACGAATCCGTCGTCTTCCCGTTGACTGGATTCATCATCGTCCGGCTCATCCGGCTCTTCTCCGTGTTCCGGCCCGACACTCGCGTCCCGGGCGACGCCAGAAAACAACGTCGCCGATGAGCCTGACGCCCACTCCATCGCTCCCTGTCGGATACGGTGTGACGCAAGCTCCCCCGGCTTTTCTAGATGCGGGAGCCCCGTCGCGCAGTACCGAGCGAATGGATGGACGGCACCATACTCGTCGTCGTCTCCCGTCGACTTTCGGGCGGTCCGCTCCGGATCCGGATCCCAGCGAACGGCCTCCTGAAAGCCGTGATCGTCGGCGACGGTCCCAGGGGTTGACCGGACAAAGGCATCAACTCCGGCCTTCAAATCCAGACTGTCGACATGGTCCCCGTCGCCGACAATGTAGAGGTGAGCGTGTGGCAGGCCGTCGGAATCGAACTCGCGGACACCGACGACGGCCACGTTGTCTCTCCCGACTCGCTCCACGATCCGCCGGGAACAGGCTGACATCCCCGCCCGGACGCTGTCGACGGCCTCGACGGGATCGCGGTCGATGGATCCCGTCGGACGGAGGACCAGCGTCACCAACCCGGCAACTGGATTCGACAACCGACTGCGCGCCTCCCGGTCGACGGCGAGTACTCTGCCGTATGTCCGCCGGGCGCGCTCCCGCATCGTTCCTGACGAGTAGGGTCCGTTCGCCTCCCCGCGCCGTCGGCCGATGTAGGCGTCTTCGGCGTCGCCGACCGTGACGCCTCGTAGCTCGTCGGCGACGACGGCGTTCGGGTCGGTTGACAGTCGATAATGATCCCGGACGAGGCCGGCGCCGTCGCTGCCGACCCGTGTTTCGACCGACTGACACGGAAGGCTTACCATCGACCGACTGCTAACTATATCCGCATCCATCACTGCTGTCAAGAGGCCTCAACCTCTTGTTTTCGAGACGCTGAGTACTTACTGTGTGGTTCGGACGCGACACTCATAGTCCCCTGGTGAGTTGTCAGTCTCCGGAGACGGGCGCCGTCTTGGTGAACGCGTCGCCGGGATCGACCGACGCGTCGTCGTCGGCGTGTAAACGGCGGTGAATCGTTCGATGAACGGGTGTGAGTGTGTCGGGCGCGTCGACACGGACTCCCGCGTCGCTCGGGAAGCCGAGGTCGTGATGGACCTCCACGTCGTCCCGAGCTATCTCTTTGATGCTATGGTCGACAATCGCGTTCAAGTGATGTAGATATACGATGCTCCCAGACTCTGGGTCTTTGATCTTCGTATATCCACGCTGGTCGGTAAAGACCTCGACATTGCTCGACATAGCGACTCAGTCCGGGTCGCCCGGGACGCCTCACTCGCGCGACAATTGACCGGACATGGCGTCCGGCCGGCTCCGGGACCCGGCGATGCCAGTCGCCGGGCCCTCGCGTTCCGCGACAAACGTCCATGTGGTTCCTCCAGACCTTCGCAATACCGTCTCTCGCTCGCGCCGAATGACACTACTCGTCGGTCCGGAGATCGTGCTCGACGCCGATCCGGTCCGCCTCCTCGGTGACGAGGCGTGCGAGCATCTGCCTGTAACTGAGATCCAGGTCCGGCGCTCGTTCTCGGCGGATCCGATCCAACGTTTCTTTCACTGACGTGTCTACTTCAATCTTGGTCCGCTCCTTGTCAGTATCGACCATTGCGACTCGCGCGCGCACAGATTGAGAACAGCCTTTGAGTCCGTTCGACGGCTATCGACCGGTCTGACGGACGAATCGCGGGATCGGACTCACCCGCTGCTTCCAACATATACGATAATCAGGCGCTTCGACATAAGTACGAGTTCGGTACGGGTAGACTGCGACCCGGGAGTCGAGTCGACTCAGACCCCGTTCCTAGGTTGAGAAAACCGAAAGTTCTCGCGCGTAAGCCGTCCGGCGGATCCGCTGCCCCGGTCGGGCGCATATATAAAACCCCGTCTATAGACGGTCCGGTCCGACCCGACGACGACCGTGTCTCGTCCGACACGTCCCCTCTGTTCGCCGATATGTGACCATCGTCGGCCGACCGAAAGTACTGGGTCCGACGACCGGCGATCACCGTCAGGTCAGCCATGAGGCCCGTCGACACCCGGATCGTCCCGGACGGTGGTCCCGTCGTCGCCCGGATTGCAACATGACAAAATGCCGATAGCTTTATGGTGTGTCGGACTATACCACTGAATGAAGGCAGACACGGCTCCTCGGGGCGTGACGGACTGAAAACGCCCGGCTGCTGAAGACAGCCGAGCCGGTTGCCTGGACTCAGACAACCATGACCGACTCAACCACGCAGCGACAAGACAGTATCGCTGACGACCGACCGCTTGCCGACCGGGTCCATCATCACCCAGACTGCACGTGTCACGACCTAAGTGGAGACTTCCCGTGCTTCGCGTGCTTCCTCGCGGGCCGAGCCGACCTGCCGGTCGAAGAGCATAGTCAGCGCCCTCGGCGTCACGCTGGACTCCCGGCGTAACTGTCAACTCTCACCACACCGTTTTCAAAACCATGTCAGCGTTTGTCAAAGTAGACAATGAAACTGTCCGAGAAGTCGTCAGCGACGTGTTCGGGCCCGACGAGACGACGATCTACCGTGCCGGCGAGGGAGGTGAAGAGGGGATCCTGGTGCTGGTCGACCGATCCCTCTCGCCGTCGGCCCGACGCCGTGCGACCCGGGATCTTTGCGACCGAACCGAGGCACTGGGCGACCGCGAGACACCCGTTCGCGTCGGCACGGTCGGTGTGATCGATCCCGACGAGTGGTCCCGTCGACTGCGCGGAGCCGACCGGGGCGCTGTCCGGATCGACTCGGGCACGTAGCTCCCGGAGTCCCACCACTTTCTAGTTCCATCGCGCCGATGTGTCAATCGCGCCGATGGCCGTCAGCCACGGAGGACCGACGAGGCAATCCGATAACCACGAGACATCAGATTCTCCTCTGTCGTTCCGGAACTCGGTGTTTCAGGCTCGTGAGGACCTCATGTCCCAATCTTCAGTATGCACGGGAGGAACCGTATTCCACAGCACCCCCGCCATCACGTGGACGTAGGTGTGCTGCTGGACCGACCCCACGGTGGCGGCGTACGCGAGCGCCAGCACCGGGACGGCCACCGCGCCGGCCGCGAAGGCCGGGTTCGCTTGCTCGCCCATCCCCCGGATCGTCCCCCGAACCGTCGTCCGCCGTGTCGACATCGTGCGAACCGCTCACACGCGAGTCGGAAATCCGTTACGCTGCCGCCGAATCCTGCCACCGCCGGGGGTCCAGGCCGCGCCCCGGGGTGGTCCACGAACGCCAGTACGGTCTCGGTGCCGACGAAGCCGTCGGCGAACCGCCGGACCGGCTCGCCGCTCCCGAAGCGGACCACCAGCGCGTGGTCGTGGGTGTCGACGAACCGGTCCATCCCGACCGCGTCGTCGAGCCGAACCGGCCTCGCGGGCGTCGGTTCGTTCAGGTCCGCCGGGCGCCGACGCCGCGGTCCCGGCTACTCCATGTAGCCCAGGTCCTGCAGGCGGGCCCTGGCATCGTCGCTCATCCCCGCCAGCACGTCGTCGTCGGCCACGTCGTCCCACTCGCCCCCGACCGACGCCTCGAACTCGCGGAGGACCGCCGCCGTCTCGGCGACCACCGGATCGTCGGTCCCGACCGGCTCGGCCTCGTCCGGGTCCGTGTCCAGCCGGTAGCCCTCGTCATCGATGCGCTCGTTGCGGATGTACTTCCCGTCCGGCCGTCGGGCCGCCCGCATCCGGGAGTAGTACCGTGAGCCCCGGTCCAGCTCGATGCCGGCCTCGGCCGCCTTCGTCTCCAGCTGGTTCAGCTCCACCACGGGCCGGTGGTACTCGACGAAGCCGTAGTCGCCGCCCTCGAACGCCCGAGCCTCCGGGCGCAGGAGCGACCGGGTCGGGTCGAACGACTCCCCGCCGTGGCTCGGCGTGCCCGCCGCACCGACCGCGCCGGCCGCGTCGAGCACCGTGTGGTAGAGGTCCAGCAGTTCGACGGTCCCCGCCTCGCGGCCCGGCTCCAGCCCCGGCGACCTCACCATGAGCGGGACGTTGACCAGGGGGTCGTAGATGCAGAACTCGTGGCCGTACAGCCCGTGCTCGCCGTGGAGCTCCCCGTGGTCCGCACAGACGATGACCGTCGTGTCCGCCCACTGGTCCGTCCGCTTGAGGTGGTCGAACAGCCGCTCCAGCTGGGCGTCCATATGCCGTATCTCGGCGTCGTACAGCCCGCGGATGTCGTCGAACTCCGCCTCGCTGATGTCGCGCGCGCCGGCGTTGTACTCCTTGGAGTTCTGACAGACCGCGGTCGCGTCGACGCCGGGCGCGAACTCCGCGGCGTACTCCTCGGGGGGATAGACGGGGAGATGGGCGTCCATCAGGTTGATGAACGCGAACCAGCCGTCGGCGTCGTCGACGAAATCGATGGTCCGGTCGATGACCGCGGGCGTCTTGGTGTCGGCCCCCTCGCCGCCCGCGAGGTACTCGTGGGCGGTGTTGCCCAGTTCGACGAGCCGGTCCGCGACCGCCCGGAGCCGGTCGCTGTCGTTGACCCGCTGCCAGAGGTCCGCCAGCGTGTCCGAGAGCACGTCGCCGGGCATCACCTCGAAGAAGTTGTCCTGCCGGTCGAACCCCGCGGTGAGACGGGTGTACGGCGTTATCCAGGCGTTCGACGAGTAGCAGGCCGTCGCCCGACCGCTCGCGCGGACGGCCTCGGCCAGCGTGCCGATCCCGTCGGCCAGGTAGGGGTCCTCCTGGGTGGCCGCGTGCTCGCTCGGGTAGCGACCGGTGAACATGGAGGCGTGGACGGGCAGCGTCCACGGCGCCTGCGCGACGGCGTGCTCGTAGACGCGGGCCTCCTCGGCGAAGCGCTCCAGGGCGGGCGTCGTCGGGCGCTCGTACCCGTACGGCGTCAGATGGTCCTTCCGCACCGTGTCAAGCACCACGAACAGCACGTTGCCGTCCGCGTGGCCGTCCGTGCCCGGGGCGGAGTCGGCCGACTCACTCATATCCGCTCCAGACCGCACGAACGCAAGAAACCCGCGGATTCCCCCGCCGCGCCCGCGCCCCGGAGAGGAACGCTCTTTGAGCCGCGCATCGACGTGCCGGCCGGATGCCCGATGCCACCGCCGGCCGACCCGCCGCGTACAAGCGCCCGCTCAACTACCTGCTCGGTGCCGTCTTCGTCGTCGCGGGGGTCATGCACTTCGTGGCGCCGCGACCGTTCGCGGATGTCGTCCCCCCGGAGTTCCCCCGACCGATGGCCCTCGTCTACCTCTCCGGGGTCGCCGAGATACTGCTCGGCCTCGGCGTCGTGGTTCCGCGGACCCGCCGGCTCTCCGCCTGGGGGCTCATCGGGCTTCTGACGGCCGTCTTCCCGGCGAACATCAGCATGGCCGTTCGGGACGTGGAGGTCCAGGGGGTGCCCTACGAGCCCGCCGACTGGATGCTGTGGGCCCGCCTCCCGCTCCAGGGCGTCCTCGTCCTCTGGGCCTGGTGGTACACGCGGCCGGACGGGGAGTGAGCGGCTCTCCGGGCGTCGTTACACGATGATAGGCCCGGTCGATCGGTGATATCGGGTCACCGTTCCCGTCTACCCCTCCTTCCGGGATCCAGCTGGAGCTGTCGACCGTCGCAGAAGAGAGAACGGGTGGTAGCGACGAGCTACTCAGTCGTCCGCCTGGCCCGTCTCGACCGGGGCGCCAACGAGGTTGCCCCACTCGGTCCAGGAGCCGTCGTAGTTAACACAGTCGTCATAGCCCAGCAGTTCGTGAAGCGCGAACCAGGCAACGGAGGAGCGCTCGCCGATCCGGCAGTAGGCGACGACCGACTGCGAGTCGTCGATCCCCTCGGAGTTGTACAGCTCCTCGAGCTCGTCCTTGGACTTGAACGTCCCGTCGTCGTTGGTGGTCGCGGCCCATGAGATGTTCTCGGCACCGGGGATGTGGCCGCCGCGCTGGGCGGTCTCCTGCAGTCCCGGGGGCGCGAGGATCTCGCCGGAGAACTCCTCGGGCGAGCGGACGTCGACCAGCGGGATGCCCTTCTCGATGGCGTTCTCCACGTCGTCACGGTAGGCCCGGATGGTCTCGAACGGACCACCCGCCTCGTAGTCGACGGCGGAGAAGTCGGGCGCCTCATCGGTGAGCGGATAGTCGTTCTCGAGCCAGTAGTCGCGGCCACCGTCCATCAGGCGGACGTCGTCGTGGCCGTAGTATTTGAACTGCCAGTAGGTGTAGGCCGCGAACCAGTTGGAGTTGTCACCGTAGAGGACGACCGTGGAGTCCTCGGAGATGCCATGGGAGCCGAGGAGGTCCTCGAAGTCCGCCTTCGAGAGGATGTCGCGCTCGGTCTGGTCCTGGAGCTGGGTCTCCCAGTTGAACCCGATGGCGCCGGGGGCGTGGCCCTCGTCGTAGGCGTCGGTGTCAACGTCGACCTCCACGAGCCGATGCTCGGGGTCGTCGCTCTGGAACTCATCGAGACGTGCCTCCACCCAGTCGGCGGAGACGAGTACGTCCTTCGCGTAGCTATCTTCGACCATGATTCATCCACACATAGACGGACCGGCGAGATAACCGTACGACCACCGGCAGCACCGACCGCACATGCCTGTTACCGGAAGGAATTACCGCCTATCGGTATCGGCCGAACCTCCACGTGCCGACCAGTTGACGCTCCCTACCCCGTTTCCGGGCGACGGGTCGAATTGTAGTCGGAATAGCCGCCACGAAAACAGCAATTTTGGCCGCTATCCAGTACCCCGGGCCCCGTTCGCCGTCCCCGCGGGGTTGATGCCCGGTCGGCTGGGAGGGGACTGTATGACCGACGACGGCGACGACGCGGACCCGACCGCCGTGAGCCTGGAGGACGAGCCCGAGGTCGACTGGCTCCGCGAGGGGCGCATGGCCCACGACGAGGTACCGGTCCTGGTCGGGACGGAGTGGCTGGCCGCGCACCGCGAGGACCCGGACGTGGCCGTCATCGACGTCCGCGATGCCTGGGAGTTCGACGGCATCGGACACGTCCCCGGGGCGGTGAACGTCCCGTTCGACGCGTTCCGCGCGACCGAACACGGCGAGGCCGAGGCCGGGATGCTCCCCGGGTCGCGGGCCTTTGCCGACCGCATGAGCGAGGCCGGCGTCGCAAACGACGACCGCATCGTCGCGTACGACGACACGAACGGGGTGTTCGCCGCACGCCTGCTCGTCACGGCCGAGTTGTACGGCCACGACCCCGGCCGGCTCCACCTGCTCGACGGTGACTTCTCGGCGTACACCCTCGAGCATGAGACGACGGGCGAGGCGACGGCTATCGAGTCGACGGACTACCGCGCGACCTACGAGGAGCGGGGGCCGCTGGTGTCGCTGGCGACCGTCGAGGCCGCGCTCGACGACCCCGGGACCGTTATCGTCGACACGCGCGAGGAGTGGGAGTACGAGGAGGGCCACATCCCCGGCGCGGTGCGGCTGGACTGGCAGGAGCTGGTCGACGCCGACACCCGCGGGGTCCGCCCCGGCGATGAACTCCGGACGCTGCTCGCCGACCGGGGTATCCACCCCGGCGAGCGGGTGCTGCTCTACTGCAACACCGCCCGCCGCATCAGCCACACCTACACCGTCCTGCGACATCTCGGCTTCCCGAACCTGGCGTTCTACGAGGGGTCGCTGACCGAATGGGAAGCCGAGGGCAACGAACTGGAGACCGGCTGAGGGCCCGCTCAGTCGTCCGGGGCGTCGTCGTCCGCCCCCGCGACGGCGCTCGGCCGCGGGTCCTGACCCATATCATCGGCCGCGCCGACGGCGCTCAACCGCGTCTGTTGCCCCTCCGCGCTCTCCGAGAGCAGGTCGACCGCCTCGGCCAGCAGCGCCACCACCAGCGGTCCAGCGATGAAGCCGATGGCCCCGACCGTCAGCAGCCCGCCGGTGAAGCCGATGAAGTACAGCGAGGTCGGAAGGTGGGCCGCCCGGCTCGCCAGCCGCGGCCGGATGGTGGCGTCCGGCGCGAGTCCGATGAGCACGGCCCCGAGGACCGCCACGAGCAGGGCCCGTGTCGTCAGCCCGCCGATGAGGTCGGCGCCCGCCAGCACGGCCACCAGCACCCCCGGCCCGACGACGGGGACGAACTGGAGCACCCCGGCGATGACCGCCAGCGTGAACGAGGCGCTGTAGCCGAGCGCCGTGAACACGACCAGGGCGACCGCGAACGTGCCGGCGGCGGTCGCGGCCTGGAGGACGTAGATGCCGTACAGCGTCTGGCGGACCCGTCGGTCGAGCGCCACCAGCACGTCGTGATAGGCCGGCGGCGTCACGGAGAAGGCGGTCCGCCCCACGGAGCGGGGCCGGACCAGCAGTCCGAACAGCAGGATGGCGAAGAGGAACAGCTTCAGCGCGATGACCGGCGCCGCGGTCGCGAAGTCGACGGCGAGCCGCTGCAACGCGGTTCGGACGGTCGCCAGGGCCGTCGTGGTGTCGAGGGTGTAGGTGAACTCGCCGAGCGGTATCGGCACCGTCTCCGGGATGGTCCGGAGCAGCGTGAACAGCGACTCCCGCTGGTTGTACAGCACCAGCGCGAGCGCCCCGATAACGACGAGCACGGCCCCGAAGGCGGCTCCGGTGATGACCGCGCTGGCCCAGTAGGCCGGGAGCCCCCGCTTCACGAGCCGCTGCTGGAACGGGTAGAGGACGTACGCGACCGTGATGGCGAAGAAGACCGTCTGCAGCACGCTGAACAGGACCACCCCGCAGAGGAGCAGGAGCCCGACGACGAGCGCCGCGAGCAGCCGGCGGCGGCGGCGAGCGAGGGACACGCTCACCGGTTCCGGATGGGAGGACAAAAACGTACACCCCGATATCGCCCGTCCACGCCCGGATCCGCCCGCCGGTGTCGTGGGTCTGCGACGGGGCCGGCGCCGCCGGTCAGTCGCCCATCCGCTCCCGGAACCGGTCGAGGCCGAGCGACAGCATATCCGGCGAGACGGGCTGGAACTCCTCGCGGTCCGGGCCGAGATACTCGCGGACGCCGTTCCAGACATCGCGGGCGTAGCGCTCGTCCAGCAGCACCCGGACGCCGACCTCCTCGGGGCCGCGGATGACCCGGCCGACGGCCTGCCGGGCCTTCCGGACCGCCGGGACCGTCAGGGCGTACTCGAAGCCGTCGCCGAACCGCCGGTCGTATGCGGTCCGCAGCGCCCGGGTCCGGGCACTGGCAGTGTTGATCAGCGGGACGCCACAGACGACGGCCGCCGCCAGCCGGTCCCCCCGGTAGTCGACGCCCTCCGTCAGGGTGCCGCGCAGCGAGGTCACGAGCACCTTCCCCGGCCCGTCGAAGAACTCCCGCTTGAGCGCCTCCGTCACGTCGTCCGCGGAGGACTCGTCCAGCAACACCGGCTTGTCGACGGCGCCGCGGAGGTGGTCGGCGGCCCACTCCGCCTCGGCGTAGTTGGGCATCCCGACGAGGACGTTGCCCGGGACGGTCGCCACCTCCCGGAGCGCTCCCGCGTGGATGCGCCGGGCCTCCGTCTCCTCGCCCGGTGTGCCACGGTTCTCGAAGGTGAACGGTGGCGCCGCGACGGCGAACGACTCGCGGTTCTCGACCGGGAAGTCGAGTCCGTAGCTCCGGGCGACGACGGGCCGGTCCGCCTCGTCTTCGAGGTGGTTCAGCCCGGTCACCTCCGCGAACGCCTCCAGCGGCTCCAGCGTCGCGCTCATCAGCACGCCGCCGCCGAACTCCGCCAGCCGCTCGGCGATGACGTCGCCCGGCAGGCAGTTGTGGAGCGTGAACCGGGCGTTGTATGCCCGCCGCCAGGCGTCGTTCGGCTGGGCCTCGTCCCAGGTCCGCTCCAGCTCGATCTCCCGGAAGTGGTCGAGGTGGCCCGCCCGGCACCACGCCCCCAGCGCACGGCCGACCGCGGGCGCGGTCCGCTTGCTGTCTCGCGGCTCGCTCCGCTCGCCGCTCGACTCCCCCGGGGCGCTCCGCGCCCCTCCGTCCTCCTCCTCGACGGCGTTCAGGATGCGGGCCGCCACGGCACACGCGCTCTCGGCCCGCACCCAGTCCCGCTCCGTGTAGCCCTCGTCCTCGGCCCACCGCGTCAGGTCGTCCGTCCGTGGTTCCTCCGGGTCGCGCAGGGGGATCTCGCCGTCGGGTAGGTCGTCGAGGGTCGCCCGCCAACCCCGGTGTTCGCGGTCGAGGTACGCCTCCACGCGCCGGCCGAGCTCCTCGCGGAGGTCCCGCAGGAACTGCCGGGTCCGCTGGAGGTCGTCCAGGTCGACGGTCGCGTCGGCCAGTTCGGTGCGGATCTCCTCGACGGGTCCCGTCTCCCGCCCGGTCTCGTCGGTCATCGTCAGTGGCTGGACCACCTGCGCCAGTTCGGACTCGGCGTCCCGCAGCGAGACGTCCGCGATGCCGTCGCTGAGGAGGTCCCGCACCCGCGGCTCCAGCATGTGGGCCTCGTCGCAGACCACGAACGTCTCCTCGTCGAGCAGGGCGCCGGTGAACGTCTCCACCGTCGTCGGGTCGAACGCGTGGTAGTAGTTCCCGACGACGACCTCGACCTCGGGCAACAGCGCCCCCATGACGGAGTGGGGGCAGGTCCCCGCGTCGACGGACAGCCGCGTCAGCTCCTGGGCGTCGATGTGGCCCGTCTCCGTCCAGTCGAAGGGGACCGCCTCCGACACCTCGCCGTCCTCGGGCAGGTCGTCCAGGAACTGCGCGTAGAACGGGCAGTACTCCACGTCGCCGTCCTCGGGCGTCCCCTCGGGGTAGGGGGCCATCCCGCCCGCCGCCTCGAGGTAGTCCGGCCCGCCCCTGTCGCCGGAGTCGGCCAGCCCGACCTGCTGGGAGCGCGCCCGGCTCGCCAGGCCGCCCGGACTCGTCTCGTCGGCCAGCACCCGCGTCCGCTCGCGTAGCCCCTCGCACCGCTCGTACACGTTCCGGTCGTCGATGCCGCCCGTCCCCGCGACGTTGTACGCGCAGACGTCGGCCTTCCCCACCAGCGTCAGGCCCGACACCGGCCGCCAGTCCTCGGGGAGGTCGTCGTTGATGATCCGCAGGTCCGCCTCGAACTGGCGGAGCTGCTGCTTGACGCTCGTCAGCGCGAACACGCGCTCGTACTTCGTGTCGGGGTCCCGGACCAGCTGGATGCCCGCGGTGAGCGCGATGTGGGTCTTCCCGGTGCCGCAGGCCCCCTCCAGCGCGAGGAAGCCGCCGCTCTCGGCGGTCCCGATGGCCGTCTCGATACCGTCGACCTGGTCGTCGTACGGCTCGTCGTGGCCGAACACGTCCCGCCAGGGCTCGTCACGGGTCGCGTCCCCGCCCGCGTCGCCACTCGTCCCGGCGCCGTCGGTCGAAACGTCGGCCCCGTCGGTCACGGACTCGCGTCGGGCGTCACCGGGCATAGGCGTGTCGGGTCCTCCACCCGGGATGGTACTTGAAGCTCCGTGTCGTCCCCGAGTTCGCTCGGTCTCCCCGGTTGTCACTGCATCGTGACGTAGCTCAGGAACGCGAGCGCGAGGAGCTGCAGCCCCCGCATGGCGAGGACGGCCGTCTCGGCGGGGGGCGACATCGCGAACAGGGCGTTCATCGAGAAGAAGACGTAGACGGCGACGGCGTTCTCGACGAGCAGGACGGCGGCGAACGCGACCAGCCCGAACGTCATCGACGTGCGGAAGGCGCGGTAGTTGCGGAGCCAGACGGTCAGCAGGCCGGCGAGCGCGAGCCCGTTCAGTACGGAGAGGGCGGTCGCCAGGACGACGGTGTTGTTCATGCCGGTCATAGGTGCTGGGTGATCTCCTCGAAGGTCTCGCGGTTGCGCTCGAAGCGGTCGGTGAGGAAGTAGAGCGTGCCGTAGTCGCCGCCGCCGGACTCGATGACGTCGTGGTCGGCGAGCTTGTCCAGGTGGTGTCGGGCCGTGTTGTAGTCGACGTCGAGTTCGTCGGCGAGCTGGTTGGCGTTCCGCGGGCGCTCGTCGAGGAGTCGGATGATGCGGGCACGGTTCGCTCCGCCACGCGTCCCGGCGATCAGATACCAGAGCGCCTTCTCCATCGAGGGTCTCGTGGGACCGTCTCCCGCGGGTGGTTAGGGGTTTCCGGTCCCGTCCGTGGTCACTGCGGGAGCGTCCGGCCGCTGCGGTCAGCCACGGTCGGTGTCGGCCCCGCCGACGACGACGTGGAAGGGGACGGTCTCACGGCGCTTGTACGTGCCCGCCCGGACCTGCCGGAGCACGTCCCGCCCCATCGCGCGCCAGGACTCCCGGAGGGCGTCGAGCTCCTCCTCGCTGCCGCTCATGGTGTCGCGGCGCTCGCGGAGGTCGGCGCCACTGGCCTTCCGGGTCGCCGCCTCGACCTCCCTCGCGGCGTACGGCGGCGCGACGACGCGCTCGTGGTCGTACCGGCGGACACTGATATCAGTCAGGCCGGCGGCGGCGAACGCCTCGCGGGCGCCGGCGCCCAGCGCCACGTCCGTCGCGGCGCCGTCGAGGTAGCGCTGTCGAGCCCGCCGGGCGAGCGCGGCCTCGGCGTCGACGGTGGAGTCGACCGTGACGGCGGCGTTGTCGGGTTCGATGACGGCCACGCGCTCGCGGGCGACGCGGGCGAACTCCGCGACGACGGCGTCGGGGTCCGGGAGGTTCACCAGCAGCGCCTGGCAGACGACCACGTCGACGGCGTCGTCGGGGAGGGGGAGCGCCCGGGCGTCGCCCCGAAGGACGGGCCCGGCGACGTGGGCCAGCAGCCCGGGGTCGCGGTCCAGTCCGACCACTCGCCCGGCACACTCCTCGCGGAGGACGGCGGTCAGCTCGCCGGTCCCGCAGCCGACGTCGAGGACGCTGCCGGCCTCGGACAGCCGCAGGTCGGCGAGGGCGTCGCGCGAGTCGGCCCACATCCCGCGGCGTGTCTCCCGGAGGTAGTCGGCGCCGAACCGTCGCATCACGTCCCGCGAGGGTGTGGGCGGATAAAAGCGACCCGGGGTCGACGCGACGGTCGCGCCGCTCCGGGGTGTAGTCGGTCGGAGAACTCGGCGGTGAACGGGCCGTTCAGTTGAGCTTCGGGACGAGGGGAGCGCCGGCCTCCTCGTCACGGGTGAGTACACGACCGCCGTCCTGGGCGAGCGTGGGCGTCTCCTCGCTGGACTGTCGCGGCATCTCCGGAACCATCGGTTCGATCTCGTGGGTGTGGCGGTCCGTCATGGTCGGTATGTGGACAGGGGCGCTGTCCTCAGTCCATCATGCTCGTCGGTACTGTATAAACCTTCATGTTCTTTCCTGTCAGTCCCGGCAATCCTTGCACCAACCGTGCCGGTCGCCGGCAACGGAACCCGATATTCGTCGGGCTCGACGGGTCGATGCCGGGGAGATATTCGACGAACTGTCACCGCGTTCCGCTGATATAGACGAACGTCCGATACTGTGGGCCGTGGGAGTCCGACCGACCATGCGCCCGGGCGCGACTGGACGGGCGTCTGTCGGGCGGCCGTCCCGGACCCGACTCCCCGTGCGTACAGGTGGACGAACGTTTTTACCCGGCTCGGGCGAACGGTGCCAGTAGATGTGGTTGGACGTGCAGGGCGAGCCGCGGGGTCGCCCGTCGGCCCGGCGACCGTGCGTGTCCGTCGCCGGCCCGAGCCACGGCCGGTGGATACCGTCGGCCCTGCTGCTGACGCGTTCGGGGACACGGGGTGATGGCCCCGGGACCGGGGCGGGCGGCGGATGACGCCCGACGACGGCGCCGGGGTCTCGTTCGTCGCGACCGAGGGCCCGCCGGGACTGCGGGTCCTCGACCCCGTCGACAACCATCAGTACCGGCTCGACACGTCCGACCCGGTCACGCCGACGGCCGCCGCGGCCGACCGGTTCCCCTACCCGGTCGACGCCGCGGCGGCCGTCGAGACGGGAGCCATCACCCTCTCCTCGCAGGTGCCCGTCTACGCCCGCGACGAGCGGGGGTCGCTGGCGGCGAGCGTGGAGCATCTCGAATCGGCGACGCTCGACCACGGGCAGTACACGCTGGAACTGCTGTCGACGGTGAAATGCTACCTCCTTGTCGAGTCGGCCGTGGACATCGAGGCCGACCTCACCGAGACCCGCATCGAGTTCGCGGGCCGCCCGACGGTCGTCGTGGGGGCGCGCTCCCGGCGCACCCGGCCGGCGACGACGGTGACGACGACGACGGACCCGGCGGACCTGCTGGCGACGGTCTCGACGTTCGGCGCGGCGCTGGGCACGACCCGGCCCGAACGGTCCTACCCGAGCCTCCGGGGCCACCCGCCCGCGGTCGAACTCGGCGACGAACTCGACACCAGCGGGCTCACCCCGCCGGCGACTGACCTCCGGCTCGAACTGCCGGAGACGACGGCTGCCGCCCTCGCCGGGGCGCCGCTGGCGTACTACCTCGGGGCGCCCGTCCGCCCCGCGGCGGAGCCCCGACTGGTCACCGACGGGACCGCCCACTCGCTGGCCGGCGACGGGGGGTTCGAGCGGGCCGTCGAACGGACGCTACGGACGGTGTTCTTCATGGACTGTCTCGTCCGCTACGACGGCGCGTACGGGTCCGGCCGCCGGCTCGCTGAGCGCGAACGGCTCGCCGACCGCCTGGACGTCGACCTCCCGGCGCTGTACGACGCCACCCACCCCGAGCGCGTCCGGCGCTACCTGACGGTTCCCTACGGGACGATCGAGCCCCACCTCCCACAGTGGAAAGTCGCGGCGACCGCCCGGCCGACCGCCGCGTCGGTCAGGATGCTCCCCTTCCTGGTCGACGACCTCGCCATCGTCCGGACGAGGCGGGCGACGCGCGAGCCCCCCTCGTCGACCGACGCCGGGTCGGCACAGGCCGACGCGGTCGACTCCTTCCTCTCCGACGAGTCGGTGCCGGACGGGGGGACCCGGCGCGGCGACACGCCCCCTCAGGGCCCGTCCCCCGATGCGCTGCCGGCCCGTGGCGGGGCCGACGTGCCCGACGCCTCCGAGTTCGTCACCCCGGGGCCGGCCGACGCGCTGGAGCGGGTCTGGGTCGGCGACGGAGTGCCGTTCCGGGCCAGCAAGGCCCTCCTGACGGCATACCACAACCGGCTCGGTCGCGACCCCGGCGACGGGGAGATCGACATCACGGTCGTCTGCAACGAGGCCGCCATGGACGAGGAGACGGACGTCGAGACCGTCTACCGCCAGCGCGACCGGCTCCCGTTCGACGTCAGCCTCCACCACGACCGCTCGACCGACGAACTGGCCGCCCTGCTCGCCGCCGACCACGACTACTTCCACTACATCGGCCACGCCGAACCGGATGGACTGGTCTGCGAGGACGGGAAGTTGGACTGCGGGTCGCTGGCGACGACCGGGGTCGAGACCTTCTTCCTCAACGCCTGCCGCTCGTACGAGCAGGCCCGGGCGCTCGTCGAGGGGGGTGCCGTGGCCGGCGTCGGCAGCCACGGCACGGTGACGAACGCCGGCGCCGTCGACCTCGGCCGGACGATGGCCCGGCTACTGGAGCACGGTTTCCCGTTCCGGTCGGCGCTCGACCTCGCCCGGGACCACCATCCCGTCGGCCAGCGCTACGTCGTGGTCGGTGACGGGAGCATGTCGGTGATGCAGGCCAACACGGGGACGGCGCTGCTGTGCGAACTCGAACGGCTCGGCGAGAACCGCTTCGAACTGACGCTCAACGGCTTTCCCACTCCGACCCACGGCCTCGGGACGGAGTTCATGCCGTTCCTCGACCGTGTCGAGAACACCTACTCCCTCTCCTCCGGCATGATCGGCAGTTACGAGCTTTCACGCGAGGAACTCTCCAGGTTCTTCAGCTACGGAGTGCCACCGATCAGCTTCGAGGGGGATCTCCGCTGGACCGACGATCCGGATTTCGTCTGATCAGGGTCCCGCGCCGGAGGCGCCGTTCGCGGCCACGCTCCCTGCCTGCGTCAGCAGCAGCAGGACGGTGAACAGCACGCCGGACATCCGCGGGTGTTCCTTGAGGTACGCTGCAGCCGATCGCTTCGCGTTTTCTGAATCCATCACACACTAATATCATTGCATGTTATATTGAAATTATATAAAAGGATTTGATATCGCACGCGTGAAATAAAGGCTTGCATTACCCTGTGGGCCCCCGGCTCTTAAGCATTGTCACGTGAACACGTCACGCGGAGCGTTCGCGCGGCCTGGCGGTCGCGCTCCCAAATTTTATCAGTGGGAACCCTGCAAACGAGCGTAATGGTCGAGGCGGTCGCCGTCGCGAGTGGCAAGGGCGGCACGGGCAAGACGACGACGCTCGCGCTGGGGATGGCGCTGGCCGAGGAGCACGACGTGACGGTCGTCGACGCGGACACCGGGATGGCGAACCTGCTGTTCCACGCCGGGCTCGGTGACGCCGACACGACGCTGCACGACGTGTTGCTGGGGGAGGCGCCCGTCGCCGCCGCGACGTACGACCGGTTCGGGATGCGGGTGGTCCCGTGTGGTACCTCGCTGGCGGCCTTCGAGGCGGCCGACCCCGAGCGGCTGCGCGAGGCCGTCGCCACGCTCGCCCGCGGGACGGACGTGCTCCTGCTGGACTCCCCGGCGACGCTCGGCTCGAAGAGCGCGGTGCTCCCGGTCGTCCTGGCCGACCGAACCGTCGTGGTCCTCGAACCCACCATCCCCGCGCTGTCGGACGGCCTGAAGGTCGGCGAGTACGCGGCCGCCTACGGGACCGACGTGGCGGGCGTGCTGTTCAACAAGGTGCGCGGCGACGCTGACGCCGTCGTCGAGAAGACGGGCCGCTACTTCGACGGCCCGACCCTCGGGCAGGTGCCGGCCTCGGAGCCCGCCCGCGAGGCGCGCCGTGCCGGCGAACCGCTGCTCGCACACGCGCCCGATTCGTCCGCCGCCCGGGCGTTCCGGTCGGCGGCCGGACGGCTCGACCCGAAGCCGGGGGCGGCCGCCCGCGTCGCCGACCGGTTCCGCAGCGCCGTCATCCCGGACCCGCCATGAGCGACCCGCCCGGCGACGGCCCCCGCCTCCCGCGCGGGGAACTGCTCCGGTCACGCGTCGTTCCCGACCCCGGCGACCTGCTGGAGGACGCGCTGGACCGCCGCCTGACCGGCTACGCGACGGTCGTCCCCGGCGACGCGCTCCTGCTCGACGTTCGGGGTCGTGGCCTGCTCACCTTCGCGGACGGCGTGCCCGTCGTCGCCTATCACGAGCGCACCGGCCGCGGCGGCGAGTCCGCGCTGGCGGACCTCGTCCGGGCGCCGTGGCGCGTCGAACTGCTCGCCTGCGGGGCGTCGGGCCTGGCCGAGGCTCACGACGTCGCCGCGTGGCGGGTGCCGCCGGGCGTGCCCGCAGAGCGGCTCGCCGGCGTCCCCGAGCTGGCCGAACGGACCCGCCGGCTGGCGCCCGACTGCCGGACCGACCCGGACGCGGGTGACCTCGGCGCCGTCGAGGCGTTCCTGGACGACACCGAGCGCATCGAGCGGGTCAAGACCGAGGCCCGGGCGGAGGCCGAGCGGCGGGCCGAGGAGTGGGGGTTCAGCGACCAGGTCACGGAGTGACAGGGCGGTCGCTCGCCGCCGTGGGTCACCATCGTGGCCCCGGCACCCGGCGTCGGTCGCGCCCGCCGGCCGCCCCCGACCGGAAGACACTACGGCTCCGCACTCGCACCATCAGCCATGCTCAGGGTCGGCGCACACACCTCCATCGCGGGTGGCGTCCAGAACGCGGTCGACGAACAGCTGGAGTACGAGGGCAACTGCGGGCAGATCTTCAGCCACTCCCCACAGGTCTGGGCCGACCCGTCCATCGACGACGGCGACGCGGCCGCGTTCCGCGAGCGCGCGGCCGACCACGACGTCGGGCCGTGGGTCATCCACTCCTCCTACCTCGTCAACCTCTGCACGCCGAAGGACGACCTCCACGAGAAGTCCGTCGCGTCGATGCAGACCGAACTCGAGGTCGCCGACCGCCTCGGCATCGACTACGTCAACGTCCACCTCGGGGCCCACACCGGCGCCGGCGTGGCGGGCGGCCTCGCGAACGCGGTCGCGTCGCTGGACGAACTGGCGGTCCCCGACGAGGTGACGATACTGGTCGAGTCCGACGCGGGCTCGGGTACCAAGCTCGGCGACGAGTTCGAGCATCTCGCGCACGTCTGCGACGAGTCCCGCCACGACCTGGCGGTCTGTCTCGACACGGCCCACGCCTTCGCCGCGGGCTACGACCTCTCGACCCCCGAGGGCGTGGACGAGACGCTCGCCGAGTTCGACGCCACCGTCGGGCTGGATCGGCTCGCCTGCGTCCACCTCAACGATTCGAAACACGCCCGTGGCACCAACAAGGACGAGCACGCCCACATCGGCGAGGGGGAGATCGGCGAGACGGGGATGCGGGCGTTCGTCACCCACGACGCGATCGCGGACGTACCGCTCGTGCTGGAGACGCCCACCGAGGACGGCCGGAGCTTCGCCTGGGACATCGAGCGCGTCCGGGAGCTGGCCGGCGCGTAGCCGGGGTGGGTGGTGTCGAGCCGGGTCCAGCCACCCCACGGGTGACCGACTGGCCGCTATCGACGCCCCTTATATGCGTCCGTCCCCGACCCGTGGTATGGAGGTGTTCGCGGTCGAGGGACTGCCGGAGGTCCGCGAGGGCGACGACCTCGCCCGGCTCGTCGCCGAGCAGGTCGACCTCCGCCCGGACGACGTGGTCTGTGTCGCCAGCACGGTCGTCTCCAAGGCCGAGGGCCGGACCGCGTCGTTCGACGACTTCCCGGCGGGCGAGCGCGCCCGCCGCATCGCCGACCGCCTCGGCGCCATCCAGGGCGAGGAGAAGGACCCCCGCTTCGCGCAGGCGGTGCTGGCCGAGAGCGAGGCACTGCTGCTGGAGGCGCCGTTCATCCTCGCAGTGACCCGGTTCGGCCACATCACGGTGAACGCGGGTATCGACCGCTCGAACGTCCCGGACGCGGACCTCCTGCTGCTGCCGGAGGCCCCGAGCGCGAGCGCGGCCGCCCTGTGCGAGTCGCTGCCGGCCGACCGCGTCGTCGTCACGGACACGTCGGGGCGGCCGTTCCGCTACGGGCAACGCGGGGTCGCCGTCGGCTGGGCCGGGCTCCCCGCCTCGCGGGACTGGCGCGGCGAGCACGACCGCGACGGCCGGGAGCTGGAGGCAACGGTCCAGTCCGTCGTCGACGAACTCGCCGCGGCCGCCAACCTCGTCACCGGCGAGGGCGCGGGCGGGACGCCGGTCGCCGTCGTCCGCGACTTCGAGTTCGGCGACCACGCCGGCTCGGAGAACCTGTTCCGGAGCGCCGACGACGACGTCGTCAGGCAGGCGCTCCGCGAGTGGACCTTCGGCGGCGATAGCCACGAGACGGACGCCTGAGTCACGGAACCACCCGATCTCACAGCGAACATCGGAGATAGCGTAACGAAACCACGGATTACAACGAAACCATGCTCGGAATCGAACTCACGCCGGAACACCCTGTCGGCCGTATCGCCGACCTCGGCGTCCACGCGGCGGACGCCGGGTTCGACACCGCCTTCGTCTCCTCGCACTTCTTCAACCGCGACCCGTTCGTCGCGTGCGACCGCCTGGCCCGCGCCACCGACCTCCGGGTCGGCCCGGGCGTCATCAACCCGTACGAGACCCACCCGGTGACGCTCGCGAGCCGTGTCGCCAGCCTGGACGAGGCCAGCGACGGCCGCGCCGTCTACGGTATCGGCCCGGGGGACCCCTCCGCACTCGAGTCGCTCGGCCTCGCCGACGAGCGGGGCTTGCGCTCCGTGCTGGAGGCGTTCTCGGTCGCCCGTGACCTCTGGGCCGGCGGGACGGTCGACCACGACGGCACCTTCGAGGCCAGCGGTGCCGAGCTGAAGTTCGAACCACCGCAGGGTGCGGACATCCCGGTCTACGTCGGCGGCGAGGGGCCCAACATGTGTCGGATGGCCGGCAAGCACGCCACCGGGCTGCTGTTCAACGGCTCCCATCCGGACGACCTCGCGTGGGCGCGCGACCGCATCGACGAGGGCGCCGCCGACCGTCCGGACGACCGCGACGCCCCCGACCTCGCGGCGTACGCCAGCGTCTCGGTCGCCGCCGATGCCGACGCCGCCAGGGAGCTCGCCCGCCAGCCCGTCGCCTTCATCGCCGCCGGTGCCGCGCCGCCCGTGCTCGACCGGCACGGGCTGGACGCCGACCGCGCCGCGGCCATCGGCGACGACCTCTCCGCGGGCGACTTCACCGCCGCCTTCGACCGCGTCACGCCCGCCATGGTGGACGCCTTCTGTATGGCCGGCACGCCCGAGACCGTCGCCGAGCGGATGGCCGCGGTGCTCGACCACGCCGACTCGCTGGTGGTCGGCTCGCCGCTGGGCCCGGACCTCGACACCGCCATCGAGCTGGCCGGCCGGGCGGCTCAGGAGGCGGGCATCGAGGCGTGAGACGGCGGCGCGGCAACGAACCGGTGTGACCGACCCGCGGTCAGTTCTCCTCGTTCGGCCCCGACGCCGACCCGCGCCGCGGGACGAGCGCCGCGACCTGTTCGACGGCGGCGCCCAGCGAGAGGTAGCCGAGCACCGCCGAGGCTCCCCCGACGAACGCCGCGCCGAACAGGACGAGCACGAGCGTGACGGGGTCGCTCAGGACGTTCGTCACGACGAGGTCGAGCGCCTCCGCGGGCGAGATACCGGACTCTACCATGCCGGAACGTTCGCCGCTCGCGTCTTCAGTCTGTCCGTTGCCGGCGCTCGCACCGCCAGGGCTAACTCGCCGGCGCCCCGCGGACAGGTATGACCCGTGACGCCTCGCTCGACGAGTTCCTCGGAGGCGGGGACGCGGCCGAGGAGGACACGGAGCCGGACGCAGACGCGACGGAGAGTCCGGGCGACGCCGACGAGTCCCCCACGGACGTACCCGACGGGTCGGCCGAACCGGCAGATGACGAGGACACCACGGCGTCCGAGGACCCGGGGTGGCCGTCGCCCGATGCCGATGCGGTCACGCCCGCGCGGTCGACCTACGCATGGTCGCCGGCGGGTGCCGACTGTGCCGCGTGCGGCGCGACCGTCGAACGGCGCTGGCGGGACGAGGCGGGGCTGGTCTGCTCGGACTGCAAGGGCTGGTGAGGCCCCGGACTCAGGACCCCCCCTGTAGCGCCTCCAGCTCGTCCTCCAGCTCCTGCACCCGCTCCTCGACGGTCCGGAGCTCGCGCTCCATCGTCTCGATGCGCTGCTCCCGCAGCTCCAGCTCCTCGTCGCGCTCCTGGAGCCTCTCGAACAGTTCCCCGTGGGCCTCCCGCACCGTCGACTCCAGCTGCATCACCCGGCGCTCGAACTCCCGGGCGATCTCCTCCGGTTCGGCGTCGTCGGTGTCGCCTCTCCCACCCGTCATACCGGGACGTCGTCTCCCGCGGATAAAATCGTGTCGCGCGGTGTCGAGTCCAGCCGGAGAACGGGCCGTGCTCTTCCGCGGCGCCCCCGTCGGCTGGCGCGATGCAGTCAGTCCCCGACGGCCGGTTTGACGATGGCGATCTCCTCGTCGGTCAGGTCATACAGGTCGTAGACGATCTCGTCGATCAACTCATCGGTGCGTTCGATCTGCTCGTCCAGTTCCGCGGCGCGCTCAACCTGTTCGCGGAGGCCATCGCGCACGTCCGCGAGTGCGGGCAGGGTGAGCGTCCCGCCGGTCCAGCGAGGGGATGGTGCTCGTCGCGTTGTCGTTCATCACGCTCCAGCCGTCTTCCCCCGCGTGGAGGCGCTCGCCGCATGAACTGCGTTCCTCCCGGTCGCCACGATTCGTCCTCGGCGCCGGATACGGCCTCACGCACCCTCGAACTTATCAGTTGAGGCGCTCCAGCTGTAGGTATGAAACCGGTCGTCTCCGAGGGCGACGTACTGGATGGTGACCCGCGACTGGAGGGGACTCGCATCGGCGTCGTTCACATCTACCGACGGTACGAGGACGGTGAGACGCCGGAGGAGGTCGCCGCCAGCTACGACGGGGTGACGGTCGCGGACGTCCACGCGGCGCTCGCCTACGCGTTCGAGAACGCCGACGAGATCCGGGCTATCGAGGCCAGCGCACGCGAAGCGGTCGATCGGATCCGTGAGAACCGCCCTGTCGACCCGGAGGAGTTCAAAGAACGGGCGTAGATGCGACTGCTCGCCGACGAGAACGTGATACCGGCTCACGTCTCGGCGCTTTCCGCCGCCGGCCACGACGTGAAACGCGTCCGCGACCTGCTCGACACGGGGGCCAGCGACACGGCCGTCCTCGACGCGGCGCACGAATCGGATCGTGTCGTCCTCACCTACGACCGGACGGACTTCGCCGACGTGACCGACCACGCCGGCGTCTGCATCGCCGAGGAGACCATGTCACCGCGGGCGGTCCGCCGGAGCATCGAGCGGGTGGAACGCGCGTATCCGGCGCTCGACGATGTCGTCGAGTTCCTCTCCGACTGGGCCTGAAACCGCCCGTCGCGCTCGGGCGGATGCAGTCAGTCCCCGACGGTCGCCTCGACGATGGCGATCTCCTCGTCGGTCAGGTCATACAGGTCGTAGACGATCTCGTCGATCAACTCATCGGTGCGTTCGATCTGCTCGTCCAGTTCCGCGGCGCGCTCAACCTGTTCGCGGT
>NZ_QMDX01000003.1:200072-375434 GCF_007421925.1 Haloglomus irregulare
TCATCGGTGCGTTCGATCTGCTCGTCCAGTTCCGCGGCGCGCTCAACCTGTTCGCGGTACGTGTCGAGCCCATCGCGCACGTCCGCGAGCGCGGACAACGCCTCAGAGAATCTCGGAGAGTACGGCTCCGAGTCGCGACTCGATTTCCGAGGCCTGCAGGATCTTGATCTCGCGGTCGGCCTGCTCGTCCACGTTCGCGGTCGGCTCGTCGAGGTCCTGTACGACGAGTACGCCGTTCCAGCCCGTGCCGAAGTAGTCGCCCTCGAAGACCAACTCCTCGTTCACTCGGAGGAAGGCGAGGTACTCCAGCGTCTCCTTGATACCGCGGCGGATGGTGTCGGTTCGGGTGCTGTTCTTCACCTCCGCCACCAGGTACTCGCGCTCGTCGGCGTCCTCGTCACGGATTTCGAGCACGATGACATCCGGCCGACCGGTGTGGTTCCGGAACGACCGGTCCTGGAAGTAGCCGTTGGCCACGTCGAGTGCGACCTGCTGGACCCGCTCCGTGCGACTCGCCTCGTCGGGTCCGGACTCGGGTTCGGCGAGGAAGGAGAGGTCGCGGTCGGCGGCCGAGTTGTCGTGGTAGAGGACGATCTCCCGGTCGCCGTCGAGTCGGGCGACCTCCTGCCGACCCGATGAGATGGTCTCGAACTGGACCTGTCCGTCCTCCAGCCGTTCGAGCACCGCCACGAACCGGAACAACACGAACAGTTCGAACAGGGTGTTGTCGTCGTCAGGCGTGACGGCGGTCTCGTCGAGCAGCGACCGGATCTCGGCCTCGTCGCCGTCGAAGACGCGGTCCCGGGTCCGGAGCAGGGCGGCGGCCTCCCGGTAGACCGGCTGCCGGGCGGTCTCGGCCGCCGTCAGCATCCGTTCGGTCGGCTCGTAGCTCTCCGGGTCGCGGATGCGCCGGACGTGGACGTTCCGCTCCATCACGCGGCGCAGGTCCGCGATCAACTGCTCGTCACCCTTCCACGTCTCGCGGACCCACTCGTAGTCGCCGTTGAGGTACTCCTCGGCCGCTTCGAGGGTCGTGTAGACGACCGAGAGCAGTCGCTTCAGCACGACGTTCTCGGGGATGTCGTAGTCCTCGGAGCGGTTCTCGCAGACGAACAGTGACCGGTCGTGGGGGTTCCCCGAGTAGCGGCGCTTGGTGGTGGCTGCCCAGTCGATGCGGCCGTCGACGGTCCCGCGTCGGGTTCGACTGACGCGTTCGGTCTCCGTCCGGACGGCCCGCAGCCGCGAGTCGAGTTCGCGGACGAACTCGACCACCCCTCCCTTCAGCACGAAATGCAGGTCCAGCAGGGACTCGTACTCAGCGAACCGCTCGTCCAACCCCGCCGGTCTGATCGAACGGGCCACCTCGGACTCGGGGAACCCGCCCTGCATGACGTAGCTCAGTACGTCCTGTGTGAGTTGGGCGAGTATCTCGTCTCTATCCATCCGTGCTCAATTCTATCTGTAGCATCTCTCTTGCGGATTCTATTAACCGAATATCATCGATTCTGTCTATCTCTGCGACACTCTCGACGATTCGCCTCCGCTTCGGTACGCCCTCCAGTTGCGGGAAGACGTAGCTCAGGACCGCCTCCGTGAGCGCCCGGTCGAAGGCCGCGTCGCCGGCGTCGGCCGGCTGTGTCCGGACGAACTCCAGCATGTCCTTGACGATGGCCGGCCCGATGGCCCGCTCCTCGGTGGCCCCGTTGACGGCCCGCCACACGCGACCGACCGAAAGCCGCTCCGGACGGTCCGCTCCGTCGGCCCCCCAGGCTCGGTCGTACTCCACCATGAGCTCCTCCAGGGCCTCGTCGTCGTCCGGAAGCGTCGGCGCGCCGACGCGAACAAAGGCGAACCGGCGCATGAACGCGTAGCTCATCTCGTACAGGGAGGTCTTGTCGTAGGAGTTCATCGTCGCGAACAGTCGCCACGACCCCGGAACCGCGTACTCGTGCGGTGCCGGACCGACGGCCGGGTCCACGTCCTCACCCGGAATGATTTCGACCTCGGCACCGTCCTTCTCGAACGGCAACTGGACGGCCTGCCCCGACAGCACGGTGAACAGTTGGCCGAACGCCTTGTCGATGTCCGCGCGGTTGATCTCGTCGACCACGAGCAGCTCGTTCCGGGCAGCATCCGCCGTGGGGAGTCGCTTCAGCACCTGTCCCGGTTTGAACTCCAGCGAGCCACCGGCCTCCTCGCGGGGCATGTATCCGCCGACCGTGTCGAACGTCGACCAGTCGGCCGTCGCCGTCGTCAGCCGGTAGCCGGTGTACTGCTCGTTTCCCTCCAGCGCCCGGCAGAGGTTCTCCGCGAGTTCCGTCTTCCCCGTTCCCGGCGGTCCCGTGAACACGATGTGCTTGCCCGACTGCACGGCCGAGACGGTCGCGCTCCGGATGCGCTTGCGCTCGTCGCTGCCGAAGTAGAGCCCGTCGAACAGTCCGGCGGTATCGAGTTCGAGCTCGCCGCCGAACAGATGCGAGAAGTCGGTCTCATCGACAATGCCACGGGCGGTGTCCTCGCCGGTCGCCTCGCGCTGCCGGTACCGGACCGCCGTCAGCGGTGCCTCGTGGAGGAGTTCGAGATACTGCTCCCCGTGGCTGGGTTCGTTGAACGATCCCATCACCGGGAACCGGTCCCCGGTGGCCTCCTTCGTCCGATCAAGCGTTAGCCGATTACGCAGCAACGCTTCGATATCCGCGTCGAGTCGGCCGTCCGACTTCTCGGCGACCGTCGCGCTCGATACGTCGTCCACGTCGCCGCGCCAGTAGGTCGCTTCGAGGTCCACGACGAACGGGTACTGGTTCTCGCTGACCTCGAACTCCGTCCGCCACAGCGGCTCCTCCTTCCGTCGTTTCTCCCCCGCGATTCCGTAGCCGACGATCCCGGAATCCCACCTTCCTCCCTCGGTGTCCTTGCCGGTCGAGTGGAAGAGGACGATGTCGCCTTCGTCCAGTCGGTCCCACCCCGTCTCGTTGTCCGGTGTGAACCCCCAGATGCCGGTGTTGAGCGTCGTGACCCAGTGGTCCGGCGGCCCGGTCGCCTTGTAGATCGTCACCGAGTCGTCGAAATCGTCCAACGTCGACGCGGTCATCGTCCCCCATCGTGGGCGTCCGCCGCTTAGGTCTTGCCCGCCCCCGACGAACCCCCATCAGCGAAGCCGACCAACCCGAACGCGAGATGGCACGTTCCGAGCCGGCCGACGAGCCCGAGGAAGGTGTCGAGTCCGTCCACGGGGAGGACGGCCGGATCACCGCCCGCGACATCGAGACCGGCGTGGCCTCCTACGACGAGACGAAGGCCGAGGCCCTCGCGATGCTGGCGGCGGCGCTGGAACTCCACGCGGGCGGTGGCGAACCGGTCGACGAGGAGGACCTGCGCGAGTTCGGCCTGGACCCGGACGCGGACGAGGACCCCCCGGAGTTCATGGAGTAACGTGGCCCGGACATCGTTCTCCGGCCGCGAGATCGCGAGCGTCCCGCGGAGCCACGGGTTCCGCCCGGTTGACCGGACCGGCAGTCACCTGAAGCTCCGCTCCGAGCCCCCCGAGACCGACGAGGTACGGATCGTCTCCGTGCCGATGGTGCCGGCTGGCTCTCCATCCGTATATACCCCACAGTACGTCCATAGCGGGCGCCCACACCCAGCAGAGTTACAAGCACGCCGGCCGTTCGCATGACACAATGAGAGTCGGGGAGCCGTCGAATGTGAGGCCCCGTGTGGACGGACAAGACAGTTACCGGAACCGTCGTCATCCCTCCGCGAGGTCCCCATGAGCGAGTCACCCTCCACCGCGGACGCGGCTGCGGCCGCCGAACCCACCGTCGAGGCGGCCGGCGAGACGGCCCGCACGGTCATCGACAACGTCGAGCAGGTGATCGTCGGCAACCACGAGGCCATCGAGCATCTGGTCTGTGCGATGCTGGGCCGGGGGCACGTCCTGCTGGAGGACGTCCCCGGCGTCGGGAAGACGATGCTGGCCCGGTCCATCGCCCGGTCGTTCGAGTGCGAGTTCAAGCGGGTCCAGTTCACGCCGGACCTGCTGCCGACCGACATTACCGGCGTCAACGTCTACAACCAGCAGACCGGGGAGTTCGAGTTCCGGTCCGGGCCCGTCTTCGCGAACGTCGTGCTGGGCGACGAGATCAACCGCGCGCCGCCGAAGACCCAGTCCGCGCTGCTGGAGGCGATGGAGGAGGAGCAGGTGACCGTCGACGGGGAGTCGTACCCGGTCCCCTCGCCGTTCACGGTGGTCGCGACGCAGAACAGCGTCGAGCGCGACCGGACCTACGACCTGCCCGCCGCCGAACTGGACCGGTTCATGGTCCAGCTGTCGCTTGGCTACCCGGACGAGGCCGACGAGGCGGACCTGCTGGGGCGGGTCGTCGGCGACCACCCCATCGAGGAGCTCGACCCGGTCGCCACCACCGCGGACCTGCGGGCGGCCCGCGAGGCCACGGGCGAGGTGACGGTGGAGGCGCCGCTCCGGGAGTACGTCACCCGGCTGGCGCGATACACCCGGGAGCACGCCCAGCTGGGGGTGAGCCCGCGGGGGGCCATCGCCCTGCTCCGGGGTGCCCAGGCTCGTGCCGTCCTCGACGGTCGTGACTACGCCATCCCGGACGACGTGCAGGCGGAGGCGGAGGTCGTCATGGCCCATCGGATCCGCCGGAGCGCGGGCGAGGGAACGGGGGCGGAGCTCGTCGCCGAGGCACTCGACGCGGTCGCCGTGGAGTAGATGCGCCCGACACGACGCGGTCTCGCCGCCCTAGCCGTCGCCGTCGTCGCCCTGGTCGTCGGCGCCCGGTTCGGCATCGTCGGGCTGAACGCCTTCGTCGTCCCGGTCCTCGTCGGCTACGTCGTCGGGGCCACGCAGCTGTACCGCGCCCCGACGCCGACCGTCGAGCGGTCGACCCCGCCCGCCGGCTTCCCCGGCGAGCGCCGGACCGTCACCGTCGAGGTCGAGTCGACGGTCCAGTTCGACCTCGAGGAGACGGTGCCCGACCGGCTCCGGGTCGCGGGGGCCACCGTCCTCGGGCCGAACGGCCGCGAGCGCCCGGACGCAGGGACGGTGACCGACGGCCAGGTCGGCGTCTCGCTGCCCGGCGACGCGACGGTGCGGCTGGACTGCGAACTCGTCGGCCGCGGCGTCCACGACCTGGGGCCGGCGACGGCCCGACTGCGGGATTCGCTGGGACTGCTGACGAGCGAGCGGACGCTGCCCGGCACCGGCTCCGTCGTCGTCTACCCCGACGTGGTCGGGCTGGCCGACGCCGGCCCGCTGACCGGGCTGGTCGAGAGGGCGACCGCCGACGACCGGGCCGCCTTCGACGAACTCCGGGAGTACGTCCCCGGCGACCCGCTGCGCGACGTGAACTGGAAGGCCTCGGCCAAGGAGATGGACGGCGACCTCGTGGTCACGGAGTACGCCGCGGCCGACGAGGGCGGCATCACCGTCGCCGGCGAGGCCGGCCCGGGGTACGTCGACGAGATGGCCGACGCCGTCGGCTCCATCGCCACCTACCTGCTGGACGCGGACCTCATCATCGGCGTCCGGGTGCCGGGCGGCGAGGTCGAGGCGGACCGCGGGGAGACCGCCCGCAACCGGGTGCTGGAACTCCTCGCGCGGACGGGCGGCGGCGCCGTCGACGGTGACGCCGCGGTGCTGGTCCGGGCCGGCCCCGACGGGACCACGGTCACCGTCGACGGCCGGACGGTCCCGTTCGAGCGCCTCGCCGGCGAGCCGACGGCGGCGACGACCGAGGAGCCCGAGCAGGGGCTCGCCGACCGGGTCCGGGGGGTGATGTCGTGAGCGCCCCGACCGCCGACGCGACGGGCGGCACGGCCGCCGACGGCGACCGCCGGTTCGGCCGCGTCCGGGCGTCGGTCGACCCCGTCCGCCTGCTCGCGCTCGCCGGCGTGGCGGGGCTGCTCGGCACCTTCCTGTCCGTGCTCTACCGCGTCTCCGACGTGGCCGGCGACGTCTCGACGTTCCTGCTGGTGGCCGTCGGGACGCTGGTCGTGGCCACGGTCGTCGCGCGGCTGGTGCCCGAGCGGGTCGCGTTCGGGCTCGCGGCGCTCCTGCTCGCGGCCGGGGCGTACGTCTATCTGGCCCAGCTCCCGCGCAGCGTCGCCGCCGAGGAGACGCTGGTACTGTTCCTGAACGACGGCATCGAGCTCCTGACCGGGCTCTCCGTGCTCCGTATCGTCAACGCCGGACTGTGGGCGCTGGCCGCGACGCCCGCGCCGACGTTCGTGGCGTGGTATCTCGCCCTGCGTCGGCGCTACGTCGGCGCCGTCATCGTCGGCGGCGCGATGCTGACACTGTTCGTCCTCACGAGCGATGCGGGCGGGGCGCTCGCGCTGCTGGGCGTGGTCGCAGCCGCCGGTGCCATCGGCTTCGGCGACGTCGAGCGGCGGGGTGGCGACCTCG
Organism: Haloglomus irregulare; assembly: GCF_007421925.1. Lineage (GTDB taxonomy): Archaea > Halobacteriota > Halobacteria > Halobacteriales > Haloarculaceae > Haloglomus > Haloglomus irregulare. Next base: position 206,503 of record NZ_QMDX01000003.1, read on the forward strand.
CGACCGCCGAGACGGTGGCGGTCGTGCTGGCGGCGATGGTGACCGTCGCGCTGTTCATCAGCGTCGTGCCGACGGGCGGCGCGGACCCGCTCGACGTCGGTATCGGGACCGACGAGTCCACCGTCGAGTCCAGCCTCACGAACGCCGGCGACAGCGTCGAGATCCTCGGCTCCATCCGGCTCTCCCCGAAGGCCCGGTTCACCGTCACCAGCACGGAGGCCAGCTACTGGCGCGTCGGCTCCTACGACCGCTACACCGGGAGCGGCTGGATTCGGACCGGCGCGGACAGACCGTACGACGAACAGCTCCGCGGCCCGGCCGGCGAGAGCCGGACCGTCCAGCAGCGCTACACCGTCGAGTCGGAGCTGACCGTGCTGCCGGCGGCCTGGAAGGCGACGGCGGTCTCCGAGTCGCCCGTCGGCCTGTTCGAGCAGCCCGGCGGCGGGCTCGGGCCGGACGGGGAGCTGCAGCCCGGCGACACGTACGCCGTCGAGTCCGAGCGCCCGGTCGCCAGCGCCCAGGACCTCCGGACGGCCGGGACGGACTACCCCGACCGCATCGTCGACCGGTACACCGGGCTCCCGGACTCGACGCCGGACCGGGTCGGCGAGCGGACCGCCCGCATCACCGCCAACGCCGACAACCCGTACGACCGGGCCCGGGTCATCGAGCGATGGCTGGAGAACAACCGCGAGTACTCGCTCGAGGTCGACCGCCCGCGCGGCAACATCGCCGACGCGTTCCTGTTCGAGATGGAACGTGGCTACTGCACCTACTACGCGACGACGATGGTGACGATGCTCCGGAGCCAGGGGGTGCCGGCGCGGCTGGCGGTCGGCTACACGCCCGGCCAGCAGGTCGAGGACGACAGCTGGGTCGTCCGCGGGCTGGACTCGCACGCCTGGGTCGAGGTCTACTTCCCGGACCAGGGTTGGATCCGGTTCGACCCGACGCCCGCCGGCCCCCGCGAGGCGGCCGAGCGCCAGCGCGTCCAGCAGGCCCGCCAGTCCGGTGGGACCGGCGTCGACACCGACGAGACGCGCAACCGGACCTTCACCGCGACGCCGTCACCGACGCCGACGACGCCGACGGCCGACGGCTCGGGCCCGAACGCCGGCACCACCCCGACGGCCACCCCGACGACGCCAGCGGGCAACGGGACCGACGCCGGCACCGTGACGAGTGGCGCCCTGGGTCCCAACGGGCCCGACATCGCCTCGCCCGGCGGCGGCGGGAGCGACGAGGACGGCGGCATCCCGCAGCCGACTCGCGAGCAGACCGTGCTGGGGCTGGTGGTGCTCGCCGGCGTCGCCGCCGGCGTCCACCGCTCGGGCGCGGGTTCGCGGCTCTACCGCGAGTTCCGCCTCCGCTACCAGCCCCGGACTGACGACCCCGCGGTCGACGTGGCCCGTGCCTTCGACCGTCTGGAGTTCCTCGCCGAGAAGGCCGGCGCGCCCCGCCGTCCGGGCGAGACCGCACGCGAGTTCGCGGCCCGCGTCGGCGGTGACGGCCCGGACGAGCGGGCTCGCAGACTGGCGACGCTCCACGAGCGGGCCCGCTACGGCGGCGGTGTCGCCGCAGAGGAGGCCACCGAGGCGGTCGAGCTGGCCGACGGTCTCGTCGCCGACCGCCCGCGCATCGACTGAGTCACGCGTCGCCCCCGGCCCGACACCCGCACCCGCCCGGGCTGGACCCCCGACAGCGACCGGCTAACGCCCGCTCACCGCCGCTTAGCCGGGGTGTTCGCCCTCCCGACAGGATTTAATAACGGTCCCGCACTACACTCAGCCTGTAATGTCGGAAGTCTGCTCGACGTGCGGGCTCCCTGAGGAACTCTGCGTCTGCGAGGACGTGGCTAAGGAGTCTCAGGAGATCAACATCCGCATCGACGAGCGCCGATACGGTAAGGAGGTAACGGTCATCGAGGGGTTCGACCCGAAGGACGTCGACCTGGACAGCCTGTCCAGCGACCTGAAGTCGAAGTTCGCCTGTGGCGGCACCGTCGAGGACGGCTCGATCGAACTCCAGGGCAACCACACCGGCCGCGTGGAGGACTTCCTCCGCGAGAAGGGATTCAACGTTGCCTGAGACCTGACCGCACGTCGAGCGGCCCCGCCGTCTCTTGCTCGCGGCCCATCTCCCGACCAGTCGCACCCCCGACAGACGCCGTTGCTCCCGCCGGCCGTCCTCTCACCGTTCCCGGACGATCACAGGCACGCCGTCGGCGGGTTGGAGCGTCGACATCGGGTCCAGCGACAGCCCCCCCGCCGGGTCGAGTCGGTAGCGCCGACCGATCGTCGCCAGCACCAGTGTCGCCTCCAGCCGCGCGAACCGTCGGCCCAGGCAGGCGCGGGGCCCGGCGCCGAACGGCGCGAACGCGAACCCCGCCTCCCCCGGCGATGTGTCCCGCCACCGCGCCGGTCGCCACTCGTCCGGCGCCGCCCAATGCTGTGGGTCGCGGTGGAGCGCCCAGACGGACAGGTGCGTGCGGGTATCCGGCGCCAGCCGGTAGCCGCCGACCGTGACGGCGCGCGCCGTCTCACGGGGGATCGTGTGGATCGGCGGGAACGCTCGCAGCGTCTCGTCGATCACGCGTCGCGTGACCGCCAGCTCCCGGACGTCCGCTAGCGTCGGTCGGTCCCCGCCGAGCACCGCGGCCAGCTCGCCGTGGAACCGGTCGCGGACCGCGTCGTGCTGGCCGAGTTGGTGGAGCGCATAGGTCAGCAGGAGGGCGGTCGTGTCGTGTCCGGCGAACGTGAGCGCGAGCATCTGGTCGACGATCTCGCGGTCGGAGAGGTCGGCGTCCCGGTCCTCGCGGAGTTCGACCAGGGTCGACAGGAGGTCCTCGCCGGCCTCGCCACGCTCGTGGGCGCGCTCGCGCTCGCGGAGGAGTCGCCTGGCCTCGTCCTCCAGCGTCCCGACGGCGTCGAAGAACCGCCGCCGGGCCGGTGTCGGCACCCAGTTCGGCAGCAGGAACGAGGTCGGCTTGAACCAGAGATTGAGATCGCTCGCGGCCCGCCGGAGGGTGGCGTCACCGTCCGGGTCCAGCGGCCGGTCGAAGACGGTGCCGAAGAAGTTCTCCAGCGCCGCGTCGCTCATCGCTCGATGGAGCGACAACCGCTCGCCGGCCGTCCAGCGGTCCACGCGCCGCTCGGTCAGTTCGACCATCCGGTCGACGTACGAGCGGATTTTCGCAGGGTAGAAGAACTCCTCCAGGGCCTCGCGCTGGTGCTCCCACTGCTCGCCCTCCGTCGAGAGGACGCTCTCGCCGAACTGGAGGCGGAACCCCTCCGACTTGCGGAAGGCGTCCCGGTCCTCCACGAGCACCTGCTCGAACCCGTCCGGGCTCGCGACGGTGTAGAACTCGCCGAGGCCGAGTGCCGAGAGCCGGGCGACCGGGCCGCACTCCTCGCGGACCGTACAGGCCGTCCCCAGCGGGTCGGTCATGAACGGGACCGTCTCGCGCAGGACCGGCAGGTTGTCCGGTGCCGGCGGCCGACGTGTCGACATGCGTGCGGCCTCGTCGGGCCGTCGCTTTTGCTCACCGGCTGGGTCAGTGGTTCACGGGCTGAACGGCCGTCCGGTGCCCGGCCGACCCGCCCGTCACCCCCCGTCCCCGCCACGGTACTGGTCGGTCACGTCCGTCGCGCGCTCGCGGACCGTCCGGTAGCGCTCCTCGGCCCACTCGCGGGCCGCCGGGGTGTCGTTCGCGAGCAATCCGTGGGTCCGCCCCTGCTCGTCCGGGGTGAGCAGGAACGCGGGCGGGTCGTCCGCCGGCCGGTCGACGAGGAGCAGCCCGTAGCGGAGGCCGTCGGCCCGCAGGAGCCGGAACCGGTCCGTCTCGACGAGTTCGGCCACGACGGACGCGAAATCGGCCTGCAGCGCCTGGTGGACCCGCGGACTGATTATCGCCTCCCCCTCGAGCCCCCCAGCCAGCGTCCGCTCGTACACCTGCTGGATGAAACCGGGTTCGGGGATGGTCGCATTCAGCGACCGGAACCCTGCCGCCTCCCGCAGGGCGTCGCTCACCGGCTCGTTGACGCGGTACGGGGCAGGGTCGTCGGCGACCCACACCTCCGCCCCGACGACCATGGCCGGCCCGACCGGGGCGTCCGGCGCCAGCGGTGCCAGGGCCGCTCCCGCCGCTGCGAGGTCGTCGATGGTCTCGAAGTGGTGCCGAACCCGCTCGGCGGCGAGCCGGCCGGCCAGCGTCGCCCGGTAGCCGCCGTCGACACGGTCGACGAAGCCCGCGTCCTCTAACGCGCTGATGGCCCGCGAGACGGTCGAGCGGGACCGGTCCACCCGCTCCACCGCGTCCCGGACCCCGAGCGGGCCGTCGCTCAACGTCTCGAGGACGGCCAGTCTCCGCTGAGCGGTTTCGACTACCGACGGCACGGTCGACTCTCCCTGCCCCATGGTCTCCCGTACGACTCCCACCGCTCGGAGCCGTTTAGTCGTTGTTCCGTCGCCCCTCGCCACCGCGGAGCGCGTTCAGAACGGCGCTTCGGGCCCCTCGTCCGCGTCGCCCTCCCCGTCGGCTGCCATCTCGGCGTCGCGCGGGCGCTGCCCGCTCTCCTGGTCCCCATCGCGCGACGACGCGCTCTCGAGGCCGTACTGCTCCGCCCAGCCGGTGATGCCGTCGGCCATCGACTCGATGCGGCCGTCGAACCCCTCGTATGAGGCGACCAGCCGCGCGGCCTGCACGCTGGCCTCGCCGTGCGGACAGACCGTCACCACGTGGTCCGCGTCCGCGAGCTCCTCGATACGACCCGTCAGCTCCGGGAACGGGATGTTCTCGCTGTTCGGCAGGCGGCCCCGCCGGAAGGCGTCCGCCGAGCGGATGTCCACGACGCGTACGTCGGCCCCCCCCTCGAGGAGGTCGTGGAGTTCCGCGGCGGATATCTCGTCGTCCATACCCCGACTGGGGTGGTGGATGCGCTTAAATCCACGCCGACGGTGCGGCACCGTCGCGCCGACCGGAACCACCTCCATCGGGACGCGGACCACGGGGACCCCCCGACCCGTGACGGGTCGCACCGCGATACGGCGCGCTCGGCATCCCGGGAACGATCCCGTGCGACTGAGCGACTCGCGAGAACCCGGCGAGAAACACCCAGGTAGACGCTCGGCCCCGGCTCATTATCGGTTGAAGTGGGGTATATCCGATCAACACGAACCGTTATCGGATAATCCTGTCCGGCGGTCACGAGCTCTCGCCCCTCCCGTTCCGGGTCGTGTCGACGGCCCACGGCTCGGGCGCCGAGTCGGCGCCGGACCGGCCCCGGACCCCGGTTCGGGTCCCACTGCGACCTCAGATGAGTCCCTCCTCCTGTGCCAGCAGGACGCCCTCGATGGTGGCGTCGTTGGCCGGCTCGGAACGGGCCACGTCCAGCGCGTCCGCGACGGGCACCGTGTGGACGTTGATGAACTCGTTGCCGTCCAGCTTCCGCTCGACGGGGGTGAGCCCCTCCGCCCAGACGATGCCGCGCTCGTGGCGCAACACGCCGGTCGAGCAGTCGAACGACTCCAGCAGCGCCGTCCCCGACGGCTCGAACCCGGTCTCCTCGGCGAGTTCCCGGGCGCCCGCCCCCGTGTACGACTCCCCGTCCTCGACGACGCCCGCCGGGAGCTCCATACAGGTCTCCCGGATGGTCGGCCGGAACTGCTCGACCATCAGCAGCGAGTCGTCCGCCACCGCCACGACGACGACCGCCGCCGGCAGCTCCGCCCAGTAGTACTTCTTCCGGGAGCCGTCGGGCTGCTCGACCAGGTCGTAGCCGCCGGTGTACCAGCCGGTCTCGTACTCCGCGACGGACTCGACGACGGGCCAGTCGTGGGTCGCCGGGTCGTGGTCCGCCGTGGTCCGGTCCGCGTCGTCGTCGCTCATCCGGCCACCGCCACGGGCTCGGCTTCGGCCGGGGGGACCTCGCCCGGCGCCGCGAGCGCCGCGCTCCCGTCCGCGTCCCCGGTCCCGCCACCCGCGCCCGGCGTCTGCGCGATGTCGAGCCGGTAGGTGGTCCCGTTCAGCGCGGCGTAGACCCGGGTGTCGTCGTCGACTCTCCCCGTCGCGTTCGGGTAGTCCCGCGTCAGCGCATCGAACTCGTCGAACGGGGAGTGGCTGAACCCCTCCTTCAGGCCGAACGGTCCCCGCCAGTAGGGGTCGGACCGGCCGGTCCCGTCGCCCGCGGCGGCGGTCGTCACGGCGGTCGTGCTGTACTCGAAGCGCCGCTCCGAGAGGTTCGAGACGTTCACCGCTCCCGCGGGCGCGTCGGCGGTCGTCGCCGTCACGTAGTACGGGTCGCCGCTCTTCAGGTACGACGGCAGCGCCCCCAGCGCCAGCAGCAGCGCCACCACCGCCAGGATGACGACGATGGCGTTCCGGGTGATCGTCCTCACGGCCGGGCCACCCCGGCGGGTGTCGGCCACGGCCGTGCCGACGGCAACTCGGCTCCGTTCATGCGCGACGGTACGTCGGTCCGGCAGGTATGCGTTCCCATCCGTGCCGGGCGGCGGGCTCCGCTCCCGCTCAGGGCGCCCGGAAGCTGTCGTCCCCCCAGGGTCGGAAGTCGGCGCTGAACGTCCAACGCTGCGGTCCTGCTCGACCAGGTGGCGGTACTCCGCGGCGAGCTCGTCGGGGTCGGCGCGCTTCCGCTCGGGGACCGCGTCATCGACGTCCTCGCCATCGATCCACCCATCGATGTAGCTCCAGACGACGTGGACACCGTCCGGAGCCAGCTGCTCGGCCATCGCCCGGCTTATCCAGCGCACCCGCTCGCTCCCGTTGTGGATGACCGTCCCGCCGGCCGCGCGGAGGTCCGCGAGGAGTTCGTCCACGACGACGGCCAGCCCGTAGCCGTGGACATCGAAGTACGCCGCCAGATCGTCGGCGTCGTGCGCCAGTGGTCCGTCGTACCCGTTCGGCGGCCGCGCGTTGTGGATGTACACGTCGACGGTGCCGAACGCGTCGTGCGTCCGGTCGACTGCCCGGCTGACGGCCGCCGGGTCGGTAACGTCGGCCGTGACGGCCAGTGTCTCCCCTTCGGTCTCGGCCGTCAGCGTGGCCGCGAGCGACGAGATGAACGGTTCGCTCCGGGCCCAGAGCACGACCTCGTCCCCGGCGGTGGCGAACTCGCGGGCGAGCGACTCACCGAACGTCGACCCCACACCGCCGATAACGACTGTCCGCGACATACAGTGGTGTACGGCGCCGGACGATTTACCGGTTCGGCGGGTGGACGCGCGGTCGCACAACGGACGTCGAACAGCGCGGGTCCGGGTTGCCGCCTACTCGCCCCCGCCCTCGGCACCGTCCTCGTCCTCCGGCGGCTCCGTCGAGTGCGCCCCCGTCCCCACGGGGTCGGCGTGGATGACCTCGTGGTAGACGCGGCCGAAGACGGTCCGCTGGAGCGTCGCCTTGGCGGCTTCGGGCTCGTCCTGGAACGTGGCGGCCACCGCGACCGGCGTCACGGCCTCCTCACCGGACTCCGTCCGGCTCCCCGGGGGATCTCGCCCCCCGTTGTCGTCGGCCGCGCGGTCAGGCGGCCCCGTCGCCCCGAACGGGACGACGTGCCAGACCACGTTCGGCACGCCGTCGCTCCCCATCACGCGACAGTCGCCGTCGAACGTCGCCCGCCAGGACTCGAACGCCTCGCGGTCGCCCACCCGCACCTCCAGCAGCGACGCGAACAGCGCGTCTCGGGCGGTCGAACGGACGTCGTCGGTCACGCGCTCGTTGTACTCCTCGCGGTCGAAGTCCATCGTCTTGACCGCCTCCCGGACGACCGCCCCCGCGGCGCCCCCGAGTTCGGCGTACAGGCGACGCGCCTCGGCCGCCGACGCGGGCGCGAACTGCCCCTCTGTGTGCATAGGAGGCTCTATGAGCGGTCCGCAGGTATGGATTCCGCTCGTGGCCGTCACGTCGGCTCGATATTTGGCTAATAGTGTATACTAAAATTTAAGTCGGATACCGGGTCCATATCCGTATATGATACCGGACGAGGCCCGCCGCCGGAGGCCGGGATGGGAGCGGGGTGAGCGGTGAGGTGTCGACCCGGGCAGAGGGAGAGGGGCCGGGCCGGTTCGCGGTCGCCGAGACGCTCGACCGCGGTGTGTACGCGCTGTTCGCCCGGCATGCCGACCGTTCCCGTCACGACCGCGCTCGGGAGTGGTATCGCGCGGCCGACCTGCGCGTCGGGTTCGACCGCTACCTCGCACGGGCGTACGCGCTCTCGTGGCTCGTCGGGCTCTGGGCGGCGGCACTCACGGTCCTCGCGGGACTGGTCGTCCCGGCGGGGTGGCTGGCCGCGCTGGCGGCGGTCGCCCACGACGGGCTCCCGCTGGTCCAGCGACTCTCGTGGCCCGCCCTCCCCCGGTTCCCGGTCGCGGTCGGGCTGGGACTGCTGGCGGGGTGGCTCGCACGGCGCGGGACCGTCCGGCTCGCGGGCACCTACCTGCGGTGGGTTGCGAGCGCCCGGCGGGCGGCTATCGAGCGGACGCTGCCCGGTGCGGTCCGGTACCTGCGGGCGCTCGCGACCGGGAGCGACGACGGTCGGACGCTGCTCGGCCAGGTCGCCGCGGCCGACGCGTACGGTGAGACGAGCGCCGCGTTCCGGCGCGTACTGAACCGGGCCGCCCTAACCGGTAGCCTCGACGTCGGCCTCCGGCGGGTCGCCCGGGACACCCCCTCCCGGGAGACGCTGGCGCCGTTCCTACTGAAGTTCCGCGAACACGCCGACCAGGGTGCCGACGCGCTGTCGCAGTTCCTGGAGATGGAGTCCCGGATGCTCTCCCACCGGCAGGCGCGGGCCCGTCAGCGCGCCGAGGACTTCCTCGAACTCGTCGCGGAACTGTTCGTCGTGCTGCTCGTGCTGCCGGCCCTCCTGGTCGTGGTGGTGACGGTCCTCGCGGTGCTCGCACCGGGGCTGTCCGAGCCGGTGTCGACACCGCTCGGGGGGACCACGCCCCGGGCGCTGCTGGCCTACGGGAGCGCCGTGTTCGTGCTGGTCATCGGTGCCGGCGCGACCGCGTTGGTCGCGTCGCTCCAGCCCCCCAGCGCGGCCCCCCCGACCCACGAACGCCCCGGCGGTCTCGGGACGCTCCTGACCGCACCCCGGAACCCGGCCAGCGCCGCGGTCGTCGCGGTCGTCCCGGGGCTCGCCGTCCTCGGCGCCGCGCTGGCGCTCGGCTACCCGCCGGCCCGCGCCACCCTGCTCGCGTACGTCGCGTACGGGCTTCCGGTGGGGCTGGTCGCGGTCCGACGGGCCCGACTGGACGATGCCAAGGACCGGGAGATACGGGACTTCGTCCACGCGGTCGCCGGGCGCGTCACGCTGGGCCGGCCCCTCGCGGACGCCGTCGCGGCGGTCGCCCGCGAGACCGACCTCGGCGAGTTGAGCGACGACGTCGCGGACCTGGCCTACCGGCTGGACCTCGCCGCCGCGCCCCCCTCACCAGGTGCCGGTGACGCCGACCAGCCGGACGCGTCGACGGCCGACGGCCGGACCGCCGCGCTGGACGCCTTCGTCGAGTCGGTCGGGACGCCGCTCGCCGAACAGACCATCGGCCTCGTCACGGGGGCGCTCGAACTCGGGGGCGACCCGGAGGCGGCGTTCGAGACGCTCCAGACGGAGGTCGGTCGGCTCCGACATGAGCGGAAGGCCCTCCGGTCGTCGATGCTGGTCTACGTCGCGGTCGGCTGGACCACCGCGCTCCTGGTCGTCGGCATCGTCCTCGCGGTCCACGGCCACGTCCTCGACGGGTTCGCGCAGCTGTCGGCGGTCCAGGACGCGGGCGGCAGCGCCGCGACGACGGCGCTGGACCCGGCCGCCGTCGACCGGGCCAGGTCCGGCCGCCGGTTCTACTGGGTCGCGCAGGCGACGATGCTCGCCTGCGGCTGGTTCGCCGGTACCGCCGCCCGGGGTCGCTACGAGGCGCTGCTCCACTCGGCGGCGCTCGCACTGGTCTGTCACGTCGCCTTCGCGGCGGCGGGGGTGGTCTGAATGCGGCCACTGGCCACCGGCTCGGGGGCACTGGACCGCGGTGCGGCAGAGGTCGTCGGCGTCGCGGTACTGCTCGGGCTGACCGTCGTCTCGCTGGGGGCGCTCACCGCCGGCATCGGCGCCGTGGTCGAGGAGAACGCCGCGAGCGCCGACGCTGCCAGGGTCGCGGACGGGATGACGGGCGCCCTGGCGTCGGTCGAGCGGACCGGTCGGTTCCGCGAGACGCTCGCGTTCACGGGGGGCCGGGTCCGGACGGTCGACCGCCAGTTGCGGGTGATCAACGGGACGCGGACCGTCCGGACGCTGGACGTGGGGGCCCTCGTCTGGACGAGCGGGGACCACCGCGTCGCGTCCGTCGCCGGCGCGGTCGTCAACGGGCCGCCCGGGAACGCCGTCCTCCACGCCGCGCCACCGGTAACCGCGTCCCGGGGCGGCGACGATGGCGTGCTCGTCGTCGGCGCACCCCGCCTCGGCACCGAGCGGCGGACCGTCAGCGGCGCCGGCGGGACGACGGTTCCGCTCCGGGCGAACGTAAGCCACGACCGCGCCGACCTCGGGGTCTCGACGTTCCGGATCGCTATCGAGACCCGGACGCCCGCGGCGGTCGCGTCGCACTTCCGCGACCAGGGGGCGACGGTGACGCGGCGGGATATCGACGACGACGGCGTTCCGAGTGTCGTGGCCCGGTATCCCGGCCAGCGACGGGCGTACCTCGTCGTCCACGACCTGAACCTCTCCATCGGGGGGTCCTCGGGGCCGCCGGCGACACCCGCGACGGAGCGCGATGACGATGACACCGACGGTGAGGGTGTGGGCGACAACGACGACGGAGCACCACCCGTCGGCCTGCCGGCCCCGGATGACGCGCTCGCAGAGCCCGGCGACGGGGGTGAGGGCTCGTGACCCGGCTCGACCTGCGGTCTCCCGACGACCGCGGGGTCACGCCGGTCGTCGGGAAGGCGCTGGAGGCCGGGCTGGTCGTCCTGTTCGTCGTCCTCGTGACGACGGCGCTCTCGACGGCCGTCGTGCCGGGGTACGAGCGGGTCGCCGGCCAGCGCGTCGCCGACCGGACGCTGGCGAGCGCCGCCGAGCGCGTCCAGCAGACGGTCCCCCCGACGGCCCGGCACGCGACGGCGCGGACCCGTGTCGACCTCCCCCGGACCATCGCGGGTGCGGGGTATCACGTCCGGACCGACGGGCGGACGCTCGTGCTCGACCATCCCGACGGGGCGTTGGTCGCCAGAAGCCGCCTCGCGCTCCCCGACCGGGTCGACCGCGTCGAGGGGTCGTGGTCGAGCCGCGAGCCGGCGGTCGTCAGGGTCGAGCGGGCAGACACCGGCCTCGTCGTCCGTCTCCTGCGGGGTGATGATACGTGACCTCGTCGGCGGATGCCCCGACCGTCCGGGCACAGATGAACCTCCCGGCGCTGGCGGTCGCCCTGCTGGTGCTCGTCGCCACGCTGGGCGCCGCGCTGACGCTGGCCGACGGTGCCTTCGCCGGTGCGTACCGCCAGCCGGAGGAGCGCCGGGTCGCGGTCGCGCTGTCCGAGCGGCTGGTCGCCGCCGACGCCGACCACACCGCCCGCGCGAACGTGCTCGACCACGACCGGCTCGCCGCCGCCGATATCGGATCGCGGTTCCCGGTCGTCGGGGCCCACGACGTTCGGGTCCGGCTGGACGACCGGACGGTCCTCGCCCGCGGTGACGCCAGCGGCGGGGTGACGGTCCGCCGTGTGGTCCTCGTTCGGAACACCTCACGGGTCGAACGAACGCCCCCGCTCGCGGACAACGCGACCACGCTCCCCCGCCGGACCGACCGCGTCACCCTGGATATCGACCCCAGCCCGGGCGTGACGACGGTCCGGGCGAACGACCGGGTCGTCCTGCACGACCCGGACGGCCTCGGCGGGACGTACCGCGTCCGGACCTCGCGATACGAGACGCTGCGGCTCTCGTTCACTGCGGCCGAGCCGCTCGAACGGGGCGACATCACCGTCGGCTACCGACCGGCACGGACGACGAAGGCCACGCTGGCGGTGACGGTCGATGGCTGAGCGCGACCCGGCGCGGCGGACCGCCCGCGGCCACGACCCCGCCGCTTCCGGTGGACCCCGCACCCGGCATACCACCGACCGGGGACAGCTCTCGCTGCCCGTCGTGGAGGCGGCCGTCGGCGTGACGCTCATCCTGGCCGTGGCGGTGACGCTCGCGGCCGGCGTCCCGGCAGCCGACACCCGAACCCCACAGCTGGAGGCGTACGCCGACGACGCCGCGACGGTGCTGGCCGGTGAGCCGCCACGACACCGGGGCGCCACCCGGCTGTCGGAGGTGACCCGGTCGGCGTCGGCGTTCGAGCGCGAACGCACGGCCCTCGACCGGCGGGTGGACCGTATCCTCCCCGACAACCTGCTCTACCGGGTCGAGACACCACACGGCGCGGTCGGGTTCCAGCGGCCGGCCGATGTACTGGTCGGGCGGGCGACGGTCACGAGCCTCGACGGCCCGGTGACCGTGGAGGTGTGGTATGCCTGAGCCGCCGTCAGGGTCCGGCGCGGAGCGGCCCGAACGGGCACAGCTGGTGCTCGCCGCGGCCGCGCTCATCGCGCTGGCGCTCGTACCGGTAGCCGTCGCCCACGTCCAACTGGGTTACCACCCCGACGTGGCCGCGAGCACTGACTACGACGGCCACAGTGCGAACGCCGAGCGGTTCCTCGAGCGGGCGGTCCACGAGGCCGGCGCGAACGCGACCGGTCGGCCGTGGAGCGAGCGCGACCGCGCGGTCGGGGCCGTCCGGGAGGACCTGGCGCCGCGACTCGACACGCTCGAGGCCTCGCAGGTCACCGAGGGGGTAGCGTACACGACCCGGTACAACCGCTCCGCCGCGGAGGGCTGGGGGGCCACGAACTGTCCCGGTGGCTCCGGACGGCAGTTCGGCCCCTGCGTGGCGGACCGGGGTGTCGTGGTGCAGGAGCGTGCGGGGGTGACTGTCGTCCTGGCCGTCGCGCTCGACGTCGAGGTGACGACGCCGCGGGGATACCGTGACCTGACGTTCGTCGTCCGCGTGGTCGGGTGAGCGCCGTCGGTCGGTGCCCCGGTGACGACTCTCCGGCCCGGGGCTCCGCCCGGCTTCGACGCCCGGGTGTGCCGGCGACAGCGCAGCGGTGCCGGGTCCGCCCGCGTCCGGCAGAGCGGCCCGAACCGGCGTCCGACGACGGCGCTACTCCTCGGGCAGGGCCGCTTGCAGGCCGAACCAGTGCTCGACGGTGCCGTTCTCGTCGGGGACGGGGACGAGCGAGACTCGACTGGTGAACGGCGTGCCGTCGGCCCGGTAGTTGCACAGGTCGACCGTCGTGGCGTTCCAGTTGCGGAGCGCTCCGCGGAGTTCGTCGACGGCGGCAGGGTCGGTCCGAGGACCCTGGAGCCGCCGCAGGTTGTCACCCCGCAACTCCGCCAGCGAGTGGCCGGTGAGCCGCCGGGTCGCGTGATTCGCGTACAGCAGCGGGTTGTCGTGGTACGCCGCCCCGGTGAGGACGACCCCGATCGGTGCGTCAGCCAGCGTCCACGCCCGCCAGACGAGCCGTCGCTCCCGCCCGGGCGGGTGCCGGCGGCTCGAACGTCTCGGGGTCCCTCCTCAGTCGTCCCGCGTCGAACCCGTGGTCCGCCGCGAGCCGTTCGACGGCCGACCGGAACTGCTCGCGCTCCGCAGTGAGGGCCTCCTGGAGCGCGGCGCGCAACTCCGGTCGGGGCCGGTACAGGTGGTCCACGGCGGTTATGTGGGACGCAGCGCCATAGTCACGTCGCAGACACCCGGTCCGTGCCACGACGAACGAGCACCGGGCACCGGTTCATGAGGTCTCGGCGGTGTCCGACAGGCCCCGGTCGGCCAGGACCGCCTCCACGACGGCGAAGAAGTCGTGCTCGGGGTCCAGCGTGTTCGCGACGCCGTCGGTGATCGCCATCAGGCGCAGCACGAGCGTGAGGTCGGGCGGGAGTCTGAACGGCATCTCGTAGAACGCCTCCTCCAAGTCGTCGGCGAGCGACTCGAACTCCCGGGCGTCGAACTCGCCCGCCCGCGTGCACTCGACGAACCGTCCGACCACCTCGGTGAGGGCGTCGTCGTCGGTCCCCGCGACCGCCGGGTCGAGCGTCCCCAGTTCGACGAGCGTCTCGAGGATGCCCTCGACGTCACCCCGCGTGATGGCCGCGAAGAACTCGACGATGCCGGCCCGTACGTCGGGGTCGATGGTGCCGGACATTCCGAAGTCGTAGAGGACGATGGTCCCGTCGGGCTGGACCGCGACGTTCCCGGGGTGTGGGTCGGCGTGGAAGGCCCCGTCGACGAGCGTCATCTGCAGGTAGAGCTCCCGCAGTCTGTTCGCGAGGTCGGCGCGGTCGATGGCCATCGCGTCGAGCGCCTCGTGATCGGAGATCCTCGTCCCGCCGACGAACTCCATCGTCAGCACGCGCTCGCTGCTGTGCGAGTCGACGACGCCGGGTATCTCGACCCGGTCGTCGTCCGCGAAGTTCGCCCCGATGCGCTGCATCATCTCGGCCTCGCGCTCGTAGTCCAGCTCCTCGCGGATCGTGTCGCCGAACTGGTCGACGATGGTCTCGAGCGTGAACGCCCGGCCGTCGTCGAGGAACGCGGAGACCACCGGCACGGCGGACTCGACGAGGCGCAGGTCCCGCTGGATGCGGGTCTCGACGTCCGGCCGCCGGATCTTCACCGCGACCGTCCCCCCGTCGAGCTCGGCGCGGTACACCTGCCCGAGGCTCGCGCCGGAGAGCGGCTCCCGGTCGAAGTCGTCGAACACCTCGTCGACGGGGCCGAGTTCGTCCTCGATGACGCCCTCGATGTGGTCCCAGGGCGCCGGCGGGACCTGGTCCTGCAGCTTCTCGAGGGCGTCGACGTACTCCTCCGGGACGAGGTCGGGCCGCACGGACAGCGTCTGGCCCAGCTTCACGAACGTCGGCCCGAGGTCGGTGAACACCGACCGGAGCTGCTCGCCACGCCGCTCGCGCTCGCCGCTCGAGGTGGTCCGCCGCTGGTCGCGCGTGAGCCCCGTCACGACCGGCGCGGTGGTCAGTGCAACCTCGGTCGCCCGCGGCGCGCTGGTGACGATGAGCGGGTCCTCGACGAACACGTCGAGACCCCGCCTCGACGCCTCGTACCCCTGTCGCGTCGCCTCGAGGCCCTTCGCGCCGAGCCTGAGTCCCTGCGAAGTGGCCGCGAGCCCCGTCTCGGCCGCGGAGATACCCTCCTCGAGGACGTGCTGGAATGGCATGGCTGGACAGTACATGCTCTACGGTCGCCGCATGGCTGAATCTTCCGCAGGCAATCAGCGGTGGTCTCAACTAGCCGGGTCGCCGGTCGGGGGTGCGCTGCTGTCGGTCCTCCGCTGTGTCCGTAGTGGCGAGTTCACGGTGACGGCTCACGAGCGGAGCGACCCCTCCCGCTCGGACCCCACCGGCACCGGGGGCCGCATCTCTGCTCACGAGGCCGCATCATGTCCCATGGTAACGTGGTCGATCTTCGCTACTGTACCCTGGCCGTCGGCGTGGGGCTCGGGTGACTGACGGCTGCCATCCGGATCCGGCGAGACGGAACCGGCGACGCCCCGCGAGGGAGGGTGGACGACCGCTCCAGCACGGCCAGGGGATCAGTCTCTGGCTGGTACAGTGGAGTGTCTCAGCCCTGGGCGGGCCCGTCGATTTCGACTCCGACGACGGCGGCACGACCGTCACGGTCAGCTTCCTGCCGCCGACACCTGACCGGCGGCCGCCACGGCGAGTCCCGTACGTGTCGGTGCCGCATGCTCACTTCAAGAGCCGTTCAGGGACGGGACAACCGCAAACCGGGCGTAGCCACACCACATGGATAGCTATGGAATCCGACTCTCGGGTCGCCCTGGTGGGAGCGGCGGTGCTCGTCGTCGCGCTGGCGCTCGCGGCCGCGCCTGCGGCGGCGGACGACGATGACGACGACATCGGTGTCGCGACGGGCGACGGCCGCAACTCGACGATCGACCTGAGCGCCTCGGGCAACCTCAGCGGGCAGAGCGGCTCCGGGAGCATCGACTGCGAGGGCCAGCCCACACACCACGAGTGCGATAAGGGCGGTAGCGCCGACACGTCGGCCGGGTCGGTCGACTACACCGGCGACAACTACGGGAACGACAGCAGCCAGCGCTACGGCGGCGGCGACGAGGTCACCGTCGCGAGCGGCGGCGAGCGGGTGACCGTCGAGTTCGACTGTGCATCGCAGACGACTCCCGGAGGGGACGACTGCACGGTCAACGTCACGTCCTCGCAGGGCGACGCGCCCGGGCCGCTGGGCGAGAGCGACGGCGACGACGAGGACGACGCCGACGACGTGCCCGGGAGCGCCTCCGCCGAGGTCGGCGTTGCCGACGGCGAGGGGCTCAACTCGACGTTGGCCGCCGGCTACGAGGGCGAGACCGAGGATGGGAGCAGCGAGGGTGCGGTCGACTGCGTCGGCCGGCCCACGCATCACTCCTGTGACAAGGGTGGCGAGCTGACCTTCGGCCCGCTCTCGGTCGACTACGTCGGCGACAACTACGCCGACGACGATGACCAGCGCTTCGGCGGCGGCGACCGGTTCGTCGTCGTGGGCGGCGGCCAGCAGCTCCGCGTCGGCTTCGACTGTGCCTTCGACACTAGCCCGTCCGAGGAGACGTGTGACGTCGACATCGGGTCCTCGCAGGGCGACGCGCCCGGACAGGGGCCCGAGGAGGACGACGAACCCGGCGACGAGCGCTCCGAGGCGGGCGAGGAGAACGGCGAGGACGACGAGAACCGGGACGGGAACGCGCGGTAGGCCGGTCGGACGCCCTTCACCGACCGGCGCGCCGTGGACGACCGCCTCCAGCGGCTCCGGACCGGGCGCCGGCGCTCCGGGGCGGAGCCAGCAGAACCCCGGCGAGACGGGCGGAATCGACGCGAACCTCCAGTTCACGACGGACACCCCGCCACAGAGCGAGGTGGCGATCGCGAGCGCGCGTCCGCACGGCTCAGGGGAGGAGCTGCCGCTTCACCACGTCCGGCAGCAGTTCGGAGAGCCCGGCGACCAGCCGCCAGCGGCGTGTGACGAACGCCCTGGCCTTCCGCTTGCGTATCGCCCGGTGGATCTGGCTCGCGGCCGTCTCGGGCGAGCAGATCCAGAACGTCCCGCCCGCGAGGTCGGTGTCGACGAACCCGGGCTCGATGGTCGTCACGTGGACGTCGGCGTCCCGGCTCCGGGCCCGGTAGCGGAGCCCGTCGCAGTAGCCCGAGACGAACGCCTTCGACGCCGGGTACGCCGGCACGTCGCCGACGGACATGTGTGCCGCGACCGAGGAGATGCCGACCAGGTGCCCGTGCCCCTGCTGTTCGAACCGGTCCACCGCGGCCGTCGCGAGGGCGACGAACCCGCGGACGTTCACCTCGACCGCCTGCCGTTCGGTCTCCCACTCCAGTTCCGGGTTCGGGTCGCCGACCCCCGCGCAGAGGACGACCACGTCGACCGCGTCCATCGCGTCGACGAGTTCGTGGAACCCCTCTCGGGCGTCGGCCGTCCCGGTCACGTCCATCCTCGCCACGCAGGCCTGCGTCGGGAGCTGGTCGCCGATGCGTTCCAGTCGCTCGCGCCGGCGGGCGGCCAGCCCGACCTCGTAGCTGTTGTCGGCGAACTCGCGAGCCAGCGCTTCCACGATACCGGAGGAGGCCCCGATGACGATGGCCGAGGGGGTGTCGCTCGTACCCCGGCACTGGCGGGGGCGCGGTGTCGACCCCCCGGAACCAGTCACGGTCGCCCAGTGGCGGCCACCGGGACCCGAACGCCCCGCGTCGACGGCGAGCCCCACGTCCGCGTTCGGCCCTGGAACGGTGTGACGGCAGTGGACGACACGACGGACCGCGCTCCCCGGACCATCACCCGTCGTCACGATCCGACCGTCCTCTCGGCCGTCGCCTCGCCGAGCGTCGATGGACGCGACCCGACCCGTCCGCCGACGCGACCCGGTGTAGGGGCTCACCGGCAACCGCTCTTGACAGCGAGTGCCGACTCACGGTCCGTAACGCGGGATAACTTAAGTAGTCCTCTGGTTGCATGCTTGCTCATGTCCGCCGAGTCGGGACGGTCGGCGCTCGAACGGTACATCGAGAACACGCCGAACGGAACCGAAATCCCGGGGGAGTCGTTCAGAAATCGCCATCGTGGCATCCTGCTGTTCACCACGGCACTCCTCCCGCTCGTGTTCCTCATCAGCCGGATGCGCGGCGTCGAGTCCGTCACCGGGGCCGAACTACCCGCGATTCCGCTCACACACTCGGTCGCCGGCATCGGGCTCATCGCAGCATTGCTCGCGGCCGCTGCGGTTCCGCAGCTACCGCGCCGCGCTCGGTCCGCCCTCAGCGCGGGGGCGTTCATGACCGTCGGTGCCGTCCTCGCCTACTTCACCGGCGGGTTCATCGAGGCGCACTTCCTCTACTTCGTCGGTGTCGGCGTCGTCGCCCTCTACGAGGACTGGGTCCCGTTCGGGATCACCATCGCCTACGTGGCGACGCAACACAGCGTCTTCGGGCTGATAGAGTGGTTCACCGTGTACAACCACCCGGCGGCGATGGCGAACCCCGTCGTCTGGGGCGGGATTCACGCGGTCGGCGTCCTGATGCTGGCGACGTCGATCACGTTCCTCTGGCAGTCGCTGGCGATCCAGCGCCGGCAGGCTCGCCGCAAGATCCAAGAGAAGCTCGACGAGGCGGAGGAGGCGCGAGAGCTGGCCGAGGAGAAACAGGAGGAGGCCGCCAGACAGAAGGAGGAGATGGCGACGCTGAACACCGAGTTGGAGGAGACCGCGGCCGAGTTCCAGTCGACGATGGTCGCGTGCGCCGACGGCGACCTCACCCGGCGGCTGGACGCCGGTACCGACAACGAGGCGATGGCGTCGATCGCGCAGGCGTTCAACGATATGATCGGCGACGTCGAGCGGACGATGGCGGATATCCAGTCGTTCGCCGATACCGTCTCGACTGCCAGTACCGACGTCGCGAGCCGGTCGACGGAGATCAAGCAGTCGAGTATGGACGTCGAGCAGTCCGTCTCGCGAGTCGCCTCGCGTGCCGAGGAGCAGGACGAGCAGCTACAGACCGTCGCCAGCGAGGTCGGCGACCTCTCGGCGACCGTCGAGGAGGTGGCGTCGTCCTCCGAGGAGGTCGCGGCGACGGCCGCCACGGCGGTCGACCGTGGGGAGACCGGCCAGGAGTACGCCCACACGGCCACGGACGAACTGGACGCGATCCGGTCCCAGGCCGACGAGGTAACCGAGGAGATGGCGGCGCTGAACGACCGGATGGACGAGATCAGCGAGATCGTCGGCATGATCAGCAACATCACCGAGCAGACCAATATCCTCGCGCTGAACGCCTCGATCGAGGCCGCAAAGGCGGACACGAACGGCGACGGGTTCGCCGTCGTCGCCGACGAGGTCAAACAGCTGGCAGAGGAGGCCGCCGACGCGACCGCCGAGATCGAGCAGCGGATCGAGTCGGCCCGCACGGTGACCGACGAAACGATGACCAGCATCGAGCGGATGAGCGAGCAGGTCGAGACGGGCACCGAGACGATCGACGAGACGATCTCGATGTTCGACGAGATCGCCGTCGCGATCGAGGAGGCCGAGAACGGTATCGCCGAGATCAGCGAGGCGGCCGATGACCAGGCGGCATCCGCCGAGGAGATCGCATCGATGGTCGACAGCGTGGCAGCGACGAGTCAGTCCACCTCCAGCGAGTCGAGTGACGTCGCGGAGCGGACGGCGAGCCAGGTGGAGTCGCTGGAGAACACGGTCACCGAGGTCGAGGAACTCGCCGACATGGCACGCGAGCTCTCGGAGCAGGTTGCCGTCTTCGATACGGCAGTCGGCGACGAGGCCGGTGAGGCGGCGTCGGCGTCATCGACGGCGGCACAGGCCGACGACGTGGACGTGGTGTCATCGGGACGGCCACCGGCACACACGGACGGCGGGCGCTGAAACCCCCTCCCCGAACGCGCGACCCCCTTACGACCGACGACCTCCGGAACCGTAGTGCCCCCGAGCGGCCGGTCGTCACGAACCCGCCGCTGCCGGTCCCGTACGCGGCACGTGCCCCCGTTCGTCTGTGGTCGGCGCCGATGACGCTGCCCGCATCTCGGCCGCAATGGCTACCCTACAGCCGCTCGCCGGGTACTCCTTGCCGGGCGGCGACCGTGGCCCGTTCGCAGCCGCCACCGAACTGCCGCTCGACTACTGCCCGGGCCGTGACGGACTCGGCCCCTCGCGGTCTCCGTCGGCCGAGGTCCCGCTGCCTAACTGGTCACCGGCCATCGAGGGACCACCGAGGAGACAGGGACCCGTGTGGTGGTCCGACTCGCAGAACCCGGCCACTGAGCTATCAGTTCCGACCGCGTTCGAGGCCGTCCTGTCCTGATGCCCGTGTTCAGGAGGTCCCGATAACGAACAGGTTCCAGCCGGTCACGGTTCCGCCGGTGACGACGAGCGCGAGCGGCAGGGCGACGCGGCCCGGGGTCGGGGCGAGCCGCCAGACGATGAAGAACCCCCCTATGACGACCGTCTTCAGTCCGATCAGGCCCGCCGGCCCGTACGCCTCCAGCGCCGGCCCGGCGACCGGCCCCCCTTCGGCGACACTCGCCGTCGACAGGCCGACCAGGGTCGCCACAGTGTCCCCCACGCCGTACAGGAGCACCGCTGCCACCCAGAGCAGCCCCACGCGCTCGGACAACCAGCCCACCGGACCCTCCTCGCCCATACGTGTGGTCGGTGTGGGACCCGTGATACCGGTTGCGTTCGGCTCACCGTGGCGGCGCTGCAGCAGCCGAAGGTAAGCCCGCTGACCACCTTGAGCGGGAAGGCGCCTGCTACGGAGGTTGGACGGTCCGATTCGGGGTCGCCCGTGGCGTGAGCGTTCGTGGGCGCACCGGTCCGCACGGACGACGCCGTCCGCGAGCAGTGACGACTCCGGACCCGTTTCGGGACTCGAACCACGGCCGCACGGAATCGGCGCTCGAAACCGGGACGTGAGATAAACACCAGCCCGCGCAGGTCCATGCTACATGCGCTTGCTGTCCCCACCTCGTGCACAGGCCGATACCGATATTCTGCGACCGCCGGCCCGGCCCGGCCCCGCTAAGCTGTGTAGCGACGGGGGCGTTCGGAACGGTACGGCCGGAGCGGACGCGGCTGCCGATTCCGCCCCCGACACCCCCGACCCGATGGCGGCCGTCGGGCAGGCCGGCCTGCTCGACGCCCTCGGCATTCCGGCCTTCGTACTGGACCCTCACGGCCACGTGGCCGGGTGGAACGCGGCCATCGAGGCGCTGACGGGGGCTTCCCGCGACGAGGCGCTGGGACACGGACAGGTCTCGGAGCTGTTCTACCCGGACGGCCGACGGACCCGAACCCTGGCCGACAAAGTGGTCGAGGCACCACAGACCGCGGCCGACGCGTTCGACGTCGGCGTCCGGGACCCGACCGTCCCGCGGTACGGGGACACGTCGACGATGCTCGACCAGCACGGCCAGCGGAAACACATCGACTTCACCGCCACCCCGCTGTACGAGGGGAACCGGTTCGTCGGCGTGCTGGAGGTGGTCGTCGACCGCACCGAGGACGTCGATAAACGCGCGGCCGTCGAGTCGCTGGTCGGCGCGGTTCGGGACACGACACGCGACATCGGGAACGGTGATCTCGAGGCCAGGGTCGAACGAGATACCGACTTCGACACGCTCGACGAGGAGCTGCTCGTGCTCGTCGACGAGTTCAACTCGATGGCCGACAGCCTGGCCGACCTGGTCGGCACGGTACGAGCGCAGACCCGGGAGCTGGAGTCGACCGCCGAGGCCACGGCCGAGGCGGCCGAGACCATCTCCGGGACCATCGCCGAGCAGCACGACAGCCTGCAGGACGGCGTCAGCGAGATGCAGTCGTTCTCGGCGGGGATGGAGGAGGTGGCGGCCACGGCCGAGCGGGTCGACCGGGCGGCCGAAACCGCCCGCGAGGCGGCCACGAACGGGCTCGACGCCAGCGAGGACGCCCGCGAGGCCACGACCGAGGTGGTCGACATCGGCGACGAACTGGTCGAGAGCGTCGCCGCCCTGGACGAGACGATGGAGGATATCGAGGAGATCACCGGGATCATCGCCGACGTGGCCGACCGGACGAACCTCCTGGCGCTCAACGCCAACATCGAGACCGCGCGGGCGGGCGAGGACGGCGACGGGTTCGCCGTCGTCGCCGAGGAGGTCAAGAGCCTGGCCGACCAGACCCAGCAACACACCGACCGGATCAGCGATAGCCTGGCGGAGCTCGAACGCCGGACGGACGCGACGGCGGACGCCGCCGCCCGGTCCCACGACCGAATCGAGTCCGCCGAGGACAGCATGGAGGCCGTGTTCGACGCGCTGGCGGCCATCGCCGAGGAGGTCGACGAGGCCGCCGACGGCATCGCCGAGGTCGCCCGCACCACGGACGACCAGGCGGCCCGCATCGAGGAGGTGACGGCCACCCTGGAGACGGCGCTGGAGCAGTCCGCACGGACCGGCGACCGCGCGGCCGATATCGCCGATGCCACCGAGGACCAGGCCGCCCGGGTCAAGCAACTCGCTGAAACCGTGCTCAACGAGGTCGCGGAGATACTCTATAGGAGACGGCGTCAGCCGACGATAGAAGCTGTCGGGAGAGATTGTCATGTTGGCTGTGGAGTTGTAGCTCCGTCTAAACCCCGACGAGTGTTCGGCTCTCGCCCGTGATGAAGCCGAACACGAACACCCAGACGAGGACAGGCATCTGAACTTTGTCCTCTCGCTTGACCGCGCCGGGTTCCTCAGCACTATTCGAGGAACTCGGAGGATAACACTGTGACAGGGCAACAAATAACGCAGAGAGAGAATGTTGTCGTACATGGGCTTGATTTTTTCGTCCTATCATAAAATCATAATACGCCACTCGTGCTGCAATGAGTGGTAAAATGTGGCCAACTCCTTCTGACGAGTAATACTCACTCGTAAATACTTTTCATAATCAGCAGCGAAGGATATCAAACCGTTGTCTCTCTGCTAGTGTTGATGCGCGGCGTCCCAGTCTTTGAATATACCGTAGTGCGTCATTGTTGTCATACCAGCGATTGCAGCCCGGAGACTAATTCCGACCAGCGGAATATCGGCAACTGTCACCATCACATCCGCTTGAACCACGACCCCCTCACGTAATAACACGTCAACAAACTCGACTATGGCGTGCATTTCATTTTTTGCTGGCTCCATTATTCCGCTCCGATATCTGGCGCAAACGTATATGGGGGCCACGGCCCCGTGAATCGAATCTCTACTCCATCCGGTTCAACGATTGTATCTAACCGATTTCCGAGAGCAACTTCCCTGTCCTTATCTGCAAGAACGGCTACCCGTAGGATCTGTTCCCGTTCAGTAGATGAGTGGGTGTCATCAAAGAGTGTGGGACGCGATTCCTGCTCGGCGAGGTCGTTCACGACCGGCGTGATTGTTTCCGCCAATTGTTCTGCGAGGTCTGTCCGTTGATTTTGTTTCAACTCTTGAATGCGCTTCTCATATTGCTTCTCAAGCAGGAATCGTTTCCCTGCACCCGCTTGCTGCTGGCGCTGTTGCAATTCCTGAAGATGGTCATCCTGCTCCGTAATTCGGTCCTCAAACGGGGACGAATCCCACAACAGAGTGATGCGGTACTCCCACATCCCTGCAAACGATTGCAACTCATCATGAATGCTCTCATAATGCGTAACCAGCCAGTCTTCGACACTTGCATTACCACCCTCAAGCACTGTATTAAACCGCATCGGCAACGGTGGCCCGAATACGTCACTCGCCACATCAACCACTTGCTGGTGGGTGACCACCCATTGTTTTAGTTGATCGGCATCGTCTACATCGTGGACTGTCTCACAATTGTGGACAACAGCACCGATTCTGTCAGTTTCAATGATGTAGACCGGATTCTGAGCAATGCCTGTCGTGGAGAGTGTCTCCGTGTCCGAGGCAGTGGTATCAACCACGCAGTACAAATAACGCCCCTGCTGGAGAGGCTGCTCGTCGTCCGTCGCTGTGGTCTGTGCGTCGTCCAGTGATTGGGGGTGATCCGTCATATGTCGTCGCCCTTGCCGTGCGCTGATTGCCAGAGTGAGCCTGTTTCGTGCTCAGACAGCTGGTCAATCGCGTCGCGGACGACGTGGTCCAGATCCTTCTTGAAGTCGGATACGTCGTCGTTGATGTCTTCCTGCTGTTTCAGTCGCTCGAGTTCGTCTTCTAACGCCTGCAATTGCTGCCCCAATTGTTCGATATCCTCATCTGAGAGTGTTCCCGATTCCATCCGACGGACGGCTTCCTGTTCTAGGGCCTCAACCAACAGTTCGATAACAGTTACAACCAGTGCTGTCAGGCCACCTTGGATGTTATTGGCGTCATCATCAAGAGCCAATTCCATATTTACTCACCTCGCTGCGGCGACGAAGATGCCGTCGGCGAGGAGTCATCCGACGGGGAGGTTGTAGATTCGGTCTCTGACGAGGACCCCGTCTCAGCGTCGGACTCGGATGGGTCTGATGAGATATTCGCAGCAGATTCAACGCGCTCCATATCTGTGCCGGTTGGGAATTCGAGTCCGTATTCAGCTGCTGTTTCGAAGGAGGCAATCGCGGCCCGCAACTCAATCCCGAGCAGCTCCGTGTCGCCAACGCTGACGACGACGTCGGCGTTGACGACGACTCCTTTGTCCAACAGCATCTCCAGCATCTCGGCGAGATCGCCCTGCGAGCGCGTCGGCTTTGGGTCACTCATCGGTTTGGTTCCCGTCAGCGTCACGGTCTAACGGAGTCGTGGTGGTATCCGAAGTACCAGAGGATTCCGCGGTGTCGCTTGTTGTTTGCTGGTGGAGACGCCGTCCGTATAACCGTTTGCGGCCTGCCACATCCGAGTATTTCGGGGTCGGCGGGACAGTCGAGTGAGAGTTCCGAGCCGCATTTTCGGCGTTCGTCTTCTGCGGCGGCATCGTCGAGTGTGCCGTTGGATTCTCGACGCCGTCCTCATCACCTGCATCGTCACGTCGGGCTTCCGACCGCTTCCGGTTGCGCTTCCGCCGTTGGGCGAGTTTTTCGCGCTGTTGGAGCAACTTCTGGCGGGCTTTGTCTCGGTTGATTTGGGCTTTGACCCGTGCTTGTTGTGCTTTCTGCTCGTGTTGTTGCTGTTGTTTGTCACTCATTGGTCGTTCCTCTATTTGAGTCCGATTCGCGCGAGACGCGAATTTCGAGTACCTGATTATTGATGATCATATCAGTGATTGTCATTTCGGACTGGTCAAGCGGAATCCGCTTCATCTCGTTCTCATCAATCCAGAGGATCAGAGCTGGCTCATCAGCATCGAGGTCAACATCTACGTCATCCTCGTCAGCCACGCCAGGCAAATCCGCGATTACGACGAGTTCGTCGTCACTCGTCCCCTCACGGGTTTCGATGGATACCGAATCCTCTGTCGCTCGCTGGTGACGCGATCGCCGTTCGGAGTGCGACTGATGCGATGATGACCTCGTAGTCGATGATTGATTATACTGTCCCAGCCCGATGGAAACATCGTAATTGTAATTCACCCGGCTTGTTCCATGGTTAATCTGGCCTGACCCACGGCGGTGGCCTGCTTCCTCCTCTTCGATTTCGGCAAGCATCTTAAGAAGGGTACGCAACTGGTCAAGCAGACCCGTCGGCTCGGCGGATGTATTGTCGCGCTTGCCGTCGGATGTATCGTCGTTGCTTTTATCGGGTGGCATTATTGTTTGATCTCTATGCGGCCGCGCATCTGCTCTTGGATCTGTTGTGCCATTTCGAGTTGTGTCTCAAGCTCTTGCTTGCGCTGCTGGTATTCCTCTTCGGACCGCTCACCAATCTCATAGAGGAGGCGGTTCTCCTTGATATCATCCTGAATTGCGTCGGTATCGTACATTTCATCGACTGCCATCGTGTGCAGGATATCTAGCAGCGAGAGAAACGGCTTTACCAACAGGTCGTCCACGAGGAACATATATTATCCCCCTCCCCGTTGTTCGGCCCCGATATGAATATCCACGAAGTTGTATGGGGGCCACGGACCCGTGTAGTTGATAATCAGCTCGTCGTACTCTGCTCCAATCTCGTCAATCGCGGCATCAAAGACGTCACGTTGGTCGCGGTCCACGAGGTACGACTTATTGACGATTAACCGGTCGGTGAAGAGATCGTTCTCGGTTTCGTTGATGCTCAACTCTGCCAGCCGATCTGTGACCGTTGCTTGGATGCCTTCCTGAGGGGCCGCGCCGTCAGCAGGGGTGAGTATCTTCACCCCGAGTTCAACGGTCCCCTCAATATTGTTGAGCGTACTCCGTAGCGCGCGTCGTGCGCCACGCAACACATGTTTAAGCGTACGCTCGCTTTTGAACGCCATCCCGAAACTCATCGGCACGACGGTGCGCCCACCGTCGTACTCCAGCACGTGTTGAAGGACGGTGTTATGTGCCTCCACGCGCTCATCGGTGCGATCGGGCTCGGTCGTGTCGATGTCGGACACGACAGTGGAGAAATTCTTGTAATCGACCGTGTAAATCCGGTCTGCGCCAGCGACACCTTCTACATCCAATTCGAAATCTTCCTTTTCAATAATGCCGTACGTGTACAGGTTCTCACTCATTGGCCTCACTCCGGTGACATGTGGATTGTGACTGATTGGCGTTGCAGTCGGACAAGAGTGTCTTTAGAACAAGCGAGAACAATAGCAGCTGATCGACTGCGTGGTCTACTCGTGCCAGGGCTGTTTTAGAGTCAGAAAGATAATACATTTTACGCTTGCTCAATCTTTGCATTTCAAGAACATCGTTGTCTGCAAGATCAGTTAAGTGCGGATACACTGTGCCTGGACTCAGGTCCGTCCCAAACAATCGCCGAATATCTTGTAACAGTTCTTTGCCGCACGCGCCCCCCCGCGCAGCGACCAGGAGAATGAGAATCGGGTCGACGTGTTCGGTAACAATCTCGTCATTGATTGTGTGCAGTTGGTCACTGTCAAGCCACTCGTCTCTTATATCAACCGCATCGTCAGTCAGCGGCGTATCCGTGGACCGTTGTGCCGCTCCCTCACCGTACGGCTGGTCTTCGTGAACTGACGTAGCATCGGAGTCGATCACCGATTCGAGATCGGATGCTGTGAGCGAGAGTGTGGCGTTGGCGTCGATGGCCCCGGCGAATCTTTCCAGCAGGTCGTCCATATTAGACCATCTCCGTGAGCGTGACTTTGGGAATCGACTCTGACTGGCTGATGCCGATACCAAGCAGAGGTGTCTGTGGGTTTTCACCATACATGATGACGGCGTCACCGGACCGTTCTAGCCGGAAGTGCATATCGGCAACCCGATCTGATCGTGTGCGAAGTTCGGTGCTTGGCTTGGTAATAAGTATTGCTAAGTCGTTGTGGAGAGCGACATAATTCGCAAAGTCACCCAGCCGAGTTTCGAACGCCTCCTGTGCCGTGTCCATGCTAACCACGTGCAACAACGGATTTTCAGTTTCATTTCGTACCTGCTCAACGTAGGTGATATATGGCTCGTACGCGAGTTGCCCGCCTTCTATAGGAAGGCTAACCCTATCATCAGTTGGATGGGACTGGTCACCTCCCATATCTACACCCGTTGAGCGTGGTCCATCGGTGTTGAATTGATCGTACCGGTCTGCATCGTCAGAGGGGCCAGCGTACGTTTCGAACACATGGCAGTAACTATTGAATACCTGTGCAGGGAGTATCTTATCGAGATCGTTGTGGAGTAAGCCGGGGCTACCCTCCCGAGGCGGGACAACCGCAACACACATTTCCCGAACGAGGAAATTACGAATTGTCGGGAGTGTTAACACGCTCCACGCGTCACGGGACAGATCAGGCCCGAGGTCAAGATGAATGACGCTGCCGCGGTTGTAGCCACCCGAGAGGATACGATCAAGATCACGGATGCCAGTTGAGAACTTCGCCTTCGAATTTGGCAGGGGGTCCCACATGCCATCCCCCGTTACTGCTTGGATAGCTGATAACTTGACCGGCGTGATCGCTTGGAAATTGCCGTCGGCAAGCGTAAACGGCCGTAAGCGGTTACCGATTCGAACACCCCGAAGCTTTTCAAACCGAAGATGTCGATGTGTTCGCCCACGATCGTCTTCTTTGACCTCAAGCGTAACGACACCATCGACAATATACCCAAGTGATGGAGACTCCGCTGTTTCTGACACCAACATCAGACGCATATTCTGTTCGCGGGCAAGAACGACCAGTTGATTCGTTACTGTCTCGATGCTGGGGGAATCGCCGTGGCGCGTCGCTAAGTAATCGTAAATGATTTCCCAGCTATCAAATACGATTGTGAGCTGTGTGGTCGCATCGTTGATGTTTTGTATCCACCTGAGGAGCGAATCCAGATCGAGTTTTTCGAATGGAACGTCTACGTCCAGTGGGAGTTCGAATGGGTCCTGTGAGAGGTCAAGAATCGCGGCCGTGTCAAGTGAGGAGTGGTCCTTGAAGTACATCTCGTGAATCGTCTCCTGGTCAACGCGTGTGGACACGTAGAGGACATCTCCATCTTGTTCCAACACATCAAGACCGCGGATTGTAAACAGGGTCTTTCCCGTGCCTGGTGCGCCATTGATGAGGAGCGTTTGCCCGACATCACCCATAAAAAACTGGCTAATCTCGCGTGGGAACAACGCGAGTCCGGTGTGGTCTGTGGGCAGTTGACCTAAACTGGATGAATTCATTACTTTTTTCCAGTCGGTTGAGGTAGAACACTCATGATGGACGGGTGAGTATTCTCTTACATACCGACTATACAGGCCTTCATTATCTCTCTACTTAAAACCGCGACCCATTACAGGAGATGAAACGAGTGCTGAAACTGTACATACTATTTTATTTCGAGCGAGTAGAGTTTGGGGTGGGTTATATCCCAGATCAACAATGGCGCAGCCAGATTCCTCAAGCTTGGCAGAAGTTCTCGATCGCGTACTGGACAAAGGTATCGTCGTAGATGTGTTCGCTCGCGTGTCGCTTGTCGGCATCGAGATTCTGACCGTCGAGGCGCGGGTCGTCGTCTCCTCGGTGGACACCTTCCTCCACTACGCAGAAGAAATCGCCAAAATCGAACAAGCCGAACTTACCGCCGGCGCCGAGGCGGCTCCTGAGGTCTGACGCACGGACCTCCCTTGGCACGGTGCAAGAGATGTGAGCAGATTGCAAACTATGATTAACACCCTTCTTTGATACACACTAAACACATGAGTGTCACAGACAAACGTGACGAGATGCGTACAGCTCGCGAGGAATTCGCGGAGGCACAGTCCGAATTAGAATCATACGCTGACGAGTTTGCAGCTGATGTCGCGGCACAACAACACGAGGTAGATAACTTCGTTGATGTGATTGGCGACTTCCAGGCGGAGATGACCAGCACAACAGATGCGTTTCACACCTATAATGACGAGTTTGCCACTGAGGTTGACCGGCTCCGTACCGATATTGACGCCCAGCGGGACGTAATCCGTGAATTGCAGGACGCATTCAGGGCGTATGCTGACACCTTCGCTACAGATGTCACAAATAAACAAGATATCGACGATCTCCTAGTTGCGGTTGAGTCGCTTCGAACGGAGATGGACACAACCCAGGAGACGTTTGGCGCATACGCAGACGATTTCGCAGCCGATGTCACTGCGCTCCGTGATATATCTGATTTGATTGCAGCAATCGACGACCTGCGAGAGGAATTCATCGCCGTGTACGACGCGTTTGACGACTACGCTGCTGACTTCGATGCGGAAATCAACCAGTTCCATACCACCATCGCAGACCAACGCGACAGCTTTGACGCGACCACCGACGCCTTCGTAGAGTATCGAGAGGAGTTCTATGGTGAGGAGGTAGGATCGCTAGTTAAGGCGATTGATGACTTCCAGCAGGAAATCAGTGATTTCCGAGCGGAGTTTGAAACGACTGAGGACGCCTTCGCAACCTTCGCCCGTGACTTCTACGGCCACGGGGTCACGGCCGAGGCAGTCGCCGCCGAAGCGGAAGCCGAGTCCCTGTCGGGTGAAACGGACGTAGACGCGGAAGCAGAGGGTCCTCCAGACGAAGCTGGCGGAGAATCCGCCGATACCGAGGGCGAAGTGTCAGCGTCGGTCGAAGTAGAAACGGCGGCTCCGGACGCAGACAGCAATCCTGTAGACGCGACAGACGAAGCTGAAGAAAAAAATGGAGAGGAGGAGACAAAGGAAGAAACGTCGGAAGACATGATTGAATGCCGAGTCTGTGGCGAATATTATCAGGCGATTACGGAGCCCCATCTTCAGACGCACGATATGACGATTCAGGCGTACCGCGACGAATTCGGTGAAGATGTCCCGCTTCGCCCGGGTGACCAGGCATGACAGATGGGTCCCGGAAACGCAAAGTACGCGGTTCCCAGATTCGCTCCTCACACGAGGAGAAGCAACGGCAGCGAACGCAGCACCGGGAGGACAAGAAACTTGAGCGACTCAACAAGCAACATGGCGGCCGTCGTCAGGAGCCACCGACTGACCGTGATGTGAATTTCACCCCTGAGGAACAGTTGTTCATCAAGACGGATGCAATCAAGCAAGTCCAAACGCGGATGGAACGGTGGCTTGATGTTGGGCGTCCTGTCCATGTGATTGGCCCCACCGGCTCTGGAAAGACCTCGCTGGCGATGCATGTCGCACGGGAGCGTGACTGTCCTGTGGTCTGGATCAATGGGGACGCCGAACTCACGACGAGCGACCTCGTCGGCGAATATGCTGAAAAGGAGCGGATCTCGGAACGGGATAAGTTCATACACAACGTCGTCAAAAGCAAAGATATCATCCGAGATCGGTGGGTGGACAATCCGCTGACGCTCGCCGTACAAGAAGGCGCAACGCTCGTTTACAACGAGTTCTCCCGCACCAAGCCGGTAGCGAACAACGTGCTATTGTCGGTCTTCGAGGAAGGTGTGCTTGAGTTGCCGGGAAAACGCGGTGAGTCGCGGTACGTCGATGTCCATCCCGAGTTTCGAGCAATCTTGACATCGAACTCTGTCGAGTATGCTGGTGTCCACGAACCGCAGGACGCGCTGCTTGACCGCCTAATCGGCATCTACATGGATTTCTACGACCTCGAGACAGAAATCGAGATTGTTCAAGCACATGTGGAAGAACCTGGCAGTGCGGAAATCGAACAAATCGTGCGAGTGATGCGCGAACTGCGTGAGGGTCTTGATATCACTGTCGGCACGCGGGCCGCAATCATGGCCGCTGAAGGAGCGACTACCGTTGACACGCTTGACCAGGCGATCTTAGCCGACATCTGCACGGACGTGCTGGCCTCAAAAGTCGCCCAACGGAGTGATGTCCACGACTTACGAAATGATATCGAGACTATATTTGACGAGATGGGAGCCAGCCATTCCTAAGACTTGCTCCATCAGATAGAAGCATGCCAGATCCAGCAAACGACCAATCAGGTCACGACAACGAGAGTGAAAGCACCGAACCACCGTCCTCCTCCGACGGAGAGGAAGCATCAACACCAGTAGACGCCAACGACGGCGGCACCGATCAAGATACGCCGGGCGACGAAGATGTCTCATCACCGTCGAATGAGACACTCACTCTCGTTGCCGCTCAACAACAAGCGGAGCAGGCAGCGGAAGAACTGCTAGACCACCAATTTGAAGGGATTATCAAAGCGGAGACATCGGATAGCGGCGGCTGGCGGACGGTCGTTGAAGTCATTGAACGGAGTGCTATCCCTGATACGCAAGATATCATTGGTCGATACGAGATTATACTTGATGCGGCCGGGAAGGTAACCGGCTATGAACTTCTTGAACGATACCGCCGTAACGAAATGAAAAAAGAGCTGTAGCGGGACAGAGAACACAACAAATATAATTCATCAGCTGACCGTGACAAACCAACAAAAACGATGTTAGAAGACGATGACCGTATTTGATGTTGCTGGAACGCTCATCTACCGCGGCCATGAATTTTATTTATCGATTTTATATAGATAAATAAAATATTGTATTTTGTCTAATATGAATTCGGCCAGCGACCAACCATTCCTCGCAACTCTGAAGAATAAAAGATTGATATGGCAGCACGCTTATATAACAACTTGCTGTTCTCACTGCTCAAGCTGATGTGTTTAAATACTGAGTTCGAACTGCAAACGGTGACGTGCGGATACGAACGGTTATGAATACTTTTAATTGAGCTGGACGTCATATACCCATATATAATCATTAGTGTGCCCCGATCGCGGAAATCGGTTATAAATGGTGCACTCCTCGCCTGCCGAGATGTCCTTGTAATAAATCAAAAAGGCGTCCTAACATACGTCAGATATCCTGTCTGAGCATACTATATACTGGAAGACGGATACGACGATGACATTGATACCGCTAGGTTTGTCACTAATAGAATCAAGGTAAATGCCAAACCCGACCGAATGTAATAATGGCCTGAGAATGGTAATAAGTAATGCTTAATCTGGAAGGTTCGGAATCGAATTGCGCTCAAGCGGGCGTGTGCAAATGGAATATTGGGCTTCGCTCATTCAGAAATGACGGATACAGAGGAACAATTCCCCGCTATTGTTGCTCATCTCGAACAAGAGGGAGATAGTGGTTGGAACTCCCACAGAGATAATTAGCATCCTTACAATCTTGGCGGATATAAGATTCGTTACGCCTGTGAACGTGCAGTACCAAAACATGGCGACTTCTGGGTCGTTTTCGCGATATCGTAAAAAGGCGATTTATATTGCTATATGATGGATAGAAAGCTACCTGTTGCCGCTCAATTATATACCGTATTCCGATTTCATGTCAATTCCACCTCGGAGATTCATCACCTCCGAATAATTCTCAATCGTATACTTGTTTTGATAAGGTTGGGCGAACGTAGCTAAAAGAGAAGATTTCGCTCATCCCCCGAATCATCATAGATTTGGTGGTTCGGGGCGATTCGGCTGCGAACACTACATCCGTCAGTATGAGGGGGTGTAATGGAAAGTTAGTTAATAACGTTATAAAACAATGACTTCCTCGCCTGTAGTTGGTGATTGTAAAGACGAGCCGGAACACAGCACAGGGAACACCTCCGCTCATGCGTGGAAGCAGTCTTGGGCAGAAATATGCCTGAGACCGCAGTAATCAATCGTGTCGCTGGTTCGTTCGACACCCGTTCAGTTACTGTATGTTTGGATGTTCTTTCATTAGCTCATGATTTATTTGACCGCGTACGTCCCACCGCAGACAGGGCCGTCGCCGGTGGGTTCGCCCGCGGGGTGTTCGTCTGTCTCGCGACGGTCATCTGGGCGATCGGCGTGGCCCTCTGGGTCGTCGTTCACCGTCAGGCTCCGCCGACTCGGCGGCTCTCCCTCCATCAGGGTCGACCCGGGAGCGGCGCCGGCGACACGGCGGCCGCGACCGATACCAGTTCGGACGACCCGGACGCCGTCGCCGCGGACGGCGGGCGGGACCGATAGCGACCGCCCTCCGTCCGGCTTCGGCCGCGCGGTCCGACCGCGGTCGGACTCCTCCCCGTCCGGTGGCTCGGCGGCCACCCCGGGGCCCACCGGTCGACACCCGACCGTCGGGGATGCCGATCGACACGGGCCGCCCGCCGCGGTGGGCGCGACGGCCGTCGTAACCACCCCAAGACCCATACCGTCCGATACGGGAACGTCCCGCCGTGGCTGCCCGCATCGCCCTCCGCTCGGCCGGCGTCGGTCCGGCCGCCGCACGGCCGTCGAGAACAGCCTCCCGCCACGAGCACGGGTGATGAGACGACGCGACCTGCTCGCCGGTCTCGGGGCTGCCGGGGTGGCGGGCCTCGCCGGTTGCCTCGACGCGGTGCCGACCGTCGGCGAGACCACGCTCGGCTGGTTCGCCATCTACAACTACTACGAGGCGCGCAGCTATCGGTTCGAGGCCCGCGTCGAGCGCGACGGGGACGTCGTCCACGAGTCCACCCACGAGGTCGCGGCACACGACCCGGAGTCGGAGTCGAACTCACCCCCGAACGCCGTCCTCCCCTGCACCTGGGCGCACGTCCCCGGCGACTACGTCGTCTCCGTCCGCCGCGCCGGCGGGGCGTGGAACCGGTTCGACCTCGTCGCCGGCGCGCTCCGCCCACCCGACTGCGTCGTCGCGTTCGTCAGACACGGGGACGACTTCGGCCCCAGTGACGACCCGCCGGCGTTCGAGTTCGTCCTCGACGAGACCGACTGTGCGGAGGTGGCCCCGGCGCCCGGCGGCTGCGAGGCCGCCGCGGACCCGTCGTGACGCTCCTCGCGTACGGGTCCCCGGGTTCATCGCGAGCGGGGAAGCCGTATCGCGACGCAACTCCCCGGTGCGTCCTCGTCGATGCGAAAGGTCCCGCCGTACGCGTCGACGATCCACTGTGCGACCCACAGGTCGATGTCGCGCGAGTGGTTGAGCTGGGTGATCTCCGTGCCCCCTTCGAGCAGTTCGCGCTCGGTATCGGTGATGTGACCGTCCGGGCTCGCGACGCGTATCTCGATCCCATCGGCGACTGCCTCGGCGGTCAGTGTCACCTCCTGGTCCGCGGTGTCGTCGACGAGGGCGTCGCTCACCAGATAGCCGATCGCCCGTTCCAGCCGCTCCCCGGCCGACACCGACGCGTCCGACGGACACGAGCAGTCGACCGTCACGCTCGCCCGGGTACGGTACTCGTTCGCCACCGACTCGAGGGTCGGCGCGACCGGCGTGGGGGCCGTATCGTCCGCGTCGAACTCCATCGCCCAGTACACCTCGCCGACCTTCTCGTTGAGCGCGGCCAGTGACTCGGCGCGCTGTTCGACCCGCTTCCCACTGGCGGCAGCCGCGTCCAGCGTCCCGCTGCGCTGGATGCCGTCGGCGTGGCTGAGAAGCACCTGCGCTTCGGTGCGGAGGTTGTGCCTGAGGACCTGACTCAACACGTCGAGACGCCGGTTCCGGTCGGCCAACTCGTCGGCCCGGATCTGCCGAACGTCGTTGTAGCCGATGAGGAGGTGCGCGAACGCGCTGACCAGCACGATGTCCGCCGCGGCGAACGCCGGGAGTGCACCGGGGACGTACAGTTCGACCAGCCCGAGTATCAGCCCGAGCACCGCGATACCGAGGAAGTGCCAGCCCCCGATACGGAGCACGCCCCGGGTGGCGATATCACTCCGGTAGAGGAGCACGCTCGCCGCGACGAGTACGGCCCCGAGCACCACCCCGAGCAGTGCGAGTGCGATACCGAAGACCGATCCGCCGCCCGCGAGGAGGAAGCCGAGCGGGAGCCAGCTCCCGGCCACCCCGGCGAGCCCGATAGACCCAGCCGCGAGGCCCCGTGTCGCATCCATGTCCCGAACTCCGACGTCCCCGATGAAAACTCCTCCTACTGGATGCCGACCAGCCGTGACGAGCCGCTCTTGCCCGGGTCATGATACTGGCGGAGCCGGGCGAGACCCCTGCATTCCGAGCCGCGACAGGCGCCGCGCCCGAGCGCCGTCGCGGGAGCGCCCGTCAGTCTGCCTCGCCGGGCTGCTCGGCGGCGCCGGCCTCGGCGGGGTGCGGGTCGACGAGCGGCCCGAGGTCGATGGTGGTGTCGCCCTCGACGACCTCGGCGGTCTCGCGGCCGAACGAGCCGGCGAGCGTGAGCGTCGCGAGCCCGTCGCTCCGGACGATGAGCCGGAGATCCTCGTCCGGTTCGAGCTCGGCCTCCTCGGTCCACAGGGTGACGCCGTCGACGTTCTCCAGCTTGACGTGGAGCTCGTTGGCCGGATCGTGGACGTGCTCGAAGTCGACCCACTTGGTGCCCGTCGTCAGCCGCTGTTGTGGGTCCGAGCCCGTCTCGCTGAAGCTCTCGGGGACCGCCTTGTCGTACCCCTCGGCGAGCGAGTGCGCGTCGACCAGCCCGCCCTCGGAGTCGTCCCGGACGGTGATGTCGCTCACCCAGTAGGCCTTGTCGTGGGCCAGGCCGAGCGCGGGCTCGTCGAACTCGGGGTCCCGGCGGTAGGTCACCCGCGTCGGGTTGCGCTTGACCTCCCCCCGGCCCAGGAACCCGGGGGCGCGGTCCCACTCGTCCCGGACCGCGAGCAGCAGGTGGCCGGCCGCGGGGAACACGTCGAGCTGGTGGCGGTAGCCCTGGCGCTTCAGCTCGCGGGAGTAGTTGACCGGCCCCAGTACCGGCACCAGCCCGTCGACGCCGCCGTTCCACAGCAGCATCGGGATATGCCGGACGTTGTCGCTCAGGTCCATCGCGTTCTCCTGCTGGCTGGTGAACAGGGTGAGGAACTCCCCGCCGCCCCGACCGCCGAGCAGACCCTGCGTCAGCAGCGGCGGCGACCGGAGCAGCCCGTCCGTCGGCCCCTCGACGGGGTCCTCCGAGGGCGGCGCCACCACCGAGAACCCCCGCGCGAACAGGTCGGGGTACTTCGCGCTGAGGATCTGCGTCCCGAACCCGCCCATCGAGTAGCCCGCCACCGTCACGCGGTCGCGGTCGATCTCGTAGCGGGTCTCCAGGTCCCGCCAGGCCTCGAACACGTCCACCTCCCCCTCCTTCCGGTACCAGCGCCCCGGGCCGCGGGCCTGGGGCATCAGCACGATGCCGTCCTGCTCCTCGCCGATGCTCTCGACGAGCCCGGGCATGAAGACGCCGTACTCGTTGTAGTTGCAGCCCAGCGAGTGGAGCAGCAGCGTCATCGGCGCGGGCTCGTCGGGGTCGTGCTCCGGCGGGACGTAGGCGGCGTACGGCTGGATGCGGCCCCAGAACACGTCGTTGTACGGGTCGGTCCCCTGGCGGCCGTAGTCGTAGCGCGAGGGACACAGCATCGTCAGGTGGCCCGTCGTGGGGACGCGACTGTCGTCCAGCCCGGACCGCAGCTTCGCGAAGTCCAGGTCCGTGTGGAACCGGGAGATGTCCCGCTCGGCCAGCGCCCGGGCCTGGCCGTACTCGCGCCAGTTCCCCCGGCCGATGGTGCGGGGGAGCTCCCCGTCCAGCGCGGCCGCCACCTCGTCGACCAGCGAGTCGACGCCGGGAACGGGTGTCAGCCGGCTCAGCGTCCCCGTGAGGAGTCGCGGCAGCCCGCCCGCCAGCACGTTCCGGAGCGCCTGACTCAGCCCCAGCAGGTTGAGCTCCTCCTCCCGGAGCGGCTCCTCGAACCGGAAGCCGACGTTGAACACCGGCGGCGGATGCGAGGAGGGCCGGGCCCCGCCGGGCAGGTCGTCGGTCGGGCTCTCACGGGGCTGTTTGAACCGGTCGGCCTCGGGGTCCCACAGCCCGGTGACGCAGTAGTGGCGCCAGGTGTCGACGCCGGGGTCCAGCGGGACCCGGACCTCGATCTGGTTGCGCTCGACGTCGACGCTGACGCGGTCGTCGGCGAGCCGCTCGCCGTCCAGTTCCGCGCCCGTGCCCCAGGTGACGAGGACGTGGTCGCAGGGGGCGCCGAGGTCGCCCAGCCCGTAGCCCCAGTCGCTCGCCCCGTCGACCGGGCCGCCCGAGGCGGTCGTGTCGATGCCGACCGCGATACCGGTCAGGTCCGGCTCGGCCATGGCGTTGAGCGTGAACCGGTAGACGATCTCGTCGCCCTCGTCGGGGTCCGCGTCGACCCGGGCCCGGAACTCCAGCAGGTCGGCGCAGTTGAACGCGTAGCGGTCGTGGTCGTTGGGGTAGAACAGGTCGCCGGTGGCCGGGGAGAAGCTCCCGTACGCGCTGTTGGTGTTCGAGGGAGCGGCCGACAGCACGGACCGCTGGTCGGCGCCGTGGTCGTCGAAGACGTAGTCCTGGTAGCAGTACTCCCCGTCGTCGTAGGCGGCCGTCCCGCAGACCAGCAGCGGGTCGGCCTCCCACCCGGGCCCGTTCTCCAGCGGCGGCGGGGTCGGGTTCGACCCGTACAGTGCGTCCGGCCCCGGCCGCGGAGACGTGGTCGGCAACTCGCCCGGGTTGCCGTGGTCCTCAGACATACGTCCCGTTGAACGTCCAACAGTAAATCCGTTTAGCCGGAAACCCACCGGCCATTCATACGGAGTCGGCGGTCGGTGACGGGGTCCGGCGGCCGGCTCAGGCCAGCGGCCCGACGGTCACCGTCGCGCCGTCGCGGTCCCCCGGGAGCGTCACCTCGCGCTCGCCGACGGAACTCGTCAGGACGACGGTCGTGTCGTTGCTCGCGCGGTAGTCGATACGGAGCTCCGAGCCGGGGTCCAGGCCCGCCCCCTCGACGTGGACGGTGACCTCGTCGACGCCCCAGCAGGTGATGTTGAGCGCGTTGGCCGGCGCGTACCGCTCGTGGCCGTCCCGTTCGTCGTCGTCCGCGAGGTTGCGCTCCCCGTCCGCATTGGGGTCGGCGACCCACTCGATGCCGCGGGTGACGTGGGGCTGTGGCCTGGTGCCCGTCCAGTTGAACTGCTCGACGTGGGGTGCCTCGTAGCCGTCCGCCAGCGAGATGGCGTCGACGCGGCCGCTGGAGAACTCCTCGTGGACCGTGATGCCACTCACCCAGT
Organism: Haloglomus irregulare; assembly: GCF_007421925.1. Taxonomy (GTDB): domain Archaea; phylum Halobacteriota; class Halobacteria; order Halobacteriales; family Haloarculaceae; genus Haloglomus; species Haloglomus irregulare. Next base: position 245,132 of record NZ_QMDX01000003.1, read on the forward strand.
AAGCGCTGTCGTGGACCAGGCCCAACCCGGGGTAGTCGAACTCCGGGATACGCTTGTAGGTCACTCGGTCGGGGTCCCCCTCGCGGTGGCCCTTGGCGACGTACTCCGGGCCGCCGCTCCACTCGTCGCAGGCCGCGAGGATCATGTGGGTGCCGCCGGGAAAGACGTCGATGCGGTGGCGGTAGTCGAACTCGTCCAGCCGGCGGGCATAGTTCGCCGGCCCGAGGATGGGGACCAGCGGGTCCGCCACGCCGTTCCACAGCAGCATCGGGACGTGCCGGAGGTTGTCGGTCAGGCGGAGGGCGTTCTCCGGCTGCTCCCCGAAGACGGTGATGATGTCGCCGCCCTCCTCGCCGCCGAACAGGCCGGTCATGATTTCGGCGGGCGTCTGGAGCACGCTGTTGGTCGGACCCTCCAGGGGGTCCTCCGAGGGCGTACCGACGATGGAGAAGCCCCGCGCGAACACGTCCGGGTGCTTGCCCGCAAGCAGGTGGACGCCGTAGCCGCCCATCGAGTAGCCCGAGACGGTCACGCGGTCCATGTCGACGTTGTACCGCGCCCGGATGTCCCGCATCGCCTCGAACACGTCGAGCTCGGCGTGGCGCTGGTACCACAGCCCCGGCCCGCGGGCCTGCGGGGTCATCACGATGGCACCGTACTCCTCGGCGAACCCCTTCACGTAGTTGGGCATGAACGTCGCGTACTGGTTGAACGAGCAGCCCAGCGAGTGGAGCAACAGTGCCAGCGGCGCGGGCTCGTCGGGCTCGTACTCCTCGGGGATGTAGGCGCTGTACGGCTGGAGCCGGCCGTAGAAGACGTTCCGCTGCGGGTCGACGCCCTCGTGGTCGTAGTCGGACCGGGAGGGGTAGAGGAAGGTGTGGTAGCCGCCGGTCGGCAGCTCGCGCTCGGTGACGCCGTCCCGGAGCTTCCCGAAGTCGATGTCGGCGTGGAACTCGGAGATGTCCCGCTCGGCGAGCGCGAACGCCTGTGCGGTCTCGCGCCAGTTGCCGTAGCCGAACACGCGCGGATAGCCGTCCAGGTCGCCGACGATGTCGCTCACGTCATCGGCCAGCCCGAGCGGGCCGATGAGGTTCCCGGAGAGCGGGTCCGAGAGGCTCTCGCCGATGGCGTCGCCGAGGTCCTGAACCCGGCCGAGCAGCCGCGGGGGGTTCCGCAGTTCGCCAAGCAGCGTCCCCGGTAGGTCGACGCCCATCGACGCCAGCCGCGACAGCAGGCCGTCCACCTCGACGTTGCGCTCTACGGGCTCGTCGAACCGGAAGCCGACGTTGAACACGGGCGGGAGGTCCTCGGCCCCCTCGCCGCTGCCGGGGTACTCGTCGTCGACGGCCCCGCGGACCCGCTTGAACGTCCCGCGCTCGCGGTCCCAGAGCCCGACGGCGCAGTAGTGGCGCCAGGTCGCCTCGCCGGGCTCTAAGGGCACCTCCACCTCGATCTGGTTGCGCTCGACGTCGACCACGAGCCGCTCCTCGGACAGCGGCTCCCCGTCGAGTTCGGCGCCCGTGCCCCAGGTGACGAGGGTGTGGTCGACCGGGGCGCCCAGGTCGCCCAGCCCGTCGCCCCAGTCGGTCGTCCCCCCATCGGGGTCGCCCTCGCCGGAGGTGTCGATGCCGACCGCGACGGCGGCCGCGTCCGGTGCCCGCATCGTGTTGAGTGTGAGTCGGTAGGCGACGCCCTCGTCGGTGGGGCGGGCGCGGAACTCGACCAGATCGGCCGCGTTGTAGGCGTAGCGGTCCTCGTTACGCGGGTAGTAGTAGTCACCCGTCGGCTGCTGGTAGACGCCGCCGACCGCCTTGGCGCCCTCGGGCGGCTCGGCGAACATGGGGGACACGTCCGCGCCGTAGTCGTCGAAGACGTGGTCCTGGTAGCAGTACTCCCCGTCGTCGTAGCCCTCGGTGCCGGCGACCAGCAGCGGGTCGGCCTCCCACCCCGGCCCGTTCTCCAGCGGCGGCGGCGTCGGGTGCTCGCCGTACAGCGCGTCCGGGCCCGGGCGTGGCATCCCCGTCGCCGCGATGTCGTCCCGGCGCTCGGGCAGCGGCGCCGGCTCGGGCGCACCGGCGTCGACCATACCGGCCCCGTCGGCGGCCACCCCCGTCTCGTCGGCGTCGTCAGTCATACGGTTTCCAGCGTGTCCACCCGCAAAAGCGTTCATCCGGCAGTTCTCCGGGCCTTTATTCAGGAGTTCCCGTGTGATCAGCCCCCACGAGACGGCGCCACATACCGGCGTTCGCGCCGGTTTCGCGACCGGTTCCCGTGGCGACGCCACGGCCGATGGCGCGGGCCGGCGACGCGCGGTCGTCGGGTATTTGCCGGCCCGGGCGCATCCGACGGACATGCACGAGGACGGCGACGGCGCCGACCCCGCCGCGGACGCCCGCGACACGGACGCCCGCGACACGGACGACGCGACCGGCGCCCCGGACCCGGCGCTGGGTGCGCCCGACGGGATGGACCCCGAGGAGTTGACGCCGATGCTCTCCCAGTACTACGAGCTGTGTGCCCGCTACGAGGACTCGCTCGTCCTCTTCCAAGTGGGCGACTTCTACGAGACGTTCTGTGCCGCGGCCGAGACCACCGCCCGGCTCTGCGAGATCACCCTCACCAAGCGCGAGGACTCCACCGGCCGGTACCCGATGGCCGGCATCCCGGTCGACAGCGCCGAGAGCTACATCGAGACGCTGCTGGACGCGGGCTACCGGGTCGCCGTGGCCGACCAGGTCGAGGCCCCCGCCGAGGCGTCGGGCTGCGTCGAGCGCGCGGTCACGCGGGTCGTCACCCCGGGGACGCTGACGGAGGCCGCGCTGCTCCGCGGGGCGGACAACAACTTCGTCGCGGCGCTGGCCGTTGACGACGACACGGATGGGCCCCTCGACGGCGGCCGCGAGTACGGCCTCGCGCTGCTGGACGTATCGACGGGCGACTTCTACGCGACCGGGCTGGCCTCGCTTTCCGCCGTCGCCGACGAGGCCGGCCGGTTCGTCCCCAGTGAGGTCGTGGTCGGCCCCGACATCGACGACGATGCCGTCGCCGAGGCGTTCCCCGCCGAGGCGATGGTCACCCGGTACGATTCGGTCGCGTTCGACGCGGACGTGGCGCGTGAACGGGTCGGGACCTACTTCGCCGACGCGGGCGAGACGCTCGCGAGCGACGCCGAACTGCGGGCCTGCGGCGCGCTACTGGCGTACGCCGAGTACACCCGCGGGGGCTACCACGAGGACGCCGGTGCGGTCGACGACGGCGCCGTCGACGAGTCCGGCCTTGACCCGGCCGAGGTGCCCGCCGAGCCGCGCCTCTCCTACCTCAACCACCTCACCCGGTACGACCCCCGCGAGTACATGCTGCTGGACGCGGTCGCGGTGCGGTCCCTGGAGCTGTTCGAACCCCGGCACGTCCACGGCGCCGCGGGGACGGCGCTGGCCGACGTGATAGACGAGACGGCCTGTGCGCTCGGCCGGCGCGAACTCACGGACTGGCTCCGCCGGCCGCTGCTGGACACGGACCGCATCGCCGCCCGGCAGGACGCCGTCGGCGAACTCGTCCGCGACGTGCGCACCCGCGAGCGACTCCACGAGCGACTGGCGGACGTCTACGACATCGAGCGGCTGGTCGCCCGGGTCTCCCGGGGCCGCGCCAACGCCCGGGACCTCCGGTCGTTGCACGAGACACTGGCCGTGGTGCCGGACCTGCGCGACGTACTGGTCGACGCCGAGGGCGAACCGCTCCAGCGGCTGCGCGAGCGGCTGGACCCCGTCGCGGACGTCCGCGAGGCCATCGACGCCGCCGTCGCCGAGGACCCGCCGCCGGAACTCACGGAGGGCGGCGTCATCCGGAAGGGGTACGACGAGCGGCTGGACGAGCTCCGCGCGACCGAGCGCGAGGGCAAGCGGTGGATCGACGAGCTGGAGGCGAGCGAGCGCGAGCGGACCGGCGTCGACTCGCTGAAGGTCGGCCACAACCAGGTCCACGGCTACTACATCGAGGTGACCGACCCGAACCTCGACGCCGTGCCCGACGAGTACCAGCGCCGGCAGACACTGAAGAACAGCGAGCGGTTCGTCACGCCCGCGCTGAAGGAGCGTGAGGACGAGATCCTCCGCGCCACCGAGCGGGCCGACGACCTGGAGTACGAGCTGTTCCGCGACCTGCGCGACGAGGTGGCCGCCGAGGCCGAACGGATCCAGGCCCTCGCGGCGGCAGTCGCGGACCTGGACGCGCTGGTGGCGCTGGCCACGGTGGCAGCCGAGCACGGCTACACCCGCCCGACGGTCGGCGCCGACCGGTTCGCGATCGAGGGCGGGCGCCACCCCGTCGTCGAACGCGCCGAGGAGCGGTTCGTCCCCAACGGGACCGACCTCGACCCCGGGACGATAGCGGTCATCACGGGCCCGAACATGAGCGGGAAGTCCACCTACATGCGCCAGGTCGCGCTGGTCTGCGTGCTGGCGCAGGTGGGGTCGTTCGTCCCCGCGACCGCGGCCCAGCTCCCGGTCGTGGACCGCGTGTTCACCCGCGTCGGCGCCAGCGACGACATCGCCGGCGGCCGCTCGACGTTCATGGTCGAGATGACCGAGGTCGCGGACATCCTCCGGGCCGCGACGCCGCGCTCGCTCGTGCTGCTGGACGAGGTCGGCCGCGGCACCTCCACCGCCGACGGCTTCGCGCTCGCCCGCGCCGTCACGGAGCACCTCCACGACGAGGTCGGCGCCACCGTCCTCTTTGCCACGCACCACCACGACCTCACCGGACTCGCGGCGGACCTGCCCGACGCCGTCAACCGCCACTTCCCCGCCACCGAGCGCGACGGCGAGGTCGTCTTCCGCCACGACCTCCAGCCCGGCGCCGCCACCGCCTCCTACGGCGTGGAGGTCGCCGACGCCGCCGGCGTCCCCGAGTCCGTGGTCGCCCGCGCACACGAACTGCTGGCCCGGGAGACGGCCGACGGTGCGGGCCAGCCGGACGAATCGGCCGGGGACGCGGGCGGTTCGGGTCGTGACGGGACCGCTTCCGGTGGAACGGCCCCTGCCGCTGGCGACCCCCCCGCTTCCGGTGGAACCGACCCGGCCGCCGTCTCCGTCTCCGGCGACGGCGGGCACGACGTCGAGCGGCTGGTCGCCGAACTGGATGCCGTCGACCTGGGGAACACGACCCCGCTCGAAGCGCTGAACCGGCTATCGGAGCTGAAGCGGTTGCTGGACGAGTCGGAGTAGTTCTGCGTTACCGTCGGTATGGCAGTTCTATGCCGGATTGAAGAACTGTTCCCGGGTTTGACCCGAAGGACGTCGCATATTCGCAATCTACTGTAACGAGGACTCCCCCACGGGCCAGACCACGGGGCGTCCGTTGGCGCGACTCCCGAACCCGCAGCCTCTTGGGATCGCGTGACCAACCGCCGCCGATGCGAACAGGGCTCGCGGCCGCCGGGGCCGTCCTGCTGCTCGCGACGACGCTCGTCGGCGCCGGGGTCGCGAGCGGGCACTCGGTCAACTACGTCTCCGCCGACCCGCAGGTCACGCCGGACGGGACCGTCGTCGTGGAGGGGCTGTTCATCGAGGAGTCGGGCTGGGTGGTGGTCCACGAGCGGACCGCGGACGGCTACGGCGAGGCACTGGGCGCGACGCGGCTCCCGCGGCGGAACGCGTTCTACACCGACATCTCGGTATCTATCAGTAATCAGACCTGGCGCGACTGGACGACGCGGGAGGTCGTCGTGGTGCTCCACGGCGAGGACGGTGATGGGGAGTATACGTCGTCTGACCCGCCGCTGGGCGGGTTCGGCGCCGTCGTCACGGACCGGCTCGTGGTTTCGAAAGGTGACCGGGCTCTCGTGACCGGGGAGGACGACTTCCCGCAGCGCCCGGACGGACCACGGGTGACCGTCCGCCGGGCGTCGCTGCCCGCGGACGGCCATCTGGTCGTCCGGAACCGGACCGCCGACGGCCGGGTCGTCGGGAGTCGGGCGCTCGCGGCGGGCACGTACGAGAACGTCTCCGTCGCGGTGAACGGGTCGTTCCACGCCGAGACCGAGGGCTCGTTTGCGGCACACGTGAGCCTCTACCGGGACGACGGCGACGGTCGGTTCGACGGCGACGAGCGGCCGGTCCGGACGGGCAACGGGACCGTCGCTACCCGCTTCGGCGTGGAACCGGCACGGGCCGGAGGGGTCGTTACGACGCCCGTGCAGACCACCGCGCCCCCGGGGAGCGGGACCGCCACGCCCACTGCGACCGCCGACCCCAGCGGTGCGACCGACACCGGCGGCCAGCCCGGGTTCGGCGTGCTGGCGGCACTGTCGGCCGTGGTCGCCGGTGCGTTGCTGGTGCTGACCGCTCGGCGTCGCGCGTGACCCGGCCTGCGGCCGGCGGGCACCGGGGCTGTCATCGGTTTCGACGGTCGGACCAGAACCCGTTTCTATCCCGAGCACCGAGTGGGAGGCGATGCGACGACGAGCGTTCCTGTCGGGCGTCGGCACGGCGGGTGCGCTGGCGCTGGCAGGCTGTAGTGAGGTGGTCGAGACGCGGTCGCTCTCGGGACCGCCGGTGCTGTCCAACCGGCCGGACGCCGTCTACTTCCCCACGCACGTCGAGGGGATGGCGATGACCGGACGAGCGGACGCGGGGGAGTACGCGTTCGCGCTGATGTACAGCTACCCCCACCGGTTCTGGACGGTGACCGGGGGGGAGGTCACGAGGACGCCCGTCGAGGAGGCCGACGACGTCCACCTGATGGCGACCGTCTGGGACCCCGAGACGGGGACGGTCCTCCCCGAGACGGGGCTGGACGTGGAGATATCGAAGGGGGGCGAGCTGGTCAGCCAGGAGGTCATCTACCCGATGCTCTCCCAGCCGATGGGCTTTCACTACGGCGCGAACTTCGGGCTCGACGGCGACGGGGAGTACGAGGTGACGGTCTCCGTCGGCGGGACGAACACGCGTCGGACCGGCTCGTTCGACGGGCGCTTCGGCGACCCGGCACGGGCGACGATCGGCTTCGAGTACAGCCAGTCCGACCGCGACGGGATCGCCTTCGAGGAGACGCCCGACCGCGCCGGCGACCCGACGGCCCGCGAGCCGATGGAGATGGGGATGCCGAACTCCGTGCTGCCGCCGGCCGACGAACTGCCGGGCGACCCCCGGGGGACGACCGAGACGGGCGACGCCGTGCTGGCCGTGACGACCCTGGCGGCGCCGCCGGCCGGCGTGGACGCCCCCGATGGGGGCACGTACCTGGCGGTGTCGGCCCGCACCCCGTACAACCGGATGGTGCTGCCGGCGATGGCCGTCGAGGCGACGCTCACGGCCGACGGAACGCTGTTCGACGGGGCACTGACGCGGACGCTCGACCCCGACCTGGGCTATCACTACGGGGCGGCGGTCGACGCGGTCCCCGCCGGTGCCGACCTGGAGCTGCGGGTGCCGACGCCGCCGCAGGTCGCCCGCCACGAGGGGTACGAGACGGCGTTCGTCGGGATGCCGCCGACCGAACTGACACTGTGAGCCGCGATCATGGAACGAGTAAGAAGCCACCGACACGAAGGGGAACCATGAGGGAACCGGACGCGACGGGCGACGGGGGTCGGAGCCGCCGCGACGTGCTGAAGGCCGCGGTGGCCGTCGGCGGGAGCGTGGGCCTCTCGGCCTGCCTCGACGCCATCGACGGCGGCGAGGGGAGCGGGACCGAGGCGGTCCCGTCCGGCCCGGAGGACCTCTCGACGCTCCCGACCCGGCAGTTCGCCTGGGGCGAGCATATCCGCCGCGACGAGTTCGGCAACGAGCAGCTGCCAGCCCACCAGACGCTGCTCTACCTGACCCTCCCCGGCGAGGGCCCGCCGACGGCGGACCAGCGCGCGACCGTCGAGACCGCGCTCACGCGGCTGGACGAGGCGTACGCGTGGTCCCACGAGGGGTTGCTGCGCTCGCTCGCCTACTCGCCCGAGTACTTCGACCGGTACGAGACGGCGCTCCCCGAGCCCCTCGATATCTACCCGGCCAGGCGGCTCTCCCCGTTCGAGACGCCGGAGTTCGACCGGCAGGACGCGCTGCTCCACCTGGCGAGCGACCGCCCGGACGCGCTGCTGGCGGCCGAACAGGCCCTGACCGGCGAGCGCGCGAGCGCCAACGGCGTCGACTTCGACGCCGCGCTCACGGACGTCTTCACCGTCGACGACCGCCGGACGGGGTTCATCGGCGCCGGCCTCCCGGCCGCGAAACAGGGCGGACTGGAGGGCGTCCCCGAGGACGGTCCCGTCCCCGACGGGAGCCCGCTGTTCATGGGATTCAAGGCCGGGTTCGCGCGGAACCAGGCGCCCGAGGACCGTGTGACGATCCAGGACGGCCCGTTCGCCGGCGGGACGACGAAACACGTCGCCAACCTCCGCCAGCGGCTCGAGGACTGGTACGGGGAACAGGACTTCACTCAGCGCGTGATGGAGATGTTCTCGCCGATGCACGCCGAGAACGACTGGGTCGAGGGCGTGGGGGCGAACCTCGAGGACGGCTCCCGGGTCGACGAGACGGTCGCGACCATCGAGGAGCAGGCGACGGAGTTCGGCCGCGTCGGCCACGCCCAGAAGGCCGCCCGCGCCAACCGCGACCCCGACGGGACGGTCAAGCTCAACCGCCGCCATTTCGAGTCCGCCGACGACGGCATCGCCTCGCTGCATTTCCCCTCGCTCCAGCGCGAGATGTCCGAGTTCGACGCCGTCCGCGAGGCGATGAACGGGCAGGACCTGACCGAGATCACCCCCGCCGTCCGCCAGCGGGTCAACAACGGCATCCTCGAGTACATCTTCGTCCGCCACCGCGGCAACTTCCTCGTCCCGCCGCGCGACCTGCGGGCGCTGCCGACGCCGGACGGCGACGCGCCCCAGTAGACACGACGGCGGGCCTTCGGATTCAGGCCCAGTCCGCGACGGCCGCCAGCAGCGCGTCGTGGACCGCCGGCTCCCCGTTCGAGGCGACGAGCCCGACGCTGTCGTGCTGCCAGCGCTCGTCGTGGAGGTCCGTGACGCGGCCACCGGCCCGCCGGACGAGGTGCACGCCGGCGATGGTGTCCCAGGGGTTGGTCGCGACCGTCGTGACGGCGCCGTCGAGCGCCCCCGCGGCGACCGCCGCGAGCACGAGCTGGACCGAGCCGGGCCGCCGGATGTCGCCGAACCGCTCGACCAGCCCCGAGAGCACGCCGGCGTACTCCTCGCGCCGGTCCCGCTCCCAGTAGACGGTGGGCGCGACCATGCAGGCGGCGGGGTCGGTCCGGTCGCTCGTCGTCACGACCGCCCCGTTCCGCCGGGTCCGGTCGGCGCCGGCGACCGTCGTGGTCGACAACATCGGCGCGACCGTGGCGGCGGCGACGGGCTCGCCGTCGTCGACGGCGGCGATGCTTGTCACCCACTCCGGGCGCTCCCGCACGAAGTTGTTGGTGCCGTCGATCGGGTCGACAACCCAGGCCGGCCCCCGCGGTGGGAGCGTCGAGCGCTCGCCGTCCTCCTCGCCGACGACGGGCGCGTCGGAGGCGTCGCGGAGGACGGCCGCGGCGGCGCGCTGGGCGTCCGCGTCGGCCTCGGAGACGTAGTCCGTCGGGGTGGCCTTCGTCTCGAGGGCGACCGCGGTCCCGAAGTGGTCGGCGGCGACGGCCCCGCCGACCCGGGCGGCGCGGCGGGCCACGCGCCGGCGCTCGACCGCCTCGGCGTGCCCCGGCGACGGGTCGGTCATCGGTCGCGGTAGCCGAGCCACTTCCGGCCGTCGAACAGGTCACGGACGGCGTCGGTCAGGCTGGTCGCCTCGTGCTCGTCCGGGCGGAGGCGGGCCCGTAGCCGCGAGGACGTGAGCTCCACGGCCAGGACGATGAAGATGACCATCACCAGCGCGGCGACGGCCCGGTCGAAGGCGAGGAAGCCGAGCTTGAGCTGGAGGTACTGGCCGATGCCACCGGCGCCGACGACGCCCAGCGAGACGGCGATGCGGGTGTTGATCTCGAGGATGTAGAGCGTCCACGCGATGAACGAGGAGGAGACCTGCGACAGCATCCCGAACGAGACCACGTGGGGCCGGTTCGCGCCGGTCGACTGGATGGCCTCGATGGGTCCCTCGTCGATCTCCTCCAGCTCGTCGGTGAACAGCCGGCCGAGGTTGCCGACGGTGTCGGTCGCCACCGCCAGCATCGCGCCGATGGGGGAGATGGAGACCAGCGGGATGTAGATGAGCACCCACACCAGCGCCGGCACCGCTCGGATGGTCGACATCGTCCCGCGGAAGAGGAAGTTGAACGGGAACGGGGTGACCCGCTCGGAGCCGAGCACGCCGAACAGCAGCGCGAGCGGGAAGCCGAGGACCGTCCCGGTGAAGCCGATGATGACCGTCACGACGGCGCCGGAGACGATGTACGAGGCCGACCCGGTCCGCGCCGTCTCGACGAAGGTCCCGGGGTTGAGGAACGACCCTACGAGGCCCTGCAGGCCGGTGACCTCGTTGTCCTGCGAGTGGACGGTGAAATCGACGAAGTTCGGCGCGAGGAACTCGCGGAGGCTCTCCAGGAAGGTCGGGAGTTGCCGGCCCAGATCCGCCAGGAACTTGCCGACGGAGCTGCCGGCGAGGTAGCCGATGCCGAAGTAGGTCGACAGCAGGACGACCGCCAGGAGTGCGAGCGCGCCGAGCCGGCGGAACAGGGTGCGGCGCTCGATCCGCGCGAGGGTCTCGGCGACGCGGTCGTCGGTCGGCTCGGCGTCGCTCGCCGCCGCGGTCCCGCCGTCTGCCCGAGTGTCGTCAGTCATCCTGTGGCACCTCCTCGACGGGGGTCGGGTCGGTGCCGGTTTCGCCACCGGCGCCCCCCGTGGGCGTCCCGTCGGCCCCCTCATCGGCGTAGACGCCGTCGGTCCCCTCGCCGTAGTAGAGGTCGTCGACCACGTCCATCGAGAGGGCCTCGCGGGGGCCGTCGAAGACGACCTCCCCGTCGCGGACCCCGATGAAGCGGTCGCCGAACTCGCGGGCGACGTTGACCTGATGGAGCGAGGCGACCGTGGTGAGTCCGCGCTCGTCGGCCGCCCGTTTCAGGTAGCCCATCACGTCGCGGGCGGCCTTCGGGTCGAGGCTGGAGACCGGCTCGTCGGCCAGCAGGAGTTCGGGGTCCTGCACCAGGGCGCGGGCGATGCCGACGCGCTGCTTCTGGCCACCGCTCATCGAGCCGGCGCGCTGCTGGGCGGCGTCCAGCAGGCCGACGGTGTCGAGCGCCCGCAGCGCGGCCTGCTTGTCCTCCTCGGCGTACGCCGTGAGGAGGCTGCGGAGCCAGCCCGTCCGGGAGAGCGCCCCGGTCAGGGCGTTCCGGTAGGCCGACATCGACTCGATGAGGTAGTGCATCTGGAACACCATGCCCACCTCCGAACGGGCTGCCGGTGGGCTGCCGTTGATGACGACCTCGCCGCTGGTCGGCGTGGTCAGCCCGTTCAGCACGCGGAGGAGCGTCGACTTCCCCGCGCCCGAGGGGCCGAGCACCACGACGAACTCCCCCTGTTCGATATCGAGGGAGATGTCCTCGAGCGCGACGACGTCCTCGCCGTAGACCTTCCGGACGTTCGCGAGTGAGACGACGGGCATGACGTGTGGGCGGTCCTCAGGCTTCGAGCTGGTCGGCCCCGACACCGAGTTCGACCGCCACGTCGATGACGGGCTGGTAGGTGTCGACGTCGGCGGGCCGGACGTCGCTGAACCAGAGGTCGTCGTCGGTGTCGGCCTCGCCGTCGGCGCCGTGGTAGATGCCGTCCGACGCGCCCTCCAGGGCGTCGACGAGCTGCGACTTCTCCGCCTCGGACAGTTCGACGCTGGTCACGATGGGCGCACGCGGGATGCCGTCGTAGGTCTCCACGTACTCGTAGCCGTCCTTCAGCTCGCGGTCGTCGTTGAGCGTGATGAACTGGCCGACGCCGGCCGCGGGCGCCTGGTCCTCCTCGAGCTGGGTGAACGCCTGCGCGTGGCCGGAGAAGGTGGCGTCGAACTCCGCACTACCCTTGTCCTGTGGGAAGTTGCCGATGCCCAGCCCCGCCTCCTTCAGCATGAACAGCGGGAACAGCGCGCCGGAGGCCGAGAGCCGGTCGGCGAAGGCGATCGTCTCCCCTTCCAGGTCCGACAGCGACTCGATGTCCGAGCTCTCCTTGGTGACGATGACCGAGGTGTAGTCCCAGGAGCCGTAGGCGTACCGCTGCAGCGCGATGTCGGCCCGGCCCGCGTTGACGCCGAGTGCGGCCGCGAACGGCCCCGTCTCGGCGATGTCGGCCGTCCCGGAGCCCATGGCCTGGAGGACGGCGCTGTAGTTGCGGGCGTACTTCAGCTTCGTCGTCAGCCCCACCTCGTCGGCGAGGTGCTCCTTGACCGGCTGGTACTGTCTCTCCATGTAGTCCTGTGGTTCCGAGGGCGACATGATGAAGTTGATTTCCCCGTTGCCGTACGGTACGGGGGTGTCGGTCGGGTCGGACCCGCCGCCGTCGCCGTCGTCGCCGTCCCCGCTGCCGCCCCCGTCGCCGCCGGTGCACCCGGCGAGGGCCGCGGCCAGTACAGCACTCGTCCCGCCAAGGAACCGCCGTCTCGTCGATGGAGCCGGAGTTATCAATCTACCACGCGCCCGGGGCGCTGTTGAAGCTGTATATGATGTATACTGGAATCTAAATAGCCGTTCAAAGACTCTATACCTCGCCGCTCGAGGGCGCGGGCCGGAGTTACGACACCCGCACCGGCCCCGCGGGACGGCTACCCCCTCCGACTCCGGAGTCCGCACGTCCCCCAGTGACACACCGTCACACCCGAACGAACGCTTTTTGCGCCGACCCGCCGACCGTATCACCGTACGGATGACCGACGACGACACTCACGGGGGCGACGGCACGCACCCCACCGATGCCGGGACGGACGCCGGCGACGCGCGAACGGACGGTGTCCCCGGGGGCGAGGGCCCGCCGGCGTTCCGCGCCGACGGTGGGAGCGCAGCAGGAGCGGACGAGGTCGCGCTGGACCCGTGGGGCTCCTCGACCGTCGGCGACTACCGGAAACTGTTCGAGGAGTTCGGCATCGGGGCGTTCGACGACGTCCTCCCGGAGGTGCCCGCCCCACACTACCTGATGCGCCGGGGGGTCATCTTCGGCCACCGGGACTACGGCCGCGTGGCCCGCGCGATGCGCGAGGACGAGACGGGGCCGGACGAGCCCGCCGACGCCGCCGTCCTCTCCGGGTTCATGCCGACCGGCGACCCGCATATCGGCCACAAGATGGTGTTCGACGAGATCATCTGGCACCAGGAGCGCGGCGCCGACGCGTTCGGCCTCATCGCGGATCTGGAGGCCCACGCCGCCCGCGGGCTCTCCTGGGACGAGATCGACGAGCACACGCGCTCGTACCTGCTCTCCCTGCTCGCGCTGGGCTTCGACCCCGGGGACGGCGAGCTCTACCGCCAGTCCACCAACCGCGAGGTACAGGACCTCGCGTTCGAGCTCGGGACGAGGGCCAACTTCTCGGAGCTGTCGGCCATCTACGACTTCGACGGGGAGACGGAGGTCTCCTACATGCAGAGCGTGGTCACGCAGATGGCCGACATCCTCTACCCGCAGCTGGAGAAACCCCGCCCGACCGTCATCCCGGTCGGCCCGGACCAGGACCCGCACATGCGGCTGGCCCGTGACCTCGCGGCGCGGATGCGCTTCTTCAAGGTGACCGAGGGGTACGCCAGCTTCGAGGTCGACGACGCCGAGCGCGAGCTGCTCGCCCGGGCGTACGAGGCGCTCGAGGCCGCGCACGACGAGGCGAGCCCGGTGCGCTGTGCGGACGCGGCCGGCTGGCTGCGTGAACACGAGCCGGCGTCCGACGCGCGCGAGGGGGTCGTCGAGAGCCTCGACGCGGCCGGGAAGGAGCCGCTCCGGCCCCGCGTGCGCTTCCTCGACCGGAACGCGACCGACGAGGCGTTCGAGGCGCTCATCGGGGCCATCGACGGCGAGAAGCGCGTCTTCGAGGGTCACATCGACACGTTCGACATGGACCGCGACGCGGCCGAGGCCCTCGCCCGCGAGGTCGAGGTCGAGCACGGCGGCTACGGCTTCCAGCCCCCCTCCTCGGTCTACCACCGGTTCATGACCGGCCTCACCGGCGGGAAGATGTCCTCCTCGGTCCCGGCGAGCCACATCAGCCTGCTCGACGACCCGGAGACGGGGTACGACAAGGTCAAGTCGGCCACGACCGGCGGCCGCGAGACCGCGGAGAAGCAGCGTGAACTCGGCGGCGAGGCCGACGAGTGCCCCGTCTACGAGCTGTACGCCTACCTGCTGGCCGGGGACGACGACGAGTTCGCGACGGAGGTGTACGAGGAGTGTGTCGGCGGCGAGCGGCTCTGTGGCGACTGCAAGGAGCAGGCCGCCCGGCTGATGGAGGCGTTCCTCGAGGAGCACCAGGAGAAGCGCGAGGAGGCCGAGGAGCTGCTGGACGAGCTGGACTTCGAACTGGAGAGCCCGCGGACGGACTGAGTCGCGGGGACGCAACTTCTTGTAGGGGGACGCGGCCAACCACCTCATGCCCGACACCGACACGGTCCGGCTGCTGGCAGGGGAGAGCACGACCACCTTCTTCACCGAGGTGGACGGTGCCTGGCGACCCGAGCGTGAGCAGCACGGCCGGCTGGTCACCGTCATCAAGCCGGACGGGACGACGCTGGTCCACGACGCGAGCGGCTACCAGCCCGTCGCCTGGCTCACCCGCCCGGAGCACGTCACCGTCGAGCGCGAACGCCCGCCGGGGACCGCGAACGCGGGCCCGGACGCCGCCGAACGGACCGTCGTCACCGCGGTCGACGGCGACAGCCGGCTCCGGGTCCGGGTCGACGCCGCCGCCCGGGAGCGTCATCCGACCTCCGCCGCGGGCGACCCGGTCGGGGACTGCGACTGCGGCGGCCGCCTCGTCCGGGACGCGGACGGGGTCGCCTGCATCGCGTGTGGTGCGCGGTACGGGCTCCCCGGGGACGCGACGGTCACGGACGAGTCCTGCCCCGACTGCGGGCTCCCCCGGTTCCGCGCCGAACGGGGGGAGCCGTTCACCGTCTGTCTGGACCGCGCCTGCGAGTCGCTCGACCGGGCGGTCACCGCGGCGTTCGACCGCGAGTACGACTGCCCGGACTGCGGCAACCCACTGCGGGTCCTCCGCCGCGGCGGCCTGCTGCTGGGCTGTGACGCCTACCCGGACTGCGAGTTCAACGTGCCCGTGCCGGACGGGGTTCTCACCGGCGACTGCGACTGCGGGCTCCCCGCGTACGAGCCCCGGACCGGCGGGCCGGAGCGGTGTGCCGACGCCGGCTGCGAGCACGGGTCGTAGGCCGACCGCCCACCGTCACCGCTATGCCCGGCGAGGCGAACCTCCGGGCATGGAGGGCCAATCCCGGTCCGATGGCGTCGTCCGCGTCCCGGCTAACGCCCGCGAGCGGTTCTACGACTCGCGTGGCTACGGCCGCCCGGCCGGCGACGCGCTGGACCTGGCGCCGGTCGAGGCCGCGCATCTGCTCTACCGTGACGACCTCGAGGCCGTCGACGGCCGGGGGTTCCGCGACTACCTGTCCGTCGTCGACGGTCTCGCCGTCCGCTTCCTCGTCTACAAGGACCTCCGGGACCGCGGGTTCTACTGCTCGCCCGTCCGCGAGGGCTGGACCGATAGCCCCGACGACGGTGCCGACTTCCTCGTCTACCCCCGCGGCAAGGGACCCTGGGACGACGTCATCGAGCACCGGGTCCACGTCGTCGGCGAGCGGGCGACCGTCCCCGCGGCGCGGCTGGCCGGCGGCGTCCTCGCGGTCGTCGACGAGGAGTCCGAGATCACCTACCTGGACACGGCCCGGCCGACCGTCGACGGTGCCACCGAGGCGGACCTGCCGGGCGGCGTCGACGCGACGCTGCTGGGCGACCGCGTCGTGGCCTGGGACCCGCCGGCGGCGCTGTACGAGCGGGCGTTCTACGGCCAGCCGCTCGACCGCGACGACGACGCCGTCCAGCTCTCGCTCGTCGAGGCGGCGTATCTCGCCGGTGCCGGCGTGCTCGACGTCCGGACGCCGGACGGGGACCGGGGCGGCCGCGAGGCCGTCGTCGTCCGCGGCCGCGAGGCGGAGGGCGACCGGTTCGACCGACGACTCGCCGTCTACACGAGCCTCCGCGACCGTGGCGTCGTCCCCAAGACGGGGTTCAAGTTCGGCGCCGACTTCCGGACCTACGCCGAGGTCGACTCCGTCGAGGAACTCGGGCACTCGGAACTGCTGGTGCGCGTGCTCCCCGCCGGCCACCGCTTCGCCATGCGGGACCTGGCGCTGGACGTGCGGCTCGCCCACGGCGTCCGCAAGCGGATGGTGTTCGCGCTGGCCGACGACGGTACCGAGTCGGGCATCGACTGGCTCGCGGTGGAGCGGCTGACGCCCTGATGCGGGGTCGCAGTGGCCGCTACTCGGGCTTGAGCCCCACGCCCTTGACGCGCATGACCGCCTCGCCGTCGGGGAGGTTCGGCGCGTCGACCAGCTTGACGATGCGCTTGTCCTGCTTGGACTTCTTCAGATAGAGCCGGAAGGTGGACTTGTGGCCGAGGATGTTGCCGCCGATGGGCTTGGTCGGGTCGCCGAAGAAGGCGTCCGGGTTCGACTGCACCTGGTTGGTGACGATGACCGCCGTGTTGTAGAGGTTCCCGACGCGGTCGAGGTCGTGGAGGTGCTTGTTGAGCTTCTGCTGGCGGTTGGCCAGCTCGCCACGGCCGACGTACTCCGCGCGGAAGTGGGCCGTCAGCGAGTCCACGCAGAGCAGCCGGACGGGGAACTCGTCGTCCTCGTGCTCGCCGGCGATCTCCTGGGCCTTCTCGGCCAGCAGGATCTGGTGGTTGGAGTTGAACGCCTTCGCGACGTGGATCTTGTCGAGGACGTCCTCGACGAGCGCCTCCAGCGCGTCCTCGTCGCCGGCGTCGCCCTCGATCTCGCGCTGCTCCAGGGCGGCCTCGATGGTCTCGTCGGGGAGCCCGCGGACCATCTCGTCGATGCGCTCCGGGCGGAACGTGTCCTCGCTGTCGATGAAGATGGCCCGGCCCTCCAGCCCACCGTGTTCCCGGGGGAGCTGGACGTTGACCGAGAGCTGGTGGGTGACCTGGCTCTTGCCGGCGCCGAACTCGCCGTACACCTCCGTGATGGACTGGGTCTCGACGCCGCCGCCCATCAGCTCGTCCACCTCGTCGATGATGAACTCCAGCTTCCCGATCTCCTCGCGCCGGCTCAGTACGTCCGCGCCGGTCTCGAAGCCGCCGATGTCGGCGGCGTCACGGGCGGCGTTGATGATGTCCGAGGCGCTGGACTCGCCCACGTCGGCTTGGTTCGACAGCTCGGCCGGGCTCGCGACGGCGATGCTCTGGAACGACTCGTAGCCGTTCTCGCGGAGCTTCTCGGCCGTCGCTGGTCCGACACCGGGCAGGTTCTCCAGGTCAGCAGTGGTCGACATATCCAACGGTTCGTCCGCCCATCATATAAAGTCTCGTCAACAGGTGGGTGGAAGTGAAATCGCAGGACAGCGACCTCGTCGATCCGGTCGGCTGGCGAAGGTTGAGGTGATATGTGGCCCGTTCGCGCGGTCGATCGCCGTCGGACGGCAACTCCGCCGACGACGGGACTGCCACCGAGGCCCTCGCGGTCCCGGCCGAGACCGGTTCCTCGGTGTGGCGGACCGAGCGGTCGGGCTCCTGCAGCCCCGTATCGTGGTGCATATATCATCTAACGAACGACTTGAGAGAACAAGGCCGAGATTACGGATTTCAGTCCGGATTTGAAATACAGTTGCGAATACAGCCGTGTCGAACCGGGGATGCGGGGAATACACGCTCCGGTGTCCCTCGGCCCCGCGACCGGGTCCCGACACGTTCATGCCCCGGCCAGCGCACAGCCGGTAGTAGAGCACAGTGGCGCGCTTCGCGTACCCGTGTCCGGACTGTCGGACGACGAGTAACCTCCACGACGCCGATTGCGAGCACGACGGCACCACCCGCGCGGTCGTCGAGCGCGCGTACATGGACGTGCTGTCGGCGCTCTCCCGGCGGCCGGTCGAGCGCGAGGACCTGCCCGACGCGGTCCCGGGCGAGTGGAGCGGCCTCCACGCCGACGCGCTGGGCCGGCTGGTCGCCGAGCGCCGCGTCGTTGACGACGACGGTCCCCTCCGGCTGCTCACGGCCGCGGAGTACACGGAGCTCGTCCGGGAGCCGACCCACGAGCCGCTGAAGACCATCTACGAGGCGGGGAGCGTCCCGGGGGCCCACGACCACAGCGTCTTCGCGCTGGTCGCCTACTACGAGATGGTCGGGCTCTCGTGGGGGGAGACTCGCGAGCAGGTGGTGGGCTGGCTCCGCGAGTCCGGGTCGTGGGCCCGCGGCGGCTGGGAGGAGTCCTCGCCGGAGGAGGTCGTCGACGACAAGCAGCACGTCTACGAGCGGGGGTACGGCTGGAAGCAGGCCGCCGAGGAGGCAAAGGCCGTCATCGACCGCCGGGGGTGACGGTGGGGCGAGCCGTCATCGACCGCCGGGGGTGACGGCGGGGCGAGCCGTCACTCGTCCCCGGCGTCGTCGCGTCGCGACCGGAACACCAGCAACACGCCCAGCGCCGCGATGGCCGACGCGATGGTCGCGATACCGCCCAGCGCGATGAGCGACGGGGTGCCGGCGTCGCGCAGCCCCCGGAGCAGGGCCCGGCCGGCGACGAACGCGAACAAGCCGCCCGACGCCATCAGGAGCCCGCCGACCGTCGTCCGACCGTCCATGGGGTGCGTCGGGTGCCGGCCCACTTACCCGGTCTGGTCGCGGGTCGTGGCCGTCCGGCCCGGCACGGTGCCGGCGTACCATTCGGTATCTCCACACGAAACAGAGGGGTGTCGCCGCGGGAGGCCGCTGACGCCGGCAGCGGGCGGGGTTCCACTTCCACCCTGCCCAGCGAACCCTTATCGGCACGGACGCGGTATAGCGGCGTAATGGCGGCCACGGACGCCGACGGCGGGACCGACTACCTCGACGGGCCACTGCTGACGCCGGGGTTCCTCGAGGACCGCTCGTACCAGACCCGGCTGGCCGAGACCGCGGGCCAGGGGCATACGCTGGTCTGTCTGCCGACCGGGCTCGGGAAGACGACCGTCTCGCTGCTGGTCACCGCGCGGCGCCTCGCCGAGCACGGCGGCAAGGCGCTGATGCTCGCCCCGACCAAGCCGCTGGTCGAGCAGCACGCCGCGTTCTACCGCGAGGCCCTGGAGGTCCCGGACGACGAGATCGTCGTGTTCACCGGCGAGGTCCGGCCGGACGACCGCGCCGCCGTCTGGCAGGACGCCCGCGTGGTGATGGCCACCCCGCAGGTCGTCGAGAACGACCTCGTCGGCAACCGCATCGACCTCGCGCCGGTGGTCCACTGCACCTTCGACGAGTGCCACCGCGCGACCGGCGACTACGCCTACAACTACATCGCCGAGCGCTACCACGCCGACGCCGACCGCCCGCTGGTCACCGGGATGAGCGCGTCGCCGGGCGGCGATGAGGAGGAGATCCTCGTCGTCTGCCGGAACCTCGGCATCGACGACGTGGAGGTGATGACCGAGGCCGACGCCGACGTGGCCGAGCACACCTACACGACGGAGGTCGACTGGGAACACCTGGACCTGCCCGACGAGGTACTGGAGATCCGTGACGGGCTGAACGAGGTCATCAGCGAGCGGCTGGAGCAGCTCAAGCAGCTCGGCGTGACGAACTCGACGGACCCCTCGATGTCACAGAAGCAGCTGAACGCGGTCCGCGCGAAGCTGCAGGAGCTCATCAACAACGATCAGTCGGAGGGGTACGAGGGGATGAGCGCCCACGCCGAGATCATGAAGCTCCGGCGCGCGGTCGAGTTGGTCGAGACCCAGAGCGTCGACTCGCTGCGCCGCTACTTCGAGCGCCAGCGCAACGCCGCCCGATCCTCGGGCGCGTCGAAGGCCGCCCAGCGGTTCGTCTCCGAGCCCCGCGTCAAGTCGGCGATGCGGAAGGCCGAGGCGTTCGACGACCTCCACCCCAAGTTCCGGAAGACGCGGCTCCTCCTGGCCGAGACGCTCGGTATCCGGGACGGTGAGCGCGTCATCGTCTTCACCGAGTCCCGCGACACGGCCGAGGCGCTCACGGCGTTCCTGGGCGAGAGCTTCGACGTGCGACGGTTCGTCGGCCAGGGGGATAAGGAGGGCTCCGACGGGATGACACAGACCGAGCAGAAGGACACGCTCGAGGCCTTCCGGAACGGGGAGTTCGAGGTACTGGTCTCGACCAGTGTCGCCGAGGAGGGGCTGGACGTTCCGGACGTGGACCTCGTGCTGTTCTACGAGCCCGTTCCGAAGGGCGTCCGCTCCATCCAGCGCAAGGGCCGGACCGGCCGCGCACAGGAGGGCCGCGTGGTCGTCCTCATCGCCAACGACACCCGCGACGAGGCGTTCTACTGGATCTCCAAGAACGAGGAGCAGAAGATGGAGGAGGAGCTCCGGTCGCTGAAGGGCGCCGAGGACGACATCGTGGCCGAGTTGGACGACTCCCAGCAGTCGCTCGACGCGTTCGACGACGGTGGCGAGGGCGACGCGGACCCGAACGACGACGGGGCGGCTGCCGCTACAGCCGCCGACACGGATACCGACTCGGCTCCCGACAGCCAGCCGGGACTCGGCGACTTCGCCGGGAGCGACGGCGACGACGCGGAGGCCGATGACGCTCCCGTGGATGCCGACGCCGATGGCGACGAGGGCCTCGTTGCGACCGCTGGCGGCGACCCCGATGCCGAGGCGGTCGAAATCGTCGCGGACCAGCGCGAACTCGACTCGCACATCGCGCGGGACCTCTCGACGCGCGAGGGCGTGACGACCCGGCTGGAGACGCTCGCGGTCGGCGACTACGTCCTCTCGGACCGCGTCGCCGTCGAGCGGAAGGCCGTCGAGGACTTCCTCGACACGCTGCTGGGCAACGACCGCTCGATGTTCGACCAGGTCGGCGACGCGGCCCGGCACTACGCCCGGCCGGTCGTCATCGTCGAGGGCGAGGGACTGTACGAGAAGCGCAACGTCCACCCGAACGCCATCCGGGGGGCGCTCTCCTCGCTGGCGGTCGACTTCGGCACGAGCGTGCTCCAGACCCGGGACGCCGACGAGACCGCCGATCTGCTGGAGGTCATCGCCCGGCGCGAGCAGGACCGCGACGACCGCGAGGTCCGGGTCCACGGGGAGAAGTCATCCAAGACGCTGGCCGAGCAGCAGGAGTACGTCGTCTCCTCGGTCGCGGAGGTCGGCCCGGTCACCGCGCGGGCGCTGCTGGACCACTTCGGCAGCGTCGAGGCCGTGATGACCGCCGACACCGACGCGCTGCAGGCGGTCGACGGCGTCGGCGAGGTGACCGCCACCCAGGTCCGCGAGGTCGTCGGGGAGCCGTACGACCCGTCCTGACCCCCCGCCGGCACCACGGGCGTCACCAACGTCCGACGGTTTACCACGCCCCCCGTGTAATATCAGTCCATGAGCACCGACGACGCCGAGTTCGACGCCGACGCCTGGGTCCGCGAACTGGAGGAGCACCGCGAGCAGAAGGACGAGTTCTTCGCCGACCACCCGCAGTCGCCGCTCCCCGAGGCGGACAAGCCCGACTTCGAGGGGCTGACCTACTACGACCCGGACCCCTCGTTCCGGGTCCCGGCCCGGGTCGAGCCCGTCGACGGCACGGACACCATCGAGCTGGAGATGACGCAGGGCGAGCCTCGGGAGTACGAGCGCGTCGCCCGGCTCGCCTTCGAACTCGGCGGCGAGGAGCGCGCGCTGTACGCCTACCGCCAGGCCGAGGCGCAGGGCGGTGACGGTACCGATGCGGGCCCGACGACGCTGTTCGTCCCGTTCCGCGACGGGACGACCGGCGACACCACCTACGGCGCCGGCCGGTACATGGAGTTCGAGGTGGCGGGCGATCTCGCCGCGGCCGAGTCGCTCCCGCTCGATTTCAACCTCTCGTACCACCCGTTCTGCGTCTACAACGAGGCCTTCGCCTGTCCGCTGGCACCGCCGGAGAACACCCTCGAGACCCGGGTGGAGGCGGGCGAGCGGCTGGCGCGGTCGCTCTGAGGCCCCGCCAGTCAGTCGTCGCCCTCCTCGGCGGGC
The DNA here is from genome assembly GCF_007421925.1 of Haloglomus irregulare. Lineage (GTDB taxonomy): Archaea > Halobacteriota > Halobacteria > Halobacteriales > Haloarculaceae > Haloglomus > Haloglomus irregulare. The sequence goes on from NZ_QMDX01000003.1 coordinate 267,312, forward strand.
CCGATGCCGGCGGCGGGCGCGTCCTCGGTGGCCGATGCCCGGCGCCGTTCCAGCGCGTAGTACGCGACGACGCCCAGCACGATCCAGCCGGCGCTCAGCGCCAGCGCCAGCCGGTCCGTCCGGAACAGGTACTCGATGAGGACGCCCGTGAGCAGGAGGTTCAGGAGGATGGCCAGCACCGGCGGCACCGGGTAGTACGGCACCTCGTAGGGCCGGCTCATGTCCGGGCGCTCCCGGCGGAGCTTGATCAGCGCGCCGTTGACGACGATGAACGACAGCAGGAAGAAGAGGCTGGACATGTTCCCCGCGCTCTGCGTCGGCAGCGCCACCGAGCCGAGCATCACGACGGCGCTGCCGAGGATGGCCAGGAACGGCGTCCCGAAGCGGTGGTGGATGGTGCCGAAGCGGGGAAGTAGCTGCCCCTCACGCCCCATCGAGAACGCAACCCGCGAGGACGCGATGACGACGGCGTTCAGCGCCGTCACCGTCGAGAAGATGGCGCCGAAGACGATGATCGCGCCGCCGTTCCGGATGACCGGCAGGCCGGCCGGCATGAACGCGGTGGCCGCCGTAGCGATGCCGGCCTCGCCGGCCGCCGCGAGCCCGTCGGCCCCGAGGGTCCCGATGGCGACCGTCACGACCAGCATGTAGACGACGGTCGCGGCGAGGCTCACGAAGATGGCCTTCGGGATGTTCTCGCGGGGGTTCTCGACCATCTCCGTGGCGGTGGTGATGAGGTCGTGCCCCTCGAAGGTGACCGACGGGTACGTATCCACGGCCCCCTCGCCGAACTCCGGTATATCGCCGCCCGAGAGACATCCCCAGAGCGGGCCGACGCCCACATCGAGGCCCTCCGAGATACGGGCGTGACCGGGCACAACATCGAGGACCTCCGGGAACATGGGTCGGAGCTGAAGTCCACATACAGCCCATCTGTCGGGGACGCATAGGCCGTCGCCGCCGCCAGAGACCTCGATAACGACGAGGAGCGGCCCGCGACTCTCCTCGCTGGTCCTGATGACGACTACGACGTATTCGAGGATGATGAGGGCTTCAGTCACCTCATCGAACGCTTCCGGGACGAGCCTGCCTGCCACGAGCGTGCGTGAGTCAACGCAGAACGGACCGTGCGGGAAGGATTCGGTCCCTTCCGTACAGTAGAGTCGCCCGGATATTGCCCATACCGGGTATCGAGGAACGATGATATCAGTCCCGTCAGGCCTTCTGACACCGCCCAATCTCGAATATCCACAGAGTACATGCATAGCTATGGGTCGCTCTCTGATGCGATGACAGACCCATCAGAGGGGCCGCGCGCGGGCCGATTGTAGATGATTAGCGCTTTCTGCCACCGAGTTCACAGAGCAACCAATGAGCGTGCGCGAGGAGTTCGATACCTGGGCGTCGGACGGGCGAGACAAGGGGATGGAGGAACGCCACTGGCATACCGCCAGGCACGTCCTCGCGCGGATGCCCGTCGAGCCGGATGATGTCGTGCTCGACCTGGGCACCGGCTCGGGCTACGCACTCCGAGCCCTCCGTGAAGCGAGCAATATCCGACGTGGATACGGACTGGATGGCGCCCCGGAGATGCTCCGGAACGCCCGCTCCTACACCGACGACCCGGCAATCGCGTTCATTCGCGGAGATTTCGATGCCCTCCCGTTCGCTGACGACTCGCTGAATCATGTCTTCTCCATGGAAGCGTTCTACTATGCGGTAGACCCGCTCCAGACTCTCGGTGAGATCCGACGCGTGCTCCAGCCCGGTGGCACGTTCTACTGTGCAGTGAACTACTACGAGGAGAACGTCCACTCCCACGCCTGGCAGGAGAACATCTCGATCGAGATGACTCGCTGGGACCGACGGGAGTACCGCGAGGCGTTCCGGGACGCTGGGCTGTTCGTCGCCGAGCAGGACAACATCCCCGACCGGGAGACGGAGATTCCACCCGCGGCGGCGTTCCCGACGGAGGGCTTCGAGACTCGCGAAGCGATGGTCGAGCGCTACCGCGAGCTCGGCACGCTGCTGACGGTGGGTGTCGCGCCCGAACAGTAGGAACTGTTGTTCCTCAGTCCTCCACTCCATGGAGGAACAGTGGTCCAGCGAGTCGTCGTCGAACGGGCGGTCCTCGAACTCCCCCCGGCGGAAGGCGACGCGGTCGCGCAGGTCGGCGTCGGTATACGAGCGGGCGTTGTGAGCCATCTCCGGGGCGCCGTCGAGCCCGTCGGCCCGGCCGGCGGTCCATGTGCCCGAGTTGGATTTATGCGCCCGGCTGCCGAACGAGAGCGTATGTCACAGCAGATCCAGGAGGAGCTGGAGGTCGACGCGTTCACCCTCGGACTGGTCGGGCCCGAGCAGGAGTGGGCCGGGACGGTCGCGGACGGCGGAACGGTCCGGACGCACACGCCGCCGGCGTGCTGGGGACCGATGATCACGCCGGAGTTCCGGGGCGGCCACGAGGTGACCCGACCCATCCGGGTGGAGAACGCCGAGCCGGGCGACGCCCTTGTCGTCCACATCGAGGACGTGGAGGTGACCAGCGCCGCCACCAGCACCGGGAGCATGGCCGAGCGGGCGGACGCCTTCGGCGACGACCCGTTCGTCGACCACGTCTGCCCGGAGTGTGGCACCGAGTGGCCCGAGAGCGTGGTCGAGGGGACCGGCGAGGACGCCGTCCGGTGTGCGGAGTGTGGCGCCAACGCCTCCTCGTTCGGCTTCGAGTACGGCTACACCGTCGCGTTCGACGACGACCGCAGTGTCGGCGTGACGGTCGGCGAGGAGGGGGCCGGGATGCTGGCCGACGACGCCGACGCGGCGATGGCGCTCCCGGAGCACTCCCGGCAGCACCCCATCCTGCTGTACGGTCCCGACGAGATGCCGGGCACGCTCGGCCGGCTCCGGCCGTTCATCGGCAACATCGGTACCACCCCGGCCCGCGAGTTCCCCGACTCGCACAACGCCGGCGACTTCGGCCAGTTCCTGATCGGCGCCGACCACGACTGGGGCCTGCCCGACGAGGCGGCGCTCGAGGCTCGGACGGACGGCCACATGGACTCCAACGAGGTCCGGCCCGGCGCGACGCTCGTCTGCCCGGTCCGGGTCGAGGGGGCGGGCCTCTACGTCGGCGACCTCCACGCCAACCAGGGCGACGGGGAGCTCTCGCTGCACACGACCGATGTGAGCGGCCGGACGGAGCTCCGGGTGGAGGTGATCAAGGACTGCGAGCTGGGCGGCCCGCTGCTGCTCCCGAACGAGTCGGACCTCCCTCACATCGCGAAGCCGTACACCGACGCGGAGCGGGCGGCCGGCGGGGAGGTGGCCGAGCGGTACGGCGTCGACGACCTCCACGACGCCGCGCCGATCCAGGTCATCGGCTCCGGGGCGACGGTCAACGAGGCGACGGAGACCGCCTTCGAGCGGGCGGGCACCCTGCTCGACATGACCGAGGGGGAGGTCCGGAGCCGCTGCACCTTCACCGGCGGCGTCGAGATCGCCCGGCTGCCGGGCGTGGTCCAGCTGTCGATGCTCGCCCCGCTGGACCGGCTGGAGGCGGCCGGCCTCGCCGACGTCGTCCGCGAGCAGTACGCCTAACCGCCCCGCATCGCGGGGAACACGGCGACCGCGCCCCCGGGCGGACACGGGTCGTCGAGGTCGACGGTCTCGCCGTCGACGGTGACGCGGACGCTCGGCCGGAGCGCCCCGTCGTCGTCGAGCAGGTGTGACTCCGTGCGGGGGTACTCGGCCCGGAGCTCACGCACTACCGCCCGGACCGTCCCCCCATCGGGGGAGAGTGTCATCTGCTTCTCCCCGGTGGCCGACCGCAGCGGCCCGTAGACGGTCACCTCGACGCCCATACCCGCCGTACCGTCGTGTGGCGTATAGCTCTGACTCCGGGCGGGACCGGAGGGACCGGTGCTGTCCGCCGCGCCCCAGGACCGCGACGCCCGACCCCGCTACGGCCCCGTGTCCGACGGCCGTCCCGTCAGACACGGTCCCTGCGTGCGGTTTTCACTTCCACCGCGGACGGCCGGCGTTTATACCCTCCCGGGTCATCCTCACGGACGCACACACGCTCCCTTGCTCCCGGGGTGGCCGGAGCGGTCGCCGCTCCACTCCCCCGAGACCTCCGCCCGCCCAGCGACGGCTCCCGCCGCGGGGGAACCTACTTGCCGCCGCCAGCCCCGGGTCCGACATGGTCACGCTCACCGAGGAGCAACGGATGCTCGTCGACGTGTTCGACGAGGTCGCCCGGGCGGAGTTCGCCGCCGACGCCTTCGACCACGGGGGGTTCCCGTGGGCGAACGTCCGGACGCTGGCCGACCACGACCTCTGGGCGGTCAACCTGGACGAGGAGTACGGCGGCGGCGGGATGTCCGAGTTCGCCGCGGTGCTGGCCATCGAGACGGTCGGCGCGGTCTGTCCGGACACGGCGAACGCGCTCTACGGGCAGACGATGGTCGCGCCACGCGCCGTCGAGATGTTCGGCTCGGAGGCACTGAGACAGGAGTACCTGCCGCCGGTCTGCGCCGGCGAGTCGGCCATCGCCATCGGCATCAGCGAACCCGGTGCCGGCAGCGACGCCGGTGCGATGGCGACCGAGGTCCGCGAGACCGACGACGGTCTCGTCCTCGACGGCGAGAAGATCTGGCTGAGCTACGTCCCCGCCAGCGACGCGGCGGTCGTCTGGGCGCGGTTCCCCGACGGCAACCTCGGGACCGTCCTCGTCGACCTCGACGCCCCGGGCGTGGACGTCCACGAGCACTACACCAACATGGCCGGCCACACGCAGAGCCACCTGTTCTTCGAGGACGTGCCGGTTCCGGAGTCCCACGTGCTCGTCCGGGGGAAGCGGGCCCTGAAGGAGCAACTGAAGGCACTCAACTGGGAGCGGGTCGGGAGCGCCGCGTACGCGACCGCGATGGCCCGCTGTGCGCTGGAGCACGCCGTCGACTACGCCGGCGACCGCGAGCAGTTCGGCCAGCCCATCGGCGAGTTCCAGGGGCTCCGCTGGGAGGTCGCCGACGCGGTCAAGCGCTACGCCGCGTCGCGGACACTCACCCACGACGCGGCCACCCACACGCACGGCGGTGACGCGTCGACGACGGCCGATGCCCCCGCGCCGGCCCACCCGGACCGGCTCCGGGCCAGCATCGCCAAGCTCCACGCCTCCGAGACCGCCGAGGCCGTCGTCAGCGACTGCCTCCAGACCTTCGGGGCCACCGGCTATCAGCGAGGCCACCCACTGGAGTATCTCCATCGGCTCGCCCGGGGCCGGCGCATCGCCGCGGGCACCGACGAGATCATGCTGGAGAACATCGCCGACGAGGTGTTCGACGGCGGCGGGCTGCCGTCGCTGGGGTGACCGGCCGGTCGGGCTTTGGGCCCGGAGCCCCAACCGTCGGCTATGGACACGCTCGAACTCCCCACGGGCGAGACGGTGACACCCGAGGACGTCTTCTGCTACGAGGGGTACCCGTACCGGTTCCTGCCGGCCGAGGCACGCGACGGGACGACCGCCCGCGCCGAGGGTCCCGGGCCGGGACCCGACGAGGTGAGCTTCTACCTCGTCCCGCTGCACTGGGGCGGCGGCGACATGGACGTCCCCTTCCCGGACCGCGCCGCGCTGGTCGAGCAGTGGGAGGACGCCCGCGGCGTGCTGACCGACGCCGAGTGGGAGGACTGGCTCGCCGAGGCCCGCGCGGACGACCGGTTCGACGACGCCGAACTCGACGCCATCGCCGCGGAACTCGGGCTGGCGGAGGCGCGCGCGGCGTCCGGGTTGCTCGCTCGGGTCCGGCGGCTGCTGGGCTGAGCGGTCGCGTACGGAACGGCTAAACGGCTCCATCCCGTCGTACGCGGCGGTCATGACATCCCACGCCGACCCGGCACTGCGGACCGGGCTCTCGTACGACGACGTACTGGTCGTCCCCGCCCGCTCGCCCGTCGAGTCGCGGAGCGACGTCTCGCTCGCCACGCACCTCACCGACGGCATCCGTCTCGACGCGCCGCTCCTGAGCGCGCCGATGGACACCGTCACCGGCCCGGAGCTCGCCGTCGCGCTGCACGAACGCGGCGGGTTCGGCACCATCCACCGGTTCCAGACCGTCGCCGACCAGGTCGCCGCCGTCGAGCGGACGGTCGGGGCGGGCGCCCGCGTCGGGGCCGCGCTGGGCATCGACGAGCAGTACCTCGACCGGGCCGAGCGGGCCCTCGAGGCCGGCGCCGACTGCCTGATGGTCGACGTCGCCCACGGGCACATGGAGGCCGCGCTGGAGGCGGTCGCGACCGTCGCCGACGAGTTCGACGCGCCGCTCGTGGCCGGCAACGTCGCCACCCGGGAGGGGGTCGCCGACCTCGCCGCCGCCGGCGCCGACTGCGTCAAGATCGGCATCGGGCCCGGCTCCCACTGCACGACCCGTGAGGTGGCCGGCGCCGGCGTGCCGCAGTTCACTGCCGTCCGCGACTGTGCCCGCGCCGCCGACACGCACGGCGTCCGGACCATCGCCGACGGGGGCATCTCGGGGTCGGGCGACGCCGTGACGGCGCTGTTGGCGGGCGCGGACACCGTCATGATGGGCGGGTTCTTCGCCGGCACTACGGAGGCCCCCGGCGAGGTCGTCGGGCGCGACGGCCGGCGCTACAAGCGCTCGCACGGGATGGCCTCCACCGCGGCCAACGAGGACCGCTCCGACAAGACCGCCGCCGAGGCCGCGCCCGGTGCCGACGAGGGCGTCGCCGGACTGGTCCCCCATCGGGGCCCGCTGGACGACGTCGTCCCGGAGTTCCTCGCCGGCATCCGCTCGGGCGTGAGCTACGCCGGCGGCCACACCCTCCCGGAGGCCCGCGACGGCGTCGAGTTCATCCGGGTCACCGAGGGCGCCAAGGCCCGCGCCGGCTCCCACACCTTCGTCCGCGAGGAGACGCGCCCGACCGGACACGGGGATTGAGCGGTCACGGCCGCGCCGTCGGGCCCGATGATTATGGACCAGAAACCGGTATTGCGAATCAAAGCACGGAATCGTGGATATGGAGGCAGTGTTGAACGCTTCCATCCCGGATAACGAGACAAAGCCCGCACGCCCCATCGGCATCCCTGGTACCGATGGGAACGATGAACACGCCGCAGGAGCGGACGTCGGCCTCAGTTGTACGCCTCGCGCAGTAGCGCCAGCGCCGCGCCGAACATGGCCATGTTCCCCCAGAAGGCGAGCCGTTCGCCCTCCTTCGCGTCCTCGTCGGCGTTCCAGAAGTCGTGCATCGTGGTGGTCACGACGGCGAGGAAGGTCACGATGGCGCCGGTCGAGAGCCTCGGCAGCTTCCAGAGGGCCACCAGGACCCCGCTGACCAACATCATCCCGGAGGCGAAGGGGGCGGCGAGTTCGGGCATCGGGACGCCCGCCGACTCGGCGTAATCCACGGTGTCCTCCATGTCGCGGAAGTCCTCGGAGGCCTGCAGCGCCATCCCCAGGCCGAACAGGACCCGGCCGAGGCCGAACGGTGCGCCGTCGTCGCCGTCGTCGCTCGCTGACATGAGCCACCCCTCTCACTGCGGCGACATAAATCGCCGGGGCAGGAGGGCGGACGGACGGGTCGGCGGGCGCCGTGGGCGCGCCGGTGTCAGCACTCGTTCAGGTCGCGGGCGGCCTCGATCCACTCGCTGGCGCGGCTCTCGCCGACCTGTGCGGCGTCGGCGGCCGTGTCGGCGCTCGCGGAGGCGAGGGCGGCGACCGTACCGAGGCCGGCCTCGGACAGGCGCCCGGCGTAGGTCGAGCCGATGCCGGAGAGCGTCTCGACGGAGGGGCTCTCGGCCGCTTCGTCGGCCGCCCCGACGGCGCCCTCGACGCCCGACTCGACGGTCTCGGTGGCGTCCCCGAGTTCGGCCCCGACGCCTTCGGCGACATCGGCCGCGGCGTCGACGGCCTCCCCGGTCGTCCCCTCGACCCGGTCGAGGCCGCCGCCGATAGCGTCCTGCAGGCCGTCGAAGACGTCGTCCTGCGCCGACGCTATCCCGTCGAAGAACTCGTCGAGGCGTTCGGCCGCGCGGTCCTCGTCGTCCGGGACGATGCCGACGACCGCCGTCGCCGAGCGCCGCGTCAGCCGGAGGCCGCCCCGCGAGAGGCTGCGCTGGGCCTCGATGGCTCCGTCGATGAACCGCCGCTGCGTACTGACGACCGCGCCGAACGGGGCTGAGGTGTCGCTCATGCTGGTCGGACGGTCGTGCTCCAGCCGTGTGAGCCCTTCACCGGCAGTTGCTGGTACGTTCATTGGACCCCCACATATGCGGGCGTGGCCCGCGAGCCGGCACGACACGGGTGATTCCGCCCCCGCAACGTACCGGACTACGACTCGTCGACCCCGACCGCGTCGGCGATGGCGACCAGCTCGGCCTTGCGGAACGGACCGTCGCCGGCGTCGTCCGCGTCGGCACCCGGGGCGTCGATGGCCCGGAGGACGGCCGCACGCATCGCCCCCTTCGGCGGGGTCGGTGAGGTGTCGATGTCGGCGTTCAGCGCCCCGCAGAGCGCCGCGAGCATCTCCTTGGTGAACGCGGTCGATTCGACGCGCGCGTGTCGCCCCACGGCCTCGCGGATGCTGTCCCGGAGTTCGTCGACGGTGGGCATACGAACCCGTGGCCCGCCCCGGTGCTATCCGTTGCGGTCGTCGGGGGGGCACCCCCACCCTCCTGTCCTCGGGGCGCGCTCGACGTCGGGGGACGACTGGCGGGCGGTCCGCCCGACGAACTGGCCGCGCTCAAGCGGCAGGGGGTCCTCCTAGACCTGCCGATGTGGCGTGCTCACCGGTCGGACCCACTGGGATACGGCACCGACCACCACGTTCTGGACTACCGACACACCGATGCCGGACGCGACAGCTACACCACACAGGGCTGGGACCCGGAGAGGGGACCAGAGCTGATGTCCGACCCGGCAGTGGTCGCGGGCGGCGCGCTGGACTACCAGGCCGCGCTCGACGGGACGTACCCGCCGCAGGGAACGGGAGCGTACGCGCTGACGCCGGAGGTGACGGTCCCGTACGACCCCGCTGTCGCCGAGCGCGAGGGGGCGATGATCCCGCGTCGCCCGCTCCACGAGCCGCACGGTAGCGCCGCCGACTGGGGCGCGAGCGGGCGCTGGGCCGACGCCACCTGGACCGTCGAGATGCGCCGCGCCCTGCGGACCGACCACCCGGGCGACACGACGCGACTGCGTCCGGGCGGCGTCTACGACTGGGCGCCGGCGGTCCACGCGGGGGCCGGGCAGCGCTGGCACTGGGTCGGCTCCCCCCACCGGCTCGGACTGGGCACCGAGCCGACCTCCCCCGCCGAGCGGTACGCCGACCGCGCTACCATCACCGCGACCCGGGTCCCGGACGCTGGGCGTGTGGACTGGAACGCGGTGCCGGAGCACACCCGGACGCTCGTGTTCCCGGGCGTAACGGCCTGGAGGGACCTCGTGACCGACCACTCGCGAGCCGCGGCGGTCCGGGAGCTGGATGTGACCATCTGGGAGTTACACGACGTCGACCCGTAACCCGTGACGGGTCGGCGGGTCACTCCTCCAGCCGACGCTGCCACTCCTGCACCCGCGAGAGCAGGTCGACGGGGGAGGTGTCCTCGATGTCGACGTCCTGTAGCTCCTCCAGCACGGACTCCGTCGCCGGGTCCAGTGCCGCGGGGTCCGACCCGGCATCGGAGTTCCGCTCCGACGAGGCTCGCGCCCCGCGCTCACCGCCGTCAGCGGTCGCCTCGTCGCCCCGGAACTCCCCGCCGCCGAGGTCGAACACGGCCTGCACGGTCCCGTCCGGGTCGGTCGCGTCGCCCGAGCCCTTCGCCTCGATGGCCTCCTCCTCGCGGAGCCGGTCCAGCACCTCCCGGGAGCGGTCGACCACGGGCACCGGCACCCCCGCGAGGTCCGCGACGTGGACGCCGTAGGAGCGGTCGGTCGCGCCGTCGCGCACGGTGCGGAGGAAGGTCACGTCACCGCCGGACCCGTCCGCAGGGCGGGACTCCGTCCCGCCCGTAGACGACGAGCGTTGCTCGTCGTCGACCGCGACGTGGACGTTCTCGACGCGGGGGAGGTGTTCGGCCAGCGACGTGAGTTCGTGGTAGTGGGTGGCGAACAGCGTCTTCGCCCGGACCTCGGCATACGACCCGCCGTCCGTACCGGCGTCACATCGGACGCGCTGAAAGCCGCTTCTCGAACTCCTCCTCGCTCTTCCGGCGTATCTCCTCAGAAACTGCGTCTTCGTCGGATTCCAGACCGAATTCATCCGACATCACATCGAACTGGAGGATATCGAGAACATCAAGCAGAAGGTCTACTCGTCGCTCCTGCAGCGTCTCGTATGTCCACAGCGAGTTGAACTCCTCGAGCAGTTCCTCGTCAATCGCCTCCCGCTCTTCGTCCGCCACCTGCTGGTGCTGTTCCAGCAGCTCGTCGAGCCTGTCCCGGTCGATCGGCCCCTCATCAGGGGTGAAATAGCGGTTCGGGTGGATGCTCGTGAACCCGTCGACGTTCCGGTAGTACTGGGGGAGCTTCTCCGCCAGGGGTCGGTTACTCGCCCGGATGTTGTCGCTATCCCGGAGCAGGAGGAAGTTCCCGATATCGTCGATAAACCGCTGAGTGACCGACTCTAAGATACTATCTCTATGCCGTACCTCGTCCTCATCAAGCGTCTCTCGCTGAGCGAAGTCGATGTACGTCTCGATATCCGTAGCGAGTTCCGTGTCAGCCAATTCAAGCCGGAAGAAATTACGGAGCCATACGGGGTCCTCAGGGTCGTCGATCGGTGTTTGCGGCAGGATATGCTCGAGATGAATACTGCTCATGTTCAGCCGGCGTTCAAGCACATCGTCCTCCTCGCGGAACTGGTGATGAGCAATCTTCCCGAAGAGCAGCTTGGCGGATTTCGTACTCCACGACGGCATCTGCGTGATGATATCAACGAACCGATCACCGAACAGCCGTGGTGCCGACGAGCGCAACTGCTCGATGAGATACTGCTTCGAGGGCGTGTAGGGGTCACTCGGCGGTTCGTTCGTCCCCGGAGCGAGGCCGAATTCGTGGACCGCGTCGATGAAGACCTCCTGGAAGACGTTCGGCCGCTCGGAGGCCAGCAGACGCCGGAAGTTCAACTTCTCGATGGTGTCGAGCAGATCGTAGAAGTCCGCCGCATCCGCCCGCGAATCCGGGTCCGTGTGATGATAGAGCGCGAGCACGAACGGGCGCCACTGGTCCATCTGCTGGTCGTTCAATCGCACGAGGACTTCTTGACACTGCTCGCGATAATCCGCGAGTTTCAGGTCTTTTGCTTCCAGGTTCGGGTCAGTGATGTCCTGATAGTAACCAACTAGCTCGTGTGCATAGTCAATGAACTCCTTAGCCTCCTCCAGATCTCCCAGTCTCGGATGTACCTTCGGATCAATAGCCCGTGTGTCGAACGCGTTCGTTAGTTCCGAACTCGCATCGCCGATGGTATCGACTCCTTCATCGACGATACTCAGATAAATCGAGAGGAATTCGTCGATCTGGTCGTCATCGGTCGCGAACGCCTCAACGATGTCCTCCCACTTGCCGACGTACTCGGACTGGTGCTCTGTGTCGTAGAACGCGTTCACCACTGCGGCCCGGATGCGATCAATCTTCGTCAGTTCGACACCCCGATCGTTCAGTATCTCGAATATCTGCATCCGGAAGTCGGGCTCAGCTTCCCTGATGACGAACTCGCCCACATGATAGGAATACTGAACGTAGTGGCTGATATTCAGGAGTGCGCGAGCGGCATCTGACGAATCTTCGGCGTCATCGACGACTGTGGAGATTTGCTTGCGGTAGAACTCGTACGCGTCAAGCAGCTTTTGATGTGAGTTGTTGACCTTGAAGAAGGCCGAAAACCGCAGGTCACTCGTATCGAGAGATTCGAGGTCATCGTCGTCAATACCGAGTTGGTCGAGACAGTCCGAGACCTGTATCGCGTTACTGTTGTTTCCGTGAATGCTGTAGTCACGGTCGTCGTCGCAGATGTAGGCTACTCGCGCTTCGTCATCCGAGATGAGAGCCTCGAAGAACGCCTCGTCGTGCTTGTTCAGAGTAAGCCGAGGACTCTCCCCCGAAAAGGGTTCGTGCCGGTAGAGTAGCTGGTGGATGCTCTGTTGGCCGATTTCCCAGAGGTTTCGGAGCGCGTCGTCCTCAATATTCTCCGAGTCAAGCTCGGCTAAGTGTTCCTCGATAACCCGGAGTAGGATATGAGTCGTCGTGAGTCGCTGCTGGCCGTCGATAACATCGTATGACTCGCTCTCAGGATCGACGGCAAAGTACATCGAGCTGAAGAAGACATCGGAGACGTTGTCGTCGCCGGGTTCCAGAGACGCCTGGATGAACTGTTCGATATCAGACCAGAACTGCCTGTGATGCTTTGTCTTCCACGAGTATACCCGCTGGTACTCAGGGATGTTGAACAACTGGTCCTGCATCACTTCGCCCAACCGTCGTTTCTCCATCTCGAAGTTCTCGGCCGCGATACGCCGGATGACGTTCCCGTCGTTTACCGTTCTGGTGTCCCAGTTCTCCGTCTGTCGATAGTCGATGAACGTAGAGTAAAGGTCCGGGGATTCATCGGTCATACCCAACGAGTACGATACCGGTCAGTTAGTACTGCCGCCCAAGATAGTACCCAAGCCACTCCCGTGCCCCAATCACGAGTGGAACGACTCTCCGCAGGATCGGCAGGTTACCCACTGCCCCGACGAGACTTTCTGCTTCTCACCGCACTTCGGGCACTTCGTCCATGAGTTACCTCCGTAGTGACTCATACCAGACCCTCTCGACTGACTTCACTTAGCGGCGAGCGTCGTAGCGGAAGTAGTTAGAGCCATGGGGAATCCTGCTGGGAAGTAGTATTCACATCCCACCCGTGGCTCCTCGTATTGTTTCGCAGGGAAGGGGGCATAGGTACTGCGGGGAGAAATGAACGATAGAAACCATTCTATTCACAGTATGAAGGCTGCTGTGACAGTCTAACCTTGTCTGCGTTTCCCGCTAGAGTGGTTTGTGTGGAGTTGAAATCAGTAACAGACAGAATCAGAGGCGAGAATGGGAAGCCCCAATCGCAGCGCGGCTTGACCCCCGAAGTTTCGGGCGGTTGAGCGGCCGCTCGAATTGGGAGGAAGCCACTTGGCAGACTTCTGTATCGACGTAAGGATGCATGGAATCGCAATACAGCGCCAACCTTACACCAACAAGATGCGAGATATGCGGTTCATCTGAGAGCAACCGGAATCGGCACTCACCACAGTAACGCGGAATTTCGACGGCAAGACCCCCTCTGCAAGCAGTAGCCGTTCTACCTGTCTCCGAGCGAAGCGGCTCCTCGAATCAGATCACCGTCGCTCTTCGCCACCACCCCATCCCACTCTAGCGGGAAACGCAGCCAACCTTCCGATGCCTGAGCACCGGCTAACGGCCTTGGGATACGAGGAGGACCAACAACCACGCCCGAACGTAACCTTACGCCAAGAGACGGAATACCGACCTTACGCGGCAGGTCCCTTCCCACCGAGTGCCTCACGCACCTGCTCGACGGTGTACATCGCCGTCAGTCCAGGCTCGCTGATCTTGAACGAGCTGACGGGCGAGGTCTTCGCGTAGGTCTTCTCGACACGAACCTCCCCCTCAAGTGGTTCGTTGAGCGCGGCAAGCACTTCGTGGCCCTCCGTGTGCGACATGACGATCCAGATGGCCTCTGCGGGATCGCACGCAGCCATCTTATCGAAGTCCTCCGGGACCGCTCGCTTGATGTCGTGATTCACCCGCTCAACCTCGATTGCAACCACCACACCGCCCTCCTCGTCGACCCCTGCGATATCCAGCCGCTGGTTCTCTCCGAGGTCGTAGTACGGAATCACCTCAGCCACCTCGGACTCTGGGTCATCCCGGTACTTGCCCTCCAGATACCGGCGGCCGATCTCCACACCCAGGACGTGATCGCTCGATTCCTCGAGGTCGCCCTGTCCGTGGCCGTAATCCACACCCTGCCGGTAGCTCTCGCCGATTACCTTCCGCCCCTCGGGTGACACCGTGTACAACCGATGTGGCCGATCCGTATCGTGTCGGAGCAGGTCGGCGTCGATGAGGTCCTGCACGGCGTCGCTCTCGATGCCGACGTACTCCTGAAGGCGAATCATCGAGTCCCAGAGCAGGTCGTACTCAAGCGGGTCGAAGCGCAACTGCTGGGCATTGTAGACCGCCTGCAGGAACATGAGCTGGGCATCCGACCACTCGGAGTCGAGCCGCTCGGCCTCGGTGAGCTTCAGATTCAACTCACAGACGGGGACATCGTCGCTGTCGACCGCGTCGATAGACGAGCAGCACTCGATGGCGCGCTTCATCCCGTCGATAGAGGGGTCGTAGCGGTTGTCGCACTGCGTACACCGGAGCGCGTGAATCGAGCCGTCATACTCTACCGTCGGGGGCATCCGCTTCGTGTGCGGGAGGGCGCTGTCGACTCGAACCGAAGGGGTTGCACTCTCGGCGGATCCGTCGCCCACGGCTTCCTGTGGAACCGGTGGCCCGTCGCGAACGACACTCGGTGAGCTGAGCCCGAGACCGTACGCCGCTCGTGTCCGAGCCTGCATGTCGATCTGTGCAGCCGCGAGCGCGGACTGCTCGTCGAACGAGAGCGCACGGTCGCCGTCCGGGTGCCCGGGCGGGAGCGGCGCCGACTGGACAAGGAACGGCCGCGGCTCGGGGCGGTCGAACGCGGCCGGGAGACTGACGAGCCACTGGCCGCGTCGGAGCGCCCGCATCCGGTTTCCGACCTGCTGTGGGTCCATGTCGTCGGTCGCCAGCCGCTGTGCGAAGCGTGCGTCCGAGGGGACGTTCCCCGTCAGGATGGTCGAGACGTTGTTGAGAATCTCGTCGTAAACATCCTGATCGTAGCCACGGAGTTGCGCGGGGAACTGCATCGCGAGCGTGACCGAGCAGTCGAAACTGCGTGATTGCGCGAGGAGTTCCTGCAACAGGCCGGAGACGGCGATGCTCGCAGCCTCCTCGATGTAGAGATTGACGAGCGGGAGGTCCTCTGTGACCGCACGCTTTCGCCGACGCTTGAGTGCCGTCCACAACTCCGAGAGGATAAGGAGCGCGAAGACACGCTGCGCTTCGGTTCGGAGGCCGCCCGTGTCGAAGACGATAACGACGTTCTCGTCGAGGAAGTCGACCAGGTCGAAGTGGGAGCCGTTGCTCTCCTCGTCGTAGACGTGGTTGAACAGGCGGGCGAGTCGGCGGTCGACCGGGACCTTCTCGATGCGGTTCGCGACGCCCTGCATGATCTCGTCGAACGTCCGGGCACGGTTCGCGACCACGCCCCCGAGCATCCGTTCGAGGTCGTCGTCGGAGACGGCGGGTGCGGACTGGCGCTCGTGCATCCTGCGGGCGGTCTCGTGGAGTTGGCGGTGTGAGAAGTGATCCGAGCCGTGGACCGGGTCGAACAGCGCCTTCACCAGATACCGGATGATATCCGGTGAGCGGACGGCCTGGTCGAAGCGGTCGCGGCCCATGATTGCCCGGAGGATCTCGATATAGTGGTCGACGGCGTCCTCGACGGCCGTCTCGCGGGGGATGCCCGCCTCGAGTTCGCCGCGGATGTCGAAGAAGGAGATCGCCGGGAGGACTGCCGCGCAATCGAAATAGCAGACATCGTCCAGCGAGCCGTACTCGGCGAAGTGCGCCCGGAGGTAGGCTTCGCCCATCCCGTCACCCTTCGGATCGACGAGGATGCTCGCGCCGTCGGTGGCGCGGTGATTCGCGAGCATCGCGTTGACGAGGGCTGTCGATTTGCCAGCACCAGTTCGGCCGAACCAGCCGACATGGAGCGGTTGTAATGAGGGGGGAAGGACGAGTGGTTCGTCTGTGGCTCGGTCATCGTCGGTGAGCGGGAGGCCGAGCATCATGCCTGCACCCGAGTACGGGGTGAGCTGGTCGGTAGGGGGGAGCGAGAGCCCGGTGCGTTCGCTCGGTGTGACCCCTACCCCGCGGACGCCCGCACTCGTGAGGGCGTCACCGGGGAGTGCACAGAACGAGCCGAGTTCGCGAGCGTCGACGACCAAGCCCGGACTGGTTCGACGGCCGGGACTGGTGAGTGTGCGGCCGTATGCCGGTGGGTGCAGCGTCCGGTCGTGGAGAGCCTCGACGAGTTGCTGGGCGTCGGATCCAGTCGAAACGGTACCCTCGACGCGGTAGAACGGGCCGCTCACTGCCTCGAAGGCGAGTGCGAGGTCGCACAGAACGCTTTCTGCGTCTACCGGATCGGCACTGTGGCCGGGGACCGCCCGGACGTTCACCTCGAATGAGCGGTGTGTGTCTCGCTCTCGGAGGTGGACGACCCGCTCCTCGTCGACACCGAGCATGACGAGCTCATCCTCGGGCGGCGGGCCGACGAGCGCGTTCATCAGTTCCCCGCCGAACGTGTCCGAACCTTGTTCGAGGTCGAGGCGGCGCTCGTCGGCCTCGACGGACCAGTCGGGCTTCGGACGGAGGAGTACCTGATAGCAGATCGGAAGCGGGCTGCCGGCGAGCGTCTCCGCGACGGACGCGAGGGGAGCGCGGACGTGATTTCTGTCGCGCTCGGATTCGTGGAAGTCGGCGAAGGGCGTGAGGCAGGTCTGCCAGTCCTTGCGGTGTGTCGGGTTGCCTTCGAAAGCGAGTGCGACTGTGTCAGCGTCTTCGGCAGTTGCGAACGGTTCGAGGAGTGTCTCTCGGTCGATTTCAGCGATGGCGTAGCTGTCGGGGAAGAGCCCGCGGATAGCGTGTTCGAGTGAAGAGTGGGCGCCCTCGTCGTCGACACCGACCGCGTAGGTGAGACCGCGTTCGTCGCCAGTACTCGTGAGCAACCATTCGACGATTGGTCGTGGCGCTCCCGTGAGGAAGCCACCCTTCGCCGAGGTGGCCAGTCCGTGGAGGCGCCGGAGATGCGTCTCGACGGTCGCAGGGTCGAGCGGAACGTCGGCAGGCCGAATCGTAAAGTAAGGTGTCGCAGCAGGCGTGGAGATAGAGTCGTCGACGGCAGCCACGTGTAATCGCTACTCAGAGGGCGAGCTATCAGCATAACTGTTGTCGGTGGAGGGGGTGATTCGAGGCCCTACGAAAGCCCCCGGGCGCTCGACCCACGGGAAGACGTTCCTGCTCGGCCTTTGGCCTGCGCGGACTGCGACTTCCCTGGTTCGCGCCGGTGGCGCTCACCTCCGGGGCTCGCTGCGCTCCTCGCTCACTCCGTTCGCTCCGGTGCTTACTTCGCCCGGGAGGGCCCGACCGCCCGGCCCTTTCATTCCCACCCGGTTGCGCGTCGGGGCCCGTCGTGCTCGGATATCAACACTCGTTACTGGCAGAAGGCGGCCTCGTCCGTGGCGTCTTCTCTGGAGCGCACCAAGTTAGGGACGGTCGCCGCGCGCGGCGCCCACTCGCTCGGGGCCTTCGGCCTTCATATCAGCCGCCAGCATCAAGTGCAGTTTCGGTTGCGGCCCGACGAGCTTTCGCGTTCCAGTCTCGGGGCCCCCTGCGCGCCCGCGCCACTCCGCGGCGCAGGTGCTCGGTACCCCTCAACTGGACACGACTCGTTAAGCGGGCCGGACCGAGAACTGACTTGAAGTTGGCCACGCCCCGTCGCGGGGGCGCCACTGCGCGGCTTGTGTGTGTATGCTCTCTCAACGATGTTTCGCTCGCGCCCGGCAAGCCGGGCGAGGGCGCGAGCGAGAAACGTAGCTGGGTGAACTGAGTCATTCAGGAAGAAGACGCGGTTGAGAGCGCCTTCAGGAGCCTAGGAACTCCAATGAGTACGAGAGACATCTTCGGTAATGACGTTTCGGGTCGGACAGACAATGAACAGTGGGCGACGTGGGCGGCTGAGGCGGGGCTCGAAGCCGAGGCGCTCGACGAGGACGAGGCGTACATCGTCGACGAGCGGCCGGAACTGCACGCGACGGTGGAGATGGAGATTCGTGCGAAGGTCGACACAAACCACCCCGACACCCGGAAGAAGGGGCTGACACTCGCAGCAGAAGAGCGGATGGAGGCGTGGGAGTGGGAGATCGAGCGAACGCGGACGCGGATGGACCGGTCACCGAAGTCCGACCGGGAAACCCGGACGGCGCAGGTGGTGGAACGGGAGAGTCGCGAGCAACGCGTGACCTTCGAGCGACGGGCGGCCAGCGTGGACGACCGACGTGACCCGGATGCCCCGGACCCGCGCGAGCGGCTGAGCGGCGAGGAGCTGGCGGCGGTCAATCAGGAAGCGAAGCGCATCCAGACCGGGATCCCCGGAGCGGGATCGACGGCGGCTATCTCGCGTGAACTCGCAGAGCAGGTCCTGCGAACGGGCGACCTGCTGAGCGCGACCGTGGCGGTGGCTGATCGACTCACGACCGAACCGGGGACGGTGACGCCGATTTCGCGGCTGGGCGACGTGCCGCACGGTGAGGTCGACTTCGAGGGCGAAGTCGTGGTGCTCTGGGAACCAGCGCACCCTTCGATCCAGCAGGTGGGCCTCGTCGGGGACGAGACGGGCCAGGTGAAGGTGACAGTCTGGGACGCCAGCGACCAGCCGTGGATGGACGAGGGCGAGCGTGTCCGGATCCACGGCGCGGCAAAGGGCTGGTATCAGGGGCGCGTCTCGGTCGCACTGACATCGCGGAGCCGGGTCGTCTTTCCCGAGCGTGAGTCGTGGCAGGAACAGCTTTCGTAGCCGCGCTCGCCCCCCTTTTGCTGGAAGGCGGTGGTAGGATGCCGCCCTCGCGATGCGCTCTTCGCCACCCTCCCCAGCCGTCGGCCCTCCGCTTCGCTCCGGCTCCGCCCCTCGCGCGTTCTCGGCGCGCAACCGGCGCGCCGATTCATCGCGCGCCGTGTTCCGCATCAGGAAATAATGGGTCAAAGGATGGGCACCCTCACTGGGATCACCTCGAGGTTCATTCCTGCGCAAAGATTCGGTTTCCCGCGTAACCTTGGGTTCTCAGTGCTGTTTCCAACCTTACGCGCTTAAGCGCAGAGTTGACATCCAATACGGAGTCTTGTAGTTCGGTGAAATTCTCGTTTAGGCCTGTTTAACGCGTCATTTTGTGGCCCCTGAGGGGTGCGGGGCCTTCGGAGGTCTCGCGGAGCCGAGATGGGAATCACACAACCGTACGAGCGAAGATTCGACGAGGACGTAGCGAACGCACCGAACGACTGTCCGGAGTGCGAGGGGCGCGTAACGACGAACACACACGAAACCGTCTGTGACGACTGTGGACTCGTCTTCAGGGACGAGAGCCTCGACAGAGGGCCCGAGCGAACTCGATTCGGGGATGAGGAGACAGATCCGTCCCGAACGGGTGCTCCTTGGACTCCGACACGCCACGATGGAGGACTCTCGACGGAGATCGGCTGGCGACAGAACGGACCGGGTCAGCCATCTGGAAAGCGACGGCGACAGCTCTCTCGTCTCCGACACCTCCACCGTCGAAGTCAGTTCGACTCGAAACTGCTCTGTTGAATAGCGGTAGTTGAGTAGGCAGGCAGAATGTGAGGCGGCTTGTGAGCGGTTGAGGGGCGTGGCCTCAAACTCTGCGGCGCTTCCTTCCGTCTAGAGGTCGCTATTCAACAGAGCACTCGAAACAGGACTGGTATCGGATGGAGGGCCTCTACGAGGTCCGACGGCTCACGAGTGCGCTTGAGCTGGGTCGGGGACTCCGAAACCAGGCCTGCTCGCTGTTCACCACACTCCACGACGCAGGCCTGGCACAGGGGCGCTCGCTCCACGCGATTGCGGCCGTCGCCGTCTACGTGACCTGCCGGGTGAACGAACTCCCGTGGACACAGACGGACGTGCTGGAAGTGGCCGACTGTGACCGCAGTCTCTTCCGAGCGACGCTCCAGGCCGCACGACAGGAGGTGGGCCTCGAACTTCCCCCTCGTCAGCCCACGGCGTTCATTCCACGGTTGGTGTCTGCGGTGGAGGCACCCGATAGCGTTCGAGAGCGAGCAACCGAGATTGTGGCCTCACTCCCCGTTGAGGCGTACACCGGGACCAGACCGACGGGCGTGGCTGCAGCGTGCATCTATGCGGCTGCACAGGAGCAGGAGGTGTCCATCACACAGGCAGAACTGGCCCAGAAAGCGGACGTGACGACCGTGACGCTTCGGGCGCGTCTGAACGTAATTCGAGACGTACTGGAGGGTCGATGAGTCCGTGCGAGTGGTTCCGGGACCTCTTCCGCGAGGGAGAGCGCTATTTCGAGTGCCGCGAGTGTGGCTGGACGGCCAAACCGGGTGCCCTGAGTTGCTCGAACTGTGGCCGCGAGGCGATCGTCGAGTACGATAGTCGGTAGTCTGTTTGCTGGGTCGAATTGCCCTGTTTCGCAGGGACTGAAGTTCATATCTGATTCCGCAGGGACGGTCGCCGATGAATTCGTGCTGTCCTGATTGTGATGGTGTTGTGACGCGCGTCGATGCGGAGCGCCACCGGATTCCGACCTTCCGGTGTCGGAGGACCGGGTGCAGGACCGTGACGACCGACCCAGACTGGGAAATCAGTCCGTTCGGGGACGAGAGCACGGCCGAATCCCGGACGGAGGCGTGTCCGTCGCATACGGCGGTTCCGACGCTGGCCATCTCGACAACGGACCCGATAGCCAGTTCGTCATTCCTCGGTCGGTGGTTCGAGATACGTTCCGAGCGCTTCGACAACGGTCTGGACGAACGACTCGTTGAGGCGACCCTGCCGCCGAACGATCGCGGCGTGCTTCGGCGACGCAACTGCCCACGGCGAGGCGTAGCTCTGTCTGGGCATCCCGCCCTCAACCCAGTCGGCGTCTTCGAGGGGAATCCCCTCGTCGTGGGGCGTCGTCGTCAGGGTGACCGTTATGTACTCCTCGTCGTCGAAGGGGTGCGTATCGTTGTTGAGGATCAGCCACGGACGCGGGTTCTCACCCGGCTTGAACGGGTCGGGTCCCCAGACGACATCTCCGCGCTGATAGCTCATTCAGTTGCCTCGTCCTCGTCGTCGACGGCGTGCTCCAACCACTCGTCCATGTCCTCCTCACCGAAGCGGTCGTTGGCCGCTCGCGTACTCTCGAGCATGCTTCCATACGCGGCGACATCGTCGACCTCACCGAGCGCCCAGTAGTTGCCCTTGTGTCGGACGAGCCCTCGGTCTTCGAGTCGAGAGAGGACGACGCTGATGCTCCCAGCTTTGATTTCAGTTGCATCGCGGATCTCGCTCTGCGTGAACGCCTGATCCGGATGTGCAGTGAGGAACCGCATCACGCGGTCGGCGTTCGTCTCCCCGGAGTGCTGGAGTCGATCCTCGGAAGCGGATTCGAAGGTCTCGATGTCGATGGGCATGTGTATCTTTTTGTCTACAAGTGTATTAGGTGTATCGGCGTATTCTCAATCGAGAATAGCGAGAGTTCCACACGGAACCGTCAGGGCTGCGAACGTATCGGCGACCAACCCACAGCTGTCACGGGCGACGTGATAGGGACCCACCCTACCCTCTCGCCTGCCCCGGATAGCCCACCGCCGATTTTGTAGCCCCCTGAGGGGTGCGGGGGACGTAGTAGCGTGCCTCGCGGAGTACATCGATGAACAACACCGAGCAGACGACGGTCTTTGCGGGACTGGACGGACGAACAGGTGGCCGGCTTCCGGAGTGGTATCGTGGACAGACAGACGCGGAGGACCCAGTGCCGTTCGCACAGGCAGTCCGACAGCTCCCGCGAGCGACCAGAACACGCGTCGCCTACCAGAACCCCTACTCGAACGAGTGGGTCGAGACCGACCGGTTCAACGCCATCATCGAGCCCTCGCGGGCGATGGACCAGGTCAGAGACGAGAGCGTGGACTCGCTGTTTCACGTGCCTACTGACAGCTATTCTATCATCAATCCGACTGACGTCTACGCTCCCCTGGAGACGGTGCTCCGGGACACGGAACTAGATGGTCGGACGCTCGGGGAGGTGATGTTCGGCGAGATACGTCAGTACCGCGGTGGCGGTGAGGTCCACATGGACATCATGTTCGACGGACTGGAGGTACAGCTGCCCGGAGAACGTGAGCCGATCACGATGGGGCTGACCTCCGGATACGACTTCTTCGGCGGCCACGCCGTGTATGTCGAAGGGTTCGCCCGTGACAACGCCTGTGCCAACTCGATTCGGTCGCTGACGGACAGACAGATCGTCAAGCACGTCGGCGACATCGGTGACTTCGGAGAGTGGTGGGAGGGCATCCTCGAGGCACTCGCACTCGTGAGCAACGACCTGTACGCGTTCATAGAAGACGCCCAGGAGATTGATATCGATTTCGCCGAGACGCCGTTCGGCGTGGCCGAGTTCTACGAGTTGATCGGCTTCCCCGAGTATCTGGCCGAGCGGGCGGCCGACGACGCGCTCGCCGCGAGCGATGGCTTCGTCGTTGACCTGTGGATGCTCCACTCGGGCGCGACACACGCGCTCACGCACTTCTTCCGGGGGAGAGAGGGCGGGTCGCTCGACAGGTATGTGCGGGCAGCGAACGATCTGCTGTTCAATCCCGAGCGGACGCTCTCGGTGGTCGAGCGGACCTACCGCGAGCAGGCAGAGGCGGAGACAGTCGGCGGACAGACGGGTATCGAGAGTCAGGTCGCACTGGCGCAGCTGGAACGCGTGGAGGCGGATCTTAGAGAGAAAGCCGAGCAGTTCGAAGCGCGGGAAGCGATGTTACGGGAGCGATTCGAGTCGACGACATTCTGAGTTGCTGTCAGGGGTCGTACTGTGCTCCGCCGAGATACAGGCGAATCAAGCACCAGAGCCTCCCAATCAGCCCTCTCCGATCGACGCCAACGGCTCGCGGAGGCGCCACGAGTCCGTCTCCGGGTCGAGGCGGTGGGGCTCCGCGCCGCGCTCGGCGAGGATGCCAGCGTGGTACAGCATCGCTTTCAACTGGAAGACGGTCGGTGAGTGATACACGCTCCCGTCGGCGAGTTCGTCGGCGCGGAGGCCACCGTCCTCCGTGAGGACGCGGCTCCGGGCGTCGTCGGTCCCGCGGAGGAACAGCTCGACGGTGAACGTCGGGTGCTGGACGTGGAGCCACTCCACGAGGTCCACGAGCGACGGGTCGGTGATGCCGTCGTCGTGCATCGTCTGGAGCTCCTCGACGAGCAGCTGCGTCGCCGGGTACGCCCAGACCACGCGCCGGGTCAGGAGCCCCCACTCGGGCGCGAGATCGCAGAACCGCTTCCGGGACCCCTGCCAGTCCTCGAACGCCCGGAGCGCGGCCCCGACCGAGCCGTACCGGTCCAGGGTGAACCGGACGACCTCCTCGCCGAGCGGGGTGAGGCCCGTCCGTCCGTGTCGGTCCTCAATCAGCCCGAGGAAGGCCGCACCGCGGTGGGCGTCGTCGGTCGCCCCGACCACGTACTCGGCCAGAAGGTCATCGGTGTCGCCGGAGTGATAGCGGGCCAGCGGGACGCCGAGGTAGTTCTTCGGGTGGTTCAGGCCGAACGACCGGTCCGCGACGCCCTGCGCGGTCGCCTGGAACCGGATGGCCGTCGCCTCGTCGGAGGTCCGGTTGCCGACGACGCGGGGCACCTCCAGCGGCTCCACCGCACCCCCGGATTCGACCCCGAGCACGCCGACGTTGAGTTCCCGGGCGAGCGTCCGGTTCGACGACGAGACGGCCCCTGCCGGGGCGGCCACGTAGGCGGCGTTAGCCTCGTGGAGCCGGTCGTACGCCTGGACGATGCCGCGCTCAACGTCGACAGTGCCCGATGCGGTCCGACCTTTCGCCTCGACGGCGACGAGCGGCGGGTCGTCGCCGAGGCGCTCGACCGCCAGCAGGTCCGAGTCGAGGACCCGGACGCCGACGAGATCCGGGTAGCCCGACCCGACCTGGACGTGGTTGAACGGGGCGAGGGCCTCGCGAACCTTCGCCGCGATCGGCTCGCCGGGCAGCCACTCGTCCATCGCGAACTGCGTGTCCACGACCGAGTAGCTGCCCGGCTCGTCGGTGTCAGGGAAGAGCCGCCGCTTCGCGTGGGCGAGCACTTCGGGCTCCGAGAACGACGCCGCGCTTGCCATACCCCACCCAGCTGGGTACGGGGCATGAAGCTTCGGTGACTATTGGGGCCAGCCGCGTCGCGAGAGCGTACGTGGCACCGATACTCTCCGAGTATCGATCCCCCCGTGCGGGACCTGTGACTCCTGTGCGTTCCGCCTGCAGGCGTTCCGCAACGCCGGGTCCCGAGACCCCATCGCGTACGCCGAGCGGCCGGAGTTCTCAGAGGCCTGAGCCACTTGGCTTTCTGCCGAAACACCACAGTCGAATGCTTTCCCGATGAAACAGAGACGCCGAGTTCTATCTGCCCCTGACGGGCGAGGGGCATCCAAGCAAATGCCGCTCACCAACTATGAGCGAACAACTACCAGAGCCACCAAACACCAGTATCCCCAGTCGAGAATCGCTCTACCGTCTCCAGAGAGCACGCAAGGAGTCGATGGACGTTGCGCTCCTTCGCGTCGGTGTCTACACCGTCCACAGTCAGTCGGACCACACGTACCATGTCAACATCTTCGAGCGGAGTTGCACCTGTCCGGACTGGGTGAAGAACGAACCAGAGGGGGGATGCAAGCACATGCGCCGAGTCGATCTGGACATCCACGCAGGAGCAGTCCCTCGTCCGGACGGACGGCTCCCGAAGCCGGAACCACGAATCGCCATCTACGGTGGTGGAGCCACACAGACCTCGTCGAAACCGTCTGCGACTGGGAAGCATGCAATCAGCGGCCCGCATCGGGAATTCGACCAATACAATCAGCCCACTGGTGCGAGGTACTTCCGTTGTGAGCGATGTGGACGAGAGGCGATGCAGCGCCGAGATTTTCGGACGGGATACTGCCGAGAGGAGTGACCGTGGCCGACAGAATCGGCCCCGATACGTACCGTCGACTGCTCAGTGGCCATCCGGCCGGATCTGTTGAGCACTGCCCTGATTGTGCCTCTTGTGGAGCGTTGATTCATCCAGGCGAATTCCTGACGGCCTATACCTACAGGCCGGTGAAGACGAGTTCTTCGAATCAGGGCACAGGTCCGAAGAGAGTCATTCGGGCGAACGACTGTACCAAAGGTCGACAGCGGACGCTCACTATGGAGTTAGGCAGGAGTACGAGGCGGAACGAGCCCAACTGCTGGAGCAACACGGGTCCGTGAACTAGAGGCGTTGCTCAAACTGAAACAGGAGCGAATCGAGGCACTCGAGCAGCAAATGGAAAACGACGGCGCCAGGAGAGAGACGAAGACTGAACACAGGACTCCGGACGCCGATTCATCTGAGCGAAGCAACAGTATGGGGCTCCTTCAGTGGCTGTTCGGGTAGTAGCGCGAGCTCATCTTCAAATACGAACCTGCGACAGTTTGTCTCGCCCTCAATGGGTGCAGGCTGTCAGCGCGCAGCCGTGAATCAATGACCCAACTGAAATCAAAGGACCCGACAGACTGGATGGGCGTCTACAAACGGCTGGAGGATATGCCCGCAGATCGGCGGCTATCGCAGTACGAAGACTGGTACGAGAACCGCGACGTTTGGGGCGAATGGGCGGATATAGCGACCGACCAACACCAGAGCGACCGCTATGCACAGTACACCGACCGTACAGAACGGTCGTGGAGAGCACACATGGAGGCACAAGACCGACATCACGCTCTCGCGAGGCCGGACGATATCGACTCCTGGTGTGAGAAGATCCTGAACCGCTGTGTTCCAGTTTCCGCCTATCAGATATACTTCACCAGAATCGAGCCGTTCTACACCTGGCTGCAGCAACATCGCGACCACCCACACTGCTACCATCCGGTTTGGATGGCGGCCGCAAATGGAGATGCGACAGCGACCATCTGGAAGGCCAAAATGGAGGGCCGGGGACGATGAGTGAGAGCGGGGACTCACAGGAGGCGTTCGGAGAGGCCTTCGGGCGTACTACTGACCCGCTATCGGCATTCGAGCCGGTCTTCGAGGAGCTTCGAGCAGACCCGCTCGAGTTCTTCATCGAAGAAGACCTGCTCAATTCCGGTCTGAAAGAGGGGACCATCGCAGGCCATCTCGTCACATATCAGCAGTGGCGCGAATACATGAGCGAGGTTGGTCGACACCCTGCTTGCCCGAGCGAAGAGCACGTGCAGGGATTCGCACGCTGGCTGCAGGAGGATCTGGGAAACCAATCGGTGGTAACGATCCGACAGAAACTCCAGAAACTCAATCGGGCATATCGCTTCTGGCAGGAGGAACCCACCCTTCCACATACGTTGGAGTACGATATCGTCCGTTCAGCCCGGAACAAAATCGACTGGAGCGAGTTCGAGGATACCGAGACGAAACGCCCACACCCGATACCAATCGAAGCAATCCGTGAGCGGATCAGTGAAATCACAGATTTGCTCGATTACACCTGCGTCCTTCTGCAGCTGAAGCTCGGGCTCCGGGTCGGGGAAGTTCGGAACGTCCGATTCAGGGATCTGAACATCCCGGACGAAGAGCTCGCGGCGGTCTATCCCGCACTCGGAACCCACGAATTAGTGACCGATAGACCGGATATCCTCTACATCCCCTCGAAGACAGAACGCGACGGAAACAAATCGACCGTCGGGCGGCTTCTTCCAATTGATGAAGAAGTCCGTCGAATCCTCGTCCGCTATCTGCTGATCCGGCCATCTGTCGACGACGAACACCTGCCCATCTCGCAGCGCCACGACCGGCCCAGCGGCCGCCACATCAACAACGTCTGGCAGGATGCATTTCTCCCCGAATACGGAGAGACCAACGAGTACCGAGCCGTGTCATCGCACTTCGGTCGCCACTACTTCACCACTTACTGGAAGAAAGAGCAGGGCCTCCAGTCAGAACTCGTCCAGTACATGCGTGGCGACCGGGTGGGTGACCCCGTGAGTGACGGTTCGGCGATGCACCACTACCTCCACACGTACTACCGGGATATCGAAGACAGGTATCGGAAAGACATCTACCAGCTCGTCCCGAAGGAGCCGTGGTCAGTCGTCTAGCCGTCGCTGCCACTCCTGTACCTGCGATAACAGCTCCACGGGTGACGTATCCTCCACGTCGACACCCTGCAACTCCTCCAGCACGGACTCGGTGACAGGGTCGACCGTCTCTCCCTCGCCACCGTCGGCGGAAGCCTGCCCACGGAACTGCCCCGACCCGAGGTCGAAAACGACCTGTTTCGATTCGCCGGTCACCTCGTCCTCGCTTCCGCGCACGTCGATGGCCTCCTCGTCGCGCAGGCGCCGGAGCACCTCCCGCGAACGCTCGACGACCGGGTCGGGGACACCTGCGAGTTCCGCGACGTGGATTCCGTACGAACGGTCGGCGGCACCGTCACGAACCGTCCGGAGGAAGGTCACGTCGCCGTCCTGCTCGTCGGCCGCGACGTGGACGTTCTCCACCGTGTCGATGTGGTCGGCCAGCATCGTCAGTTCGTGGTAATGCGTCGCGAACAGCACCTTCGGTGACGGGGCGGTAGCCTGTGCCGAAGAAAGCCACTCCGTCGCGGCCCACGCGATGCTGATGCCGTCGTGCGTCGCCGTTCCGCGGCCGACCTCGTCGAGGACGACCAGCGAGTCCTCGGTCGCGTTGTGGAGGATGTTCGAGAGCTCCTGCATCTCCACCATGAACGTCGAGCGCCCCCCCGCGAGTTCGTCGAGCGCGCCGACGCGGGTGTAGACGCCGTCGACGAGCCCGACGCGGGCCTCGCGGGCGGGGACGAACGACCCCACCTGCGCGAGCAGTGTCACCAGCGCGGCCTGGCGCATGTAGGTGGATTTCCCGCTCATGTTCGGTCCCGTGACGAGCAGGAACCGGCGGTCGCGGTCCAGTTGGAGGTCGTTCGGGACGAACTCGACGGACTGCTCGACGACCGGGTGGCGCGCGGCGCGGAGGTCCAGCACGTCGTCGTCGGTCAGCTCGGGTCGGGTCCAGTCGTTGCGCACCGCGTGCTCGGCCAGCGAACACAGCGTGTCCAGCTCGGCGAACGCCCGCCCCACCGCCTGCAGGAGGTCGGCGCGCTCGCCGACCCACGACCGGAGCTCGCGGAACACCCCCGCCTCGAGGTCGCCGCGCTCCTCCTCCAGCCGCATGATCTCGCGCTCGCGCTCGGCCAACTCGTCGGTGACGAACCGCTCGCTGTTCTTCAGCGTCTTGATGGCCTCGTAGTGGTCGGGGACGTCGTCGGCCTCGCTCTTGCCGACCTGGATGTAGTAGCCGTCCGTCCTGTTCCGGCCGACGGAGAGGTGCGTCAGGTCGTGCTCGCGCTGCTCGCGCTCGGCCAGCGTGTCGATCCACTCCGCGGCCTCGTCGTGGCGCCCGACCAGCTCGGCGAGGTCGTCGTCGTACTCGGGGCGGACGAGTCCGCCCGCCGTCAACGAGTTTGGCGGGTCGTCGGTCAGGGCTGCCGCCAGCTCCTCGCGCACCTTCCGGGCGCCCTCGCGGTCCAGGTCGGCGAAGCGGTCGGCGACCGCCGAATCCGCGAGCCGCGGTGAGCCCTCGACGGTCTCGACCAGCGCCGGCAGCGCGGCGAGCGTCTCCCGGACCCGCAGCAGGGCGTCCGGTCCCGCGCTGCCCGACGCGGTCCGGGAGGCGAGCCGTTCGAGGTCGTAGGTGCCGTCGAGCGTCTCCCGGACCGCGTCCCGGGCCATCGCGTCCGCGGCGAGCGCGGCAACGGCGCCCTGCCGGCGTTCGAGTTCGGCGCGGTCCCGGCGCGGCCGGCCGAGCCACTCCCTCAGCAGGCGTCGGCCGGCGCTCGTCTCGGTGTGGTCCAGCACGGCGAACAGCGACCGGCCGTTGCCGGTCATCGGCTCCGTCAGCTCGAGGTTGCGCTGGGTGGTCGCGTCCAGCGCGACGTGGTCGTCCGGTACGTACGTCCGGAGCCGGGAGACGGAGGCCAGCGCGCCGGCGCCCGTCTCCGCGACGTAGCCGAGCGCGGCGCCGGCGGCCCGGACCGCGGCATCCGTGTCGAGGCCGACGCTCTCGGTCGCCCCGTCGCCGAACTGCTCGCCGAGGATGTGTCGCGCCCGGCCGGGGGCGAACGCCTCGGCGTCGTGGAGCGTGAGTCGAGCGTCGCTCCGCTCGCGCAGCCGCTCGACGAGCGCCTCGTCGGTTCGCGCGTCGGGGCCCGGCAGCACCTCGGTCGGCGCGAACCGGTAGCACTCCGTCAGCGCGCGGGCCTCGGCGTCCGGCCCCGAGATGGCGGTCGCGTGGAACCGGCCCGTCGTCACGTCGAGGAAGGCCAGGCCGACCGTGTCGCCGTCCCGGACGAGGGTGGCGAGGTACTGGGCGTCGTCGCCCGTCGGGTCCAGCAGCGTCCCCGGCGTGACGACGCGGTCGACCCGGCGCTCGTGGCCGTCGTCGACGGGGTGCTGGTCGGCCACGGCCACCCGATACCCCCGCTCGACCAGCGCCTTCAGATACGGCGCCAGGTCGTCGACGGGGACGCCGGCCATCGAGTACGACTCCCCGCCAGAGGAGCGCTGGCTCACCTTCAGGTCCAGCTCCTCGCCGACGAGTTCCGCGTCCTCGCCGAAGAACTCGTAGAAGTCGCCCATCTGCATCGCCAGCACGTCCGCCTCGGCCCCGCGTCGGAGTGTCATGTACTCGCCGACGATACCGGACGCCTCGGTCGGCTCCCCGGTGCCGAACCAGTCGCGGTCCCCGTCGTCGGGCGAGTCGGTCATGCCAGCAGGATGGCGCGGGCGACGACAAAAGCGGTCGGGTTCCGGGGCGGAAGTGGACGGGTGCGGTCCGGCGCCGGCACCACGGGCCCCGTCCGGCGGGCCCCGGCCGCCGCAACCGACAAACCGCCGGCGGGCGTACAGCACATGTGCGAATCTTCTGGCACCAGCGCGACCCCAGACTCGTCGACAACCGTGGACTCACGGCCGCGGCCAGTGACGACACCGTCCTCCCGGTGTTCGTCTACGACCCCGAGGTGCTGAAGTACGTCGGCAAGCGCCAGCGCGCGCTCCGGTTCCGGGCGTGGCGGCGGCTGAAGCAGGCGTACCGCGAGCACGGCTCGGACCTCGTGGTCCGGAAGGGCGAGACCGTCGACGTCCTGACCGACCTCGCCGAGGAGTACGGCGCCGACACGATATACCACAACCGCTGCTACCGGCCCGTCCGCCGGAACCGCGCCCGAGCCCTCGCCGACCGGGTTCCGACGGAGACGCTCACCGACCAGGTGCTGGTCAGCCCGGAGCGGCTGGACGAGCGCTATCCGAACCACGGGCAGTTCTACGACGACTGGGGGGACCAGCACAAGCTCCCGCCCGCGTCCGCGCCCGAGGCCGACTCGCTGGCGGCCGTGAGCGACGGCACCACGCTCCCGGCACCCGACGTGGACGTGCCCCTGCCGGAGGCGAGCCACGAGGCCGCCCGCGACCGGCTGGACGCCTTCCTCCGGGACGGCATCGGGAGCTACGACGACGACCGCGACGCGCTCGGCGAGGACGCCACCTCGCGGATGTCCGTCTACCTCAACAACGGCCTCATCGGCATCCGGGAGGTGTGGCGGGCCGTCGGCGACCGCCTCGACGCCGCGACCGGCGGCGAGCACCGGAACGTCGAGAAGTACCGCTACGAGCTCTCCTGGCGCGAGCAGATGGTCCACCTGCTGTACCACAACCCCCGCCTGCTGTCGGAGAACTACAAGCGGTTCGAGCGCCCGATCGACTGGCGCGAGGACGAGGCCGCCGAGCGGGACCTGGCAGCCTGGAAACGCGGCGAGACCGGCTACCCGCTGGTCGACGCCGGGATGCGCCAGCTCGACCGCGAGGGGTATATGCACAACCGCACCCGGCAGAACGTCGCCTCGTTCCTGGCGAAGCACCTGCTCATCGACTGGCGGGAGGGGGCCCGCCATTTCACCCGGCAGCTCATCGACCACGACCCTGCGGTCAACTACGGCTCCTGGCAGTGGACCGCCTCGACCGGGACCGACAGCGTCGACGTCCGCATCTTCGACCCCGTCTCGCAGTTCGAGAAGTACGACGACGGGGGGAGCTACGTCCGGGAGTACGTCCCCGAACTGGCGGACGTGCCGACCGGCCGCATCGCGGCCTGGCCAACCCTCTCGCACGGCGAGCGCGAGGAGTTGGCGCCGGAGTATCACCACCCCATCGTCGACCGGAACGAGGGCTACGAGCGCGCCCAGCGGGAGTTCGAGGCCGCGCTGGGCAAGCGCTGAGCCCCCGCTCCCGGGCGGTGGACGCGACTCCCGGTTTTCGATACGTCCGTCTTGTTGTGCACTTACAGTCAGTACATCTCGATAACGACGCCGGTTGCGCTCGTCTCTCGGCTACTCCCCGTGTGCGGTGTCCGCCGGCTCGTGGGCCGGCCCCGGAACCGGGCCGTCGTAGCCGTCGGGCACGTACGGGCAGAGCGGGTCGCTGGCGAGCGGGTCGCCGGTGTGGGCGTAGGCCCGCGACCGGCTCCCGCCACAGACGCGGCGGAACCCGCAGGCGCCGCATTTCCCCGACAGGGCGTCGCGGTCGCGTAGCCGCTCGAACAGGTCGGCGTCCCGGTAGACGTCGACGACGGAGTCCTCGCGGACGTTCCCCGCGGGCCGGGGGAGGAACCCGGAGGGGTAGACGTCGCCGAGGTGGCTGACGAACGCGAAGCCGTCGCCGGCGACGATGCCGGGCCGGCGGCTCGTCGCCGGGTCCGCGGTGGCTCCGTTCCCGCCCTCGCCGGCCTGCATCGCGACACGGCGGTAGAACGGCGCCTCCGTCGTCTTCACGCCGAACGGGGCGTCGTCGCGGACGTCGCGGAGCCATCGCATCACGCGCTCGGCGCGCTCCGGCGACACCGGGTCCAGCAGCGCGCCGCGGCCGACGGGCACGAGGAAGAACACCGCCCAGCGCGCCGCGCCGAGGTCGGCCACCAGCTCCCGTATCGCCGGGAGCTGGTCGACGGTCTCGGCGCAGACGGTGGTGTTGACCTGGAGCGGGAGCCCCAGCTCGCGGGCGCTCTCGGCCGCCCGCACGGTCGTCCCGAAGCTGCCGACCTCCCCGCGGAACGCGTCGTGGCTGTCGGCGTCGCCGCCGTCGAAGCTGAGCGCGAGCCGCCCCAGCCCGTGGCTCCGGAGCTCGGCCAGCGCCTCGTGGTCCAGCCCGTCGGTTCCCGAGGGGGTGAGCGTCATCCGACAGCCCGCGTCGGTCCCGTGGGCGACGAGGTCGACGAGGTCCGGCCGCCTCATCGGGTCGCCGCCGGAGAGCACGACGAGCTGGTCGTCGCCGAAGCGGCTCGCCGCCGTCAGCAGGTCACGGCCCTCGGCGGTCGACAGCTCGCGGGGATGTCGCTCGGGGCGGGCGCTCGCCCGACAGTGGTCACACGCCAGGTCGCAGGCCCGGGTCACCTCCCAGACGAGGACGAACGGCCGCTCGCTCGTGTCGATGTCGGTCGGTCCCATGGCCGTTCCTGGGGCCGGGAGCCTGACGGCGGTACCGCTGGCTCCCAGTGACTGGGAACGACGGTGTCGGCGCGCTCCCCGAGGACGTTCGGGCCGCGGTCCGGACCGACGACCCTGACGACGTCCTCGCTGGGATGGAGGCGGCCGCGGCAGTGACCGCGGTCGAGCCCATCCGCCGGGACCCCGACGCCGTCGTGGTCCAGTTCGAGACGACCCAGCCCCTGCTGCTGCCCGCCGAGGCCTCCGGCGTCCCCATCTCGCTCCCCGCGGAGATCGCCGACGGCCGCGCGGCGCTGGCAGCGACCGCCTCCCGCGACCGCATCACCGCGCTCGGCGACCCGGGGCTACGCTACTCGCTCGACCGGCTGTACGGGTCCGTCGGGGCCGCGTCGCCGCTGACCGACCGGCAGCGTGAGATGCTGCTGGCGGCGCTGGAACGGGGCTATCAGGACACGCCGCGGACGACCACCCTCTCGGGGCTGGCCGACGACCTCGGGATGGCCGCCTCCACCACCAGCGAGACCATCCACCGCGCCGAGGCGTTCGTCGCCGACCGGCTCGACACGGGGCCGGACGTCCACCCGCCGGGCGCCCGTGGCGCCCGAGTCGAGGGCGCTCGGCCGCAGGGGGGTCGAGACCCCCAGTGTTGCGGGGCCACCAGCACGCACCCTCCGACCGTAGGTTCGGGCACGTGCGGCCGGCCCCGTCCGGCCACGTGTCAACTCATGTCCACCAGCAGCCTCGACTCCGAGTCAGTCGTCATCGTCGGCGCCGGGTTCGGCGGTCTCTCGGCCGCCTGTCATCTGGCCGATGCGGGTGCCGACGTGACCGTCGTCGAACAGCGCGCCGAACCCGGGGGTGTCGCCGGTCGCATCGAGCGCGAGGGGTTCCGCTTCGACACCGGGCCCTCGTGGTACCTGATGCCGTCGACGTTCGAACGGTTCTTTGCCCGGTTCGACCGGGCGCCGTCGGACTACTACGGCCTGACGCGGCTCGACCCGAACTACCAGGTGTACTGGAAGGACGGCGACACGGCGGCCCTCCCGGCCGACCGCGCCGGCCAGCGCGAGCTGTTCGAGTCCTACGAGGCCGGCGCCGCCGACGCCCTCGAGGACTACCTCGCGGACGCCCGCGAGGCCTACGAGGTCGGGATGGAGGAGTTCGTCTACGAGCGCCGGCCACGGTGGCGCGACTGGCTCGACCCC
The DNA here is from genome assembly GCF_007421925.1 of Haloglomus irregulare. GTDB lineage: Archaea > Halobacteriota > Halobacteria > Halobacteriales > Haloarculaceae > Haloglomus > Haloglomus irregulare. Next base: position 300,996 of record NZ_QMDX01000003.1, read on the forward strand.
GACCTGCTGCGGGCGGCCCGCGGGGTCACCCTGCTCGGGTCGATGGACGACCAGGTCGGGCGGTTCTTCGACCATCCCAAGCTCCGCCAGCTGGTCGAGTACACGCTCGTCTTCCTCGGCGGGTCGCCGTACAACACGCCGGCGCTGTACTCGCTGATGAGCCACGTCGACATGAACGAGGGCGTCTACTACCCGACGGGCGGCGTCGCCGCCGTCGTCGACGGTATCGCCGACCTCGCGCGCGAACTGGGCGTCGAGTTCCGGTTCGGCCACGCGGTGACCGCCATCGAGCGGCTCCCCGACGGACTCCTCGTCTCGACCGCGGGCGAGGGTCCCGACTTCGAGCCCGACCGCGTCGTCTGCAACGCGACGCCGGCCCACGCCGAGCGGGAACTGCTCCCGGCGGACGCCCGTGACCGCGACCCCGCCGACTGGGACGACTGCACCTACGCCCCGTCGGCGTTCATCTGCTATCTCGGCGTCGAGGGGGCGCTCCCGGAGCTGGAGCACCACACCCTCGTCCTCCCGACCGACTGGGACGACCACTTCGCGGCCATCTTCGACGAGCCGGCGTGGCCCGAGGACCCGTCCTACTACGTCAACGTCCCCTCCCGGACGGACGACGCGGTGGCGCCGCCCGGCCACGAGACGGTCGTCGTCCTCGTCCCCATCGCGCCGGGGCTGGACGACGGGCCCGAGGCGCGCGACCGCTACCGCGAGCAGGTGCTCGACGACCTCGCCCGGCACGCCGGCGTCGACCTGCGCGACCGCATCGTCGTCGAGGCGTCGGCCTGCGTCTCGGAGTTCGCCGCGCTGGGCTACCCCGAGGGAACCGCGCTCGGCCTGGCGCATACGCTCACCCAGACCGGGCCCCTCCGGCCGGACCATCGCTCGGCCGCGATGGATGGCCTCTACTACGCCGGCTCGTTCACCGAGCCCGGCATCGGGATGCCGATGTGCCTCATCAGCGGTGAACACGCCGCCGCGGCCGTCGCGGCGGACGCCACGACGGCGGCCTCGGGCCCGCTCGCACGGGTCGGCCTCCGGTCGGACTGAGGCGGCCGACCGGACATCGCACCTGCCCGGAACGCCGCCACCCCGGCGTTCCCGTGCTCGTCTCCGACCCGCTCCCCGGCCGCTCGCTAACAACGTATGTAAAACTGGAATAGGGTTTATCCGTGTCAGGTGTCTAATACGCTCGTGACCGATACGGGGGCCTCCGAGACGGCCCGCCCGGAGTCGGGCGGCCGTCCACGGACGCGTGAGGGTTCGTCCCGTCGCGGCGACGCGTCGACGACCGACGCCGAGGGGGTGTCGCCCGCGACGATCGAGGACGGGTCGGGCCGGGCGATCCGGTTCGCGCCCTACGAGCCGGCGGCCCGCGAGTCGCTGGTCGACATGTACGCCACGTTCGACCCGACACAGCGCGCGCAGGGCATCCCCCCGGTCCGGCGGGACGCCGTCGAGTCGTGGCTCGACAGCGTCCTCGAGGGCCCCTCGCTGCTGGCATGGCACGAGGACCGGGTCGTCGGCCACGTGCTGTTCGTCCCGGACGGCGACGGGGCCCACGAACTCGCCATCTTCGTCCACCAGGGGTACCAGGACGCGGGCGTCGGCACGGCACTCCTCCGGCGGGGGCTCGACCACGCCCGGGCCGCGGGCGTCACCCGGGTGTGGCTCTCGGTCACCTGGGGGAACGACCGCGCCCGGGCGGTCTACCGGCGCGCGGGCTTCGAGCGGGAGCGCCCCGCCGGCGGGGCGCTCCGGATGTCGCGCCGCCTCTGACCCCTCAGGGGACGTACCAGATCCCCCGGCCACGGTCCAGCACGCTCCCGACGACGACGTGCGGGAGCGCGATGACGCTGATGAAGACGCTCCAGAACGCGACCAGCCCGAAGCGGAGCGACGGCGACGGCAGCGGGTTCGGCACGGCCAGCCAGAAGCCGCCCGCGACGGCCGCCGTGGCCAGCGCCCCGGCAACGAGCACGCCCCACGCCCGGAGCGCGACGGTCCCCGGCGCGGCGTCGGTGCCGCCGAGCAGGTCCCGGCCCTCGAACGCCGGCGGCTCGACGGCGAACTCGCGGGCCACCTGCCGGAGCGAGTACCACAGCGGGAAGTAGAGCCCGACGGCGACGACCACCGGGACCACCGCGAAGTAGCCGACCAGCAGCAGCGTCTCGGCCGCGTCGGCCAGCCAGGCGCCGTCGCCCGTCCGGCGGCGGAACCCCCAGCCCAGATGTGCCAGGACGACGGCACCGTAGCCCGCGCCGACGAGCCAGCGCGTCGTATCGAAATGCTGGGCTGCGGGCGCCAGCCCGCCGGGGTCGACCATCGACACCATCAGCGCGCTGAACGTGTGGAAGGGCCCCGGAAAGGCGACGACGGGGACGGCCATGACGGCCCCGCCCCGGGCCGCGACCGCGAGGGCGCGCTGGGCCCGCGACCGGAGGTGGCTCGTCCCCGTCGTCGCCCGGAGGACGTGGAGGTCCCCGCCGCCGCCCTTCAGCACGGCGACCGTGACCGCCAGCGCCAGCCCCGCGACCGGCGCGAGCAGGAACAGGCCGACGAACGCCGACGCCATCAGGAGGTAGGCGCCGACGTAGCCGTAGCGAAAGCGGGCGACCCGGCGCCGCAGGTTGGCGAAGTGCTCGTAGCCGCCGTGTGGCAGGTTCAGTGCGACCATCCCCACCAGGTAGACGGCGGCCTGCGTCTCCAGCGAGGGGGTGTGGCCGGCGAGCCGGAGCCCGCCGAACAGGAGCGTGAGCCCGGCCAGCGCCGCCCACGAGACGGTCAACACGGTCCACTCTACGCTTCCGGACGCCACCTCGCGTACACGTGTGACGCGCATCGTCGGCGACTACGCCCGGCTCGCGGCTGGTGGCGGCCCCCGAATACTGCGGGGATTCAAATGACGGGGAGCCGGCCGTATGAAACCCCCCACTGCTGTGGGTCGGAGATGAGAGGCGCGGCGGGCACACGGTCCAGTATGCACACCGACTCGGAGGCGGCACGGGAGTTGGCCGACCGCACGCGGGAGCTGATGGAGGAGGTCGTGCTGCCGATCGAGCGCGACCTCCCACCGGGGGCGACGGTGTCCGAGGGGACGGTGACGGAACTCCGTGAGGCCGCCCGCGAGTACGGGGTGTACGCGCCGCAGGTGAGCGGGGCGTACGGCGGGCTCGGCCACGACTTCCGGACGGTGCTGCCGGCGTTCGAGGCGGCCGGCCGGTCGCTCCTGGGGCCGACGGCGATGCGGGTCGCCGCGCCGGACGAGGGGAACATGCATCTCCTCGAGCTGGTCGGGACGCCGCTCCAGAAGGAGGAGTACCTCCGGCCGCTCGTCGCCGGCGAGATGCGGTCCGGGTTCTCGATGACGGAGCCGACACCGGGTGCCGGGAGCGACCCGACGATGATCCGGACCACCGCCGAGCGGGACGGCGACGAGTGGGTCATCGACGGGCAGAAGTGGTGGACCACGCAGGGGGTCGAGGCCGACCTCCTCATCGTGCTCGCGCGGACGGACTCGGACGCCCACCCGTACGAGGGCTGCTCGCTGTTCCTCGTGCCCGCGGAGGCGCCGGGCGTCGAGGTCGTCCGCAACATCCCCCACATCGGCGGCGGGCCCCGCGGGACGAGCCACGCCGAGATCCGGTACGACGGCGTCCGGGTCCCCGAGGAGCACCTGCTGGGCACGCCGAACGAGGGGTTCACCCACGTCCAGCAGCGGCTCGGCCCCGCGCGGCTGACCCACTGCATGCGCTACGCCGGGATGGCCCGCCGGGCGCTGGACATCGCGGTCGCGTACGCCGACGAGCGGGCAGCGTTCGGGGGGACGCTGGCCGAGAAACAGCAGCCGCGGTTCGAGGTGGCCGAGGCCCGGACCCGGTTGCGGGCGGCCCGCGCGCTGGTCCGGGAGACGGCCGACCGTATCGCCAACGGGGAGGAGGCCCGCGTCGACGTCTCGATGTCGAAGCTGTTCACTGCGACCGTCGTCAACGACGTCGTCGATACCGCGATGCAGCTCGTCGGCGGCAACGCCATCGCCCGGGACCTCCCGCTGGCCGACTTCTACACGACCGCCCGCCAGTTCCGTTTCGTCGACGGCGCCGACGAGGTCCACAAGCGCGTCATCGCCCGCGAGGCCTTCGCCCATCCGCCGACCGAGGAGCTGGAGCCGCTCACGCGGTACGACGAGAGGTAGGCCTATATCCGCAAATCCCTCGATCTATTACCCGGATTCGGAATATCGTTCGAAAAACCCCACACTATCTCGACTATTCGACAGCGACCTGCCGGTCCTCATCGTCGGCGAGCAGCCAGAGGACGGCGATGGCCGGGAGCAGCGGTAACAGCAGCAGGGCGGTGCCGGCGGCGACGACGAGCCCGACGACGGTCATCTGTGGGCTCGTGGTTCGGCCGTGGCCCTCGGCGATACTGCGCGGGGCGTCGGGTTCGGACATCGGTTCCCGCTACGGTCCGCATCCACGTGAGTCGGAACCCGTGGTACTGGGGGTCTGAAGCGGCTGGGGACGGCGCCTCCCGGTTCACGTCGATTCCTGCAAGGCTGCGGGCCGTGGCTTTGGGGCTGTCGTCTGTACGGTGCTCTATGTCGGAGCCGACGACACGCCTGCTGCGTGTCGACCTGTCGGCGGGAGCGACCCGGAGCGTCATGCTTCCGGACCGGTGGGTGCGTCGGTACGTCGGGGGGAGGGGCTCGGCGCACGCTACGCTCGCCGCGGGTTGGGTTCACGGGGGGCCCGACGCGGGCGCTGCTCGAGCGTCGCGGTCTCGACGCAACGGTCGACAGTGCGACGCCGTTCGCCGGAATGCCTGCTCACAGCCCGTGTTCTGCGCGTTTGGAGGGTGCAGTGTTGCTGCCCCGGCCCACGGTTCGGTTCAGTCGGCCTCGGCGTCCTCGGCGGCGGCCTCGGTCGCCGGGGCGGGGGCGACGGCCACGGCCGAATGTTTGAACTCGGGGATCTCCGCGACCGGGTCGAGCGCGTCGCCGGTCAGGGCGTTCACCAGCGGCTCGGCGTAGTGGAACGTGCAGAACACGGTCCCCTTGCGGACCGCCGCTGTGACCTCCGCGGGGACCCGCACCCGCCCCCGGTCGTTCGACACGACGACCGGGTCGCCGTCCTCGATACCCCGGGCGGCGGCGTCCTCGGGGTGGATCCGGAGCGTGTCCTCGTCGCGCATCGCCATGAGACGAGGGGACCGCCGGGTGAGCGCGCCGCTGTTGAACTGCTGGAGCACGCGCCCGGTCGTCAACACCAGTTCGTCCGGACCGAGCTCGTCCGCCGGCGGGACGGGGTCGACCGGCGTCAGCGGCGCCGTCCGGTCCCCGGTGGCGAACGCCTCCGCGTGGAGCACGTCAGTCCCCGACTCGGCGTCGGCGGGGAACGGCCACCGCTGGGCGCCGTCGCCGATCCCCTCGTAGCTCATGCCGGCGTAGAGCGGGCTCACCCGCGTCAGCTCGTCGAAGACCGCCTCGGGGCCGTCGTACCGGAACGCCCCGGGGCGGTCGGTCAGCCGTCGGCCCAGCTCGGTCAGGACGTCGAGGTCGCGGCGGGCGTCGCCGGGGCGGTCGGCGTTGGGCCGCATCCGGAGCACCCGCCGGTCCGTGTTGGTGACGGTGCCGGCCTTCTCGGCCCAGCTGCTCCCGGGGAGCACCACGTCCGCGAGCTCGGCCGTCCGTGTCTCGAACAGGTCGATGACGACACAGCAGTCCAGCCGCTCGAACGCCGCGGCGACGTCGGTGGCGTTCGGTTCGGTCACCGCGGGGTTCTCGCCGAACACGACCGCCGCGTGGACGTCCTCGCCGAAGCGGTGGGTGGCGGCCACCTCGGTCAGCCCCGGCTCGGCTGGCGGCTCGACGCTCCATTCGGCGGCGACCCGCTCGCGGGCCTCGGGGTCGGTGACCGGCTCGTAGCCCGGGAGCACCCCCGGCAGGGCGCCGACGTCGCCGGCCCCCTGGACGTTGTTCTGTCCGCGGAGCGGGTTGACGCCCGTTCCGGGCCGGCCGACGTTGCCGGTCAAAAGCGCCAGGTTCAACAGCGCGTGGACGTTGTCCGTCCCGGAGCGGTGCTGGCTCATCCCCATGCCGGTGACGGCCGCGGCGGCGTCTGCCTCGCCGTAGGCGCGGGCGGCCGCCCGGAGGTCGTCGGGGTCGACCCCCGCCTCGCGGGCCGTCGCCGCCACGTCGAGGTCGGCGAGGTGATCGGCCAGCGCCTCGCGGCCCGTGGTCCGCTCGGCGACGAACGACTCGTCGACGAGCCCCTCCTTGAGGAGGACCGCCGTCATCGCGTTCAGCAGCTGGATGTCGTACCCCGGCCGGACCGGGAGGTGGATGTCGGCGGCGTCGGTGGTGTCGTTGGCCCGCGGGTCGACGTGGACGAGCGTCGCGCCGTCCTGAACCGCCGGCAGCAGGTACGACCGGAAGGCGACCGGATGCTGCTCGGCCGGGTTTGCGCCGGTCACCAGCAGGCAGTCGGTCGTCGCGAGGTCGTCCAGGGTGTTCGTCATGGCGCCGGCACCCAGCCGCTCGCCCATCGCCGCCACCGTCGAGGCGTGACAGAGGCGGGCGCAGTTGTCCACGTTGTTCGTCCCGAGGACGCGGGCGAGCTTCTGGAACACGTAGTTCTCCTCGTTCGTGCAGTTCGAGGAGGCGAAGAACTGGACGGCGTCGGGGCCGTGCTCGGCCACCACCGAGCGGAGCCCCTCGACCGCCCGGTCCATGGCCACGTCCCAGGGGGCGGTGACGGTGTGGCCGTGCTCGCGGACCAGCGGCTCGGTCAGCCGCTCCTCGTGGGCGACCACGTCGAAGGCGGCGGCGCCCTTCGGACAGATCTCCCCTCGTTCGTTCACCGGGCCGTCGGTGCCGCCGGTGGTCCCGTTGCCGGCGTACTCGATGCTACACCCGACACCACAGAACGGACAGACCGTCGGCTGGGCGTCGAACTCGCGGTCAGGGTCGTCAGTCATACCGTGCTCGTGTGGTTGTGACCCGAGTCGGCTGTGCGGGGTCCCCGAATACTGCGGTGGTTCAGGTGGCCGACGCCGGGCGCCGTCAACCGGAGGCCGCCCGGCGCCGGGCGGCATCGACGACCCGACCGGCGGAGAGCAGCCCGACGGTGACCAGACAGGCGGTGAAAGCGACGGTCCCGAGCTTCCCGCCGAACCCGGCAAAGGCGGGCGTCACCGCGACGAACAGTGCGCCCGAGACCAGCCCGGCCAGCAGCGTGGCGGACTCGTTGGGGAGCCGATCGGGACTGACCATCCCGGCGAAGGAGGCACAGAACGCCGCCGCGGCGACGGCCTCCCCGACCGGGAGGAGCAGGGGAGCGGCGACGCCGGCCGCCAGCCCGACGACCGCCGACCCGACGACTGGACCGTACTCGAGCCGGACGCTGAGGGCGAACGTCCCGACCGCGGCCGCGCCCGCGACGGCCACCAGCAGCGCCGCCGCCGTGGCCCCCGGCATCGTGCCGCTCCCGGGGGTCACGCCGGCACCGATGGCGACCGTCCCGCAGCCGACGAACGCGGTCGTCCCGAGCTTGCCGCCGACCCCGTCGAAGACGCCGTCGACGGCGACGTACACCAGTCCGGCCACGAGGCCGGCGGCGGTCACGAGTCGGTACCCCGGGAACACGCCCGGGGCCGCCATCCCGACGAACGACCCACAGTAGGCCGGGGCGGCGTAGTTCGGGACGAGCAGGCCCGCGAGGAGGCCGACGAGCGCCGACGCCACGACCACACCGAGTCCCACCTCGACGGCGAGCCACCGGGTCACGGGGGCGGCCGCGGCCACCGCGAGCCCGTTCGCCGCGTCCGTCCGGTCCGGTGTGAGCAGCCGTCCCGTGGGACGGTCCGCCCCGTGTACCTCGCCGATGGCGACGACGGAGACACACGCGACCAGGGCTGCAGCGGGGAGTGTGCGGTTCAGCGGCGCCCCGGGGAGCGGCGCGTCCGTCGCCGCGGCGGTCGCGTCGACCAGGCCGTCGGCCGCGGCCAGGCTCAACAGGACCGCGGCAGTCGTCAGCGGTACCGCACGGAGGAGTCGAGCGTGCTGGCGCACGGCTCCCGATACCCGCTGTGGCGTCCTACCTCGCCACCCACAGTACTGTGGGGCTGGACCGACCGGACGCGGGCCCCTCTCCCGAGCTATGAGCCCCTGGTACGATTTCACGTGTCCGGACTGCCCGGCCGCGTTCGCCGTCGACGACCGCGCGCGCGAGGAGCTGCTGGATATCGGCTGCATCCGCTGTGGCGCCACGGTGACGGCGGCGGCGTTCGGCCGGCGCGAGACGGCCCCGCCGTCGGCGGCCTGACCCGCCGCGGCGGGCCAGGTTTTTGCGCCGACCGGCCGTACCGCTCGGTATGACCGATGGCGTCCGTGCGGAGCTGGCGGTCGATGGGCCGTCGAACTGCCCGGTGGCTGCGCTCTCCCGCGAGGCCGACGAGCCGGTGACGGAGGTGACCTGGAGCCGCGCCGACGGGGCGCCGGTCGAGGAGTTCCGTGTCGGCGAGGCGGTCGACGCCGACGCGGCGGCCCTGGCCGACGCCGACCCGGTGCTGGACGTCGGCGACGAGCGCGTCTACCAGTTCACCCGCGGGACCGACGACTGCGCCTGCGAGGTCGTGGAGTCGCTGGGAACCCCCGTCGCGGACGTCCGCGTCGCCGACGGGACGCTGGTGCTGACGCTCCACATGGAGAGCGTCGAGCGACTCCGCGAGATCGTCGCGGAGCTGGACGCCGTCGCCGACGACGTGTCCGTCCGCTACCTCGTCCACGCCGCGGCGGAGGGCGAGGGGGGCACGGACCGGACGGTCGTCGACCGGGGACAGCTGACCGAGCGCCAGCGCGAGGTGCTCGGGACGGCATACGAACTCGGCTACTTCGAGTACCCCCGCGAGGCCAACGCGACGGCCGTGGCCGAGGAGCTCGACATCGGGCTGTCGGCGCTGGCGGAGCACCTGGCGGCCGCACAGGGGAAGCTGCTCGCCGACGTCCTGGCGGAGTGAGGGGTGTTTCAACCCCCGCAGTATCGGGGGTCCGCCGCGATGCCCGCGCGACCCCTCCTTCCGGTATGTCACGGGAAGCGACGCGTGCGACACCCGCACCCGAGGAGACGACCGACCTGCCGGCCATCGTCGAGGTCCGGACCCGCGTCGTCGTCGACGGCGACGACGCTGTCGACGTCCGGTTCGGAAACGGCGCGCGGCTCCGCTACCGCGAGCGCGAGGAGGTGATCGAGGAGCAGTGGGTCGCGCCGGACGGGTCGGTCGAGGACCCGGCGGTCACCCACGCGCGGACGGCCGAGGTCGGCCCCGAGGCGCTGGCGTTGCGCACCGTCGGCGAGTACCTCTCCTTCGACGACCGCCGCCGGGCCGAGTTCGTCTGGGGCGCGGAGAACACTGCGGCCCTGCTGGGGGCGTGAGCTCCGGCCCCCGCTCCCCATCACCCCTGGTTTCAATACCCACAGGGTTCGGGGGGCGAACCCAGTGTCGTCCGACCTGTACTACGTCGTGCCGGTCGAAACGGCGGCCGGCAAGTGAGGCGCCGTCCCGAAGCACCGACCGATCACCACCCCCCGTCCCACCACCACCCCTGAACCGGGGTATCCACACCGCCCACCGTCCCCCCACCGTTCTTTGCGTCAGTCCCGGACCGTCCCTCAGTCCGCAGCCGACGGCTCGTCGACCCCTTCGCCGCGCTCGGTCGGCGTGAGGTAGCACTGCGGGTCCGGCGCGGCCAGGTCGCCCGTCACGGCCAGCGCCCGGAGCCGGGAGCCGCCACGGCAGAGGTCCGCGTACGCGCAGTCGCGGCACTGCTCGTCGAGGGTGTCGGGCCGGTCGCGGAGCCGCCGGAGCAGCGGGTTGGACTCGTCGTCCCAGATGGCCCCGAACGGCCGGTCGCGGACGTTGCCCAGCGCGTAGGACTGCCAGAACTGGGTCGCGTGGACGGCCCCCTGGTAGTCGATGTCGGCGACGCGCTCGCCGGCCGGGTCGCCGCCGTTGCGTTCGAGGTAGCGCCGCACCCGCTCGGCGCGCTCGGGCCCGAACGCCTCGCGGGCGTGCTCGACGAGGTACGCCGCGTCACAGTAGTTGCCGACCAGCAGCGTCTCGATGCCCGCGCCCGCCTCGTGGTAGTCGCGGGTCAACTCGACCAGCTCGGCGACCGCCTCGCGCCGGCGCGCCGGCGTCAGGTCGACCTCGGGGACCCCGCGGCCCCCGTACGAGAGGTGGTAGAAGCAGAACCGGTCGACGCCGACGTCGGTCAGCAGGTCGACCACCTCGGGGATGTCGTCGACGGTGTCCCGGGTGACGGTGTAGCGCAGTCCCGTCTTCAGGCCGGCGTCGAGACAGGCCTCGATGCCCGCGACCGCGGCGTCGAACGCACCCTCCCGCCCCCGGAACGCGTCGTTGGTCTCCCGGGAGCCGTCGACGGAGACGCCGGCGTACGCGAGCCCCGCGTCCCGCAGTTCCCGCACCCGCTCGCTGGTCAGGAGCGTCCCGTTGGTCGAGAGCACGGGCCGGAGCCCGACATCGTCGGCGTGGCCGACGAGCTCCGGGAGGTCCTCACGGACCAGCGGCTCCCCCCCCGAGAACAGTACCACGGGGACGCCGTAGTCGGCGAGCTCGTCGAGCATCCCCTTCGCCTCGGCCGTCGACAGCTCCCCGGGGGCGCGCCCGGTGTCGGCCCCCGCGTAGCAGTGCGCACAGGAGAGGTTGCAGCGCTTGGTCGCGTTCCAGACGACGACCGGGCGCTGCTGCTTGCGCTCGCGGATCTGCTCGGCGCCGCTCTCGGCGTCGTACCGGAGCCGGTCGCCGGCCGCGTCCAGCCCGTGGAGCAGCTTGCTGATGGAGATCACGCGTGCTCACCCGCGTCCTCCGCGTCGTCGTCGTCCTCAAGGTAGTCAGCGCCGAGGGACCGCCGGGTGAAGCGGGTCACCTCGGCGGCCGGGCAGCACCACAACGTCGTCGCGTCGGGAAAGAGGAGCGTGGCCTGCTCGTGGGCGAGGTCGGCGGTCGGGGCCGTCACGCTGCCGGCGTGTCGCAGCGGGTCGGTCGGGGATTCGTGCACGAACAGCTCCCATTCGGGCTGGTCGTCCGCGCGCGGGGCATCGACGACGGTCCATGCCGGACGGCCGTCCGTGTCGGGGGTCCGGTCCGTTTCGTCCGTCATCGTCGGCCGTAGGGTCCGGACGGCCCTTGACGCCCCGACCGACTCCCAGGGACTGGGAACGCCCGCCGGCGACTCGTCGCGGGTCCCGCCCGAGAGGTACTGCTCGATGCGGTCGGCCGTCACCGCCGACCGCTTCAGGACCCCGACGACGCGCTGGTGACCCTCCCGGCGGTCGTCGAGCACCTCATCGAGGTCGTGGGCGGGGTTGCCGGTGGCGGTGAGAAGCGTCGGGGGGCTGCGAGTGGGCTGGATGCTTTTGTACGTCGCTCCGGAACGGGCGGATATGGCCGGCGAACCCCCGCGCCAGCAGTTCGTCCTCGACACGTCGCTGTTCATCACCGAGGGGATCCGCGAGGAGGGGGAGTCGCTTGAGAGTGCGGTGCTCCGGCTGTTGGAGCTCGTCGCGACCGCGCGGCTGGAGCTCAACGTCTCCTGCTACATGCCGCCCTCCATCCACGACGAGCTGACGACGATGCTCCGGGACCGCGAGGTCGACGAGGCGGTGTTCTCCAAACTGGACACCTGGGTCGTCCGGAAGAGCCCGGACCGGTACGGGGTCCAGATCCCCGCAGACATCGTCTACGAGTTCATCGACGAGATGTCGGGTCGACCGCGGCCTGCGCGTGAGCGAGGAGGCGCTCCGCGAGGTCGAGCAGCTCGACCCCGACGCCCCGGGCGCCGACGAGAGCTACCGGACGGAGGCCGACCGCGTCCTCTCGCGGCTCCGGGACAAGTACCGCCAGGCGCTCCGACAGGGCGTGCTCGACTCCCGCGAGGACTTCGACCTGCTCATCCTCGCGCGGGAACTCGACGCCGGCGTCGTCACCGAGGACCGGGGTATCGTCTCCTGGGCCGACGAGTTCGGCCTCCGGTACGTCCGCGGGGGGCGCTTCCCGACGCTGCTGGAGGAGTACCTCCGCGCGACCGGCGGCACGGTCGACGGCTGACCGCCACGGGACGGCCGTCGCTGGTTGCGAAGCTACTTCAGCCGCTGTCGATTCGCTTATACTATGCGCTGCCCGCATAGTCGCCATCGAACCGCTGCCCGTACCGCCTGCCCCGGGGTCGCCCCGGAGGTATCGTGAACCCGAGCCGGGTCGATTCCATCGTCGACCTGACCTACGGACTGCTCATCGCGGTCTCCGTCGGGCTCATCGTCCTCGTCGGTAGCACCGTCGGGGTCGCCTTCGGGTTCGGTGTCCTGCTGTCGTACCTGCTCCACGTCGGCTGGAAGATGGCCCGGTTCGACCCCGACTGGATGACCACGGCGGTCAAGGAGACCGTGGAGGAGACGGTCGACCAGAAGGTCGGCGAGACGGTCGACGACACCGTCGAACAGACCGTGGAGGTGACGGTCGACGAGAAGGTCGAGGAGGCGGTCGGCGAGACCGTGGAGGCGACCGTCGGGGAGTCCGTGGAGGAGACGGTTAGCGAGACGATGGAAGAGACGGTCAACGAAACGGTGGAGGAGAGGGTCGAAGAGACCGTCGAGGAGACGGTGGGTGAGACGGTGGAGGAGACCGTCGGCGAGACGATGGAGGAGACGGTTAGCGAGACGATGGAAGAGACGGTCGAGGAGAGGGTCGAGGAGACCGTCAGCGAGACGGTAGCGGAGAAGGTCGACGAGACGGTCGCAGAGAGGATGAGCGAGACCGTCGACGAGACGGTCAACGAGAAGGTGAGCGAGACGGTCGAGGAGACCGTCGATGAGCGGATCGAGGAGACGGTGAAGGACCAGCTGGACTCGGCGGCGGACGCCGACGCCGCCGCTGGGACGAGCGATGCCGACGAAGCGGGGGACGACACCGGGGGCGACGAGGCGGAGGACGTGGCCGACGCCGAGGCGACGAGCGGAGGCGCCTGATGGTCGAGCCGCTCCTCGTGGTCGGCGTCCTCGTCGCGATGTTCGTCGCGTACAACATCGGCGGGTCGACGACGGGGCCGGCGTTCGGGCCGGCCGTCGGGGCCGACGCCATCTCGAAGACGGTCGCCGCGGGGCTGATGGGCGTGTTCTTCTTCATCGGGGCCTGGACCATCGGCCGGAACGTCGTGGCCAAACTGGGGACGGAGCTGGTCGTCGACTCCGGCGTGTTCACGCTCGAGTCCTCCATCGCCGTCCTCTTCTTCATCGGCATCGCGCTGCTGGTCGGCAACGTCTTCGGCGTCCCGGCGTCCACCTCGATGACCGCCGTCGGCGCCATCGCGGGACTGGCGCTCGCCGGCGGCGTGCTGGACCTCGCCGTGATGGGCGAGATCGCGGTCTGGTGGGTCGTCTCGCCCATCATCGGCTTCTGGGTGTCGCTCATCATCGGGCGGTACTTCTACGCGCGGCTGAACCGGCTGGTCGCGATGGAGCGCAGCACCGGACCCCTGTTGGACGTGGACCGGTCCGGGACGATACCGGTCCCGCGGCTCCACCGGACCACCAACCGCCGGGAGCTGGTCGGGACGGCCACCGTCGTCGCGATCGGCTGTCTGATGGCGTTCAGCTCCGGGACCAGCAACATCGCCAACGCCGTCGCGCCGCTGGTCGGCAGCGGCGAGCTGGCGATGGACCCCGCCATCATCATCGGCGGGGTCGCGGTCACCATCGGCGCCTTTACCATCGCCCGGCGGACCCTGGAGACGATGGGGAGCGACATCACGGAGCTGCCGCTGACCGCCGCCATCGTCGTCGCCACGGTCAGCTCCACGCTGGTCGTCTTCCTCTCGGCCATCGGCATCCCCGCCAGCTTCGTCATCATCGCGACGATGTGCATCATCGGACTGGGCTGGGGTCGGGCGACCCGACCGATGACGGTCCCCGAGGCCGTCGGCGGCGGCGAGGCCCCCCCGGTTAGCGTCGACGCGCTGACCGCCGACGAGGCCGGTGAGGAGATACCGGCCATCGGCGAGGAGGCCCCCGAGGACATCCCCCGCGCGGCGGCGCTGTTCAACCCCGCGACCACCGCACGGGTCGTCCTGATGCAGAACCTCGTCCCCGCCATCGCGACGGTCGGCGCCTACCTCACCTTCCGGTTTCTGCCCGTCTTCGGGCTGTAGACCGCCGCCCGCCTGGCCGCCCGATATCTGTGAGGAACGTTAATTGCAGTCCTTATTGCGCCATGATAGTCCCATTACAGGGCAAAACCGTATACAAATGAGGAGAATCCATGGTAACTGAGATAGACTCCGCTCCGTCGGTGACACGTCTCCGCGACACATACACCGGTAGCGGCCGCGAGACGGCTCGCTCCGCGATACGCCCCCGCGGCGGGCGGCCGCCGTACTGCCCGTCCGTGCATCGGTAATGTGGCAAACGGCAACCCTTTTGCCGGCAGCCAGGGAATCAGAATCGTATGAGCGAGAGCGAGGAACTGCACAAGGGCCTAGAGGGTATGCTGGTCGCCGAATCCGCGCTCAGCTACATCGATGGGAGCGTCGGCAAACTCGTCTACCGGGGCTACGATATCGAGGAGCTAGCCCGGAACGCGAGCTACGAGGAGGTGCTCCATCTGCTCTGGCACGGGCACCTGCCCGACGCCGGGGAGTTCGACGCGTTCACTGGCGCCATCACCGAGGAGCAGTCCGTCGACGACACCGTCCTCGAGGCGCTGGCGGGCCTCGCCGCGGCCGACGAGAGCCCCATGGCCGCGCTCCGGTCGGGCGTGTCGATGCTGTCGGCCTCGGATTCCGACGACGCCGACCCCCGCGACCCCGAGGCCGCGCTGGCGAAGGGGCGTCGCATCACCGCGAAGCTCCCGACGCTGCTCGCGGCCTACGACCGCCTCCGTCGCGGCGAGGACACCATCGAGCCCCACGCGGACCTCTCGCTCGCAGCGAACTTCCTCTACATGCTCACCGGCGAGGAGCCCGACGACGCCGCGACCGAGGCGATGGACCAAGCCCTCGTGCTCCACGCCGACCACGGGCTCAACGCCTCGACGTTCACCGCGATGGTCGTCGCCAGCACGTTCGCCGACATGTACTCGGCCGTGACGGCCGGCGTCGGCGCGCTCTCGGGGCCGCTCCACGGCGGCGCCAACCAGGACGTGATGGAGCTGTTCTTCGAGATCGAGGCGCAGGGCGCCGACCCCGTCGAGTACGTCACGACGAAGCAGGGCGACGAGGACGGCTGGCGGGTCCCCGGCTACGGCCACCGCGTCTACGAGGTGAAGGACCCCCGCGCGAGGATCCTGGAGCAGCGCGGCAAGGAGCTCACCGCGGCCTCCGGCGACACCTCGTACTACGACTACGCCAAGGCCATCGAGCGGTTCTTCACCGAGGAGAAGGGCCTGGCCGAGCGCGGCATCGCGCCCAACGTCGACTTCTTCTCCGGGACGGTCTACCACCAGCTCGGCATCCCGGTCGACATGTACACACCCATCTTCGCGATGAGCCGAGCCGGCGGCTGGATCGGCCACGTCCTGGAGTACCAGGAGGACAACCGCCTCATCCGGCCGCGCGGCCGCTACGTCGGCCCCGAGGACAGCGAGTTCGTCCCGCTCGACGAGCGGTAACCACCCCCGCCCGGCCCCCCGCTCTCCCCGTCACCCGCCTCGCGAGCCACGGCCGCCGCGGCCGCATCCATCCCGTTCCCCCTCGCCCGGTTCTCTCCCGGGCCACGGTGTCCGACGCCCCCGGCCAGAACGTCTGGGACGGTCGGTCCCCATCCTGCCGTCCTGTCGCTGGCCCCGGTGCTCGCGCTCCCCACGTCGCTCGCCGCTCCTGGTCCCACGGCGGGTCTGACGGCGGGCCTCGACGATAGAGTCGGCCGTCGGGTCGTTCCTCCGGACCGTGACCGGCCCCGAGGGGCTCGCACTGGTGTTCCTCTCCTCCGTCCTCTGTGCCGTCGTGCTGCCGTTTCCCGTCGCCTGGGCCGGTCGCAGGGCGAACTACTGGCTGTCGTCGCCGTCGCGAGCGCGGCGAAGGTGGCCGTCTCGTCCGCCCCGGTCATCCGCCTCGTCGAGCGGATGCCCCGGCCCCGGCCCGATAACAGCCTGACCGCCCGGCTCGCCGGCGTGACCGACCGGCACGGCTACCTCGGACTCGCCGGCGTGCTCGCGCTCCCCTTCGCGCCCGACACCGCCGTCATCTACGCGTTCAGCGTTGTCGAGCCGCGCCGCGCCCGCTTCGCGGCTGCCGCGCTCGCCGGTCCCTTCGCCTGGCCATCGTCGCCGGCGTCGCGAACGCGGTGCTGTCGCTGGTCTGAGCCGGTGCCCCGACCGACAGCCACAGGCCGCCCGGGACCACACGATGGCGTATGCTGGTCTTCGTCTACGGGACGCTGACGGACCCCGACCGCGCCGAGCGGGCCCTCGGCCACTCCCCGGAGTTCGTCGGCGCCGCCACGCTCGCGGGCTGTCGCCGGGTCGACGGTGAGTACCCGACGCTGGCCCCCGGCGGCTCGTGCGAGGGGCGCCTGCTCCGCGTCGACCGCCCGCGACTCGCCCGACTCGACGCCTACGAGGGCGTCGACCGCGGGCTCTATGCCCGCGTCTCCGTCCCGTTCGCCCCCGGGCCGGACGCGGGGACGCTAGGGACTGTCGAGACCTACGTTGGCGACCCCGACCGGCTGGACGCCCCCACGACCTGGCCCGGCGACGGCTCGCTCCCGACGCGGGTGGAGGCGTACCTCCACGAGGAGGACGTGGTCGTCCGACGGACGGAGTGAGTGGCTACAACCGCGCGCTCTCGGCGCGCGTTTCACCGGCATGAGGACGCGGAGTCCTCGCGAGCGCAGCGGGCGAGCTGTCCCGGAGCTCTGCTCCGGCTGAGCGCCCGAGTGCTGGCATCCTCTCTGGACGTTCTCCCGGCGAGTGGATGCCGCGGCGCTCGCCGGAGGCGAGAGCGAGGCCCCCGAGCCGGCAGAGGAGCTCGCGTCAGTCGTCGTCTGCCGGGCTGGCGGGGCCCTCCTCGGCCACGTCGACCAGCGACTGCTCGTTCGACTCGCCGAACCCGGCGCTGAGGATGCGCGTCAGGGCGTCCTCGACGCGCTCGTTCGTCTCCTCGTACCGGTCGGGGGGGACCTCGATGACGAACCCGGTGGTGATGTTCGGCGCGGTCGGCAGGAAGAGCACGTCCCGGCCGTCCTCGGTCTGTTTACCGGTCTTGAAGGCGGTCATCCGTAGTCCGTCCCAGACCTCCAGTTTCACCGGCGCCTGCAGTTCCTCGGTCCCCGAGACGGCCGTCTCGACCGCCATCTTCGACGCGTTGTACACCACCCGCAACCCCGGGAGCCGGTTGACGAGCCCGTCGATCCCCTCCTCCATGAGGTCGCCCAGCGCGGTGCGCATCAGGTAGCCCACCGACAGCACGAGGAGGCTGACAACTACGAGGAGGACGAGCACGCCCAGCAGCTCCGCGAGGAACGGGCTGCCGTACACCTCCTGTGGCAGCGGTGAGGGCACCCGCGCGAGCTGGGTGTACAGCCACGCGATGATGTACGCCGTCACCAGGATGGGGAAGACGACGATGAGCCCGCGGGCGGTGTCTCGTTTCCAGGACGACATTCCGCTATTCATCGTGAGTGTACGGCGCGTAATCAGCGTATCCCTTGCTCAGTGCTCGAGGCCGGAGTCGGGTCCGGTTCCGATGGGGGAACGGCGTCCGGGGCCTCCACGGACTGCCACCATGCTCGCAGCGACGACGGGACTGCCCCCGGGGCCCGCGAGGGCTTCGAAGACGGTCACGTCGCCGTCGCCATGGGAGCGTCCGAGCGGGGGTGATGGAGCGTGCCCGGGGCGTATCCGGAACGAACCGGGACGCCGGGGACAGCGCGCGAACGTTCCGACTCTACCACTCCATCCCGCCGTTGACGGCGAGGATCTGCCCCGTCATGTAGGAGGCGTCCTCGCTGGCGACGAAGCGGACGATACCGGCCACGTCGTCGACGGTGGCGAACCGGTTGAGCGGGATGCGGTCGAGGATCTTCTCCTGGACGCGCTCGGGGACCGTCTCCAGCATGTCCGTGGCGACGAACCCGGGCGCGACGCAGTTCGCCGTCGAGCCGGAGGAGGCCATCTCCAGGGCGATGGTCCGGGTGAACCCGAACAGCCCGGACTTGGTCGTCGCGTAGTTGGCCTGGCCGTAGTTGCCCTGCTGGCCGACCACGGAGGAGATGTTGATGAGGCGACCGTCCTCGGCCTCGCAGAGGTCCTCGAAGCAGGTCTTCGTGCAGTTGAACACGCCGCCCAGGTTCACGTCGATGACGCGCTGCCAGTCCTCGCGGGTCATGTTCGCGAACTTCTTGTCGACCGTGATGCCGGCGTTGTTCACCAGCACGTCGACGGGTCCCCACTCGTCCCGGACGAACTCGACCATCGCCTCTACCTCCGCCATCTTCGAGACGTCCGCCTGGGCCGGGATGGCCCGGCCGTCGCAGTCGTCCTCGATGTGGTCACACACCTCGTGGGCCAGCTCCTCGGAGGACCGGTAGTTGATGACGATGTCCGCCCCGTAATCGCCGAGCTCCTTCGCCACACCGCGACCGATACCACGCGACGCCCCCGTCACGAGGCAGGTCTGTCCGTCGAGCATGTGACACACGTACGCGCGGCAGGGGAAATACGTATCGTCGGTCGCGGGGGTCGGTGTCCCGTCCTCGGGTCAGTCCCCCGCCTGCCCGACCCAGCTCTCGGCGCGGCTCGTGCCGACGCCGGCCAGCTCGGCCACCCGCTCGACGTCGGCCGCGGCGAGTTCGGCGACCGTGACGATGCCGCCGTCACGGAGTCGCTCGGCGTAGGTCGGCCCGATGCCGTCGACCTCCTCTAAGTCGCCGCCCTCCGGGCCCGCGGGGTCGACGTCCTCGGCGTGGACCTCGGCGGCGGCCTCGTCGGACGTGACGCCCTCCTCTATGGCGGCCTCGTGATCGATGTCGATATCGATCCCAGCGGCGTCCGCGACGGCCTCCTCGACCGCAGCGAGGTGTTCGGGGTCGGTCGCGGACTTCTCGAGGTACCACTCCGCCACCCGGGGCCAGACGTCCCGGTGCGAGGAGCCCGACACCGCCAGCCCGATGTGGCCGGTCGAGTACTCGATGATCTCCGTGTCGTCGCTGCCGATGACCTCGTTGAACGGCTTGGAGGCGTCGGCCGGGATGAGGTGGTCGTACTCGCCCATGATCTGGAGGACCGGCATGTCGATCTCGGCGAGGTCGACGTGCTTCCCGTCGAGGACCAGTTCGTTGTTGTACAGCTTGTTCCCCTGGTAGACGTCCTCCAGGAACTGGACGTACGTGTCGCCGGCGACGTCGATGCCCTCGTCGAGCCACCGCTCCATCCGCGCGAAGTTCTCCACGAAGTCGTCGTTCTCGACGTTGTCGAAGAAGCGGGCGTACTTCGAGACGTAGTTGGCGACGGGGTCCATCAGCGCGAAGCCGACGTCCAGCATCTCCGCGGGCATGTTGCCGAACGCCTCGGGCACGTCCCGGGGGTCGTAATGCTCGTCATCGCCCCACAGTTCGAGGACGCCGCCGGTACCGTCGAAGCAGAGGCCGGCGGCCATCAGCCCGAGTGTGCGGACCTTCTCCGGGTTGAGCGCGGCGTACATCGCGGTGAAGGTCCCGCCCATGCAGTAGCCCAGGATGTTGATGCTGTCCTGGCCGGAGCGCTCGCGGACCACGTCGACGCAGTTGTCGATGTAGCGCTCGACGTAGTCGTGTATCGTGAGGTGCCGGTCGAGCCGGGAGGGCTCGTTCCAGTCGATGAGGTAGACGTCGTGACCCGCCTCCAGCAGCCGCCGCACGACCGAGCGGTCGGGCTGCAGGTCCAGGATGAACGGCTTGTTGATGAGCGCGTAGACGATGAGGATGGGGACGTCGTGTTGGGTCTCGGTCTGGGACTCGTAGTGGAGCAGCTCCAGCTTGTTCTCCGTGTAGACGACCTCGCTGGGGGTGGTGCCGACCTCGACGGAGTCGAGCCGCTCGAGCTGGTCCGGGAGGACCTCGCCCGTCTCGACCGACTCCTGCATCGCCTCGGCCGCCTCGCGCTGGGTGTTCATCGCCAGCCGGAACGGGTCGAAGGACCGCTCGCCCTCGCTGGCCATCTCATGCACCCCCGTCCTCGAGCTGCTTCAACACGCGGTCGAGCTTCGACTCGACGGCGTGCTGGCGGCGCTCCAGCTCGACCAGCCGCTCGCCCACCTCGTCGAGCTGCGTGCCGGTCGGCATCCCCATCCGCTCCAGGGTGTCCTCGCTCGCCTCGTTCACCTCTGACTGCATCTCCATCATCGACTCGACGAGCTGGCCGTTGGCCGCGGCGAAGGCGCTCGTGTCCATGACCTCCTTGAACGCCTCGTTGGCGCTCTGGAGCCAGATGTCACGGAGCTCGGTGAACGAGACGTCCTCGCCGGCCGCGGCGTCCTCCGTCCGCTCGACGAGCTGCTCGGCGGCGTCCATCCACACCTCGTAGGCCTGGGCGTAGCCCTCCATCCCGTCGGCGAACTCGTCCTCGTCGGGAACCGACGACTCCATCGCCTCGGTCCAGGACTCCATGAAGGCCGACTGGGCCTCCATGCTGCCCTCCATCGATTCGCTCATCCGCTCCGCCATCTCCGCCCACTGTGATCCGAACTCGTATGAATCGCTCATGATGTACTAGCCGTTTATCACAGCTATGAAGACATAAGTGTGGGTGTGGCGCGTGTCGGCGGGGGGCAACGGGCTCGGGTTGGAACGCGTCGCCCTGTCGATTCCCGGCGTCAGACGGCCCGAGAGCCCCGTCTCTGCGGCCGCGTCGCGTCAGTCGTCCCCGTCGCGCTTGCGCTTGACCGGGATGACGACCGTCTGGACGATGTCGCCCTCCTCGATGTCGAGCGCCTCGCGCTCGGCGTCCGGGATGGAGATGCGCCCCCCGGACTGGACCCGGGTCTTGAACGTCGCCGTCTGTGCCATCGCACTGAGCTGCGGGGCGAGCCCGCCGCCGCCCTCGCCGCCGGCACCCGCCGCGCCGGTCACGCCACCGCCGCCCAGGACCTGCTGGAGCATGCGCTGCTGCTGGCGAGTGGCCCCCTCGGCGGCCTCCTGCAGGTTCTTCAGCACCGTCGGCGTGAACAGCCCGTCGTCCTCGTCGTCTGCCATGATGGCGTCGCTAACGATGGCGAACGGTTAAAACTTGCGCGATTCACCACCTGAGGGCAACGAATACCGTCGAATGCCATGCCTTTCGGCCGAACCGGTGTGGTTTTGTGTGCGTGGGCGCGTACGTACTGTGCAATGAGTTCCGACTCCGGCTATCCGTCGTTCGTCGACTACTGGTCGCGAACCTCCACGGCGATGTTCGAGGGGCTGATCGAGGCGAACCGCGCCGCCGCGACCGCGTTCACCGGGGTCGGGCCGGCCGACACCACGAGTGCCGACGGCGGCAGCGACGGACAGGACGACGAGCGCGGCGCCCGCGCCGAGGAGCGCATCGCCGCCGACGAGGACCTCCCGGAGTGGGAGACGAATCTCGAGGCCGACGGGCAGACGCTCTCGGTCGGGGACCGGGTCCGGTTCACCAAGCGGCTCACGGCCGCCGATGTCGACCGGTTCGCGGCCGCCTCGGGGGACACCAACCCGCTCCACCTCGACGAGGAGTGGGCCGCGGACACCCGCTTCGGCGACACCATCGCCCACGGCACGCTCGTCGCGGGCACCATCAGCGCCGCGCTCGCGCGGCTCCCGGGCGGCGTCGTCTACCTCTCGCAGGACCTGGAGTTCCGAGCCCCCGTCGATATCGGCGCCCGCGTCACCGCCGACATCGAGGTCGTGGAGGCGCTCGGCGGCGACCGGTTCCGCCTCCGCACCACCGTCGAGTCCGAGGACGCCACCGTCATCGATGGCGAGGCGGTCGTCCTCATCGAGGACGTCCCGCCGCGGAACTGACGACATCTCCTCACTCCGCCAGGAACCCGCGGACCACGCGCTCGAACCGGTCGGGTGCCTCGCGGGGGGTCCAGTGGCCACAGTCCCCGAACAGCTCCAGCGACGCCCCCGTCCGCTCGGCCGCCCGTTCGGACCACGACGCCGGGAGCAACGGGTCCCGTTCCCCGTGGACGAACAGCGTCTCGGGCACGAGCGCGTCGAGCCAGCCGCTGTAGTCCGTCCGGAGCCCGCCGGGGCGGAACTCGTCGCGCTGCCAGGACGCCACCGTCCGACCGACAGCCGCCGACGCCACCGCCTCGTGCACGTCCGTCACCAGGTCCTCCGGCGGGGCGCCGCCGGTCATCGTCCGGAGGTGTTCGCGGACGGTCGCCCGGCTGCTCCCGATGCCCGCCCACCAGCCCCGATGCGCCAGCGGCGTCCGGAGCATCGCCGCCGCGGCCGGTCGCCACGGCGCGTCCGCGCCCAGCCCGTAGCTGTTGACCAGTACCAGCCGCTCGACGTCGTGGTCGAGCGCGTGGCCGAGCGCCACCCCGCCGCCCATCGAGACGCCGACCAGCGCCGGGGCGTCGAGGCCGCGGTCCGCGAGGAAGGCCCGGAGCGCCCGCGCGAAGAGGTCCGTCGTGTACGAGAGCCGGGGCTTCTCGCTCTCGCCGTGCCCCGGCAGGTCCGGCGCGTACACCCGCCGTTCGTCGGCCAGCGCGGGCAGTAGGTGCCGCCATGACACGTCGGCCGCGTCCAGCCCGATGCCGTGCAGTAGCACCACCGGCGGGGCGCCGGCGGGCCCGGCGACCCGGTAGCTGACCGTCGTCTCGCGGGGGTTTCCGCGGCCGTCTCCCGTCTCCAGGGTCGTCGCCCGGCGCTCACCCCGTGGCCCTGTCGGCTCGTTCACGACACGACTGATGCGACCGAGGGGTAATCGCGTTTCGGGTGGTGATGGGGACAGGATAGAACCGTATGAGATGCGGGATTACCGCCGAAGATGGCCTGTTTTCCGGGAACATCGCTACGAACGAACGGGAGACTCACTTCCACGGGTTCTGCGTCAGCTCTCCGGCCACCGCGCTGCCGACCCGGAGGCGGCAGTCGCTCGTCGGGACGGCGATACAGGGCAGCACGTAGCCGGCCTCGCGGTGGCGCGACTTCAGCGCCCGCGGCTCCCGCCGATGGTCGACGCTCCCCGCGAGCAACTCCGCCGTGCAGGTCGCGCAGGCCCCCGTCAGGCAGCCGAAGGGGAGCGGCTCGTCGGCGCGCTCGGCGGCCGCCACTACCGTCTCGTCGTCCGCCGCCGATATCGTCACCCGGCGACCGTCCGTCCACTCCAGCACGACCCGGTACGTGCTCACTGCCAGACGTCGCTGGTGCAGTCCCCGTCCGGCCACCGGATCTCGTGGGCTCGGGCCGGGCCCGCGGGCATCTCGCCGAAGTCGACGAGGAACTCCTGGTCCAGCGTCATCGTCCCGCGGCGGGGGTCCACGTCGGCCTTCAGCATCACCGAGCCGCGCTCGCCCTCCTCCGGGTAGAACTGTTCTCCTCGTGGGAGATACAGAAGTCACCTATATTATTCTGCTTTGCGGACGCCCTGCCGGACGCCGACCGGCCGCAACTCCCTCCGGGGTTTAATACCCCCTTTAACCCAGATTTGGGGGGTCCAGTCGCCCCGGCCGGCGCCGCCCCCGCTCGGAGGACGTATATCACGCTCGCGTCGCACGACCATCTGAATGAGGTGGCGCCGTGAGCGATTCGGTCTCGGCGGTGCTCTCGACTGCGTTTGGCGCCGCTGTGGTGGCGGCGGGGGCGTGGTATCTGTCCGAGCGTTCGGCCGTGGGTAGCGCCCCGGACCCGGACCCGGACTCGCTGCTTGCGGGT
Organism: Haloglomus irregulare; assembly: GCF_007421925.1. Taxonomy (GTDB): domain Archaea; phylum Halobacteriota; class Halobacteria; order Halobacteriales; family Haloarculaceae; genus Haloglomus; species Haloglomus irregulare. Next base: position 324,893 of record NZ_QMDX01000003.1, read on the forward strand.
TTTGGTGTTGAGGGGCACCGCGAGTGCTTCAAGAGTGGGCAGGCCCGGTGCGGGAGGGGACGCGCCGAGGAGACGAACCAACGGCGGTGTCCGTATATGTTCCCGCAGAACGTGGGTATGTCCCGGCCGGAGCGCAAGCGGCTGGAGTCGATGGTGCAAGCCGAGGAGCGACAGAGCGGGGGGCGGTAGGTGAGTAGCCCCATGGGTGTAGTCTTTCGAGCGATTGAGCGGCCGTCTGCGGGCGCTCACGACCGTCGTGGAGACGCGACGCTCAGCGCACCGTGTTGGTCGCTCGGGAACGGAGGTGAGGGCGTTACGCGCCGCTGAGGAGTGCTGAAAGGACGGGAGAAGCCCCGTCCAACACTATTTTATGATTCTCTCTCCGGACTCAAAGGCGTTTCGGCGGTTGACGCCGTCGGAGATGCTGACGCGACTCGCCGGTCGATGCCGACCGCGAGCGGCGCGTCAGTCGTCGGCGTTCATCAACTGGTCAATCTCGTCCGGGCCGAGGCTGGTCATGCCCTCGGCGATGTCCTCGGGGTCCGCTCCGTCGTCGCGCGCCATCTGCTGTTGCATCCAGGTTCCGAGGTTGTTGGCGAAGTCGGCCAGCAACTCGGCGTCGTGCCGGCCGTGGTCCTCGGCGGGGATACCGCCCTCACCCGGGACGCTGGGGTCCGTTTCCTCCTCGGCGCGGTGGGTGAGCGGCTGCTCGCAGTTGGGGCACCGTTCGGCGCCCTCCGGGAACCCGTCGCCACACTCGTCGCAGCGGTCGAGAGTCGGGCGTCCGATGATGGGTGTTCCGCCCGGGGAGGTCGGGTAGCCGAGCTTCTCCCGGATGGAGTCGTTCGTCAACTCGTCGGCCAGCGTGACGTAGGTGCTGAACTGACTGCTGTCGCCGTCCCAGTCGACGGTCTGCTTGATTTGCTGCTCGTTCAGATCCTCCAGGGCCAGCCGAGTGATAGCTGTGTGTCGGAACAGGTGGGGGTAGACGTTCTTTTCCAGCCCGGCACGGTCGGCAATCCGATTGATGTGGTCGCGGATGGTCTGGTCGTGCATGGTGTCGCCGGTGTCGTCGGTGTGAGGGGCGTTCGGGTAGGAGCAGAACACGGCGGGGTCTTCGTCGTCGTCGGCGGCGTAGGGATGCACGTCCAGCCACTCGCGGAGGTAGTGTTTCGCCCACAGGAGGCTCTTAGACCCGCTGGCGCCCTTCAGGGCCGCTTCTTCGCTGTTCAGCCGGACTGTCATGGTCGGGCCGTCTTCTTCGACGTGTCGGAGCCGGAGGGTTCGGAGAGCATCCGAGCGGAGGCCCGTGGCGAGCGCGACCGCGATGTAGGCGCGCATCCGGGGGTCGTCGTAACACGCTTTCAGCAGCGCGTCAACGTCCTCCTGAAACAGCAGGTCGTCGGGAAAGAGGTCCCGCCCATCGTAGTCGTCTATCTCTACGTCGTCAGGACTGATGTCGGAGTCCTCCCGATAGCGATAGAAGACTCTGAGGGCCTTCTGGTGGTTGGTGACGCCGATACCGTCGTCTTTGACTTCGGGATGATGTCCTTCTCGAAACTGGTTCAGAACCTCCAGAACGTCGGTCAGGTCTGCGTCTACGAGGGGCGTGTCCATTCCTTCGGCAACTTTCCGGAGGTGGAACAGGTGAGATTCGACGGTGGCGAGGCTGATATCGCGGGCCTGGTCGTGGGTCTTGAAATCCATCACGGCGCTGTGGGTATCTTCCGTGACAAGGCCATCTTCGACGGCTTGGGTCCAGCGCCGGACCTCGCCATCGAGTTTCTCGCGGTACTTTTCCGACATGGCTTACGCCGTGCTTGCGACCGGAGAATAACAAAGGCTTTGTCTGATTGTCCCACGAGGAGAACAGCGAGGTGGTCCAGTAGAGCCGCTCGCCGTCGAGGCTGAGCTGGAGCATCTGTGGTCCGCCGACCACCTTCCGCTCGCCCTCGATGGGGTGGTCCGGGCCGAAGTGGCCGCCGGCCCAGACCCGGTCCACGTATCGTGGGTTCCTCGGGTCCGAGACGTCGTACATCCGGACGTCCCCGTGGAGCCAGTTCGAGAAGAACAGGTACCGGTCGTCCATCGAGACCAGCAGGTCGGTCACCAGCCCGGGGACGGGCATGTCCCAGTCCTCGTGCTCGCGGGCCTCGACGTCGATGACCTTCTCGGCCGCGTAGCGGCCCGGCCCCGAACCGGGCGTTGTCTCGACCTGATGGAAGTTGAAGACGTTCGAGGAGAGCGCCGCGCCGACGAACCCGTGGGTCGAGACCGGGGAATGGAGGAAGCGCACCTCCAGCGGGATGAGCCCCTCCTCCCCCAGGTCGATGGTCTGCTCGACGGTCTTCCCCTCCCAGTTCCAGACGTGGAGCCGTCGGCCGTACTCCCCCGCCTCGACGTCGTCGAGGTCGAACCCGGGGTAGTAGGTCGTCGGGGCCGCCCACTCCGTCGACACCATCACGTTCTGCCGGGGCTGGTACCAGAAGTCGTAGTTGAGTTCGATCTCGCCCGGTGGCTCCCAGCGCCCGTCGACGGAGAAGTCCGACTCGTCCAGTTCGAGGAATCCGCCCGGCAGCTCCCCGTCGGCGTCGCCCAGCATCGAGAGGACGATCTGCCCGTCGGGGATGCAGTGGACGGTGTGGGGGGCGCTCAGGTCCTCGTCGAACACCTCCCCTGGCTCGATGACCCGCTCCAGTTCGGGCTCGCGCCGGTCCGCCGTGTCGACGACGTGGATGCGCGAGGAGCGCTGCCCGGGGATGACGAGGTGGCGCCGCTCCAGGCCGCCGACGTGACAGGAGGAGGAGCAGGCGTTCCACCCGAAGTGGTGGAGTTCGTCGCCGCGGTTGGGCATCTCGACGCGGTCGACCACCTCCGCGTACGTCGCCGAGTCCGGGTCGAGGTCGACGACCGCCAGGAAGTCCGGCGCGTCCACGTCCGTCCCGACGTACAGCCCCATCACGTAGGCCAGCTCCTCGGGGTCGGACTCCTCGATCGCCGCCTGCGGGGTGGCGTACCCTGGCCCCTCGTGGTCGTGGTCATGGTCGTGCGTCGCGTCCGCGCTGTGTTCCGTGTCACTCATACCGGGCGGGTCGGCCCCCCGAGGTAGTGTGTCCGAGGATACCGGCCGCCGCTGCCGCCGCGTGTGACGGGCCGTTCGGGAGCTACAGCCCCCGAAAGCGGTCGAATCCACCGGTAATGTGGCGTGTTATCGCGACCCGAGAAGCGGCAAGGATTGTGACGTCTACCGCTCGACCACCAGCAGCGCGACGCGTTCCCGGACCACCGCCGGCAGGCCCGCGGCGGTCGCCGCCAGCTCGGTCGACCCGATGTCGAAGAAGGCCCGCACCCGGTCGGGGTCGTAGTCCCCCAGCGCTTCGGCCGGCTCGAGCAGCTCCCGGACCGCCTCCGCGGCCGCGGCCTCGGCCGCCGTGTCGCCGGCGCCGTCACCGGGTCGCCCGTCCACCAGCACGACCGTCGGGGTCGCCCCCGGGCCGACGCCGAGCTCCAGCGCCCGGTCGATCTGCCGGCGGCCGGCAGCGTACAGCAGTATCTCGACGGCGCGGTCCCGGGCGATGCCGTCGCCGCGGGCCCGCTCGCGGTCGGCGAGCTCGACGGCCCGTTCGAGATGCCGGCGCCCGGTCACGAGCCGGGCGTCGAACGCCTGCACGGTCACGCCGTGCGTGTCGGCCATGGCGCCGAGGCGGCCGACCAGCGCGTCGACGTCCTCGAACACCGGGACGTCGTCGGCCGTCGCCGCGTCCGCGTCGTCCCCGACGTGGACGATACCCTCCACCAGCACGTCAGAAGTCACCCAGGCTGGACTGGTCGTCGTCGCCGCCGTCCAGGACGGGCGCGGCGTCCGGGTCCGGCTCCACGTCCGCCATCGAGGGGTCGGTGTGACCGGCCGCCTCCAGCACGTTCTCGGCGGTCTTCTCGCGCCCCCGGAGCGCCCCGAGCACGACCGGCTTGTTGGCGTTGCGGAGGTCGGCCCGGTCCTCGATGCCGGCCTCGTACAGCCGGCGGGCGCGTTTGCGCCCCACGCTCCGGACGCCCGCGAGGTCGACCAGCTCCTCGCGGACGCCGTGCTGGACCCGGACCCGCGCCTCGCGGACGGCGGGCGCGATACCGAGGTCGAGTTCGGCCGCCAGCTCCTCGGCCGCGCCCAGCAGCCACTCCGTGGTGTCGACCTTCCCGCGGATGTCGCCGGGGCCGACGCCGTAGCGCTCGGTGATGCGGTCCTCGTCGACCTCGTCGGCCCAGTCCTCCAGCAGCGTCGCGGTCTTCAGCGCCGCTAGCCAGTCCTCGAACGCGTCGTCGAACTCGCTGGGCAGGCGACCCAGGAACTCGGCCTCGCGCTCGTAGGCGAGCTCGGTGAACTCGTCCTGCTCGCCCGAGCGGAGGTAGAGCTGGTACATGTCCGGGGTGCGCGCGATGAGGTGGTAGAGCCCCAGTGCCGTCGGCGACCGGTCCGCCGCCCGGAGGCCGTCGATGATCTCCGCGGCGCTCATCGGGTCGAGGTAGAGCCGGGAGACGGTGTGGCCCATCCCCGTGGCCTCCAGCCGACCCCCCTCGGCGGTGATGAACCCGTTCGCCTCCAGATACCGGAGCATGTCGTCCATCACCCCCTCGAGGTAGGCGTCCTCGTCCGTCTGGCTGGCGTACAGCGTCTCCTGCAGGAACTCCAGCAGCCCCTCTCGCGAGTCGGCGAAGCCCGAGGCGACCGTGGCGAGGAGGTGGGTCCGCATCGCCGGCTCCGCGGCCAGCTTCGACCGCACGGGCTCGGGCTCGGCCCAGACGTACCGCTCGAACAGCTCGTCCAGTTCGTCGTGGCTCTTCGCGAGCAGTAGTGCCTCCCCGTACGGGTCCATCCCCGGCCGGCCGGCCCGGCCCATCATCTGATGGACTTCGAGCACGGACAGGGGCTGCATCCCGCCGGCCTCGCCGGAGTAGCGCCGCCAGTCCCGGACGACGACGCGCCGGGAGGGGGTGTTGACGCCCGCGGCCAGCGTCGGCGTCGCGGCGATACATTTGACGAGCCGGTCCCGGAAGGCGTCCTCGACCAGCGAGCGCATGGTGCTCGACAGGCCGGCGTGGTGGAAGGCGGCCCCCTTCTCGACGGCGTCGGCCAGGTCCTCGCTCGTCTCGGTGTCGTTGTCGTCACGGATCTCCGCGGCGATGTCCCGGAGCTCGGCCATCTCCTCCCCGGTCAGATGGTCGTTCGTCACGTTGGCCAGCCGCTTGGCCGCGCCCTCCGCGTTCCGGCGGCTGTTGACGAAGACGAGCGACGAGCCGCGCCCGTCGTCCGCCTCCCCGCCCGCTTCCTCCTCGTCGGCCGCCAGGGTGTCCCGGACGATGCTCTCGGTCGCCTTCTCGCCGCTCTGGCTGGGGAGGTGCTCCTGGCTCCCGTCGTCGAAGTGGAGCGCCTCGCCGAAGTGGACCCCCTTCCGGAGGTCGATGGGCCGCCACTCCGAGTCCACGAGGTCGGCGTCGAGCCAGTCGGCCAGCGCGTCGGCGTTGCCGATGGTCGCCGACAGCGCCACCACCTGCAGGCCGGGGTTGATCCGCCGGAGCTTCGCCAGCGTCACCTCCAGGGTGGGCCCGCGCTGGGCGTCGTCCACGAGGTGGACCTCGTCGGCGACCACGCAGTCCAGCCGGCTCAGCCAGGGCGCGTCGTTCCGGACCAGCGAGTCCACCTTCTCGGAGGTGGCGACGATGACGTCCTTCTCGCCGAGCCAGCGCTCCTCGGACTCGTAGTTGCCCGTCGAGACACCCACCTCGACGCCGTAGCGGGAGAACTCCTCGAACTCCTCGCGTTTCTCGGAGGCGAGCGCCCGCAGCGGGACGATGTAGAGCGCCTTCCCGCCGCGCTGGACCGCCGACAGCATCGCCAGCTCCGCGACCAGCGTCTTCCCCGACGCCGTCGGGACGCTCGCCACCAGCGAGTCGCCCTGGGTGACGCCGGCCTCGACCGCCTCGGCCTGGGGTGGATAGAGCTCCTCGATACCGTCCGCGCGGAGGTGCTCCGGGAGCCACTCGGGCACGCCCGCGACCTCGGAGACGTTCATTACGAGTTGATGGGCCGTCACCCCGTTTAAACTGTCGTGTGTACGGTGCCTGCCACCCCGTGGAGCGAAATCCTCAATCGCGCCCGGCCCGGTGCGAGCCCCGGCGCGTCCGACGACGAGCCGACATCTGTCAGACGAGTCTGTTGACAGCATAGGCCCGATTCAAGCGAAGAGAGAGTCTCTGAACCGTGTAGACGACCGCAAAGGAAATATCGGTTTCCGTATCTATCGGATAACGTCCAGACCGTTGTTCTTCTCGTTGGCCGTCTCGGGCTTGCCGCCATCGGTTTCGCCCACCCCGAAGGTGTCCGTGTTACCGGACTCTGGCGAGGCGTCGCCCTCGATGGCTGCGCGGGAGGCGTCGGCCTGCTTCTGGGTCGTCGGCCCGAGCACCTGTGCGGACTGGACGCCGGTCATGATGGCCATGACCCGCACCTTGCCCTTGTACTCGTCCTGGATACGGGCACCCCAGATGACGTTCGCGGAGGCCTCGAGCCGCTCCGTGATGCGCTGGGCGATGCCCTCGGCCTCCTTCAGCGTGAGGTCGGGGCCGCCCGTGATGTGGACGAGCCCGCCGGAGGCACCGCGGTAGTCGACGTCCAGCAGCGGGTGCTCCATCGCGTCGTTGACCACCTCCTCGGTCTTGTTCTTGTCCTGGGTCTCCCCGACGAGCATCACCGCGACCCCGCCCTGGTTCATGATTGAGGTCATGTCCGCGTAGTCCAGGTTGATCAGCGAGGGCTGGGTGATGGTCTCGGAGATGCCCTTGACGGTCTCGGCGATGATCTGGTCCATCACGGAGAACGCCTTCCCGATGGGGAGGTTGGGCACGTAGTCGAGCAGGCGGTTGTTGTCCAGCACGATGATCGAGTCGGCCTCGTTGCGCAGCTTCTCGAGACCCTCCTCGGCCTTGACCGTGCGGGCGCGCTCGACGTTGAACGGCGTCGACACCATGCCGACGACGATGGCGCCCTGCTCCTTGGCGATCTTCGAGACGACCGGGGCGGCGCCGGTCCCCGTCCCGCCACCCATGCCGGCGGTGACGAAGACGAGGTCGGCGTCGCCGATGACCTCCTTGACCGTCCCCTGGGCCATCTCGGTGGCGCGCTCGCCCATCGAGGGGTCGCCACCAGCTCCGAGCCCGTTGGTGAGGGACTTGCCGACGAGAATCTTCGTATCGGCCTCGATCATCTGCAGGTGCTGCTTGTCCGTGTTGATAGCGATGGTTTCGGCGCCCTCGACGCCGATGTTGTACAGTCGGTTGACGGTGTTGTTACCAGCACCGCCGGCGCCGACGATAACGATGCGCGGGTCACCGAAGTCGCCGGCGTCGTCGCCGTCCATGTGGCGGGACTCGGCCTCGGCGTTCTCCAGTGCGGAGTTGACGATGTCCTGCATCGTCTACACCTTGGCCCAGCCGCGCCGGTCGTTCGACCGGTCGCTGTCCTCGTGTTCGTTTAGCATCTCGCGGACGGCCGACCGGATCGCCTCGCTCCGGTTGGGGAACTCCCCCGTGTCGACCATTCGCTCGACTTCATCGATCTGCTGCTTCGGAATCCGTAGTGTCACACGCTCCATTGTTGTTAGCTCCCTTGTTGGTCGGCAAGACGGCGTTGCGGCACACACCCGCATGGGTCATACAGCGCGAAACCACACGACGGCGGCCGGATGTAATCCGTCCACCCGCGCTGTAAGACGACCGTCTTACGCAGCCGTATGCATAGACGGCTATTACTTAAACCTTGTCACGAGCGTATGACGCTCGTCGCACGACCCCGTAAACTGGGGTGAGACGGCCGAATACGGCGTTTACGGGTCCCCCGGTGGTCCCTGCACACCGATCTGAGGGGGTAAACTCGCCCGGGTCCGTCGGTTGCTCGTGGGTATTATCGGCCGTGATTACGTCGATTATCGGCGTCAGAAGTCGTTTTCGGGCTGTTTACTGCTTGTCTAACACGTCGGCCGCGGTCGTCCGACGGCCACAGGAGGGGCAGAACGCCCAGTCGGAGCGGAGTTCGTCCCCGCACTCACAGAACACGCGGTGGCTCGCCTTCTCACCGCAGTTCGGGCAGTAAACGTGGTCCTTTGTCAGGTCTTCGCCACATTGGGCGCACGGCTTCTCACCCGCCTCGGGCTCGTTTGCGGGGTCGGGTGACGCCGTCTTACGGGTGTTCGTCTCTGCAGTAGCGTTCCCCGCGGATTCGCCGTCGAGAGCGATGTTTACGTTGATATCCTGGCCCCCGGCGGGGGTGCGGAACCCCTCCAGTCGGTCGTTGATGATAGCGTCGACGCGTTCGGCGACGAGCTCGTCGAGTGACCCCTCGGTGGTGTCCCCCGCCGACGCTCCGGTGTCAGACGGCTCCCCGAGGTACTCGCGGAGCGCCTCGCGCATGACCTCGCTCTTGGAGGCGTCGAACTCCTCCAGTTGTGCCACGAGGTCGTCGTCTGCCCGGAACGTTATTTTGCTCACGCTGTCGGATGTTGTGTGTCAGCCCATTTCAAGCTTCGCGTGCGTCAGACGTCCGTCTGTCGACGCTGACCGACGGTGTCGACGGTCTCACACGTCCGACAGCGCGTGTGTTCCGTGCCCACACCTTCGCCGGATGACAACGATTAAGGCCGTGACCGGCCCTAACTCAACCATCCGCCCTTAGCTCAGACTGGTAGAGCAGTCGACTGTAGATCGACTTGTCCCCCGTTCAAATCGGGGAGGGCGGATCCTCTTTCCGGCCGTATCACGGTTCCCGACAGTTCCAACGCCGTCCTGCGATTCCGCGCCGCGAGCGCCCCGTCTCAGTCTGGAGCGCAACAAGACTCGTAACGTACCCCTCCGCCGTCCCGGAGATTCCGTTGCTGAAACGGGGTGGCCGGCGTGAGGCGCGACTGTCCCCACCCCGTCGAGGGCGTCAACGAGCGTGGGACGCGCTACTGTCAGAACTGCGGCGCCGTCTACTGTCCCGACTCGGGGTGGTCGGCGTGAGCCTCCTCGACTTCGACGCCGAGGCCGAAGCTCGCTCGACCAGCTGGGAGCGCGCGGACCCGGACCGAGCGCTCATCGAGCGGCGCTCGTGGAACGAGTGGTCGGTGCTGCTTCCCGACGGCGAGAAGGCGCATATCTGTCGCCTCGAGCGCGACCACGGAGCGTACGTCGGCGCGTGCGACTGTCCGGGCTACGAGCATCACGACGGGCCCTGCGCGCATCTCTGCACGCTCCGGAAGGCGGAGTTCGGCCACGATCGGGATGTCGAGGGGCGGCGGGTCCGGGTCCTCGACGCCGACGAGGAGCGCGCCCAGGGAGCCGTCGAGCGCATCCGCGCCGACGGCGGCCGTCGGAGGTGGGGTCGAACAACACGGGCGACGCGAGTGAGGCGGACCCCCGAATTATTCCGATACGTGCTGGATATGTACTCGATGGTCGGTCATATGCATCGAACTCTGGTGCTGACCGAATAGTGACCGCTCGTTGAATCGTTCTGGCCTCCGCGTCGGGCGTCGCTCACTCGCCGGTTGGGCGTGGACGTCGGCGTGCTCGTCGGGCCGGAACCGCGCGCCGACGCGGGACGGTCGGGCGGCCCTGCGTCGCGGTCAGGCCAGTTGCGACCGGACCGCCGCCACCGCCTCGAACGGGTCGATACGGTCGTCCGGGTCCGTACACCAGACGCGGTCGCCGTCGACGCTCACGCAGAACAGCTCCTCGGAGGAGGGCGAGCAGCTGACGTTCAGGTCGTGTCGCTGGCCGAGCCAGTCGGCGAGGACCCGGCGGGTCTCGGTGGCCTCGCCGGCGAGCCGACAGGGGGCGCAGTACTCGATGTTGACCCGTGGCATGGACTCCACCTTTCGAATCCTCCGATATAAACTGTCGGGCGGGCGCGAACGTTGCCGCCGTCGGTGAGACGCCCGGTTCAGTCCTCGGTCGGGTCCTCGCGGTCCCGGGTCCACGTCTCGCTCCGGTATTTCGCCTCGGCCAGCTCGGCGGCGGCCGCCCGCTCCGCCTCGGTCCAGTCGTCCGTGACCCACTCCTCGCCCGCGATGGCGCCACACCACTCCCCGAGACTGTCCTCGATGACCCGCACCGCACGGTCCCGCTCCAGATTGTAGCTGTCGGTCAGCCCGACGTGCTCTGAGTCCAGCGGCACGTCCCGCTCCGTGTCGGCGTGGTCGCTCAGCCCCGTCACGCGCTCGCGGAACCGGTCGGCGTCGACGGGCGGGTCCGCGAAGCAGGCGAGATGGCGCTCGGCGCCGACCTCGAAGCTGATGGAGCCGTGCTGGACCACCGCGTCGCGGGTCCGGTACTGCGCGTTGCCCGCCAGCTTCCGGCCGCCGACGGCGATGTCGTGTGCGGGGTCGATATCCCGGAGGTAGCAGGAGGGCTCGTACAGCGCCTCGGCGGGCTCGTCGGCGAAGGCGGCCGGCACGCCGAGCTGCTCGAAGGCGTCGAACAGGGGCTCGCAGAACAGCTCGTACGTCTCCGCCAGGCTCCCCGGCACCGCCTCGGCCGGCGCGATGACGGAGTACGCGATGTCGCCGTGCGTGTCGTGGTAGATGCCGCCGCCGCCGGTCGGCCGCCGGACCACGTCGATACCCTGGGACTCGCAGAACGCCCAGTCGACCGTGTCGGGGGGCTGCCGGTAGCCCAGCGAGAGACAGGCCGGGAGCCACTGGTAGAGCCGGACCGTGCCCACACCCTCCTCGGCCGCGGTCCGGGCCGCGACCTCGTCGTAGGCCATCGCGCTCGCCCCGCCGAGGACCTCCTCCCGGATGACCCGCCAGTCGGCGTCCGTGATGCTCATACCACGAGTTGTGCGGGTACGGGAATAGCGATTGTGGCAACGGCGCTCCCGGCGGCGAGTCAGTCCACGGCAGCCCGCCCCGCGCGCAGCCGCCGGGCGTAGTCGGTGAAGTTGTCGAACAGCCGCTTCGTCTCGCACGCGCGGGCGTAATTTTCCTCCGTGATGCCGTCGAGGACGCGCTGGATCCGCTCGTCGGGCAGGTCCTTCGTCAGCGTCACCGCCTCGGCCATGGCCTGGTCGTACTCCGGGTGGGCCTGGACGCCGACCACGTGGCCCAGCCGGAAGCCGTGGACGCCGTAGTCGTTCTCGGCGATGACCTCGGCACCCGGCGGCACCTCCGCGACGGTGTCCGAGTGGGTGGTGAAGACGAGGAACGCCTCGTCCAGTCCCTCGAACAGGGGGTCGCCGTCGGTCGTCGCCTCGCCGTCGTCGATGTCGGTCCGCCGGACCTCCCGGTAGCCGAGTTCGTACTCACCCATGTCCGCGACGCGCCCGCCCAGCGCGTGCGCGAGGAGCTGGTGGCCGAAACAGATGCCCAGCGCGGGGAGCCCACGGTCGACGGCCTCCCGGAGCCACTCCGAGACCGGCTCCACCCACTCCTGCTCGGAGTCCCAGTAGACCGACACCGCCGAGCCCGTGATCACGACGCCGTCGAAGTCGAAGCCCCGCGGGAACTGGCTGTCGTTCACCTGGAACTCCGCCAGGTCGGCGTCCAGCTCCCGGCGGAAGTTCTGACTCGTCGCGCGCTCGCTGGTCGAGGCGTTCAACAGCGCGAGCCGGAGTCGGTCGTCCGCATCCGTCACGGCCGGCCGTTGCCGAGCGGCGGAAGTATACGTTTCGGCCCGGGCCCGGTCGCGGCTGTTTTCTCCCGCCCCGGCGAACTGCCGGTGTGGCAACGCTCAACCGCTGGGTCGTCGGACTCCTCGCCGCCGTCGCGGTCACCATCCCCGCACACGGGTTCCTCGTGACCGACCCGCTCCTGCTGTCGGTCCTCGCCGTCGCCTGGTTCGCTGCCGCCGTGGCGGTCTACGAACAGCGCGACGCGCTCGGACTGTTCGGCCCGGGGAACCGCTGGAGCGGGGCCTTCGCCGGCGTGACGACCTACGTCTCGGCGGTGCTGCTGGGGTCGGCCGGCCTGCCGCCGGACGAGGCGTTCGTCGTCTCGTTGACCACCCTCGCGCTCGCGGCGTTCGGGCTCGGGGCCGGGAGCGCGATGACCGTTCGCCGGGTCGAGAGCGGCCGTGGTCAGACGGAGAACTCGTAGAGGTCGTCGCCGACGTGGTGCAGCGAGTCGACGACCTTGCCGCTGTCCCCGACCATCTCGTCGCCGCTCACGTCCGCGCGGCCGACGGCCAGCACCTTCCCGTGGGTCTCCTCGGCGATGGCCACGAGATCGCCGGGGTCGATAGCGGCGTCGGCCTCGACGATGCCCGGGCGCATCACGTTCGCGCCGTCGGAGACGAAGGAGACGGCCCCGGCGTCGACGGTGACGACGCGGCGCTCGGGCGGGACCCGATTGGCGCCCTGTACCGTCAGGAACGGCTCGCCGTCGTAGAACGCCACGGCGGGCTCCCCGTCGACGAGCACGACACGGCGGTCGTCGTCGACGAACTCGACGTCCTCCCACGAGTCGCCCGCGACGGTCACGCCGAGCTGGGTCTCGATATGTTCGACGATGTCGTCGATCTCGTCACCGCGGAGATGGTGGCGCGACTTCACGTCCATGTCGGTGGCTGGGGTCGGTATCCGGATAAACGCTACCGGTCGCATCGGCGCGGCCCGGCGGCGGGGCGCCCCGCCGAGCGCCGGCATCCCGGTATCTTAAACCGGACACTACCCAAGTGAGAGTATGAACGTCGTCCCGGACACGAGCGCGGTCATCGACGGCCGTGTGTCCGAGTTCCACGAACGGGGCGAGCCCGTCGAGACGGTGTACGTCCCGGAGGCGGTCGTCTCCGAGCTGGAGTCCCAGGCCAACGCCGGCATCGACACCGGCTGGGAGGGCCTCGAGGAGCTCCAGCGGCTCGCGAGCCTCGCCGACGCCGGCGACCTGGCGGTCGAATACGTCGGCGAGCGGCCGACCAGCGACGAGATCGGCGGCGCCCACGAGGGCGACATCGACGCGGTCATCCGCGAGATCGCTGACGGGCACGAGGCCACGCTGCTCACCAGCGACGCGGTCCAGGCCGAGGTCGCCCGGGCGAAGGGCATCGGAGTCGAGTACGTCGAGGCCGAGACCCGCGACGTGGACACGCTCTCCATCGAGGCGTTCTTCGACGAGGAGACGATGAGCGTCCACCTCCGGTCGGGCGTGGCGCCGATGGCCAAGCGGGGCTCGCTCGGAGAGATGCGCTACGGCGCCATCCGCGACGAGCCCTCCTCCGAGGCCCAGCTGAAGGAGTGGGCCGCCGAGATCGAGGCGTCCGCGCGCCAGTCCAGCCAGGGGTTCATCGAGCTCTCCGAGCCCGGGATGAGCATCGTCCAGTTCCGCGATATGCGGATCGCCGTCGCGCAGCCGCCGTTCGCCGACGGCTACGAGATCACGGCGGTGCGGCCCATCGCGAAGACGGGCCTCGACGACTACAAACTGGCCGGCGAGCTCCGCGACCGGCTGCAGGAGCAACAGCGCGGCGTCCTCATCAGCGGCGCGCCGGGCGCCGGCAAGTCCACGTTCGCCCAGGCCGTCGCCGAGTTCCTCGCCGACGCCGGCTTCGCCGTCAAGACGATGGAGAAACCCCGTGACCTCCAGGTCGGGCCGAACATCACCCAGTACACCGAACTGGACGGCTCGATGGAGAAGACCGCCGACTCGCTGCTGATGGTCCGGCCGGACTACACCATCTACGACGAGGTCCGCAAGACGTCGGACTTCTCCGTCTTCGCGGACATGCGCCTGGCCGGCGTCGGGATGCTGGGTGTGGTCCACGCGACCCGGGCCATCGACGCGCTCCAGCGGCTCGTCGGCCGCGTCGAACTCGGGATGATCCCGCAGGTCGTCGACACGGTCGTCTACATCGAGGCCGGCGAGGTCCACACCGTCTACGACGTGACGACGGAGGTGAAGGTCCCCCACGGGCTGATGGAGGAGGACCTCACCCGCCCGGTCGTGGTAATCAGCGACTTCGAGACCGGCGAGGCCGCGTACGAGATCTACACGTTCAACAACCAGGTCGTCACCGTCCCGCTGGACGAGGAGAACGACGACGAGACGGGCGTCGACCGCATCGCCAAGGGGGAGATCGAGCGCGAGATCAAGTCCGTCGCCCGCGACCGCGTCGACGTGGAGATCACGGGCCGGAGCTCCGCTCGCGTCTACGTCTCGGAGAACGACATCTCCACGGTCATCGGGAAGGGCGGCGGCCGCATCTCCGACATCGAGGACCGGCTGGGGATGGAGATCGACGTCCGCACGCACGACGAGCGCCCCGACGGCGCGCGCCACGCTGGCGGTGGCGGCGGCAACAGCGGCGGGTCCGGCGGCGCGTCGGGCGGTGCCGGCGAGATCGTCACCCCCGAGGTCACCGGCCGGCACGTCATGGTCCCCGCGGAGGGCTACCAGGGCGAGACCGTCGAGATCCGGGCGGGCGACGAGTACCTGTTCACCGCGACGGTCTCGCGCGGCGGCGAGATCCAGGTCTCCCGGGGCTCGGCCATCGCCGAGGAGCTGGAGCAGGCCATCGACCGTGGCCGACGGATCACCATCGCGCCGCAGTAGCCCCCGGCCCGGGCCCGGTCGGTGTGGGGATGCCCTGTCCCGACCGCCGGATCGGCCGATCTCCGTCCCTCGGTCCACCGTTCACCGAGCCCGTCCGGACGGTCCGCACTCTCCATCCCCCGCCGTGCCGCATGGGAAACCCCTTTGTCCGGCGGCCCCTGCCTCCCGGTATCCCGCCGCGGGCACGCGGTCCGTGGCACTCATACCATGCGTGTCAACGAGGCCGTCCCCGACTTCGCCGACGTGTTCCCGTTCGAGGAGTTCAACCGCATGCAGCGGGCGGCGCTGCCCGCGGTGCTCGACTCCGAGGAGAACGTGGTCGTCAGCGCGCCCACCGCCTCGGGGAAGACGGCGCTCGCGGAACTCGCCATCTGCCGGACCCTGCGGTCGGACGGCACCGCCCTCTTCCTCGCGCCGCTGCGCGCGCTCACCAACGAGAAGGAGTCCGAATGGGAGCGGTTCGAGGACCTCGGGTATTCGGTCTACGTCGTCACGGGCGAGCGCGACCTGAACCCGCGGCGTGCCGAGCGCGCGGACGTGCTCGTGATGACACCTGAGAAGGCCGATTCCGCCACGCGCAAGCACGACACCGCCCGGCACTCGTTCATTACGGACGTGGACTGCTGCATCATCGACGAGGTCCACCTGCTGGACTCGGACAAGCGCGGCTCCGTGCTGGAGGTGACGGTCTCGCGGCTCCGGCGGCTCTGTGCCCCCCGCGTGGTCGCGCTCTCGGCGACGATGCCCAACATCGAGGACGTGGCCGGCTGGCTGGACGCCCCCGAGGACTGCACCTTCACCTTCGGCGAGGAGTACCGGCCGGTCCCGCTGCACGCCGGCGTCGAGACGTACGCCCACGGGGAGAACCCGTTCCAGGACAAGTACCGGCGGCTGTTCCGCGCGATGGACCTCGCCCAGCCCCACGTCGAGGACGGCGGGCAGGCCCTGGTGTTCGTCTCCAGCCGGCAGGACACCGTTCGCGCGGCGGAGAAGGCCCGCGACGTGGTCGCCGAGCGTGACATCGAGATGGGCGCCCGCGGCGACTACGACATGCACAGCGAGGCCCAGGACCTGAACAACGACACCCTCCGGCAGTCCGTCGTCGACGGGGTGGCCTTCCACCACGCCGGCCTCTCGCGCGAGGACAAGGACCGCGTCGAGGCGTGGTTCCGCGACGGGACGGTCCAGCTCCTGTTCTCGACCTCGACGCTGGCGTGGGGTGTCAACCTGCCCGCGCGCTGCGTGGTCATCCGGGACACGAAGCTCCATGACCCGCTGGAGGGGGAGGTGGACATGAGCCCGCTCGACGTGCTCCAGATGCTGGGGCGCGCGGGCCGGCCGGGGTACGACGACGCCGGCTACGCCTACGTCGTCTCCGACGGCGCGGACGCCCAGAAGTACCGCACCCTGCTCCGCGAGGGCAAGGAGATCGAGTCCCGGCTCGCCGAGGACCTCGACGCCCACCTGAACGCGGAGGTGGCGCTCGGCTACGTCCGCGAGATGGACGACGTGATGGAGTGGCTGGAGACGACGTTCTACTACGTCCGTGCCCAGTCCGCGCCCGACGGGGCGACCGACGGGTCCATCGACTACCCGTTCGGCGGCAACCTCCGCACCCGGGCCCGGGGGACCCTCGACTCGCTCGTCGCCGACGGCTTCGTCGAGGAGGACGGCCTGCGGCTCCGACCGACGCCGCTGGGCCGGCTCGCCTCGAAGTTCTACATGCGGCTCGACACCGCCCGCGAGTTCGCCGACCTGGCCGAGCGGGCCGCCGAACGGCCCATCGACGAGGGCGACGTGCTCCGGACGGTCGCGGCCGCGGCGGAGTTCGACTCGGTCAGCGCCCGGAAGAGCGAGCGCGACGCCGTCGAGTCCGTGCTGGGCCAGTCGTTCGCGACCGACGCCGAGGGGGAGGACCTGGAGCCGGGCAACCGGAAGGTGCTCGCCATCTGTCGGGCGGCGATGCGCGGGTCGACGCCGGGGGAACTGCAGAGCGACGCCTGGGTCATCCGGCAGAACGTCCTCCGGCTGCTGGCGGCACTGCACGCGTTCGCCCGCGAGTTCGCCGACGCCCGCGCCGCGAACCTCGTCCGCCGGGTGGAGGCCCGCGTCGAGACCGGTATCTCCGGCGATGCCGTCGGCCTCACGGCCGTCGACGGGGTCGCCCGGGGCCGCGCCGGGAAGCTCGCCGCCGAGGGGCTGACCACCCCGGCCGACCTCGTCGCCGCCGGCGTCGAGGGGCTGGTCGACGCGGGGCTCTCCGAGGGCGTCGCCGAGCGGGTCCTCCGGAACGCCCGCGACCTCCCGGTCGTCGCGGTCGACTGGGGGGACTTCCCGGACAGCATCGCGCTGGGCGAGCGCGCGATGTGCCCGGTCACCGTCCGCTCGACCGCCGGGAGCGCCCGCGCCGGCGTCCGCGTGACGGTCAACGGCCGCGAGATGTCGAGTTCGGAGACGCATCTGGGCGAGACCGAGACGACCGTCGGCCTCTTCGGCACGAGCGAGACCGACGAGCTGACCTACCGCGTGACGGTCGCCTTCCCGGACCTGCCGCTCGCTCCCGTCGCGGAGTCCCGGACCGTCCGGGTGGACTGAGGACTCGACGGACCTCACGCGCACTCCCCCGCACAACCGGCGGCCATGCGGGTCACCGCGGACGTGGTCGGCGAGGGCGAGCACGACCTCGCCCTCGCCACCGACGCCGACCTCCTCCGGGCGTGCTCGCTCTTGCCCCGCGAGGCGACCGCCCTCGTCGACGGGTCGCCGGTGCCAGCCGACGCCCCCGTCACGGCCGAGACCGTCGGGGTGTCGGGCCTGGTCCAGGGTGGCGCCGGCAGTCCCAGATCCGGCCCGTTCCGGTTCCGCGCAGCCCGACACGCTCGCCCTGCCGTTCAAGCCCGTCGAACGGTTACCGGTGGGTATGCCACTGGCGAGCCGCACGCACGACCCCGTCGGCGACCCGGCACCGGACCTCGACGCGCCCGCCCTGCTCGCGGACCCGGAGACGGCTCCGGGCGACCGGCCGACCGAGGCCGAACTGCTCGCGGTCGTCGCGGATATCGGGGCGTAGACCGATGGCGATACCCGATGGGAGCGGCGGCCGCGATTCGGGCGACGCCGACGGGGACGGCGAGGACGCCGACGGAGGCTCCAGGCCCGACCCACCCGCGGACGTGACCGTCGGTCCGGCCCGCGAGGGCGAGCGCGCGACGGCGCTCAGCATCGTCGACATGGCCGGCCTGGAGGTCGACCGCGAGGCCGTCATGGACGGGGAGCGCGAGGTGCTGGTCGCCGTGACCGACGGCCGCGTGCTCGGCGCGCTGGTGCTGGATGGGGCGTACATCGAGGCGGTCGCGGTGCGCCCCGGGCGCCGGGGCCGGGGTATCGGCAGCGCGCTGGTCGTGGCCGCGGCCGCCCGCCGTGACCGGTTAGTCGCGGAGTTCGACACGAAACTACGCGGTTTTTACCGAAACCTCGGGTTCGATACCGAGCGTATCGGAGAATCCAGATATCGCGGTGAGTTACCGTAGTCCGGGTCGCGCCCGGCGCGACCCGGACCCCTCGCCACTCACACCAGCGGCTCGACCAGCTCCCGGCCCGCGGTCAACAGTGCCGCCACCCGCCCCGGGTCGCCGGCCTCCGCGTAGACCCGCATCTTCGGCTCCGTGCCGGAGGGCCGGACCAGCAACCAGGTCCCGTCGCCGAGCAGGATCTTGAACCCGTCCACGTCGTTGACCCGGTCGACGGCGGCCCCGGCGACCCGGTCGGGGAGCGCCTCGCCCAGCCCGGCGACGACCGCCGCCTTCCGGTCGTCCGGGCAGTCGACGCTCACGCGGTCCTGGTGGATGTCGCCGTGGGCCTCGCGGAGGCGGGCGAGCCGGCCGTCGAGTGGCTCCGCGGCCTCGGCCCGGGCGGCCAGCAGCGCAAGCAGGACGCCGTCCTTGTTGCGGAGGTGGCCCCGGACGCCGAAGCCGCCGGACTCCTCGCCACCCAGCAGCGCCCCCGTCTCGGCCATCGCCTCGGCGACCCATTTGAACCCGACCGCCGTCTCCGTCACGGACTCGCCGTGGGCCTCGGCGACCCGATCGACGAGGAACGTCGTCGAGACGGTGCGGACGGCGCCGCCCGAGCGCGACCCCAGCAGGTGGTCGTACAGCAGCGTGAACAGCATGTTCGCGTCGACGTACCCCTCCGCCGGTGCGACGACGCCGATGCGGTCGGCGTCACCGTCGTTGGCCACCCCGAGGTCGGCGTCGCCGTCGGTCACCCGGGAGACGAGCGCGCTCAGCCGCTCCGCGGCAGGTTCCGGCGGCGTCCCGCCGAAGGTCGGGTCGTCGTCGGTCCGGAGCTCGACGACCTCCGCGCCCGCCCGCTCGAGGGCGCGGTCGGTCACGCCGCGCCCGCTCCCGTGCATCGCGTCGTACGCGACCGTCAGCCCCGCGAGGTCGTCGTTCTCGAGGCCGAGGAACGCGAGCAGGTGGTCGACGTACGGGCCGACGACATCGATCTCCGCGACGGTCCCCCACTCGGCCTCCGGCAGCGGGTCGGGCGCCCGCAGGGTCGCCTCCAGCCGGTCGGTCACGGTCGGTAGCGCGGGCGCGCCGTCCGCGGGGACGAACTTCACGCCGTTGTACTCCGGCGGGTTGTGGCTCGCGGTCACCATCAGCGCGCCCGCCAGGTCGCGGTCGGTGACGGTCCAGGCGACCGCCGGCGTCGGGCAGTCCCGCTCCGGGAGGAGGACGTCGTGCCCGTTCGCGCACAGCGTCCGCGCCAGCTCCTCGGCGAACCCGCGGGAGGTCGCCCGGGCGTCGTACCCCACCGCGACGGTGCCGGGCTCGCCCTCGGCGTCGAGGTGGTCCGCGACGGCCTGCCCGACCATCCGCACCCGGGCGTCGGTGAACTCGTCGAGCGTCGCGCGCCAGCCGTCCGTGCCGAAGCTGATGGCCGAGGCGTCGTCCTCCCGGCCGCCGGCCGTGTCGGTCGCCTCCCCGTCGTCGTCCATACTGGAGGGCCGCGGCCGGAGGGGAAAAAACCGGGAGTCCGGGACGGCCCCGCGCACCGTTATGCCCCGTCCGCCCCTACGCTCCGGCATGAGCCTCTACGACGCCGTCGCGGACCTCACGCTCACCGTTGCGGGCCACGACCGGACGCGCCGCGAGCGCGACACCTCCAGCGGTTTCACACGCGCCACGACCACGTTCGCCCTCTCGGGGGGCGGGGCGACCGGCCGCGGCGAGGACGTGGCCTACGACACCCCCGACCACGAGGCGCTGGCCGAGGCCGACCCCGCGTTCGCGGCGTTCGAGGGCGAGTGGACGTTCGACGAGTTCTCCCGCGCGCTCGACGACGTGGAGCTCTTTCCGGAGCCACCCCGGCGTGAGACCGCCCGCCACTACCGGCGCTGGGCCGTCGAGTCGGCGGCCCTGGACCTGGCGTGCAAGCAGGCCGGCCGGACGCTGGGCGACCTGCTCGGCCGCGACTACGACCCCGTCCGGTTCGTCGTCAGCACCCGGCTCGGCGACGCCGGCTTCGACCGCGTCGCCGACCTGCTCGAGACGTCCCCCGACGCCGAACTCAAGCTCGACCCGACCGACGACTGGGACGCGGCCCTCGTCGACCGGCTGGCCGACACCGGCGCCGTCCGGGTGCTCGACCTGAAGGGCCTCTACGAGGGCACCCAGGTCGACCTGACGCCGGACCCGGAGCTCTACCGGCTCGTCGTCGAGGGGCTCCCCGACGCCGTCGTCGAGGACCCGCGCCTCACCGACGCCACCCGACCCGTCTTCGACGGTCGCGAGGACCGCGTCGCCTGGGACTACCCCATCACCGGCGTGGGGAGCGTCCGGGACCTGCCCTGGGAGCCCGACTGGCTCAACGTCAAACCCTCCCGCTTTGGCACCGTGCGGTCGCTGTTCGACACGCTCGACCACGCCGCCGCCCACGACATCACGCTCTACGGCGGCGGCCAGTTCGAACTCGGCGTGGGGCGCGACCAGATCCAGGCGCTCGCCGCGCTGTGCTACCCCTCCGGCCCGAACGACGTCGCCCCCGGCGGCTACAACGACCCCGAGCTCTCCCCCGACCTGGCGACGAGTCCGCTCGACCCGCCGGTCGGCTTCGGGCCGCGCTGAATGCCCTCGGCCGGTGTACCGTCTCTCCGGATGACGGCTCGGGTGTGAGGATATCCCCCGGCCGAGATCGGAACCGGCGAGGGGTATCGTCGTCGCTCGTGGCGTCACCCGGTGTCGCCGAAGCTGTCCAGCCCGGTCTGCCGACGCCGGTCGCCGGCGTCGGGGTCCCAGGCGGTCGCCGCGGCCCGTGCGGCCTCGGGGTCGACCGCCGGTGCGGTCCCGCGCTCGTGGCCGCCGCAGGCGGGACCACACTCGCTGGCGGGGTCGACGAGGCGCCCCTTCCACGGGCAGTCCGGCAGCGGGCCGACCCCGGCGCGTTCGTCGACCGTGACCCGGGCGCAGTCGGGCCACACCTCGGCGGCGGGGCGCCAGCCCTTGCCGAAGGCGCGCTCGGCGAGACGGCGGCGCGCGCGGCGCTTCTCGGCCGCGGTCACGACCGCGATATCCGTCCGTCCCGAGTGTTCGGCGAGCGGCTCGACCCCGGGGCCGTCGGCGTCGAGCGGGGTCGGCTCGCGGACCACCTCGCGCCCGCCCGTCTCCGGGTCGAACCGCCAGACGCCGACCGCGTCGGGGATGCGGTTGAGGTGGGCGCCGGTGACGTGCGAGGCCGTCGCCAGCACCACCTCGTCGACCAACCCGAGCGAGACGTCCGTCCGCAACTGCCGTTCGAGGTCGCCGGGGCGGCCGAGGTCGGGCTTGTTCTCGATGCCGCGGAGCCGCCCGGCCCAGCCCTCGGGATAGCGACCGGTAGCGCGGACCAGGTCGCGGCCGTCCCGGCGCTCGCGCTCGAGGTAGCCCGCTGTGACCGCCGCCTCGACGACGTCGTCCAGACGGTCCGGATGGGCGTCGAGCGCCTCACGGGGGTCCCGTGCGGTCCCGGGGCCGACATCGCTCTCCAGGACCGGCGCCGGTATCGTCCCGGGACAGAGCGAGACGCGGTCGTCGAAGCGGGGCCCGGGGGCCAGTTCGACCACGTCCAGCACGCGGGTACCGTGGCAGGAGGCGCCGAGCTGACGCGCGAGGAGCCCGTCGACCTGCGGCTCGCGATGCGCACAGAGGGCCAACTCGAAGGCGTACTCGCGCACACGTCGAAGTGGGAGCGGCGCGGGTTTAAACGGCGCGTCGAGGTGCCGATCCGGGCTCGAGGGGACCGAACTTGACACTGAATTACTATCCAACCGAACGGAGTTGACTCGAAATCCGAAAAATCGACTTACACCCCCTCTCCGTCCAGTCAGTCGGAGGCGGGAGCCTCCTGATATGATGAGAGACGACTACAATCCGACTCGACGACGCGTCCTGCGGACCGGCGCGGCGGCACTCGCCGCCGGTGTCGGTATCGGGAGTCTTGGAAGTGTGGCAGCGCGCGGAAACGACGATAACGGCAAGCAGTTCGGCCGCGTCTGGGCCAACGGCATCCTCTGGCGAACGAACGTGGTGCGGACGCTCGACGAGGAACCGGAGCCGAATGACGTCATCTACTTCGTCAACGACGGGACGAGAGCCTCGCTTCCCGGTGGCGGCGGAACGGCCAACGCGAACGCTAGCCCGTTCGTCTCCGAGTCCGCACCCGGCGACCGGGACTGGAACGGCGGCCAGTGGGTGCACAAAGCCGCGACCCTCGACGATGGCGTGACCCTGAGCGAGCCGCTGACCTCCGCGGCCGATGTTCGGGCCGCCGAGGCGGACGGTGAACTGACGATCGCCGACCGCCGTCCGTATCTTGACGGGACGACGACCCCGTTCGGTCCGCCACGGTACTTCCTCTGCCCGCTAAACGGCCGGGCTTGACAGGAACTCCAACCGTCCTGTCCCCCCGCCGGGGCGAGCAACCACAACTCTTTGCCCGGACCGGCCGAACGCCCGCGCATGGAGAGTCTCAACGTGATGGCCGTCGAACTCGTCGACGAGGCCATCGATTTCCAGGACGAACTCGCCATCGACACCGACGAGCTCGACAACGGGGCGACGGTGCTCGATTTCGGCGTGGAGACGTACGGCGGGCTGGAGGCGGGGCTGCTGCTGGCGGAGATCGCCACCGGCGGGCTCGCGACGGTCCAGGCCGACGCCTCCGGGACGGTCGCGGACGCGACCATACCACATGTCGAGCTGACCTGCGACCACCCGGCGCTGGCGCTGCTCTGCTCGCAGAAGGCCGGCTGGGACGAGTTCCCCGGCGGCTACGACGGGCTCGGGAGCGGCCCGGCCCGCGCCCTGGTCGCCGAGGAGGAGGAGTTCCGGCAGACGGGGTTTCAGGACGCGGCCGACTTCGCCACCCTCTGCGTGGAGTCGGACACGCTCCCCGACGAGGCGGTCGCCGAGTCCGTCGCCGACCTCGCGGGCGTCGATACGGGCAGCGTCTTCCTCCCGACCTACCGCACCGGCTCCATCGCGGGCAGCGTGACCACCGCCGCCCGGGCCGGCGAGCTGGCGGTCTACCGGCTCGCCGAACTGGACTACGACCCGCTGGACGTGCTGACCGTCACCGCGCGCGCGCCGGTCGCGCCCGTCGCGGGTGGGGAGGCGACGGCGATGGCCCGGACGAACGACGCACTCGCCTACGGCGCCCGCGTCCACCTGACGGTGGACCGTGACTTCGACCGGTTCGACGAGGTCCCCTCCACCGCGAGCGCGGAGTACGGCACCCCGTTCGAGCAGTTCTTCGAGGACGCCGACTGGAACCTGGAGGCCATCCCGCGGGAGGTGTTCGCCCCGGCCCAGGTCACCGTGGACGTGCTCGGCGGACCCACCCACGCGGTCGGGGGCACCGACGAGTCGCTGCTGGCGGAGAGCTTCGGGCTCCCATGCGGTTCAAGATAGTCCCCGCGCTGCCCGACACGGCCCGCGAGGAGCCGGCGGTGGCCCTGGACCTGCTCGCCCGGGCGCGCGATGCCGTGCCGCTGGTCCCCCGCTCGGAGGACGACTGCTGTATGCGTCTCGTGAACGCCGGCGTCGTGGCCGCCCGCGACGACGCCAGCGAGTGGCTCACCTTCGCGCGGGCCCTGGAGTTGGTGGCCGAGAGCGACCGGGGCTACCACCGCGTCCGGGACGCGCCCGACCCGACGGCCGACCCGGGGCGGGCGGCGCTCGCCGACCGCTTCCGCGAGCGCGTCTTCGGCGCGGACGAACTGCTCGCGGCGCTGGCGGCGGCCGACGACGGGCTGACCGTGGCCGGGGCCTTCGACCGGTTCCGCGACCGCATCCCGAACTGGGAGCGCCGGCGCCACACGGACACCGAGGCGGTGTGGCGCGAGCGCGTCGAGCACCTGCTGGACTGGGCCGCCGTCCTCGGGTTCGCACGGTGGGACGGGGACCGCTACCGGGCCGCCTGAACGCCGCCGCGGTTACGGCTCGGCCCCGTCGGTCGGGTGCGCGTCGGCGGCCGGCAGGTCGACCTCGGGGCCGAGGAACCGGCTAGCGGCCCCTCGGAACAGCGCGTCGAACGCCGACTCGGAGAGGTCCCGCGCCAGCAGGCCCTCGTACTCACGTTCGTAGGCGTGGGGCATGTTCGGGAAGTCCGACCCGTAGAGCACCTGCCCGGCGAGGTCCTCGAAGACGGCGTCCGGGATGGCGGCGGGGTCGAAGTCGACGTAGTCGCCGACGACGGTCGCCATCGCGAAACAGGTGTCGAGGAAGACCCGGTCGTGCTCGCGCGCGAGGTCGATGAACGCCTCGTGCTCGAACGTCCCCATGTGTGCTGCACAGGCCCGGACGTCCGGGTAGCTCCGGACGAACGACGCGAACCGGTCGATGCCGACGTGGGCGGAGTCCTCGAACATCGGCGCGGTCCCGGCGTGGAACAGGACCGGGCGACCGTACTCGGCACACAGCTCGTACGCCGGGCCGAGCCGCTCGTCGTCGGGTGCGACCTCCTGGACCGGGCACTGGAACTTCAGGCCCCGCGCGCCGGCGTCGAACGCCTCGCGGACGACCGCGCCGACGTCGTCCTCCGGGTGGACGGTCGCGAACGGGATGCACATCTCCGAGTCCGCGGCGGCGTCGACGAGCCAGTCGTTCAGCTCGCGGGCGATGCCCGCACGATGGGCGTACGGGAGCGCGACGTAGCGGGCGACGCCGTGCCGGCGGAGTTCGGCCTCGACGGCCGTGACGTCCGCGCCGTGGGGGAACTCCCAGCCGGCGACGTCGTTGAGCGACTCCCGGATGGCCCCCATCAGCCGCTCGGGCATCAGGTGGACGTGGCCGTCGACGGCGGGGGCGAGTGGGACTCCCGGCCCGCCTGAACGGTCGGTCATACCGCCGCTCTTGGCGTGACGGGGACCAAAGCCTTCCGGCGACCCGACCCCGGCACCTGGTCGCACGAACCGACGCCACGATTTTTACACATGGCGACGTACGGCAACCGATGACGATGGGGGAGACCATCCCGGATTTCACCCTCACGGGGGCGAAGGGGACGGAGATCCGCGAGTTCACGCTGTCGTCGGTCGCGGGCGACCGGCCGGCCCTGCTGGTGTTCTACATCTACGACTACAGCCCGGTCTGCGAGACCCAGATCTGCGAGATCAACGACTCCGAGTGGCTGATGTTCAACGACGACGTCACCGTCCTCGGCATCTCGACGGACGGCCCGTACAGCCACCGGCAGTTCATCGCGGACGAGGACATCACCTATCCGCTCCTGAGCGACGGCGACCTGACCGTCTACGAGGCCTGCGGCATGACCGAGGACGGGGCCGACGGCGCCCCCGAGCCCAAACGGGGGCTCGTCATCGTGGACGGGAGCCGCACGGTCCGCTACCGGTGGCAGCCCGACGACAACTGGGACGCGTGGGACACCGCGAAGATGCGCGAGACCTACGACGTGCTGGCGGCGCTCTCGTCGGCGTGAGCCGCCCCGAACCTACTTGGGCGGGCCGCCCCCAGCCACGCGCATGAGCGAGGACTGCATCTTCTGCGGCATCGTGGCCGGTGACATCCCCGGGCGCACCGTCTACGAGGACGAGGACGTGCTGGCCTTCCTCGACGCGAACCCGCTGGCGCCGGGCCACACGCTCGTCATCCCCAAGGCGCACCACGAGCGGCTGAACGACATGGACGACGGCCTGGCGGGGTCGGTGCTGGGGACGCTGAACGCGCTCGTCCCCGTCGTCGAGGACGCGGTCGACGCGCCCGCCACCACCGTCGCCTTCAACAACGGCCCCGAGGCGGGCCAGGAGGTGCCCCACGTCCACGGCCACATCGTCCCGCGCTTCGAGGGCGACGGCGGCGGCCCCATCCACACCGTCGCCGGCGACCGCCCGGACCTGAGCGAGGACGAACTGGACGACATCGCCGACCGCATCCGCGACGGCGGCTAAACACCGGGTCGCCCGCCCGGACGTTTCCAGCAGACTACCGACGTAACCTCGTTCTCCGGGGCTACACTCGCCAACGCGGCTTATGCGGGGAGAGAACCACGACTACGGCGATAATCGTGGCAGTAACGGAGAAAGCACGACCGACAGTCAGTCGCTCCGGACCGCCTGCTGGACGCCGTCGTCGTCGGGGAGGTCGCGGTTCCGCAGCGCCTCGCCGGTCGCGCGGTCGAACAGGTGGATGGCGGACTCGGGGAGGTGGGCGACGGCGGGCTGGCCGGCCTCGACCTGTTGCATCCCGCCGACGGTGGCGACGAACGTCTCCGGGTCCGTTCCGGAGCGGTCGAAGGTGAGGTAGCAGGCGTTGGCGTCGCCCATCGGCTCGACCACGTCGACGACCGTCTCGAACGCGTGGTCGCCGGGCTCGCCGACGAGTTCGATGTCCTCCGGGCGGATGCCGAGCGCGAGTTCGGTCGTGTCGCCCAGCGCGGCGTGGGTGGCCTCGCTCAGCGGGTAGTCGAACCGGTCGGCGACCAGCCGGGTCCCCTGGCGCTCGACGTCGAAGAAGTTCATCGACGGCTCGCCGATGAAGCCCGCGACGAACCGGTTGGCCGGCTCGTGGTAGCACTCCAGCGGCGTGCCGACCTGCTGGAGCACCCCCTCGTCGAGCACGGCGATGCGGTCGCCCATCGTCATCGCCTCGGTCTGGTCGTGGGTGACGTACACCGTCGTCACGCCGAGTTCCTCCTGGATGCGCTGGAGCTCGGTCCGCATGGTCGCCCGGAGCTTCGCGTCGAGGTTCGACAGCGGCTCGTCCATCAGGAACGCCTCCGGGTCCCGGACGATGGCGCGGCCGAGCGCGACCCGCTGTTGCTGGCCGCCGGAGAGGTCCGACGGTTTCCGGTCCAGCAGCTCCTCGATACCCATCATGCTCGCGCTCTCCTCGACCGTCGCGGCGACCTCGGCGTCGGCCATCCCCGTCGACTCCTCCAGGCCGAAGCTCATGTTCTCCCGGACGGTCATGTGGGGGTAGAGCGCGTACGACTGGAACACCATCGCGATGTTCCGGTCGGCCGGCGCCACGTCGTTGATGCGGCGGTCGCCGAGGCGGATCTCGCCCTGGGTGACCGACTCCAGTCCGGCGATCATCCGGAGCGTGGTGGACTTCCCGCAGCCCGAGGGGCCGACCAGGACGAGGAACTCCCCGTCCCGGATCTCCATGTCGACGCCGTCGACGGCGATGACCGCGTCGTCACTACCGTCGCTGAACACCTTCGTCACGTCCGCGAGGGTTAATGCTGCCATCGGTGGATACCTCCGCGTACCGTCTCGACACTCATGTCGCTACCCCCTCGGCGAACTTATCGCCGAACAGGACGTAGACGACGAGCGTCGGGAGCGCCGCCAGCAGCGCCGCGGCCATCCGCAGCGGGAAGTTCGTCCCCGACTGCGAGACGCCGATGCCGACCAGGTCCATCGTGACGACCGACGCGTCGCCGAACTGGATGATGGTCAGTGCGAACAGCAGGTCGTTCCAGATCTGCGTGAACTGGTAGATGAACACGACGGCGAACATCGGGATCGACAGCGGCAGGATGATGCGCCGGTAGATGGTGGTGACCGACGCGCCGTCGAGCCGAGCCGCCTCGATCATCTCGCCGGAGAGCTTCTTGTAGTGGGCCCGGAACAGCAGCGTGCAGATGGGAAGCCCGTAGGCCGTGTGCGTGATGATGAGCGCGACGAGCTTCCAGTGGTACTCCCGGACGAGCGGGAGCAGTTCGGCCAGCGGGACGAACGCCGTCCGCAGCGGCACCACGTTGTACCAGAACTGCGTCAGCGGCACCAGCACCGCCTGGTAGGGGATGAAGATGCCGGCGATGAAGAGGACGTAGATGCCGACCTGGCCCCGCCAGTCGACGGTCGTCAGGCCGTAGGCGGCCATGCTGCCGAGCAGTCCCGACAGCACCGTCGCGGGGACGACGAGGACGAGACTGTTGACCAGCCCGCCCGACAGCCCGTCGAGGGCGCCCCCCCAGGCCTCCAGCGAGAACTCGCCGGTGCCGGGGACGAGCGGTTCCAGCGGCGGCAGGAACGGCGTCTGCCCGGTGTACGACTCGGGGCTCGTGATGGCCGTCATCAACCCCGTCTCGATGGGGATGAGATAGAACAGCACCATCCCGGAGAGCACGATGTAGAGCGCGACCTTCCGGACCCGGGGGCCGACCAGGCGGTCCTCCTCGGTCGCGGGTGGGAAGCTCACAGCTCACCCCGCTGGTACTGCGAGTAGATGTACGGCGCGACGATGCACAGCGCCATCACGAACAGGACGACGGCGATGGTCGAGCCGTAGGCCCAGTTCTGGTTGGCGTAGGCCTCCCGGACCATCCGCGTCGCGAGGATGTCCGCCGAGGGGCCGGGCTGATAGCCGCCGTACATCGAGAACAGGAAGTCGAACGCCTTCAGCGCGAAGACGGTGATGACGACCAGCGCGCTGACGGTGGCGGTCCGCAACTGCGGGACGATGACCCGCCAGTACATGCGCACCGTGCTCGCGCCGTCGACGCGGGCGGCCTCGAAATGGCTGGTCGGGATGGAGCGCAACGCCGCCAGGTAGACGATCATCGCGTAGCCGCTGAACTGCCAGATGAGGGCAAAGGCCACGGCGCCCAGCTTCAACTCCGGGTTCTGGACGATCCGGACGGGCCCGAAGCCGAGCGCCTGGATGCCGAGGTTGACCAGCCCCGTCTCCGGGTTGTACATGAACAGCCAGAACTTCGCCGTCACGACGAAGGAGAGGCTCATCGGCAGCAGGTAGATGGTCCGGAACGTGTCCTCGAAGCGGACCCCCCGGTCCACCAGGATGGCCAGCACCAGCCCCAGCGCGAGGCAGGCGACCGAGAACCCGACCATCAGGAGGACGGTGTTCCCGAGCGAGTTCCAGACCGGGTCGATGGTGAGGTCCGACCACGAGGGGGTCTGGGGCTCGATGGAGCCGGACGTGACCCAGCCGCTCACGCCGGCGAGGTAGTTCACCATCGCCTGGAGCGGGTCGGCGAACGCGGCGCGGTAGTTCTCGAGGTCGAGCGAGCCGTAGTCCGGCGTGCCGAGCCCACTGAAGTCCGTCAGCGACAGCAGGACGTTCCAGGCGATTCCACCGTAGACGAACAGGCCGACCAGCAGGAAGGGTGGGAGCCAGAACGGGGCCGACCGGACGGAGTCACGGCGCAGCAGCGACCGCCAGCCGGTGGTCCGGTCGCCGGCTGGATGGGTCTCCTCCTCACCGGACCGGCGACGGCCGGATCTATCGAGCGGGTTGCGCATGAGGGGGCTGTTCGAGAGGTGTCAGTTGAAAGCGTCGACGAGGTCCTCCGCCGTGGCCTCGGCGTCGTAGCTCTCGAGGAACCCGCTGAACGCCTCGCCGATGTTCGTCGCCACGCCCGGTGCGACGGCCAGCCCGTGCTGGACCGACGGGGGCTGGTTGTCGGCGCCCGTGAAGTCGTCGAACTGGTCCTGCTGGAACGCGTTGAGCGAGGAGACGTCGGCGTCCTTGCGGGGCGGGATGGAGCCCTTCTCGCGGTTGAAGAGGACCTGTCCCTCCGCGCTCCCACAGTAGCTGAGGAACGTCTTCGTCGCCTCGGGCGAGGGGTTGTTCGCGAAGTAGGGGAACGAGTCCATGTTGAGCAGGTAGCTCCCGCTCGTGCCCGGGTAGGTGACCTGGCTCCAGTCCTCGCCGTAGTTGAAGTCGTCGGCGCCGCCGTAGGCGCCGGCCGCCCAGTCGCCCTGGTGGATGAACGCCGCGTCGCCCTCCATGACCATCGTGTTGGCCTCGGTGAAGCCGATGGAGGAGGCGTCGTCGGGGTAGTGTTCGCGGAGTGCGACGACGTTCTCCAGTGCGGACTGGACCGCGTCGACGTCGCCCTCACCGTTGATGAACGCCTCGTAGCCGTCGATGCCGGCCTCCGCGAGGAACACCGTCTCCCAGAGCTGGACCGTCGACCAGGCGCCGCTGGTCTGCTGGGCGAACGGGACCGCATCGGTCTCGCTTGCGATCGTCGCGCAGGCGTCCACCACGTCGGCCGGCGAGGAGAGCGAGGTCGGGTCGACGCCCGCCGCCTCCACGACCGCCGTGTTGTAGAACAGGTTGTTGATGCGGTGGATGTTGAGCGGAACCGTCACGAACGTCCCGTCGAGCTGGGCCTGCTGCTTCGGCCCCGGCAGGTAGTTGTCCTTCAGGTCGTCGTTCCAGACCTCGCCCTCGATGTCGGCGTACGCCTCGCCGAACTTCTCCAGGGTCTTGCCCGGCCACGTCTGGAACGTGCTCGGCGGGTCGCTCGACTGGAGCCGGTTGGAGACGACCTGGTCGAGGTTCCCTCGCGCGGCGCCGTTGACCGGCTCCTCGGCGAACTCGATGTCGGGGTGGGCCTCCTGGAACCCCTCGATGAGCGCCGCGATGGCGGCGTTCCCGTCGCCGCTGGACCAGGCGTGTAGGAGCTCGATGGCCTCGGTGCTCATCGTGTCGCTCCCGTCGCCGCTCCCGGTGTCGTCGCCGCCACCGCCGTCGCCGCCGTCGCCGCCGTCACCGGTACAGCCGGCCAGTCCGGCCGCGACCGCAGTGCCTGCCGCTCCCTTCAGTATCCGTCGTCGCGTCGTATTGCGTTCCTGTGACATAGGTTGTCTCTCGGCTATCCCCGTCAATACACACCGACTATTTAATCATAACGAAAATTAATTCGACCATGAATTAACTTGTGCGCCAACTGTTCACAGCAGAGACGCCGGTGATACGGCCCCCGGCTGTGTGAACGAAACTCGACCACGAGTAAATATATGCAGTTAAGTGACGGGGACCTCAGGTGCGAGATAATGTATGCGGGCGTGGACCTGGGTGCGACGAACGTCCGGGCGGTCGTCGCCGACGGCGACAGCACGGTCGTCGGCCGGGACCGCCGGCGCACCCCGGACGGGCCGACCGGTATCGCGGTGACGGAGGCGGTGCTGGCGACGCTCCGGGCGGCCTGTGGGGCCGCCGGGGTCGACCCGGCCGAGCTCCGGGCGGTCGGCATCGCCAGCATCGGCCCGCTGGATACCGCCGAGGGCGGTGCCACCAGTCCGGCCAACCTCGCCGACGACGTCGGGTTCGTTCCGCTGACGGGGCCGGTCGAACACCTCATCGGCTCCGACCGGGTTCACCTCCACAACGACACCAGCGCCGGGGTCATCGGTGAGCGCTTCCACAGCGACCGCAACCCCGACGACATGGTCTACCTCACCATCTCCTCGGGCATCGGGGCCGGCGTCTGCCTCGACGGCGACGTGCTCGCCGGCTGGGACGGCAACGCCGGCGAGATCGGCCACATGACCGTCGACCCCGCGGGAACGATGCGCTGTGGTTGCGGGCGGGCGGGCCACTGGGAGGCCTACTGCTCGGGGACCGGCATCCCCCGCTACGCCGAACGGCTCCACGACGGCGTGGAGACGGCGGTGCCGGTGGGGGAGCCGGAGTTCGACGCCGCGTCCGTGTTCGCCCACGCCGGTAGCGACGACTTCGCCGACCGCGTCGTCGACCGGGTCGCGCGCTGGAACGCGCTCGGCGTCGCCGACCTGGTGCACGCGTACGCGCCACTGGCCGTCCATGTCGGCGGCGCCGTGGCGCTCCGCAACGAACGGTGTGTGGTGGACCCCATCCGCGAGCGCCTGCCGGAGCTGGTGATGACGAACGTGCCGGAGGTCCGGCTGGCGTCGCTGGGCGACGATGCGGTGGTGCGCGGGGCGCTGGCCTCGGCGATGACCGGCGGGACGGGGGACCGGACGCGACTACGCCGCTGACCGGTCAGGCGCCCTCGACGAGTCGGAGCCGGTCGCCGGGCGTGACCGTCGACCGGGCCGAGAGCGACTCGGAGCCGACGGCCGACTCGCGGACGGCGGTGGTCCCGGCCGCGAGCTGCTCGGCGCCGAACTCGACGGACAGCGACGCCACCACCTCGGCCACCGTCGTCTCCCCATCGACCGAGACGTAGGCACCGCTGGTCCCGACACGCTCGCTGAGCCGCTCGGAGAACTGCACCTCGACGGTCATACGCCGTTCCACGTCACCCTTCGACTAAAAGTTTACTCGAAACCGTGTACCAGCGTCACGCTCGCGAACCGTCGCGGTCGTTCCGCTCGTAACCCACTAGATTTTATCAGTGGTACTGCGCAACGAGCGGTATGGACGGTATCGAGGACGCGGGGCCGGACCGGGCGCGCGACGACCCCACTACGCTGGCAGTCGTCGGCGCCGTCGGCGGGGCGGGCGCGACCCGTCTGACCATCGAGATCGGGACGGCGCTGGCCCGTGAGGGGCGGGACGTGGCGGTGCTCGACGCGGCCTACGCGACGCAGGGGCTGGCCGACCACGTCTCCGGGCGTATCGACCCCGACGTGACGGCCTGCGTGACCGAACCGCGGTCGCTGGCGGACGGACTGGTGACGCTCCCGCTGGACGCGGCCGGGCGGGTGGCGTGCCTGCCGGCGTACGCCCCGTTCGAGCGGGTGGCGCGGGCGAAGACGTCCGGGGCGGCCGAGGAGCTGACATCGTTCGCCGCGGAGGCGGCGGGGCGGTTCGACGCCGTGCTGCTGGACACGCCGCCGGTCGCGGCCAATCAGGCCGTGGCGGCCGTCACGGTGGCCGACCGCGTCGCGTTGGTGGCGCCGGACTCGCGCCGCGGCGCGGACGCGCTCCCCCGGGCGGCCGATCGCCTGCGCGACCTCGGCGTCGTCCCCGACTGCGAGGTGGCCAACGCCGGTGTCGGGGGCGAGGGTACCGTCGAGCGCGCGGCCGTGACCGTCCCGGCGAGCGGCGCGACGGCCCCCGACGACGCACCGGCATACCCCGGAGGCGGCGCGTTCGCGGCCGCCGTCGCGTCGGTCGCGGCGAGCACGCTCGCGGTCGAGCCGGAGCCCGACGGGGGCGGCGGGCTCGGGTCGTACGTCCCCGGGCTCTCGGAGTGAGAGGCGGTACCACGTGACCGGTCGGTTCTGTCGGTCGTTTGGATACAGCTGTCACAAGGTTTTGTGGGGAATACGTCGACCCATCGTGCAGACCCACCCGTGTCCGAACACCCGTTCACCGATGTCGGTATCTCGCGTCGGCAGTTCCTCGAGCTCTCGGCCGCGACCGGCGCGGCGCTCTCGCTGCCCGGCAACGCCACGGCCGAGGCCGACGCGGCTGCGTTCGACACCCGGTACCGCTACGTCCAGCGCCACACGCCCGCGGCCCACGCCGTGCCGACCGCCATCGACCTGACCGACGCGACCGGCATCGCCGCGGTCGGGGCCATCGACCCGGACGCCAGGACGACGACCGACCCGGCCCCGGCGGCGTTCGCCGCCCTGACCACCGAGCAGGCCGTCGCGGTCGCGGACCTGCCGACCGCGGCGGATCTCCACTTCGCCCCCGGCGGCAACCCGTTCTGGCGGCTGGGCTACTACCCGCTCGGAACCTTCCCGGACCCGGGTCGGTGTGTCGACTACCTCGACATCGAGGAGGTCGCCGCGGGCTTCGACCGGCTCGCCGAACGCCACGACCGGATGCGGACGTTCGGCATCGGGCCCAGCGTCGGCAAGTACAACTACCTCAGCGACCGCCGGGACCCCCGCGACGTGATGGTGGTCGAACTCGCCGAGGACATCGACGGCGAGCACCCGCTCGTCACGGACCGCGACCCCATCCAGGACCACCTCTGGTACATCGCACCGCTGGGCTACGCCGAGGACGAGGCGCCGGTGACGAGCATCGACGGCACGGCGTTCGACGGCACCGTCGCCGGCACGGTCGGCGGCGACGTGGCTGTCGGGACGCTCGAACTCGGCGACGGCACCATCCAGATCATCGGCAGCCTGCTGCCCCCGGCCAACCAGGGCGACCTCCACCCGTTCGGGATGCTCGACTACGCGGCGACGTACCTCGGCCACCTGGTGACGACGAACGCGCTGTTCGCACAGCAGGTCCACGAGGTCGACGACGAGGAGGTCCTCCACGTCGGCCGCGGGGGCAACTGACGACTACAGGAACTCGTCGGTCCCGCTCCGCGTCTCGGTCAGCGGGTCGCTGGTCTCGACCGCGAGTGCACTGCTCACCGCATCGCGGGCGCCCGGAACGGGATCGTGGGTCTCGACGTAGACCGCGAGCGCGAAGTCGGTCGCGTCGCCACCCGCGAGTTCGAGGGCCTCCGTTCGCGAGAGGCGAGCGTCCAGCCAGTCCCGGACGACCTCGCGGCCGGTCGGGCCGAGCGGCTGGACGGGCTCGCCGAGCCGGTGGAGTGCCTTGGTGCCCGTCACCGGCGCGACGCCGGCCTCGCGAGCCGCCGTCCCGACGCTGGCGCCGGCGGCGTACTCGGTGACCAGCGTCGCGGCCGCCGCCGGCGTGCAGGGCAGCCGGTCGGCGAACTCGCGGAACCGGTCGGCGAGGGTCGCGTCCGTATCGTCGACGGCCGCGACGCCCCGCGTCTCCTGCTCGGTGGTCACCTCCAGCCCGGCGGCGATCTCCGAGAGCGTCACGAGCAAAGGTTGGTCCGCCACGACGGTTAAATTTTGGCTGCTGCCTCGGGAAACCATCGAGCGTGAGGACAACTACCTACCGGTGACCGGTAGGTAAATCGGCACCGAACCGGCCGTCGTGGCCCCCTCGCGCTCCCTTTTGAAGGGGTATCGCGACCAATCCTCGCATATGAGCACGACGACGGCGTGCCCGGAGTGCGACGGTCGGCTGCACAGCGAGGGAACCGAGACGGTCTGTGGCGACTGCGGACTGGTCGTCGACGAGGACGCCATCGACCGCGGCCCGGAGTGGCGCCACTTCAATGACGACGACACCGACCCGCGCCGGACCGGGGCACCGTTGACTCGGAGCCGGCATGACCGGGGACTCTCGACCGAGATCGGCCGGTCGACGCGGCTGAAGGGGCGCAAACGGCGACGGGTCGCCCGGATGCGGACCCACCACCGCCGCGCCTCGATCGGCGGCAAGGCCGAGCGGAACCAGGTGTACGGGTTCACGGAAATCCGGCGGCTGGTCGCACAGCTCGAACTGCCCGAGAGCGTCCGGGACCGAGCCTGCGTCCTGTTCGAGTCAGCACAGGAGGCCGGGCTACTGCAGGGGCGCTCCATCGAGGGGTTCGCCGCGGCCGCGACGTACGCCACCTGCCGGACGGCCGAGGTGTCGCGCACCCGGTCGGAGATCGTCGACCGTGCCCGGGCGGACGCGGGCGAGTTGGCCGCCGCGTACGACGCCCTCAACCGCGAACTCGGGCTCCCGACCGGTCCCATCGACCCGACGGAGTACCTCGCCCGGTTCGCCTCGAAGCTGGACCTGCCGCGGGCGGTCGAGCGGCATGCCCGGGCCCTCGCGAGCGCCGGCGCGGACGCGGGGCTGGTCAACGGGCGGAACCCGAGCGGCTTCGCGGGGGGCTGTCTCTACGCGGCGGCCCGCGAGCACGGCCACGACCTCACCCAGCGCGAGACCGCCGAAGTGGCCGACGTGACGCCGGTCACGCTCCGGGCGGCACACCGGGACGTCCGGGACCTCGACGTGGCGGCGGAGGGGGACGGCGGCGAGGACCGGGAGCCCCGTCACGCCGGGAGCGCGCCCGCCGACGACTGACGGGCGGGAGCAGCGCCGCCAGTCCGGACGCCGACAGGGGCGTCGCGTTCACGACGGGCACTCCTCCGAGCATTCGGAACGACTCGACAACGGCGGCCCGTCCGGCCAGGACGTCGCCGGCGTCGGGTCCCCGGCCGGCGGCCATCGTGGCGAGCCGACCACCGGTGTCGATGAGCGCGCTCCCGGTCGACGCCGCGAGCGCCAGCGCCGCGGCGTCGAGCCATCGCACTGGCCCCGCCACCGGCGTCGCCAGCTCGTCCCGTCTCACGCGCGCTCGGCACCCTCCCGGGCCGTCGCCAGCCGCTCGCCGAGGACGGCGGCTCGGCGCTCCAGCGCGGCCAGCGTCTCCCCGTCGACGAGGGCCGTCGGATGCCCCGTCCGCTCGCGGCGCTCGTCCTCGACGGCTGCGACCCGCCCCTCCAGTGCCGACAACCACGCCTCGACCGCGGGCGGCAGCGCGACCCCGGTGCCGTCGCCGCGGAGCGGCGGCTCCCCCGGCGGAGACGGCGCGGGCACCGGCGTGTCGACGGCCGTGGGGTCCCCGCGCTCGAGGACGGCGTGGTCGAGTTCGACCGCCGGCTCCCGCGGCGGCGCGGGAGAGGCGTACCCCACCGCGGCGTGCTCCCCGGGTGCGAGTGTGCAACTCGCCGTCCCGTCGGTCCAGTCGGGTCCCGGGCCGCCGGACGGCGACCGCACCGGGCCGTCGAGGTGGTTCGTCAGTCGGACCCGGCGCCGGTCAGCGGTGTCGTTGTGGACGACGCACTCGACGAGCGTCAGCCCGTCCCGGTGGTCGGTCTCGCAGTCGAGCGTCGGCATGGGGACGGTGCCCCCGGCATGGTACGTGAACCTACGGGCCCCGACGCTTATCGCCCGACCGCTACAGGGGGTTCGTATGACCGACGCCAACCACGAGTTCCTCGCGAGCCACGACCACCTGCGGGACCTGGGCATCGAACTCGAGGCGCAGGACGAGGGCCGGGTCCGGGCGACGCTCGCCCACCGCGACCGCCTGACCAACCCCGGAACCGATTCGATACAGGGCGGGGTGGTGGCGACGCTGCTCGACCACGCCGCCGGCGCGGCCCTCCGCACCACGCTCGAGGACCCGCTCTCGACCCCGCACGCGTCGACGGACCTCAACGTCTCCTACCTCCGCCCGGCGGACGACGACCTGACCGCCGAGGCGACCGTCCTCCGCGTCGGCGGCTCGATGGGGGTCGTCCGCGTGGCGGTGACCGCCGGTAAGGGGGCGGACGAGCGTGTCGTCGCCGAGGGGCGGGTGACGCTGCATATCAGTCGGGGGTGACCGGCGAGTAATCACGGTATCCCGTCGATATCGGTGTTACGTGTGCAGATAACGCCGTAAATACGTGATTATGGGGGAATGTGACCGTATATCGTTCTTTCGTCCGATACGTGACGAGGGACTCACGCATATCGCCGTCTCCCGGGATCCCGGCCACGACGAAGGCACGCGTCGGTGATGTCGACCAGCCGGCACCAGCAGCCCGGTCGATCGGCGCGCCGAAGCGGATGGACGAGACCGGGTCGTGCCCCGAGTGTCCGAACTACGGGGAGGGACGACCACGACGTGGCCCTCCACGGGACGGGTGGCGTCGTCACGACGACCCACGGCTGCGGCTTCGGGTCGAGACCGGGCCCCGAGCGCGGTCAGGCGCGCAGTACGGGGGCGTCGAGCCAGCCGACCGCGGCCGCAGCGTCGGGGAACCGCCGCGCGGCGAGGACGACCGGCGCGTCCAGCCGGGCGACGCGCGCCAGCGCCAGCCGGGCCGTGACGGGGTCGGCGTCCGCCAGCCTCGTCGCGCTCGTGCCGGGCACCGCGACGACGGCCGCGTCGACCCGCTCTCTGACGGCGTCCGCGAGGGCCGCGCGGGACTCACGTCGCTCGTTCGCCACCCGGTCCTCCAGTTCCAGCCGCCGCTCGCGGGCGTCGCGCGCCCCGCGGGCCCGCCGTCGCGCCCGCTCGAGCGCCTGCTCGGCGGCGGCCCGCTCGGTCTCGGCCTCGGATAGCGCCGCCGCGGCGTCCGCGAGGTCGGCGCCGGCCGCCGTCGCGGCCGCCTCCTCGCCCGCCTCCCGGAGCGCCCGGACACGCCCGCGGAGCGAGGCCACGTGTTCCCGGCGCTCCGTGACGTCGGCGCCGGCCTCCGCCACCCGCTCGCGGGCAGCCGTCAGGGTCGCCGCCGGGGGGTCGAGGGCCCCGAGGCGGTCGGCCAGCGTCTCCACCTGCTCGCGGTTCGGCGCCCGGTGCCCCCGCGAGCGGGCGACGGCCGCCATCGCGTGCCGCCGCGCCAGCGCTCCCGCCCGCCCGCCGACCAGTCCGACGTGTTCGTGGACGGGTCCGGGCGTCGGACAGCGGACCCGGCCGTCGTCCTCGTCACGGACGGCGGCGACGAGTTCGTCCGGTGGTGGCGCCTCGGTTCCCGCGAGGTCGACCGCCCGCCCGTCGTGGCCGCCCCCGCCGAGACGGACCCGGACGGTGGCGGCCGGGCTCATCGGCCCTCGGACAGGTCCCGGGTCTTCAGTGCCTCCGGGTCCGGGTGGTCGGTTCCGGCGGCGAACCGGCGATACGGGGTACTCGGCTCCTCGCGGGCCTCGTACGCGGCGGCGGCCTCGCGCACCGTGGCGTCGATGTCCGCGAACTCGTTGAACGGGCGGGTCCGCTCGACCTGGACGTCGTCGGAGTGGCGCTCCCGGAGCCGGCACGAGAGGAAGGCGCCGTGGGCGGTCGCCTCGAACAGCGCCGCGCGGCCGAACCGCCGGACGACGGTCCGCTCGTGGCCGCGACAGACGTTCCGGAGGTCGCGTCGGGCCGCCCGTGAGTAGGTGACCACCAGCAGCACGCCGCCGACTCGCGCCCGATGGCACGTAAATTTACTGCACGAGACACGGCGTGGAATGAAATCGGCGGACCGGGACCGTTCCGCCCGTGTTCGCCGGTAGCGGCGCTGGCGCGGGCCGAGTCGTGCGATTCAAGTGGACGTCCGGCCTCTCTCCCCGTATGAAATTCCAGGGCCGCTCCACGACGAAGCGAACCGGGGGCCGACGCCGGCGGACGCACAAGAAGCGCAAGCACCAGATGGGCTCCTCGCCCACCGAGACCCGCGTCGGCGAGCCGCGCCTGAAGACGGTCGACGCCCGCGGCGGGACGTCGAAGGTCCGGGCCATCACGACGGACCGCGCGACGGTCGCCACCGACGACGGCT
Organism: Haloglomus irregulare; assembly: GCF_007421925.1. Taxonomy (GTDB): domain Archaea; phylum Halobacteriota; class Halobacteria; order Halobacteriales; family Haloarculaceae; genus Haloglomus; species Haloglomus irregulare. The sequence continues at coordinate 363,776 of NZ_QMDX01000003.1, forward strand.
CCGTCAGCGCCGAGGTGGAGAACGTCGCCGAGAACGACGCCAACCCGAACTACGTTCGACGGAACATCGTCACGAAGGGCGCCATCGTCGAGACGAGCGAGGGCCGCGCCCGCGTCACGTCCCGTCCCGGCCAGGACGGCCAGATCAACGCCGTCCTCGTCGACGAGTAACCGGCCGGCCCGTTCTCCCGAGTACGGCGCGCCCGACGCGCCCGGTCGTCGACACCTCCAGCGGCGGCCGCGTTCGGACCCGGTCCGCACGAGAAAGACCCATGCGCCTCGACCATCTTCGTCCGCACATGACGAGAACGCTGGACGGCGAAGTGCTGCACGTCGTCCCTCCGGAGGAGCTCGACGACTACGAGATCGAGGAGGAGCTGCGGTCGCTGGCGGAGTCGCGCTACATCCTGGTCTGTCGTGACGGCGGCTCGCCCTCCTGGCTCGAGCGGGTGCGGTCGTTCGTCATGCGGGAGCCCATCGAGGCCGCGACGCTGGTCGCGGAGACGGGCGTCGACGAGGGCGCGGAGGTGACCGCCACCGTCCACGAGACGGATCTCCCCGGCGTGTACGAGGCGACCGACCTGCGGGCGTAGCTCAGAAGCCGCTGGCGTACTGGAACGGAACCGGGGTGAAGCAGAGCAGCCCCAGCAGGAAGGTGAGCGCGCCGACGGCTATCCGTTTCCGGTCGAGCGGCTCGTCGTAGATGGGTTCGGCGTGGCCGGCGTAGGCGATGCCCAGACTGAGGAAACCCCAGAACGTCCAGATGGCGACCGAGTCGCGGATATCGAGCCCGCGGACGAAGTAGAGGTAGCCCGCGAGCGCGAACAGCACCAGTGGGACGAACGAGGCGACCCGCTCCGCGTTCTCGCCCGCCATCGCCCGGACGAGGTGGCCGCCGTCCAGCTGGCCGACGGGGATGAGGTTGAGGAACGTGACGAACAGGCCGATCCAGCCGCCGAAGACGACCGGGTTCACCGCGGTCGAGGGGTCGCTGTAGGCGAGCGGCTGGCCCGTCAGCATCGACAGCCCGTGCAGCAGCGGCGGGTAGCCGAAGTCGATGACGATGCTGTCGGGGCTGTTCTGGACGCTCGCGGGGACCGTGATGGGGTCCATCAGCAGGCCCACCGTCGAGACGACGATGGCCGCCACGAGCCCGGCGAGCGGCCCCGCGACGCCGATATCGAACAGCGCGTCCCGGTCGGGGATACGCCCCTTCATCCGGATGACCGCGCCGAGCGTCCCGATGAACGTCGGGACCGGGATGAAGTACGGCAGCGAGGCGTCCACGTCGTGGTAGCGCGAGAGGACGTAGTGGCCCAGTTCGTGGATGCCGAGCACGGAGAGGACGGCGAGCGAGAACTTCCAGGAGTCGCCGGTGAACAGGTCGAGCGGTCCCCTCAGTGGCTCGTAGTACCAGATGGTCCCCGCGAACAGCGTCGTCAGGACCGTCAGCACAAGCATCACGACGTTCGTCCACGGGACCCCGTCGATGCCGGTGCTCCGCGGGTCGGCGACGAGGGCGTGGCGGCTCTGCTGGAGTTCGACCCCCGAGACGGGGTCGGTCTCGCTGTCCTGGACCGTCGTGAGCCGGACCTCGTAGCCGTGGTCGCGGAACAGCGGCCACACCTCCCGCTCCAGGGTCCGCTGGCCGACGCGGGGTTCGCCGACGTACACCAACTTGTCGCCGTCGTGCCGGACCTCGTCCACCCGGAACGACGACGAGAACGCCGCTACCGGCGGTCCGTCCGCCGGCGCGTCGAGATTCTCCATCACCGTACTGTCGGGGACGCGCGCGAATAAATCCCTCGTGCGAGCGCCTCGGCGACACACGTCCGGACGCCGCGGGCCGCGCCCCTTATCAGCGCCGACCGACTCCGTCCGGACATGTTCGAGACGCGCCCGGACCGCGACGCCGAGGTGGCCCTCCTCGGGCGGTCGAACGTGGGCAAATCCACGCTGATGCGGGAGATCACGGGCCATTCGTTCGACACCGGCGGGAAGCCGGGCGTCACGCGCGAGCCCAACCACTACGACTGGGCGCCGGAGGACTTCGTCGTCACGGACCTGCCGGGCTTCGGCTTCATGGCCGGGGTCGAGGAGGGCCGCCGCGAGGCCATCAAGACCGATATCGTCCGGTATCTGGAGCAGTACGCCGAACGAATCCTCGCCGGCGTGGTCGTGCTCGACGGGAAAGCCGCGGTCGACATCATCGACCGCCACTCCGGGCCCGACGAGATCCCACACACCGTGGAGCTGTTCGGCTTCCTGCAGGAGGTCGGCATCCCCGCCGTCCTGGCGGTCAACAAGATGGACAAGGTCGAGGACCGTGACGAGCGGCTGGACGCCATCGCCGACCGGTTCGGTCTCTACCCGCCCTGGCAGCAGTGGGAGGCAGAGACCATCGCGCCCATCTCCGCGAAACGTGGGACCATCGAACCGCTGAACCAGGCGGTGCGTCACCACCTCCACGCGGCCAAGCGCGACGACCTGTTCAAGTTCTTCTAGGGGCTCTCTGCCGGTTCGGGTGTCCTCGGCGCGGCGTCACCGTGCCTGTGGGCGCCACTCACCGGAAAACGGTGAGAAAGACGCCGGCCTCCGCTCGTTGCGCTCGTGCGGATGTAGCTTCCGGAATACGGCACGACTTGCCGGGACGGTATCCGACACTCCGGGGATGGTTCCGATGTTCGTTGTACCGTCGGCTACTCGGATAGATAGCCGTTCCGCCGAACCGTACAGTCGGCCGCACGTCAGCCCGTCAGCCGTGGGTTCGGGATGCTCCCGCGGCTGTCCGAACTCCCGTTTCGCGCCGCCTCGAACCAGGACGGCCGGTCGATGGGACTGACGGCCGTCACGTCGTAGACGACCGACCGGGTGACGTGCACGTGTTCGCCGTTGCGCAGCGTTCCGTCGTACGAGAGTTCGAACGACTGGACGAGGCCGCGCTCGGTCACGGTCGCCCGGAGCGAGACGTTCTCGGGCCGCCGGACGTCGGCCGCCGCGCTGAACACCGCCGGGTCGCGGAGTCGCTCGCCGATCACGGTGTACCCGGTCTCCCCGTCGGTCGCCGACCGGCCCACGACGCGGCTCTCGACTGCGGTGAACAGCGCGTAGTGGTCCCACCAGGGTTTGGGCCGGCGCAGCGAGTTGTAGAACCCGGCACCGCGGTTGTACGTCTCGTCGTCCAGGTAGCGGTACCGGGTGTCGCCGCCGCGCTGGATGCGCTCGACCAGGACGGTCCCGTTCGACCAGAACGTCGCCTCGGTCGGGGGCCCGGACGTGACGAACCCGGGCCGCCCGGCGACCGACACCGTCGACCGGAAGCCGTTCGGCCCCACCGTCGTCCGCTGGTCGGCGCGGGCGTGGACGGTGCCGTTCCGGTAGCGGACGGTCCGGTTCGAGTGGAACCGGTGGCTCCGCTTCAGCGCGGCGCCGTGGGCGTTGGCGAGGGTCAGCGGACTGGTCACCCCCTCGCTCGTGAGTCCCGGGGCGAGCCGCTCCGTGCCCGTGGACGACTCGGGGACTGGAGCCGGCGTCAGCGTGCCCTGTGGGGTGCTGCCGCCCGGGACCGCGCTGCAGCCCGCGAGCGCCAGCAGACACGCCAGTGCTACGGCTCCGGCCCGATCCATGGGCTACGTTCGGGCGCGCCCGACATACTGGTTCCGGCGGCTAGGGGTACAGGTAAGTGTGCCAGGCGAGAAGCGGACAGTATGCAGACGCTCCTCCTGAACCCCTCGGACGTGCGCGAGAACGCGCGGATGCCGGAGGTGATCGCCGCCGTCGAGGAGGCCTTCGCGGCCTACCAGCGCGGCGACACGCAGATGCCCGCCAAGTCCTACATCGACCTCCCGGCGTACAACGGCGACTTCCGGTCGATGCCGGCCTACATGAACGCCGGCACCTGGGACGCGGCCGGCATCAAGTGGGTCAACGTCCACACCGACAACGTCGAACGGTACGACCTCCCGACCGTGCTGGGGACGATGATCTACTCGGACCCGCGCAACGCCTTCCCGCTGGCCATCATGGACGGCACCACCCTCACCCGGCTTCGGACAGGCGCGGCCGCGGCCGTCGCGACGGAGCACCTCGCCGTCCCGGACGCCCGCTCGCTGGGCATCGTCGGCGCCGGGGTCCAGTCGTACACCCAGCTCGACGGGATCGCCAGCGTGCGCGACATCAAGGAGGTCGTCGTCGCGGACGTCCGCGACGAGGCCGTCCAGCGGTTCGTCGACCGCTACGAGGACGAGTTCGATGTCCGCGGCGGTACCATCCGGGAGGCCGCCTCCTGTGACGTGCTCTCGACCGTGACGCCCGTCGAGGAGCCCATCGTCCCGCGGGACGCGCTCGGCGACCACACCCACATCAACGCGATGGGTGCCGACGCGCCCGGCAAGCACGAGCACGGCGACGAGACGCTGCTCGACGCGACGGTCGTCATCGACGACTACGACCAGTGCACCCATTCCGGCGAGATCAACGTCCCGTGGGGTGAGGGCATGCTGAGCGACGCCGACATCTACGGTGAGTTGGGGGCAATCATCGCCGGCGAGAAACCCGGCCGCGAGCCCGGCGACGGCATCACCCTGTTCGACTCCACCGGCCTCGCCATCCAGGACGTGGCGACCGCCCACGTCGTCTACGAACACGCCGACGAGAACGACAACGGCTATCCGTTCGAACTGGTGGACACGGAGGTCCGGTAGCCGACGACCCGACTACGCGCGGAGAGCGCGGGCTCTCGCCCGCGCCGACCGGCCAGCCACGCGCGAGCGCCTCGACACGGACGTCGACCTGACCCGCCGTTGCGGCGTACGCCGTGGCCGTGCCGACGTCGGACTGGACCTCCCCGTGGCGCTTCCCGACGGGGAACCGAACGCGATAGTCCTGCCACCGCTGCTCGGTCGGGTGACGACCCCGAGTGTAAGAGCATGGGTCGTTGCCCGATTACGGCCCCGAAAACAGCCGAATACGGGCTACTCGATGTGGATGGCCGGCCGGAACGGCACCGCGTCGCCGGCCCTGTCGCCGGGGTCCTCGGCGCCCGTCTCGTCGAGGACGCGCACGTCGGCGTCGAACTCGCGCTCGTAGAAGCCGACGGCGTCGGCGTACACGTCGGCCTCCTCCGTGCCCTCCAGGATGGCCAGGCGGTCGTCCTCCTGCTCGCGGACGAACTCGACCAGCTCCTGGACCAGGTCGTTCACCTCGTCCCCGCGCTCGCGCAGGTCGGGGTCCGACATCACCTCGGACATCACCGCGCCGACGTCCGGCCCCGTCTCCACGACCTGCTCGAAGACGCTTCGCTTCCAGTCCGCGGCCGTGTAGACCCGAACCACGTCGGGGTCCGTGCCCGTCACGTCGACGATGTCGTTGATATCGTCGGTGAGCGACTCGACCAGCGACTCCCGGACCTCGACGGTCGGGTCCTCGCGGGACTCGTCGACGGCGGGCCAACCGGCGTCCTCGGCTGACTCGCCGGCCAGCCGCTCGTGCAGCTCGTTCGCCAGGAACGGTGTGAACGGGGCCAGCAGGCGCAGACGCCGGCTCAGGACGTGTCGCAGCGTCCAGCGCGCCCCCTCGCGGTCGAGGTCCGCCCGCCGGCGGTACCAGCGCAGGTGCTCCTCCATCGCGTAGAAGGCCGCCTGGCTCGCGGTGCGGGTCTCGAAGCCCTCCAGGGCCTCCGTGGCCTCTCGGATGACCCCCTGCAGTTTCGACAGCAGCCACTCGTCGATGGGCCGCAGGTCCGGCTCGTCGGGAGCGTCATGCTCTCGCGGCTCCGCCGCTCGAACGCCCGGGTCGCCGGGCGACCCCTGCTCGATCACCTCGGTCGCGCGGTTGTAGAACCGCCGCAGCTGGCCGTGGGCCGACGAGACGGCCTCGTCGCGCCAGTCGTAGTCCTGCCACGGCTCGGCGCTGTTGAGCAGGAAGAACCGGACGGTGTCGGCGCCGTACTCGTCGATGGCCTCGCCCGGCAGCACGACGTGGCCCTTCGAGGAGGACATCTTCCGGCCCTCCAGCAGCCCCATCCCCATGATGGTGATCCCCTCCGGCCAGTTGGCCTCGTCGAACAGCTCGGCGTGGTGGTAGAGGTAGAAGGTGAGATGGTTGGAGATGAGGTCGTTCGCGGAGACACGGTAGTCGACCGGGTACCAGTGGTCCCACTCCTCGCGCAGTTCCAGAGCACGCTCGTCGGGGGCCTCGGCGGCGTCGGTGCCGTAGAACAGCGTGTCGAAGAACGCCCGGTCCATCTCCCCCGGCGGAATCTCGTCCAGCCGGTGGGCGATGGTGTAGTAGGCCATGTAGACCGTCGAGTCGCTGAGCGGCTCGATGACGAAGTCCTCGTCCCACGGCAGGCGGGTGCCCAGGCCGTAGTTCCGGATGCAGGGCCACTCGTTCAGCCAGTCGACCGTGTGGGTGTACTGCTCTCGCGTGTTCTCCGGGATGGTGTCGAGATCCCCGACGAGGCGCTTGGTCTTCGCCATCCAGTCCTCGTCGTTGTAGCGCAGGAACCAGGTCTCCTGCTTGGCGACCTCGACGGCGCCGCCGCAGCGACAGACGACATCCTCCGTGAACTCCTGCATCGCCCCGAAGGCGCCGCGCTCGCGGTAGTCGTCGCGGAACCGCTCGCGCACGTCCTCGACGGTCTCGCCGGCGTACTCGCCGTACGCCTCGAGCAGCCGACCCTGGTGGAACTCCCGGTTGTACAGCTCCTGGGTCGCCTCCTCCAGCGCCGGGTCCTCCTGGCTGGAGACATCGTACTCCTCGACGGCGTCGCGGGCCGGGACCTCACCGTACCCCTCGACGGTCAGGATGGGCACGGACTCGATGGCCCGGACCGCCTCGGGGTCGATGCCGTACTCGGCCATCTCGTCGGCGCGCTCCTTTGCCTCCTGCAGCGCGATGTAGTCGTCCGGCGAGTGCGCCGGGACGGACATCACGACACCCGTCGCGTTGTCCGTGTCGACGAAGGAGGCCGGCAGGACGAGCACCTCGTCGCCGGTGATGGGGTTGGTGACGCGCTCGCCGACCAGGTCGGCGCCCGACAGCTCGCTGTCGCCCCCGATCTCGTGGTCCTGCAACTCCAGCTTCTGGACCGCCTGGCGGGAGACGACCCACCGCTCCCCGTCGACGGTCGCGCGGACGTAGTCGCCGTCGGGGTCGACGTAGGCGTTCGTCACGCCCCGGACCGTCTCCGGGCGCAGGGTCGCCATCGGCAGGATGGCACCGTCCTCGCCCTCGAACCGTACCAGGGTGTACTCCTGGAACTCCGCCTCCTCGCCCTCCAGCAGGTCGTGCGTGGTGACGGGGTTGTCCTCGTTGGTACAGTACTTGACCGGGTGGAGCCCCTTCTCCAGCAGGCCGCGCTCCTTCAGCGTGCGGTACTGCCAGGTGATGAACTTCGAGTAGCGCTCGTCGTTGGTCGTGAACTCGCGGCGCCAGTCGACCGAGAGCCCCAGCTGGCGCATCCCCTTCTTGTAGTGCTCCTCGATGAAGTAGCGGGCGAAGCCCATCGGCGTCTCCAGGTCCTGCAAGGTCTCCTCGGGGACGTTGTACGTGTCCCGCAGGACCGACAGCTGCTCCTCCTCGCCCTTCTTCAGCCGCTCGACGGCGCCGATGATGGGCGTCCCGGTGACGTGCCAGGCGATGGGGAACAGGACGTTGTCGCCCTGGAGCCGGCGGTAGCGGGCGTAGACGTCCGGGACCGTGTACGTCCGGGCGTGACCGACGTGCATCCCGCCCGAGGGGTACGGGTACGGGACGGTGATGAACGTCGCGTCCCCGTCCTCGTCCGGGTCGGCCTCGTAGTACCCCTCCTGGCGCCACCGCTCGCGCCAGCGGGTCTCGATGTCGGCGGGGTCGTAGCTCATACCCGGAATGCGTACGGCGGGCCCTAAATACCCGTCTCATCCGCGTGGGGTCGTGGCAGGGTGTCGCGGCCCCCCACCACGCTCACGCTCGCGGCCGCGGTGGGATGGCCGTGTGTCGCTTCCCCGACGAGGCCGCGTCGACGGTCGCGCAGCTGGCGACCGGTGTGGATACGTCGATATAGCCGGGTATAAGCCAGCTATCCTCTCCGTTCGGGAAGAACCCCGACTCCCCCCGAGATATCCGCTACTCGCCGCCGAACCGCTCCCGGGCGTCCCCCAGCACTTCCATCGCGTGGCCGGAGGGGTCAGCCAGTTCTGGGTCGTAGGTCGCGACGACCTCGCCGTCGGCCAGCAGGAAGGTCAGCCGGTCGGTGTACCCCTCGTCGGTGTCGACGCCGAACGCCGCGGCGACCTCCCCGTCGGTGTCGGCCAGCAGGTCGAACGTGACGCCCTCCTCCTCGGCGAAGTCGGCGTGGCTCTGGACGTCGTCCAGCGAGACGCCGTAGACGTGGACGCCGAGCTCCCGGAACTCCGGACAGTGGTCCTCGAAGTCGTTGACCTGGATGGTGCAGCCGCCAGTGAAGTCCTTCGGGTAGAAGTAGACGACGGTCGGTTCGTCGAACGCGAGGGTGACCGATTCGTCGTTCTGGTTGGGGGCGCTGACCTCGGACACCGTGTCGCCGGCTTCGAGCATATGCTGGCGATTCAGCGCCCTGGTGGAAACCCGTTTGGGTACTGGTCCGCGCGGCGCCGACACCGGAAGTCGGCCGTGAGCCCCGGTTCCACGACCGCCCGGCATCCCGTCGCTTCCGGTCGAACGCGCCGTCACCCGGCGTCGCGTCCCGCCGCGCCCGACAGCTCGACGAGCTCGTCGTCGAGCAGGTCGAGCAGCAGGTCCCGGGCGTGGCCGTCGGGGTTCACGCCCTCGTACACCCGCTCGACGGTCCCGTCCACGACGACGAACGTGGTCCGTTTCGCGCGGCCGGTGATGCGGGGGACGCCGAACGCCTCGCAGACGGTCCCGCCGGGGTCGGCCAACAGGTCGAACGTGATACCCTCCTTCTCGGCGAAGTCGGCGTGGGCGTCCACGTCGTCGGTGGAGATCCCGTAAACCGTGACGCCGGCATCGGCGTACGCTTCGGCCTCCGCCGTGAACTGCTGGGCTTCGACCGTGCAGCCCGGCGTCTCGTCCTCGGGGTAGAAGTAGCACACCGTCACTCCCTCGTAGTCGGGGCTGACCGGCTCGCCGTGCTGGTTCGATGCGGTGACCGCGGGGGCGTCGTCGCCCGGTTCGAGCATGGCGGTCGTTCCCCGCCGAGCCGGATACGACTGCTGGTCCCGGACGACGCCGACGGACACGGGTCCGACCTGGGGGCCCGCTACCGCCGGAACGGCCGCCGCTGCCGCCGCGACCCGAGCGGAACCGGCCGTCCGTTCGTTCCTGCCGGGTATAGTACGTGGAAAATCGAATCTATTCCGGCATGTAGAACCCATACGAACACTTCTAGAGCATATTAACGCCATTATGGCCAACGCTTATCCGTATCTCTCGATATCCGTCAACCGTAATGTCCGCATCGCTCCCGCCGTCCGGTCCATCCGCGAGTTACGCACCGTGTTACGACTGCAACGAGGGGTCGCTGGTCTGGGACCACGAGGCACAGGAGAGCCGCTGCTCGGTCTGCGACTCGACCCTGTAACCACGCTCGGCGACGTTCATCGTCGACTCCCGCCGCCGGGTGGGCCCGCCATGCCCCCACCCGGACTCCGCCGACGCCCCGTTCCGTCGGCATCCGAAGTCCATCCCGGCTCGCCGCTACGTCGGCAGCCGGCTGCCGCCGGCACCCACCGTGCCGGCACCGTTCTCGACCCGGACAGCCACGCCCGGGTCGCGTCGTGCCCCCGCGTGTCGTTGATAGGCCTGCTCGCCCGCTACTGCCGCCCTTCGCCGCCGTCCAGTCCTCGCGGCCCGACGGTCGCCGCGCTCAGTCCTCGAACCGGAAGGTGCCGTTCCGCTGGACGATCTCGCCGTCGACCTCGATGCGTGAGTCCTCGCTCATGTCCACGATCATGTCCTCGTGGACGGTCGAGTCGTTGCGCTCGTTGCCCTCCCCGACGGTCTCGCCGTAGGCCCGCCCGATGGCCATGTGGACGGTGTCGCCCATCTTCTCGTCGAACAGCATGTTGCCGGTGAACCGGTCGATATCCCGGTTCATTCCGATGCCGAGCTCCCCCAGCCGGCGCGAGCCGTCGTCGGTTTCCAACAGGCTCGTCAGCAGGTCCTCGTTCTCCGAGGCGCCGTGCTCGACCACCTCGCCGTCCTCGAAGACGAGGCGGGCATCGAGCACCTCCCGGCCCTGGATGAGGACGGGCTTGTCGAACAGGACCTCCCCCTCGACGCTGTCCGGGACCGGCGCCGTGAACACCTCGCCGCCGGGCATGTTGTTCTCGGCGGCGTCGTTGATGACGTGATTGCCGGCGACGGACATCGTGACGTCGGTGGTGTCGCCGCTGACGATGCGGACCTCGTCGGCCGGGTCCAGTCGCTCGACCATCTGCGACTGGTGCTCCCGGACCGCGTCCCAGTCCTTGTTGATGGCGCTCCAGACGAAGTCCTCGTATGCTTCCATTGACATCTCGGCCTTCTGGGCATGGCCGGTGGAGGGCCACTGCGTGAGCACCCACCGGGAGTCCAGGAGCGCCTCCTGGACCGCCCGGTTGGCGCGCTTGGCGACGGCGCTCTTCTCCGGTGGCACGTCGCCCGTCTCGTTGAGGTTCGCCTCGCCGCGGATCTGGACGACCGCGTCCGCGGCCTCGTACTTGGCCCGGACGATCTCGTTCTCCTGGTCGAGCGTCGCCTCATCGGCGGCGAGCCGGTACGCCCGCTGGATGCGCGGGCTTCCTAGCGAGGTGCTGACGACGCCGCCGCGCTCGCCGACCAGATCCGCCACCGCGATCGCGAGCGGCTCGGCGGCCTGCGAGGCCACGACCGCCACCTGGTCGCCGGCCTCGACCTCGGCATAGTCGTCGACGAGTATCTCCGCGTGAGTCTCGATGCGGGGGTCCATGGGTCGACTTGCGGGGCGACCGCGAAAAGCGTGGCCGAAGCGGTGGCCGGACCCAGCGCTCTTGTCGGCAGGGGCACAAGCCGGCGCATGGCGACGGCCGGAGACGAGCCTGCGGCGGCACGGGAGCGCGACTCGCTCGCCCGGTTGCTCGCGTTCTGGTTGCTGGCCGGCTTCCCGCTGTTCGGAACCGGCGCGACACTCGCCGAGACCCTCGGGCCGGTCGTTCCGCTCTCGGACCTCGGGTTCGGGCTGCTGTTCGGGACGAGCGTCGCCGTGGTTCCGTGGGTCCTCGGCCTGCGACCGAAACTGCGGTCATGTCTCGGATTCCTCCTGCTCGACCTGGTCCTCGGCGTGACGCTGTTCGTCTGGCTCGCGGGACTTGGCCTCACGATCGACGGGTGGACGGCGGTCGGGACGGAGATCGCACACACCGGGCTCGCGGCGCTGCTGGCGTTCGGCGTCCCCTGGGGTCGCGTCCGGCGGCGGGTGGAGCGCTACCTGAACCCGGCGGCGGCCGGGACAGAGCCGTAGCCGGTCACGCCGTCGCCGTCCGTCGGTCTACGCCTCGAATCCGTCCTCGCGGCTCCCGACGGTCGCCGCCCGGATACCGGGCGGCTCAGTTCACTCGCCGCGCTCAGTCCTCGAACCGGAAGGTGCCGTTCCGCTGGACGACCTCGCCGTCGACCTCGATGCGTGAGTCCTCGCTCATGTCCACGATCATGTCGAC